>CAZRIV010000004.1:0-212549 GCA_964600235.1 uncultured Bacteriovoracaceae bacterium | reverse complement strand
CGCTCAGGTCCATGGTGGTATCCGAGATGGAAAACGCCTACCCGCTGCTGGTGCCGGTGAAGGTGGATGTTGGGGTAGGGGAGAGCTGGGCACAGGCCCATTAGGGGGTGGAGAAAAATGGGTCAGCCGATAAGCAGTGAAGCGAAGCAGTGAAATGGTCCATGAAAGGGATATGTACACATAACGGGGGATTTTCAACAATCTCGCACAAGGCCTTTGCTTTAGCCCTATTTGTCAAAAACGTATACAGAGGATGAATCACACCAGCTAAGAAGATACCCTGTACCCTTCAAAGACAACATAGAAAAAGCGGCCGACTCTATGCCCGTTTTTCTGTATTGAAATCTGTTTAATATCACCAGCCTTCATGAAATAGGAACGAAGATATGGTTCCAGCAGGTCTTTAGGAGAAGCACTGACAATAATCATGGTTGCACCTTGCAGATCTTCGGGCAGAGACCAGAAGCGATACATGAGTCCATTCCTACCAAAAAGATTTCTACTTGTTGTGTTCTGCACTGCTTCATTATCATTATTATATGTTATGGCACCCATCTTGGTCCGGTAGAAGGCCAGGCCACTTGCCGTTTTGTATTTATCCAACCCTACCACGATAGGTTCCTTGCCGGTTTGGCCTTCGGTTTCGTCTTCAATACGTTCAATCTGGCGGCCCAGATCACCCCATCCCAGATAGGAAAGGTTCTGAGGGTAAGGCATTCCTGGCAGACCAATGGTCAAGTAGTGAAGAGCTGTTCCATATAATAGCATCATCACCACAATCATTAATGGCCATGCTCTTTGTACTGATCTCAGATAGCGTCGATGATCCAGATAATTCCCTGAACCCATCTGAGACGCGATAAAAGGTATAAGAACAAGCCATAGCGGACCGGTCCAATTGAGTTTAGTCGGTTTCGTAAGGCTGAAAATCAGAAAAACCGATAGCGGAACGAGTGCAAAGATACGGGCAAACAAGTATGAGCGTTCCGGGATAGAGATACTGTCATTTCGGGCAAGTGACCTGATATCTTTTCTGCCCGGACATAAGATTCCCCATGCTGCAAGGAAACCCATCGGAGTAAGGAGGATGAGGATTGATAGAACAAGACTGTGCAATGAAAACCTGGAAATGCCGTGAATCCTTCGGGGCCCCTGAAAGGCGAATGAGGCCCAGTCATGGGTGGCATTCCAGTATATCACCGGCGAAAACAGAAGCAAAACACAGAGTGCTGCTGCATAGGGTTCGGGCCGCAGAAACCACCTTCGTGATGACTTGTCGAGGAGCATATAGAGGAATGTGGCAGGGATCAGAAGAACGATGGTGTACTTGGAAATCATTCCCAAGCCGATGAAGATGCCCGCACCCCACCAGGCTGATCTATCCTGGCCGACAAGAGCCCTCTCCAGAAAGTAGAGGGCTCCAGCCCAGCACGTCACCAGGGGGGCATCCGGGGTTGTCACCAGGCCTACTCCAAAGAACATGGGGAGGATTGCCAGCAGCATTACAGAGCTTATCGCGGTCGATTTATTGAATATGTTCAAGGCCAGGCCATACGTGAAGAGTGCGGTAATAATCCAACATATGAACGATCCAATCCGGATTGCGAACTCACTGGTACCGAAAACAAGGGTTCCCAGCCAGATGATCCAGGCGACCATGGGAGGGTGATCCAGGTACCCAAGGTCAAGATGCATGGCATAATTCCAGTAGTAAGCCTCTTCCGGGATGAGTTCCGGTAGACCTAAGTATACGAGCCGCAATAAAACTGTGTATCCGATAACTACCAATGCGAACACTCGCCATTGGGTGCTGGGGGGAACCCTGTCGGATTCTCTGGCAAAGACAAAGAACGCATTACCGATGTAATTTATGCACGCTGCTACAAAGATCGCTGCGACAATTGCAGCCTGGGGAGGCCATCCCCAAAGTGTTGTCAGAAAACCTAAGACGCCACCCCTCAGTAACAAGGCCAAAAGGGCCACGGTCATGAAGGAACTGTATTTTCTTAAATTGGCTTGATGTGCTTCTCCCGTTTCTGTTGTAAAAGCCCAGCGGCTGTTCAGGACGTAGTTCGTAACCGCAGCCACGAAAAAGCTCATGACATGGGATACTCCAATTGTCATGCCTTGAGAAATCAGAAAGGTAAAGATAGACAGATCAACAACAAGCCCGATAATTCCTACTATGGCGAAACGAAGACCATTGGAAGCTGAAACATTGCCACCAGCAAGCGCAAAAAGTTGCTGCAGGTAATTTATGATTACCTCGTAACCGAGCTTTGACTGGCCGTATCGGCGATCTTGGAAAGATATGGGGATTTCCACGGCCCGTATTGAATCACCTCCTCTGGCGAGGAGTTCCAGGCCTATCTTATAGCCGGCCACATCATCAGGTATTGCAATCAGACTTTCACGGCGTACTGCGAAAAAGCCTGACATGGGGTCCTTCACATCAGCTACAGGCCATGCAAAACAGGTAGCGCATTTGGAGACGAATTTTCTTGTCAGGGGCCAGTTTGGTGTAGATCCGCCCGGTATGTACCGGCTGCCTATAGCAATATCGTGAGTTCCCTTAAGTACAGGCTCCACGAGAAGAGGAATTTTTGAGGGTGGATGGCTGAGATCGGCATCTATAACAACTACAACATCGCCTTCGGCCAGTTTTGCCCCGTCCACGGTTGCACTGGCAAGCCCCCGTTTTCCTTCGCGAGCAAGAAGTCTTACAGGACGTTCAGGCTGCCATTGCATCACACGATCACGAGTGCCATCAGACGATCCGTCATCCACAACAATGATCTCGACATCGAGATTGACGGTGTCGCAGCTTCTGAATATCTCTGTGATGAGGGTATCGATATTATCCGCTTCGTTCAGGGTAGGTACTATAATGGATGCATCTCTCATATGCGAATATTCACCTTTCCTGATCTTCAGTCCTGTCTTTTAAATGATTATCATGCAGGTGGATGACAGACTGACCTCCGATGGGGTATCTGCGTGCAATATAGCCATCCAGGTTTTTCATGATGTGCCATTACCTCTCAAAAGGAGGATTGCGAGTAACCTTACGTTCTCATTCATTGCTGTCTTCCCGGGCTATATGCAGTTCAGGTTACCTCAGGATTACCAGAAGATTATTTATTGGTAATGTTCACAGAAAAAGGTGGCTGCAGGATGACTCGGTTAAGCTGCGGAGAAAATGTCATACCCCTGTTCCGCTTCGCCTTCAAGATGTTCTGGGAAGAATAACAGTGAAGGTGGTTCCTTCCCCGGGACGGCTCTTCACAGATATCTCTCCATTATGAGCCTTCACGAAGGATTGAACAAGACTGAGCCCAAGCCCGTTTCCCGGTGTTGCTCTGCTTTTGTCCGAACGATAGAACTTTTCAAAGATGTGAGGCAGATCGTCTTCTTGGATGCCTTTGCCCGTATCCGGCACAATGATTTTCACACGAGAAGATGGAGGATTTTCTGTCAGCATAATGCTTAAATCGGAGATACAATTTTACAGAAATTAGGAGACTTGACTTATGAATTTCCTGATTATCAGTCCACTTGCATCAAATAACGCTGCTAATAGTATTATAGCTGATGTGGCGGATATTTTGTTCCCCTCCCAATAGCTTATGATTCTCGTACGTATGGAATCATCCGATCCAGAAGATCTGTTATCAGATATGCGCACTGCATTTTTTGTTATTTTATCACCCGCTACATCAACCTTGATATAGTGATTAAAATAATGATGGTCATCTTTGATTTTCCATCTGTTCGGTCCGGAACCGCCGGTTATCACATAATGGACATTGTTCCTGAACTCATCGAAATACCCATGTATATGGCCGGTAAATACCATGTCCGGCTTATATTTTTCCATGAGGGACATAACCGCCTGAGCATTCAATGTGTCAGATAAACAATGGTTTCTCCCCTCGACAGGATCAAAGGGTGGTACATGCATAAATACAAATGTGTGCTTATACTTTTTTTGCAGTTGATCCTCCAACCATATCATCTGGATGGAATCAATTCGATTTGTATGGGAATCATCCAGAACAATGAACAAGGAGTTACTGTAATGAAACGCATAATATGTATTGCCAAATATCTTGGAAAAGGCTCTTGTACTTTTTCGATAGTCCAGATCATGATTGCCAATGCCTGCAAGAAATGGTGTTTTTGTCTTCTTGATCATATTGAGAAATATCCGGAAATAATCTTTTCTGCCATATGGAACTATATCGCCGATGTCGAGGGCAAAAATGTAGTGACCGGAATCAATATCATCAAGAATCTTTTTAAAGACCGTATACCCATCATGGGTATCACCCATAACTGCGAAACTAAAACTATCTGATGGCGGCGCAGCATTTATTTTGGCTATCTGTCCATCATTATAATTGACAGGACTTACAGGTGAAAACCAGTCTAAAACAATTATTGAAAGCGAAAGAATAATGACCACCAATGTTATCAGACAGCGTATTTTATCTAGACCTTCAGGCACCGTCCATTCCTTTAATGATTACCAGGCCAATTGTTGGCAGGGGGCAAGTTACTTCTTACCAGACACCGGCAATATCACTTCCTTTCAATTAAGTCATTTCAGTTACTATGAACATCGAAGATTGCCGGCATGTGATCTGAAGATAATTTATTAATAATATTTATCATGCAGGTGGATGACAGACTGACCTCCGATGGGGCATCTGTGTGCAATATAGTCGTCCATAAATTTCATGAAGCGCTATTACCTCTCAAAAGGGGGCTTGCGAGCAACCTTACGTTCTCATTGATTGCTGTCTTCCCGGGCTATATGCAGTTCAGGTTACCTCAGGATTACCAGAAGATTATTTATTGGTAATGTTCACAGAAAAAGGTGGCTGCAGGATGACTCGGTTAAGCTGCGGAGAAAATGTCATACCCCTGTTCCGCTTCGCCTTCAAGATGTTCTGGGAAGAATAACAGTGAAGGTGGTTCCTTCCCCGGGACGGCTCTTCACAGATATCTCTCCATTATGAGCCTTCACGAAGGATTGAACAAGACTGAGCCCAAGCCCGTTTCCCGGTGTTGCTCTGCTTTTGTCCGAACGATAGAACTTTTCAAAGATGTGAGGCAGATCGTCTTCTTGGATGCCTTTGCCCGTATCCGTCACGATGATCTCCACATGGTCGGATAGTGCTCGTAAAGATATGAGGACCCTTCCTCCCGGGGGAGTAAATTTGAGTGCATTGTCCAGGAGGTTTGATGCACACCTTTGCAATCTCATGGTATCACCCTCGATGAAAAGGTCTGAGGAAGGGATGTCCAGGTCAAAGGATAGCTCCTTGTCATCGGCAACGGCGAGGAAGATTTCGTGGGCCTTTCGAATCAGTTCTTTGATGTCTACCTGTTCCCTGACAAGGTGGATAACCCCTGCATCCGTTTCTGCAATCTCAAGCATGGTGTTGATGATAGCGCTCAGGTCGTCGCATTCTTCCAGAACAAGAGCGGCCATTTCCTGATAATTGTGTATGTCCGGTTTTTCTGTGAGGGCTGTCTCGGCAA
This sequence comes from uncultured Bacteriovoracaceae bacterium, assembly GCA_964600235.1. Lineage (GTDB taxonomy): Bacteria > Desulfobacterota > Desulfomonilia > UBA1062 > UBA1062 > MWEI01. The sequence goes on along the minus strand of CAZRIV010000004.1, from coordinate 207,002 downwards.
CACCGCGCATCCTTGTGAGGGGGCTCCGCAATTCATGGGCAATGTTGTTGGTGACATCCTTCAGTTCTGATATGAGCGATTCAATCCTGTCGAGCATGGAATTGAACGTCATGGCAAGGTTCGTAATCTCTTCACCTTCATTGCCGAGGGGTACCCGTGATGACGTGTCCCCCCTGCCGATGCTGGAGGCTGTGAGGCGTACCCTTTCAAAGCCGAGCATGGCCTTCTTCGAAATATACCATCCCGTTATAGTTCCTAGGGCCACGGCAAGGAGCATTGCCGTCAGGGACACCTCCATGAATGCACTGAGGAAAGCCTTGTCACCTTCCGTGTCCATACCGATGGTTATGACATTGCCGTCTTCCATCATCTTATGCGCCATTCTGACCCCATAGGGGTGATCACTGGAGGAAAGGGATTCAAAATGCGCCCCATCTAGGGGCTCTGGAATACCAGGGAGTGTTGGGATATCCTTCCAGTTATCCATATTCGACGAGATCAGGATAGCCTTCTTTGGCGAGGTGACCCTTATGAACATGCGATCGACGCCTTCGGATTCGGCCTCCTGGATTATGACCGATTCGAGGACCTCCATCCCGCTGGTGCGGTTGATCATCTCAAATTCTCTGAGCTCTGCAAGAAGATCACTGTCTTCACGGTCCGTGAGAGTCGAGGAGAGCATGAAATATATCGCTATGAAGCTGGTAATGCTTGCTGTGGCAAACAGTACGGCATACCAGAGCGCCAGTCGCGAAGACACTGTCCTGAAAAGTTTAATCTCTTTCTTCAAGGAGGTACCCGGCCCCGCGTATGGTGTGTATAAGCTTTTTCTCGAACGGACGGTCGATCTTGTCCCTGAGGTGGCAGATGCGTGCTTCCACCACATTGGTATGGGGGTCGAAGTTGTAATCCCAGACATGTTCGATGATCATGGTCTTGGACACTACCCGCCCCGCATTTCGCATGAGGTACTCGAGGAGGGAAAACTCAAGGTGCTGGAGATCAATAGAGCTGTTCGAACGTGTTACCTTTCTTGATAGGAGGTCCATGGTGAGATCCCCAACTGTCAGGGTCGTGGGTCCGTTCTTGGAGGTCGCGCGGCGGATGAGGGCCTGGATACGGGTTAAAAGCTCGGAGAGGGCAAAGGGTTTGACCATGTAGTCATCACCGCCTGAACGCAGCCCTTGCACCCGGTCATCCACAGTGCTTCGCGCGCTGAGGAATATGACGGGTAATTTGATACCTTTCTTTCTGATCCTTTCGATGAGTTGAATGCCGTCCATTTTCGGGAGCATGACGTCAAGTACTGCAGCATCAAAAGTCTCATTGAGAGCGAAAATGAGACCCTCCTCGCCATCCCTTGCATGCTCGACAACATAACCGGCCTGGTTGAGCATTTTTTGGATGATATCGGCTGTGCGCAGGTCATCTTCAACCAGGAGTATTCTCATTTCGACATTCCCATATGCTATAGGATATCACATCCGACTATTAAGAGAAATAACCCACTGTTACTAATTATTGACCTCGGTGCGTTTGAATATGTCCATGCACAGCCGATACACTCCAGGATTGCTTTAACTGATGATCCGGGATGAACTGATTTGTTTTGCAGGTCCGTTAGAACCGGTGATCTTAAGACCTTCTGGCCAAGTACCCGGGTGTAAGGGAGTACATGGAGGGCATAGCCCGCATGGCGGAAAAGGACGGCTTTGTAACGACCATCATGGGCCGCCGCAGGAGCATACCCGAGATGAGGTCGGACAATTTCAACGAGCGCGAAGCGGCCAGGCGCATCGCCATCAACACGCCCATCCAGGGGAGTGCCGCGGACATCATCAAGATGGCCATGGTGAAGATCCACGAACATCTTAAGACCATGAAGAGCAGGATGGTCCTCCAGGTGCATGACGAGCTGGTGTTCGAGGTGGCTGACGACGAGCTCGAAGCGCTCAGGTCCATGGTGGTATCCGAGATGGAAAACGCCTACCCGCTGCTGGTGCCTGTGAAGGTGGATGTTGGGGTAGGGGAGAGCTGGGCACAGGCCCATTAGGGGTCGTATCAGAACCCGGACAGATTTTTATCGGTAGGGGTGCTGTTTTCGGAAATTGTGGAACTTGACTTCTTTCCCTTGGAGCCCCATAAATAATTTGACTGACATAGAACGGCTATGGCATATAGTGATATCCTGTTATTGTTAAGGCAGTAAAGGGGAGTAGCTGAATCAGTGGCCATCGTCAGCACGGCAGAGATGCCCGGTACCACTGGTTAGGAAATAACCTGACAAGCGAGACCTTTACCGCGATCGAGTACATCGCGGTAAAGGTCTTTTTTTTAAGGATGGAGGCACAGACATGAATACGATGAAAACGATGGTCCTCATGGTAGCGCTGACCTTGATGATGGTGTTCTTCGGCGGTCTGATGGGCGGAAAGACAGGGATGACCGTGGCACTCATCCTGGCCTTCGGCATGAACTTTGTCACGTACTGGTTCAGTGACAGGATTGTGCTCAAGATGTACGGTGCCCAGAGCGTGACCGAGGCTGAAGCCCCGGAACTCTACCGGATGATCGAAAAGCTTGCACAAAGGGCCTCCCTTCCCATGCCACGGCTCTATGTGATCAATGGCGACCAGCCCAATGCCTTCGCAACAGGGAGAAATCCGGAACATGGCGTGGTTGCGGTTACCACGGGCATTATGCGGATCCTCTCACGCGAGGAGCTTGAAGGCGTACTGGCACATGAACTGGCGCACATCAAACACCGGGATATCCTCATTGGAACGGTGGCGGCCTCCATAGCCGGTGCCATCAGCTACCTGGCACAGATGGCGCAGTGGGCCATGATATTCGGCGGGCGCGGCGATGACGAAGGTGAGGGCGGTTCGTTTCTGTCCTCGCTTGTCATGATGATCGTCGGTCCGCTTGCCGCCATGATCATCCAGATGGCCATCTCACGCTCGCGTGAGTACGCCGCCGATGCCGGGGGGGCAAGGATAGCAGGTAATCCCATGTATCTTGCCAATGCCCTGCGTAAGCTGCACATGGCCTCTCAACGGATACCCATGCATGCAAGCCCGGCGACTGCACATATGTTCATAGTGAATCCCCTGAGCGGCGGGGGGCTCATGAAGCTCTTCAGCACACACCCGCCCATGGAAGAGCGTATTGCAAGGCTGGAATCAATGCGACCGGAGGCATAGGGGGTTCACCTGGCGAAACCCGGATCGACCCCATGCCTGACACTCTCTCGTGAAGGAGGTCACGTAGCGCCATGAGGCCCAAGACCAGAGACTGGCTTATTATTTGTGGAGAAGTCGGTTTGTTTGCAATAGTGCTGTTTGTTTTATGGCTTGATGAGTTCATTGATATCCCCCATCTTTTCTTCGGAGCACCTTCGAAAGCATTCAGGCCCGAGGAGTTCTTAATCGAGAGTGTCTTAATTCTCATTGTCGCGGCGATCGTCATCGCCGTAACCTTTTTTATTCAGTATAGATCCAGAAGGGTCGAGCAGTTCCTGAGGGTCTGTGCATGGTGCAGAAAGGTGTGGATGGATGATAAATGGGTGCGTTTTGAAGAATATATTCAGAAGAGCCAGGACCTGAGGTCCAGCCACGGCATCTGCGAAGAATGCCTTTCCAAGCAGAGTTCCAAGGCCAGGCAGAAGCGAGAGGATAAACAGCAGCCCTGAGTGCCCGTCTTCCTCCATCAGAGTTTCTGACCCACGAAAACTGTCAGCGGATACTCTCCGTGGTCCAGCAGGTACCTGTCGTAGACGCCATCCAAGGCCTTCTGCTGCATCCTGAGTCCGGCATCTTTGAACACCCTGTCCCATGCTGCCTGTGGGAAAAGACCCAGCACGTGATGATCCGTGTGTATGGTCAGCTCACCCTGCCGTCGAATCAGATACACCAAGGTCGCCTCATAGGTATCAGGGCGAAGCGGGTTGATATAATTATTCTCGAACACGGTCACATGTACATCGTTCTTTTCGCCGGTGTAAGCGAAATTATTGTTCTGGAAGGTCTCTCGCGTTTTCCCCACCACGAGCAGAACACCACCTTTCTTGAGATGCTCCACAGCGGTTTGAATGGCTTGTTGAAGGTCGTCGAGCGAGGCCATGTAGTCAATACTGTCCGGAATGACTACGGCATCAAAGAGCCTGTTCAATCTAAGCGTACGCATGTCGCCTTCCAGGTACTCTATTTCAGGATGTGCGGCCCGCGCTTTGTCCAACATACCTCGACTGAGGTCAACACCTGTGACGGTAAAAAAGCGCTTAAACACCGAGTCATAGCCGCCCGCTCCACTACCCATATGCAGCAAGGTGCGAGGTGGTTCGGCCGCAGAGCCCCGTATGAGCTCGACATACACCATGACTTCTCTTTCGTAGTCCGCCGTGTCTGCCAGCCAGTCTTCAGTCCATGCGAGTTCGTTGTAAGCGATCCAATCTGAGGCCAAGATTGACTCCTGTTTTGTGCTGTGAACGTTGCGCATCAGCGGCAGTGTGAAGCGCCGTCCGCAGCATGTTATGGTACAGTCCCTTCATTTCTTGCGTTTCAATGCCGTGCGTGGGACTATCCTCAGTCGGCGACGAGCCACGAAAAACTCGTAGGCGTAGTATTCCGAATAACAACGGTGCATTTCAGGTTCCCGAGCGAGCTGGTCAAGTACCGTAGAGGCTTCCTTATCACCGGCATACCTGCCACGCAACTCCTCTATGCGATGTTGCATGGGTGTGTAGAAGTCGTTCCACCAGGCCTCGTCCGGAAGAGTGAAGTGGCCGAGGTGTTCAAATCCGCAGGTCTCCATCGCCGCCAAGACGTCATTCTCCCACCCCATGGTCGGGTAGTCCATGTCGAAAGCAGCCTTGACCTCGGGGGGCGGGTCTTCCTTTCGCCAGACCGCATCGGTGAAGGCGAGATAGCCGCCGGGGCGCAGCAGTGCGTGGCAGATCCGCAGGGCGTTCTCGATTCCGATGTTGTAGAGCGCGCCCTCAGACCAGACGAGGTCGAAGTTTTCCAGCGGCTGTTCCAGGCGGGCCATGTCGCCTATGAGCGCCTGGACTCTTTGTGAAAGTCCCCGCAGGGCGAGTGCCTCCTTGAGGCGCTCAATGCTCGGAGCATGGCTGTCAACCGCCACGATGGTCCCGGATGTGAGCTCGGCCAGGTAAAGCGTTTGCGCGCCAACACCGCAACCCAGGTCGAGGACCGCCGGCGATGGCGGCAGATCCCTGCAGAGGCTGATGGCTCGTCTGGCGCTCGCAAAGTCACCCGGACCCTGCCTGGGCAGGGACTCAAATACTTCGAAAAAGATCTCCCGGAAACGTGGACTGTACTCGTGCACAGGCACTCCCCTTGTCACATAGCTCGATTACTCTACAGCAAAAAAGCTGCGATAGAATATGAGAAACATAATGCTTCTCATAATTTCATCAGGTTAATAGCAATATCTCACAATGCAGTGACGCTATGGATATATACCATGGGATGTGAATGCGCCCGTTGTTTGTTCTTCGGTTCCGGGCGACGGCAGTAGGAAGGGTGAGCGAGGAAGACTGCAGGGACGGGCCTCGTGCCCGTCCCTGTTTTCGTTTATGCTACCTCTTGCCCAGGATGTTCCGTGCCACGACCACGCGCATGATCTCGTTGGTGCCTTCGTAGATCTGGGTGATCTTGGCGTCGCGCATGAGGCGCTCCACCGGGTACTCGGAACTGTAGCCGTAGCCGCCCAGGATCTGGACCGCATCAACGGTGGCATCCATGGCCGTGTCGGACGCATACATCTTCGCCATGGCGGCCTCCTTCTCGAAGTGCATGTGGTTGCTCTCGAGCCAGGCGGCCTTGAGGATGAGCATCTCCGCTGCATCGATGCGGGTCGCCATGTCGGCCATCTTGAACTGGAGGGCCTGGAATTCGGAGATGGGTTTGCCGAACTGCACGCGCTCCTTGGAGTAGGTGACGGACTCTTCGAGTGCCGCCTTGGCTATGCCGAGCGCCTGTGACGCGATACCGATGCGTCCGGAATCCAGCGTGGTGAGCATCTGCCTGAAGCCGTTGCCCGGGTCGCCCAGGATGGAGTCCTTGGGGATGCGGGCGTCCACGAATACGAGCTCGGACGTTCCGGAACCGCGGATGCCCAGCTTCTCCTCGATCTTGCCAACGGTGAAGCCCTCGGTGGCCTCGAGGTCGATGACGAACTGGGTGATGCCCTTGTATCCTTTGGACTTGTCGGTCACGGCGGCGATGACCGCATACTTTGCTATGTTGCCGTTGGTGATGAACTTCTTCTCGCCGTTTATTATCCAGGAATCGCCATCGAGGACCGCGGTGGTCTTCATGCCTGCAGGGTCAGAGCCCGCGTTTGCCTCGGTAAGGCCGTAGCAGCCGCAGGACTCGCCGCTTGCCACGGGCGTGCTGAACTTCTTCCTCTGCTCTTCCGTGCCGAAGGTGTATACCGGGAACCCGTACAGAGAGTTGTTCACCGACATGATGACGCCGTGACTTGCACAGCCTCTCGAGATCTCCGTGAGGATGAGGGCATAGGCGACGTAGTCCATGCCGGCTCCCCCGTACTCCGAAGGGATCGCCACACCCATGAAGCCGTTCTCTCCCATCTTCCGCAGCACATCGTCACTGTGCTTATGGGTCTTGTCGACATCTGCCGCAATGGGTTTCAGTTCCTGGTCGGCGAACTTCCTCGCCATATCCTGTACCATTTTTTGCTCTTCGGTCAGTGCAAAATTCATAAGGGTCCTCCTAAAGTGAGTGTCTCGCTCCCGAGTGTTTTCCCATTCTCATTGTAGCCGGTACGGTTCCGATCCGTGAAGATGAATGAGCATTCATTTATATACCGTGGATCATGACCCCTGTCAATGAGAGCACCTAAAAACCGGATATTTTTCAGGGTGTTTCCATACACCTCCTCTTCACATGCAGGTATACAACGGGTGCCCATCGGGGGACTATCGGAGCTTTGCTGAATACCCCGTGGTTGAAAGGCCCATGGTGCCATGGGGAAAAAACTGAGGTGAATATCACATAGATAATGAAATCAATACACTGCGGTGAACCGCTGTTTTTCCACCATGAACAATTGCCTTTACGGGAGGTGGCACGGGCTGGTATATAATCTCCTATCAAGATAAGAACGGTAAGGAGGAAATTATTTTATGAGGAACGTGTACATATTCAACCCGGGGCCCTCGGTTCTGCCCGAGAGCGTACTCGAGAGTACGAGCAAGGCGATTTTGAATTTTGCCGGAACCGGCATGTCGATAATGGAAGTATCCCACCGATCAAAGCAGTTCGATGCGCTGCTTATCGAGACAGTGGACCTTCTCAGGAAGGTCATGCAGATCCCGGACAACTACAAGATCCTGTTCCTCCAGGGCGGCGCGACCATGCAGTTCGCCATGATACCCATCAACCTGCTCGGCCCCGACAGGGTTGCCGATTACATCGACACCGGCTATTTCGCCGCGCGTGCCATCAAGGAGGCCAAGTGCATCGGCAAGGTGAACGTGGCCGCCTCCACCAAGGACCTGAGCTACACCAGGCTGCCCAACCCAGACGAGATCAAGCTCACCAAGGATGCGGCCTACTGCCACATCACCTCCAACAACACCATCTACGGCACCCAGTGGCAGACCTTCCCGGATACGGGCAGTGTCCCCCTGGTGGCGGACATGTCTTCCGACATCATGTCCCGTAAGATCGACGTATCCAAGTTCGGGCTCATCTACGCGGGCGCGCAGAAGAACATGGGCCCCGCCGGAGTCACCTGCGTGATCATCCGGGAAGACCTCGTGGGCAAGGCGCCCGCCAATACGAACGCCATGCTCGACTACAAGCCCCAGGTGGATAACAACTCGTGCTTCAACACCTGCCCCGTGACGGCCATCTTCGTGGTGCACGAGGTATTGAAGTGGCTCACCGACATGGGCGGGGTTTCGGAGATGGAGAAGATCAACAACAAGAAGGCCGCGCTCATCTATGACATCCTGGACAGCAGCTCCTTCTATAAGGGGAGCGTGGAGAAGGGGTCCCGCTCCAAGATGAACATCCCCTTCAAGCTGCCCACGGAAGAGCTCGACAGCGAGTTCATCTCCCAGGGTTCCAAGAAGGGCTTCATCGGGCTGAAGGGCCACCGGGCCGTGGGAGGCATCAGGGTGTCCATGTACAATGCCATGCCGCTCGAGGGTGTGGAGAAACTGGCCGACTTCATGAAAGAGTTCGAGAAGGCCAAGGCGTAAAAAAAGAACCATGGAGTATTCCGGTGCAGGCCGACCAGACGGCCTGCACCGTTTTCCCCCTGCTTCACCCGGCACCATGTCCCCGGGCATTCCATTGATCTCACCAGAGCAGGAAAGCACTTGACAGGGTGTGTGAAATGCCGGATGTTCAGGTTAATTTGTAATTAATCGTTGAAGCATACTGTGCTCGGCCTCTCGAGAGAGGCACGTGTGCAGTTTTGAATGAAAGGAGAGTGTATGCCGTTGAGGGCCTCACCGGGTTTCTGTTTTTTGATAACTTTTATGATCCTTGCTTCCGGATGCAACCAGAAGGCCTTCATGGTCAAGTCCATGGATCCCATCATGGACGACATGAGAACGGCCGTGAACAGGAGCACCGACGTTGATCTGGTGAAAGACGCCATACCTGCAAGCCTCGTCCAGCTCGACGGTTTCATCGTTGCCGCTCCTTCCGACAGGCTGCTGCTCCGCGGCGCCGAGGCCTATTTCGGGTACGCGAACGCCTTTGTGGAGGATGTCGACAAGAAGCGGGCCGGGTTGCTGTATCTCAAGGCCAGGAACTATGCCCTTGAGGTCCTCAGGGCAAACGATTCGTTTGCCGCGTCTCTCGATGGGCCGGAAGCCGAGTTCAGGGAGATGCTCAAGGGCATGGGCAAGTCCGACGTGCCGGCGCTCTTCTGGGCGGCCAACAGCTGGCTCGGCTGGATCGCGGTCACACCGGACGATCCGCAGGCCCTCATGGACATACCCAAGGTCGTGGGCATGCTGGACCGGGTCATCGAACTGGATGAGACGTTCTACTACGGCAGCGCCCACGCGGCACTGGGGGCATATTACGCCTCCCTGCCCAAGGTGATGGGAGACAACACCGCCAGGGCCAAACAGCACTTCGACAGGGCCTTCGAGATCTCGGGGGGAAGGTTCCTGTTCATGGAGTACCTGTATGCCAAGTTCTATGCCTACCAGATCCAGGACCAGGAGCTGTTCGTCAGGACGCTGGAGAAGATTCTCTCAACCCCTGCTGAGAAATACCCTGATTCTGCCTTTGCCAATGAGGTATGCAAAAGGAAGGCGAGAGTCCTTCTTGACCAGATTGATGACTATTTCTAACGTACTTATAAAAAGGGGAGGACCTGCCATAATGAAGCGTTTCGGGATTGTTTTCATTGCATTTGTATTTTCCTTCTCCTATGGACCGGCCTGCCTTGCGGCGGCACCGCAGCCCAAGGTCGTGATCAAGATGGCCTCCATTGCACCCAAAGGCAGCAATCTTGCGACCTTCTTTGAAGAAATCGGCAAGCAGATCAGGGAGAAGACCAATAATGAAGTCGGGCTCAAGCTGTATTGGGGAGGAGTCCAGGGAGACGACAAGGACGTGCTCCGCAAGATCAAGCTCGGCCAGCTCCACGGCGGGGGTTTCCTGGGGCCGGGCCTGGGGCTCATCGTCTCCGAGGTGAGGATAACGGAGATCCCCTACATGTTCAGGAATTACGATGAGGTGGGGTACGTCAGGTCCAAGCTCCAGCCCTATATGGAGAAGAGATTCGAGGAAAAGGGCTTCAAGGTCCTCGGGTGGATGGACCTCGGCTTCATTCACACCTTTTCCAAGGAACCCCTGGTCTCCCTGGAGGTGGCGAGAAGGCAGAAATGGTGGACCATGGAGGGAGAGCCCATCGGCCAGGCCATTTTTCAGGCACTGAACATAACGCCTGTTTCCCTTTCCATATCCGATGTGGCCACCTCGCTGTCCACGAACATGGTTGACTGCGCCAACACCACACCGTACGGTGCCGTGGCATTCCAGTGGTCTTCACGGTTCAAGTACATGAACGGCAGTCCCACCGGGAGCATCCTCGGCGCCACGATTATCCACAAGAGCGTATGGGACAGGATATCCCCCCAGAGCCAGAAGATCATGCTCGATATCGCGAACAAAGAGCATGACAGGCTGTTCATGCTCACCAGGCAGGATAACGCCAAGGCCATGGTCCTTCTGAAGAAGGCCGGCATCATCATCGTCCCCCACGACCCCAAGAACAAGGACATGCAGTATGTGTTCGAGACATCGAGGAAGGTAAGGGAGGCGCTGGTCGGCAAGCTCTATCCCAGGGACGTGCTTGACAAGACCATGGGGTACCTCGAGGAATACCGCCGCACCCACCCGAAAGACACCTATGTCCTTCAGGTGGAATAGGAAGCTCCATGCGCTGTCTGTGCTGCGGATCGGTTATCCCTGGTGATGAGCCCGGAACATGCCCGGAGTGCGGGGCAAAGGCGGGGATGGTCTCCCGTTTCATAAGGGCCCTCGCCTGGTTCGAGGATGCCGTCATTTCCGTTGTCCTTCTGAGCATGATACTTCTGGTCCTGGTACAGATCGTTCTGAGGAACTTCTACTCCACCGGGATCTCCGGCGGGGCCGAGATCGTCAGACACCTGCTGCTCTGGGTCGCGTTCCTGGGTGCCGCCATGGCGGCGCGCGAGGGGAAACACATCAGGATCGACCTTGCCCAGCGCATCCTCCCCCCGGTCCCGAAGTATGTCCTGGAGTTCCTCTTGGGGCTTTTTACCGTCGTTGTCTGCGTGATGCTCATGTATGCCTCCATCCAGTTCATCTACAACGAGTATGAACTCGGAACGGTCATACTCTTTTTCAATACGCCGGTATGGGTCCTCGAGCTGGTGATCCCACTGGGCTACTGCGCCGTGGCCCTGCGTTACCTGGCGCGGTGCTTCCAGTACGGCACGAGAGTCATCAGGGGGATCTAGGGACATGATCACCGCCCTCATTGTCGCATTACTCTTCATGGCCCTTCTCGGTGCCCCCATGTTTGCCGTGCTCGCGGCCTTCGGCATGCTCGGATTTTATGTCTCCGATATACAGATTGCCGCATTGATCGTGGACATTTACTCCCACTTCTCCAACAACCCCGTGCTCTATACGATCCCCATCTTCACCTTTGCCGGGTTTATCCTGGCCGAGAGCAGGGCATCGGTGCGCATCGTGAATTTTTCCCAGGCCGTTCTCGGGTGGCTCCCGGGCGGCCTGGCCATTGTCGCTCTGGTGGCGTGCGCCTTTTTCACCACCTTCACCGGGGCCTCGGGCGTCACCATCATTGCGCTGGGCGGGCTTCTCTACCCCGCGCTCATGAAGGGCAAGTACTCCGACAACTTCAGCCTCGGGCTGCTCACCACCTCCGGGAGCCTCGGGCTCCTGTTTTTCCCGAGCCTGCCCATCATCATCTACGGGGTCGTGGCCGGGACCAGCATCACCCAGCTCTTTGCCGCAGGCATCATCCCGGGGATCTTCCTGATGATAGTCCTTTCGCTCTACAGCGTCTTCTTTGCCGTACGTTCAAAGGCCGAAAGGCACCAGACATCACTGAGGGAGATCATGGAGTCCACCTGGGCGGCCAAGTGGGAGCTCCTCATCCCCATCATCCTCATGGTGGGTATCTTCGGCGGCTATGTGACGCTGGGCGAGATCGCGTCCATCATGGTGGCCTATGTGTTTGCCGTGGAGGTGTTCATCCACAGGGACATCCGTATTGCCCGGTTCCCCGCCATCATCAAGGAGAGCATGGTCCTGGTCGGCGCCATATTCATCATATTAGGCTCGGCACTGGCCCTGACGACCTACATGGTCGATGCCGAGATCCCCATGAAGATCCTGGAGGTGATACAGGCGCACATAACCTCCAAGGTGGCCTTCCTGATCGCGCTCAACATATTCCTGCTCATAGCGGGCAGCCTCATGGAGATCTACGGGGCGCTCATCGTGGTGGTTCCCCTTATCGTGCCCGTTGCCCAGGAGTATGGCATCAACCCGGTGCATCTGGGGATCATCTTCCTGGCCAACCTGGAGATAGGCTATTCCATGCCGCCGGTGGGCCTGAATCTGATCATCTCCTGCATCCGGTTCGAGAAGCCGGTGGTGCAGCTCTACCGGGCATGCCTGCCCTTCATCATCATGATGATCCTGGCGCTGCTTGTGATCACCTACATGCCCTGGATGAGCCTCGTGCTCATCGAGCACTTCGGCATCAAGTGAGGGAGGTCCCGGGAGCCTTCTCGCCCCTTGCCCCAGGGATGAGGGAATGAACAAGGCCGGAATGTACGTTTGAAGGGGGTTAAAAACTTGTTCCGTTAAGACAGGTGATCTTAAAGCCTTTGGCGAATGTATAATTTGCCTGTCATTTTAAGGCCTTAAGATCACCTGTATTAACGGACCTCTAAGGAAGCACGCTCTTTGAATGCAAAGGCCCGCTAGCCGATGTCCAGGACCTCGATGTCGAAGGTGAGCATCCTGCCGGCCAGGGGGTGGTTGGCGTCCAGGGTGACCGACTCCTGACTCACGTCTATTACGATCACGGGGATCTCTTCGCCGTTTTCGTCGACCAGTTTAAGCTGCATCCCCGCCTCGGGGACGATGTCTTCGGGAAAATACTCCGAGGGCATCTCCACAACGAGCTCGTCCCTGTGGGGGCCATAGGCCTGGTCGGGGGCTACGGTGAAGGTCTTGAGTTCGCCTATGGCCATGCCCGTGGCTGCTTCCTCGAATCCCTGGATTACCTCGCCCGAACCGATGGTGAATGCGAGTGGTTCTCCTCCGACGGATGTGTCGAACTCAAACCCGTCTTCGAACCTCCCCCGGTAGTGAACCCTGACCTTGTCGCCCTGCTGGGCGGTTTTGTTGATGATCATCGCTTCGACCCCCTTTGTGTTCAATGCGAATCAGGGCAGGGTATCAGATTACCCTTTAGGGTGCAAAACAAAAAACCCATGCCGCCTGGCTTGGCGGAAAATCAGCAGGGGCACCCCTTCCTGAGGGTTTTTCGTCCTTTGAAAGGAGTTCTCTTTGATACGCACATATCCCCAATATTGAAAGTTGTGTAAAAGCCCTGTGAAGGGGCCATGTTGCCCTTGGATTCCGTGGTGGGGCCATGTATAATGATCGCCGCTTCATCGAACACCGTGGAGGTATGCCGTAATGCCGTTACTGGAGTATGTACTCGAAGAGAATGTTGCTGTTCTCACCATGAACAACGACGAGAACCGGTTCAACATGGACTTCATCCGCGAATTCCTGGATGCCCTGGATGCCATCGAGCGCGGCACCGATGCGGATGCGCTGGTCGTGAGGTCCGCGCATGAAAAGATATTCTGCAACGGGATCGATCTCGAATGGCTCACGCCTATTGCCGGCAAAGGCGATAGAGAGGGCATACGCGATTTCTGCTACGCCCTCAATGGACTGCTCAGAAGGATACTCCTTTATCCCATGCCCACCATCGCGGCCATCAACGGGCACGCGTTCGCAGGAGGGGCCATCATGACCTGCTGCTTCGACTTCAGGTTCATGCGGTCCGACAGGGGTTTTTTCTGCTTCCCCGAGGTGGATCTCGGCATACCCTTCTGGCCCGGCATGGTAGCCATGGTGAAGAAGGCCATTCCCCGCTACAAGCTCGACGAGATGTTCTACCTGGGGACGAGGCTCACGGGCAGCCAGTGCGAAGAGCACCGGATCGTGGTGAAGGCCTGCCCGGCCCATGAACTCATGCCCACGGTCATGGCCTTTGCCTCGCCGCTCAGGAAGAACCGGGCCTACTACCTGGCCCAGAAAGAGCGGATGAACGCGCCGATCATCAGGATCATGGACGAGGAAGACCCTAAGGTGCTCGATGCAGGACGGATACAGGCGTGAAATATCTCAAGGCATATGCAGGCCCAAGGGCCATGAAGCTCATGAGGGAGAACGGGCTACGGCCCGACATGGTGGAGGTGGTGGCGGGCGCTGCCGGCGGCCCCAAGTGGCTCGTGCTGTGCGGGCTCGACCGGGCCGTGTTCGGCTCGTGGCTGATGGAGCGCACTGGTCCGGTCCACCTCATCGGCTCATCCGTGGGCTCGTGGCGGTTCGCGGCCCTGGCCCAGGGCATGGATGCCTATGAGTCCTTTGTCGAGGCCTACCTGCGCCAGACCTACAGGACCGTCCCCACCGCGGCCATGGTGAGCGCCGAGATCGGGAAGATACTCGACGCCTACCTTGACGATGAAGGGGTCGAGATGGCCCTGAGCCATCCTCATGCGCGGCTCAACCTCATGACCGTGAAGTGCTCCTGGCCCTCTTCGGTGGAGCGGAAATACCCGGTGCTCCTGGCCATGGTCTTTGCCGGCATATTGAATCTGATAAACCGGAGGCTCCTGCGGCTGTTCTTTTCCAGGGCACTGTTCTACGACGCGCGGAACCTGCCGCCGTATTTCTCCATGAACGGCTTCCCCCTGGATCAGGTGCGGCTCACGCGCGAGAACCTGCGGCAGGCGGTGATGGCCTCGGGCTCCATGCCGGTGCTCATGCAGGGGCTCAGGGATATCCCGGGAGCACCCGGCGGCATGTACCGGGATGCGGGCATCCTCGATTACCACCTGGACATACCCTATAACAGCGATTCCATCGTTTTGTATCCCCATTACATGGATCGCATCATCACGGGCTGGTTCGACAAGTTTCTCTCCTGGAGAAGACCCAAAGCGGGCAACCTCGACAACGTGGTGCTTCTCTGTCCCGGCAGGGACTTCGTGGAAAGGCTCCCCGGCGGCAGGATACCCTCACGGGACGATTTCAAGGAGTTCTGGCAGAAGGACGACCAGCGCATAGCCTTCTGGAAGCAGACCCTGTCCGCCAGTGCGGTCCTGGGAGACGAGTTCCTGGAGGCCGTGGCCAGGGGAACATTCATCGATCATGTCAGGCCCATGGATCAGTTGTAGGGAGCGCGGATCCCATTGCCTGTTTTGAAGCAGGCCCCTTCTGTGATAATGACATAAGGAACTCACCCGGGTACAATTGCGCCCGGATGTCATGAGACGGAAACGGGGTAGCATGTCTGAAAAGCGCTACATTATCGCCATCGATTCCGGCACCCAGAGCATCAGGGCCGTGCTCTTCGACCGGGAGGGCAACGAGCTCGCCCTGGAGCAGAGGGCCTTTGACCCCTATTTCTCCCTGCACCCGGGCTGGGCCGAGCAGAGCACCGAAGACTACTGGGCAAAGCTCTGCATGGTGACAAAGGGCCTCATGAGAAAGGTCGACATCGACCATGCCCTGATTGCCGGGGTGGGCATCACCACCCAGCGCGGCACCGTCATCCCCATGGACAGCCGGGGAGATGCCCTGAGGCCCGCTGTTATCTGGCTCGACCAGCGGACGAGCGCGGATCTTCCACCCCTGGGTGTTCTTGGCGCCATGCTCTTTGCTGCGGCAGGCATGAAAGATGCCATACAGTATGCCCGCAGGCACTCCATCTTTCTGTGGATAAAGCGGAACGAGCCCGAGATCTACCAGAAGACCCACAAGTTCGTCCAGGCCTCGGGATTTTTCGTGCGCAGGCTGACAGGCGAATTCCATGACTCTTCCGGCATGGTGACCGGCATCTGGCCTTTCGAATACAACAGGCTCAGGTGGCATCCCTGGAACCTCGCCTATTCCCCGCTGGGCATCGAGAAAGGGCAGTGCGTGAGGCTCTTCCGTCCCGATGAGGTCCTGGGCCGCATAACCCCTAAGGCCTCCGAAGAAACGGGCATTCCCGCCTTTTTGCCCGTGGTCGTGGGGGCAGGCGACAAGCAGAGCGAGCTTCTAGGCGCCGGGGCCATCGATCCCGGCATAGCCGAGATCAGCTTCGGGACCGCCACGGCCATGCACGTGCTGACAAAAAAATACATCAATGACAAAGGCCTGAGGTTTTTTACCTGGCCCGCCGCCCTGCCGGATGCCTGGGATATCGAGATGTTCATCCACCGCGGTTTCTGGATGGTGACCTGGTTCAAGCAGGAGTTCGGGGCCAGGGAGGCGCTGGAGGCGCAGAAACGCGGCGTGGCGCCCGAGGTGATCTTCGACGAGGTCATCAGCTCCATCCCGCCGGGCTCCATGGGGCTTGTGCTCCAGCCCTACTGGTCGCCCATGGTCTACAACAGGTTCGCCAAAGGCTCCATGGTGGGCTTCGGGGCCGTCCACACCCGCGCGCACATCTACCGCGCCATCCTGGAAGGGATAGGCTTCGAGCTCAGGCGCCTCTGTGAGGTGGTCGAGGCGAGGACCGGGGTCAGGTTAAAAGAGATCAGGGTCGGGGGCGGGGGGTCCAGGAGCGACACGGCGGTCCAGATCGCTGCCGACATGTTCGGCCTTCCGGTCTCCCGCATGGCCACCACCGAGATCTCGGCCCTGGGGGCTGCCATCGACGTTGCGGTTGCTACGGGCATGCACGGGTCGTTCGAAGACGCCGTAAAGGCCATGGTGAGGAAGGGGAAGACCTTTGTGCCGAACCCGGCAAGCCGGAAGACGTACAATGATCTTTACCGGGACGTGTACCTGAAACTCTACAAGGTCCTGGCGCCGGTGAACAAAAGGATCGCCCGGATCACCGGCTATCCCTCCGGGGAATAGCCGGTGCACAGGTATGCGCATACCACAGAAGGGAAAACAGCACGGATATTCATCGTCTCATGCCAAATCAACCTTGACACAGGTGGTGATTACACTTATTCTCATATCATCCAAGTGTACAGGTTTATCATAGGGAGAGGAGGAGTTATATGAAGAGGTTCTTGACAGCGTTTCTGCTGGCTTTATGCGTTTTCTGCATTGCACCGGGCGTATCCGTGGCCGACGATGAGTTGCCGGGGGTATACTACAAACATTACAGTAATTCGCCGCATCCGGACTTCAGCGGTGAATGCCTGGTCGTGCAGTGGCACCTGATCAACCATTATGGAAATTATTCGGTCTATTTCGATATTGAGGCCATTCTTTTCGAAGACGGCAGGATCCTGCTTCAGTATGGCCCCGGCGAACCTGAATTAGGCCTGGGAACCACGATAGGTCTCCAGACAACCGGGGGCCAGGCCGTCGAGTATTATTGCGAGTATGACGGCTCCACCTCTGACAGCGGTGATGTCCCCTTTCCCCAGGAAAAGAGCTATGAAACGCCGCTGGATTTTGTCGGCAAGATCTCCGGTCCCACAACCGGCAACATGGCCCTGCTCTTCACCCCCTACTTCGCCCCCTTGGGGCCCGATATGGAGAGCTCTGCACCTCCTGCATATATCATAACAGACAGCCGTTATACGGGTGATTTCTCATACTACATGGTAGATATCTACGACGATTCAGACGACAACGTCAACATGTACGGCGACGACACCTATTCAGGCACCTTTCCCATCGGGTTCAGTTTTCCCTTCTTCTCAACCAGCTATTCGCAGTTCTATGTCAGCACGAACGGCCTCATATCCTTCAACGGCGGGTCGAACATTTATTCAAACAGTTGTTTGCCCACAAACTCCCCCGATCTGGACATGATCGCGGCGTTCTGGGATGACTTGTATGTCCCCGGCAGCCTTGTCATCACAGAGGACACGAAGGTTGAAGGGGATGTATTATCGCAATACCAGGAGTATACCAAGGACAAGAACGACGACCTGAAGATCCTCGGCATAGAATGCTTCATCATGTCGGCGGCCGGCGGCAGCGGCACGCTCTTCCCGCTTCTCATGGCCGCGGCCTGTGCGGCAATCGGATTCGTCGGCAGGAAGAGGATGGGCAGGTAAACAGTTTATTCGCAGTATGCATGCTGCCAGAACAGGCGGGGCAGGCCATTGAAGGCCTGCCCCGCTCTTTATTTTTCCAGAAGACCTCTGTGGTATTTCCGATCCTGCAGCTGTGAAGAGCAAGAGATCATCTTGCTCGACAACCCGGATGATCGGTGCCCCCTAGCCATGGGCATGGGGCTGTGCAATGGCCTTACCTGAAAACCCCTACCATTTAACCTGAACCGGGTTCATCCTTGTCGTCATGCTCTTGTCGCCCAGCTGACCGGAGGTATTGTTCCCCCACATCCACAGGGTCCCGCCCTTCTTGATGGCGCCGGTGTGGCCCCAGCCCGTGGCAACGGACTCCCAGGCATCCTCCTCCGCTATCCGAACCGGGACTGACCTGTCCACGATTGTCCCGTTGCCGAGCTGACCCGTCTCATTGAACCCCCACGCCCACAGGGAGCCGTCCTTCTTGATGGCCACGGAATGCTTGTGCGTCGCCGCCACTGAAGACCACAGGCTGTCGGTGCCCACAAGCACGGGTGTGAGGCTGTCATCGAAGTTCCCGTTGCCCAGCTGGCCGTGACTGCCTTCGCCCCATGCGATGAGGGTCCCGTCCTGGCGGTAAGCGATGCTGTGCCCGTATCCTGCGGCGGCCGCCACCCAGCCGTTTTCCGAGCCCACTACTGCAGGGACGTTTGATGGGACTTCCGTCCCGTCGCCGAGCTGTCCGTCTTCATTGAGCCCCCAGGACCACAGGGTGCCATCGTTCTTGACGGCAAGGCTGTGGGCATACCCGGCGGCAATGAAGGTCCAGTCGCTTGCCGGGCCGACCTGCACGGGATAGTTCTTGTCGATCAAGGTCGCGTCACCGAGCTGGCCGGAACTGTTCAAACCCCATGCCCACACGGTGCCGTCGTCCTTCATGGCCAGGCTGTGGCCATAGCCTGCGGCAATCCTTGCCCAGGTGCTTTCCGTGCCCACCTGAACCGGGGTGGTCCTGTCGGTATTCGTGCCGTCGCCGAGCTGCCCTGAGCCGTTCCTTCCCCAGGCCCAGAGGGTACCGTCCGGTTTCAACGCGAGTGTGTGGTCCGCTCCTGCGCTCACAGAGCTCCAGCCGATGCTCGAGCCGATCTGCACCGGGGAGTACCTGTTGACCAGCGTTCCATTGCCGAGTTGGCCATACGTGTTGCTCCCCCAGGCCCAGAGCGTGTTATTGGATTTCAAGGCCAGGGTATGGCCCCTGCCTGCAGTAACCTGGGTCCAGTCCCCTTCGGTCGTGGAATAGACGTTCACCGACCTGAGCGCATAACTGACATGACCGTCCGCATCATAAACCCTCAGGACAACCGTGTAGGTGCCGCGGGTGCTGAAGGTTATTAAGCCCGGGATTTGATCCTCTGACGGGGGTATGTCGGCCGAAAAGCTCCATTTGAAGGTATAAGGAGGCCTGCCGCCGGTGGCGGAGCCCTGGAAAGGGACCGACTCCCCTTCCATGATCGTGACGTTTCCCGACGGGCTGAGAATTGCCGCACTCAGCGTGTAACCGATGGTGCTGAAGGTCCAGGTGTAATCGGCAGCGAAGAGATCGTTGCCCACGATGTCCTTCACCCCGGTCGTGAGCGTGGCCGTGTACAGCGTGTCCGTCTGTAACCCTGCAAGGGGGGTGAAGGTGGCGACCTGGTCAGAGGTGGATACTATTCCGGGTACCTGTGTGCCGCCGATATGGAGCATGAAGGTTGAATCGGTCACGGTGGAAAGATCGACAATGGGGGTGAAGATTATCTGGATGGTAGTAGTCGTGCCCACATCGGTCGCGCCGTCTTCTGGGACGGTGTATCTCAGGCACGGCGGTTTGTCGGCAGCCTTCTCCTGGACCGTGACGAGAACCGATGCGCTCGCGGACACGCCCGCGCTGTCCGTCACGGTGAGTTTCACCGTATAGGCCCCGGGTGTGTCGAAGACCACCTGGCCGGGGTCCTCCACGGTTGTGCTGTTCGCGCCGCCGTCAAAGTCCCACGCATAGGTAAAGGGGCTTACCCCCCCGGTTACCTCCTTGATGAAACTCACGGACTGGCCCTGCGGTATGGTCACGTTCCAGGAAGGAGAGGTGAAGATCACCGAGAGGGCAACAGGGTCCTTCTTGTGAGAGCTGTCGCTGCCGCATGCGGCCAGGAGCAAGAGAATGCCGAGAACAAGAAACGAACTCACGCGTATCATGGGCCGGGCTGTACCCATATGAGAATCCCCCCTCGTAATGAAAGATGTGCATACCATCATAGAGTCTCTTCACTCATGATGCAAAGGATTTTACGCTCCGTTAGGATGCAGTTATCAAGAACAGCTTGAACAGGGGTGTCTAAGGGGGCAATCTGCGTGAAAAAAAAGGGGGTGCCCTTAAAGGCACCCCCTTTGGGAAGCTTGATAAAGGATACTTAGTCTCCGACGTAGAAGGTGAAGATGTTGCTGCCTGCCAGGATGAAGTAATCCTGATAGGCCTCGCCGAAGGCGTGCAGGTAACCGTAAGCGTCCACTTCGCCCGGATCAGCGGCATTGGTGTTCAATATCCCGATGGTCCAGGGGTTGAGGCTCAGGTCTGTGAGGTGCGGGCTGCCCAGATTGTTGTAAGGATTGAATGTGACGGTGTACGAACCGCTGCCGATGGAAAGGGTCGCGGCTGCAAGGTTGGCGCCTGCTGTGATGTTGCCAGGATCAGCGGCATTAACCAGGGCTTTGATGGCAGTGGTATCAAGATACGGGGTGGTAATTGTCATGACGCCTGCGCTGGTCATGGTGACGGTGTAGTCGGAATCGATAATGTTGACGTCTGCTTCTGCGTATACCGGTGCCGTTGCGCTGGTGCCAGCAGAGGTAACCGTGCAGGTGAATGATGAAGCAAGGGTAACCGCGTTGGTCTTGATGGTGCGGCTGGCCTTCATGCCCTCGGAGAAGGTGAATACCAGGCTGGTTACGTCTTCATTGTCAAGGTCTACGAACCTGTCGTTTTTGATGATATCTGACTCACCGCCTGCTGCGACCGACAGGATGTAGGGGATGGTCTTATCCTTGGCCGGGTTTGCGATCAGGTTGACATCGATTCCGGTCTTAACCTGGCCGCAACCAACGGAGCAAGCTACGGATACCTGATTGCAGGTGTTGGGGCTTCCTACCGTATTTTCAGCCTGAAGAGCGGCATACTCCCAACCGGCCTTCGTGACCTCAAGATAATAAGAACCCATTGCGGCGGGCAGGATATTGCTGAAGCTGTATGCGCCGTCCGCGGATGTAACTGTGGTGCGGTATACGCCGCCGGTGTACAGGGCAACGGTGGCACCCGCGAGTGCCCTGCCGGTGCTCACATCGTAGATGGAGCCCGAGATGCCCGAGGTCAGAGGACCGGGGGTGAAGTCAAGTGTAGCAGCAAGCTTGTCCACCGGTGTGCTGGCGCCGCTGCCGCCCTCGGTGAACTCCGACTCATCGACCCACTCGTTGGAGCCGTCGTGGAGGGATGTGTACACTACACTTACGTCGTCAACCAGTGCATAACCATAACCGGTTACCTTGGTGAGGTCGCAGGTTACGGTGTATGAGGTTACGCCGCCTGCAATCAGGGAGCCGTTTGCAGGGACATTGTTAAAAGAGTACGAGCCGTTTGCAGAAGTTGTTACCTGGTGGGTTTTCCCGGCGTATGCCACTGATACCACGGCGCCCCTGACGGGTACGTTCGTGCAGTAGTCATACACCACGCCTGAAATGGAGCCTGTCGGAGAGAACGTAGCAGGATTCGGGTTCACCACTGATGCGCTCTCGTCCCCCTCCGCACACCCAGCTATGTAGAAACCAAGCATGAGCAGTGCGGTCAACACTAGAAACCTCTTAGCCATATCTTCCTCCTCTAATTAATCTTTTTTTTTATTCTTTATTATCCTAAGCACCCATTGCTTACAACACATCGTAATATGACAGGTTCTATTATAGAGTGAGCCAACCTTTTGTCAACTAGGAAATCAAGGATTTGTATGGTTTTCAGAAGACGGGAAACCGGGAAATCGCCGCAGAAGGCCCTTTGTTCACACAAACGCCGAGATGTATGTCCTCTCACAACAAACCTTTCCATAGAATATCTGCCATTTAGCAACTTGTGTGCCATTATAAAATCAAATAAAAACAATAAGATAAAAAAAGTATCTTTTCATCTTTGTTGGATCTTAGCCACACTAAAATGGAAATGTACACACAGTTGTGACACCTATGGACCTGTGATGCTGGCACTTGTTTCGGTACCAGGGACAACCCGCAAGTCGTCACTTGTCCCTTGTATGGTATCGCAGGTGAGAGGGGCCGCGTATGTTCAAGGGAGAACTTACATGTCATTTTAAGGTGAGAGCCGTTGACCAACACAGGATTTGCCCGGGATAAGAATAAGGAGTCGCCGGGATGGCATGGGTCGACTCCATGCCAGTGAGGCAGGGGCTGTCTCAGAGTGCTTGCAAAGAGATATGAGCTCTGATATTTAACGCCTCAGGCGCCGGAGTGGTGGAATTGGTAGACGCGTCGGACTCAAAATCCGAAGCTCCTTGCGAGTGTGGGGGTTCGAGTCCCCCCTCCGGCACCATCATTTGTCCATGGATTACTCAATCAAGGTCGAGACGCTTTATTATAAAGCCATGGTGGATCATCCCGGCCTTCTCCAGTATGACATTACGGGAATCAACCCATATCAGAGGTGACTCGACAAGCTACAGAGGATAGTTCTCTTCGAGTATCTCGATCTTTGTCACGAGATATTGCTTCGCCAGGTTTCCCGAGAGGAATACCTTTGATTTCTTGTAGGTGAATTCCTTTATTGCGAGTTCAGTCATGGACAGCTTTATAACAGGCAAGTTTTTCCGGGAGCTCAACTCAATGATCTTCCTGATCTGTTTCTGGACCGTCCGGTCAGCGGCAATGAGGCTGAAACGTACGGATAATTTCCTGGCAATCGAATGCCCTTTGTCCTCGGGGTCCACGAACTTGCCGTAGGTCTGTTTCAGTTTGTCGGTATACTTTTTCGGGATGACTATGATCTCCCCATCGAGGTATTTCAGGGAATCAGGGAATAAGACCGGGTTTGCGACAAAAAGAACATAGGTATCTTCCACAGGGTCCAGCTTTGTGGCCTTCAGGGAATGGTCCTGCGTCGTAAGCTCTATCTCGCCGCCCTTGTCCTTTATGTCCCCGCCCGATCTGGACGATGAGCATGCGGGAATAACCAGGAGCAGTACAAGGATAAAGAACATTGTTCCCCGGATAGTCTTCATTACAGTCCTCCTCAATGTCGGCGCGGTTCTCTTTCCCAAGAAGACGGTTCTTCCAAAAATCAGGCCCGCTTTTAGTCCGACGGCATAAACACGGCCAAGAAGATCCCCTTGAGTTTTACGGGATAAGATATAGAGGGGGGCTCAAAAATTGTCAAGACGGTACTCGTGAGGCGGGGTACGACCATCCCTCGGGTGTGCACAGTCTTCCTCCCGGTGATCCGGCCAGTGGTGAAATATGCTTGTAAGGCATGCGGATTCATGGCTATTATCATGCGGCGAAAATGGAGTAAAACAACTGACAGGGGCTTCTTGCATGAATAAAAACGATGTCCGTCGTACCCCGGGAAAGGCGTCCTTCATCGGGGCCTGTATGATTCTGGTTCTCTGTATCTTTTCAGGGTGTTCTTCGAGCGATACAAGTCAGCGGTATGGCACCTTTGTGGACAGCGCCGTCGAGGGCGTTGCGTACAAGACAGAGACCTCGAGCGGTGTGACGGGGTTCTCAGGAAAATTTCCCTTTGAACCGGGAGAAACGGTGACCTTCTCCATTGGAGGCATTGTGCTCGGGACCACGGGTGCAAAGTATGTCGTCACGCCGGTGGATCTTGTGGAAGGTGCACAAGATGAGTTAGACCCGGCAGTAACCAATATCACCCGCCTCCTCATCACCCTTGACCAGGACAATGACCCTGGTAACGGCATAACCATAGGCGCCCAAATGAGCGCCGCCCTCGCGGATATCTCTGTCGATTTCAACCAGGAAGCGTCCTCGTTTGATCAGGATGCTGCAGTGCTGGAAGTGATGAGGGTCGTGAACGGACTTTACGGCGAAGCCGGATCGCAGGAGCGCACGATCTGTTCCGTACAGGACGCGCAGGATCACCTCGGAGATACCCTTGATGAGCTGGAAGCCCCCGGGTCAGATGACGAGGACGATACAGAAGGCAATATAAGATTCGGCGGCGGCGGCGATGGCGGTGGAGGCTGCGGCTGAGGCTCATAGCCGCCATCATCGGTCGATGATGAAATAGCCCCGGAAAGATTGAACCTCACATGAGCGGGTGGACGTGCGGGACAATCCAGATGCCGATGTTTGCGCATGCATGCACGATGAATGGTGCCCATACATTCCTTCTCCACTCGTAGATCAAGGCGAACAGGATGCCGCCGGTGAGCTGGATCATCGAGATATGGCCGTGCATGCTTGCAAAGAGCAGCGATGTGAGGGCTATGCAGTACACCGGGGCCAGGCTTTCTCTCATCCAGGCATAGAGCAGCCCCCTGAAAAAGAGCTCTTCCACGAAAGGCCCCACGAGGCAGCCGATGAAGAGAAAGGATATCCACTGGTCGAGAGGCTGTCGTGAGAGCAGCAGGCTCAGGAGCCCTTTTGCCATGAAGATCCGCGAAACAAGGTCAATGCCGAGAACCAGGGCGCCAAAGGCCGCAGCAACCCCGAACCCGATGGCAAGCTCCCTGGAAAGCGAGCCCGTTGTCAGTCCACAGAGCCTGTATGAGAAAACAAGGATTACCGCCAGCTCGACGAGCCTTGCCATGAGGGTATAGATAAGCCCGTCGAACAGTATATATCCCGACATCAGCCTGAACCCGGCTTCTATGAGACATAGTGCGAGAATGACAACCAGACGCCTGTCCATGCATGTTTATATATAGGGTATGGGAAAAAGGCACAAGCGTCGCTTCAGGGCGTCAGCCGACATGTACCGCCTTCATGGAGGGGGCGGCCTCGGCGGCCCATTCTCACTTGTCAAATTGACGGGCACGGATAAGTGCGGTTATACTGGAGGCCATGAAGAGGGTGGTTATCGGAACGGCGGGACACGTGGACCACGGCAAGACCTCGCTCATCAAGGCGCTTACCGGGATCGACTGTGATCGTCTCAAGGAGGAAAAGGAGCGGGGGCTGACCATAGAGCTGGGTTTTGCCTCCCTTGCGCTACCTTCCGGCGAGCGGGTCGGCGTGGTGGATGTACCCGGACATGTGCGGTTCATCAAGCACATGCTCTCCGGCGCCTCGGGCATCGACCTGGTGCTGCTGGTGATCGCCGCCGACGAGGGTGTGATGCCCCAGACAAGAGAGCATATTCAGATCTGCGAGCTGTTGGGTATCACGCAGGGCATCATTGCCCTGACAAAAAAAGACATGGTGGATGAAGACCTGCTGGAGCTGGCGGCATCCGACGTGAGTGACTATATCTCCGGCACCTTCCTCAAGGATGCCCCCATCATCCCGGTGAGCTCCACGACGGGTGAGGGGTTGAGCGAGCTTACCGCCGAGCTCGATGCCCGGATAGCCCGGGTTCGCGAGAGGCAGACCACCGGCATTCCCATGCTTCCCGTAGACCGGATCTTCACCATCAAGGGATTCGGCACGGTGGTGACCGGCACCCTGGGCAGGGGGACTTTCTCTTCCGACCAGGAAGTGGAGGTCCTGCCGAGCGGCCGGACGGCAAAGATACGCAATCTCCAGGTTCATGACCAGGACGTTGATACGGCTCTTGCCGGCATGCGTACCGCGGTCAATCTCCAGGGAGTAGGCACTGAAGAGATTGCCAGGGGTGAATGGGTCGTCCCGGCAGGGGTTTTCAAGGCAACCAGGCTGCTTGATGCGAAGCTGAACCTTCTGCGGAAGCTGGGCAGGGGTGGGATAAGGCTTTATATCGGGACGGCGGAGGTCATGGGGGAGGTGAGCCTCCATAAGGTGGATGGCCAGGACATCGGCAGGATCAGGCTCAAGCAGCGTGTTGTCGCCTCCTACGGCGACAGGTTCATCCTGCGGTTGGTGTCCCCGTCTGTCACCATCGGCGGTGGGGTGGTGCTCAATCCCCACCCGTCCCGCAGGTTCTCCGAAGAGGTGACCCGGGATCTGTTGAGCGACGACCCTTCAAGGCTCATTGTCGGCCTGGCAAGGGATGCCGGCATGCACGGCATATCAAGAAGGCTCTTGGATGCGGTGTTTCCTGATGCGGCTTCGCGCCTGGACAAGCTGGTCCAGGGCCTGTTATCCTCGGGAGAGATATCCAGGTTCGACACGATCAACGAGCTGTTCGTGCACTCGTCCCACCAGTCAAAGCTCAGGCAGATCCTTGTGTCCCATGTCCGGGAGTACCATGGTGCCAACCCGTCGTCACCGGGAATATCCCGCGAGCATCTGAGGATGTCCGTCAAGGGAGGGGTGGAGCAGAAACTCTTCCACAAGGTGTTGCAGGACCTTGTAAAGAAAGGCGAACTCGTCGAGTCGGGACCGAATATTTCAGCCGCCGGATTCTCGGCGACCATGGCCTCCGACCGCACCGAGCTCGGTGAGAGGATAACCGGTATCCTCGATCAGGCCGGGTTCGAGCTGCCCAGGATCTCAGAACTGTCTGAAATGCTCCATGTCCCGGTCAAAGACATCAATGAAATTCTCGGTTTTCTCGGCAGGGAGGGCAAGGTTGTCAGGATAAATGACGAACTTTTCCTCTCCAGGCACCACGAAGAAAAACTCAGGCAGGCGGTGAAGGAATTCATCATCAACAACAAGTCGCTCGCGCCCAATGACATGAAGGCGATCATCGGGGTCTCGAGGAAATATGCCATTCCCTACCTGGAATACCTGGACCGCACCCGCTTCACCATACGGGTGGGAGATGTGCGAAAGCTTGCCGCAGTAGCGAAGTGATTTTTTTATTCGTATTCAGGAACCGGGGTAAAGACTTTTAAGAATTCAGAGCGTTTTCCGAGGTGCCATTTTGCGGATAAGCAAAGCCCTGTCCTTGAGCTTGAGCCTCCAGTAGAGCGGGCTCAGAATGAGGGTCTTCACGAGTTCCCTCTTCGTATTGATCTGATGGTCCCTGTTCTCTGACTGCATAGCAGGAACTTTGCTTAAATCATGCCATTGTTCGGCAACATCACCCGCTGAACCTCATATGCATCCCACGTAATGATCAATGATGATCAAAGGGTTTGTCCTGTCAAGTCCATGCAGGCCGTCAAATACCTTTAAATTACGGGAGGCTGATGAAAATGTTTGGTCCGGATGGGCAGCGTGTTCACGAGCCTGTATCAGATGGGCAGATAACTCGCTGGGCAGGCCTTTGAGAGCAAATCTAGAAAGATGTGCACATAGACTGTGAAGTGAAGGCCGCATCATGGAGAAGTGATGCATATTATGACACACCCCGTGACTTCTGTGACACCATGGATTGCCAAACATTAATACCTGGAAAGTTATATCTTTATCAGGCACGGAAATCCCTGTTCAGGGAATCAAGTACTCGATGGTCAAGGAAAGGGGAGAAAGGGAAACCGGGATTGTTCGGGGGCTGTTACCGAGGCGGAGCATGCCGTCGATATCAGGCTGTTGATGTCCTCTCCGATATCGGTATCGGGATAGTCCTGCCTGATGGACTGAAAGCGTTTGCATGCAGCCGTGGTATTGCCCTTTTTCAGGTAGAACTTGCCGATGGAGAGATAGTGTTTGGCAAGAAGTGTTCTGGCCTCTTTCAGGTTTGTTTCCGCATCCTTTATATAAGGTGAACCGGGATATGTCTTGATGAATGCCTCGAATCTCTGGATGGCCCGCGTGGTTTTACTCTGGTCCCGGTCAGGGGTGCTCAGTTGCTTGAAGTAGCACATACCGATCCGGTACAGGCAATAACCCGCATCCGGGTCGGTGGGGTAAAGCAGCCTGAATTCATCATAATTCTTCAGCGCCAGATCGTAATCTTCCTGGTCGAAATAAAGGTCTGCCGTACCGAGGATGGCTTTCCGGGCAAGGTCGTGGCCGGGGTAGTAGGTGCGGACCTGCATGAATGTCTCCGCGGCCTTGTCAACACTGCCGTCCTTGGCGAACTTGGATGCTTCTTCGAACAATTCCTCTGCAGGCCTCACCTTGTCCGTATCGTGGGCGCAGCCGGAAAAAAGGGATGCCACAACGAGGCATATGATAATAACGTAGGCCGTTCTCATGCGATCACGCACCTTAAGCCAAATTGTAACAGGAATCAAGGATGGATTTCATGGATGATTCCGTCTTTTATGGTGAGGAGATAGATCGTCTTCTCCAATGCCCCGTCGGGAGAGAACGAGGTGGTGCCGCTGACCCCGTGGTAATCTTTCAGGTTTGCCAGATAATCTCTCAATCCTTCGCGGGATGGACCCTGAGAATGGAGAAAACCGTGGATGATCTGTGCCGCGTCATAGGAACAGGCCTCCCAGACCGAGGGGGTATAGTGAAAGCTGTTCGTGAATGACCGGTTGAAATCCTGGGAGGCACTGAGTATGGATCCCTGATAGTAACCGCTCAGGAATACGGCATTCTCCACGGATCTGCCTCCCGCCTTGAGCAGCTCGGGTGTGTCCCACAATGTCGGTCCGAAGAGGCGGACATTCTTGATATTAAGGTAAGTTACGTAAGATGCTATCATGGCTGTGTTCGTTGCGTTGTCAGGTATGAGGATCGCCTCGATATCATTGCTCTTGCCCGATGCCTTTGACTGAGCCGTGGTTTTCCTGGCCCCTGAGAAAAGGGCCTTCAGGTGCTGTTTGAAGTCCAGGTTCTGAGGGGAATAGGTAATTGAATTCATGATAGTGATGCCGAATGACGGGCTGAGACGCGCAAACCTGTCTGCAAAGGTCTTTCCGAATCTGTCCTCGGGGGCCATGACGGCAAACCTCGTTATCCCCATGGACCTTGCCGCGTTGAGAAGTGCCCTGGCCTGCAGATCAACAGTAAGGAAGTTCCCGTAACAGTAGGTGCCCGTCCTGGGTGGAATCTGGGCCTGGGTAAACAGTATGGCGGGCAGATGCCTTGCCTGTGCCTCTCTGCAGGCTGTCTCGACGGCCTGCTCCCCCACGGGCCCGATGATCGCAACAACCTTGTGGACCCGGTCGAGTTCGTCGATGATCGACGGGATAGAGCCTTCATTATCGCCATAGTCCCTGATGATGTACTCAACATTCTGCGCAGGTCCGCTTGTAAAGACGCCCCCTGCCGTCATGATCCCCTTGAGTATCCTCTGCCCTACGGAGTCCCATTTACCGCTTAAGGGTATTATAACGCCCACGGCATTGCGAGAGGTTGTCCCCGCCTCCACGCTGCCGGGTTCAGGCAGGGCGGGAGGATGCCCGGCCGCAGCCACGATATGCCGGCCCATGCACCTTTCATGTGAGGCATTATCGTCATAGAGAGAAAGAGGGTTGTGGATGAAAACCTGATCGGGCGATCCTTCATATGAATGCAGGCAGGACGCAGCGGGGATCTCTCCGGGTTGGGAGAGACCTCCATTATCTAAGGCGCCGGGAGATGAAGCGCCCCCGGCTGAGCGATACGGGTAAACAACGAGCAAAAGTAACAGGCACAAGACTGCTGATCTGGAAAGGATCTTTTTCATAACAACCAGGGATACTATATGAAGACCTTCCGCCAAGTCAATGAGATGCAAAGCCCGTGAGGACAGATCGCATATCCCTCACAAATTTTGCTTGACAACTTCTCTTCCACTCCATGAGTATAGCGTGTCAAAATATATAAATTTAACACAAAAGGAGAACCCTGTGGCCGATCTGGGGACACGGTATAAATGCTATAAATGCGGAACGAAGTTTTATGACCTGGGAAAACCTCAACCGCTTTGTCCTTCCTGTGGAGAGGACCAGAATAACGAAGAGACGAAACGGATGCTCAAGAGGAAGAGAAAGCGCTCCATGGCAAAGGTGAAGACCGATGTCAGGGCATTGCCGGAAGAGAGCGATATCCCCGTGGAAACGGATGAAAACGTGGAAGAGTATGTCCTGGACATGGAAGACATCGTCCTCGAGGAGAATGCTGAAACAGAATATTCGGAGTAGACCGCAGTCGTCGGATCCCGATTCCCGCCCTAGACTTGCCTGTCTTTCCAGATGAGGAAGAGGGTCCGAATATTTCAGAGGGTTTGCCGCGTTAGTTCTTCTGTATCTTTTTTGAAACCGTCCTGGCATAAGGCTGCATCTGTTCGGGGATAAATCCTTTCACGATACCCATTGTCTTTTTGGTATGGGGGAGCACCTTCGATTTTACCAGGATGGCCGAGTCGGATGGCAGCACCACCTGCAGCATGGTTATGGTCATGAGCACTATGATACCCCCTTTCACAAAACCAAGCACTCCCCCAAGTGCCGTATCGACGGCGGCGAGCACCGATGCATTGAGGATCTTCTGCACAAAATACATGGCGATTTTGATGATAATGAAAAAAAAGAAAAAGACCACGATGAATCCCAGGACGCCTCTGACATCCTCGACATGCAGGATGGAAAGGAAATGGGTGATGGAAGGCGAGAACCTCTTGGCGAGTAACAGGCCTCCGATGATGGCGGTAAGAGAAGAGATGCTCTTGATCAGGCCGTGGTATACCCCCAGCCCCGTGAAGGCTACGATAACGGTGACGGTGAATATGTCCAGGGCATTCACTGTTTTGCCTTTGTCAGTTCGATCCACAAGACATCTTTAATGGATATCTGGTACATCCCATAGGGAAGCTTGCCGTAAATCTTGGAGATGCTGTTCGTCCTGAGATTGCACAGGGGCGGCGATCCTTCCATGGTGGCACACGCGGAGCCATCCTTCATCTCGATGCGTGAGATGTTTTCCAGGGGTATCTCCAGCCGGCCCTTTCCCATGTTTACGTTGAACGTGGTCTTGCCGTCGAAGGTGACCGATGTAATGTTCACTTCGTTGTTGGAAATATCCCTGACCTTGGCATTGAATGGCGAGTTTACGGGATTCTGTCCGGGGGAACCGGCGCTGCCCATGCCCATGAGAAAGAACCCGAGTATCCCCAGCAGTAATGCCCGATAAAGAAAACCTGTTCTTTTCATGACTCGTTCACCTCCTTGATGATCCCTTCTTGCTTGAGTGCCTGGATGATATCAAAAATCGCCGTCTTGTTTTCAGCAGAATATTTTAATAGGAGAATGCCCTCAAGCGGGTCCTTGGTGCTGACGGTTCCCAGGCCGTCATAACCTTGAACTATATAATTCACATAAAAGATATCTTTCCGATCGACCCTGAGCAAGACCTCCTGGAAATCCACCATGTTTTTCGAGATACCATAAGAGATACGCTGCTGCAAGCACAGTACAATATATCCTTTATATTAAATGTCGGATCCAAAGGGGTACCTTTGCTCTGAACTGATATTAATCCCGGGTTGTACTTTTGTTTGTGTCCATATACACCCGGTACACTTCAGGAGTGCGTTAAGCGCATAATTAGTGGTGAATGGAATTGTTTTCATAAGTCCGTCAGAAGCAGTGATCTCTTCAGCCTTCAAGGAATGCTGAAAATACCGGTCATTCCAGGCTGAAGAGATCACTGCTTCTGACGGATCAAGTCCCTACTCCCCTTCAGGCGTAAAATCCGTGTTCATGTACTCAGCGTCAAAAATCGGGCTGATATGCCCTGGGGAAGTTATCTTCGCCGGATGTTAAAAAAGAGCGAATGCCTTTGATCAGCGTTTATCCCGGAAAGGGGCACGTCCGATGAAAACCTTCTGAATGCCTAAGGGAGAACCCATCGCGCAGGAGGCTCGAATTGCCTGCACAATCGGGATAATATATGAAGGAAAAGAATGATTTCATGGGGTTCAGAGACAGATGCTGCTCGTGAATAACGGATTGAGGCCTCAAATATTACCAGGGCCTTTCAATAAAATCCTTGACATGATCGAGTTTCAAATGATAGGGAAAATTGATCTGAATGAGTGAACAGCCATTCAGTCAAGGCTGATACAGTTACCATTATCAGGGGCCGGATGGGAAACTGAAGCACAGGATATTCCCAGGTAGTTGCAGTTCACAGTCAGCATGCCTGATAAGCAGGGGCCTCTGGCATGTGACACATTTAAGATCTTCGTTGATGGGATCGAGAGCGTGCCGTGTTGAAAAGTTGGTTGATCCGCCTTTTGCATGGGTGGATAGAGGGGTAGTAGTAGATATCTTGGGCAAAGGTTGAGGGGCTTTCCTTTTTTCCCAAAAGGGTGCTTTCTCGGGAACCATCGTCTAAGGAGGCAGGTTTTGATAGAGATTAATTTCACCATTATCATACAGGCATTGAATTTCTTTCTTCTCGTAATAATCCTTAACAAGCTCCTTTATAAGCCCATCCTGAAGGTACTCGAAGAGAGGGAGAAGCGCATAGACGGTCAGCAGCAGGAGGCAAAGAAGATCATAGAGGACGGGCAGGCCTTGCTGGTCGATTACAACCAGAAGATGTACA
This sequence comes from uncultured Bacteriovoracaceae bacterium, assembly GCA_964600235.1. Lineage (GTDB taxonomy): Bacteria > Desulfobacterota > Desulfomonilia > UBA1062 > UBA1062 > MWEI01. Next base: position 174,610 of record CAZRIV010000004.1, on the reverse strand, counting down.
ATGCCAAGATCGATGCGATGAACACGAAGAATGCCGCACGGAATGCCGCATCGGAAGAGGCCAACGTCATCATCAGCGAGTCCCGGAAAAAGGCGGAAGAGATCATCTCGCAGATGCAGCAGCAGATGGCCTCCGAGATGGCTCAGGCTAAGAAGGAGCTCGAGCCCGAACTCGGATCCATGGCCGCAACCATTGCGCAGCAGATACTGGGGAGGAAAGTGGCATGACACGGTGGATAGAGAAGATTCTCCCCCTTGCAGCAATCCTTATAGTTGTCGTTTCCACGGTTGCCTTTGCGTCTGAAGGCGGCGGGGGCGAGGAGGGCAACAAGGAAGTCTGGATGATGGTCTGGCGCATTGTCAACTTCGTCATCCTTATGGGGCTGTTGTGGAAGCTTCTTGCTGACAAGGTCAGAACATATTTCGTAGACCGCAAGGAAGAGCTTGCCCAGATGATTGACGAGGCGGACAAGGCCAAGGGTGATGCGGAATCTCAGCTTGCAGACATACAGGGCAAGCTCAGGAACGTGGAAAAGGATATACAGGAGATCAAGAGCGCCATCACCGGGGAGCTCGAAGGTGAAAAGAACCGTATTATAGAGGAAGGCAGGCTGGCGGCTGAACGCATAGTCCAGCAGGCAAAGTGGACCGCGGATCAGGAAGTGGTCAAGGTAAAAGAGGAACTGAGGGATCACGTGGCTGATATGGCAGGGAACATGGCCTCAGGAATGATCACCAGCAACATGACCCCGGATGACCAGAAACGTATCCTTGAAGAATACTTAAATAAGGTAGTGAGGTAGCCTTGTGAAAGACGACGTTGTAGCCAAACGATACGCGAGGGCCCTCTACGAGTTGGGCAGGGAAGAGGGCTTGCAGGAGAAATTTCTCTCAGACATGGAGAACATTGTGGCCATCATCAGGGACAGTGATGAGTTCAGGTCCACAATGGAAAGTCCCCTCTATGACATACTCCTCAAGAAGAGAATCTTGGGGGAACTGGTCACAAAGATCAATCTGACCAATTACACGGCGAACTTCCTGAACATCCTTCTCGAAAAGGACAGGTTCGTGTACGTGGAGTCCATACTCGATTCCTACCGCGAGACCGTCAATGAGGCCTCCGGAAGGGTTCGGGCAAGTGTCACCAGCGCCATGGAACTGGACAAGGAACAGATTGCGCGCATCTCGAACACACTCAAGCAGATCGTGAAAAAGGAAGTGGACCTTGATGTCTCCATTGATCCTGCACTTATCGGCGGGCTCATCGCCGAGGTGGAGGGAATGGTGTACGATGGAAGCGTCAAGACGCAGATATCCAGATTAAAACAGAGTCTAAAAGGGGAGATGTAGGATGCAGATCAGGGCGGAAGAGATAAGTAAGATTATCAAAGAACAGATCAAGGGGTACGAGAAGGAGATCGATGTCGCCGAGACTGGTACCATCCTGTCGGTAGGTGACGGAATCGCCCGTGTCTATGGCCTGAGAAACGTCATGTCCAGTGAACTCATCGAGTTTCCCCACGGCACCATGGGCATGGCGCTCAATCTCGAAGAAGACAACGTCGGCTGCGTGCTTTTCGGCGAGAGCGTCGGCATCAAGGAAGGCGACCAGGCCAGGCGCACCAAGAGGATCGTGGAAATCCCCGTTGGCAAAGGCATACTCGGCCGCGTGGTAAACGCCATCGGCCAGCCCATTGACGGTAAGGGTCCCATCGAGGCCGAAAAGTACTGCACAGTAGACATCAAGGCCCCTGGCATCGTCAAACGCCAGCCCGTGAAGGAACCCCTCCAGACCGGCCTCAAGTCCATCGATGCCATGACCCCTGTGGGACGCGGACAGCGCGAGCTCATCATCGGCGACCGCCAGACAGGCAAGACAGCCCTGGCCATCGACACCATCATAAACCAGAAGGGCAACGGCGTGATCTGCATCTACGTGGCAGTCGGCCAGAAGCAGTCCACCGTGGCCCAGGTCGTGGCGACCCTCGAGCAGTTCGGCGCCATGGAATACACAGTCGTTGTCGCAGCCACGGCATCAGAACCTGCCCCGCTGCAGTACATAGCACCCTACACCGGATGCACCATCGGCGAGTTCTACCGCGACAACGGCGGGCATGCCCTTTGTATCTACGACGACCTTACCAAGCAGGCCCAGGCATACCGCCAGCTTTCACTCCTGCTCAGAAGGCCCCCGGGACGCGAGGCCTTCCCCGGCGACGTTTTCTATCTGCACTCCAGGCTCCTTGAGCGGGCTGCAAAGCTGAGCGACGATCTCGGCGGCGGTTCTCTCACCGCCCTGCCAGTGGTCGAGACACAGGCCGGAGACGTTTCAGCCTATATTCCCACCAACGTCATCTCCATCACCGACGGCCAGATCTTCCTGGATACGGACCTCTTCTACTCGGGCTTCAGGCCTGCCATCAACGTGGGTATTTCCGTTTCACGCGTGGGCGGCAATGCGCAGATCAAGGCCATGAAGAAGGTTGCCGGTACCTTGCGGCTCGACCTCGCCCAGTACCGTGAGCTGGCAGCATTCTCCCAGTTCGGAAGCGACCTCGACAAGGCGACCCAGGCCCAGCTGAACCGCGGTGCACGCCTCATGGAGCTGCTGAAGCAGCCCCAGTACAAGCCGCTTCCCGTCGAGAAGCAGGTGGTCATTATCTATGTGGGAACCAACGGCCACCTTGACGAATACGACCCCAGTGCCATCAGGAAGTTCGAGGATGATTTCTTCTCCTTCATGGAAAGCAAGCATGCCGACATCATGAAGACCATTCGTGAGACCGGAAAGCTCGAGGCCGAAACCGAAAAGGGCCTCAAAGATGCCATTGCGGACTTCAAGAAGATCTTCGTGGTGGAATAACAGGGAGAGGAAATGGCTAGTCTAAAGGATTTACGCAAGAGGATCAACTCCGTCAAAAAGACGAAGCAGATAACCTCGGCCATGCGCATGGTTGCGGCAGCAAAGCTGAGAAGGGCACAGACCGACATCATTGCCGCGCGGCCTTACGCCATCAAGACCAATGAGGTGCTCGTGTCCCTGGTCACCAGGACCAACCCCGACATGCACCCCCTGCTGCGTGTGCGTGAGCCCAAGCGGTGCGTGATCGTGATCATAGCGTCCGACAGGGGGCTGTGCGGTTCATTCAACCAGAACCTTTTCCGCAGGGCTGATAACCTCATCAAGGAGAACAAGGACAAGTACGAAGAAATCTCCCTGGTTCTCGTGGGCAAGAGGTCCGGGGACTACTACAAGCGCAAGGATATCAAGAAAAGGCAGAGCTATCCCATCGGCAAACCGAATTATGCGCTGGCCTCCGAGATCTGCGATGACCTCATCAAAGGATATGTAAACGCGGAGTATGACGAACTCATCATCATCTTCAACGAGTTCAAGTCGGCCATGACGCAGGTCATGCACGAAGACAAGCTGCTGCCGGTGGAGCCCATGGAGGTCGACGACGACATGAGCAATGTCGAGTACCTCTACGAGCCTTCAGAGGAGGTCCTGCTCGATACGCTGATCCCCCTGAGTCTGAAGGTGTTCATGTACAGGGCATTGCTCGAATCCGCCGCATCCGAGCACGGCGCGCGCATGACGGCCATGGAAAGCGCATCCAACAACGCAGGCGAGGTTATCGGGAAGCTGGACATCAAGTACAACAGGGCAAGACAGGCGGCCATCACCACGGAGCTCATGGAAGTGGTGGGCGGTGCCGAGGCCCTGAAGGGATAATAATCTAGGATCCTAATCGGGAGGAGTGAACTTATGAACATTGGAAAGATCGCACAGGTCATCGGCGCTGTTGTGGACGTCGAGTTCCCTCAGGGAGAACTGCCTAACATATATAACGCCCTGTTCGTGACCAATCCCTTTATCTCCGCAGATGAAGACAATCTGGTTCTCGAGGTTGCCCAGCACTTAGGTGATCGCATGGTCCGCACCATCTGCATGGACTCATCCGACGGTCTGGTGAGGGGAATGCCCGTTAAGGACAGTGGGGCGCCCATCTCTATCCCGGTTGGAGACGCTGTGCTCGGCCGCATCCTGAACGTCGTGGGAAAGCCCGTTGACGAGATGGGTCCGGTAAGCACCGAGAAGCGCAACCCCATTCACCGCGAACCCCCGAAGTTCACCGAACAGAGCACCTCGATTGATTCCTTCGTGACCGGCATCAAGGTCATCGACCTGCTTACGCCGTACATGAGGGGCGGAAAGATCGGCCTGTTCGGCGGAGCCGGCGTGGGCAAGACGGTTTTCATCATGGAGCTCATCCATAACATCGCATCCAAGCACGGCGGCTACTCGGTATTCGCCGGCGTGGGCGAGCGCACCCGTGAAGGAAACGACCTCTGGCTCGAAATGAAAGAGTCAGGCGTTATCGACAAGACGGCCCTCGTATACGGCCAGATGAACGAACCCCCCGGAGCCCGCGCCCGCGTGGCCCTTTCAGGTCTTGCCGTTGCCGAATATTTTCGTGACGAGCAGAACCAGGACGTGCTGCTCTTCATCGACAACATCTTCCGGTTCACCCAGGCAGGTATGGAGGTGTCCGCTCTGCTCGGCCGCATGCCGTCCGCCGTTGGATACCAGCCGACCCTGGGCACCGACATGGGCGAGCTCCAGGAGCGCATCACGTCGACCACCAAGGGGTCCATCACCTCGGTTCAGGCCATTTACGTGCCTGCCGACGACTTGACCGACCCGGCCCCTGCCACCACGTTCAGCCATCTGGACGCCACCACGGTTCTGTCCCGGCAGATCGTGGAGCTGGGCATCTACCCGGCCGTGGACCCGCTCGACTCGACGTCGCGTATTCTTGACCCCAAGATCGTGGGCGAAGAGCACTACACGGTTGCCCGCCAGGTGCAGCAGATCCTCCAGAAGTACAAGGAGCTCCAGGACATCATCGCGATCCTCGGCATGGATGAACTCTCCGAAGACGACAAGCTCGTCGTTTCAAGGGCGCGCAAGCTCCAGAGGTTCCTGTCACAGTCCTTCAGCGTTGCCGAACAGTTCACCGGTATGCCGGGCAAGTATGTCGAACTGAAAGACACCGTCCGCGGGTTCAAGATGATCGTTGCCGGTGAAATGGATGACCTGCCCGAACAGGCGTTCTACATGGTGGGCCCCATCGAAGAGGTCGTCGAGAAGGCGAAGAAGCTGGCAGCAGACTAAGGGAGAACATTCATGGCTGAAGAATATATGCAGCTTGACGTGGTAACGCCCGAGAAGGCGGTGCTCAGCCGCAAGGCCATCGAGGTGGTCGCGCCCGGCAGCCAGGGCGAGTTCGGCGTCCTCATAGGGCACACACCCTTTCTCACCACGCTTAAGCCGGGCCAGATCATTGTCAAGACCGAAGACAGGGATATCTACGTGGCGGTAGGCGGCGGCTTTGCCGAGATTATCGCCGACAGGGTGATCATCCTGGCCGAGACGGCCGATCTGGCTGAAGACATCAAGGCTGATGAGGTAAAGGCTGAAATAGACCAGGCACATGAGAAACTGCGTGAACTCGGCAGGGAAGACCCGGAACATCTCAGGTGGGAGAACCGCCTGCACACGGCCGAGGTAAAGCTCAGGGTTCTGGAGAACTGGGAAAAGAGCAAGTAGGCTGGTCTGAACTATGGACAATGAGAAGAGGGGCCGAATCAGGCCCCTCTTTTACGTAGCGAGGTATATTGACACGTTCAAAGAATCCTTTTATAAGATGTGTTCATGTCCGTGTGCGCCCATAGCTCAGTTGGATAGAGCGTTTGACTACGAATCAAAAGGTCGCAAGTTCGAGTCTTGCTGGGCGCACTTCTTTGAAGAATCGTTCCTCTTGAAATCCTTTGTGAAATAAAAAGATCAGGTCGCCATGACGCTGGCAGAAGACATTTGTACCCAATATCTCCATCAGGAGTAGATGCCCATGTATTCGAAGAATGTCTTGGATCAGATCGGCAACACCCCTATTGTCTGCCTGAAGAGCGCTCTTTGCGCCGATATCTTCGCCAAGGCAGAACACCTGAACCCCGGGGGAAGCATTAAAGACCGGGTGGCCCTGTTCATGCTCGAGGAGGCCAGGAAATCAGGCGAACTCAAAGAGGGGGACATCATCGCGGAGCCCACATCCGGGAACACCGGTATAGGCATGGCCCTCGTGGGCGGCATACTGGGGCACCATGTCATCGTGGTCATGCCCGAGAACATGAGCGAGGAGCGAAAGAAGATCATCAAGGCCCTGGGCGCCGAGCTCATACTCACCCCTGCAAATGAGAGCCTGGAAGGCTGCATACGAGTCATCAAGGAGCTCAAGGAAACCCGCGAGAACGTCTATGTGCCCCAGCAGTTCGAGAATCCCAACAACCCTCTGGCCCATTACCTCACCACGGGCCCGGAGATCTGGACCCAGCTGAACCACCATGTGGACATCTTCGTGTCCGGTCTGGGAAGCGGCGGCACGCTGCAGGGTGTCGGGAGGTTCCTCAAGGAGAGGAACAAGGACACCCTCATTGTCGCCGTCGAGCCGAAGAACGTTTCGGCCCTCTTGGGGCATGAGCCGGGCCTGCACCGTATCGAGGGCATAGGAGACGGTTTCATACCGCCGGTGCTGGACACCTCCCTGGTCGACGAGGTCCTGGAGGTGACGGACGAGGACGCCATTCAGACCAGCCGTCTCCTTGCACACAAGGCCGGTCTGCTCGTGGGCATATCCTCGGGCGCGAATGTGTGGGCGTGCATTCAGGTTGCATCGAAGTTCGGACCGGGCAAGGTCATTGCCACCGTCCTGCCGGACCGCGCGGAAAGGTATTTCTCGACAAGTCTTATTTAACACCGATGAGGATTTTTTAAAAGGCAATCTGCAATGGCACAGACCCCGCTGGTAGACATGCGCGATATTAGCTTCGTTCTCTTCGAGATGCTCAATATTGAAGGCCTCCAGACATATCCCCGGTACGAATCACTCGACAGGGACCTCGTGGAGGACACCATCAGGCTTGCCCGGAGGATTTCCCTGGACGAGTGGTATCCGGTTGACGGGAAGGCAGAGGAAGACGGTCTGTCATACGATCCGCAGACCGGCGAGGTGAAGGTGCCGTCATACGTCCACGGTCCGTATCGGGCCATGGTGGATGCCGGCTTCATAACCATATCCGACAGGGATGACCCACGGGGGTTGCCCATGAGTGTTTCCATCGCATGCAAGGAGCTCTTCTGCTCCGCAAGCGCGGCGCTGGCCTTCATGAGCCTGCTCACCGGAAGCGCAGCCGGGCTCATCAGGAGGTTCGGCACACCCGACCAGAAGGATCTTTACCTGGAGAAGATGCTCACGGGGACCTGGGGCGGCACCATGTGCCTCACCGAGCCCGGTGCAGGCTCTGACGTGGGCAGGGTGACAACGCACGCCGTGTCCATGGCAGAGGGCACCTATGCCATAGAAGGCCGAAAGATGTTCATATCGGCCGGCGAGCACGATCTGACGGAGAACATCATCCACCTGGTCCTCGCGAGGACCGAAGGAGCGCCGGAGGGAACCAGGGGGCTCTCGCTGTTCATTGTCCCTAAGTTCCTCGTGGATTCCAAAGGGTCCCTTATGCAACGCAACGGCGTTTTCTGCACGGGTGTTGAGAAGAAGATGGGGTTCCACGCCGGGCCCACCTGCTCGCTCTCCTTCGGCGACGAGGGGACCTGTACGGGCTACCTCCTGGGCGGGATCGGCCAGGGTATGAAGATCATGTTCGAGATGATGAACGAAGAGAGGATCTTCTGCGGCCTCCAGGGGCTGGCCAGCTCGTCTGCGGCCTGCCAGCACGCCCTTTCGTACGCCCGCGAGAGGATCCAGGGTGCCCATTACTCCAGGATGCTGGATGCGAAAGCCCCGGCCGTACCCATCATGGAGCACCCGGACGTGATGAGGATGCTCCTGTGGATGAGGGCCTATGTCGAGGGTATGAGGATGTTCACCTACTACCTGGCGTTCAGCATCGACATGGCCGAGCTGGAGGTCGGCGAGGCCGCCAGGCGGGCGCGAGCCATGGTGGATCTGCTCACCCCGCTGTGCAAGGCCGGGAACACGGACATGGTCTGGCTCATTACCTCGGAGGCCATTCAGGTCTTCGGCGGGTACGGGTTCTGCCGGGACTATCCCGTGGAACGCCTCGCCCGGTCATGCAAGGCCCTGTCCATAGTGGAAGGGACCAACGGCATACAGTCCATGGACATCGTGCTGAGAAAGGTCCTCCTGAACCCGGGCCGGTACAACTATTCCGTCTTCCGGGAACGCGTGATGGAGACCGTTGAATCTGCACGGCAGGTGGTGGATGCATCCTGCGTTGATATCGTTGCCGAGGCCCTGGCAAAAATGGATGAAGTTGTCTCGGCGCTGGAAGGCCACCTGTCTTCAGGCCGCATGGAGGAGCTGCTGATGCTCACCACGCCTGCCCAGCAGGCCATGTTCATGCTGAGCCTGGCCTGGATGCATCTGTGGGGCCTCACCCTGACCCTGCCAAAGATCAGGGAGCATGCAGCAGGGAAGGAACCGGAAAGGGCCACACAGGAAAACAGTGAAGCGGCCTTCTATGAGAGAAAGGTGGCGGCTTCACGGTTCTTCCTAACCCGGGAATTCCCCAAGTTTTTCGGCAGGACCAGGGCGATACTGGGCACTGTAACCTGAAGAATATCCTCCGGCCTTATCTGGCGAGTTCCTTTAGAACTCGTTAAAATCATCGCCGATACCGGCCAATAAGAAGAAGACTGTCTCAGTCGTCATGGCACGCTGGTTTTTCTCAGAGGCCCTGTACTAAACACACATGACTCCTGCATAACTCGTGCGAGCAATGAATTCAGCTCAATAAACCCTAGCCCGAACAAATCATGCATGCGAGTGGAACGGGCATTTTGGCTGGTTCACTCACATGCATGATTTGTTCGGGTAAATTTTAAAGTGCTGTTCAACATACGCTCTGAAGTTTTGCAATGGTATTCACATACAAGCCGCCTTTTTGCTTGCCGTAGAACTAAATACTGTCGTGCTTGAATAGTCTTAACTGGCCTTTATATAATATATATTGCATATTTTTTCATAAATTTACTCTGTTTGCTGTCGGAACTGAAAGGAAAGGGAATTATATGTATTTCAGGTGTCCTGATCGCATCTCTTAAGAGGGCTGAGGAGGCTTGAGCGTGATATATGCAAAAAAATGTTTCAGCTCCCATGATGCTTCGACGCATGGCAAGAGATGGGTGCTTGTCTTCATCATCGCCGCAGGCCTTCTCGTCACTTTCTGGTTCTTCCGGGAGATCAGACTGCAGGAGTTCGACAAATTCCTAAGGGAGTTCGAGAGCGATGCGGCCATCCGTGCAAACCTCATCGAATCGCAGCTGAACAACGACCTGCTGACGGTTGAAACACTCGTGAGGCTCTTCCAGGCATCCGAACTGGTCGAGCCGCATGAATTCCTGTCTTTTACGCAGCCCATGCTTGCCGGCACGCCGGAGATGTCTGCCATTGCATGGGTCCCTGCCGTCTCGAAAGAGGATTCCAGCAGTTTTCAGGAATCCGCGAGTGGAGTGCTCCACCGGCAATTCATCATATTCGAACGGGGGCCGGACAGGAACCCTGTAACCCCTGGCGACCGCGGGGTCTATTATCCCATCTTCTACATCGCGTCCACAAACCAGGGGTACCGTGAACATATCGGGTTCAACATGGGAGCAGTCCCGGAGGTCCTCGCCGGGTTCGAGAAGGCAGTCACGACCGGCAGGACCGTGACATGCTCAAAGGCCGACGCGATGATGAACGGCAGGCCCGCCGTCGCGATTATTGTCCCCTGCCACAAGAAGGATTTCCGGCGTGAGACGGGCGGCATGATGGCATGGGCCATCCAGGGTTTTGCCGTGGCGATCCTGCAGGAAGACTCCCTGAAGGCGTATCTGCTCAAGACCATGGGGTCGGAAGACGTGGTGTTGACCCTTCATGACGTATCGAATCCCGAGGATGCAAAGCCCATCGTTCTCGGATCTTCCGGACACCACACGAAGGGCTCCTGGATATCAGCGTTCCTGCCTTCACCGCCAAGGCTTCAACGGAGTTTCGGGTTCGCAGACCGTACGCTGCGTTTGGAGATCGTTGCAGGACAAGCCTACATGGAGCGCAACTATCCCCTGACCTTCTGGCTGATCCTGCCTGCAGGGTTCATGCTCACCTTCGTGCTCGGCCTGTACATCTCATCCATGTTCTCGAAAAGAGAAGTGCTGGAGAAGACAGTGGCGGAGCGCACCGAGGAACTGCAGGCCAGCGAGGAGAAGTACCGCCTGCTCGTGGAGAACGCCAACGAGGCCATCTTTGTGATACAGGACAGCGTGTTCCGGTTCGTGAATGCAAAATGCTGTGAGATCCTCGGCCATGACCGCGAAGAGATCCTGAATTCCGGCATTGAGAGGTATCTCCATCCCGAAGACAGGGCCATGGTCGTGGAACGTCATGCAAGGAGACTCCAGGGTGATGAGGACCTGCCCCACAGCTACTCCTTCAGGATCCTGAACCGTGCGGGGAGAGTCCTCCGGGTGGAGATCAACGCGGTTCTCATCCAGTGGGAAGGAAGAAAAGCCACGCTGTCCTTCCTCACGGACATCACGGAACGGAAACAGGCGGAGGAAGCCCTGCGTGAGAGAGATGAGCGCCTGCAATCGATTTTTGAAAATGCAGAGGAGATCATTCACATGATTTCCTGGGATGGCACATTCCTCCATATCTCGCCGTCATGGGAGCGTTTCACCGGATTTCCCGTGGCTGAAACAATAGGAAAAAGCTTCGTCCCCTATGTCCACCCGGACGATGCGCCGGCCTGTCTGGAGGTTGTAAAGAATGTGTACGAGACCGGCCAACCTCACAAGATCGCAGAATTCCGCGTCAGGCATGCCAGCGGCGAATGGATCTGGTTCATGAACAGCGGGGTTGCCGTGAAGGATGCACAGGGAAAACCGCTCTATTTCATGGGCGTGGCGGTTGATATCACCGCGCGCAAACAAGCTGAGGATGCCCTGCGAATCAGTGAGGAGAAGTTCCGGACCATCTTCGAGCATACGCCACTGCCCTTTGTGATAACGGATACTGAAGGCCGGTTCTATGATGTAAACCGCAAGATGTGTGAGAGTGTTGGGCTTCCCAGGGAAGACCTCATAGGCCATATGCCTTCCGAATTTCCTCAGGTTGCCAGGGCGGTGGACCCCGAGGACATGATCCGGGCAGGCCGGAAGCTGATGGACCAGGGGTGGCTGGAAAACGAGGAACTGGAGATGATCCGCCCCCTTGACAATAAGCGTTCCACCCTGCTCATCTATGCCCGCCTGATGACGGTTGCCGGAAGACTTCTCGTGATAAACATGCTCAACGACATCACTGAGCGGAAGCAGGCCGAGCAAGAGCGCGCACGCCTCATGGCGATCCTTGACAACACGAGCGACCTGGTTTCAGCGGCATACCCGGACGGCGAGGTCTTTTATCTGAATCAGGCCGGATACCGCATGATGGGGATAGAGGCAGACGAAGGTCTGAGCGGCTTCCCTCTCTCAAGGGCCCACCCTGACTGGGCCGCACACATCATTGCGGAAGAGGGCATCCCGACGGCCATGGCAAAGGGCATATGGAGCGGTGAGACCGCGATCGTGAGAAAGGACGGCACGGAAGTCCCGACCTCACAGGTCATCATGGCGCATCGATCACCGGACGGCTCGCTGGAATACCTCTCGACCATCCTACGGGACCTCACCGAGAGCAGGCAGGCGGAAGAAAATATTCGGGCTTCAGAGGAGAAATTCTCCCTGGCCTTCCACAACAGCCCCACCATAATGACGATTACGACCCTCCGCGATGCACGCTTCATCGATGTGAACGGGAGTTTCTTGCACCTGCACGGCTACGAACGTGACGAGATAGTCGGGCATACCATCAACGAACTGGATCTGCTGGTCGACCGCTCCCTGGTGGAGAGCGTTCCCCGGGAAGCCATGGATTCCGGCATGATAAAGGACCGGGAGATTCAGTTCAGGAACAAGGCCGGAGGGACCTTCTGGGGCCTTCTTTCCTCCGTCCCCATCACCATTGCGGGCGAGCCCTGCCTTCTGGGCCAGATCATCGACATTACGGACCGCAAGCAGGCCGAGGAGGCGCTGCGCAGGAGCGAGGAGCTGTACTCCAGGCTGGTGACGACGATCCCCGATTTCATTATCCAGACAACCCAGGATGGTGCGATATCTTACGTGAACGACCATGCCCTCGAGCTGAGCGGGTATACCAGGGAAGAGCTGGTGGGGAGCAACGTACTCACGTTCATCGCCCCCGAAGACCGGGACAGGGCCATTGAGAACAATCTTCTCAGGCAGGACAGCGAGGTAGGGACGCAGGAATACGATCTGGTCATGAAAGACGGCATGAGGATCAGTTTCGAGGTCAACGGGGACACCCTGCGCAACGCCGACGGCACCCCTTCCGGGACCGTGTTCCTGTGCCGGGACATCACGCAGCGCAGGCTGGCCGAGCAGGAGAAGGCCCAGTTCCAGGCCCGGCTCATCCAGGCCCAGAAGATGGAGTCCATCGGGACGCTGGCGGGCGGGATCGCCCATGACTTCAACAACATCCTCTCCTCGGTGCTCGGCTATGCCGAGCTGGCCAGGATGAAGAACCAAGACGGCGAGCCCGTTCAGGACGACATCGATCAGGTCATCAGGGCAGGCATCAGGGCGCGGGACCTGGTGAAGCAGATCCTGGCCTTCAGCCGGCAGAGCGAGATCAAGAAGGAAGCCATCATCATCGCGCCCATCGTGAAGGAGACCATCAAGCTGCTCAGGGCGTCCCTGCCGAGCACCATCGAGATCAGGCAGAACGTATCGGCCCCATCGGCCACGGTGCTGGCCGACCCCACCCAGATGCACCAGATCGTGATGAACCTGTTCACCAACGCGGCGCACGCCATGAAGGACACGGGAGGGGTGCTCACGGTGGACATGAACGAGGTGGGGCTGGACAGGGATTCGGTACAGCACTACCCGGGCCTCGAACCGGGGCCCTACCTGCGCATGAGCGTCTCCGACACCGGGACCGGCATACCCGGCACGATCATCGGCAAGATCTTCGACCCGTTCTTCACCACCAAGGAGCGCGGGGAGGGAACGGGGATGGGTCTTTCCGTGGTGCACGGCATCATCAAGGAGATGGGGGGAGCCATCACCGTGTACAGCGAGCCCGGGATGGGGACGACCTTCCACATCCTGCTGCCGCTGGTGGGGAGCGAAGCGGTTCACACCCAGGATGAGGGTGCGGCGCTGAAGCGGGGGAGCGGCCGGATCCTGTTCGTGGACGACGAGACGGGCATACTGGAATCCGGGCGGAAGATCCTGGAGCGTCTCGGGTACCGCGTTGCGGTCTTCGCGAGCCCGGTGTAGGCCCTGGAGGAGTTCAGGCAGACCCCTGGCGCATTCGACCTCGTGCTCACGGACCTGACCATGCCGAAGATGACGGGCCTCGAGCTGTCCGGGCTCATCCACGAGACCAGGGCGGACATCCCCATCGTGCTGTGCACGGGGTTCGGTTCGCTGATCCCGGAAGAGAGGATGAGGCAGGTGGGCATCCACGCCATGGTCATGAAGCCCATGATCGCAGGCGAACTCACGGACGTGGTCTTCACCGCACTGAAAATCCACAAATCATAAGGGAAAACAATGGCAAGGATACTGATCATCGACGACGATCCCGAGATCTGCAGGATCGTAACAAGGCTGGCAAAGGGCATGAAGCACGATGCATCGAGCGCGCTTACCCTGGAAGAAGGCCTGGGCATGGCCGGTTCCGGCGAGTTCGACCTCATCCTCCTGGACCTTCAGTTTCCCGGCGGAAACGGGCTGGACATCCTGCCCGACCTCATCAAGACCCCGTCCCGGCCCGAGGTGATCATCATCACCGGGAGCGGTGTCCAGGCTGCGGAGCTGGCATTCAAGTACGGGGCATGGGACTACGTCCAGAAGCCATTCCTGGTGGGCGAGGTCACGCTGCCCATCACCCGGGCGCTCCAGTACCGCAGCGAGAAGGAATCCAAGGCGGCACCTTTGCCGCTCAAGAGTCCGGGCATCATCGGTGAGTCCCCTGCCATCAAGAGCTGTCTGGATGCAGTCGCCAGGGCTTCTGCCAGCGATGCCAGCGTGCTCATCACCGGGGAGACCGGAACGGGCAAGGAGCTCTTTGCCATGGCCATCCACGAGAACAGCAGACGCTCGCAGAACAACTTCATTGTCGTGGACTGCGGGGCGCTGCCGGACACCCTGGTGGAGAGCACCCTTTTCGGGCATGAAAAAGGTGCCTTCACCGGTGCGGACAAAGGACGCGAGGGGCTTATACAGCAGGCCGAAGGCGGCACGGTGTTCCTCGACGAGATCGGCGACCTGCCCTACGCCGTACAGAAGTCCCTCCTGAGGACCCTGCAGGAAAAACGCATCCGTCCCATAGGGTCGAAACAGGAAATCCCGGTGGACTTCAGGCTGGTGGCCGCAACGAACCGCGATCTTTCAAGGATGGCCTCGGAAGGCACCTTCCGCGAAGACCTCCTGTTCCGCATCGGCGCCATGGAGATCAGGCTGCCGCCCCTGAGTGAACGCGGGGAGGACATCAGGGAGATAGCCATCCAGAAGGTGCAGCGTCTGTGCAGTCAGTACGGCATGGGCATAAAAGGCATTTCGGAGGAATTTCTTCAGACCCTTCAGTCCCAGCACTGGCCGGGAAACGTGCGGGAGCTCATCAATGTGCTGGAAAACTCCCTGGCATCGGCCGGAGCGGACCCCACGCTCATCCCCAAGCACATCCCGTATCAGTACCGGGCCGCTTCGCTCAGGAAGGAATCACGGGAGATGCCACAAGAGGCCTCCATCAGCTCGGATGAAGCGCCTCACGATCAGGAACTGAAGCCGCTTTCGGAGTTCAGGGCCGAACAGTGGAACAGGCTTGAAAAGGAGTATCTCCTTCGCCTCATGCGGCAGTTCAAAGGCGACCGTGAAAAAGCGTGTTCCGTGTCAGGGCTTTCCCAGTCGCAGCTCTATGCCCTCTTGAAAAAGCATGGCCTCTCCCGTTTCAGGACATGAGAGAACCCTCTGCAGTATTTCAGGGCGCTTCCTCTGTATCAGAAAAGTGAAGAATTCCTGTGAGGCCGGAATCAGATTTCCGGAACAGCAGGAAATTGAAGGTACATGCATATTCTCATGAACATCCAGTCAACATATAACCTGTTGATATTAAATTAATAAAGGTTTTGAACATTATTTGGCACGCTCCGTGCTCTAACACCGGACCATGAAGCGATCTCAGGTACTGCATGATCAGAAGATGGAAGGCGTGCACGTCCTCTTCTTTATCAGCACTGATAATGAAGGCATGAAGAGCGAGCTGACCGGTATCATCGAGTCGAAGGTCATCCCTGCCAACGGGAAGGTGGAGACAATCCATGACCTCCAGGGCCTGAAAGGGAGGCTGCGCAGGCTTGCCAAGGGGATAGAGGTAGCCGTCCTGGTGGCCGCAACCAAGGATCAGCTCGGCGATCTGGTGGATCTGAAGGATTTCCTTGGAGGCATACATGTCATACTCATCGTGCCTGACCAGGACAAGGAAACCATTTCAAGGGCGGCACGGCTCCTGCCGAGCTTCATCAGCCCTCTGGACGTTGACTTGAGGTTTGTCGGTGATGTGCTGGAAAGGATGATCCGGCAGAGGGTATAGAATAGAAATGAAACGACAAGGAGAACACTTATGAAATGGCTCAAGAATGTGAAGATCGGGACAAAGCTGCTTGGTGGTTTCTCTCTCATGATCCTGTTCATGATTGTCATCGGGAGCTTTGGCTACTTTGCCATGACCGGGATAAAGAAGAGTATCGACGATATATTCGGGATCCGTCTGCCCAGCATCGACTTCCTGGTTGAGGCGGACCGCGACCTGCAGCAGCTGCTGGTGGCCGAGCGGTCCATGATGTTCACCAGCACCACGGACGAGCGGTTCAAGGACCTGCTAAAGGACTATGAAGAGAATCTCCAGCAGTCGGACCAGCGCATAAAGAAATACGCCAATCTCGCCTCCTCTCAGGAAGAAAAGACTGTCCTCGGACAATATGAAATGGCCCGTGAGGAGTGGGCGAAGGAGTCGAAGCAGGTAATCGATCTGAGAAATAGCGGTACAGCCAACGCGACCAAGGAGGCCATTGCCCTGAGCATAGGACCGGTGAGCGAGAAGTTCGAGACCATGAGGGACCATATCAACAAGCTCCAGGAGATGAACCTCGCCATCGCGGAGAAGGAAAACGCCAGCGCCAACACGACGATGAAGAAGAGCCTCACCATCCTTCTCGGGATCATACTGGTAGGATTCTTTGCGGCGCTCATGATCTCTGTCTTTCTCAGCAGGAATGTCTCCGGCATAATCCGCTCGCTGCTGTCCGAAGTGAAAGAGCTCTCGGAATCGGCGGTTGCAGGCATGCTCTCGAAACGCGGCAATCCAGAAAAGATCAATTTCGAGTTCAGGGGGGTCATCGAAGGTGTCAACGAGACCCTGGATGCGGTGATCAATCCGCTGAACGTGGCAGCCGACTATGTGGACAAGATCAGCAAGGGTGATATCCCTCCCAAGGTCACGGATGCCTATAACGGTGATTTCAACAACATAAAGGACAACCTCAATGTTCTCATCCAGGCCATGAACGACATAACCCAGACAGCGG
The DNA here is from genome assembly GCA_964600235.1 of uncultured Bacteriovoracaceae bacterium. Lineage (GTDB taxonomy): Bacteria > Desulfobacterota > Desulfomonilia > UBA1062 > UBA1062 > MWEI01. The sequence continues at coordinate 157,868 of CAZRIV010000004.1, read as the reverse complement.
AAAAGATCGCCCAGGGTGACCTGACCGTGAAGATCCAGAAGCGCTCCGAGCAGGACAAGCTCATGATGTCTCTCGAGGACATGGTGGAGAAGCTCTCAACCGTGGCCCAGGAGGTGAAGATGGCGGCGGACAACGTTGCGGCAGGCAGCGAACAGATGAGCTCCACTGCCGACCAGATGTCCCAGGGTGCGTCCGAGCAGGCAGCCGCCGCGGAAGAGGCATCCTCTTCAATGGAGGAGATGACTGCCAATATCAGGCAGAATGCGGACAACTCACGCCAGACCGAGAAGATCGCGGGAAAATCCGCCGACGACGCCAAGGAGGGAGGCAAGGCCGTTGTGGAGACCGTCTCGGCCATGAAGACCATTGCCGAGAAGATTGCAATCGTTGAAGAGATCGCCCGTCAGACCGACCTGCTTGCACTGAACGCAGCCATCGAGGCCGCCCGGGCCGGAGAGCACGGCAAGGGTTTCGCCGTCGTGGCCGCGGCGGTTAGGCGGCTGGCTGAGCGTTCCGCAGAGGCCGCCGGCGAGATCAGCAAGCTCTCCATAAGGAGCGTGGAGGTGGCGGAGATGGCCGGTAAGCTTCTGGGCCAGATCGTTCCTGACATTCAGAAGACAGCCCAGCTCGTACAGGAGATCACTGCCGCCAGCAACGAGCAGAACACCGGGGCCGAACAGATCAACACGGCCATCCAGCAGCTCAACAACGTGGTGCAGCAGAACGCCTCTGCGGCGGAGCAGCTCTCTTCCACATCCGTTGAGCTTTCCGGCCAGGCGGTCCATCTCCAGGAACTGGTGTCCTTCTTCAAGATCAAAGGGGTGACTGATCATGCAGTAGTCTCCTCGTCCCCGAAGGTTCACCCTGCGAAGAACAGGAATGCCTCATTGATCGGCCGGAACGAGGCACCGAAGGTGCTCAAGGGAAGGGTCGCCGGGGAAGGTATACCTGCAGGGGTGCACATTGACCTGAGCGATGTGAAGCCTGATGAAGATGATCTGGACGGAGATTTCGAAAAGTATTGATGGATTTCAAGAACTGAAGGAACCCTTAAGGAGAAGGACATGAGCGTGCAAGGAATCACAGAGATCAGGCAGTATCTCTCGTTCAAGCTCGACGAGGAGGAATTCGCCCTGGACATCTCCAAGGTTAGGGAAGTCCTCGACTTTCCCAAGATCACCAGGATGCCACAGGCCCCTGAGTTCATGAGCGGGGTCATCAACCTGCGGGGGGCGGTGGTGCCGGTGATCGACCTCAAAAGGAAATTCGGGATCAAGGGCACCGAGAGGACTCTGGACACCAGGATCATCATCGGCGAGGTATCCATCGAGGGTGATGGTACAGTGCTGGGTGTCATTGCCGACGCCGTGAACGAGGTCATGGAGCTGGAGCCTGAAAGCATCGAGGCGCCCCCCAGGATCGGCACGAAGATGAACACGGACTTCATCAAGGGCATGGGCAAGCGCGAGGAGGAATTCATCATGATCCTCGACATCGACAAGGTGTTCTCGGCCCAGGAGATCTCGAGCATCACGAGCAGCAGCTGAAAACAGATCACGAATAACGGATCAGAACATAAACAAGCATTTCAACCTCCCTTTCAGGGGGCCGCAATGGCCCCCTATTTTTTTACCTGGTGCGGCAGGGAGACATCATCCCGAGTGGCTGATTTCTCACAGCCATATGAAGAGTTATCCCGGGTTGTGCGTTTGTTTGTGTCCGTACGCACCTGATGCATTTTTTAAGAGTGTATTGGACAAATTAATCGCAGTGAACTGAATTGTTTTACAGGCCCGTTAAGGCCGGTGGGTCATGTCTGGTAGAAGTGAGGCAGGAAGATACGGGTAGCCGGACCTGCGTCCTTGATGGCGCGGGCTGGTTGCCTGTAGTCAAAAAAGTTGATATTCTTATGGATATATGGTCTGGATGGACTCCTGGATATAAGGAACAAGAATGATCAGATTGAAATCCTCAATAAGTGGCGGCCTGGTGTTTCATGTCTATGATGACAACAAGCTCATAGGACATATTCGCAAGCTGAAGGGGACCTCAGGCGACACATATATGGCATCGGTTGAAAAGGGTGGACAGGAGATCAACAGGAAGGAATTTAACAGCCCCGATGATGCCCTCTACTGGATAGAATCTCATCAATAACCTGTCATCCCCTCCGCTCGATACCCTCCCAGAAACGGTCTTCGATCTCTTTCTTGCGCATCTTGCCGTCGATGTGACGGGGCAGTGTACTGACAAACTCCACATGGCGCGGGATCTTGAAGCCGCTGAGGTTGAGGGACTTGAGGTGTTCTATGATCTCGCCTTCCATGAGCAGCAGGCCGTCCTTGGGCTGGATCACGGCGGCTGGGACCTCGCCGAGCTCCCTGTGTGGGTAGCGCACCACCGCCACATCCAGGACGCCCTCATGCCTTTTGATGGCGGTCTCGATCTCATTGGGAAAGATGTTCACGCCGCCGGTGATGATCATCTCTTTTTCCCTGCCGGTGAGGTAGAGGAAGCCGTCTTCATCCAGATGGCCCAGGAGGCCGTCGTCGAACCAGAGCTCACCGTCCACCACCGTGAAGGCGCCCTCGAGTTTTTCGGGTGACCCCACGTAGTTCAGGCTCACAGTGGTGAGGCTCCGCGAGAGGATCTTCCCGTCCCTGCCGGGCGGGCACCAGCTCTTGCTTTCAGGATCGTAAACCCGGGTTTCTGCGCACCGGATTTTTCCCACGCTTTCATACCTTGCCGGGTTTTCCTCATAATCCACAGGGAGAAGGACCGACGATACGCCGGTCTCCGAAGAGCCGTAGAATTCGGTGAACACATTCCCGGCACATCCCTGCCGCCTGAAAAGGGCATTGGTCGCTTTTTTCAGTTCCGGGGTGGCAGGTGCTGCAGCGCAGATGATGGTGTGCATTGAGCCCAGGTTATAGCGGCTTTTTATACCATCAGGCAGGGCAAGGATCCTCTCGAGCATGGCCGGTACGACAAAGATCCAGTTGATCCGTTCCTTTTCAATGGTCTTCAGGATGTCCTCAGGGTCGAAAGCCTTCATGGGTACTCCCGTGCCTCCCAGCAGGATGAAGGGGACCCATCCCGCGATGGATCCTGCATGGTAGAGGGGCCCCGGGATGAGACAACGCATGTTGTGCGTGACAGGGTCTGTGATCTCGGTTCCCCCGAACCAGTACATGAAGCTGAACTGGAGGACCAGCAGCCTGAGATACTCGCCGAGCGGCACCCTGGGGGCTTCAGCCAGGTCGCTGAAGGCATATCCGATACTGTCGAAATAATTGACGTTTTTTGGTGTGCCCGTGGTCCCGCCCGTGTAGGGATTCAAGGCAACGGCAAAGTGCGTCTCGGGCATGGTGGAAGGGGCCCGGGCAAGGAGATCCTCATACCGGGACGCGCCTGCGGTCGAGGTGGGGCCCACCACGATGTAGTGCTCGATGCTGGGCAGCTGGTTTCTTACGGGCAGGATCTTTTCTGCAAGCTCTTCATGGAGGATGAGCACCTTCGGCTTTACGCGGTTGACGGCTTCCAGCAGCTCATGGCCCTCCAGATGCCAGTTGAGGAAGGGCATGGGGCAGCCGATGAGGGAGCAGGCGAAGAAAGCCTCGAAGAACTCGTTCCCGTTAAAGAGGAGCTCGGCACAGCGGTCCCTGGGCTTGAGGCCTAGGGATTGCAGGGCGTTCGCCAGTCTGAAGACCCTGTCCTTGAGCTGGCTGTATGTGTAGCGTGATCCTTCCGAGATGAGGGCCTCACGCTCGCCGAAGACCTCCCACATGGACACCAGGAAGTTCGGGGTGATCTTTTCCAGGCGGAAATTTGCCAGGGCTTTTATGGTCTTCAGGTGGCCGGTCTTGCTGCCGGTCTTCAGCAGGATGCGCAGCGTGTTCATGCCCCCCCACTGGGTGTAGAATGTCCTCAGGAGTCCGCCTGTCTGCTCCATGGATGCAAGGGCAGGTATGGCCTTGACGAGATTCCGGAAACTCTTGTCCCCCATGCAGTACCTCCGTTTGTAAAAAGTGATTTCAAATAATCGGGCCCATGTGTCTGCATGCGCCCATATGTGCCTCAACATCCCGCTGCCGGCCGAGCCTGTTGAGCAGGGGAGTTCTCAGGTGCCGAACAGCTCCCTCACCTTGTTCCTCAGGACCTTGCCCACGGGGCTCAGCGGAAAGGCTTCGGTGAACACGATGGACTTGGGCCTCTTGAAGCCGGTCATCTTGTCCCTGCACCAGGCCATGATCTCTTCTTCGCTGGCCGACTTTCCCTGTTTCAGGACCACCACCGCCCGGACCGTGTTGCCCCACGTCTCGTCAGGTACCCCGATGACGCACGCAGAATCTATCTTTTCATGCTTCACCAGGATCTCTTCCACCTCGTGGGGAAAGACCTTTTCCGCGCCGGTGGAGATGCATTCTCCCTTGCGGTCCACAACGATGAGCTCGCCCTCGGCATCGATGTAACCGAGATCGCCCGAGTGGAACCAGCCGTCCCTGATGACCTCTGATGTCTTCCCGGAATCCCCGTAATAGCCCTTCATGATGGTTTGGCTCTGGTAGAGGATCTCTCCGGTGATCCCCTGGGGAACATCGGCACCCTCCTCGTCGACGATGCGCATCCTGATGCCGGAGAGAGGCCTGCCCACCGACTTGTTCTTGATGGTCTCGGGCGACGTGTCGATCCTCAAAGCCGTGTCGGGTGTCATTTCCGTCTGGCCGAACACATCGACGACGATGGAGTTGCGGAACTTTTCGAGTATCCGCCTCTTTCTTTCCGGCGGGTTTGCCCCGGCCCCGGTCATGGCGACAAGTACCGATCCCAGGTCATACCTGTCGATATCCGGCTCATCCAGGAGCATTTTCCACTGGGTCGGCACCAGGAGCACGACCATGGGCCTTTCCCTTGAGATGGCCCCAAGCACCTCCTTGGGGTCGAAATGGATCGGCTCCCTGAGGATGAAGCGGATCAGGCCGGACATGGGCCCGATGATAAGAAGCTGGTAATTGGCCATATGGAACAGCGGCATGTTCATGAATATGGAAATACCGCCCGTGATCCTTCCCAGCAGGGGGCCGATAACCTTGCCCGTGGTCAATGCCAGCAGGTCGGGGATCGAGCGTGCGATGAACGGTCTGATTCCCGGGAGTCCCATGAGGCTGTTGGCGGGTTTTTCCAGCCAAGGCACATGGATAAGGTTAGCCAGGATCCTGCCGAAATTCACCTTCTCGTCGGAGGCGAGCCTGCCGATGAGGTCGCCGAAGAGCGAGTCCGCCAGGTGCCAGAAGTTGGAGTAGGTGAGCACCACGCCTTTGGGCAATCCCGTCGTGCCCCCTGTGTAGCAGATGGTGCATACATCGTCCTCATTCGTGCACGCCGGAGGCTCGATGCCCGGGTGAAAGGATATGAGGGTTTCGTAGTCAAGCATGGGCTTTTGTGTCTGACGCCCCTCGCGGGAAAGGCAGATGGTGTTCCTGATCTTGGGCGAATGTTCAAGGGCCCTGCTGGCCTCTTCGCTGAAAAGATCCTCCATGATGAGGATGGTGGCATCCGAATGGTTGAGCTGGTATTCGATCTCGCGGGCGACAAACCTGAAGTTGACGGGTATGGGTACTGCCCCGAGCTTCTGGAGAGCATAGTTAGACTCTATGAATTCAGGGCAGTCGTGCAGCAGGATCGCGGCATGGTCGCCTTTTTTTACGCCCAGGTTTCTCAGGGCATTCGCCAGCGAGTTTACCCGCTCGTTAAGCCCCTTCCATGTGACGTTCGCTGCGCCGCAGGTTATGGCAATGCCGTTCGCATTGAAACGGGCCATGTCGGCAAGCAGCTCGCCAAAGCTTTTTCTCGGGTTGGACATGAAGAACCTTCCTGTCAACAAACTGCTGAATGCGGCGGGCAAGGGGCCCCTGGGCGCTCAACGTAATATAGTTATATAGTAATACATTAAAACAAGATAAATTTCAACAGGACATGAAAAAAGGGTGGGCCGCCTGTCGGCCCACCCATCACACCGGAGGTTTTGGTGGTGTGTGTTGGATCAAGTGCTGCTGACCACCTCTGCTATGAAGAGAACTGATCCTGGGAATACATGGTTCTGATCAGCTTCTTGTCGATCTTGCCCACGCTGGTCTTGGGTATTTCCTCGGTAATGACATATTTCTCAGGGATGGCGTATTTCGGTATCCTCCCCTGGGATGCGCAGATCTTCATGAAATCCTTGAGCACCGCCTCGTTGACGCCGTTCCCCCTGAACTGCGGCTTGAGGATCACCAGGAGCATGGGCCTTTCGCCCCACTTGGTGTCGGGGACACCGATGGCGGCAGCCTCCTGGACGGCCTCGTGCAGGCTCATGGCGTTTTCCAGGTCAAGGGAGGAAACCCATTCCCCGCCTGTCTTGATGACGTCCTTCAGCCGGTCGGTGATCTGGATGTAGCCGTCATCGTCCATGTATCCCACATCGCCCGTGTGGAGCCACCCGCCGCTCCAGAGCTCAGAGGTCTTTTCCGGGTCCCGGTAGTATCCGTGGGTGAACCAGGGGGCGCGCACCACGATCTCGCCCGTGGCCTGGCCGTCGTTGGGCAGGAAGTTGCCCTGGGGATCGGCGATCCTCACATCCACCAGAGAAATGGGTATGCCCGTCTTGATGACCACGTCGCTCTTCTTCTCGTTGTCATAGTTCTTCATGGCCGGCTTCAGGTTCGAGACGCTGATCACGGGGCAGGTTTCTGACATGCCGTACCCTGCCATCACCTGGATACCCAGGTCGAGCGCAGCCTTGGCGAGCCCCTTGGGAAGCCGTGCCCCGCCGATGACGACCTTCCAGTAGGAAAGGTCGAATTTCTTGCATATGGGGCTGCCCACCAGCATCTGGAGGATGGTGGGGACACAGTGGGAATAGGTGACCCGCTCTTCTAAGATGAGCTTGATGAGCACTTCAGGCTCATATTTCCCCGGATAGACCTGCTTGATCCCCATCATGGTGGCTATGTAGGGGAATCCCCAGGCATGGACGTGGAACATGGGGGTGATGGGCATGTAGACATCAGAGGTGGAGAACCTCAGCGGCGTATCATGGCAGCTGACCGCGATGCACACGCTCATGGTATGCAGGACGAGCTGTCGGTGGGTGAAGAACACCCCCTTGGGAAGACCGGTGGTGCCTGTCGTGTAGAACGTGGTGGCCTTGGTGTTTTCATCGAGCTCCGGGAAGTCGTAGTCCGGTGATGCCTTGGAGAGCATCTCCTCATATTCCCCGTCGAGTTTCAGTTCGGTCTTGGGCATCTCATCGGCATCGTTCATGAGGATGACCTTCCTGACCGTCTTGAGCTTGTCCCTTATGGATGCGAGCAGGGGCAGGAAATCGCTGTTGATGAGAACCACATCGGCCTGGGAATGGTTCATGGTGTACTCGATCTGATCCGGGGAAAGCCTCCAGTTCACGGTGAACAACACGGCCCCCAGCATGGGAACCGCAAAGAAGCTCTCCAGGTAGCGGTGCGAGTCGTAGTCGAAGACCGCCACCGTGTCTCCCTGCTTAACCCCGAGGTCGTTCAGGGCGCTTCCGAGGCGGCCTATCCGATCGAACAGGTCCTTGTAGGTGTATCGCACCTTGTTGCGGTATACGATCTCCTGGTTACGCGCGCTGATCTTCGGGCTGTTGAGCAGATCCTTTATGGTAAGCTGGAACCGGTAATTTTGTCCGTTCAGTGATCTCGCCGACATGCTGACCTCCTTAGAGTCATCGTAGTATCTATTCTGCATGATCGGACAAAATAGGTCTCATAACAATAAGTTATGAGCTGTTTCTTTTGTGCATGAAGGGAGGAAAAAATAGTAGGGAGATGACCTACGGAAGGGGTATTAACCCACATTGTGCTTTTGAGGGGGTTTAAAAACTTTTTCCGCTAAAACCGGTGATCTTTACGCCTTAGAATGACCGGCAAATTATGCATTCATCAAAGGCGTTAAGATCACCGGTTTTAACGGACCTATAAAAACAATTCAGTTCATCACGAATCATCAGCCTGAGCACTCTTAAAAGTGTATCGGGAGTGGATGGACACATTCAAACGCACAATCTGGCATTTACTCCTGCGGCCGGCGCTCCTTCTCCACCCAGTTCAGGGCATGGCGCAGGAGCTCGGTGGCGTTTTTCAGGCCCAGCTTCTCCTTTATGCGTTCCCGGTAGGTGCCGATGGTCTTTACGCTCAGGTGGAGCCGCTGGCCGATCTCGCTGATGCTGAGCCCCTCGCCGATGAGCTGAAAGACCTCGATCTCGCGGTCGGTCAGGGCCTGCAGCGGTGACTCGACGGGCTCCTTCGGGCCTTCGATGAACCGGGTGAGGATGTTCTCGGTGACCCGCCTGCTCGCATGGAGTCCTCCGCTGAGCACCGTGCGGATGGCCTGGACCACGGACTCGGAGGCCTCCTGCTTCATGACATAGCCCTTGGCCCCGGCGCGGAAGGCACGCTCGGCATAGAGTGACTCGTCGTGCATGGAGATGACGAGCATGGGCAGGCCCTTGTGGTATTTGTGTACCTCCTTGATGAGGTCGATGCCGCTCATGTCTTTCAGCGTGATATCCACGATGACCATGTCCGGCTTGAGGTCCTCCACCGACTTCATGGCGCCGTGGTAGTCCTCGGCCTCGCCGCATACGGTCAGGTCGTCTTCCTGGTTGATGAGCTGGGCGAGACCGTGCCGGAAGATGGGGTGGTCGTCCACCACGAGGATCCTGTTTTTGCCGCCTGCAGGGGTTTTACCTGTGGTCATCTGCCATATCCTTTTCCTGGTTGAAGGTGCACGTGACGAGCGTGCCGCCGAGCGTATCGGATTCGATGCGCAGCGATGCGCCGATCATGCGGGCGCGGTAGTTCATGATCCTCAAACCGATCCCGGTCGCCTTGCTGGTGTCCTTTATCCCGATCCCGTTGTCCAGGATGGACAGCGAGATGTTGCCGCTGTTGTTCAGGAGCTCGATCCAGATGTTCGATGAATGACCGTGCTCTATGGCGTTGTGGATGGACTCCTTGGCAATGTAGTAGAGGTGGGTGGCCAGGGTATTGTCCTGTATGGGGACGTGCCTGGGGCAGTTGAAGACGCAGGAGATGGAAAAGATGCTCGACGTGGTCGCGGCGAGCTCTTCCAGGGAAGACTCCAGGCCAAGGGAAGTGAGGTGCACCGGGCACAGCCCCCGGGCCAGCCTCCTGGTCTTCTCGATGGCCCCCTTCACGAGCTGGTTGATCTCGCCGGCGTAGCGTGCTTCCTGGGGAGATATGTCCTGGAGCCTGTTTTCGAGCACCTTGGTCATGACGTCGATGCCGATGAGGTGCTGGCCCAGGTCGTCATGGAGTTCGTACCCTATCTTCTGCCGCTCGCGCTCGCTGATGTCCAGCACCTCTTTTTCCAGCTGCTTGAGCGCGGTGATGTCGGTGATGACGCCGAAACCGCCGATGAAGCGGCCCTGGGAATCGTACATGGCGCGCGGCGAAACAAGGGTGTAGATGGGGGAGCCGTCCTTGGCCCTCCAGGTGACCTCGTACGACTCAGGGGCATCCTTTGCTTCTATGTTCCGCGTCCAGGTATCCAGGTCGCGCTCGCTGATGAAGTCCCTGCTCGGCCGGCCGATGATCTCCTCGCGGGGCAGTCTCAGGATTTTGCACCCCTTGTCGTTGATATAGGTGATGATCCCCTTGCGGTCCTGGATGCCCAGCCCCTCGTTCATGGTCTCGACGAGCTGGCGGAAGCGCTCCTCGCTGTCACGCAGGGCCTTTTCCATCTTGACGCGCTCCGTGATGTCCACCATGGAGGCGATGCTCTGCTTCGTGCCCGGGATCATGGCGATGGTCATGAATATGTGCAGCAGCCCGCCGTCCTTGTTCCTGATCTTGAATTCGTAGTTGCGGGGCGCCAGCGACGGGTCGAGCCGTCTCCTCTTGTGGTATTCGAGCAGCCGGGGGATGTCGTCGTCCGCCACGTACCTGGTCCAGGTCTGGCCGATGATGTCGTCCCTTGAGTATCCGGTGAAGTTGGCAAAGTCGGAATTCATCATGGAGACCTTCGTGTCCTCCTCGATGACTATTGTTGCGGTGCCGGAGTTCTCGAACAGGGTACGGTAGAAGTTCTCCGAGTGGGTGAGCTCCTCTTCTATCTGGAGGTACTTCCGGGTCTTTTTTCTGAGATCTTCGATCTCGGCGTTCAGCGTTGATAGTTCATCTGCAAGCTGCTGCCTGGTCTTGGTTTTCATTGTGAAGGATTGTAAACGAGAACTATTGGGTTGTCGAGGGATTGATACACAATGAAAAATTGTAATTTCCCGGGCTCTCGCCCTGGAAATTATCCTTTTCAATACAGCGAAATTATATGTGCCCAAACAGCGGGAATAATTTCGATGTATTGAAAAGGCCGGGGTTGTCTCAGGTGGTCGTGCGTACCGGGATGCCACTCGCCTTTAAAAATTCTTTGATGCCCCCGATGGAGTACTCCTTGTAGTGGACCATGGATGCGATCAGCGCAGCATCGGCATCCGCCTTAAGGAATACGTCGCGCAGGTGCTCGGGTTTGCCCGCGCCGCCCGAGGCGATGACCGGGATGGTTACGTTCCTGGAGATGAGCGAGGTCAGCGTGAGTTCGTACCCTGATGTCGTGCCGTCCGCGTCGATGGAGTTCAGACAGATTTCGCCCGCGCCCAGGTCCTGGGCCTGTTTGGCCCACTGCAGGGCGTCCATTCCCATGGGGGTCCGGCCGCCGTTGATCACCACCTCGTAGCCGCAGGGGATCTTCCCGCAGGCCTCCACCTTCTTTGCATCCATGCCAAGCACGATGCACTGGTTGCCGAAATGGCGCGCCCCTTCGGAGATGATCGAATGGTTCAGTACTGCAGCGCTGTTCACACTGATCTTCTCGGCCCCGGCATCGAGAACCCGGTACATGTCATCGAGTGTCCTGATGCCCCCTCCCACGGAGAACGGGATGAAGATGTTCTCCGCAACGCCCTTCACCACGTCGATCATGATATCCCTGCGGTCGGAGGAAGCGGTTATGTCGTAGAACACCAGTTCATCAACCCCCTGCTCGTAGTAGTCCTTTGCCATGGCGACAGGGTCGCCGATGTCGATGTTGTCCATGAACCTGACGCCCTTGGTGGTCTTGCCGTCCCTCACGTCGAGGCAGATGATAATCCGTTTACTGAGCATAGAAGTGACTCATAAGACAAACAGGTCGAAAATTCCAGAGGAATATATGAGCAGTAAAGCACCGGGGATTGCCATGCTGGGACCCCTTCACAACTCCAGAAGAGCGATCAAGCCGGACGAAAAACTTACCTGAACGAATGATGTATCCGGCCGGAGACATCATTCGTTCAGGCCAATTTTTTTGGTGCTGTTCAACTATGGGTATGGAGTTGTGCAGGAGTCAGCATCCGGCTTGATGGCTCTTCTGAAGTCATACAAGGGTCTCATGCCTGTTTTCAATACGACCGTTCTGCCAGAGGGGATGACGGTAAGCATGCGAATCCGGGGATCGCCATATGGTCTATCCCTGTGCAGGATTCTTCAGATACGTACGTGCGATTGCCAGGAGAAACCCGCTGATGATCTTTCGCCTGTAGTCGCATATGCATGATGCTGACGGTTGTATGGAGCGGTTGATCGAGAGGCCGCCTCTGGCGTAATCTTCTCCGATGCAGCCGAAGCACAGCGACTGTGCCCAGCATTCAACACAGGAGGCATTGAGCCATTTATCAGAGTCCTCGATCATAGAGATGATTTTAAGGGCAGATTCATCAGTAGGCCCTTTTCCATCGTTGATATTTCCAATACTGGATTCCGGTGGGTGCATGAGCATGAAGCAGGTATATATGTTGCCGTCCGCATTTATCGTAACCGAGTCCTTGCCTGCGGGGCAGTAGTGACAGATGGGTTTTTTTGCGGCAAGGCTGTTCAGGAGTCTCTTTGCCAGGGATAATGATTTCGTGAGATTATTCGACAGATTCGTTATGGAGTATTCTATCGCATCGATGTAAAGATCCGAGGCCATATCAAGTGGGATGTGTAACGGACTGTCCGGGTCTGTTATAACCATGGGACAGTGCAATATGCCGCATTGGCAAGTATCATGAAAAAAGTCCATGAGTGCCTTGAGATCCATGCCCCTGCGATAATGCTCGTATGTATAGGTACACTCAAACTCGGGCATGATTCCCAGCGATTGGATTTTTTTGACATTGTTCAGAACAGATGTATGGGTGCCCCGGCCGTGCTGATCGACCCTCAGTGTGTCGTGAACCTCCCGGGGGCCGTCAAAACTGATGCTCACTTCGAAGCGGTATTCCTGTAATATGTGAAACATCCTCCTGCTGAGCATATAACAGTTGGTCGTCATCCCGAACCGGGGGACATAGTCTATTTCACCCCGGGAATATAAATAGTGGAAATATGCACAGACCATCTCGATGATCTTTTCATTCAGGGTTGGTTCCCCACCGAAGAAATTAACCAGCCTTATGTAAGAATACTTCCGGATCGCATAATTGACGGCATTCAATGCGGTCCTCCCGTCCATAAGGGATCCTTGCGAATAGTACTTTCCTTTATGCGCATAGCAATATGTGCATGCCATATTGCACATATTGCTGATATTCAAGGTGAGTCTTCCGAGGGCAGGCCGGTTTTTCTGATGGGTTTCATCATGAGATGAATGATCGCTCATGCTTGCCCCGTCGCTGATTGAACAGCTGCCGTCATGTCCGGGTACCGAGGCAGCTCCCTGAGCGATCTGAAGTGATGATGAAGGGTGGATATGAGAAGTGCCAGAAGCTGTCCGGGGGATGAGATATAATGCGAGATCGGCTCCGTGAAAGACCACCTGGTGATCATCGATCTCGAAGACCTTGCTTTTTGAACATATGGTCATGATTTGCCTTTTGAGTGATGCCGTCCTGTATGCGCCTGAACATGCCCTTGAGCCATACAGGCTGCTCAGGCTTAACCCCTATATTCGATGTCGGCAGGAGGTCTGGTGGTTTCATCTTGAGGAGATATCCGGGGGCTGATTTTCAAAGGAGTAACCTGTCCTTGGATAAAGGACAGGTTACTCATGGCACATGTGCATGTTTATGCCGGTTGCTCATCTTGGAAGCCCTGCGCAGGCCATGTGGGCGTCCGGATATCAGTCCCTGAAGCTCCTGCCGATGTTGAAGTATCGTTCATCCACACGTTGGGAAACCGATGTGGAGAGTACCTCGTAGCTTTCGAGGAAGTCACTGATCAACAGGGCATCCCGCTCCTTCTCGGGAGTGCCGATCTCGTTGAACGGATCGATGGAGTAGGGTTTGGCGGCGTGGTGGGCGTATATGCGTTCTTCATATGGCAGACCTGCCATGGCTGCACACCCTCAGCCGCATCCGCATCCACAATTGTCATCCTGGTTCACCCTGCTGAAATAGGGAGACTCAGGGTCCTTTGTCAGCTGCAGGCTCAGCTTGTGTAATAGTGTGGACGTCTCAAGAACCGGGAGTTCCATTTTGACGAGCAGTGCAACCTTGTCGGCCATGTGCATCTCTTTTGCAACGGCCTTCAGTTCTTCAAGCTGGCTTTGTCTTGGTTTAACCAGCTGGTTCACATAGTTCTTCAATCCGAGCCTTTTCAGCTCTTCCTTTGTCTTCGGGATCTCCAGGCCCCCTCTGTTCTGGCGCCGGCGGACCCACCGGTCATAGAGCCTTAATGCAAGCTCTCTCGATTTTATCGACTGCTTGGTCTGTTCTATCATCTTCCCTCCTTTACTCATTAAACACATCCAAGGATGTACAATTGATGAGTTGAATCTGTTTTGAGAAAACAACTGATAATCATTTAAACAGGTAGTTATGTCATAATAATCACCTCCTGTTCATTGATCATATGCAGGCTGTGAGATCATGCTGAAAAACTTTCATTCAATATAAAAGTGTCTGCATGTGAAAGGATTTGAACAATCGTGGTTGGCGAGATGGGCTTGAGAGGCGTTGATGATATTCATGGCCGGAACGTGGCAGCTCAAGCCGGGTTGTCAGTATGCGTTATTTAGCTTAGTTTATTTATAGATGTCAATACTGATAAGTCAGGTATGCCATTCAGGCAGATAATATATATTTCACGGGCATGAGACCGGGGACTTGTTCGTTCCATGCCGGGCGGCTAAAGATTTTTAAGAAGTGCAGCCGGGGGATAAGGAGCGCATCTCCCCACGGCTGCACCAGGTATGGTTTCAGCGTGTACTTCTTATGCGAAGCTCTCTTCCGCAATCTCCATGATGGACAGGTCTTCGCTCTTGATGGCCTTCACCGTGGCGTCGATCTCGGGCAGCACGTTCTTGATGAAGTATTTTGCCGACCTGATCTTGCCGTCATAGAAGGCGGCGTCCCTGTTTTCCTTGATGAAGGGCGCCAGGGCGAAGGGGTCGGCTGCGCTCACGCCCTTTGCGCCGCACAGGGCCGAGAGCTTTTCCTGGGCGATCTGCGCCTGCCAGAGCAGGAGCCATGCGCACACGATCTTGCCCATCATCATGAGGAACGGATAGGCATTGCCGATGGGGATGAGGAACTTGCCCGCCTTGCCGCAGGAAGCGAAGAACATGGCGGTTTCCGCCAGGGCGTTGACGGCGGCCTGGACGTCTTCGGCCATGCCCTTGAGCGGTTCCATTTCACGGCACCTGGCTGCCGTTGCGCCCATTTCACCAAGAAGGGTCATGAAATAGGCCCCTTTCTTCATACCCATCTTCCTGCCCACGAGGTCGAGGGCCTGGATGCCGTTGGAGCCTTCATAGATGGATGCGATCTTGCTGTCGCGCATGAACTGTTCGATGGGGTATTCGCTGCAGTAGCCGTAGCCGCCGTAACACTGCATGGCGTTTTCAGTTACCCTGAATCCGATATCCGTGCTGTAGGCCTTCACGATGGGGGTGAGCACCTCAAGGATGCCCAGCCATTTTTCCGCCTCCGCCGGATCCTTGAGCGAGACGGCCCTGTCTCCGCATACGGTGGCGAAGTAGATGAGCGCCCGCATGCCCTCCACGTTGGACTTCATCCACAGGAGCATGCGCCTGACGTCGGGGTGCTGGATTATGGGGACGCGAGGGGCTTCGGGGTTCTTGAATTCCATCAGCGAAGACCCCTGCAGCCGCTGCTTGGTGTACTCCAGTGCATGGAGGTACGCGACGGAGGCGCTGGAGAGTCCCTGGAGCCCTGTGGCAAGCCTGGCCTCGTTCATCATCTGGAACATGACCTTCATGCCCTCGCGCTCACTGCCCAGGAGCTCGCCGAAACAGTCGTTGTTGTCGCCGAAATTGATGAGGCAGGTGGAGCTGCCGTGGATGCCCATCTTTTCTTCGATCTTGGCGATTTCGAAGTCGTTGCGCCTTCCCAGCGAGCCGTCTGCATTGACGAGGTACTTGGGCACGATGAAGATGGAGATGCCCTTGGTCCCTGCAGGGTCGCCCTCGATCCTGGCGAGCACGGGATGGATGATGTTCTCGGTGAGGTCCTGGTCTCCGCCGGTGATGAAGATCTTGGTGCCCTGGAGCTTGTAGGTGCCGTCGGGCTGGCGGATGGCCTTGGTGCTGAGGTTGCCCACGTCGCTGCCTGCGCCGGGTTCGGTGAGCGCCATGGAGCCGCCCCACCTGCCGGATATCATGTTGGGCAGGTATTTCTCTTTCTGCTCCTGGCTGCCATAGGTCTCGATGAGGTGGGCCGCGCCTTCTCCGAGCCCCGGGTAGGATGCGAAGGCAAAGTTGTACATGAACCATTCATGAGAGGCTATCCTCATGATGAAGGGCAGACCCTGGCCGCCGTGCTCGGCCGGGAACGACATGCAGTTCCATCCGGCCTCGCAGAAGAGTTTGTACGGGCGGTGGAAGCACTTGGGCACATGGACCTGGCCGTTTACGAGAGAACATCCTTCCCTGTCCGACTCGACCAGGGTGGGCATGATCTCTTCGGTGCCCAGTTTCTGAGCCTCGGTCAGGATCATCTCGAAGGTGTCCATGGAAAAGTCGGCATAGCGCTCGTTCTCGCAGAGCTTGTCGATCCCGAGCATCTCGAACAGTACAAACTTCTGGTCCCGCTCATCCAGAATAAGGTTTGCCATCACATCCTCCTCGTAAACAGATATTTTATGGATTTTGTTACTTGTTGGGTTCAGTTGTTTCCTGTGCCGGCGGGCCTGAAAGCGATACACGCCTGATATGGGACAGGGCCTTCCGGTTGAGCAGGACTTCCTTCCTGAGGAGATGGATCTGCGAGGCGAGGAAGCCGAAAGAAAGGATCTGGATGCCGCCCAGGATGAAGAGGATCATGAGGGTGATCAGCGGGCGGTTGGGGTTGAGGAGGAGGTTGGCGTAGAGATACAGGATGTAGCCGCCGAGCCCTATGCCTATGAGAAAGAGCACGACACCTACGAACCCGAAGAGCAGGGCGGGTCTTTCGAAGATGGTGAACAGGAGGTGTGACACCGCGGTGGACCTGAACGCGAACTTGGACTTCCCCTTTTTCCGGGAGGTGAGCACCGCAGGGATCTCGCGCACATGGTACCCCATGGCAAGCATCTTCGAGAGGATCTCCAGGTGAATCTCCTTGCCGTCGGATTCCAGGTCGAGGCTGCCGATGACCTCGTTGCGGTAGCACCTTACGATGCACGTCAGGGTGTGGATCTTTTCAGGCAGGGCCAACTGGAGCACCTTGTTCCCCATCTTGGAGACAAAGAGCCTGTCTTTCGGGACGCCTTCGGTGGCGCCGCCCTCCATATAAGGGCTCACGAGCACCACGTCGATGTCGCTCTCCTCCTCGAGCACCTGTACCATCTGGAGTATGTACGCAGGGTCATAGGACAGGTCTGCGTCAATGGTGGAGATGAACCTCCCGCGTGCCGCCTTGAATCCATACCGCAGGGCCTTGCCTCTCCCCCCGTTCTTCCAGTATGAAACCACCCGGACATGCGGGTCTTTGGATGCAATCGCGTCCAGGACCTCCAGTGTGCCGTCCGTGCTGCCGTCGTTGACCGGGATGATCTCATAGGAGCCGCCCGACTGCTCTAAAAGCTTCTTTACCCGGGCGATCGTTTCCGGGACGTTCTCTTCCTCATTGAACATGGGGATGATCACGCTGATCCTGACGGGATACTCTTCCTGTTCCAGGCCCTTTTCGGGTGATCTGTGCATGGAGCGATCATATCGAATATTCAAAATGTTGTATAGAAATTCTTTTTAACCCGGATTTTGCGTTTGAAGGGGTGTAGAAACCTGATCCGTTAAAATCAGTGATCTCTTTAGCGTGAAACGACCGGTAAATTCAGCATCCCGCAAAGGCTAAAGAGATCACTGATT
This sequence comes from uncultured Bacteriovoracaceae bacterium, assembly GCA_964600235.1. Classification (GTDB taxonomy): domain Bacteria; phylum Desulfobacterota; class Desulfomonilia; order UBA1062; family UBA1062; genus MWEI01. The sequence goes on along the minus strand of CAZRIV010000004.1, from coordinate 140,504 downwards.
TTAACGGACCTATAAAAACAATCCCATTCACACGAGTAGTATGCGTTAAATACACTCGTGGGGTGTATCATGCGTGTATGGACACATTCAAATGCACAGTCCTGGTTTAACATAAGGATCTCCCCCGATGGGAGATCCTTCCAAGGATGAATAAGGCAAAAGGCCGGTAAACAGGATATACTGCAGATACTGCAATGGGAATGCCAATGATCTAAAATAATTAACTTGCTGATTATATTAAACAATAAATACAAGCCTTGTAATAAGAGATCCTGCCGAGGGAAAATAAATGCCCAAAATCAGTAACGGATGTTCCGTTCATGCATGAGGCGTTCAAAGAAGATCGTGAAGAGCCCCTCGTCAAGACCATACTCGCCGGGGCTGATCCCATTCCTGTCCGGGCCGTGGAAGTCCGTGCCGCCGGTGACCAGAAGGCCGTATCGCGACGCGAGACTCTCGTACAAGGAAGTCTGCTCAGGGGTGTGTTCGGGATAGCGGACTTCAATGCCGGCAAGTCCTTCATGGGCCAGATCCCTGATGAATGCCTCAAGATCTCCCTCGTCGAGCTGCAGGGTATGGGGATGGGCGAGCACGGGCAGGCCGTTATGGTCTCTGATCAGGGTTAGGGACCTTTTCAAGGGCATCTTTTCCTTGGGCACATAGGCCTTCCGTCCTTTCCCGATGTAGTTGCGGAAGGCCTCGTCAAGGGTCCGGACGTATCCCTTCCGCACAAGGGCGCGCGCAACATGGGGTCTTCCCGCCTGTGTGTTCTGCCCCGAGGGAATGACATCTTCATGAGTTATCATGATCCCCAATGCATGGAGCTTGTCGATCATCTTCGGTATACGTTCCCTGCGTGCCGTCTGTACTTGTTCAAGGCAGCGTTCCAGGCCGGCGGGGAAGGAGGGAAAATATCCCAGGATATGGAGCATGCCCGGCCCGAATTCCGCACTGATCTCGATGCCGGGGATCACTTTGATGCCCAGGATCCTTTCAAGGGGTGAGAGGGATGAGACCCCTGAGAGGGTATCATGGTCTGTTAAAGCTATGGCCGAAAGCCCGAGCGATGCGGCGTATTCGATAAGCTCCCCAGGGCTCAGGGTTCCGTCTGATGCGTTCGAGTGGGCGTGGAGATCTGCACAGACCTGTAATGCGGGATTTTTCAAACGGGGACCGTGGTTTCCAGGACTTGTGAGATCTTCTTCTTGAGTTCGGTGAGGTCGGAGGATTTCACCACATAGGCATCCGCGGCTATGGACTTGATGTCTACCTTGTAGCTTCCGTATGCGCTGCACAGGATGACAGGGAGGTTGTAGAACGTGTTCCGTATCTCCTGGAGGACGTCCAGGCCGTTGGAGGAGACCATCTTGATGTCAAGGACCACAACATCAGGCCGCTCGTTTTCTATGCGCTCCAGAATCCCCAGACCGTCGGAGGCAACGGCCACCTCATATCCTTCCTCCTCCAGCTCTTCCGCATAGAGCAGTCTGATGTGCTTCTCATCATCGACGATCAATACCTTGGGCATTGTCCGCTCCTTTCCCTATTGGCCCCACCGGTAGGTGAGATATGGCTTGCTCTGCTCGAATACGAGGCACATGTCTTCCATGAATTCTTCTGCCTGCTGGTGGGACATCCCCTCGGTCTTGTTCACGAAGGACAAGGTCATCCCGTAGTACAGGGGCACCAGGACATCGATGAGCCTGCTGCGATCAAGGCTCTTCTTGTGGTAACTGATGGCGCAGTCGAACAGCACCCTGGCCCATACGGCCACGGGCATCTCGAAGTGGTCGATGTCAAGCGATGCGATCTCCCGGATCTTCTGGATGTTTTCAGTGGAAAAAATAGACCGGTAGACATCCCAGTGGTTGTTGAATCCTTCCCTGAATTTCAGGTAGAGTTTTTCCCTGCTCACCTTTATGGCCGGGGGCGCTTCCACGTCCCCCATGCCGAACCCGAAGATGGCGGTGGGTTTGCTCCACTTGGTCGTGGCCCACTTGTCATGGAACGTGCCCATGAGATTGAACGTGGTGATGACCATCTGGCGGAACATGGTGCCCACGTCCAGGGAAGGGTCCTTGGGCTTGCTGATCTTGGGCTTGCCCAGAAAGGCCTGGCAGATAGGCAGACCTTCGTTCATGGCAATGGTGGTCATCCAGATGTCTATGCCGAACTGGCTCACATCCTCGTCCCACAAGGGGCTCTTGAGAAAGAGAGTGGCCATTTTGTTCGAGAGGCCGAAATCGCCGCCTATGGGCTGCCTCACCCTCCTGCCGTAGAGGCTGCGCGTGAGGGGGTAGGCTATGTTGTTGGTGATGGTGCCGTCATACTTGTGCCTGACATATAAGGGAGCAACAAAGGCGAAGTCCTTGAAGAGCGGTTCTGCCAGGTTCTTTATCCACATGGGGGTGATGCTCTTGAGGCTTGCATCGATGATGAGAGCCCCTTTCGCATCGAGTTCGATGACCTTGCGTAAAAGGTTCTTCAGGTTGTTCCCCCTGCCCCTGATACCCCTGGGCGTTGAGACATACATCTTGGGTATGCCGTGGGACTGGGCGTTCATGAAGGCCTGAGCTGTGCCGTCGCTGCTTGAGTTGTCGCAGTTGATGATGACGCTTTCGAGATCAGGGAAGTATTCCTTCAACCCCAGGGCTGCCTGTTCGGTGGGATATGCGATGTTGGGGGCCTCGTTGTAGGATGGAATCCCTACAATGATATCGGCCTTGCTGATCCCGCTCGGGTTGTCCTCCTGAAATACCATTCACTCTCTCCATAGAGTAAGTATTGTGCAAGCAGGTTTTATTGTCCGACATTTCCAGTGGGGTGGCAATAGAAAATATTTATCTTTGGATTGTGCGTTTGAAGGGGTGTAAAAACTGTTTCCATTAAAACAAGTGATCTTAAAGCCTTTGATGAATGCATACTTTGCCGGTCATTATGAGGCTTTAAGATCACCTGTTTTAATGGATCTATAAAAACAGTTCCATTCACCATGAATTGTCCGGGTCATGCACCCCTAAAAGTGCATCGGGTGTGTATAGACACATTCAAATGCACAATCCGGGATTATATGATGGGGTGCTTTCCTCGACAGGTTGTGGCCGGATGGATGTTCTGTGAGGTTCTGTCGACCTGTAACGACTGCTGTTGAAGGAGGCTGGCTGAAGCATGGCTATAACGGCTCTGCGGCTTCCGTGCGCCGAGCGGTGATGCCCTCGAGGATGCGGCGGGCGTTGGACCGGAACACGGAATCGTAAAACGTCTGTGGCAGGTGATAGCCCAGCAGGCAGTCAAGTTCCATCTCGCGCGGCAGGATCAGATTGGGGAAATCCGAGCCGTAGACGATGCGGGTCTGATAGCGCTCCAGGCAGCACGGGTCGAGATTGAAGGAGCCGGGCTGATCCGGATAGAAGGTGAAGGCCGTGTCGAGGTACAGGTTGGGGTGGTCGTCCAGCAGTTCCATGAATCCCTGGTACTCCATGGCACCCATATGCGCCACGTTTACCGGCAGCTCCGGGAATCGTCGCATCAGCTTCCTGAAGTGTTCAAGCCCCACGAACTCGTTGCCCACCGGCCCGGTGCCCACATGCAGGAGCATGCGTTTGTTGCGTGCCTGGACCATCTCATAGAGGGGCATGAGCCTCTCATCGTGCGGATAAAAGCGCTGCACGAGGAGCTGCAGCTTGAAGCCTATGATGCGCGGGTGCTCGAGAAGTTTCTCTGCCAGTTCAAGCGCGTCATCATCGCCTGGATGGTAGGCGGCGAAGCAGTAAAGATCCGGGATTTCATCGAGGACCTTGAGGTTCCAGGCATTGATGCCCTCGGCTACGCCTTCCTTGTGGGCATAATTTGAATAGACGATTGTCCCGATTCCCTGCTGCCTGAGATAGTCCACGCACTGCTGGTAATAAAGCCGATGAAGCACGCTCCTCCCGTAGCCTTTCTCGAAGAACCGCCAGATGGATTCAAACAACCGGTCCGGGAAGAGGTGGACATGAAAGTCGATGATCTTGTCGGGCAATTTTACCATATGTTCCATTTCATATGACAATATCGGGAAGGATTCAATATTTGAGCCGTGCTTACTTTTCTGGCCCGGCATGAGAATTTTTAAAACATGCTGACCGTCTGGTTCCTCCTGTAATCTAAAGTACGATTTTGAGAGTCTTCCCTGATGGATATTCATGGATATTCAATGATTGATGCATGGTAGCTGTTGGCATGCATCATGCTTCGTTATTGGGCATCTCTCGTGGCAGGCAGGCACGAATTCATACTTCAACAGGAGAGGTGATGCATGAAAGATCTGAAGGAGACCAGGGACAAACGATTGGTATTGCTTGAGGCCCTTATCCGTTACTCAGACCAGTCCGGTAATATCACCCCGCATTTCTACAAGGACGAAATGATCAAGAGGCTCGGTGTTTGTGAACACGTCTTCAACATCATGCAGAAACAACTCGGGGACAGGTATTGCAGCCTGGTCGACAGCTTTGAGATAAGACCGAGATATGCCTTCAATGTACTCGACTGCATCGAACTCCGTGACCGGATTATCCAGGCAAACACAAGGGAAACAAGGCATCGTGAGGACTTCCGCATCAAGCTTCTTTCGACGTTGATCGGTACGTTCCTTGTAATCCTCGTTGGTAATTTCATAATGTGAAACAACATAAACCCGAACAGGCAGATCCGTCTTCAGGGTACCGCAGCCTGATTGACGGCGGGTACCTCTCAAGGCATCTTCTGATATCTTACCCAATTGCATAAGGGAATCCATCTGAGCCTCCATCGAGGTGGCCAGGCGGTTATCTATTTTGTGCATAATCTCTGTTGCCACCGGGAATAAAGCACGTTAACCTTGTGGAGAACTGCAGCAAAACGGATCAGGAGGTTTAAATAAATGAAACAAACCATCAAAATTGCAGCGTTGATTATTCTGGTTGCGTTTCTTGCAGCCCCCACCTTTGCGGCACAGGATGCAAAGAAGACGGTGACGACCGCATCCGGCCTCAAATATGTCGATGTCGTCGTCGGCAAGGGTGCCTCGCCAGTCGCAGGCAAACAGGTCAGGGTGCATTACACCGGTACCCTTGAAAACGGGAAAAAGTTTGACAGTTCTCTTGACCGCAACGAGCCATTGACCTTCATCATAGGTGTCGGCCAGGTCATCCCGGGGTGGGATGAGGGCGTCATGTCCATGAAGGTCGGCGGGAAACGCAAGCTGATTATCCCTCCCAAGCTCGGCTATGGCGCACGGGGAGCCGGCGGGGTTATCCCCCCGAATGCCACCCTGCTGTTTGATGTCGAACTCGTCGATGCAGCGAAGTAGCGCCCCCTTCAGCGCGCTGCCATCCGACAGTCCGCACGACCAGACAGCCTTTCCCAAGACCTGCTGGAGTTGCTTCAATGACGAATCTGATTTCTGAAGAAGGCCTGAAGAAACTGCAGGATGAATACAACCGGCTCTGGCACGTGGAACGCCCCAAGGTTGTCCAGGGGGTCGCCGACGCCGCTGCTGAAGGCGACCGTTCGGAGAACGCGGAATACATCTATGGGAAAAAGAAGCTGCTCGAGATCGACCGCAAACTGAAACACCTGGGGAATCGCCTCAAGGTGCTCAAGGTGGCCAAACCTCCTTCAAAGCCGGCGAGTGTCTCCTTCGGATGCTGGGTCACCTATGAGGAGGAGACGGGAGACGAACGCTGTTATCAACTGGTCGGCCCCGAGGAGATAGATGTCGGTATGGGCCTGATCAGTATCGATTCACCCATAGGCCGGGCGCTTCTGCACAAGAAGCCTGGTGACGAGGTGGTCTTTCATAAGCCCAGCGGTATTATAACGGCCTGTATCACCGGGATATATTCCACCCGTCCGTGATCGTTCATATCATGACGGCAGGCCCTCAGAACGTATAGTACACGCTGAGCCAGAACATGGTTGTATCATCGACCTCGTCGACATCCGCAAGCTCGTAGTCGGCGCGCAGGCCTATCTTCCAGACGCGGGTCCCTATCCCCGCTCCGAATACGGGGGCCGTTCCCGAGTATGACTTGTGCTCGCCGGCAAAGGACGCATCAAGATCGTACCGGAGCATCCCTCCCTTGAGGAGGAGATCTATGGGTCCGATGGGGAAGATCACCAGGGCTGAAAGGTCGTACCCGGTCATGTCCAGGTCGAAGCTCTGCCCTGCTATGGTTTTCCCGGGGTTGCCGAAATCCCGGTAGCCGGCCTCCGCTGCCAGATCCAGTATGGGGAGTAATCCAAGCCGGTATCCGCCGAACAGCCTGTACGAGGTATCCTTTTCCCTGAAATTGGCATAGGCCGAAGAAAAGTCGTCTTCCAGGGTCACCTGACCGATGCCTCCGCCCAGGTATACACCCGTGCCCGCGGCCTGCGCGGGGCTGACCAGGACCAGTGAGACCAGGATTGCAAGGACTATGATGAGGTGTTTTTCGTTCATTTTTTTTGCTCCTTTCATGTGTATGTCATATACACGGAACATTGCTTGGGGATCAGGCCTTGATCTTTTGTCAAATATTACCATGGAAACACCTTGCCATGACAAGAGTAATTGCTTGTGGTAAGCATTTTTTAGACACCGGGGATTCACGTGATCACAGAGGCTTTAAGAGATGGAAGGATGTATGGGTGATTCTCCCCTTTCAACGCTGAAAACCATATTCGGGTACGATTCCTTCAGACCCCACCAGCAGGAGGTCATCGAGGGGCTCAACAAGGGTGAAGACGCCTTTGTCCTCATGCCCACGGGCGGGGGCAAGTCGCTGTGCTACCAGATCCCTGCCCTGCACCGGGCCGGGGTGGCCATCGTGGTCTCGCCCCTGATATCGCTCATGAAGGACCAGGTGGACGCGCTGAAAACCTGCGGCGTGAAGGCGGCCTTTTACAACTCATCTCTTGAGGGCAAGGAGGCGAGAAAAGTGCTGGCCATGCTGCACAACCATGAGCTCGACCTGCTCTACGTCGCACCGGAGCGCCTCATGAGCGAAGAGTTCATCGAGCGGCTCAAGGGCATTGAGACAGCCCTTTTCGCCATCGACGAGGCCCACTGCATATCCCAGTGGGGGCACGATTTCAGGCCCGAGTACCGGAAGCTGGGCAGGCTTCGCAGCCTGTTCCCGCATATTCCCATGATTGCGCTCACCGCAACGGCAGAGCCGCATACCCGAAAAGACATCCTGGAACGCCTGGGACTGCAGCAGGCCCGGTGCCATATCTCCGGCTTTGACAGGCCCAATATCCGATACATCGTGGTGGAAAAGCACAAGCCGTTCGCACAGTTGGTCGCATATCTTAACACCCGGCCCGAAGGTGCTGCAATCGTGTACTGCCTGAGCCGCGACCGCGTGGAAAAGGTGGCCGCCCAGCTGGTCCAGGCAGGATTCAGCGCCGCACCCTACCATGCGGGTCTGGCCTCGCCGGAGCGCAAGAAGACCCAGGAAGCCTTCATCCGGGACGATGTCCGTATCATCGTGGCCACAGTGGCCTTCGGCATGGGCATCGACAAGTCCAACATACGCTCCGTGGTGCACTATGACATCCCCAAGAACATCGAGAGCTACTACCAGGAGACGGGCAGGGCAGGCCGCGATGGTCTTGCCGCAGAGGCCCTGCTGCTGTTCGGCTACGGCGACATCGCCATAGCCAGGGGCCTCATCGAAAAGACGAGCAACCCTGAGCAGAAGCGCATTGAACTGCACAAGCTTTCGGCCATAGTCGGTTTCGCCGAGGCGCTGAGCTGCAGGCGCCGCATCCTCCTGGGCTATTTCGGCGAGCGCCTGGAGGAGGACTGCGGAAACTGCGATATCTGCCTGAACCCTCCAGAGCTCGTGGATGTGACTCAAGATGCCCGCAAGGCACTGTCCTGCGTCTACCGGCTCAACGAACGCTTCGGCATGCTCCATGTGATCGATGTTCTGCGCGGTTCGAAGAAGGACCGGCTGATTCAGTTCCACCACGACAGGCTCTCCACCTACGGCATCGGTGCTGACAGGCCCCAGGAGTACTGGGCCGGCCTGCTGCGCCACCTGATCCACCACGGGTACCTCCAGCAGGATGTGGGCAACTTCTCCGTGCTCAAGCTCACCGCCGAGGCAGGTCCCCTGCTGCGCGGCGAGAGTACCCTCTCCATGGCCGAGCCGCGCGTGAAGCCGGCACCGGCGGCTGCTCCCAAGACCCGGCGCCGCAAGGCCGGTGATGTGGAGTATGACCACGACCTCTTTGAGCGGCTGCGTGCGTTACGTAAAAGGCTTGCCGACGAGGAGGGTGTGCCTCCCTTCGTCATCTTCAGTGATGTCAGTCTTGCCGAGATGGCCGCAAGCCTGCCCACCACTCTCGAAGCCATGCACGGCATACACGGGGTGGGCGACTACAAGCTCGAGCGCTATGGGCAGCTCTTCCTTGAAGAGATACGCAGGAACGCTGCCGGTGCAGCAGGTCCAAACACGATGCAGCAGTGAGGGTGCCTGATCCTGCAGAAGGCGCTTTTGTCAGATGGAAAAACCTGGCCCGTACAAATGATGGATCTCGCATTGCCAAGCTGAATACTTGGCAATGCGAGATCCATCATTTGTACGGGATATTTTTTTCGTTCTGCCAATGCGCCATGTGCTTTACAATCCATTCCTGCTCAAGGAAACCTTAACCAGAAACCGAATATCAGACATTAATCAAACTAATTATGATGATAAGATTGAAAAACAAGGGAAATCCGGCCTTGCCTTTTAAGGTGGTATATGTGATCCTTCTGAATTCCCATGCACACGAACGACAAACCATTGATCATCCAGAGCGATGGGAGCATTCTGCTTGAAGTGCTCTCAGGCGTGTATGAGGAGGCGAGGGACGCCATACTGCCCTTTGCCGAGCTCATCAAGTCGCCCGAGTATGTTCACACCTACCGGATCACGGGACTTTCCCTGTGGAACGCCGCGGCCATAGGCATTACCCATGACCAGGTCCTTGGGAGCCTCCAGTGCTTTTCCCGTTACGATATACCCCAGACGGTTCTTAAACGCATCCAGGAGGCCTTTGAGAGGTGGGACGCGGTGCGCCTCTTCAGACATGAAGACGGAGAGCTTCTCGTGGAGGTGAGGTCCGAGGCCCTGTTCGAGCAGTTCTGCGCCAAGCCGGAGATCGCAAAGATCATTCTTGATTGGGTTCCGCCCAGGGGTTTCATCATACCTTCCGGCATCCGCGGCCGCTTCAAGCACATGCTCATCAAGATGGGCTACCCGGTCCACGACCTGGTGGGCTACGACAGGGGGGACGATCTTGATATCGCGCTTCGCGATCAGTCGGCCTCGGGTCAGGGCTTTGAGCTGAGGCCCTACCAGGTGGAGGCCTCCGAGAATTACTGGGCCGGCGGCAGCCCCCAGGGAGGCCAGGGGATCGTGGTGCTCCCGTGCGGCGCGGGCAAGACCATCGTGGGCATGGGGGTGATGGCAAGGATAAAGACCCATACCCTGATCCTGTGCACCAATGTCTCTGCCGTGCACCAGTGGATGAGCGAACTCCTGGACAAGACCACGCTGGCCAAGGAGGATCTCGGGGAGTATACCGGAGGGAAGAAAGAAATAAAGCCGGTGACTGTGACAACCTACCAGATGCTCACGTACCGCAAGACCAAGGACGGGCCTTTCGAACACATGAACCTCATGATGGCGCGCAACTGGGGTCTCATCATCTATGACGAGGTGCACGTGGTCCCGGCGCCTGTCTTCAGGGCCACCACCGAGCTGCAGGCCAAGAGGAGGCTCGGGCTCACCGCGACCCTCATCCGGGAGGACGGTCTGGAGCAGGACACCTTCTCGCTGGTGGGCCCCAAGTGCTATGACGTGCCCTGGAAGGAGCTGGAGCAGAAGGGCTTCATTGCCGAGGCCGTCTGCTGCGAGGTAAGGGTGCCCCTGCCGCCCGACAAGTCGCCTGAATACGTGCACGCATCCGAGAAGATCCAGTTCAGGATCGCGTCGGAAAACACCTTCAAAGAGCGCGTGGTCAGGGATATCATCATGAAGCACCCCGATGAGCCGGTGCTCATCATCGGGCAGTACCTGAGCCAGCTCAAGAGGCTCTCGACGGTGCTCAAGGCACCCATGATCACCGGGGCCACGACGAACTCGCGCAGGGATGTCCTCTATGAGTCTTTCCGGCAGGGCGAGATCCCGGTGCTCGTGGTATCGAAGGTGGCAAACTTCGCCATCGACCTGCCCGATGCATCGGTGGCCATACAGGTCTCCGGAACCTTCGGCTCCCGCCAGGAAGAGGCCCAGAGGCTCGGCAGGATCCTGAGGCCCAAGGAGAGGATCTCCACCTTCTATACCCTGGTGACAAAGGAGACCTCTGAAGAGATTTTCGCACACAAGAGGCAGGTGTTTCTCGCTGAGCAGGGATACCGTTATCGCATTGAGGAGTGGTCGCTTGATGACATCAACCCATGATCTCATCGCCGGCATCCCCGGATACATGATTCCGATCATCTCCGCCAAGATACTGGGGACGCCTTCCGATACCAGGGCGCTGGCCGAAGGACTCGCCGATACTGACCGCCTCGAGAAGATCGTCAACGAGCTGCCCGAAAGGCAGCGCAATCTGCTGATGGATCTCCACGAACTCGGCGAGAACATCGCTTGGGATGTCCTTGGAAGGATTTACAGCAATGCGCTCGATGAACTGAGGTCTGACCTGGAGGAGCTCGGGATGCGCGGGCTCGTCTTTCAGGGGGGACTCTCCGGCCGGGACCCGGTCATAGTGCTGCCGTCGCTCAGTTCGTTGCTTGAGACGCTGAAAACGCTGTTCTTCTCAGGGATTGAGGAAGTGACCTGGAAAGAACCCGGCAAACAGAGCCTCTGGGGACATATCACCATGATCAATGCACTGCACGTGGGCAGGATCCGGTGCAAGGCAGGCCTGGAGCCGTTCAAGAAGGGGTGGGAATATCTCGACGAGAGGCTCTCGAGCGTACTCGACGTCAGGAAGGTATACTCGGAGCTCGTTGAGCTCGGTTGCCTGAGGGAGAAAAACGGTACGGTCACCCCGGTCCAGAGGTCCATCGTAAGCCTCGCGATGGAGGGCGACTCCCGGTATAACCTGTGGAGATTCTGCCAGTCATGCAGGCCATATCCGGGGCTCGACTACCAGGTGTATGTCACGCTCGGAGACAAGGGGATAAGAACAGACTATCTTGCCCGGTCGCTGACCCTGTGGATCGCCAGCAGGGATGAAACGGCAGAGGATGCCAGGGTGGCGGTCGATAACCTCATGGGACTCTGGATGGATCTGGGTGTGCTCCAGTCCGATGTGACGGGCGCCTGGGTACGCTTTGCCGATGCCGCGCTTCGTGCCCTGAAGACCGGCAGAACCGATGAGCCCGTACACCCCTATTCCGAGGAGGCCATCATCCAGCCCACCATGGAGATCCTGGTGCCCGGCGATTTCGACACCATGGACCTGCTCAACATCGGGGAGATTGCCGACCTTGTTCAGGCGGATGTCGTGAGCATCTACCGTATCACAAGGGAGTCGGTGTTCAGGTCTCTGCAGGAAGGGTGGAATGTGGAGAAGGTCCTGAACTTTCTGGACCGGATCTCCAGACACGCGCTCCCCGAAAATGTCCGCATAAACATCTCCGGATGGTCCAGGGCCCATATGGAGGCCCATATCATCAAGGGCACCTTCCTGGTGCTGGCGGGTGAGAAAACGATCTTACCCAAAGGGCTTGAAGAGGTGTTGCCAGGCATCTTCCGCATACCCGAGCGGTGCGAGGAGGAGATCTCATCGTTCCTGGAGAAAAAAGGGGTCATGATCAGGAGCGCCGAGGGCTTCAGGGATTCAGAGGGCGACATCGACTGGGGCAAGCAGTTGCCTCTGAAACCGCCCCAGCGGACCTTTGCCAAAACTCCCCACAAGGAAGGGGTGTATCCTTTCGGCATGGTAATGCCTCTGCCCTACGGACCGAGACGGGAGACCCTCTTCGAGGAGGCCCTCAACCAGAACAAAACCCTGATCATCTTCTACCCGAGACAGGGCTATGGAGAGGTCCAGGCCAGGAAGATCAGCCCCATGGACATATTCAGAAGGGGCGGCATGCCCTTTATGGAGGCCTTCTGCGAGGACAGCGGGGAGGGCGAGGTCTTTGACATCAGCAAGGTCAGGGCCATATTCCGGGAGCATTGAGGGTCCGCAGCATGACACCCTTTACCCCGGATTGTGCAGATGAATGTGCCCTACACGCTTGATACACTCCACGAGTGCATTAACTGATGATTCGTGGTGAACTGATTTGTTTTTCATAAGTCCGTTCAACGTAGTGATCTCGCCGCCTAGAAAAGGCGGTATATTCAGCATTCATCGAAAGGCGGCGAAATCACTACGTTGAACGGATCAATTTGAAACCCCATCAAACGCAAAGGGTTACTGCGGATTTTTAGCCAGGTCCTTCATCACCTTGAGCTCGTCGAGGACCTCTTTCGGAAGGCTGTCCTTGGTCTCGAGGGCCTTTTCTATGTGATATCTGCACGATACGTAGTTATTGGTCTTAAAGAAATATCGGGCAAAGGACACATGGGAGAGTTCGGGTTTTTTCACCTTCTCGTAAAGCACCCCCAGGGTATGGTCTACCCTCAGGTTCTGTGACTGGAACGGGACAAGCAGGTCAATGGCCTCCGCATAATTCCCGCGGTCCTGGAGGATCTGGGCCAGCGCGATCTTGGTACGGGCCGAGCGCGCATGATCTTTGAGGAACGGATAGGCTTCGTCTTTTCTGCCCAGCTCATAGAGGTTGAGGCCTCTATAGGCCTTGGCCACGCTCAGGTCGATCTTTTCCAGCATGGCAAGGGCACGGGCATGGTTTCCCGAGCGGGTCAGCGACAGGGCAATGGCGAGCGATTTGTAGGGCTCCGGAACCCTGGCCGTACGCGTTGCTATGTCACCACCGGACATACCCAGCCCGAGCACGGAGGCATAGAGGGCCCAGAAGTCGTTATTAGGCCTTGGCTTGCCCGGATCGCCCCGCATGTTTGAAATCCGGTTTTCCGTGTACGGGTGGGTGAGGAGATATTCCGGTATGCCCGATGAACCCGAGTAGGCATTGAGCCTGATGAGGAACCTCGACATGGCCGAGGGTTCAATCCCCGATGCAGCGAGAAGGCCTTTGCCGTAATTGTCCGCCTCGTATTCATGTTTTCTCGAGTATGCGAGCCGGATGTTCTCGGATCCTCCTATGGAAGAGAAGATCATGGCGGCCCCGGCCTCGGGGCTCCTGGAAGAGAGCAGCGTGCCGGCAAGCACCCCCAGAATAGTGGCAGCGGAGATGGACTTCTGCGTATTGTAATTTTCAGGGATATGGCGTAACTGGCTGTGGCCCATTTCATGGGCGATAACGGCGGATATCTCGTCGAGGTCATCCACGAAGAGCAGGGCGCCCACATTAATGAAGATGTGTCCATCCGGGATGGCGAACGCATTCACGGAAAGGTCCCGCACCACATGGAGTTTAAAGTTATAAACCGGGTCCTTGATGTGGTCGGCAAGGAGGTCTGCGATCATCTGGACGGGAAGGGCGATCTCGGAGTCATGGATGATGAGGTTGTTCGCCTCGAGCAGGTTCGTGAAGTCCCGGGCGATCTGCCTCTCATCCCCGTAGGTCATGGGCAAGGCCATGCTCAAGGGGGCAATGACGAGCACCCATAAGGTCAAAAGTATCCGTTTCCCTCTTGTCATGGAGTTCACATAGGCCCTTGGGTTTTCGATTTCAAGGATTTCTTTGCTGTTCCATGTTGATTACCGCAAAGATCGCCCTGGAGAGCGTGTCGAGGCTGTAGGGCTTCTGGACAAAGCCCTGGACTCCCAGTTTGAGGACCGACTCGACACGTTCGTCCTGCCTGAACCCGGAGGCCAGGAGGACCTTGAGGCCGGGATCGATCTTCCTCATATCCAGGTAGGCCTCCTTGCCCGACTTCTTGGGCATGAGCATGTCCAGCAGGACTGCCCTGATCTCGTGATGGCGTTCCCTGAAGACATCCACGCCCTCTTCCCCGTTCTCAGCCAGGATGACATCAAACCCGCACTCTTCCAGTATGGCTTTTGCCGTCTGCCGGATTATCTCCTCGTCGTCCACGATGAGAATCAATCCCTCTCCCTTTGGGAGAGTAATCGGCCTTTCCCCGGTATCGGCAGATACGGCACCGTGCAGGGCCGGGAGGTAAATATTGAAGGTTGAACCGAGGCTCACCGCTGAATACACATCGATGAAGCCCCCGTGCTGCTGGACAATGTTATAGACCATGGCAAGGCCCAGGCCCGTGCCTTTGTCCTTCTGCTTGGTGGTGAAGAACGGATCGAAGATCTTGGCAACGGTCTTGGTATCCATACCCACTCCCGTATCCTGAACGGTCAGGCCCCAGTATTCAAGCTCATGGGCTTCCGGGTGTGCTATGCAGAAATTCTTGTCCGCGAATATCTTTTTCAGGGAAACGGTCAGTTTTCCTCCCTGGGGCTCGTTCTCTCTGCGCATGGTGGTCATGGCGTGGGCGGCATTGACGCACAGATTCAGGAGGACCTGTTCTATCTGGGTCGTGCTGGCATTGACCATGGCCTTGGTGCCCGAGAAACGGGGTTCAAGCTCGATGCACTTGTCAAAGGAGTTCCTGCAGATCTGCATGACATGTTCGATGGTTATGTCCAGGTTCACGGGCTCCAAGGCCATTTCCTGCTTTCTTGAGATGGACAGGAGCTGTTTAACCAGGTCTGCGGCCCGCTTGCCCGCCTCTTCCATGATATTGAGATATTTTATCATGAAGTCGCGGTCAAGAGCCGTATCCTTTTGAAGCTTGAATTTCAGCAGGGAGAGCGATCCCGTTATCCCGCCCAAGATATTATTGAAATCATGGGCCAGTCCGCCGGCAAGCGTCCCGATGATTTCCATCTTCTGGGCCTGCCTGAGCTGCTGTTCCTTTTTTTCCAACTCAGTAACATCGTCCACCCTGATGACGATGCCCTCGATGCCGTTGGCGATCAAGGGGAAGATGGAGATGTTGTGATGTTCCTCCGTTTCGCCTCTACGGATCATCTCGCCGTGGAACTCTTTCGGGATCTTGGTTTCAACGACCTCTTTGAAATATCCCCTGTACTTCTCCATGTGCGGCAGGAGGCCCCAGACCTCTTCCCCCACTGCCTCGGTGGAAGGTATGCCCGTGATGGAGTATGCGGCCTCGTTCCATTCCACGATTACCCCAGCCTCGTTCACCGATATGAGCATGGACGGCATGGAATCGATGATGTTCTTCAGGTACATCCGCATGTGGGCCATCTCCTGTTGGCGATCCTGCAGTTCAAGATTCTGATTCTCGATTCTTTGATAGGAGCAGGCGAGGTCGGACGACATCTTGTTGAACGTGGCAGTGAGATCCCCGATCTCGTCGTTGCTTTTCGTCTCCACCTGTCCGCCGAGGGTTCCGCCGGTCATGCGCTGCATGGCGTCCCTCAACGATGTGACCGGCCTGATGACCACCCTGGACAGGATATAATTGAGGACGATGAGCATCACCAGGAAGATCAGCCCCAAGAGGCTGCTGAAAATAAGATAGGCTATCCGCTGCTCGCGCTCGACGTCGGCCAGGGAGTAGTGGATGCGGATGAACCCGATGCGTTCATGGATGACCTCGATGGCCTCTACAAAGACCAGTGCACTCTGGCCGTCGACGCTGTCTTTGTGAATAATTCTGTTCTCGGGAAGTTGTGGAATTTCATCTTCTTTGAGATCGGGAGAAGGGGGTATGGTTCCTTCGTTTATCAGGAGCCTTCCGGAATGGTCATGGACGCTGATGGAAAGGATACCGTCCACCTTTTTCATCTGGGAAATGCGTATCATGATGGCCCGCGTGCGGCCCTCGAAGATCTCATTGGCCAGCGGCTCCTTGTCGCGTTCCACCAGGGACTGCAGGAGAACCTCGTTGCGCTTGAGTGCTTCTCTCATGCGCATTTGCTGGAATGGTATCTGGATGGAGACATATACAACGGCGACCAGGAGGAAGGTGATAAGTATCACAGCGTTGGTCTTGTTCTGTAAGGTCCATTTCATAGAGTGTAATTATCCCCCTGATCTGGTCTTCAGATTTTTCATTCCTGGTTCATGCTTACTCAGGGCTTGAATGTCTTGACATAAACCGTGGTTCCTTTCTCGTATCTGAGGATGACCGCTGGCTTGTTCACAGGGTTGCGGTTGCCGTCGAAGGTGATCTCGCCGGTAACGCCCCTGAATCTCCTGGTGGATGCAAGGGCATCTCGGATCTTTGCCTGATCGGGTGAATTCGCCCGCTTGATGGCATCGGCTAGGAGTAGAAATGAATCATAAGTCTGGGCGGTGGAAAAGGATACGATCCTCCCGTAGGACTTCTCGAAGCTCTCCACAAACCTCCTGCTCAGTTTGTCCGGATTGTTCTTGTTCCAGTTGGAGCAGCTGTAGCTCCCCTCCACGGCATCTCCGGCATGCTGATAGATCATCTCCTCGCCCCAGCCGTCGCCGCCCAGATAATGCAGCTTGATACCCATCTCGGCGGCAGTCTTTATGATGAACCCGGTGTCCTTGCTGTAGCCGGGTATGAATACCACCTTTGGATTGAGCTTCCGAACCTGTTCAAGGAGAGCGTGGAAGTCGGTGACATCCTCCAGGTACTCGCCTTCCATGAGTATCTTGCCGCCTGAATTCCTATACTTCTGGATAAACATCCTGGCCAGGCCCATGCTGTACTTGTTGCCGGTATTGGTGAGGACCACTGCGGTCTGCGCCCTGAGATCACTCAGGGCAAAGGATGCCATGACCGCGCCCTGGAAGTCGTCAACGAAACAGGTCCTGAAGATATAATCACCCGTGAGGGTGAACTCCGGTATGGTGGCCGTGGGCGAGATCATGGGGATTTTGGCGGCCTGCAGAACCGGGGCCATGGCCAGGGCAAAGGAACTGCGTGCTCCCCCTATGACCACCGTCACCTTGTCCCTTACCGCCTGTTCGGCAGCTGCCTTTGACCCCAGGGCAGTGCTCTGGCTGTCGATCTCCACGATCTCCACGGGTTTGCCCAGCAGCCCGCCCTTTTTGTTGATCTCGTCGGCTGCAAAACGGACACCGTAGAAATACATGAGGTTCGGCGTCGCCGCATCGCCGGTCTTGGCAAAGATGGCCGCCACCTTTATGGTCTCGGCGGCATTGATTGCCGGGGAGGAAAGGCCCAGGATGAAGAGCGTTAGCCATACCAAGGAGATAAAAGAAATTCTTTTCATATTATTCTCTGGCCTCCCAGGATACATAATAAAACATATTCCCATTTAACGCCATGGTGCAGTTATGGCCTGATGGTCTTCACATATACCGACTTGCCCTTCTCGAATTTGAGGATGACAGCGGACTTGCTTATGGGATTGCGGTTCTTGTCAAAGGTGATCTCGCCGGTGACTCCCTTGAATCCCCTGGTGGCGGCCAGTGCGTTGCGGATTTTTGCCGGATCGAGAGACTTCGCGCGCTTCACCGCATCGGCCAGGAGTATGACAGCATCATATGAAAGGGCAGGTGCTGCCTCAAGCAATTTCCCATATTCCTTCTCATATGCGTGAACGAACTGCCTGCTTCTTTTGTCAGCACTTTCCGGGTGCCAATGGCTGCAATAGTATGTCCCTTCGGCAAAGCCTTCTGAATATCTGAAAATATTGTCAGATACTCCGTCCCCGCTGAGAAAGACTGCCCTAATGCCCATCTCCCGTGCCTGTTTGATAATAAACCCAGTGTCGGTGTCATACCCGGGCACGAAGCAGACATCAGGATTTAAATCGTGCACTTTTTTGAGGTGCTCTTCGAAATTCGTGGCACTGCCGAGATAGTCTCCCTCCCAGAGGACCTGTCCCCCGAGATTCATGAACCTTTCCATGAAGAGCTTTGAAAGGCTGATGCTGAATAGTTCTCCTGTGTTAGTAAGGACAACCGCCTTTTTCGCGTTGAGAACCTTAATGGCAAAAGCGGCCATGACAGCACCCTGGAAATCATCGATGAAGCATACCCTGAAGATGCAGTCTCCCACGAGTGTGACCTGGGGATTAGTGGAGATGGGGGAGATCATGGTGATCCCAGCTTTCTGGAGCACCGGGGCCATGCCCATGGAATGGGAGCTCCGCGTGGCACCTATGACGGCAATTACCCTTGCCTTGACTGCTTCCTCAGCCGCCTGTTTCGATCCAAGGGCTGAACTCCGGTTATCGAATTCGAGCAATTCAACAGGGTGACCGAGCAGGCCGCCCTTGGAGTTGAGATCTTTGACGGAAAGCTGTACGGCGGAAAACTCCGGGCGAACACCGGGAACCGCTACCGCCGCTCCTGTTTTGGCAAAGACGGCGGCGACCCTGACCGGTTCAGATCCGAAGGCCTGAGCTGAATTCACCAAAACGGCCAGGAACAGTATGAAGACAGCAGTGCGGGGTTTCAACATCGGCTCCCTCACAATTTGTTTGATGGTCTTTACGCACACCCACGGCCCCGGTCCTGAACATGTCGGTTCCCTTAAGAGACATCTCCGACGGCAATGAAGAACAAAAAAGATAAGGATAAAGAGCCAAGCACTCATATAACCAGCCCCAAGGACATCTGAATCAATATAATAAGTATCAAACTAATGCCGGGATAACATAAAGCAAGCCCGATTATATGGATATAGAGGATGACCATGCCTAAAGGTCGTCATTGCAATCAATCGGCCTGGGTTCATGTTGCGATCGGGCCGTGTTTAAGCGGTTCTCGACCCGCGGGTTTCTTTAGGATGCATGCTTTTTGCCGGAAAAACTGCCGGCCGCATTTTATCGACTCTGTCACGGTACATGCCATGATTGTAATCTCCCTTCCGGGGGAGTGTTGTTTAGCTGCAAAGACGAGATGAGTGTCAGGTCATCATGATCACGTCCGGTGCACAAGAAACCTGTCTCTACTATTCTGATTTAGTTCAGGAACAGCTCAGGTTTCTCCCTTGCATGCATAGGATTACAATAGTGGTGGTAACCATTGCAGCGACCCGGTGGTTTCCGTGGATCTTGTTACAAAAGAGTATTTCTTTGTACGATTATGTAAGGACCGAACTGGCTGTTATCAATACAACCAATTGATAAAAAAGTATAATATGGTTTGGTCTGCATCTTGCCTTCTCTAGTCCAAGCAATGGAACTATTGGAGGTAGCCCCATGAGACATAGTCGAAGCATCCTATTCCTGGTCGTTGCAATGGTAATATTTGCAGCAGACCCGGTTGTTGCCGCCACATTACGCGTGATCTGGAATGCAAATACAACGGATCCGGACCTTGCCGGTTATAAGGTATATTACGGGACGGCTTCCGGGACCTACGGCAGCCCGGCATCCGTTTCGGCCAGTACAAGTCCGAGTTATGACATCTCGAATGCAGCCTCGGGTACGACTTATTATATTGCGGTCTCGGCGTACGACTCCTCAAACAACGAGTCGGTAAAATCCACCGAGCACACCATATCAGTCCCTGCCGCAGACACCACCCCTCCCACCGGCAGCGTGAACATCAACTCCGGTGCGGCATCCACCACCACTACCGCAGTCACCCTTGCCTTGAGCGCGAGCGATGCGGGGGGCTCGGTTACAGGCATGAAGTTCAGCAACGACGGGACGACTTATTCAAGTGAGGTCCTTTACGCATCGAGCTACTCCTGGACACTGACCAGCGGTTATGGCACCAAGACGGTTTATGTATTATTCAAGGATGCCTCGGGCAATTGGATGACAACCCCTGTTACCGACACTATCGAACTGGCTTCCCTTCCGGACACAACTCCGCCCACAGGCAGCGTAACCATCAACTCCGGTGCGGCGAGCACGACATCTTCCACCGTGACACTTACCCTGAGCGCCAGCGATGCGGCGGGGAGCGTAACAGGCATGAAGTTCAGCAACAACGGGTCGACGTATTCCAGCGAAGTGGCCTACGCAACCAGCTATTCCTGGAACCTTACCAGCGGTCTCGGCACCAAGACGGTTTATGTCCTCTTTAAGGATAATTCCGGTAACTGGATGACAACCCCGGTTACCGACACGATCCAGGTGGTCGACAATGCCGCACCCACCGGGAGTGTAACCATCAACTCCGGTGCGGCGAGCACGACATCTTCCACCGTGACACTTACCCTGAGCGCCAGCGATGCGGCGGGGAGCGTAACAGGCATGAAGTTCAGCAACAACGGGTCGACGTATTCCAGCGAAGTGGCCTACGCAACCAGCTATTCCTGGAACCTTACCAGCGGTCTCGGCACCAAGACGGTCTATGTCCTCTTTAAGGATAATTCCGGTAACTGGATGACAACCCCGGTCACCGACACGATCCAGGTGGTCGACAATGCAGCGCCCACCGGGAGTGTCGTCATCAATTCAGGCAATTCAACCACTTCATCCAATACCGTAACCCTGACCTTAAGCGCCAGTGACGCAGCAGGTACGGTAACCGGCATGAAGTTCAGCAACGACGGATCGACCTACTCCAGCGAAGTCTCCTACACGACAAGCTATTCCTGGAACCTTACCAGCGGTTACGGCACCAAGACGGTCTATGTCCTTTTCAAGGACAATTCAGGGAACTGGATGGCATCTCCTGCCACCGACACTATTCAATATGTGGATTCCACACCGGTTGCCAATGCCGGATCTTCCCAGAATGTGGCGCCCCAGAGGGTCATCCTCGACGGGTCTGCCTCTTATGACCCTGCCGGTCTGACACTTTCCTACAGCTGGACCCAGGTGAGCGGTACTTCGGTCATCATCGAGACGCCGACCGCCAGCACGGCCAGCTTCATGGGCATCAAGGCGGGTGCATACCAGTTCAGACTGACCTGTTCGAACGGTACTTCGACCGCCTCAGCCACGGTGAACGTGACGATCCAGAATATCGCCCCGAGTGTGAGTGCAGGCAGCAACAGGACCATCGATGCCGGCACCCAGATCACGCTCCATGCAACCGGTGCGGACCCGAACGAGGACACCCTGAGCTACCAGTGGACAAAGGTATCCGGTCCGAGCGTCACACTGCCGAGCCTTGCTCAGCAGGACATCACCTTTACCCCGACAAATGCCGGGCAGTACATCTTCTCCGTGCGGTGCTCCGATGGCGTCAATACCAGTACCGCATCCCAGGTAACTGTCACGGTCAACGCCGTCAACCATGCACCCACCGCGGATGCCGGGGATAATCAGGAACTGACGCTGGGCAGCACGGTGACCCTGAATGGAACGGCATCCTCCGATCCCGACAATGACCCGCTGACCTACTCCTGGACCAAGACATCAGGCCCGGCGGTAACGCTGGTCGGCGCAAGCACGGCCCAGCCGAGCTTTGTAGCTAATACGGTCGGGGCCTATGTGTTCAGCCTCACGGTGAACGACGGCAAGGTCAGCTCGACCGCCAGCACAGTAACCATAACGATTGTCGCCCAGAATACCTCGCCTGTTGCCAATGCAGGAACGGACATGCATGCCTACGTGGGTGACGATGTGGTCCTGAATGCCTCCGGCTCTTACGATCCTGACAATGACGGCTTAAGCTTTGCCTGGACCCAGGTTTCCGGCGCCGCAGCGGTGATTCACAACAATAATACCATGCAGGCCTTCTTCACGCCCACCACTTCCGGTGTGTTTGAGTTCAAGGTGAGCGTGTCTGACGGACAGGCAACATCGACAGACAATGTCGTCGTGACCGTGGACAATGCAAACCAGGTGCCGATTGCCAATGCGGGGAGCAACATCGTGGCCGTCCTCGACCAGACGGTTACCCTGGACGGCAGCGCCAGTAATGACCCAGACGGAACAGAGGTGTCCTATATCTGGTCCCAGACAAGCGGCACCCAGGTATCGCTCAGCAACTCGAACACGGCAAGGCCGTCCTTCACGGCCAGCCAGGCAGGGGTGTATGTGTTCGAACTGAGGGTCTATGACGGCACAGATACCAGCAGTCCCTCAACCGTAACCGTTACTGTTCAGTCCTCGACCACCGAGATCACGCTCCTGTCCCCGGCCAACGGCGTGTCATTAAGCGCGAGCCCCACACTCAGCTGGTCAGGCAGTGGATTCAAGAGCTACGCGGCCTACATCTCCATAAACGGCAGCAAGAGACTCACCAAGGTCTATTCGGGCTCCGGCACCTCCACCACGCTGCACTCGGTGGTGTGGAAGTGGTTCATCCCGTCCGGGACCACCGTAACCTGGTTTGTGCAGGGTACGACTCTGAGCGGCCAGGTGGTAAAGAGCGAGACCGGCACATTCACGAAAAGATAGGATGCCTGTGGCTAACCCCACATGGTTGGGGATGGGCGCATGCCCATCCCCATTTTTATGTGAGATCCACGCATCATTAAGAGCGAGAAAAGACTGACCCGAACAAATGATGTTTCTGCCGGGGACAAGCAGAATGCTTGTCCCCGGCAGAAACATCATTTGTTCGGGCTGAATTTTTTTTATGATTCCAAACTATGTGAAAAAGGTTTTACCGGTGTGTCATATCACTGGAGTATCAAGACTTTCTACGCAGCATCCTGGGTGTTGGAGTACATCCTCGGAACCCGCCTGCTCATGTCGCAGGTCACTTCATAGGGGATGGTCGAGCACCACGACGCCACCGTGGATGCCGTAATGGTGTCCGGCCCGAACATGATGACCTCCTGGCCGACAGGGAAGCTGTCATCGCCCAGGTCTACAAGGGTCTGGTCCATGCATATCCGCCCCGCAACAGGGTACTGCTTGCCCGCGATGAGGACCTTGGCGGTGTTGGACAGGGCCCTTGGGTAGCCGTCTGCATAGCCGATGGGGATCGTGGCGATGTTCGTGTCGCGCTCGGGTCTGTAGGTAAGGCCGTAGGAGAGACCGGTGCCCTTCTTGACCCGCTTGATGAACATGATTCCCGTCTTCAGGGTCATTGCCGGCCTCAAATCGAGTTCTCTTGGCATGTCACTGCCGGGATAGAGTCCGTAGCACAGGATGCCCGGTCTCACCATGTCCATGAAGGACGCCCTGTGATTGATTATGGCGCCCGAGTTTGCGCAGTGACGCAGACCCACGTCGATATTCATGGATGCAAGTCTGTTGGAGAGTTCGATGAACTGCCTGATCTGTGATTCGGTGAACTCGCTTCCGGGTACGTCTGATAACGGGAAGTGTGTGTAGAGGCCCGCTATGGTTATCTCCCGCAGGGCAGCAAGCTGCTCAATGACACCGAGGGTCTTTTCCGGGGTCAACCCGAGCCTTCCCATGCCCGTGTCGGTCTTGATGTGTACGGCAAGGGACCGGTTCCATCTGCGGGCCCCCTGGACGAGGGCATCAACCTGGGACATGTCCACGATCGTGGGCATGAGGTTCTGTGAAAATACCGCTTCGACGTCTTCCAGGGAGGTCGTGATCAGACCGAAATCCAGTATAGGAAGCACAACACCTGCATTCCTGAGCTGGACACCCTCCTCGATACAGCTTACACCCAGCATGTCCACCAGGTTCTTCTCCTGGACATACTGGCCGACAGTCGTGGCCCCGTGCCCGTAGGCATCGGCCTTGATGGCCATCATGATGCGGCCTTTGGTGCGTGCCTTGATGAGCTCGATGTTATGCCTGATGGAGCTCAGGTCTATCTCAACCCGGGTGGGCCGCATGTGTCTCCTTAATCGGCCTTTTTGCGCAGGAAAGTCGGTACGTTGTACAGATCCTGGTCAAGCACGCTCTCATCCACCACCATGCCGAGTTTGATCACCTCTTTGTCCTTTTCCTCCTTGAGCTCTTTCCTCCTCATGAAGGCCGGCTTGTTATAGTCTATGACCGATGCGTTGTGAGGATCCCGCTGCTGGGAAACCCTGCCCTTGTCGACACCCGAGGACAGTACGATGGGCTTGTTGGCAAAGCCTGTAGCAACCACGGTTATGGCGATCTCCTCGGTCATGTTTTCATCGATCACCACGCCCCAGATGATGTTTGCATCTTCATGTGCCGCGGACTGGATCAGAGAGGAGGCCTCGTGGATCTCGTTCATGGTGATGGAAGGCGAGCTCGTGATATTGATGAGCAGACCCTTGGCCCCGTGGATATCCATATCCTCGAGCAGCGGGGATGAGATGGCGGCCTGGGCGGCCACGGCGGCCCGGTTCTCTCCCGAGCCGTAGCCGATGCCCATAAGCGCCTTGCCCTTTTCGACCATGACCGCCCGCACGTCGTTGAAGTCGACGTTGACCAGCCCCGTATTGTTGATGAGGTCGGAAATGCCCTTGACCGCGTTGATGAGGATGTCGTCGGCCATCTTGAAGGCGTCGAGCAGGGGCACGTTCTTGCCCGCCATGCTCAGCAGCCGGTTGTTGGGTATTATGATGAGCGCGTCTACATTGTCCGTCAGCTCCTTTTCGCCGGCCTCGGCCTGGATCATCTTGCGTTTTCCCTCGAAGGGGAAAGGCTTGGTGACCACCGCCACAGTGAGGATGCCCATGTCCTTGGCGATCTGTGCCACCACCGGAGAGGCCCCTGTTCCCGTACCGCCTCCCATTCCGGCGGTGATGAACACCATATCGGCGTCTTCAAAGGCCGATCTCAGTTCCTTCTCGCTTTCCAGGGCCGCGCTTCTTCCGGTATCCGGATTTCCTCCGGCGCCCAGTCCCCTGGTCAGTTTCGTTCCTATCTGTACACGGTTCGAGGACAAGGAGGATTTCAGGGTCTGGATATCGGTGTTGCATGAAAGGAATTCAACACCCTTGAGCTTGGCGTTGATCATATTGTTCACCGCATTGCATCCGCAACCGCCGACACCGATAACCTTGATTTGTGCCCCCACGCTCTCCATCTTCTCCAATTCAAACATAAGCACCCCCTTGCATCTAAAATACTTCCTTGAACCAACTGATCATTCTCTCCAGAATCCTCTCGAAGACATTGGTGCCCTTCGGTTTGAAGCTGTATGTGGGTTTCGCCGCCTCATATACGCACAGCCCTACCGCAGTTGCGTATGCGGGGCTGTTCACGAGCTCAACGAGGCCCTTCACCCCCCTGGGAAGTCCCACCCTCACGGGCATGTGCATGATGCTCTCGGCCAACTCGGCGACCCCTTCCAGGGAGCTTGCCCCGCCGGTGAGAACGAGGCCCGCCGACATGGATTCGGACAGCCCGGTATTTCTGATTTCATTATAGGCGAGTTTGAAGAGTTCTTCCACCCTGGATTCAATGATCTCCGCAAGAATCCTTCTCGGAACCATATTCACCGTATCTCCGCCGATGGAGGGCACCTCGATCTGCTCATCCGGGGACACCTTGGACGCTATGGCATGCCCGTATTTGATCTTGAGCCGCTCCGCCTCGGCAATGGGTGATCTCAACCCCACGGCGATGTCGTTGGTTATGTTGTCTCCGCCTAGGGCCAGCACCGAGGTGTGATGGATGGCGCCTTCATTGAATACCGCGATGTCGGTGGTGCCTCCTCCGATATCCATGAGGATAACCCCCAGCTGGGTCTCATCCGGAGTGAGTATGGAGGTGGCGGACGCGATCTGCTGAAGCACGATGTCTTGCAGCCCGAGCCCTGCCTTCTGGGCGCACTTGGTGATGTTGCTCACCGCAGCCACCGACCCGGTGACTATGTGAACACGCGCCTCCAGCCGGGAACCGGCCATGCCCACCGGATTCGAGATGCCCGGGATGTCATCCACGGTGAACTCCTGGGGAAGCACATGGATGATCTCCACTCCCACGGGTTTGGCAAAGTCCTTGGCCTGGTCCACAACCCTGCGCCTGTCTATCTCGGTTATCTCATCGCTTTTAATGGCGATCACGGCGCTGGTGCTTATGCCCTGGATGTGGCCTCCCGCTATGCCGGTATAGACCTCGTCGACCCTGATGCCCGCCATGCGTTCGGCATCCTCGACGCAGCCCCTGATCGCCTCGACGGTCTGTTCCATGTTCACCACAAGACCCCGCCTGAGCCCTTTGGACTCGGACAGTCCGAACCCGATGACCTCCAGCTCTCCGGACTCGTTCATCTCGGTGATGAGACAGCATATCTTTGTTGTCCCGATGTCCAGCCCCACAATTATTCTATCCCTGGCTGCCATGCATGCTCCTGTTTCTCAGCACTACCTTGTCATCACATCTCAGATCCATTACAGTCCCTTCCGGTGGATTCAGTTTTTCAATAGTCTTCGTGGCCATATCCAGCTTAACAGGTGTCATCTTCCCGAATATGGTGAGCGTTATCCCTCTCTTCAGTTTCAGGTCCACAAGGCCGCCCGGCTCGACAAGGATTTCACTCACCTGAAAACCCCTGGCCCTTACAAGCCCTGAAGCCTCGATGGCATTGTTCAGCACCTGGTCCAGACCCTGCTGCATATCGTCTCGCGTATAGTCGCGGGCGTTTATCAGTATGCCGTAATAGGTGTCCGTGGTTGACGCGAATGCCAGGCCTTCCTCCGAGATCAGATACGGACCGTCCTTCAGGAAGAGGGTCGCCTTGGGTTTATGCTCGATGAGAGTCACACCCACAGATGCAGGCACGAAGCTTCTCGAAATGCTAACCTCCTTAATCCACGGGTGATTTTGAAGCCTCTGTCTCGCCTTGTTCATGTCCCAGGACAATATATTATCCCCTTGTTCCATGTCCAGTAAAGTAAGAATTTCGTCCGATTTTATATGAGCATTTCCCTTGATATCGATACGCTTGACATGAAAGATGGCGGAGTTGCTGATATAGGCAACGGCACACACGGTGATGAGTATCCCTGATATGCACAGGCTCATCCATATGGCAAACCTCACGAGGGAATTGATCTGGGAGATGGTCTTTTTCTTGGACGGGATTTTAGCCCGTTCCTTGAAGTCACTGACCAATGATCCTCACCTCCTCCACAAGTTCAATGCCATGGAGCCTGTTGACCTCTTTCTTGATCACTGAGATCAACTCCTTAATGTCCCCGGTAGTGGCGGTTCCGTCATTGATGATGAAATTCGCATGGAGCTCCGAGACCTTTGCACCGCCTATCCTATACCCCTTCAGGCCGGCCTGATCGATGAGCCAGCCGGCGTGGAGATCCTTGGGATTCTTGAAGATGGACCCGCTGTTGTAACCCCTCGGCTGAGAGCGCTTCTTGTGGAGGTAGGGCAGGACTATGGCGCGCACGTTCTCTTTTGTCGATGCGCGCAATGCGATTTTTGCCGAGACGATGACACATCGAGCCTCCATGTTGCTTTTCCTGTAGGTGAAGTCAAGCTCCCGAGGCCTTATGGTGCGCAGTGTCCCAGATCCGTCGACAAATTCTATCTCTGTGACGGCATCAAGGATGCCCTTCTCCGGGGTACCTGCGTTCATGAAGATCGCCCCACCCAGTAGGCCCGGGATGCCTGCCATGAACTCGATCCCTGTCAGGCCTTTGTTCACGCAGTAGGATACGAGATGCTTCATGGATACGGCGGCACCGGCGAGGATCCCTCCCGGTATGTGCTCTATCCCGGAGAACTCCCTGCCCAGACGGATAACCGGCCTCGTTATGGCGGCGTCTTCGAATATGGTATTGGTACCGCCGCCCAACACATGGAAGTCTTTGTGCGAACGGATGATTTCCATGAGCTGGTGTATGTCTTCGGGCTCAAATATGCGCTCGATAGTCCCCCCGCAGTGCATGGAGGTCACGTCGTGTGCCTGTACGGTTTGAAGGACTCTCATCCAAGCCGCTCCAACACCCTGAGCCCCTGTCTCCAGACATCGCCCGCGCCCAGGAAGATCAGGAGGTCTCCCTCCTTGAGGTCGTCCAGGAGGGTTTCGGGGATGTCTTCCTTGTTCCGGACATAATACGCTTCACGGTAGCCGTGGTTCTTGATCTCCTCGAAGAGGGCATTGCCGCTCACGCCCTCGATGGGTTTTTCCGATGCCGGGTAGATCTCGGTTATATAGAGCCTCGATGCATCGTAGAACGAGTTCACGAATTCCTCGAAAAGGTCACGGGTACGCGTGTAGCGGTGCGGCTGAAATACGGCCACGATACGCCGCTGGGGGAACCCGTTCTTGACGGCGGCCAGCGTCATCCTGATCTCGGTGGGGTGGTGGCCATAGTCGTCCATGACGGTGATGCCCTTTTTCTCCCCGCGCACATGGCATCTCCTCTGGACCCCTTTGAAGGCGCTCAAACCCTTTTTGATGGTGTCGAAATCGATGCCGAGCTCCAGGGCAGTTCCGATGGCGGCCAGGGCATTGAGGCAGTTGTGTTTCCCCGGTACGCCAAGCGTCACATCTCCGAGGACCGAGCCGTTGCGGTGTGCCGTGAATGTAGTCTCGAACCCGTTGAAAGATGGCTCGGTGTAGCGGTAGACGGCCTGGGTGTGCGACCCGTAGGTGATTACCTTGCGCTCCAGGCGGGGCATGATGTGCTGGATGTTGGCATCGTCCAGGCAGATCATGTTGAAGCCGAAGAAGGGGACCTTGTTGAGGAACTGTACATAGGTGTCGCGGATGTCATCGATATCGCGGTAGCAGTCCATGTGCTCTTCTTCAATATTGGTCACCACCGCCACGATGGGTGCGAGCTTGAGGAAGGACCGGTCGCTCTCGTCCGCCTCGGCCACCAGAAGCTCACCTTCGCCCAGCCTGGCATTGGACCCGAACATGTCGAGCCTTCCGCCGATGATGGCCGTGGGATCTTTCCCTGCCATGGCCAGGATGGTGGCCAGCATGGAGGTTGTAGTAGTCTTGCCGTGGGTTCCTGCGATCGCTATGGAAAACTTCATGCGCATGAGCTCGGCAAGCATCTCGGCCCTGGGGATGACGGGCAGGGCCTTGTCCTTGGCGGCAACGCACTCGGGGTTGTCGAGCCCTACGGCCGAAGAGTAGACCACCACCTGGGCATCGGCGATGTTGATGCCGTCATGGCCGATGTGGACGGTCGCCCCGAGCGAGCGGAGCCGTTGCACCGCATCCGAGTCCGCCACATCCGAGCCGCTGATGACAAAGCCGAGATTGAGCAGGAGCTCGGCGATGCCGCTCATGCCGATGCCGCCGATGCCTACGAAATGGATCCTGGTAATGCCTCTAAACACGTAAGATCTCCCTTGCTATGGCGTCGGCCCCCTTGCCCAGGCCGATACGCGACATGTTCTTTGATGCCTTCTTCAGGTCCTCAGGGTTGCCGAGTCTGGAGCGGATCTCTAATGCCAGGCGCTCGGGCGTCAGGTCGGGCTCGGGAATGAGCCACCCGCCTCCCAGATCCGCCACATACCGGCCGTTAAAGCTCTGGTGGTCATCGGCGGCGTGGGGCAGGGGAACCATGATGGCCGGGATCCCCATGGCCGAAAGCTCGGAGAGCGTGATGCCGCCGCATCTGGTCAAGGCCAGCGATGTGTCTCGATAGACGGCGGCCATGTCGTCGATGAAGTCCCTTACGTCGACTACGAGTCCCAGGCGCTCATAGGCGTTCCTGACCGCCTCGAAATCCTGCTTCCCGGTCTGGTGGACGACCTTGATGGATACACCTTCGTCTCTGAGGATCTGAAGCGCCTTTGTCGAAACCCTGTTGATGCTGCCCGCGCCGAGGCTTCCGCCCAGGATGAGCAGGCCTGATCCGCCCCCGGTGCGTGTACAGTCTGCAAGCTCTTTGCGCAGGGGGTTGCCGGTGAGCAGGGCCTTGGACGCCGGGAAGCGGCCAGCCGTGTCCGGGAAGGCGAGGAAGACCCGGCTGGCGATCCTGGAGAGTATCCTGTTGGTGAGCCCGGGGATGCTGTTCTGTTCCTGGATGGCGCATGTGCATCCCAGAAGCCTGCCGGCCAGGACCACCATGCCCGTTATGTACCCGCCGGTTCCGATTACCCATGTCGGTCTGAATTCCCTGATGACCCTGAGTGCTGCAAGGAATGCCTTCAGGTTGACAACAAGGGCCTTCATGAGGTTCGCCGCCGACTTGCCCTTGATGCCCAGGGCCCTGATGGGGATGAAATCCAGCCCCTTCAGGGCTGCGATACGTTCTTCCATGCCGCGGTCCGTTCCCACGAAGAGGACCTTCGTGTCGGGGTCTCTCTCGCTGATAGCCTCTGCAATGGCCACGGCAGGCATGATATGCCCGCCGGTACCGCCTGCCGTGATGATGACCTTCACAGGCGGGCCCTCCTGGAAACGGACAGTATAAGTCCGCATATGCACATGGTGCTGATCAGCGGCGATCCGCCGTAACTGAAGAAAGGCAGGGGGATACCCTTGGTGGGCAGTAGAGAAAGAGCGACACCCATGTTGAGGATCGCCTGAAGCCCCACGAGGCATACTGATGCCGTGACCAGGTGAAACCCGAAGGAGTCGTTGGTGGCCTGTGCTATGGTAAAGCCTCTCCATATCCAGACGGCGAAGAGGGCTGCCACGACAAAGACACCCATGAAGCCGAGTTCCTCGCCTATGACGGAGAGGATGAAGTCGGTATGCGGTGCAGGCAGGTAGAAGAGCTTCTGGGTACCTTCGCCGAGCCCGGAACCGAAGAAGCCCCCGGTGGCAAAGGCGACCATGGACTGGATGATCTGGTATCCGCTGCCCAGCATGTCCTTCCAGGGATCCAGAAAGATGGTAAGCCTGGTGCGGCGGTACGATTCCCATAGCAGGCCTATGAGCCCTACCGGTATGCCTATACCCATGAGGATCAGCAGATGCCTCCACCGCATCCCTGCCATGAAGAGGAGCATGACGGACCAGATGAGGAGGGCG
The DNA here is from genome assembly GCA_964600235.1 of uncultured Bacteriovoracaceae bacterium. Classification (GTDB taxonomy): domain Bacteria; phylum Desulfobacterota; class Desulfomonilia; order UBA1062; family UBA1062; genus MWEI01. Next base: position 109,753 of record CAZRIV010000004.1, on the reverse strand, counting down.
GCCGCGGTGCCGAAGTCCGGCTCCATGAAGATGAGAAGGCACATGACGGCGACGACGCAGAGCACCGGCAGGGGGCCGCGGGAGAATTCGCCGATATTGCGTGATTTTCTGGAGAGATAATTGGCGATAAAGAGGATCAGGGCAATCTTGGCAATCTCGGAGGCCTGGAAGATCAGGGGACTGATGCCGATCCATCTCCTCGAATGGCCTCCTGAATGTCCGATGACGGGAACGAAGCAGAGCACGAGGCCCATGGCGCTTCCCACAAGGGCGAACAGGATGATCCTGCCCGAACTGAGACGCCGGTAATCATAGCTCATGATGAATAGCATCATGCCGGTGCCCAGCACCAGGTGGATGAGGTGCCTCTTGGTCATGGCAATGCCGTTCCCATAGAGCTCTTTTGATACAAAGTAGCTCGACGAGAAGATCATCACGGTCCCCAGTACAAGCAAGGCCATGGTGGCGAGAAAGAAGACGACGTCGAAGTCTATCTCTCTTTCGTGTTCTTCAAGATGCCATAGACGCATTCCCTGAATACCTCTCCCCTGTGTGCATAGCTGTTGAACATATCGAAACTCGCGCAGCCCGGGCTCAACAGGATGACATCACCTGCTGAAGCGCTCTCATACGCATGCAGTACTGCATCGTTCATGTCGAGGGCGGTGACTGTGCTCACGATGCCGTCGATCTCCGTTCTGATCCGGCCTGCCGCCTCGCCGATGAGGTATGCCTTCTTGATGATGCCGCTGTACCGCCGGGCTGTCTCCGAGAAATCCCCCCCCTTGTCCTTTCCCCCGAGAATGAGGATGACCTTGGATGTGAGGGTCGACAAAGCCTTGTCCAGTGCCCCAACATTGGTGGCCTTGGAATCGTCGATGAAGGTGATGCCGTTTATGGTGGCCACATGCTCGTAGCGGTGGTGGATGACCTTGAAGCCCAGGAAAACATCCTCCATGAGCGCGGTATCAACACCCAGGATCCGCCCGGTTATGGCCGTTGCCAGCATGTCCTCGATGACGCCCCCGCCGATTTTCTCAGGGGGAGGTACCTTCGGCCCAGGGCCTTGGATGCCGCCGGTGAAGACGATCCTGGAATCCTTGATATAGGCACCGTCGCCTTTTGTGGGCTGCGTCATGGAGAAACCTACCCGATGAGCCTTGAGACGGATATCCTTCAGGTACGGGTCATCGTCGTTGATGACGGCAAAATCCTCAGGCGTCTGGTTCTCGAAGAGCCTGAACTTGTAGTGCACGTACTCATCCATGGTATGGTACCGGTCCAGGTGGTCCGGTGTGATGTTCATGCATATGCCGATGAAGGGCCTGAACCGCTCGATCCATTCCAGCTGGAACGAGCTGATCTCGGCTACCGCATAGGCAGGGTCGTCCTTGACGAGCGAGATAAGAGGCGGGGAGATGTTTCCCCCGATGCCGGCATCAAAACCGTTCGCCTTGAGGATCTTGTGGATCAGTGTCGTGGTCGTGGTCTTCCCGTTGGTGCCGGTTATGGCGATGAGCTTGCCTGTCATGAGCGAGGCGGCCACCTCGATCTCGGAGAGCACTTTGCCGGCACAGGCCAGCATGGGGTGGTGCTGAGGCACTCCTGGGCTCGGTATGACGAGCTCGGCCCACTCCATGTCGGATGCCTCCAGCAGCTTGACGGGAATCGCTGGCATCTCCTCCGGCAGCTTCTCATCCACGAGGCGGACCTCATGGCCCCTGTCAAGCATGGTCTGAGCCGTCATAATGCCGGTGATCCCGGTCCCCCACACGACTATGCGCAAGCCTTGAGTCCCTCCAATCTCTGTTGTATCTGCATGATGAGCAGTGCCAGACCCTTGTCCTCGTGCTCCAGATAGATCGCGAGAAGCATCTGCAGGTTATTGATCTCCTCTTTCGCAGTCTTCATAGGCCCTACCTCAGCTTTAAGGTTGATATTGCAACCATTGCAAGGAATATGGATATGATCCAGAACCGCACAATGATCTTCGGTTCCGGCCAGCCCTTCAGTTCGAAATGATGGTGTATCGGCGCCATGCGGAATATCCGCTTGCCTTTGGTGTACTTGAAGAAGCCCACCTGGAGGATGACCGAGACCACCTCCATGAAGAAGATACCCCCCACGATGAGCAGGAGCATCTCCTGCTTGGTCATGACGGCCACGGCCCCGAGCAGGCCTCCAAGGCTCAGGGATCCCACATCGCCCATGAACATCTGGGCGGGGTAGGTGTTGTACCACAGGAATCCCATCCCGGCCCCCACCAGGGCGCCCAGGAAGACGCTCAGTTCACCCACGCCCGGTATGAAGGGTATCTGGAGATAGGCGGCCGCCTTGAAGTTCCCTATGACATAGGCAAAGAGGATGTATGTTGCCGCCGCAATGGTGCATGGTCCGATGGCCAAACCGTCGAGTCCGTCCGTCAGGTTGACCGCATTGGCCATGCCCACGATGACCACCATGACAAAGGGAATGTAGAAGGGCCCCAGGTCGAGATAGAAACGCTTGAAGAAGGGGAAGGTCACCGTATCGTCGAAGCCGGGAGTGCTCATCAGAGCAACACCCACGGCCGCGGCCACGGCGAACTCCACGAGCAGCCGCAGGCGGCCGGGGAGCCCCTTCATGTTGCCCTTGACGGTCTTCACGTAGTCGTCGATGAAGCCGAGCGCAGCATATGAGACGAGGACGGCCATGCCGAGCCAGATATAGATATTGAACAGGTCGGCCCACATGAGTGTGGAGAACACGATCGTACACGTGATCAGCAGGCCGCCCATGGTGGGTGTGCCCTTTTTCTCCCTGTGGGTATCGGGCGTATAACCGCTGATGCGCTCCTTGAGCCTGAGATTGTTCATCTTCTCTATGAACCAGGGCCCTAAAAGAAGTGTTATGAGCAGCGCAGTGATGGTGGCATAGATGGTGCGGAAGGTGATGTACTTGAAGACGTTGAATAAACTCAGCGTGGTATGCAGCGGATAGAGCAGGTAATACAGCATGCTATGCCACCGCCTTGAGCTGGTTCACCAGCTGGTCGAGCTTCAGCGCACGGGATGCCTTGACAAGCACCATGGCATCCTTGTCGAAGAGATCCTGGAGATTGTAGAGGATCTCGTCCATCTTCCTCACGGGGTATATGGCGGTGCCTGCCATGCCGTTATTCAATGCCGTATCGCAGACATACTCTGCCATCTCGCCGATGCAGATGAGCCGGTCGATCTTCGATTCAGCCACCCATTTTCCCAGTTCCTCGTGCCAGAACTCTGAGTCCTTGCCGAGCTCCAGCATGTCGCCCAGCACGGCGACCTTGATGGCATGGGGAGCGTCAACCAGCATGGACAGCGCCGCCTTCATGGATGCAGGGTTCGCATTGTAGCAGTCGTTGATGATGGTGAGATGGTCGGACACGATGATCTCGGAGCGCATACCCGGGAACTTCGCAGTCCTCACCCCCTCGGCTATGATCTCCGGGTCGAGGTTCAACGCCACGGCGCAGGCGCATGCCCCCAGGGCGTTGATGACGTTGTGCATGCCCGGCAGCGGCACATGGGTGCTGATGAGCCTGCCGGCCAGGTCTATGGTGATGTCGCTCCCGTCGAGCCCCTGGTGTTCTATATGCGTCAACGTGATATCACACGGGTCCTTGTGGGAATAGGTGATCACCTGAAGATGGCCGGGGATCTCGATCTTGTCCATGTGTTCCAGGGAAGGGTTGATTACGGCCATGCCGCATTTGGCGGTGTTCCTGAAAATAGCCTGTTTTTCCTTGATGATCCCTGAGATGCTCCTGAGTCCGTTCAGGTGCACGGGATTGATATTGGTTATTATGGAGACCTGAGGCCTGGTGATGAAGGACAGCCGGTCGATCTCGCCGAAACGGTTGGTGCCCATCTCGATGACGGCAAACTCGTATTCGGGTCCCATGGAGAGAAGCGAAAGGGGTACACCTATGAGGTTGTTATAGTTCTTCTCAGTCTTCAGACACGGGCCCTGGAGCTTCAGGATGGAGGCACAGATTTCCTTTACCGTGGTCTTCCCGGTGGACCCGGTGACGCCGATGATGGTCGTGTCGAACTGGCTGCGCACCCCGTGGGCAATGTCTCCCAAGGCCTGCATGGTATCCTCGACAGAGATCATGAGGGTGCCGTTCCTCGGGATATCCTCCATGACTACGATGCCTGTCGCCCCGCGGGATATGGCATCCTTGATGAAAGCATGCCCGTTGAAATTCTCTCCGCGCAGCGCCACGAAGAGCTGGCCAGGCAGGATACTTCTGGAGTCGGTCGATACCCCGGTGAAGATCGTATCCGACTCGCCGCAGATTATATATCCGTCAGTGAAGTTGGCTATCTCCCGTGCGCTGATCCTCATTGACCGCCCCTTTCCTTCAGACATCGGCGGACGCATTCGCGGTCATCGAAGGAGGTCTTCCTCGTGCCGATGATCTGGTAATCCTCATGGCCTTTGCCCGCTATCACAAGGCAGTCGTCGAACCTCATGGCCTTGATGGCATGGCAGATGGCCGTTGCCCTGTCGGGTTCCTTAAGCACACGGGTCGTGTCCTTGATGCCGCTCATGATATCTTCGATGATTGCGCCGGGTTCCTCGGAGCGGGGATTGTCCGAGGTGACGACGACGAGATCGGCCATACCCGCGGCGATGGAGCCCATAATGGGCCGCTTGGTCTTGTCGCGGTCGCCCCCGCAGCCGAAGACGACCAGGAGCCTGTCCCTGGTGAACTGGCGTACGTTTCTCAAGACCGTCTGGAGCGCGTCGGGTGTATGGGCATAATCGACAATGATGTTGAGCCCGTATGCGTTTTCGACGGATTCCATCCTGCCGGGCACGCCCTTGAGGGCCTCGATGCCCTCTGATGTCCTGTGGTTCGGGATACCCATTGCGTGGCAGACCCCGATCGCGGCCATGATATTGTAGGCATTCATCTCACCTTTGAGGGCACTGTGGATGGTGAGTTCGCCGGATGGGGTAGCGATCTCCAAGGTGAGGCCTGCAGGGGAATTGTCAAGGGAAAGAACGCGGATGAGCGCATCTTCATGAAATCCGTAAGTCACGGCCCCTGTGAGGGTATTGATAAGCCTTCTTCCATAGGCATCATCTATATTGATTATGGCCTTCCCGCTCAGATAGACATCAAAGAGTCTCTTCTTGGCGAGGAAATAGGTCTCCATGTCCTTGTGATAATCCAGGTGGTCCTGGCTCAGGTTCGTGAACAGGCCGTATTCGAATGCGAGGCCTGCAACCCTGTCCTGGTCCAGGGCGTGAGAGCTCACCTCCATGACACACGCCTGGACATCCTCAAGCCGCATGAGGTTAAGGACCTCGAACAGGTCGACGGGGCCCGGCGTGGTGAGGGAAGAGGTGATCTCCCTGCCATGGTAGCGCGTGCTTATGGTGCCCATCACGCCGCAGGAAATACCCGCTCCATTCAGCACGGATTCGATGAGATAGGTTGTGGTGGTCTTTCCGTTGGTGCCGGTGATGCCCACCATCCTCAGTTCCAGGGCCTTGGGGTAGAGAAACGGCAGGATGGTCGTAAGGGCCGCTTTTGTGTCGGGGACGCTCATGATGGACGCACCGGTTTCTTCCACGGTGTGTCCGTCATTGCAGATGATGAGGGCGGCCCCCCTGCGTAGTGCGTCGGGGATGAATCGATGGCCGTCCTGAACGCTGCCCCTGAGCGCAAGAAAAGCATCACCCGGCAGGACACGGGTGGAATCCACCTTCAGGGTGTTCCACGGTATGTCCGGCCCTCTCAGAGATGCGCCGGGGAGTCTGCGGGTGAGGTCTGAGGCCATCATCCCCTGTCCCCCCGGATAGCGAGCGTGATGTTCGGGCTTAACTCCATGATGGTCGCGCTCTGTGATACTATTTCCTTGAACAAAGGGCAAGCCACGATGCTCGCGTAGTAATAGGGCCTGGGTTCATCGATGCACACGATCATGGTCAGCCTGATCTTGCCGGTGGCGTCGATTATCCCCCCGATGAATGAAGATATGTAATCGCCGTTGGCATAGGCCCCGGTAAGCGGGTCGATCTTCTGTGCCGTACCGGTCTTGCCGAAGACCTGGAAGGTGGGCATATTGGCCGACTCGGCCGTGCCCCCTTTGAGCGTGACGGTTTTCATGATGCCCACGACCTGGTCGCTGGCCTCTTTTGAGAGGACCTTTCTCAAGATGGTGGGCCTGGTCTCCTGGATGGGCTTATTCTTGGCATCGGCAACGCGCTCGACAATGTAGGGCTTCATGACCATACCGCCGTTGACCATGGCGTTGAAGGCGGTGATGAGCTGAATGCCCGTGACCGCGAAGCCCTGTCCGAACGAGATGGCCGCCTTGTCCACACCGGTCCATGCTGCGGGGCCTCTGATCATTCCCTGGGGCTCGCCGGGGAAGTCGATGCCCGTGGGGTCGAGGAAGCCGAAGGACTGGAGACAGGAATACATGTCGCCGGCGCTCACGGTATCCATGAGCTTCGCTATGCCGATATTGCTGCTGTATTTGATGATGTCGTTCACCGGGAGCCACCCGTATTTTTCATGGTCGTGGATGGTCACCCTGTGGAAGGTGAACGAGCCGTTCTCGCAGAAGACGCTCCTGGTGGCGTTGAACATCTTCTTCTCGATCCCCCACCCTACCCAGAACGGCTTGATCACCGAGCCCGGTTCGAAGGTGTGGGTGATGGCCATATTGGAATGCCCCGAGAGGTGGTTATAGGCACCCTTGTTCGGGTCGAAGCTCGGATTGGATGCCAGCGCCAGAATTTCACCGGTGGACGGGTTCGTGATGATGACGAACCCCGACTTGGCCTTGTTGGTGATGACAGCCTTCTTAAGCTCCTGGAAGGCGATATACTGGATTCTCCTGTCGATGGTGAGCCGCAGGGTGTTCCCGTCCTTCACCTCGTCGGACTGCAGGCCCCTGGCATAGATGATCCGTCCCATGCCGTCCTTATGGACGCCGATCTTGCGCTCCATGCCCTTGAGGAGGGTGTCGTACGAGAGCTCAAGCCCCTCGAGGCCTTTGCCGTCTATGCCCACGAACCCGATCAGGTTCGCCAGGGATTCGCTCTCCGGGTAGAACCGCTTGGTCTCGTCATAGAACCCTATGCCGTTGAGCTTCAGCGCCTTTACCGCTTCCACCTCGCCTGGCGTGACCTGCCTCTTGACCCATACGAAATATTTTTTCTCCGAGAGCCTTTTCCCCAGGTGCCTTCTGTCTATGTCCAGTACCTTCGAGAGCTGCAGGGCGGCTCCCCAGGGATCATCCATGATCCTGGGATTGGCTGCTATGGACTTCACCTCAAGGCTTATGGCAAGTGGCTGCCCCGACCGGTCATAGATGGTCCCCCGGTTGGAGGAAAGCTCTACGGCATGATCGAATTTCTTATTGGCCCTTGCAATGATCGTATCGGAGCTGATGACCTGCAGCTCGAAGGCCCTCAGGCTTATGGCCGCCAACAAGGCGATCATGATGAACTGAACGGCTTTTATTCGTCGAGCCATAGGTACACCACCTGTTCGGGTTCGGGAGATCTCAGGCCCAACTGGTCTGCGGCTATAAGCTCAAGCCGTTTCGAGCTCTTGAGGGTGGATATTTCCAGCTTCAGTGCCTTGTTCATGCTGAGAAGCTCTTCAGCCATTGCCTGGGATTCAGAGAGGGAGTATCCCAGCTCGGTGACCATGTGCCTTGTCCAGACGTGGAACATGGCCCAGATCATGAAAAGCCCGAGCATGATGACGCCGCCTGGAAGCATCCTGGAGGTGTTCAGCGGTCTCATGTGATCCTCCGCACGGCCCGGAGCCTGGCACTTCGTGCCCTGGGGTTCACCTCGATCTCTTCTGTCGACGCAGTAATGGATTTTCTGGTTATTCTTTCAAAAATAACCGCCGGGGGTTCCTGTGGCAGGGGAAGGCCCCGGCGGTTTAGGAGGGCGGTCGAGGTACCCGCAAAAAATCGTTTTACGATCCGGTCTTCAAGCGAGTGAAACGAGATGATCGCCATGATGCCGCCGATTGACAATAACCCTGCGGCCTTGGGCAGGAACTCCTTCAGGTTGTCGAGTTCGTGATTGACCTCCATGCGGATGGCCTGAAAAGTACGTGTCGCCGGGTGGATCCTCTTGGGCCAGAATCTTCTCGGGATGGCCATGGAGACTACCTCGGCAAGGGCCTTTGTGGAGGAGAGCGGGCGTGATTCAACGATACGGCCGGCTATCCTGCGGGCGAACCGCTCTTCGCCGAAGGCATGGATGATACGGCCGAGTTCCACAGCGTCATAGGTATTGATCACGGCATGGGCGTCGAGCTGCTGCGACCTGTCATAGCGCATATCCAGAGGTCCGTCGGCGGCAAAGGAGAACCCTCTCCCGGCCTCATCGAGCTCGATGGACGACATGCCCAGGTCCAGGATGATGCCGTCCAGCGATTTCCATCCGAGCTCAGCGCAGATGCGTTCAATGTCGGTATAGTTGGCGTTGAAGATGTGGGAGCGGGTGCCATATTGTGCCAGAATCCCGGAAGCCAGGCTTACGGCATCCCGGTCAAGATCGCTTCCCGCGAGTTCGCCCGATGGGGAACTCGCCTCGAGTATGGCAGCCCCGTGGCCCCCTCCTCCGAGGGTTCCGTCGAAATATTTCCCGTCGCTGCGGGGCTTAATCACCTCTAGGACCTCCTTGAGAAGAACGCTTGTATGCTCCATCGACCTACAGACCGAGCTTCGCAAGCCCTTCGCGCAACTTCTCGGAGTCTTCGAGTGCCTCCTCCATGCTCTTGTTATACGTATCCTGATCCCAGATCTCTATGCGGTCTACTATGCCCACCAGCAGGCATTTTTTCTTCAGGCCTGCATAATCGCGTAGGCCCGACGGGATGAGGATCCTTCCCTGTGCATCGATGGGGCATTCCTCGGCAGAGCCCACGAGATGTCTCTTGAACACGATATCTTCCTTCTTAACCATGGAAAGGCCTTTGGCCAGCTGCTCCATGCGCTCCCAGTCATCAGGTGCAAAGGCAAGAAGGCAACGGTCAATGCTCTTGGTTACAATGAGGTGGGAGGCTTCCCATTCTTTCAGGATATCCCTGAATCTGGACGGGATGCTTAACCGACCCTTCTCATTGATGGAGTTTACATAATGCCCTTTAAGCACTGTTTGCCCTCACAAATATGACACTAATTGACACTTTATGCCTATATATTAATTGGCATGACAAAGTCAATATGAAGTTTATAGAATGTGTAAGTATTTTAATTTGAAATATCAAAGTTTTAAATGAATATGTAAATGTGGAAAAAAGTGTCATGTTCATGACAGATTTCTCTGGATGTTTTATGATGACTTGGCTATATGGGTTCCATGGATAAGGATGTCCTCATAGAGATGCTCGATATGCTGCCCGCCGGCGTCATGCTTGCGGAGAGAGACGGCACCGTGATCTATGCGAACAGCGCCGCCCTGGAATACCTGGGCATCGAGGAATCGAATCTTAGAGAGATCAATGTGGACGGTATCATAGAGCGGGATTCCCTTAAAAAAGAAACCATGGTCAGGACCAAGGGCTCTGAGCGCATGACCATACGGCTGAACAAGAAACCCCTCAGGGACGGAAGGTTCGCCGTGTTCCTCTCTGATATCAGCGAGATCCACCAGCTTCAGAACGAGATCCTCAAGATGGACAAGCTGGCATCGGTGGGCGAGCTCACCTCGGGCATCGCCCACGAGATCCGCAATCCCCTTGCAGGGATAAAGACCACGGCCCAGGCGCTGAATGAGGAACTGCAGGTTGGCGATCACCGCAGGGCCTATGTCTCGCGTATCATTGTGGAGATCGACCGTCTGAGCAAGCTGCTCATGAATTTCTTCGATTTTGCCAAGCCCCGGGAGCTCTCGGTCGTTTCCTGCGACCTCAAGAAGATAATCGGGAATGCGGTATACATGGTACAGGATACGGCCAGGGCAAACCATGTGGAGATCATCGAGTTTCATCCGCCCAGGAAGGAGCTGATCAAGGCAGATCCTCACATGATCCAGCAGGTCCTGATGAATGTATGCATCAATGCCATACAGGCCATGGAGTTCGGCGGCAGGATGGAGATCCACCTGGCAGACAAGGGCGACCGTATGGAGATCATGGTGTCCGACACGGGCAAGGGGATACCGGAACATGTGAAGGGAAGGATCTTCGACCCTTTCTTCACCACGAAACCTAAGGGAATAGGGCTTGGTCTTTCCATATCATACAGGATCATCAAGCTGCATTCGGGAACCATTGCCTTCAACTCGAATCCCGGGGGAACCACCTTTGTCATTTCCTTGCCCAAGGACCCGAGCAGGGCAAGGTGAGATAATCATGGGAAAGTGCAGCAACTCATCAAAACATTCAAGGAGGTTGTAAATGCCGTTACTGACATCCACTGCATACGCAGCTACCGCCCACTTCAGGGGCAATATCGGGGCCATGATCGTGGATGCAGCCCCTGTGGTCAAGCTTGTGCTGCTGGTCCTGCTGATCTTCTCCGTATTTTCCTGGGGCATCATCATCCAGAAATGGATCATGTTTTCCAGGGCGAGGAAGAGGGCGAATGTCATACTGGACATGGTCTCCAGAAGCGCTGCCATAACAAAGATCAAGGATATCATCGGCAAGGCCGGGGAGTGCCCCGTATCGAAGATGTTCGAAGAGGCCATCGATGAAGTGAACAAACTCTCGGGAAAGACAGGCACGATAACGCCCCCCATGCTGACCATCCTCGAATCCCGGCTGAACAACGCCCATGCCCGCCAGAGCATGAATCTCACCCATGGCCTGGGCTTCCTTGCAAGCATCAGCAACGCCAGCCCCTTTATCGGGCTGTTCGGCACGGTATGGGGAATCATGGACTCCTTCCGGCAGATCGGGCTCATGGGTTCGGCCAACCTCGCCACTGTAGCGCCCGGCATATCCGAGGCCCTGATCGCCACCGCCGCAGGCCTGTTCGTAGCCATTCCGGCGGTGCTTTTCTATAATTACTTCACGAGCCTCATAGTCCATACGAGCTCCCAGATGGATCAGTTCCAGGTGGATTTCATAAACCTGCTGCGCAGGGGGATGATCAATGCAGACAAATAAACCAAGATCCTATGTGGCGGAGATCAATGTAACGCCCTTTGTGGATGTCATGCTCGTGCTGCTTATCGTCTTCATGGTATCGGCCCCCATGATGAAGGAGGGCATGAAGGTCGATCTGCCCCAGGCCGAGGCCAGGGCCCTGGGTGAAAGCCAGGACCTGGTTGTCACTATCGGGAATAACAAGATAGTGGACATCAACGGCTCGCCGGTGGAATTGGGCAGACTCGAGATGGTTTTGAGCCAGATCAAGGAGCAGAGGAGTGTGGAGGCCGTATACCTGCAGGCCGACAAGGGCATCCCGTACGGGTTCGTTATCCAGGTGATGTCCGTCATACGTTCAAGCGGTCTGACGAAGATAGGGCTGGTCACGCAGCCCGTGGTGAGCAAAGAATAGGGATCGATGCAGTCTTTAAGGAAATTTCTCATCATCTCATTCATGTGCCATGCCGTGTTCATGCTGGCCCTTGTGGATGTTTCCTTCCTGGGGAAAAAAACGGATACGTCTGAAGTGTATGAGGTCTCCATTGTCGCTGAGATGCCCGGTGCTGATGTCCCTGGCGCGGGAAGTGTCGCCGTTCCCCAGGGCAAAAAGTTTATTTTCACCAAAAAGAGCGAACGTGCGTCTCTGGGAGAGGTCAAGAAAGAAAAGGCCATGAAGGAGAGCGTGCCAAGACTCACCCCTTCTGATATAAGGCCCGAAACCCCTGCGGAAAGTCCTTATGCGGGCGGCACCTCAAGTCTGATCAAGCCCCAGGGGCATGGCGGAACCGGCACGGTGCAGGCGAGGGGCCAACAAGGCGGGACACCATCCGAGATCGCACTGTGGAAGACAAGGGTCAGGGGTCTGGTGGAGAGCCTCTGGAAGACCCCCCCTGAGGTCGAAGATATGGATGCGGGGCTGCAGACTACCTATCTTCTCAGGGTAAGCCGCACGGGCGAGCTTCTGCAGAAGAAGCTCCTGGTATCCTCGGGCAATGTGCCCTTTGACCGCTCGATACTCATTGCCCTGGGCAGGGTAAGCCGCTTCCCGACCCCGCCGCTTATCCTCATTGCCGGAGAGGACTGGGTCGAGGTCACCATGTCATTCACGCCACCGAAAGGAGCACGCTGATGAGAAGATTCATGTACATAATGGCTGCGATCCTGGTTATGTCCTGCTGGAATGCATATGCCCAGCAGGTGCACATAGACATCGAGGCAGGCGGATTCAGGAAGATGAAGGTGGCCATGCCGACCTATGCCGGGCCTTCGGACATGGCCGGGGCCGTGTGGGCCGTGTGTGCCAGGGACCTTCAGATCTCGGGCATCTTCGAGGTCATCAGCCCCCAGAGCTATGTCAACCCCGGGCCCATGGGAGAGATAAGGCAGGGATCGCTCAAGGACTTTTCCCTGATCGGGGCGGACTATGTGATCACTGCAACGGTTTTAAAACAGGGCGATACAGGCCTGTTCAAGGTTCAGATGGTAGAGGTTTCCACCGGGCAGCTCATCGCGAACACCACCTATACCAGCGGGGAGCAGACCATGCACATGGCTGTCCATGGGTTCATGAATTACATCCTCAAGAACAGGTTCGGACTCGACCCGATTTTTTCTACAAAGATCGCCTGCAGTATAAGGATAAAGGATAAGAAGCAGCTCCATATAATGTACTGTGACGGAACGGGAGGCAATACCGTGCGGGGCGGGGGCAGCCTCGTGCTGAGCCCGGCATGGTCACGCGATGCCAGGAAGATCGCATTCGTCTCCTACTGGAAGAACAACCCGGACCTCTATCTGCTGGATGTCGCCACCAATAAGGTGACGTCCATCTCTGCCAGGAAAGGCATCAATACCTCGCCCTCCTTCGATGCCACAGGCAGCAGGATAGGCCTCACGCTTTCCGGCGACGGGAATCCAGAGATCTACTTGATAGGCCTGGATGGTGGCCCGGGCAGGACACGACTCACCACGAGTTATGCAACAGACACATCGCCGTCCTTTTCCCCCAACGGGAAAAGCATGGTCTTCTGTTCATCAAGGGCAGGAAATCCCCAGATCTTCACCATGGACCTTGCCACAAAAAATGTACAGAGGCTCACGTATGAGGGGAAATACAACTCCGAACCGGTCTATTCTCCAAGAGGGGATCTCGTGGCCTTCTCGTCGCTCGCAGCCGACGGCAGGTATTATATTGCCACCATAAAACCCGATGGGACGAACTTCCGGGTGCTGCCGGGGACAGGGAAAGGGGATGAATCACCGACGTTCTCGCCTGACGGCAGGCTCATCGCCTTTGCCGCTGCGGACGGCAATATACACATAACGGACCTGCAAGGATCCACATCCGTTCCCATTACCGCGGGAGGCGGTTTTTTCGAGCCTTCATGGTCGCCCTTGATGAAATGAAAGAAATAATATTAGGGCTTGACCTGGTACAATGTTGCATTACAGTACTAATTACTCCACAGTGAAGAGGAGAGAGATATGAAAAGAACAACACGTACAGTGCATATTGTGATGCTACTCATGGTGATCCTGTTTGCCTTCGGCTGTGCCAAGAAAGCCCTGGAGCCGGTAGCAACGGAAGTTCCCAAGGCCGCACAGCCCCCGGCCCAGCCGGTGCCGAGCCCGGATCAGGGAGACATGAGGATGGATACCCCGGCCGGCGTTGAGGAAGGGGCTATGACCGGGAAGGCCCCACGCGATAAGGCCCGGGCCGACTTTGAAGATACCGACATCTTCTTCGAGTATGACAGCTTCGATCTCACGGCTGAAGCCAAGAAGATTCTGGCCCAAAAGGCCGGCTACCTCAACTCGCACCCGAGCGTCAAGGTCCGCATCGAGGGGAATTGCGATGAGCGGGGGACTCAGGAGTATAATCTCGCCCTGGGAGAACGGCGGGCAAAGGCCGCGCAGGACTATCTCGTGTTCCTGGGTATAGCATCGGAAAGGCTTTCCACGGTAAGCTATGGCGAAGAGAGGCCTATCGACCCGAGACAGACCGAGGAAGCCTGGGCCAAAAACAGAAGGACCCACTTTGCTGTTATTGGGGATTAGGACGATGAAGTACGCTATTATTCTCGTGTTTACGGCAATGCTGGTCATGTCCGGTTGTGCCACCAGGCAGGATATGGATCTGCTCAAAGGGCAGGTGGACATGCTTCAGTCGCGGCTGAGCATGGATGAGAAGAAACTCCAGGAGAACGACAAGCTCATCGAAAGGACCATGAAGCAGCAAGGTGAGCTGCAGAACAAGTATTCAGAGCTGCAGAACCAGATGTTCACCATGCAGGGTTCCATTGATCAGGTAATGGCCTCGGCGGGTCTCACGCCAAGCGGCAGCGGGGAGACGAGGATCTCCAGGCTTGAAAAAGACGTCCAGGCTCTGAAGGATCAGCTCCAGGGCAAAGGGCCTGCAGCTGCTGCTGCAACGCAGAGATCACTTCTCGACAGTGGCCTGGATAAATTCAAGGCAGGCCTCTACAACGACGCCATCCAGGACTTCAAGGGATTCCTTGTCCAGAACCCCGACCCGTCTCTTGCCGATGATGCGTATTTCTACATGGGGGAGTCTCTCTACGACCTGGGCAAGTATGATGATGCCATACTCAGCTACGATACCGTCGTGAAGAAGTACAAGGAGAGCGATAAAGTCCCCGAGGCCCAGTATAAACAGGGAGTGGCCTTTTACAAGATGGGCGACGCCGAGACCGGCACACTTATACTTCAGCAGCTCATCAAGGATCACCCCAAGTCGGAATCGGCCAAGAAGGCCAAGAAGACATTAAAGACGCCGCCGGTCTCAAAGGATTAGTGCCCGGGGGGGGCCTGCAAGGGTGTCCTTGATCTGTAAAGTATTATATTCATACTCTATAATTTTATTCAAGTTGCCGATTGGCCTTTAAGCGGGCCGGGGCATATTGGGGTCGCGGCCCAAGGTTGTTGCGGCGGGCTTGAGGGTTGAAACCTTCAAGAAACCGCTTGTGCTCTGCACCCATGAATTTGTGAATGAAGAAAGGGGTTCTCATGAAGATCAAATCATTCAGAGTGATACCAACACTTCCCGAGATGCTCAATCCCATCCTGTCGCTGGCGTATAACATCTGGTACTGCTGGAACCATAAGGGGCTGCGACTCTTCCAGCATATGGACAGGGATCTTTGGGAGGAGACCGGTCATAATCCCGTGGACATGCTCTCCCGGATATCCCAGGGCCGCATCATGGATCTCATGGAAGACGAGGGATTTCTCTCCCAGATGAAAAAGACCCATGAGGAGTTCGAGGACTATATTGCTGAAAAAGGGGTTTACTCCTTCCTCCTGGCCCAGCCTATAGATTTCACCATCGCCTATTTTTCCATGGAGTTCGGCCTTACCGAAAGCCTGCCCATCTATTCAGGGGGGCTGGGCGTTCTGGCGGGAGACCACCTTAAGAGCGCCAGCGACCTGAGGCTTCCCTTGTGCGGGATAGGGCTCATGTACAAGCACGGCTATTTCACCCAGTACCTGAGCTGGGACGGATGGCAGCAGGAGGAATCGCCGGACAATGATTTCTACCATATGGCCCTCATGCTTGAACAGAAAGACTCGGGCAAGCCCATCAAGATATCGGTCAGGCTAGCGGACCGCGAGTGCCGGGCTCAGATCTGGAAGTGCCAGGTGGGCAGGGTGCCCCTTTACCTGCTGGACACGAACCTTGAAGAGAACCACCCTGATGAGCGGGCCATCACGGGCGGACTTTATGCCGGGAACTCGGAGGACAGGCTCAGGCAGGAGATCATGCTCGGCATCGGCGGCATGAGGGCGCTCGATGCCCTGGGCATCGACCCGATGGTGTACCACATGAACGAGGGCCACAGCTTCCTGGTTGGTCTCGAGCACATCCGCAACCTCATGAAGAGGAAAAACCTCGATTTCAACACCGCGCGGGAGGTGGTCCGCGCCTCGTTCGTCTTTACCACGCATACCCCGGTGCCTGCAGGGAACGATGTGTTCGAGATCGGGCTCATGGAGAAGTATCTCAAGCCCTATGTGGACGAGATGGGTATCAAGTGGTCGGATTTTCTCTCCCTTGGCAGAAAGAATGTCTACGACGAAAAGGAGGGCTTCGGGGCCACGGTATTCGCGCTGAAGAACTCCGCCTTCCGCAACGGGGTGAGCAAGCTCCACGGGGAGGTGTCGCGCGATATGTGGAGGGATATCTGGCCTCATGTCAAGACAGAAGACGTTCCCATTTCTTCCATAACCAACGGCATCCATATACCCTCGTGGATCTCGGACGAGATGGCCGAACTCTTCGACCGCTACCTCGGCCCGAAATGGAAGGAAGACCCCGACAACCAGAAGGTCTGGGAGCGCATCGACGAGATCCCCGACGCCGAGCTGTGGGCCACCCACCAGCGGCGCAGGGAGAGGCTGGTGGCCTTTGCGCGCAAGAGGCTCATGAAGCAGCTTTCCACGCGCGGGGCCAAGCCCAAGGATCTCCAGAGGGCCATGGAGACGCTGCACCCGGACGCCCTGACCATCGGGTATGCCAGACGCTTTGCAACATACAAGCGGGGACTCCTCATCTTCAGGGAGATAGACCGGCTGAAGGCCATACTGGCGAACCGTGAACTCCCGGTTCAGCTCATCGTTGCGGGCAAGGCCCACCCCAGGGACCATGAGGGCAAGGCCATCATCCAGAAGATCATCCACATCGCAAGGGAGGAGCCTTTCAGGGACAAGGTCGTGTTCCTGGAGGACTACAACATGAACATCACCCGCTACCTCGTGGAGGGCGTGGATGTATGGCTCAACAATCCCAGGCGGCCTCTTGAGGCATGCGGCACCTCGGGCATGAAGGCCACGGCCAACGGCGCGCTGAACCTCAGTGTTCAGGACGGCTGGTGGGTGGAGGGCTATAACCCCGACCTCGGGTGGTCCATCGGGAACGGCGAGGTCTACGACAACCACGACTACCAGGACCAGATAGAGAGCAAGGCCATTTATGACCTGATGGAGCGCGAGATCATCCCCCTGTTCTACGAGCGCGGGCTTGACGGTCTGCCCAGGGGCTGGATCACCATGATGAAGAAGTCCATGCGCTACCTGTGCCCGGTGTTCAACTCCAACCGCATGGTCGAAGAATACACGGACAGGTGCTACATGGCTGCGGCTCTCAACGTGAAGACCCTGACCTCCGACAACTACAAGAACGTCCGCCAGGTGGTGAAGTGGAAGGAATCGCTTGCGTCACGCTGGGGCGACGTGTCGGTGCAGGATATCAGCCACGAGGGCGGTGACGAGGTGGCGGTTCACAGCGACATCACCATACGCGCCGAGGTGAAGCTCGGCACCATCAGCCCTGCCGACGTCAGTGTGAGGGTATACTACGGCAACATCGATGATGCGGGCAATCTCAACGAGACCAAGGACGTGATGATGGATCACATCAAGGAGCTCGGCAAAGGCCTCCATGTCTTCGAGTCCCGCATCACCTGCGACAATACCGGGCGGTTCGGATATTCGGTGAGGATACTCCCGTCCCACACGAGCCTCATATACCCGGTGGACATGGGTCTCATCTGCTGGGCCTGATCGTGTGAATACCAAGGAGCAGGGTCCTTGAACCTCTGGCCCTGCTCCTGAAAAACATTTTATTGAATATGAAGCTGCCTTCGCACAAGACAAAGCTCATCTGCACCATCGGACCTGCAACCCAGGAACCCCGGGTCATGGGGCTCATGATCAGCGCAGGAATGGATATTGCCCGCCTCAACTTTTCCCATGGCGATTGCGACTCCCATGCCGAAGTGATCGGAAACCTGAGGTCGACGTCGCGCTCCCTGGGGAAAAGGCTTGCCGTCATGGCAGACCTGCCGGGGCCGAAGATGCGCATCGGCGAGCTGAAAAACGATGCAGTCGATTTGCGCCAGGGTGATTCCTTCACGCTCACCACCGATGAAACGCAAGGCGATGAAAGAAGGGTATCGGTCAGCTTCAAGAGGCTTCCCCTTGCCGTGAAAGCCGGGGATATTCTTTTCCTGAACGACGGTCTCATTCAACTCGAGGTGAGAGACGTCCGGGAAAACGACGTGGCGTGCGCCGTCGTTGTCGGAGGCGAGCTGCGCTCCCGCAAGGGGCTCAACCTGCCGGGGATCGACCTGGGCATAAGCGCTTTCACAAGCAAGGATCATGAGTGGCTGAGGTTTGCGGCAGAGCAGGGCATCGATGCCATATGCCAGTCGTTTGTCGTCTCGGCCGCCGATATCCTTTCGGTGCGTGAGGCGGCAGAGGCACTGGATTATCATCCGTTCATCATAGCCAAGATCGAGCGGGCAGAGGCACTGAACCATGTCGAGGAAATCCTCGATGCGGCAGACGGCATCATGATCGCCAGGGGGGATCTCGGGGTCGAGATCCCCATCGAGCGGATTGCCGTTGTCCAGAAAGAGCTCATGGCAAAGGCGGTCCTGAAGGGAAAGCCGGTGATCACCGCCACCCAGATGCTCGAATCCATGACGGATAACCGCAGGCCTACCCGGGCCGAGGTGACGGACGTTGCAAACGCCATCCTGGACGGCACCGACTGCGTCATGCTCTCGGGGGAATCCGCCATGGGGAGATTCCCCGTCGATGCCGTTGCAATGCTTGCCAGGATTGCCGAAGCCACCGAGCCCTATGGCCCCGGATACCGTCTCAGGGAGCGTCTCAAGGAGATTACCAAATCACAGACCGAGCGGATAGGCGATCTGGTCGTATTCAGTGTCGAGGCGACCTTCAGGCATATATCCCCCCCTGCGGCAGTCTTCGTTTCGACACGAAGCGGTTTTACGGCAAGGGGCATTGCCCGGTTCAGGCTCCCGGTGTGGGTCGTTGCCCTGAGCGGTTCGGAGCGCACGTGTCAGCAACTCCAGTTTTCCTACGGGGTACACGGCTGCCATGAAACCGAATCGCCCGATGACTGGCGCGCCTATGTGAGGTCATGGCTTCATGAACATGGAATGGAAGGCGACCTTGTCATCCTCACCCAGGGTCCTTCACAGGAGCATCCCGAGGCGAACCACCGCATGGAGATCATCGACCTGGCAGGCCATTAGGGTAAAAGTCTGGAGTAACCGGATATTTTTTCAATCGGGCCAGGGGGTGGACAAGACGCGTATGATCAATGTAGAATGATTCACGTGCGAGAGTGGCGGAACTGGCAGACGCGCTAGACTTAGGATCTAGTGGAGTGATCCGTGGGGGTTCGAGTCCCTTCTCTCGCACCACTATCATAATGATGAGATTTTCCGGTCATGGTAACCACCCGCCACACCTAGCGTTATCCATTGCATGGCCAAGTAAACCCCCTAACAACACATGCTCCGTGCGATCCATGTATTGAACATATATAGGAGGGCCAGTGAATCATGATATCATGTAGACGGGATAAACGCCCAGAGACTCCTGTACAACTCCATTTTTCTGACTTGAGACGGCAGAATCTCCAGTAGGCAGCAGGGCATTGAACCCTGACATGACGGCCTGATCGTCAGGTTTCAACGCCCCCTTATCCTTGAGTGTCCCTGCTAGACGGCCTCGATGGTGGAGGTGGGTTTGGAGGTGATGTTGTAGGTAACGCTCACCACACCCTGGATCTCGGCGGTCATTCGCGCGGCTATCTTCTGGAGTGTATCGAAATCGAGCCTGCTGGGGGTGGCCGTCTTGGCGTCAGTGCTCTCCCAGCACCGAACCTCGATCTGGTTGCCATAGTCTCTTTTGCCGTCCCTGATGCCCGTCACCCTGTCTTCGTGAAGGATGGCGAGGTATTGAAATGCGCCGCTGCCGGAGAGTTCATCTTCCACGATGGCGGTCGCCTCGCGCACGAGGGCTACGCGCCCGGGGGTGACCTCTCCAATGATACGCGCCGCCAGGGCCGGTCCCGGGAAAGGGGGCCGGTTGTACATCTCATGGGGCAGTCCCAGGGCCTCGCCCACCTTCCGCACCCCGGGTTTGCGCAACTCGATGAGCGGCTCGATGACCTCGTACCCGAACTGCTCCACCGTATCGATGCCGAGCTGTGAGAGGATATTATGCTGCCGCTTCACGCCGGCAACCGTCTCCTCCACATCGGTAAAGATAGTCCCCTGAAGGAGAAACTGAGCCCCGCTCTTTTGCACGAGACTGCCGAATACATCCTTGTAGAAGGTCTGCGTGATTGCCTCCCGCTTTTCTTCCGGGTCCGTCAGGCCTTTGAGCGCGGCAAAAAATCGGGCCTTGGCATCAATGATCTCGATGGGAATGCCCAGGCCCCGAAACTGTTCCGCGATCTGTTTTGGCTCATCCTTGCGCATGATGCCGTTGTCGATGAAATAGGTCTTGAGCCTGCTTCCCAGGGCCTTGTGGCCGAGCGCTGTCACCACCGATGAGTCAACTCCCCCGGAAAGCGCATTGACAGCCAAACCTTCTCCCACTGCAGCGGACAGCTCCCGAGACTTTCGGGCAACGAACTCGGCGGGATCAAGACGATCCAACGTTATCTCCTGTATCTTCATGGAATACTCCTCCCGGTATGGAAAACCATATCTGATCTTTTATTGGGTATCCTCCGGAATTGCAAGAGGGGATGGCGTCTTGAAGTCCGACATGGAAAACCCCGGGTGTCAAGGGTGGGTAAACCTTGAGAGCCATGAAATCCCCCTTGGGGGATCTTCTCCCGCAGCACAATGGGACAAGGTTTGAAGCGAGCGGTCAAAACTGAAGCCGAAAAACTGTCATAAGTGACCGTTTGAAATCGTTTGATATAGTCAAATATCATTTGAGAAATATGATATAAATCTATGATTTAGCTATCCGTATCACAGACAGTCTGTTTCCGTACTGGGTGCCACCCTCAGACAATGCGTTTGTCATAACAAGAGATCCGCCTGATACTATTCTCATCAAAATACACTGGGTTCCCTGAGCTACATTGGAAATAAGAGCGAGATGAGTTGTTGTGGCTGATAAATATATTGATGCATCACCGGAATATTTCGCTGTTGACATAATAATAGGCCATGATGTTTGATACACCCAACCTTGTGAAAATACTAAATATATATCGCCAGTATAAACAGAGCCCATGTTTAATATCAATTCTCGTTGCTCCCCAAGAGTTGATAGTATTGATGATCCGAGATACTCCGCAAAAACAGCGTTTGGTTTGCCGTAACAGCCAGTGCCTAATAACGCTTGTGAATCATCTCCTGATAATTTCGGTAAAAATCCATGATGCTCAGTAGTAGCATTGCCTGTAATAGAATCAGCATTGATATCTGCCTGTGTGACCATATTGCCGAACGGAGATTGCAACTGGTAATTTGTCCCATCGAATACAACATGCACAACAGACCCTTCTAGTATCATACCTGCGGAAAGTGGCTGGTTTAGGGCTGTTATGGTTACAGCACCAAGATTGTTTACATTCAGACTTGCTGCGCCTGTGTTGCTGAAGTTGGCCTTGAAAGCAATAGGCATGCCCTCAACATGAGCTGAAAGAGGCAAGGGCAACGTTATGGCGTACGCATCATTATACCCAGCAGCAACAGCGTAATCCAGTGCGCCATGTCCGTCTTCATCAAGGCCAGTGTGTCTGTGTGCATTAACTGCATTCAGAAATTCTGCTGTAACTCTGGTGCCTTGGATGCCCTGGGAAGGGTTGCCGTTGATGAATGTAGTCTTCGACATGGTCAGCTCCTTTAGTCGTACACAAAGAGCACATCTGTATGTGCGGGTTTCAGGTCGTTTATTATATCCTCGAGCTCGGCTACGCCCCACCAGCTGAGCAGCTCACCAGCGCGTGATTCTCCAGCTCTGAAATAATATACAGTAGTTTCAATGTCTTGTACCGTGATACGCCATAAAAACACACTCTCATCACCATACCCTGTGTAGTTCTTCGGAAGCTCCTCTATGGTGATAGTAAACCCAAGATTTGCCGCTAGCTGGATAAAATAAGGAATGCTGAGGCAACCGGTTTCTCTCATCTTCGCAACCAGGCGCTGCCGCCTGAGCTGCAGCGTGTCATTGTCGCCTGGAATGAGGCCACAGATTCTCTCCCAGTCAGACATAAGCTCGTCGGTAAGATCGGGAAAGACCTCTGCTAGTAGCTGCCCGGCGCGGTCCAGCGCATAGTCCAGGTGCGCACCCTCCAACTGCAGGTCGGCTTCGTGGTGGCCGGATAGCTCAAGGGGGAAGAGAAGCTTCAGTATGTCCTTATGCAACATTGATGGTCCCTGGGCGTATCATCTCATAATCGACCGGTACGACATCGCTAGCCGGTGTCGAAACTGTGGCGTTGACGGCTCCGTTGTCCAGAGCGATCTGGATGAGCTTTGAGCGATACAGCACCTGGCCGGGCACGAGCGTGTTGATGAAGGCCTCGATGTCATCTGCAATTACCGTGGTATTCAAACCTGTGCCGGTCACTGAGATGGATATATTCTGAGTGACAGGATCCGGAGGCAGAACGCTGACCAAGGACGCCGTGACCGGCCTTACAGTGTCGATGTAATCCTTGACCTGGCTGCACAGAGATACAACTTCGTAGGTCTGTGAGGCCCCGGTGAATATATCCTGATCAAGGGATAGCTGCGTTTCGCTGTCCACAGCTGCCACAGTTGTATATGCGCTTGTGGAGGTATTCCTGACCAGGTCTCCCTTGTGGACGCCATCGGTCTGGAAGGTGGCTCCGGTATCTACGAGCTTATCCTCGGCCACCGAGGTGATGGTTCCCGTCAGATCATCATATGATGACGGGATCTCGTCTTCCGTGTTCTCCTCGTTGGCCAGGATCACCACATCGACCGTGCCCAGGCCCTGGGCTATCGGGTAGCACCAGGCCGCCGCCACATTGTCGATGGACAGCGCCCATTGTTCGTAATCATAGCGGTTGCCTCCTGCAGGCGGGTGCCTGATGACGCTCAACAGCCTGGCCAGGAGGCCAGCATCGGTCTCGTTATATGTCCTGGTCAGGCCCCTTACCCAGGCATGGTGCTCGAGGTTGGCCTGGTCGGAGGTGTCAGGGAAGATCTGGTCCGAGACCCATTCCTGGTGCTTGTAAATGCCCCACAGAGCGCTGGCCATGCAGGCCGACTTGATGAACACCAGGGATCCCTGGGAAGTGTCCAACCCGGGAAATTGATTGCGATAGTCGGTCAGGATGGCATTCAGCAGCTCATCGAAGTCCTTGGAAAAGCTCATACCACCTCCTGGTATGTTTCAAAGATAACCTGGGACAGGTCCGTTTTTGTGGCCACCACCTGGACCTTCAGCCGGTGAGGATTCTCGTCGGGGACCCGCTCCACCATGATGTCAAAAGCCTTGACCTTTCCACAGTCTATCAGCCATTGCAATGCCTCATGGCAGTAGTCCCTGGCCAGGCCGGCCGAGGCGGGATTGTTCTTCATCCGGAGCAGCTCGTGCAGTCGGCTGCCGAACTCCGGCCGGGCAAAGAACCCGCCACGAGGGACCATAAGGGACAGAAATATGTTGTTAAGCAGGTTCATGTCTCCTGCCTTTTCAAAGGTCATTTTCCCCAATCCTGATGCCATCTCTATCTGAAAGTCCATATCCTGCCCGCTATGAATGGCTGTGATGGTTCGTGTTGCCGCCCACATCTATCACCGTGCCGCCCGCTGTTACATTGCCTGTCGTGGCCAATGACGGGCCGGAGATCGCCCCTGTGGCAGCCAGCGTCCCTGACACCTGTACATTGCCGGTGAGTTTTATCGTGGGCGAGATGACCTCCACCTCTGTGGCCGCATTTACCTGCACCTTCCTGCCTGATGATACATGCAGAAGATTGTTCCGTTTCAAGTGAATGAAATCACCTTCGTCTGTATAAAGCGCAACCTCTCCGGCTGCGAGCTCGATGCGGTACCGCCTGTCGTCGGACGCCACCAGGAAGATGGTGCTGCCCTGGACAACCGCAAGGCCTTCGGCTCCCTGCAGCGGGCTGGAGGTAAAGCCATAGTGCTGGAAATACTCCCTGCTTGTGAACGACTCGCCAGGCCTGCCGGATCCTGAGAACCTCTTGATCGCTCCCTCAACCACTGAGGTTATGAGTGTGCGTACCAGATTCATCATGACGGCATCACCCCCAGCCTGCCGATCTTGAGCGTGGTGAAAGCCCCGTTCTTATCCAGCTCGTAGGTGCGGCCGTAACAGAGCAAATCGGCGTTGACGCGCAGGACCTCGTCGGTCACATGGCACACGGCATTGACCTGGAAGTTCCTGCCGTTCTGAGAGTGACCAGGGGCCTTCAGCTCCAGCTGCCATTCATCGAACCGCATGCTGTCCAAAATGATCCTGGCATAATTCGTGGGGTCCTGGCCGTCATGCTCGATGGTCGCCACATACGGCTTGGTGAACGGGAAGCCCTGGTTCGTGACGGTAGCGAGTACATTCTGGCCCCCAGCCTCGGTCTCGTCGTTGCCCTGGCGCTGGCCCATGACCTTGACGGTTTTATAGCTCCGGCCAATATCTTCCGTGAGCGTCGCACTCAGCACGTTGTTGTTCAGTCCGTCCTTTGTGGTGATGAAGCTGAACTGGGCCTTGCCTCCTGTGGCGGGTGAGCCGAAGATAAAAGTGCCGTCCGGCAGGCTGAAAAAGAGTCGACCATCTTCCAGAGCCTTCTGTTTGAGCACGTCAAACACGGTCTGGCCTGGCTTGATCTGGGCGTATTCATATTCCTCTTCCTGCCTGGTCACCAGCACGGAGCGCCGCTTGTCCCCTTTGCGGTACTCCACCTTCACCTGGTTCACATAGGGGATATTACCCAAGAGCCTCCTGGCCAGGTCGGAGAGCTTTGTATTCTTCAGGCCAGGGAACTCCGTGCAGTACGAATCGACCACCAGGCCCATGAGATCGCGGCCCTCGATGCTGAGCGTCCGCGCGCCCTTGTCGTATGACCGGCTCACCTTGTCTATGATGCCGTTGAGCTCGAGCAGGCCGTTCACTATCAGTTTGCAGCGATCTCCCCTGGTGATCCGGATGTCCGGGTCGGCCATTGTCATGCTGAAGGCATCTGCAGCCTCGAAGAGATCGCTGGCCACGCGATAAGACTCGAAGCTCTCGATCTCCTTGCCTGCTATAATGAGGCTGACCTTATCTGACATAGACCTGCACCGTTCCTTTGACCGTGTTCGGATTGCTCAGGCTGTTCACCGTCCAGATGCGCTCCGCATAGTTATAGGGCAGGCCCCTCTGCATGCAGAGTAGATGCAACGGCGTCTCATTGTCCACATAGATGGTTACCAGCTTTTCACTCTCGATCTTTATGCTGGTGGCGTGGTCGGTGAGGATCCCGGCCAGGGCCTTGAGCGCCTGCATAGATCTGAACCTGTCGATGGCATCCTGGATTATGGCATTTGCAATAGTCAGAGACTGTTCCACCTGCCGCACATTCAGCAGCTCCGGGGTTGCCGAGGCCTTAACATAATTGCCCAGGGAATCGAACCCGCTTGACTGCTCAAGGGCACGCGCCAGGTCCCTTTCGTCTTCGTCCCTAGCGTAGATCTCCGCAAGGGATAAGGCGGCCTGCTGGGCCGTGCCATGATGTATATAATCGTCATATCCCACAGCATTGCCCAGGGCATACATGCCGTCGCGCAGGTTTTCCAGGAATTTCTCAGGCATGGTCCGCAGCGAGTCGTAAAGCAAACTGTACCGCTCCGCCACATGCGCTATGGAACCGATCACCCGTCCGGGAAGGGTGAGCCCGAAATCGATGGCCGCTATAAAAGTGTTGGCCGGGTTGGCCACCTCGGCAATGGCGCTTTCCACCCCGGCCACAAAGGTGTCCACTGATTTCACCCATCGTTGGGCGGTGCGCGAGATGTTGTTGAGCTGAGACAGTGCGGTCTGTCCGGATGTGAGGACTTGGCTGCAGATGCCCCTGCCTTCTGCCCCCAGCTCGACCACGGCTGCAGAGAGGAACTCATCTTTCATCGTACTGATGCCTGCTTCATAGGCGTCCTGGGCGGCGCCCAGCACGTCGGTGCGTCTGCGGGATCCCTCGAACTGCGATCGCAAATGCTCCACAAAACTGATGTCCATCTCGGCTGTCCGGACACGGTCATCATGGCGCACGGATACGGATTCCACCCGGCCCTTGACCAGGCCGTATTTCGGATGGATGAGCTCGAAAAGCTCCCGCGATCTCAGGTGGTTTAACAGGCTTTTGTGGGCCTCGTAGGTGTCCCCCCAGAAATAGCACCGGAACTTGATGCGCCTGGCCTTCAGGCCGAGATCGTCAGTCAGGGCGCCATCACGATAAGGCATCTCGTTGACGGCGATCGCCTTTTCGAAACCGTCCTCGATGGTCTCGATCTGCAGGTCAATACCATCTATGGAAGCATGGCTGATAGATTCATCGGCCAAGGAAGTTCCCCCTGTTGGACTTCGCGTTTACATTAGTGTTCATGCCATCCACCGTCGTGGTAGTGCGGCCTTGGGCATCTGTGTGTACATTGATGTTGATCTCGTTGTTCAATTTTTCATACATAAAATCTCCCAACCGATCAGACAGAGAAATGTTTTCGCCGGTTATCGCTTCGTTAATTTTCCCTGAGAGAAGATTTATTCCGGTCCCAACAGCATAACCCGCGGCCCCGGCTGCCGCCACTGCCCCGGCATTGCCTGCCAGGCCGAGCCAGCCCATCTTCTTCACAGCCGCGGATATCGGATCAAGAATGCCTTTTTTCGCCATACCTGCTGCCCCTGAACCAAACCCATCAGGCCAGTTAACCACGAACACCGGTGTGACACCGGTTGCCGCTTCCACCGCTTTGCCCTGGGCGATGCCTCCGGCTGCGCTGGTCATACCTCCCAGGAGGCCCTTGAACCCTCCCACGCCCTTGAGCACCTTGCGTCCAAAGTACAACCCGGCAATGGTTGCCGCCGCCGTTGCCGTTCCGCCAACAGCCAGTCCGCCAAGGGTGATGTTGCTGGTTGACTTTGCCAGTGCTTCGCTCTTCTGCGTTGCCATGCCCAGATAACTCACGAATTCATTCATCTTGCTGACAACTGAAGTGAGGGGCTCCAGCATGGGAAGGAACAACAATGATATGGTTGACCTGGCCGTGCCTTTGAGAGAGGTAAGCTGAGCTGAAAACGTCTGCATGCGAATATTGAGCTTTTCCTGCAGGGAATTGCCTTCCCGTATCGCCTGGTCTATGGTTGCATATGACCCTTCACCCTCCTTGAGCAAGGCCATAACGGCGGAGATGGATGTTTCATCGAATATTTTTTTCAGAAATGTGGCCTTCTGGGCATCACCCATTTCCTTGGTTTTTTCTTTGAGGATGTCGAGGATCTTGACCGTTGGGAGCAGATTTCCCGTTGTCTTGTCTCGAAACATCTTGCTCTGTGCGGCCCTCAAGAAGAAACTTCGCAACGATGTACCGGCCTGTTCACCGATGATCCCTGCCTGAGCGAGTGAAGCGGTGAGCGCCAGCATTTCGTCAATGGATCTTCCCATGTTGGCCATCGGTCCGGCAACATACTTGGACGCCATTGCGATCTCTTCACCGCTCACAATGGACGCGCTGCCGGCCCGCGATATTTTGTCCGCCAGATCCATGTATCCATCGGCCGCTATCCTGAACGGGGTCCCGATGCCGATCAACGCCTTTCCAGCCAGCGCAGGCTCCATGTTCTCATATGTCGCCAGTGCCGTTGCTGCGGCAGCGGCACCTTTTGTGCCGGTAATGCTCTGGATCTTAGCACCGCCTTTTACCAGCTCTTTTTCCAGCGCGACTATCTGTGTCATGTCGAACGGTGCCCAGGCCTGGACCTCAAAAGCTGTCTTCTTTATGCTTCGCATCTCTGCAGCAAGACGGCTTGCTGGTTTGTTTGCGCCCATGAGCTCCGCTCTCACGCCGGCAAGTTCAGATTGAAGATCAGACGCCATTGCGACTGCAGGCTTGATGCCTCGGTACAACTCACGTGTGGCAATGCCGGATATCAAAGCCACCTTGAAACTGGTGTTCATCCTCTCGAAGGACTTGCGCACCTGGTCATTCATGCGGGACAGACCGGCCATGCGGTCTTTAATGCGGTCGACCCCTTTACTGAGCAGATCTATTATGGTAAATTGTACTGCTACGGAGGTTACGCCCATGTTTTACCTGCTTGGCGGCATACTGTTTTTCGTCATCGTCTTTGGGGGAATGTGGCTTATCGGGAGATTCACTAACTTCATCATTTACGGTTCCTCCTCACCCGATAAGGCTTCGATCCATCACGACCCGATCTGATCCGGATATAAGCTTCCACATACCCATCTATTTCCGCTTCCGTCATCCCCTCGATCTCATCCAGGCTGAAGCCCATCTTTTTAAGCACCAGCACCAGTACCCTGTATCTTTCCACCGTCTTTTCGAAACGAGCGGATGCGTTTTTCCAGCCTCTGCCTGGCCTCCTCAAGCACTTCAAAGTCGGCTTCGGCCATGCCGAGGATAATATCCGGAGTGATCTTGTCCTTGGGGATTTCGCCGAGTTTCGTTATGATTTTGGAGAACACGCACACTGTCAGAAACGTTTCGTTCCCTTTGGTGCGCTCATCCTCCATTGCCTCCATGACATCTTTTACGATCTGAGGCCTGAGCTCGAACGCCTTCTGCCTGGCGCCATTATATTCGACACCTATGAGAAGCGATCCTTCCTCGGTCAGCGTCATTCTTCTACCTTCCCGGTGGCACCCAGCTCGATGGTGCGGACCGTCTCGTTATCTCCGTCAACCTTCATCTCGCCGATTTTGAGCGTCGTGACGCCCGTATAGGTAATGCGCTTGCCGTTCTCGAACTCCACGGACAGCCTGCCGCTTCTCACGGCAGCCCAGTCGACCTCCGGGTTCGTGGCCGGGATGACATAGTCCACCTTCACCCCGTAATGCTGGGTTGTGGGCATGAATCCGGTCTTGTTCATGAGGCGGACTTCCTTGTTCACCTCGATCTCGTTTTCCGTGAATGTCTTGAAGTCCGTGATATTTTTGCCGTCGACTTCCATCGTAACCTTGCTCACAAATTCCATTATATCCTCCTTCCTTCGCCCTAATATGGCTCCTTAAAGAATCAGGTCGATCCTGCCTGCAAACACGTGCAGCCCGTTGACCACGTCGGTGGGGATCTTGGCGTCAAGGCGGTTCGGGTCCTGTCCGTTGCGCTCCACCACCAGGCCGTCCTTGTTTGCCTCAACATTCTCGACGATGGCCAGTTCCTCGAGGCGGATCAGAACGTCTAACAGCTCCGATTTCACGCTCTTGATGGTGGTATCGTTGAGCTTCTCGCGCGGGAAGCGCAGTGCTATGCGCTCGCGGCAGGCCTTGCGCACATAGTCCAGCGTGCGGATCGTGGTGAGGTCGAGCATGCTGATATCGGTCACGTCGTTGGCATCCACCGTGTACGTGGTGACGGCGCGCACTATTTGAGGAACACCGGACGGACCGACTTCAAGAGGCGTTATGCCATTGTACAAGCAGTTCTCCTGCTCGGTGCGGGTGAGGCGGCTGGTGATGACGGGCGCGTGGATCCCGTCGAGCTCCAGGGTGTTTAGTGGCCTGGCCGGGTCTTCCTCAAGGGCCACGATCGATGCAAACGCGCTTGCCAGCTCATAGGTTAGGGACTTGGTTCCGCGGAGGAACGCACAGCAGATGCGGCCCGAGTTGATGCCGCTGGCCAGTGTAACCGAGTTTGCATAGGTGCCTGAGTACCCGTAGATGCCAATGGCCGGGTGCTGCTCGATGGGCCCGGAGATAGTGTCCAGGTAGGTCTTGAGCGCCGCGAGCGATGTGGAGTCGTTGAGCGCAGGGGCAATGATATCGTACTCGCCCGGGCCGATGACGGTAAGGGCATCGTTCAGCGTCGGATCGCCCGCTCCCGAGCTCATTGCGATATACGATGTAAGCACGCAGTTGTTGGTCTTTTCCCATGCGAACGCGATGCCGTTGCCCAGGGTTCCGGCATTCTTGGCCGTAACGGTCAAGGTCGCGGTGGCTACTGTGGAAGTGACCGGGAGGCTGGTGTCGGCATTTATGGCTGCGTTCAGGGTTGTTGCGATGGCGGCCGCGGTATCCCCGACCGTGACGGCAATCTCGACCTTCTGATAGCCGATCCAAAGCGTGAGCAGGCCCGATGCCGTAGCGGTGGCATTGATGATGACGCTCCCGGTCGCAGCGATCGATGCGTCTGCATCGTCAAGCGCAATGGCGGACAGCGCCACATATGGATTGGCCTGTATTGCCGCCCGAGCCATGCGGTGCAGGACCGATCCGGCACCAAAGTATCTGGCGGCCTGTTCATCTGAAACCACCTCAGTGGGGATCTTCTCGGCTACCAGGCCGCTGTCGGTGCGCTGGCCTATGAGCAGAAGCCTCTGCCTATTGGCTGGAAGGGTGCGCACCGCCAGGCGTGTGTTGAACTCGAAGTACTTCCCCGGCTTCCGGATGGAAGACGGTATCTGATCGAATTGTATAGACATTATTCCTTACCTCCCTTTTCCTTTTTGGGCGACGCCTTGGCGGCCGGTTCCTGCGGTTTATCGTCAACCAGGATCAGCGACCCTTCGGCGATCAGCCTGCGGTAATACATGGTGTCAGGCACGTCGGTGGGGATGTTGTCGGTGATATAGCTCCTGGGCTTGCCTTCCATCGGGCAGATGGTGCCGGACTGGGTCGTTACTCTCATCAAGTCCTCCTAATTGTTCAGCTGGACCAGATCACCGGCGTCAGCAACGTGGTCGTCAGCTGGATCCTGCAGGTAGTAGTTCATGCCGATGCGGAGCAGGTCGTCTGCTTGGTCCGTGTCCGTTTTTCTCAGCTCGAAGCTCGTGCTGAACTCCAGGTCGAACAGGAGCTGGCCCGCTGCAGCTATTGCCTCGGTGGTGACATCCCTGAACCGTACCGGCTGCAGCGCTTTTATATCGAGGCCGAGCGTGCTGTTGGCCAGTTTATGGAAAATTCCCATGATGATGATGCTCATGCCCTGTCGCCGTTTCTCTTCGTTCTGGAAGTTCTCGAAGAGGACTAGAATGCTGACCGACACCTCACATGCCCAGGTGTTCTGGCTGACCTTTTTGAATGTCCCGGAATCACATGCCGGGAACGCCGCCGGCTTTGCCGGGATTGATCCTTTGGAACGAACCTCGACCTTTTTGAGGCCCAGGTCGCCCAGCTCCAGGATCTTTGCAATGGCGCTCTCTATCTCAGCCAGCATCCGCTATGCCTCCATCCCGATATACTGCTTCATGATCTGAACAGCCTTGGCCCTGTCCCGGTCGTTGATGCCCAGGTAAGGGCGAGCTGGAATCTTCACCTTTTTGCCTCTACCGGCCTTGCCGCCGAACTGATGGATGGCAGCATATGGTATATCAGGAGGTGTTCCGATGACGACCGAATCCCGATCAGCCACATAGTGGATGCTGCGCCTGAGATAATGACCTTCAGTGAGGATCTTGCGCGATGCTGCATAGCGCAGGAACGCCGCTGAAACCTGCTTTCTCTTTGCCGTGTGTGTTTTACCGCCCTTCCTGCGATATGCCAGCGCCCTGGTAATGGCTGCATGAGGCGTCCAGGCCTTGCCCTCGGGATCCTCTTCGTCGGTGAACCGCTGGTCGGTCGCCCTGAGCATATATTCCCCGATGGCCTTCATGGCTGGAGTCATATCGATGCACCGGTTTTCGACCTTGGCGAGGTATGCCATCAATGCATGGTCATCGATGCGGGCTTCCATCGTGATACCGCCTGACATCAATATCCCTCCAGGGTATCTTTTGTGAAGGTTCGGTCCTGGGCTGAAACGGACACGGTGTCTTTTGATTCCGCTTCAGCAGGCGCATCCGCCCCCAGCGACACCAGCCCTTTTGCCAGGTTGCCGAGAAACTTTATGGCATTGTCATACCGCCTTGCCTGGTCATCGGGTGTGGCCTCGCGGCGGGCATACAGATTGTGGATGGCAATATCCGCGGAAACCTTCCGGATGATGGCCGGTACCGGGTTGAAGGGAAGGGAATAGCGATCGCCACAGTATGCATCGATTTCGGCATCGGCGTCGACTATGGCCCTGGTCACCACACTTTCTTCCACAGCTCCAGACCCGTAGTCATCGGTGAGCTGGATCAGGATCTCTTCGCTGATCCGCTCCAGGATATCGGCCTTGGCGCAGTATGCCATGCCTATTCCTTGTCCTTCTTGCCTTTTTTGTCATCGATGGCTTCAAACTGCTGTTTCTTGCCGGTGGCAACCAGCTCCGCTCCGACAGCGTCAGGGTAGTCCTTGACCTCATTCTTCGTGTGCACTCCAAACCCGCCTACATTCACTTCCGGGGATGGTCCATTATATTTTACTTTCATTTATGTTCCTCCTGGGGATGAGCCGGGGATCCTGGGATCCCCGGCAGGTTTTCATTTGCTTTTATCTATGATGCATCATGTGGCGTAGGTGTCTGCCCACATGTAACCGGCATCGGCGCAGACCTGGACGATATCGGTCTCTTCCGCCACCTCATAGACATCCTGGTGCTTCGATTTCTCTCTCCAGGTAGAGGTGCGCCTGGGGCTGCCGTTTTCATAGGCTATCCTCACCTGCAGGCCCGTGGTCATTATCTTCAGGCCTATCCTGGGCGCTCGGTAGAACAGGAACCCCATGCCCTTTCCGGAATTGATCTCCCATATGTCGGATGCGGTGAAGTCGGTTCCAGCGGAGTTCTCTTTGGCGCTCGAGGTGATTGCCATGCCGACCATAACCTCATCAAGCTCAAGGATCCTGGCGAGCATCGCAGCAGTGATGGATTCCGGGCTCGTATATTTGATCTGGTTGGTGATGGCGTCGCACTGCTTTACCGCCAGGAATGTCGCATAGTCCATGAGCAGGCAATTGGCGATGACGCCCTGGCTTTTCAATGCCTTCTTGCCTGTGGTGATATCGGCCAGGAAGGTATTGGTTGCACCCGCTGGGGACCACAGGCCCTCGGCATCAGCGCCGCCTGAATTACCGTCAGCCCAGGTTGAAGACTTGATCAGGCTGGCGATACGGACCTCCTTTTTCAGGTCCACCTTGTCAGCGGAGAACTCAATGGCATCCATATCAGGCTGCAGCGGAGGCGACATGCGCGATTTCGCGAAGCGGCGGTCTTCATCCGTTACTTCTGTGGCAAACGCAAATTCCGTGGTTGAGATGCTCACCGGCGTAACGGAATATCCGCCCCTCCTGGCCTCTGTCCCGGGTGCTCTTACCCCAGCCTCATCCCTGAACCATGCGCCTTTGAGATACTTGTAGACCTTGGCTTTGGAATCAGACCCGTCGATGATCGGGAATACCCGATCGCCGATATATTGGTGGTTTCGGTACGCGACAGACACGTTCTGCAGCGGACCGGCAATGACCTGTTCTTTCACATTCAGCTGTGACATTTCGTCATTCCTCCTTTTCTCTCGATTCGATTAATGGACGACCGTTCCGAGGCTGTAGATGGTAACCGCCTCGGTGCCGCTGCCGATGTTGTCCAGCCTGCACAGGAACCGCTTGGAGTTGTTCTGGGCAATGGTCATGGTGCCCGAAAGAGTAACCCCAGCTCCGGCTGTCAAGGTTATGGTTTCAGCCGCATCGGCGTCATTGCGGATGGTGAACTCGAAGGATGTTCCAGCCACAGCCCCACTGACTCCGGCCACGATCAATGCCGCAGTAGGTGATACGTCGTTGCGTGAGCCTCCGGCAGGATCCCGCAGGATCAAGCCCCCTATCAGCTCAGCCGCAGTATAGGTCACAGCCCCTGCTGTGGTCTTCGTGGTCACGGTGGTGGTGAACCAGCCTGTCTGGGTGATGCCGGGTACCTGGCCTACCAGGAGCACGCTGGCCAGATCATCCTCAGCTGCCGATGCTTCGAGGACCAAGGCCCTTGCATAGGCGAGCGCGGCAGCCGCGGTCTTGCCCTTTCCAGCATCCGTTGCCGATACATATTCCGGCATCACGAAGCTTCCGACTCCGAGCGCATTATTCATCCTGAGTTTTGAGCTGCCCAGGACCCTCACGCTGGCGGCCTTCCCCGATTCGGGGGCATTCTGCAGGATGCCCAGCGCGCCCTCTGTCTCACTGTCGGGCCTGCGCACCGTGCCCGAGCTGGTCAATACCACGAATCTGTACTGATCATTGCTCAGGTCTTCCGCTGCCGCGAAGGGCAGATCAAGTATTCCGTTCTCCGTCGACATGTTATACCTCCCTCAGTTCTGATGCATACTCCTGAGCAAGCTCAGGATTTTCCATCTGGGCCTCGGCAAAGGCTGTAGAGTAACTCAGCTTCTTCGCCTCCATCTTTTCCCTGGTCAGGGCTTCGAGCTTGTTCCCGGCATCGCCCTGGCCCCCGGTATCCTGTTTCCTGGTGGCGATCTCACTGTACTCGATCACCTTGTTCAGTTCGGCCAGGAATGACTTCATGAATTCCAGCTGGCTCTTCTTGCCCTCTGCTCCCTCCGCGAACTCCATGATCGTCTCGTGATCAAGCGACTCGAGGAACTGGGCCAGTCCGAGCCGTTCCCATGCGGGAATGAGCCTGCCTTCTTTCTTCCTGGCCTCGCAGAATGCAGCGATATCGGCCTTCGCAGCCTGTTCGCGATTCTTTTTTTCCTTCTCCGCGAACTCGGCTTGGGCCTCCTGCCTGCCCTGGTCTCTTGCATCAGCTCTGATCTTCTCCACATCCGCCTCACTGAAGGTCTGCGGAGGCGTGTTTTTCCCATCTTCCATCTTGGGTTCCTCCTTTTTTTCTAAATATGAGTCCGCCTCCTGGGCGGGTGTTGTAGCCTGCTTGATGTCATCGATCATGTATTCCGGGACAACCCGGTCGGCAGTGTCGGTATCCTGGGTCTCGATAAGCCACTCCCTGAATCTCCGGAACACGCGGGCAATGGAGTCGAATGCCCAGGATGGCTCTCCGAACTCGATCACGATGGCGGGACCATCAGCAGCGGAAAACGATATATCCTTGAGCCCCTTGACCGCCGGAGGCATTGCCCCCAGGAACCCGATATGCCGGAGCGACTTGTCCGGATACAGGGCGATGGAGCGTTTTTTGAACAGGCCCTGTCTGACCATGTCGGAGAATTCGGGGACAATGTTTTTTGCCTTTGCAAAGAGCACTCCGCCTTCAGCCTTAAGTCCCTCCGTCCATCCGTATGCCGGGGCATCATGCTGCGGATGCCCGATGACGATAGGAGCCTCATGCCTGGCAGCGTCATACGTACTTGCCATCTTTGCTATGTCATCTGCCGTGAATGAATGGTTCTTGCCGGACGAATCAGTGTGCGTTCCTGCTCTGAACACCTCAAACCAGTCGTCGAATCCTGCGAAATTCATAACGCATTCCTCCTTGGACTTGACTTTTCTTCGGGCAGGGACGATATATGTATGGATCTCCTGGGTCGGTTGGCCCATGCGCCCTTAGCCGATGCCGGGCGACGCAGCCTGCATGGAGGACTGTAGTCTGATCTATTTTCTTCCATAAACCATCCTGCCCTTTCTCAGGTTTTTTATGGCCGACATGCCACCCCTGAAAAAATCACCGCTTGCCCAATGGCCATCCATGAATTCAGCCCAGAGCCCAAGCACCCTGTCCTTGTCCAACTTCACTGCCTTTACATATTTTCTTCGTATTCCGATCCTTCCGGAAAGTTCACTCCGGGCAAAGGATATCCAGATTTCATACGGGTCTTCGATAAGTTCAGGAATGAACGAAAAATATTTTTCCCGGCCGTCCCATCGACTCTGAGGATTCTTGAGGATATGCTCTACAATGGCCTGATTGACTTCGACCACATCACCTGCAGCATCGGTAAAAAATGCAACATCTCCGCCTATTGCCAAGCTCAGCGATTTACCGAGAACCGACTTGGTGAGTGCATTTTCCCCCTCATTTGTCCTGGTCGTATCGATGGGGATCTGCTCAGGCCTGCCGTATTTGTCCGGCCCCCAGGGATTGATATCTCTCCACGGACCGGAGTCATCCATGTTCCTCAATGCCTGTGCCTTGCCCCAGGCCGCTGCTCCAGGGTTGTAATCAAAGCCCGGATCGATCCCTTTGTCCGCCACCACATATTCCACACCGGTTTTCTTGTCTGTCCAGGTATAGGGCTGCATGGGCGGGGCCTGGTCCGGACCCTCTTTGCCCATCTCCCTGAGGTCGTCTCCGGAGAGCATGAATGTATTGCAGTGGCAATTCCAGCCATTCTGAGGCATGTGCGTGTCCCACCAGGGGTCGTCTGCAGGAAGAACCAGACCGTCCCAGGCCTGGTGCTGAGGCCTTGGATGCTGGGAATCGTTGTGCTTGTACTGCCGGTATGGCATCAGCTTGAGTACCGCCGGGTCCATCTGCTGCTTGTATTTCCCCGCATTGTAAGCCTGCATGAGGTTGGTATCGTATATGATCCGGGTGCGCCAGCCGCGCTCCCCGTTATACGTCCACCCGGTCTTTTTCACGATGGTGTCAAAG
Organism: uncultured Bacteriovoracaceae bacterium; assembly: GCA_964600235.1. Taxonomy (GTDB): domain Bacteria; phylum Desulfobacterota; class Desulfomonilia; order UBA1062; family UBA1062; genus MWEI01. The sequence continues at coordinate 73,168 of CAZRIV010000004.1, read as the reverse complement.
TCCTTTTGAAATTCGGCCAGGGTGGTCCCCTTTTCGATGGCCTTGCCCACAGCCTCATGCAGGCTTGTCAGTACGTCATCGCGCACTGCTCCTGCCACCATGAAGCCTTTCGCGTGCATGTCCCGCCACAGGTCGTTCCAGCGCGCGGTGGGGATCTTCACCTTGCCCTTGAAAAAGGCAATGGCTTCCTCGAAGGGCAGGCCCTCGAATTTCACCTGGCTCTCAGGCACCTTTCACCTCCACGCTGCCCAGCATGGACGCCGCAATGAGCGCTCGCTGCATGATGGACCCGAACTCCTTCGTGCCGATTTCCGGGTATAGGTCCATCAGCCCGTCTCTTATGTCCTCCAAGCTTCCGGCATTCATGACCAGGTCCTTAACTCCATCGATCATTCCGGCCAGTGCATCGGTGATCGCATCATCGAGCTGATCCGGATACGTTTCGATATCAGTAGTGCCTTCATGTATGCCGCGCTGCGCCTCCGAAAAGCCGGAAGGCATCTTCCCCTGCTTTGGGTGAATGGATTCGTTCTGGGGCGTTTTAGGGGCAGAAATCAATTCTTCTCCCTCCTCCGGCTCGGGGATCCCGTAGGTTTCATAGAAATATTTTCTGCTCACCGGCAGGCCGACCTCCACGGCCAGAATCTTGTCGATCTCGCTGCGCTCTTTCAGGTTGGGCTTCTGTCCGGCAAAGGTCTCTATGATGGGGTAGCTGGTGATGCCGGGGAAATTGTAATCAACGATCCATTGAATCAGGCTGTTATTCAAGCACGAATCCAGAAGGTCGGCATCGGCCTCTATGAGGTTCTGTCTTACCTCTCCCTGCTGCTGCTCATTCCCGAGCTTGCCCGGAGTGCCCTCGGTGGTGGCGGTCTGACCGAGAACGGCCTTGGACATGGACTTGTCCATGTACTCGCACATCTGCTGGTAGGTCACGTTGCCGTTACGGGCCGCCTCCAGGAGGTCGATGGCCATTGTTTCGGGTATGACCACCCCTGTCTCGGTATGGATCAGCTTGATGGCATCGAGCAGTTTCTGCTGATCTGGTTCTCCTGTGCCTGACGGATACTTGCCTACTGCCGTGGGGCCTCCGAACTTATCCAGGAAGATCAGCCAGAACTTGATGCCGTTCTTCTTGAACCATACAGGCCACCATAACTTGCGACCCAGGCCCTTTCCATAGGGATTGTCAGAGTCCCCGAAGGTGAACTGTATGAACTTGCGGGGCGGAAGCACCTCTCCCTCGATCATGTTGGACAGCGTGATCAGCCTCAGTTCCCTGTCCGGAGAAAAGATGAACCGCCTGGGATGCTTGCCGAAAAAATTATTAATGCCTATATTGCCGTCAGGCATCACCTTCCACATGACCTCGGCACAGTAAAATCCATATAGCAGCGCCTGGAGGAGCTCCTGCCTTAACTGATCAAAATTGCATGACGTCAGCACCTTGGTTACGAAATCCGCAATGAGCTGGTCCAAATCCGTGGAAATATTGTTTCCCTTGTCCAGCCCGCTGGTGCCCGGCAAGATGGTCCATTCCTTTCCCACCACGGCCAGGCATCTTGTCTGCAAAACGCTTCCTGCATGCGGGTCGCGGTCGATCTCGTCATAGAGCCTAAGACCCTTTCCGCCTGCTTCACTGCGCAGGACCGGGTCCGGATTTTCCAGGCGGACCAGGTACCCGGCAAAGATATCGATGTCTTTGCTGGTCGTCGCAATCTCGGCGATCTCGGGCTTTTTGTTCGTTTCCGTCATGGAGCCCCCATGTAATTATCCATCATGGTCGCCGCCCGTCTTACCCCGGTGGATTTTACATCCTTGAACTCCGCACTGCTCTGCAACAGGCTGACCGCGCCCTCGAGCGCGTCGGGGCCGTCGTCGTTGACCAGGGCATTGAGGATGTAGATGAGCTGCTCCACGAGCAGGTCCTGATCGCTCTGACCCTTTACGAAGCGGAGCTTTCCATATTCCACCAGGTAGGACAGGGTCCCAACGATCCGTGATTCCTTGTTTGTGTCATGCCGCTTGGGCGCCCAGGGCAGGTACCGCTTCACCTGTTTGGCATAATTGAATATGGCCTCGTGGAGGAAGTCATGGAGCATGTTCTCTTCGATCCCCATCATACCGCCGTATTCGTCGAACTGCGCATAACAGGCCCTGAACATCTCGCCGATGGTGGCCTTGCGGATCCAGGCATGGCGGACATAAAAGATCATAGCCCGACGGTCGAGGCTGACCGTGACGGTCGCCTTGAAATCGTTGGACTCGCCGCTTTTCGCGCTCGGATCGGTGAAACTGGCTGTCAGCAGGTCCTTGCCTGTCAGATGCTCCGGCTCATAGAATACGAACCACTCTTCCCGGAAGGGCGACTCTGTGGCGCCGGTGAGATTGCGCATCTCGGCGTTGAAATCCACGGTGCCCATCTGCCGGTGTTTTTTATCCAGTCGCTCAGGAGACCAGAGTGCGGGCCAGAGCGGACGCTGATCGGGCTTCCCGTAGTCGAGCCAGCAGTCGTACTTGCGGCTGACATAAAGCGGTTTGCCTTCTTCGTCCTTTTCCGCCATAAACTGGGCCAGGACGCTCTTGGGATGAAAAAGATTGCCGATCATGAGGAATGTATAGCCCTTGCCCATCGAACCGATGACGGCCCGTTTAAGCCATTGCATGCCCTTCTTCACCAGCTTCGGGTTCTCGACGTTCTCGTCGTTCTCGAAGTCGTCGACCACGGCGAAGTCCGGACGGTGCTGGCGGTTTTTCAGGCCGCGCACTTTTTCGCCCTTGCCTCGGGCCAGCGTGCGGATGCCGCTCGATGTGGTGAAGTCGTTTTTCTTCCAGGTTGGTCCAGTCAGGTCTCCGAAGTCGTGCCGTATCCTCGGGTTCTCTTCAAGTTCGAGCCGGATAGGCAGCGTGAAGCCGCTTGCCTGGTCGTTGGTGTCGGATATAATCAGCTGGAACCAGCGGAGCGCATACACGATATTCCGAATGGGAACACCAAAGGTGAAGAATGTGGACTTGGCATGCTCGCGCGGGGCAGCCACAAAAACAGACTCGTTCCTGATGTTGGCGAGCTCTTCCCACTCGTGGTGGAAATCTCCGAACTCCACGGAAAAATAGTGCGGCAGGTATGTCTCGCAGAAGTAGAGCAGATCGTGCTGCGCCCGATCTTTCCGGTTGGCCTGCTTTTCCGGGGTATCATCCCCGAACGGGGACACCGAATCGGCGATCCAGTTCTTGAGCTCGGCTGCCCACTGGTCGAATCGCTGCTCGGTGAGGTTAGGCCGCCTTCTCATGGCTCTCCTTGAACCGCGCGACGATAACGTCTATGTTCCTTCCCAGCACCTTCAGTCCTTCCGGATCGATCTCCTTCAGGGTCTTTGCAATGAAGTCCAGGTCCTCGAGAAACAGCTTGGGGCGGTCGACGTCGACCTGTTCGCCGCCCTTGGGCCGTATGTCCACGATCTTCTTCAGCAGGTTGCTGTAGGCATAGACTGCCTGGTTGTCGATGGATCCCATCGGGAGGTTCTCGAAATATGCTTCGTATTTCTTCTTCTGCCCGAGCAGTGCGCTTAAAAGTGCCCCGTCAGAAATGTCTTCTTCCTGCCTGATTTTCTCCGCGTCCGCCCGGGCGGCCCGGTCTTCCCAGTTGTATTTTTCCTTCCATTCGGTGAGCGTCTGGCGGCTCACCTTGAAGTTGTGTTCGCGCTTCAGGAGCCGTTCGCACTCAGACAGATTCTGGCCGCAGGTCCGCCAGATGTCATAGGCGAGGATCTTCATGTCGTGGGGCTGGGCCATATGCCTCCTAGTCCAGCTCGATGCCCTGCTCGGAAATACGGCCGTCCAGGATGTCCAGTCCCTTGGCCGTGGCCGAAGCCATGACGATCTCGAAGTCTTTTTTCTGGTCGAGCTTCACGGCACCGCGTTCGGACAGGTAGGCCAGGTATGACACGAGCGATTTCTCACTGATGGGGTACCCGAAATCGGCCAGGCACCGCCTGAGCAGAACCGCATCCACGGGATGGGGATACTGGGGGGAGAGGATCTTCAGGATGAGCACCCGGATCCGGTTGTGTTTTTCAGCTTCGATGTTCATACCAACCTCGCCACAGCTCCGGACGGCTTCACCAGTCCGGCTTCTTTGCAGACTCCCTGTATGATCTCGCCCTGTGCCTTCACCTCGGTGCTCAGCTGCTGGACCTCTTTGATCACCACCTGGAGGCTGAGCAGGATTTCGCGGTGGTCGTTGTTGTCGCGGCTGACGAATTCCCTCACAGAGTCCTTCATCTGCCCCATGCAGTCGGCCTGGGTCTTCATGCTCTGCGCCTGAGCCAGCATGGCCTGGGCCTGTTGTTTCTGTGCCTCCAGGAAGGGCTTGCCGAAATACATGGCCAGCTTCACGAGCGCATATACGATGACGATGACAACGATCACCCCAGCGCCCTGGTCGATGAGCCGGTTGATGAGCGCAGCGTCCATCATGCTTTCCTCTCGGAGTATGTAGTGATCCCCCTGGCAATGGCTTTTGCCAGGGACAGCTGGTTGGTTGGCTCCTTCAGAAACTTCCTCGTGTCAGGGTTGCTGACGAACTCGCACTCGATGAGCACCGCGGGCATGCGGGTGTCGCGCAGGACCTGAAAATTGTCTTCCTTTACTCCTCGGTTTATATGCCCCGGGAATGCGGCCAGAAGAGCCGCCTGGACATGCGATGCAACGTTCCTGGTTTCCTTGCTGCAGTAAGGGTGGATGTGGGTGCTGATGCCCTTGGTGGTCTGCTCGTGCCAGGCGTCGCAGTGGATGGACAGAAACACATCGGCGTGCCAGGCATTGGCGTCCACCGCCCTGTCATGCAGGGACATGAACACGTCTTCGGTGCGGGACATGGCGACAGCGTGCCCCAACGACTTCAGCTCGGCCTGCAGGAGAAATGCTATGATCAGGTTGGTGTCGTCTTCCTCGATGTAGTCATACCGATCGCCGAATGCCGCACCGTTGTCATCTCCGCCATGACCGGGATCCAGGTAGATTTTCAATTTCACTGATGCCCCCAAATAAAAAAAGGGCCGCCTTCGGGTGTTACCCCGAAGACGGCCCGGTTCTTCCCGATACCGTTTGACTTGACTTGATCCGGCCCGGCTTGTCCGATACCGGATCAAATTAATGGGTGGTTATAGAATTATATCCGCCCACTCAGCTATTATCTGTGACTCTAAACGCACGCCTTGTCAAGCTCATTTCACTATAAGGCGGAACGTGCCCCAGACAAGTCCGTCCGCATGTCCCGGATCATACACAGTCAACGTGGCGTTGTAGGTACCTGGATTCAGTTCGAGCCCGCCAAGGACCAGGACAATCTTCGGATCTCCGGCAGAGGCGCCTTGCATTTTAGACGCTTCGGCCGAGCTCAGCGTCTGAGTCCAGTCGAACACCTCGGGATGATCGACGCTGTCGATGAGCGTTTCTCCAGCATCGTCCAGGCCCAGGGTTATGCGGGTTATGGTTGCCAGATCGGGCAATATGCCGTCGGCCATGAGCGCCATATCGATGGTATTGTTGCGGCCCAGGTAGACGATCTCTGTAATCACATGGCCCCCTTATGCCGATGCATTAACCTGGACGGTAAGCGTTCCCGCCTTGAACCTCGCCGTGTCGCCGTTGCCGTAGGTCTTGGGCGTGGAGAGAGTACCCCATGCCAGGAAATTGCCGCCTGAGATGGCATCATACAGAGCAAAGTGGGTGATCTCTCCCCAGTCTCCGGATGCCTCCGCAAATTCGATATCGGCAGCGTTCGCAAGAGCCCTGTTAGACGCTGCGGCCCAATCGGCAGCAGCGGTCTGCTTGCGCGCATAGCCGTTGCCTGACGGCGGGGTGACGTTTCCACCGGAATCAGTGGGCGGCGTGGTCGACAGTGCAACGAAAATGTTCGTAGGCGGGGTATATGCGCCATTGCCGAAAATGTGATCGAGTATCTCATTGCTCAAGTAGGTTGAAATATTTCCCATATCCGCTCCTTTTATGCCTGAATTATGCTTCGCTCCGGGGTAATGCTGATGATCTCCAAATCGCCCAGCAGTCCGAGCGATGTATGTACCTGGTCCATCTCCGCCATGAGGCTCGTCTGGATCCGGATGCGTCCGGTCAACGCATAGTGCATGACAATGTCGCCCTGCAGGCTCAGGCCGACATCGATGATGCCGATCAGGCCCCTGATGGGCATCATGACCCCGTCCACCGCGAAGGAACTGCCGATATCGCCTGACAAACCTCTCACTCTCGTCGTCTCGCCCGATATATCGACGGTGGACTGTATGGCGCCATCAATGCTGCGCACCGAGCCAAGATGTCCGGCAACATCGGCGTCAACAGCAATGCCGCCTGACATGACAAAGTCACCGGACAGTCCCGCCGTCATATCCACATCCGCAGCTATCTGCCCAGACAACAACATAGTGCCTGACAATGCCCCGGCCGCTGAGATCCCCACGGCGATCTCCCCCTGCAGGCCAAGGACGCGTGACGCAGACGCCTCGACACTTGCGTCAATGGATATTGATCCTTCCAGATCCACATAGGTCTTTGTGCCCTTTACCCACTGGTCGCTGGATGTGTTGGCCCATTGGTTGTCGGTGGTGTCCTGAAACGTGTCGGCCAGCTGCGGATCGACAGGGACATCCTGCCCTTCCCACTGGTTGTCGGCAGTGTCCTGAAACTGATCAGACGATGTCTGGCCCCACTTGTCGTCAGCCATGTCAGTCCTTGCTCCTCATGGCACCGATGACCCTCCTGAGAGGACAGAGTTTGTCCAGACTGCCGGACCTCCATCATCTTCATAAATCTCAGTTGGCATCGTGTTTCCCAGGTATTGCAATATATATTTTGTCAAAGTCTGGCCTGTTGAGCAGAAGCCAGTGGTGCGTGTATCGCTAAAGTTCGTTTTAATCAGAGTTTCATTCGGGAAGGGCCAGAGATTATCTGATGTTACAGTGTCCCACCCTGTTTCGCCATAGAGTGTTCCCGACACGCCGATCTTCTTCATGACGGTTGCGCCTATCTGACCTCCACCTGTACCGTCTGTTAAAAGGCTACCCCCGGTTTCAATGCGAGTGAGGTACAGCAGCCCGTTTGTTTCAGGATCATAGTTCTTACAGTTATTGGATGTTCCTCCACCCTCAAGATCGCAGTATGACGGAGTTACTCCGTAAGCAAAGGTATCTCCAATATCGAACAGTATGCTGTCGGTTAGAGTCCATGTGCCTGTCCCGTTATTATAGGCACCGTAGTCTTCTCCCCCTACGGTAGCGTTTGTTACGGCCCCGGATGCCGTTCCCTGTGTGCTGTGCAGCACCAGGGATGCCGTAGAGGTTCCCCCATTGTCATAGGCTATGAAATCATCAATCACTATACTGGTGATGGACCCGCCGTTTTTAGGATCTATCATGATCCCGTGGCCGTCATTGTTCAGGGATATACAGCCGCGATACTCCACGACCGAGTTTGAGCCATCGTTCGTTTCATAAAAGGGGCTTGTCCAGTTAGTAATAGACGAGCCCTTGGTGTCGAGAACGATGCAATTCTGATAGTAGATATTATTGCTATTATACGACATCATCCCGGCTGATGGGTTGTTCTGGTCATCACCGGTCCAGCCAGCCGAAGGAGATACGACACATCTCCTATACACGATATTATATGATGCTGTTGATGGTGTGCCGTAATGGAGCATTGAATACCGGCCTCCGCCACCCCATGCGAAGCACTCCTCAATAAGAATATCATGGGTTATACCAGGGTAATCCCCATCCCCCATGCCGAAGTTCACGGTGTTGCCGTAAGTGGCTCCCCCTTTGAATCCGCACCTGGTAATTTTAAGGTGGTCCCCGTTTATCCCCTTGCCCCCTGCATACTTAAAGATTATGCCGTCAATCTTCAGATAGTGTGCTGGGGAGCTGCCGGGGATAAGCAGGGAATCAGATGTAATGCAGACAACGCCGCCCACTGTTTCTGCCTGAATCGTATTATATGGCCCGGTAGCGCTGCCGGGAACGGTATGGATGTAATCGCTGGCATTGCTATAGGTTCCGTCTTTGATGATGAGGGTATCGCCTCCTGATGAGCTTAGGAGAGCAACGCCGGAAGATATGTACTTCTTCGGACTTCCGCTCGATCCATACCCGCTGTCATCCACAGCATTACGATCAACGTAGTACGTTGCCGTCCATGCCAGTGTCCATGCATTGATTATCACTAGAGCAAGAATAAGCCTTTTCATGGCATTGACGACCCTCCTGTTATGACGGTGTTGGTGAGATCGGATGCGAGCGGGGTTGCTACGTCTCCTGTCCAATCCAGTGTCATGTCCAACACAGTTCCAGTTCCCGATGCCCGTGTTTGATAAACCTGATCCGTTGACGTAAATGGCCCGCTGTATAATGTCCACGCCATACTGGAATCACGATCGAAATTGGTGCTGGCTGTTGATCGGTAATAGAAGGCGATTGTTCCTGTTGTATTGCCTGTGATCTGGATGGTCTTGCTTCCACTTGGTAAAATCACAACCGGACCGTCGGCCGAGGCGCTCGCGAGATTAAGCGTTCCTGTATCAGCATCCCCTGTGATCGATGCGCCAGAGCCGAGCAGAAACCATTTCCATGAATCATAGCACATCGTGGGGAACGAGGGATCTCCGTACACTCTCTTTCTTATTGGGATTGCGGCATGATGAATAAGGTTTGCCATGACCGTATAGCCTGCAACGGACACATGCACGCCGTCGACACATGTTGAGTCATATTGTAAATCGTCCTCATAATCAGGATCGTTGACACACATTTCCTGGTAATTTGCCGACATGGGAACGCTGTTTGTTGCACACCAATCCTCAAGAGCAGCGTTCCATAATTTTTCATTCTGCTGCCCTGTCTCGTTTCGGCCATAGTCATACGGGGCTATAACTGAGACAGGAGTTATCTGACAGATCACCGCCGAAGATCCGGAACCTGTGATTTTGGTCGTGATGCTCGAAATTGACGAGAGATAAGCAGAAAGAGTAGTTCCCAGGAATCGAACATCATTTGATCCGACAATAACCACGGTCAAATCAGGGTCCGCACTTGTGAGCAGATCGCCAATCCTGCCGTCTACCTGAGCCGCCGAGTTGCCGCCGATACCGGCATTATATGTAGTTTCTGACAGCCCTCTCAGTGTAGCCAGCTCAGGCCACGGTCCTACATTGCCCGAACACTGACCAAGGGCTATGGAATCGCCTATACCCAAGATTCCGCTGGCCCAGACCTGCCCGGACAGGCATGCCAGTAATGAAAGTATAATCAGGAAACGCCTAATCACGGACATGCTCCAGGCCGTAGGTGAATATGTCCTCGCCCTCAGATGCAGATAGCGCCCGAGAGTACACGCCCATATCGTCAGCATAGCCGACAAAATTCTGTAGGTTATAACTGAAAAAGATGTTCCAGGTGATCCAGGTGCTGTCGTATGCTGGCGATCCGGTGAATTCTACCGCCGTGGCATCAGAAGCAAATGCCCCATTCTCAGGAGCCAGATAGAGATTCATCTCCTCTCCATCCCATGTCGCCATGTAGAAATAACCGCTCCCGGAACTTAGGCTCGTACCTCCGGTAATTGTGTGCCATGATGGAGATGCCCAACTGCCCGTGGAGTCATTGATTCTGAACCGTATTTTATCGCCTGTCGTGATGGACAACTCCCAGCACCAATTAACTGTCGCAAAATACGCACTCTGGATGGGTCTATCAGTACCGGCAGAGGAAGGCCTGGCCCATCCAAAGACGGTTATGGCGGAATAGGATACTACTCCGGGTAACGTGTTAGATGTACCGGCATTATTGCTTGTGTAAATATCCCAATGAGTGGTTACGTTCGCCGAATATGAGCCTCCCTTAACAAAGGTTGAGCTGCTGTATGCAGGGGTTCCCGATAAAGTTGCCAGAGGAGAAGTGTTTCTGCCGGTTGAATCATTTTTGTTGTTTTCAAATCTCAAACAACCTTCAAGAGCAGTATCGTTCAGGTAGGTGGACGGCGCGTTAATACTCCCGAGCACATACGGATTCATCCCGGCAAACACCGAAGACCACGCCAAGACGAGCAGTAACGTAAGTATTTTTTTCATGTCTCCTACCTCGCGGGGTTCTTGACGTAGCGGATCTCGACGAATGCGACCCCAACCACCTGACCGTAATCGTCAACCGCGTCCGCAGTCGTGCGCTCAAAGTTAAGCTCTGCCATTTCCCCGGCTGCGGCGTTTGTGATTGCGACCACCCCGCTCCATCCGGTCTGCATGATGTCCCACTGAGAGGCGTTCAGCTCATCGTCAGTGACCGTCACAGCAGTGCCCTTTGTGCCGTTGGTGGCATCGTTGTCACCCTCGCTCACCCCGGCCAGGGAGAAGGCCACACCCTCAGATGCGCTCGGGCCTGTGGCGTTGGTGATGAGGTAATGGACGCGATACCAGAAATTATTAGCAGATGCCCCCACCGTTGCGTCAGCCGGGATCTGCCATACAAAATTAACGTCCTGGTCGGTGGACGAACTGAATTCCCGGTATTTCCAGGGAGTGCGTCCGGTGCTGTTCAGTGCTGTTGGTGCTGCTGATCCGTCCACGCCCCAAGCAATCGGGATAAGCTCGTACCCGTACATATCCTCGATGTCGTCGGCCTGGACCGCATTATCAGCAATGGTAATTGCGCCTGCTGATGACATGGTAGCATCACCGGACAGGCTCACCATTGCCAGCGTCGATCCATCTGCCACAGGGAATGACCCGGATGAGGTGAAACCCAGCGATGTTCCCCAGGCGCTGCCTGTGGAGATGGGAAGGCCGGCGCCCGGATAAACCATACTGCCGCCGCTTCCGTTGCTCGCGGCGGTGATCCGGCCCTTGCTGTCCACCGTGATGTTGGCGCTGGTGTATGACCCTGGGGTTACCGCCGTGGCCGCCAGGTTATAGGTGCTCGTGGACAAGGTGAATTCCGACCCGAGCGTTCTCCATGCCTGGGTTGATATGCCGCCCGACACATCGCCCCACCACCAGAACCCTCCGCCTGATGGAGGCGCAGCATCAATGAGCTTATAGGTGCGGTCGCTGGTGATGGCGTCCGGCACTTCGACCCGCATTTTATTGGTGCCGTTCCCGGACAGTTCCAGTCCGGTGAATCCTCCGGCCACTTCGGCCGATTGGGTTAGGGTCAACGAGTCGGCAAAGAGCTGTGTGAAATGGGCCTGGGCAGGCGTGGTGTCGCCTATGTTTCCGGGTATCGCTGGGTTGAACGTGCTCAGTGTCCCGGATGTCGGGAGCGTGAGGCTGGTGGTACCGGTCAACGTGAGAGTGAGGCCATAATTGCCCGAGAATGTGATAGTGTTGGCCGAATTGTTCAGGTGCCCTGTCCCCCCGTATTGAGGAGCCAGCGCCGTGGTCAACCCGGACAGGCTGGTGATGTCACTGTTTGCCCCCGCTGCCGCCTTATTTCCAAACTGATCCTGGATGGCTCCGGTGACGCCGTTCAGGTACCCGAACTCGGTGGCGTCGACCGTGGTGACGCCCCTAAACTGCGAGGCGTTGATGACGCCGTCCAGAGAATAGGTCAGCGTGGCTCCGGTCGTTACTGTCATGGTGGCCGACGAATTCGTCCCGGTCAGGATGAGGTTGAAGGTCGGAGATCCTCCGGTTCCTCCGGTTGCTATGAGCGTATGCGTGGAGTGGTCGTAGCTGAGGTTGGTGCCGATGTTTATCATCGCCATGTGTCCGTCGGTGTTGTCCCATCCCATGATGGCGTCTACGCCGGGGTTCGACAGGGACACGCCGGTGCCGCCATCGGACAGGGCCACATCGTTGCCGCCGGGCGCATAGTAGTCGGTGCCCTGGACGGCCACCCCGTAGCTGCCCGCGGCCAATCGCTTTAATATGCCGTTGCTCGTGAATATGCCGTTCAGGTCGGCTGCCTCGGGCACGTCGTCGTCGGTGCCGCCGATATTGTGGAAATCGTTGGACAGGGCGGCCTGGATTCTCGCCAGGGTGAGAGGAATGTCCAGGGTGACCTGATGCCACCTTTTCAGTCCAGCATTGGCATCCGGTGCAATGCAGTCGGGAGCTGACTCCGTAGCGCCGTCGACGTTCAGAACCCACAAATATCCACGCAAGGCGGTTGTTGCGCCGAACGCTACGTCGCCAGGGTACAGCAGGTTGCCGTCTATGGCATCGAGAGCGCCGGTGCCGCCTCCGGTGGTGGCCGTGACGGGATAGAACTTAAAGGCAGCGCCTGATGTTGCGAATGACAACAATATAAGAAAAACCAGGAGATATGTTCGGAAATGGAAGTATCTGTGTTTCATATATTCTCCTTTTTTACTCATTCAAGTTTCTGAAGTGGAAAAATGCACTGCCATTTACGAGGGAGTGTGCGGCACCAGTCGTCTATATCGTCGGGCTGGGTGCTGCCCTTGGGAACTCCAAAATCGAGGTAAGCAACTTCGGCCGCCTCTTCCACTACCCAGGTGCAGATGGGATAGCGGTCGCAGTGATTGAGCCGTCGGAAAAGATAGACACCACCGCAGCACCAGTCGAGAAAATGCGTGACCAGCTTGCCCCAGCCGTACTTCCTGCCCACATAGCTCCTGGCCTTGTCGGCCATGCGCTGTCTCTCTACAGGGTAAAGCCCGATGGGCCGGTAGATGACTACCTGGTCGTTGTTCGGAGGTCCGTACTGACTGAACAGGGTGTGCTCCTGCACCGTTATGAGCGCCTCCACCACCGGGGCCGTCATGATGGTTCCGCTGCCCACCACGATTCCCGCGTGGTTCACCCGGGTGCGCGGCTCGCCCTTGGACCTAGTGCAGAAACGAATCCCCTTTGACAGCAGGTTTTCACCTCGGGTGCAGAAGATGTCTCCGGGCTCCAGGATCAACTGCTCTGTCACGTCCACCTCTCAACAAAAAAACCGGGCCAGCCTCCAGGAGGATCACTCCTGAAAACCGGCCCGGTTCTTCCCGATACCGTCTTATCTATTATCTGGCTTCAACCAAGCTTGACGCTCTTCTCTATTTTCGCATGCGGGATCTCGTGGTTGCTACAATGTAATGTAAGCTTGCCGTAAAACCCGGCTCCTGTCAACGGTTTCAACATATTTGTGAGCTTACTATACATATCCTTGTCCTTCATGTTTTCGTCCAAATACACGTCCACAACCTGCCCATTCTCAAACGTAATAGCAATGCGACAATTCTGCAGCACGGATTCGCTGCGAGCCTGGCGGATGAGGCATAGTGCCTGTTTCATTTCAGAAACCCCTTTTCTTTTGCAAGCCATTCAGGGATGGCAATGGTGCACTGGCGCAGGTTGTCATACCTGGACAGGAAGGTGATCTGGCTCTTGGGCAGCCATGCCTCGATAACGCCGTCGCTCACCTGGATGGCCTTGAGGTGCGGACGATCGATGAGGATCCGGACAAAGAGCTCGATGGGGATGGTTTTATGCTTTGCAGGCATTATACGCTTCCTTTCTGGATAGTGACTTTTCCATCATCTACAACAGAAAACCTGGAAATCTTTTTATATGAAGTCCCGTCAGGAAGGTTTATATTGATTATTCTCGGCTCGACCGGACACTCTGCCTGCGACTTCTTTTCCGACCACCTCGAGTAGCAATACAAGCAGATTCGTCTTCCCTCAAATTCAACCCATTTATGCTTCACCGGTACTCCTTCGGGCAATGCTCCCGGATGTAGCCGAGGATCCCCGCGTCCGAGAACGCCATGATCCACCAGTGTTCACCGTGCTGCCGTTTCATCTGCCCCTCGAACATCTTCTTAAGGCCCTCGATGGTCTTGTATGCTTCCTCGGCAGTCTTCACTCGGGCGATGCCCATACGTTTTTCAAGCCAGCTTTGATAACCGTTCTCGCTGCGCCACTCGACGAGCGGGATCAGCGCCTCGATCTTGTCCAGTTCCTCGGATGTCGCCATGCAGACGACCTTTGGTGTCTTCCTGGGGATCGATCGCCTGTGCGGCTCTGTTCGCTTCTTCGCCCCTCTGATGACAAAGCCATATCGATTTATGAGCAGGTCTATCACCCTGCCCGCCTGGCGCGCGGTGAGGTCCTTGCGGCTGTCCTTGCCGGTGAGCTCGTTGAGCAGGCCCTTGAACTCGTCATCGTCCATGCCGAGCTGCTTGGGAGCGATGTGCAGGAGCTTGATCTGCGATGGGGTGATGGTGGTTGCCATTGTCGTTCCTTTATTAAAGGGGTGCGGCATTTCCGCACCCCTTGCTCTGTCAGTCCTTCCGTGCCGTGAGCTCGTGCATGAGCTCGATGGCGTCGTGCAGCCGGTTGCGCATGTCGAAGAAGAAGTCGCTGATGTCGATGAGGTCGGTGTCCAGCCTGTGGTCGGGGTTGGTGAACATGGCGATGGCCCCGGCCTGGGCCTTGAGACCGCACAGGATGTCGTTGATCTTGTCGATATGGTCGATCCGGTCGGTGGTTGCGCTCATGGCTTCACCCCCTACAGGTCTCTCTCGGGCGTCCAGATGCGCTCGGAGTGCTGCTTCTTGTACCAGAAGTGGGCGTTGATCGCGAAGGCCACGCGCACCGGGTCGTTGGGGGCATAGATGCGCAGATCATCGCCCAGCTTGTTCCACCGGTCCTTCACTGCGGCCAGCTTGGCGAAGTCGGAGTCGGTCTTTGACTCGTACTCTACATTTCTGCCGCGACAACTTTGAGATTTGTCGCGGCGCTTAGTATTTATGAGGATCTTGCCGTCCGAATCGAAGAACCGCGCGCCGTTGCGGGCCAGGAAGTAGGCGAAGCCGATTACCCCGAAGTTGAGCAGGTGGCGGCCCGAATCGCCCCAGAGGCTGAACACATAGCGCAGAAACGGGTTGAGGACATTTCCCCAGAAATCATTGCGGTGTTCATAGGCAATGACCTGCTCCAGCCGGTCGAGCGCGCGGATTACGGAGAGATAGGCCAGGTCGTTGCCCCTGATATCTCCGCCCTGGGCGGCCAGGAAGAGCGCGGCCTTGACAATGGTGAGCGGCCTGATGGGGTAGTCGGCAAGATCGGCGCAGCCATAAAACGGCGTGCCCTCAAGGGATTTGTCGCGGCCCATTGCCCGGAGCAGCTTGGAGCAGATGCGGGTATTGTCGGCCCTTATCATGGAGTTGGTGTCCATGCGGAGCTTGTTGTTCTCCAGCACAAAGGTCTGGTTCTGGTCAATGGCATCCTGCTCGTAGATAAGGGCCGGGATGTCTGCAGCGATGCCGTAGGTCTCGTAGTTGAGCCGGTAGGCGCTGAAGCGGTAGCCGCCGTCCACGATCTGGAAGGCGTCATCCGATTTGTAGAGGATGATGGGCGCCGTCTGGTAGCCGTCTCTCAAGCCCTTGGCAATGTCCTTCACCTTGCGCGATGTGGGCTTGCGCTGGTAGGCGGGGAAGCGGAGCAGGCCCCAGGCCTCGGGCGGGATGGCTGCGAGCGTTACGTTGGGTATTTTCCTGAATGTGGCTGTGTTCATTGCGTTGCCTCCTTAGGTTTGGTGTGCTGAGGGGCACAAAAAAGGGCGGCCCTGCAGCGGTACCACGCCCTAAGGAGCGCCCGGTCCTCGCGGATACCGGCCTCTGCAGGACCGCCCTTTCCTGTGCAACGGAAGGATGTCCTGGTTGCTTCACCCCCTGTTCGGGCCTGGAATCGGGCCGCGTGGCGGGGCGCCACCTTAGGTTTGGTGGCGCCATTGTTACAGGGAATGAAATGCATGTCAAGCCCCATGCTTATACCCCTATCATCTGAAGCCATTCCTGCAGGAACGCCTCCGATGACACCGAGCAGATGGAGCACGCAATGCGTTCATCGTGGGTTATCCTCACGATGCGCGCCATGATGGAGAAGTGCCGGTTCCAGCCTTCCGCTCCCAGCAGGATGATCTCGCGGCCGACATGGCGGTGGATAACACCAAGGCCCATATTGCGAACCAGGTCGGCCTCCACCACTAAACCCCCAGAGCTTATCTCATGCACGTTTCCAAACCCGTAGGCGCTCCCGTCCAGGCCGATTTTCAGCATGAAATGAGCTTGGGCGTTCGCGCGCCTATGTTCCCTGCGATCTTCCGTCATCGCATCACCAGTAGATGTTGACCGCGATGATGAGCAGCGCGTTGAGCACCACGGCCAGAATCAAGAGCCTTCCCGTCATGTCTCCCTCCTTCATTCAGCAGCGCGGCGCCCTGGGTGAACCGCAGAATTATCAGCAGCACCGCGAGATACACCAGGCCGGGCAGTATCATTTCTTCTTTTCCCCGTCCTTGTTCTTGCCTTTACTCTCTTCCTTTTCCAACTTAGCCAGCTTCTCCAGTTCGGCATTCACTGCTGAAAGCTCCTGCTGTGTCAGCACGAATTGCGCCTGCACCAGCTGGAACTGGGCGTCCAATTTCTGTTTGCGCTCAACGAGCGTTGCCTGCTTGGCAAGGAGCAGTTCCTTTTGAGTAGGATCAGGGACAGGCGGCTTTTTCTCTTCTGCAGCCCAGGAGCAGGTGGAAACCATCATCCCAAACAAAATGACACAGGCGATTAAAAGATTCTTGAATTTCATAATTGGTGTTCTCCTTTATTATAATATTATGCTGCTATCCTTTTCAGCAGCTCCTGCAACTCCTCAGACTTGGCGCGGAGCTGCTTGACCGTGTCGCGCGGGACAAAGATATCTCCGAAGGATTTCTGCAGGGCCCCGATCTCGGCTGCATACTTCTGGGGGTCCTTATCCATCATGGACAAAAACCTGGTGACCACCTTGAGCCAGGTGGGCAGCGGGTCCTTGTCGGGAGCCAGGTTCAGCCGCTCGATGGCCACCTCCATGTCCGGGTCGTCGAACCCCAGGGTGAGCTGCTCGATGATGTCCACATAGGCGCTCTTGCGGCCCTGGGCCATTTTGACCAGTCCGGTGAAGGCGCGCTTGCGCCTGGCCTGGTAGACGTCTTCCACCTCCTTCTCGTCGAGCGGCATCCAGTAGCCTCCGCCAATGCCCGGCATGGAGCAGATGGGGATGCGGTGGCTGCAGATGAGATGGTTCACCAGCTCGCGCACGTTGCGCTTGGCCTGGGCTTCATCCATCGCTGCAAATACCCACTGGGCCAGGGTGCTTGCCGACAACGCGTTGTCGCGGCCCTGGCCCTGGCGCTTGAGGATGTCAACGCACCGTTCCTCTACATGGGTGAGTTTTTTTGAATGGGTGCCATTCTCTCTGATGCCAAGATCTTCCAGGGTTATGGTTATGTGGTCGCGTACCATGTAAGCCTCCTTTCAGCAGCTTGCGTACGGCAGCATGGAGAGCAGGTCCCTCAAGGCAGCCGCCTTGTTGTAGGCGTACCAGAACTGGTACCTGCCGATGGTTACGATATAGAGCTGGTCAGCCGGTTCTGGCCCGTCGTCCGTAACTGGCTGGGGTGTGGATCCCGGGACTTCGGCTTCCAGGGCCTCGCGCATGGCCTGCTCGACGCGGTCTTCGGGATGATTGAGCTCGTCTCGGTGTTTCATGCCGCCAGCACCACTTCGGCAGTGACCTTCTGCTCGCCCATCTCGGCTGCAGCGTTCATTGCCCTGGCCACCAGGTTATTGACGCTCAAGGGATAGGCCTTGTTCGGCAACCGCTGCAGTATGGCTGCGACGCAGTCGGTATCGAAGATCTCATCAAACCGGCCGGAGGCGACCCGGTCGAATTTGTGCTTCAGGTAGGCCCCGGTCTCCGTGCCCAGGTCGGTGATCTCGGCCATCGTGACGCGGCGGATCACCTCGCGCAGCTCTGGGTGGGCCGACTCGTCCAGGAGGTGGCGCAGCTCGGTCTGGCCGATGAGGATGATGCCGATGAGCTTGTTGAAGCCGTCCTCGAGCTCGTGGATCTGCTTGAGGCTCTTCAGTGCCTTCACGCTCAGCAGGTGCGCCTCTTCTATGATGAGGACCTGACGTGTCCCCGATGCGGCCCGGTTCTTCAGCAGGCGGTGGGCCTGGCGAGTCTTGGCCTCGAGCGACCTTTTCGGCGTCTCCTCAGAGATGTCCATGATGATGGCGTCGATGAGGCTGGACGGGCTGATGCGGCTCTTGTCAACGATGACCGGGAACACCACCTTGATGCCCTCTGCCATCAGTTTGGTGGCCACCATCTTGCGCATGATGGACTTGCCGCACCCGCACTCGCCGTTCACCGCGGTGAACCCGGCGTTGCGGGCCGTCTCGAGCATCATCTCGCGTAGGAAGATGTGCTCTTCTCCCTGGTAGATGTCCTTGGCCTGCTTCAACTCGCCCACAAAGGGAGAGCTGAAGAGCTTGAAGTGCTTCATGGTCCTTGAACTGAGCATGCTGGTATCCTCCTTCATGTCTATATGGAGCGGATCGCCGGGGATTAGCCCGGGACGATCGGGATTCTTCTTCCCGAGTGGACGGCCTTGCGAGATATTCATGACGAAGCCCCGGTACTTGACATTGTCCCAGATGGCTTCCGGCTGCAGCCCCCTGCGGTCCAGCCAGGCCAGACAGTCCGGGCTTTCCTGCACGATGCTGTTTATGTAGGAGACGAAAGCCGCGCGGTTGTCGGGCCTGACGGGAAGAAGGCCGTGCCTCAAGGCCACGCTGAACTGGTTCTTGCTCCAGCGTGAACTCCTGGCCAGGCCCGGCCTGCTGATGCCAACGTCGGCAAAGAGCTGGGCAGCCCTCAGCATGCGGACCCTCCTGCAGCTGCCCGGGGCATGACCCGGATCGTTCCGGTGGTCATGTATTCATCCACCAGGCGATCGGCCTCGGACGAGCAGACGCTCGACCCGTAGGCCTCACGGAGGGACCGGTTCATGTCCGGAGTCAGGGGGCCGGATGCCGCAATGAGGCGCTTGAACAGCTCGGTGATGGGGATCTCCTTACCCAGGACGGTCTCGCGGTCGAACCGCATGGGGGTGCCCGTGCGCGGCAGATAGTCGTGACCTATCTTGTCTGACTGGTGATTAAACACGGTGATGCCGCCCAGAGGGACCTGGCCTTTGACGGGTTCGTCGCCATAGGCCAGGTTTACCGCTCGCTTCACCGCCTGCTGGCAGGGCGTCTCGGGCATGGCCTTGTATTCCTGCCCGATGATGGCTGCGTCTTCCCTGAACCCGTTCTCGATGATGGAGATGGGTCTTATGGAGTACTCCTTGTCATACCAGTACACGCCGATTTCGGGCCAGATATAGGGCCGCAGGATCACTTTCACCTTTGCGTTGGGGTGGATGTCCTGCAGGTGTCGCACATCGTATTCGCTTCCTCTATACGATATGGAATACCGGGAGCTGACCGTGCGGTCTTCCTCCGGGTTGGCGAACAGGTCCACCAGGATCTCCCTGGAGGGCAGTTCCCGGAGCTGCTCCTTTGTGATGCGTAGCCAGCACCCGGTCCGGGTCATGTCATGGCGCGAATGTGTCTTTAACGCATTGAACCCTGCGGCCCAGTCGATCGCTGCCGCATTGAGTTCCTCGATGGACGATGCCGGCTGGAACTTCAGGCGGCTCTCGAAGTTGCGCTCCACGATGTCCTGGGCCTTTTCCACGCTGCCGTTTCGTGCCGGGTTCTCGGGCATGGACGGTGGTATGTGCACATCGAGGCGCTTCAGAAATTCAATAATGGCCTTGCTGGTGTTGGCGGCCCCCGCGTCCATCATGAGTAGCTGGGGCACGCCCCTGAACGGATACTTGTCGTTCTTGTGCCCCCAGGCGCTGCAGAGGAAATCGAACAGGTCATCCTGCCGCTCGCCCTTGCTCTGGTAGTACTTCACAAATATGGAGCCGCTGTAGTGGTCCGTGAGCACCCAGCGGATGATCTTGCGTTTCACCTTGACGAAGTTCTCATACTTGTTCTTGTAAAAAATGTTCTCCGGCAGGATCTCGAGGGGCTTCCCGGGCGCCAGATAATATTGGATGCACACGGACGCGTCGAGCTGGTGCACGTGGTTCGGATGGAGAGACCGCATCTGGATCCTGGGCGGAGGGGTCTTGAGCGCTGTCGCGTTCATGCCGCGCTGACGGAGCAGGTTCTGCATCCAGGATACGGATACGGTGCCCGGCTCGATGATGCCGTTGTCCTCGGCGATCTCAAGGGCTACCTCCACCGGCATGATAGCGCCTTTGCGTTCACGCGCGGACTCCTCGATGAGGGTGAAGATGAAGAGGACCTGCTGATCGGTGAGGGTGCATTCCCCGGTATCACTTCTGCGGCGGCGGCAGGAATCATATCCGAACCGCTTGGCGATGCGGTAGAGCGCGCGGGAAGTCTTGCCGGTCATGGTCATGTACTTTCCGATAACGCGGTCCTTCTCTCCGTTCACCGCTTTTTCCAGCTCTTCCACCATCTCGTGCTGCCAGCTCATGGTCGGCCCCTATTCGTATGTGCAGGTTTGCTTGAATTCACATGGGACGCTGCAGGTATTGCAGCAATTCTGACATGCCGGGTGCTTGTCCTTGCAGGCCTGGCATTTGGGTGAATCGTCATGCCCGACGACCTTGCTCAGCGCGCCCCCGACATATATCGGCTGCGGGTTCCATCCCCCGTCTATGTCCGGATGTCCGTTGTGGTCGATGGCTGTGTCATGGGTGGCCCTGGCCATACGGTGCAGGTACCCGACCATCTCCATATAGGATGCAACCATCCTGGGCGTGGCGTCCCCTAGGTCGATCCGCTCCGGATCGAGCCGGTTGAAGATGGACGTGGCCTCGACCCGGATGTTCTTGAGCTGCCTGAGAAACTCCTCTTCGCCGGGGGCGAATCCGTTTTCCTTGATATGCCGCTCGTGCCGTGAGATCTCGGCTTCCTGCTTGTGGATGACCTCGTCCTTGCCCTTGATGATGCGCTCCTTTGCCTTGATGACGGCTTCCATCGACTCTTTCTCTTGTTTATGTGCGTCCTTCATGGCATCGATGGCGGATTCTATTTCGTCTGCATGATTCAGGGGGATTTTTTCGCCGTTGATGACAAGGCAGTCACCATCTAAAACGGGGCAAATTGCCCCGTTTGCTTTTCCTAAGTACCTGATTTTGCTGAATCTGATTCCGGCGAGACAGTGCAATTTGCCCTGTAATTCATCATAAATCGGTTTCAGGTCATTGAATATCCGCCCGACGGTACTGCGGTCTTCTCCGATGGTATCAAGAAAGTCTTCCCAGCTCTTTCCGCCCTTCAAGTACTCCCTTTTCTGCTTGTATTGATACAGGAGTGCATATTTCAGCAGCTTGTTGTGGGTGTTGTCGTAGTCAATCTTGGCCAGAGCTCCCGAGATGAACTGCTCAACGCACTGACCCTCGATATTCTCCTTGAGTCTGGATATTTCAAGATCTGCGTGTTCCCGTGCAGTCTTATAAATCTCTTCGGTTGCGGTAACATCCGGATGTTTTTTCATTTACTCCTCCTCATCAATAATCCTAATCGATTTTGATTTCGTTCAGATTTCGTTCCGCTTCATCTCTCTTTGCTTCTTCCCGGCTTTTTGCTCTGGCCCATATAAGGGCCATATTCATGCCAAGCTCAAAACCTTCCCCGACAATTCTCACAAATCCAAAATCCTCATGGGTCGCCAAGTGACACATTACGGTCCCATAGGGAATTCCTGTTCCATGTGCTATTTGCGCTGCGCTGACTGGTGATCTTTGCTTGGATAAATATAGAAGGATCTGATTGGTCAGGTTTACTGCTGTGATCCGTTTGTAACTTTTCCCCATTTCAACCCCCATTCTATTATATGCCCCGATACTGCCGCCTCGGGGCCAGGGCGGGCTCATGAAGGAGGCTAGAACTTCCCGTACGCCAGGGCCGCCCATGCATAGCCGGCCATCACCCCGAAGATGAAGATCAGAACGTTGATGGTGAAGGCGTCGGCTTTCCGGCCCCGGCTAGGGTTCCGGCTCTGCTTGTAGCCGCTAAAAGGTCTGGGTTTATAGCCAGGTGCTGGAAGATAATTCATGCGGACTCCACATATATTTTACGATCAGAACGCCGTTTTCTCGGCAAACCCTTGGTGGTCAGCATCCGTTCTCCTGTAGCTTTATAGATCCTTCGATAGGCTGTTCTAAGGCATACCCCATCTCTTTCTGCCAAATCTTTGATAAGAGAGCCCCGGTGTCGTCCTTCGGGAAGTGAAAGTATTTGTGTTGCTGCCGATACCAGGTCACTCTTAGCTGACCATTTTGATGGCTTGAGCTTTCCATTCATGAAGGCCCATACCAGATGGGCTACTGCAACTTTGAAATTGATGGCTTTCGGCTGATGTGATTCGAAAATGATGAGTTGAAGACCGATGGGATCATAGACTTCCATGTCATATTTTTTCCCGTCAGTTGCCCTCAAATTGAGGGTAACTGAAAAATCATTTATATGGGGATTTCGGTCTATAATGTTGTCGATCGCTTTTTGTGGATTTCTATATTCCAGCAGTTCACCAATGGCTTTTCTTGTGAAGTATGGCTTGCCGTTAATCCAGCTCGTTTCTTTTATGCAGAAGTCATTCATAATGAATGGAACAAGCCGGCCAGTTGCCGTCAGTTTGGGCGTAACTGAATTAAGCATCATTTCATCCCATTCCTGTGCTTAAGTTGAACAATCTTGGCATCCAACTCATCCCGCTGTTTTTGCAACTTGGCGATCTCAAGAAAATCGCTCTCTTCAGGAGATATTACGCCATGATTCAAAGGGGTAAGAAGTACGGTGATAGGATTTACAGTCTTTAAGGCATAGCAAACTGCAGTCAGTTGTTCGGCTCTGAGTCCGTAATCCAGATTGCTCGATGTGCATTTATCCAGCATATCTTTAGTGATATTTCTACCGGATAACTCACTGATGGTGGCCGCAAGATGATAACGCGATACGTCCTGCTTCCTCATGGCCCGTGATAGCGAGTCCCGGAAAGGCATGCTCACGTCCAGTTCGCCTTCGGAGAACTTGGTAGCAAAGAGGGTCTGCTGGGCTGACATGGTAATGTTCAAATCTTTTTTATAATTAGGCATTGCGCCACTCCTCATTTGAATTTATATTGAAAGATATCGACTGAAAAAATCCGGCAGCGACCTGGGCGGGATCGCTGCCGGGATGAAAAGAGGAGGTTTCTAGGAGATGATGAGATGAGTGCTGGTGTGTCATTATGCGGCCTTCCGCGATTCTTTCCCCCAGACAAACTCGTAGGGAAGGCCAAGCGCCTCGGCTATGAGTGACCGGATCTGGCGTGATGCGCTCTCACCGGCGATTGCTCTCGATATGCACGCTTCAGTAACACCACCCTTGCGCGCGAGCTCGAGCTGCGAGATGTTTTTCAGTTTGAGGAACCCCTGAATGACATTCGGCTGTAGACCGGAATTCTTGGTGTTTTTAAGGTTGAGGGACATATTTTTTTCACCTCATTTATTAACTTATTAATTTCGTTTAACACCGAATTAAGCGGGAGACAACACCTATATGAGCGGTTTAGATAAAATAAATATTGGTCGCCGCATTAAAACCATAAGAAAAAGGGAAGGCCTTACGCAGCCTGAATTGGCCGATGCTCTTGGTATACCGCTGAGAACATTGCAAAATTATGAAGGTGGAGCTAATAAACCACCCGCAGACTTTCTTAATTTTTTAAATACCGAATACGGTGTTGATCCCACTTGGATATTAACAGGGAAAGGAATCACTCCCTCACCTATCCCTGTTTCAAAAAGGATTAATAACACTTTATCGGAAATAGCAGCTGCAGCGCCCTGGGCAACATCTGATGGCGGCGCGATCCCCACGGCGGACAAACCAGAGGTACCAGTCAATATCAAGGATCTGACATATAAGACGATTGAGGTTCTTGAGTCAGACACAATCTACCGAACAGCCCTGGCATCAAACATCAACGCATTCCATCAGTCGATTAAAATGGCTGAAGAACTGAAGATTATGAAATCAAGGCAGGATGCTTTTGAGCAGCACACAAAAAAATCCATCGACGAGCTCGCGCAACAGATTAAAGCCCTCCAGGAGGAAAATCTAATTCTAAAGCAACGCCGGTCTTCGGAAGAGGCTCTTATGACAGCCGCGAGCTCAGGTACCGACCAGGCCTCCAACCGGAAGACCAGATAACTATAATTGTTTACTAGGATAAACTTGTGCCGCTGAAAGAATTTATATGCGAATAAAGGCCAACAGAGAGACTATTGTTATAAATGAGATATAGATAGCTCATAAATATATAAAGAAGGGGAGGTTGTAATGGGTGATATTATTGTTTTATTGGTCATTGTAACGAGCATATGGGTTCTATTCGATGCTAAATCTATCGGTATACAAAAAGGTCAGATATCAGGATTTGCCAACCTGGGCCCCTGGGGATGGTTTTTTGGATCCCTGCTTCTATGGATTATTGCTTTCCCGTTATACCTAGCCAAGCGAAGTGAATATAAACGTATTAACGGAAAGTAGCTCTTTAAAAACACTATATATAATGTCAGTAGTGGAGGATTTATGAGGGGAACTTGCATAGTCCTATCCTTATGTGTGGTATTATTTTTCTCTCCCTTTATCCGTGCTGATGATATTTCAATTAATGACTGCCCGTGTGGCATTCTGCCAATAAAATCAATAGTAAAAACAACAATTTTAAAACATGAAAAATCTAAAGATAGTGAGGGTATTTCGTCGGAATCAAAAGAATATAGAAACACCCTGATGAATGATCCAGGTAAATGTTACAAGGTGGGTTCTACTAAATTCGTTTATTTGGTAGACGATAAAAATGCTATTTATAGTGTCTTTATTCCATCCAATATTCATCTTTATATCCCCCCTCAATTGCTTTTATTAAATTTTGCTGGTTCAAAATGGAAAAAAAGGGCGTTTAAGGGCATAATAAAAACATCTGGCGAATATTTCTATTATAAAGACCATGAAGGCATCCCTAGAAAAATACCTAAGGTAACTGTTGTAAAAGAGAATTAAAAAACTTTCCATGGTGCGCTTCCGATGGAGAGGCGTGGAGGGTGTTGTTGCTTAAATAATAATTTAAAAGGCATGGTTATGAAACATACCACTGTCAAAAACACCATAGTCGATCCAGAGAAAAACATAACTTATGAAATTATTGCTTACAGACAACTTTCTCGAGAAGAAATGGTGCGGTTCGTCAGATCCTTCAAGTCAGAGAATGGGAAAAAGAAAATAAAGAAGGGATCAAAGATAACAATACTATCATTAAATGGAAGCGATGAATAAGCGCCCAGGGCATTCAAGTTATATATTATAATAAGGAGGATTTGATGAAGCTGTTATTGAGAGATAGAAAGTTGAAATATAGCAGGGCCACGTGGACCTCAGGGTTCAGAGGAGAAACTCTTGAGCACTACCTTATTTCAGCTCATAAGCTTCTCGATACAACTGAAAAACGAACTTTTACTTATAACAGGGTTGAGATCCAAGGCTATGATTTTAAGATAGACCCTTCTTATGGAATCTTTATGCATGTAACATCCTACGTCCCTGGTCAAGATGCTTCACTTGTATCGAACCCGGCTGCTATTCAACATGCTTCTGTTGATACTACCAGCCCACCAGCTGGTAAAGACTATATGAATGGCGACATCTTTTTCATGGTTAATAACAATGATCTTGTGCTCTGCCCCAGCGACACACATGAAGCCCTGGCAACAAATTATATAAGGTATATGCTCGAAAAGTCTGGATTCAGCACTGAATCCAGATCATTCAGTGTGGGAAAGGTGCTTAATTATAATAAGATCAAACTGATTCACGATGAAGGCGTTAAAAAGATCAGTTTAAATGGAAGCCTTTTTGAAGCCAGCCTTGATTATATGGAAAGAAAAACAATGAAGAAATCGTTGCTTCATTCTATTCCTCATGAGTGGATAGAGTTGTTCAAGAAAGATATGGATCTTAAAACGATTCAAGAAGCTGAGAATATCAGCGTAAATGTTGAACTTTCTTTTGACCAACGAAAGAAAGGTGGCACAATTGGCAAAAAGAGAATGGAAAAAACAGCAGCTATGATTATTGAAGACGATGACTATGAGGGTATTAAGATCGAGACCTTCAGTGGGAAGACAATCACACATGATGAAATACGAATGTCAAAAAAGATTTCTTTAACCCCACTGGGCAATTCCGTTCAATGTGCAGACGCCTGGAAAAACATAAAAGACTATTTCCTTGATCTCAGGGCCGCTGGTGTGATTCAACAATAATTAGCCATGAAAAATATAGATGTCGGCAAAATAGCAATCTGCATTTTTGCTGTTGTCTCAGGCTTACTTGTTTCCTACTATGCCCAGCCCTTGGTGCATGATAATGACGAGGCTGTTAATGTCATCGTGACAGTTTTCTCCGTCTTGGCTGGATTCCTTGTTGCTATTATAGCAATCATTGGAGACCCGATGCTTATACCTCCAGGAAGCTGGAGAGCTGCTGAACTAGGATCCCATAACCTCACCCGACGGCTTTTGCGTCACAAATGGCTTTTTATAATTTATTTATTGTCATTGGGATTAATATTTATAAGTGTCTTATTGAAAAGTGCATGTGCTGAGTTAGTAGTATGGATTGAGCGCGTTTATTTATTTCTATCATCTGTCGCATTCATATGTTCCTTATGGCTTCCTGGTACTTTAATGAGAATGCAGAAGGAACGCATTGACCATGAGATTGAACATCGAAGAAATCCTCCTTCACAAAACATGAATTAAGCTTATATCAAATTAATTTTGAATTGCGGCCTTTTTTGCCCCCCTTGTAACCTTGTTGTAAACTTTTCGAAACCCCCGTTTGACCATAATCAATGACTTAGATATGACACCCCCGTACAAAGGTTTTCTTTCAGGTAAGGTTTTCTGATATCCACAACCGTTTTCCAAGCTATGCAGGGATCTCTGTCATGGAATCATCCAGGAGACAACGACTTTTAGCGGCCGCTGCACAACTCCATGCCCATAGTTGAACAGCACCAGAAAATTTGGCCCGAACAGATGATGATGATTTCAGCCGGGACAAGCAATCTGCTTGTCCCGGCTGAAATCATCATCATCTGTTCGGGTAAGGTTTTTCTCATCCGGCCTGAGCGCTCTTCGGAAGTCATGCAAGGGTCTCTTACATATCTTTCAGAGAAGGGCCTGCGCCCCTTTCGGGTCGCACAGGCCCCAGGACATACATCATGCGCTCTACTTGCCGAGCATCTTTTCCTTCAGATCCTTCTGGGCAGGGTCATTGCCGAGCCAGATGCCGAACAGGGCCTTTTTGAACTCAAGCCCCTCGATGGTGGAGACGAGGTTATTGTTTTTGTAAACCCCCACACCCTTGCCTGGTACATACACATAATCGTAGGTAGTGCCGTTGGATAGATCCTTGAATACGGCTGTGAATGCGTTGATCTTGGCCTTCAGCGGTGCGACATTGCCGCCGGTGGACTTCTCAAAGCCCTCGTCGATGGCGTCCTTCATCTTGTCCGGGGTGACCAGGCCGGAGGTAATCTGTAACCTGATGGCCATGGGCTCGTCTGCGTTGATGATCATGCCGGCATCGCTGCTCTTCGCCTTGAGGTACAGGGCCGCCACGTACACCTTCATGCCGAGCTTTGTCCTTTTGCCCCCGCCGTTGCCTATGAGACTCTGATTCCCCGCCTTCATGGTGTCGGGCAGCTTGACGCCCGACGCATCCAGAGCGAATGCCGATGATGTCAGGAAGACCAGGGTGACTGCAAGAACAAACGATTTTTTCAGATCCATGCTATCCTCCTTCTCTTTTAGGATTATGGCTGACCTGCCGCAGGAATTAATCCGTGCAACTCATCCACGCCTCTTTGGCATATCAGACGATCCGGAGAGGGACATTGTTTACACCTGTGAGGAGAGATACATCTGCGTTCAACGACATCGTGTAAAACCGAATAATTGTGAAGGTGCCCCCTGGCATCGTTTTGGACTGATTCATTGAACTTATTCGAAGTCCGGTACTTCTTTTTCAAGAGAATAAACTGATGTCATGGCAACACCAAACGATATAAATTAGTCATTTTTGTAACCACATGTACAATTATTGTAATTTTATAAAATTTTACGGGTATATAATATGCTGATATCATGGATGGTATTATTTTGGCATAATCTTTGATAGTTGAAATTGGGGATTCATATCTTTCTACATGGGGGCGATGATGAATACTTCAGAACAAACAAGAAAAGGTGATGTTGAGCTTGTAAGAATCAGGATTTCCAATTTATTCACCCAGTGCCTCAATGACATAGAGAAGGCTGTGTCAACATCCGGTCTTACAATGCGGGATGTAGGCATCGAGGTGGAAAATTATAGTTCATCCGGGGATGCACATATCGTGGAAATGAAGTTGCAGCAGATAAAGGATCGAAATATCAATTTCTAGGTTTTTTTTACAACGGTCTCGAACAAGATCCACTTACCGGGCAATCGCAGTATAATGTCTCTATATCTCCGTAAAAGGTAAAATGTTTCAGGGGCAGCTTCTCAAGCAAGACATTATCGTTTTGGCATCTTGTCGAGCGGTCTGTTAGGCCCGATTCACTTCTCCCGCAGAAGGACCTGTTCTTGAGGGCAATGAACGGTTAGGGCCTTTCATGAGAAGATCTCAAAGGTTAGCCCCATGCAGTTCGACGCATGGTCAATGATATAATTTCACGGGTGAATAAAAACTTAATCGCTTGACAGTGGAGGGGGGTTTCTATATAAAATCTCCTTCTTGTACAGAGCAGCCACACAGAGAGGGGGTGTTTAATCAACGCATGCCCGGAATTAAAGTGAGAGAAACAGAGCCTTTTGAGGGCGCACTCAAGCGCTTCAAAAAGCAGGTGGAAAAGGCGGGAGTTCTCTCCGAGGTGCGCAAGCGGGAATTCTACGAAAAGCCCAGCGTGAAGAAAAAACGCAAGGCCATTGCGGCCCGGAAAAGAGCAGTGAAGAGAATGAGCAAGGTAAGATCCTACTACTGATGCTGATAGAAAAGATCAAATCCGATTTGGAAGTCGCCATGAAGGCGCAGGACAAGGACAAGGTTTCGTGTCTGCGCATGGTGATATCGGCCATCAAGTACAGGCAGGTTGCCCTACATCAGGACCTTGACGACCAGGAGGTCGTCAAGGTCCTGCGTACTCAGGTAAAGCAGGTCACGGAATCCCTGGAGCAGTTCACCAAGGGTTCGAGGTTGGACCTTGCCGCGCAGGAAGAGAAAAATCTCGAGATCCTCAAGACCTACCTGCCCAAGGAAATGGATGAAGAGGCCATAAGGACGATCGTCAAAGAGGTCATTGCCGAGACGAATGCCACCAAGAAGGAATTCGGCAAGGTCATGAAACTCGTCATGGCCAAGGTGGCCGGCCAGGCAGACGGCAAGGTCATCAGCGGTCTAGTGAATTCTCTACTGCAGTGACATTATAGCATTCTTTAGCGGCAACACCTGAGGCTGTTGCCTGATTCGCACCCCCATGAAACATGACCTGTTAGAGTTCTCTGTTCTGAAGGAGTACATTAAGCCTTTCATTTCTTCCGAGATCGGACTGAGCGCCCTCGAAGCCTTACGTCCAAGCGACTCCTGGGAGGATGCACGGCACCGCCTCGCCCTGCTCCAGGAGATGATGGCCCTCATGGATGCCGGCCGGGCCCCGGCGATAGCGGCGATTACCGACATCAGGCCTCTTCTTTCCATCCGTGAAGGCTCGGTGCTGGAAGGCCAGGACCTGGTAAGGGTTTCATCGGCGCTGCGCGACATGGCCAGGTTGAAAAGGGAGCTTGCCGCATCGGGCGGGTTGCTCGCCGAGGCCGTATTCGAGATGGAACCCCTCGATCATGTATCCGGTAGGATCGATGCCATGCTCCTTCCGACCGGAGAGATCGCCGATGATGCATACCCGTTCCTGAGAGACCTGCGCTCCCGCTACCGCGCCGTGAGGACGTCCATCCTGGAGAAGCTCGATCACCTCCTGGATCGGCTCAAGACAAAATCGGTGCTCATGGAGGAGCTCATCACCAAGAGAAACGACCGCTATGTGATCCCTGTGCGGCACGATTACCACGTGCACATGAAGGGGATCATCCACGACTATTCCCGGACGAACCGGACGGCCTACGTGGAGCCCTTGACCGTGGTGGAGGACAACAACCACCTGAACCAGATCAAGTCCCAGATCCTGGAGGAAGAGCACAAGGTGCTCAGAGAGCTTACCGCCCTGGTCCATGATGAGGCACCCATAATAAGTGAAAACCTGAAGTCCTATGGAAGTCTCGACCTGGTGTTCGCCAATGGCTCCTGGGCCGTATCCACAGGCGGCACCATCCCCAGGATTCAGGGCGAAGAGATCCGCCTGGACGGGGCCCGGCACCCCATCCTGATCGAACGGCTGGGGAGGGCCTCTACCGTGGCGCTGGATATCCGCATGCCCGAGGGCAAGGACTGCCTCGTCATCACGGGGCCCAATGCAGGCGGCAAGACCGTGGCGCTCAAGACCCTGGGACTGCTCATCCTCATGGCCAGGAGCGGGCTGGCAATACCCGCAGGTGCGGATTCCGTAATCGCCCCGGTGGGCACCATATGGGTGGAGATGGACACGAACCAGGACATCACCCACGACCTGTCGTCATTCACCGCCCATGCGCTCTCGCTGAAGAATATCTACGCACAGGCGGGTCCGGGCGACCTGGTGTTGCTGGACGAGCCCGGTTCGGGAACGGACCACGATCAGGGCGGGGCTTTAGCCGTATCGTGCATCGATGCGTTGCGCAGGAAAGGTGCACGGGTGGTGGTGACCTCGCACTCGGACCTTGTGAAGCTCTACGGCATCACCTCGGAGGGCGTCGAGCATGCGGCCACGGCCTTCGACGATACCGGACTCAGGCCTTTATATGCCCTGCAGTACGGGATGGTGGGGCAGAGCAGGGCGTTTGAGATCCTCGAATCAATAGAGTTTCCCCATGATCTGATCGTTGAGGCCAGGGATATAGCCGGACGGACCGGCAACTCACCGCTGGCCAAGGCCATTCAGGATATCTCGAAAGCGACTGCGCTGAAACAGGAGGCTGAGAGAAACCTCGAAGAAGCGAAAAGCATGAAGGCCAGGGCCGAAGTCGAGCTTCACACATCCCGGAAGGAAAAAATGGAGAGCGCCCTGAGGTACAAGAGGCTGCTCGAACAGCTCGAAATGCTCTGCCGGAGGCAGGTGACGCATGAGGCCGTCCACAAGGTGAAACAGATGCCCGAGGCCGTAGAGCTCGAACAGGTTCTTATGGAGATCGCACCGGCTCAGACGCTGAACATCCGCAGGGGGTGTACGGTACGGCTGAAAGGGACCGAGCAGGAGGGCGAGGTCATGGAGGTCGGACAGGACTCTGCAGAGGTTTCCTTTGGGACCAAACGGCTGCAGGTGGGCCTTGATCAGCTCGAGGTGACCGGCGCGCCCGATGATGGCCGAAAAAGAAAGGCAACCGTATCCCGCATGAGAGCCCTGCCGCCTGTCATGCCCATCAAGGTGGTGGGCATGAGGGTGGACGAGGCGATCCCCCTTGTGGAGCGGGCCATCGACCGGGCCATGCTCACGGGCCAGGACAGCCTGGAGATCATCCATGGGGCAGGCACGGGCAGGCTTAAAAAGGCCATACGCGAGTATCTGAAGGAGCTGCCGTGCGTGAAGACCATGCACGACGCCCCCATGGCAGACGGCGGGGGCAACAAGACCATTGTTACCCTCGGGGTGAAATAGGTGGATAAATCCCAGGTTGACCAGATCAAGGCAGGCAGTGACATCGTTGCAGTGATCTCCGAGTACGTGCAGCTCAAGAGGAAGGGTAAGTCGTTATGGGGGCTCTGCCCTTTCCACAGCGAAAAGACGCCGTCCTTTTCCGTTGATCCTGACAAGCAGAGCTATAAATGCTTCGGGTGTGACCGGGGAGGGGACGTCATCACCTTTGTCATGGATAAAAAGGGTCTGAGTTTTGCCGAGGCCGTTACCGAGCTCGCCTTCAAGGCCGGCATCACCATCGAGCAGGACAGGAGGCAGCATCAATCGGAAAAGAAGGTTTACTATGACGCCAACAGGGCTGCCATGGAATTTTTCGAGCAGCAGCTCTATTCTCCGAAGGGAGAGTCAGCGCGGAGATATCTTTCGGCAAGGGGCATTTCAGAAGACACCATCCGGGCCTTTCATGTGGGATTCGCCCCTGACAGCTGGGATTCCCTGAGCATGTTCCTCAGGAACAGGGGCATCCCCCAGACAGCCTCGGAAAAGGCGGGGCTTATAGCACCCAGGAAGAGCAGCGGTTTCTACGACCGGTTCAGAGGCCGCGTCATGTTCCCCATCATCGACCTGACAGGTGAGGTCATCGCCTTCGGGGGACGCATCATCGCCCAGGGAGAGCCCAAGTACCTCAATACCCCGGAAAGCCCCATTTTTGAGAAGAAGAGGGTCCTGTACAACCTCCACAGCGCCCGGAACCAGATACGCCAGGGCGGTGCCGTGGTGGTGGAGGGCTACATGGATGTCGTATCCCTGGCAAACGCCGGATTCACTGCAGCAGTGGCGACCCTGGGAACGGCCCTTGGCGAGGACCATGTACGCCTTTTGCGCCGATTCTCCGAGGATATAACCCTTGTCTTTGACGGTGATTCCGCGGGAAGGAATGCCATGGTGCGAGCCCTGGAGCCGTTCCTGGCGAGCGATGTCATCCCCAAGGTTGTCATTCTGCCCCAGGGCAAAGACCCTGACGACGTCTCCCGTGAAGGTATCGACGTCTGGAACGCTCTCCTCTCGTCGGCCCAGGATATCTGGGATCTGATATTTCATGAATCGTTTTCAAGGAATGATCCATCAAAACTGCGAGGTCAGAATGCGATTCTGAAGGAACTTGCACCTATGTTCGCACGCCTGCATGATAATGTGATGCGCGATCTTCTGGCGCAGAAGCTTGCGGTGAAGCTCGGGGTGTCCGTTGAGGTGGTTTCCAAAAGGATCAGGCCCGAAGGTATCAGCCAGGACCGGCAGGACATACCCGGGGGGAATACGGGTGAGCGGGATATCCTTGAGGCGACCCTCACGAGGCTTATGCTCCTGGACGGCGAGGCTGTCGGCCCCATGAGAACCGCCAAGATGGCCTTTGAGTTCCAGAACAAGGTATTCCAGAAGCTTTTTAACTATATCCTTGAGAGCGACGGTAGTGTATTGAACGATTCCAACTGCCCCGACGATGTGAGGATGGCTGCCTCAAGGTTGATCGCACAGGGCGAATTTCCCGGAGATGCAAAAAAGGCCTTGATTGATACGGTATGCCGGTTTATGAGTCTAGCGGCCGAAGGCGAGCTCAGAAGGATTCAAGGTGAGCTCAGCAGTGCCGAGAAGACGCAGGACAGGAACAGACGCAACGAGCTGCTAAGGGAAAAGCAAGGGATCATGCAGAAGAGGAAGAACCTGCGCTCGTTTGTGACGGAGGTATTTGAGAAGAGATGAGCGAAAAGAAGTCATACCCCAAAGAGATTCAGAAACTCATAGCCATGGGTAAGTCGAAAGGCTATCTTACCTACGAAGAGGTCAACGACGGGCTCCCCGACGAGATACTGAGCCCGGATGACCTTGATGACGTCATGGATCTCTTTACTGAAAAGGAGATCCAGCTCGTCGACACCGAAGAGGAATTCAATCCCGAGGAGGACGATTTCGATTTCCATGACGACGGGTCGCTCAGGTCCCCTGATCCGGTGAAGATGTACCTCCACGAGATGGGCTCCGTATCGCTTCTCTCCAGGGAAGACGAGACCGAGATCGCCAAGAGGATAGAGGCTGGTCAGCGCCAGATCCTGAATGTCATCATCAATTCGCCGGTGACGGTAAAAGAGGTCATCCAGATCGGGCAGGCCATCGAAAACAATGAAATCCGCCTGAAAGACGTCATCGATATCGACGATATCATCGATATCGATGAAGAGATTTATAGAAACCGGACCTTGGAGGTGATCAAGGCCATTGAAAGCAAACAGGCGGACCTGAAGAACCTCAAGTATTCGCTCTTCAAGGCCAGGAGTTCGGCTCAGAAGGAAAAGATTAAGACCAACATGGCCAAGGTGAGCCGCGAGATCGTTCACCTTATCCACGACATCCATTTCCTTCCCGAGCAGATAGACCTGTTCGGAGGCAGGCTCAAAGAGCTCAAGAGGCTGCTTGAAACCGACGAGGGCACCCTTGAGGCTTGCGAACAGCGCTTCTGCAAGTCCTTAGACGAGATCAAGGAAATCCACCAGCTGATCTGCGACGGCGACTGCGACAATGATGTAAAGGAGTTCCTCGAGGAACATGAACTAAAGGCCGAAGATTTCACCGAGATCGCCGAGGAACTGCTTGCGATCCTCAAGGACATCAAAAAGATCGAGATAGAGGGCGGACTCACTGCCCACGGGCTCAAGAAGGCCGTGCGCATCCTCGAAGATGCAGAGCATAAGACCAATTCCGCCAAGACCGAGCTGATCCAGGCGAACCTGAGGCTCGTGGTGAGCATTGCCAAGAAATATGTGAACCGCGGCCTCCAGTTCCTGGACCTCATCCAGGAGGGCAACATCGGGCTCATGAAGGCAGTGGAGAAGTTCGAGTACCGCAGGGGCTACAAGTTTTCCACGTACGCCACCTGGTGGATCCGCCAGGCCATCACCCGGGCGATCGCAGACCAGGCCCGCACCATACGTATCCCTGTCCACATGATTGAAACCATCAACAAGCTCATCCGCACCTCCCGGGCATTGGTCCAGGACCTGGGCAGGGAGCCCACGCCCGAGGAGATCGCCGAGAAGATGGACTACCCCGAGCACAAGGTCCGCAAGATCCTCAAGATCGCCAAGGAGCCCATATCACTGGAAACGCCCATCGGCGAGGAGGAAGACAGCCACCTGGGCGATTTCATCGAGGACAAGAAGGTTCCTTCGCCCTCTGACGCGATCCTGGCCAAGAACCTCTCGGAGCAGTCCCGGCGCGTGCTGGCCACGCTGACGCCGCGCGAGGAGAAGGTGCTGCGCATGCGCTTCGGCATTGGCGAGAAGTCGGACCACACCCTGGAAGAGGTGGGGAAGGACTTCACGGTCACCCGGGAGCGCATCCGCCAGATCGAGGCCAAGGCCCTGCGCAAGCTCAGGCACCCGGTGCGCTCGAAGAAGCTGAGGTCGTTCATCGACCAGTAAGAATGTCATAAGAGAAAGATATAGCCTCTTAAGAGTGATGAAATGAAGGCCTCTCTTACCAGGAAGAGAGGCCTTCATTTCATCACTCTTAAGAGGTCAGCTTTTCAATCTTCGGTAATATGGGTTAAGTTGCATTACCCTATCCATTCATGTTGTCTCACCTGCATCCTAACCATTAGAGCATGTTGAGCTATGGGTGATCAGATAAGACAGAGTTCATGAGAAGCAGTATGCACATAAAAAAAAGCCCGCCTTTGCAGGCGGGCTTTTCGTTGTTTTCAAGTGTTTCTCTTAGAAGGTGAACAGGATCTCATGCTTGAGGACCATGATTGGATCCGGATCGTCGCCTTCGTCCAGGCTGATGTTTGCATAACCTGCATCAACCCTGTAGAGGGTGTTGGCGGTGAGCTTGTACTGCACGCCCATGTCGAGCTCCATGGCTGTTGCGTCTTCCAGAGAGGTGTCTTTCTGGTTGGACATGATGTAGCCGAAGGATGCGCTGCCGGTGAGCTTGTCGGAGCCCAGCTTAACGCCCTTGATGTAGGGCTGGATCAGGGTCATGCCCACGAGGTCTTCAGCGGTGGAGCTGCCGAAGCCGATTTCATCGCCCAGGATCAGGTTGGACTTGAAGTCCTCCCTGAAGTCAGTGCCGCCGCCGGTGCCCATCAGGCCGCCTTCATCGTCCCAGCTGCCGTAGGCTATCTTGCCGCCCACCCGGCCGAAGTCAAGGTCGTTCCAAAGGTTGATGTATGCGCCGATTTCGTTCCAGTCGGTGTCTATGGTTGTCGAAGCGACAACAGTACCGTCTGAGTTCAGACTCGTTGTAGCGACTACGTCATTGATGTCTGTCTTCTTGTAGTTAACCTCTCCCTCCATGCCCAGGGGGCCAATCTTGCCCTTGGATGCCACGGAGATGTACAGGATCTTGGCGCCGTTGCTGCCCTGGTCCTGGCCGCTGAATACCGTGGTGGTCGTTGCGCCCGGAGCAGCCCTGTAGAAGGCGCTGTCCACATGATAATAGAAAAGGGGCTCGATGGTGAGGTCGCCGGCCTTGGTGATGCCGTAGAGTGCATAGGCGTTATAGTCGTCCTTCTCGGAATCCTCGATTGCCGTGGTCCCTGTCTCGCAGTTCTTCTCGTAAATGACTCCGACTGCACCGACAGGTGTCTTGCCCTGGAACTTCACGCGCCACCTGGGCATCAGGTAGTCGCCGAAGGTGGTGCCCCATACCTGGCCGTTCATCATGCCGACCTCGGTGAACCAGTTCTCGTTGAAGTCGTGGTGGATGTATGCGCGCTCGACCGAGATGTTGGCCTTGGCGCTGGTGGTATCCGGCACATTATAGTTCTTGTCAAAGACCTCGGAACCGGCCGCACTGTTGAACTTTGCCCAGGGGTTCTGATCCCTCATCTGAATCTTGGTGATAAGTGTCGTGTCGCCGACCTTGAGCTTGGGCCACAGATCCAGGTAGCCGCGGAAGTAGGAGATGGTATCCGTGTCGTCTGCTGCCATGGCCTTGTTGTCCCAGTAATAACCCCTGGCATCGAATTCACCGCTGATATCGAACTGGACCAGGGGTGTGCCGAATGTCGGATAAATCTTGTCCCTGTTTGCCAAGGGGCCTGAGAGCGGGTCTACGTATGTCCCCGCATAAGCTGCCGTGGCAAACAAGACTATCAGTACTGCTACAAAAACCTTTTTCATCCTATCCTCCTCCTTAGTGGTTTTCCCTCTTTTCGATTTTTGCCCTGCTCGACTTGAATCTATTGTCTTTGCAAGGCCTTTCTCCCTCGAATCTCCCATAAACCGCGTATTTCCATTCATTCTTATACAACTTGCATGCCAATGATAAAAATAAGTATAATCAATGTAATACCGATCGGTCCCCCGATGGATGTTGAAAATGTACAACACAGTGATTTTTTTTCCGTGGCATAATTAATACAAAATCAAACCGGCAATAACGTAGATATTGGTTTTTAAAGTATGATCCTTCCATTAATCTACAAAAATAAGCCATTAGGGAAGAATGATAACGATGAAAATCAATATGGCAAGCTGATTCAGAAAAAAGAGCGTAATCGAGAGACATTCTCAATGGAGGAGTGTTGTTCCTTGACGAGCCTTTCATGGGTGAACTAGTATGTTTCCGACAGTTTTTTATAAATATGCGTCAAAAGTCTCAACACATGAATACAGCACGAGGGGGATATGATGAATCCTGAAGTATTCAGGGAATATGACATCCGCGGTGTGGTCGGCACTGACCTGGATGAGGAGTTCGTTGGGATGCTTTCCCGGGCCTTGGGCGTGTATTTCCATGATAATGGTGCCAGGCGTATCAGCCTGGGCATGGATGCACGGCTGAGTTCCCCGCTCTTCAGGGAGATCCTGAAGAAAGGCCTCACGGCAAGCGGCATCGAGGTGGTCGATCTCGGCATGGTGCCGACGCCGGTCATGTATTTTTCTCTGTTCAGGCTGAATGTGGACGGGGGCATCGAGGTAACCGGGTCCCACAACCCTCCGGACAACAACGGGTTCAAGGTTGCCCTCGGAAAGACCACCATCTACGGCGATGAGATCCAGAAGATTAAACGGATCATGGAAGAAAACAGGGTGATAAACGCCCGGGCTGGGAGCTCGAATTACGATCTCATGCCTGAATATGTAGATGATATCGTCTCCCGGATAAACCCGGGACAGAAAAGGCTCAGGGTGGTCATTGACCCGGGCAACGGCGTGGGGGGCGCCCCTGCCATGGCCGTGTGCAATGCCCTCGGCATGGATGTGAGCGGCATCTGCCTTGATCCCGACGGGAATTTTCCCAACCACCACCCGGACCCGACCACGGTCGAAGGGCTTGCCATGCTGAAGGCGGAGGTTCTGCGCAGAGGAGCCGATATCGGCATAGGCTTGGACGGCGATGCGGATCGTGTCGGCGTGATCGATTCCCGGGGCAACACCGTCTACGGGGACATGATCACCGCCATACTCGCTCACGAGATCCTCCGGAGAAAGCCTGGAGAGAAGATCATCGGCGAGGTGAAGTGCTCCAAGGCCTTTTTCGACGAAGTGAAAAAGGCAGGGGGCATCCCCATAATGGGCAAGGTGGGGCATTCTCTCATGAAGGCACGCCTTAATCTGGAGCAGGCGGCCCTGGCCGGTGAGATGAGCGGTCATATCTTCTTTGCTGACAGGTGGTACGGGTTCGACGATGCCGTCTATGCATCCGCCAGGCTTCTGGAAGTCCTTTCCTGTCAGGCAAACCCCCAGGAGGTCTTCGACAGGCTTCCCAGGGTGTTCAATACCCCTGAGATCCGCATTGAATGTCCGGACAGGATCAAGTTCGAGGCAGTGGAAAGATTCAAGGCCTATGCCAGGGAAGCCTACGGCGAGTGTGTGGATATCGACGGGGTACGGTTCACCCGGGGAGATACGTGGGGACTTGTAAGGCCGTCAAACACCCAGCCCGTAATCGTGCTGCGGTTCGAGGCACGGGATGCGGCCTCCCTTGAGCGGATCGAGGCCGATACCAGGGGACGCCTGGATATGATCATCGGCGAGCTGGGAAAAGGGAACCTGTAATTTGCTGATACTCCCCAGGTTCCCTTTCGGATCATGCCCGAGCTGCCCCCCTTGCGGAGTGATTACTCCATATGCATGACGTCATGCCAGAAGGCCTGATCCCTATTTGATGAGCGGCAGCTTGGAATCGATCTGGAGCTCGATCATCTTGTTGACCACGGCGTCCACCTGGAGAAAGCGAGCAGCAACCTTGGCCGACAGGGCCTTTTCCATCTTCTTTGCATATGCCTTCCTGAGCTTGAGCTTCTCGGTCTGGAGGTCCAGTGCCCGGTTCATGAGTTCCTTCGCCGTCTTCTCCGATACGTTCTGGTAGTTCTTCGCATAATCATTGATGATCCCCAGGCCCTTGTCCGTGAGCTTGGACAGGTCGTGCTCATAGTCGTTGTAGATGGGCCAGAATACCTTGGATTGCGCTTCGTCGAGCTCCATGGAATCCGAGAGGATCTGCTTCTTCTGGGCCCTGAGGTTGGTCCTCATGAGCTCCACATAGGTCTTGATGTTCATGTTCTGTTCATCCGGGGCAGGGGAGAGAGTGTCGTCCTGACCGATGGATGGGGCCGACCCTTCCGGATCGGGCTGCTGAGCAAAAACAGGACCATTCAGGAAGACAATCCATGCGGTACATATCACAACCATTCCCAGTCTCTTCATTCCGTTCTCCTTTTTGTCTGAATGTGCATCCTCTTATCAGTGAATATCATAGTACACTATGGAGATACCCTCTTTTCTGTGCCATCTCAACCAGTGTCCATAACCGTCTAAACAAGCCCCTCATCACGGGAGACGGCTTTTGCAAGATCGGGCCCGAAATAGGGAGCACCCATACGTTTCAGGTCGTCCCTGGGTGTCCTGTCGTCCCGGTTGGCATAGGCCTCGTAGAGGCCACGCGCTATCTTCGCGAAGCCGTCCAGGATCTCAGGGTCGAAATGCCTGCCCCTGCCTTTCTGGAGTATCTCCATGGATTCATTAAAGCCCATGGCAGCCTTGTAGGGGCGCTTCGAGGTCAACGCATCAAAGACATCTGCTATGGCAAAGATGCGCGCCACCTTCGGTATGTCGCTGCCGGCCAGGCCATCGAGATAGCCGGTGCCGTCATAGTGCTCATGGTGGTTTCCCACCACCGGGGCTGCGTCCTTCAGCCAGGCGGAGCGGTTCACGATATCCAGTCCGTGCCGCACATGCTGCTTCATCTCTTCGAACTCCTCATGCGTCAGTCGGCCGGGTTTCAGCAGTATGCTGTCCCTGATGCCGATCT
Organism: uncultured Bacteriovoracaceae bacterium; assembly: GCA_964600235.1. Lineage (GTDB taxonomy): Bacteria > Desulfobacterota > Desulfomonilia > UBA1062 > UBA1062 > MWEI01. The sequence continues at coordinate 33,117 of CAZRIV010000004.1, read as the reverse complement.
TTCCCACATCGTGGAGGAATGCCCCCTTGATGAGAGAGCGCATCTCAGGCTCGTACAGGCCCAGCTCCTGGCCAAGCCGGATGGCATAGATGGTGACCCGGTAGTTGTGGATGTCCGTGTCGTTGTCCCTCTTGGCAATGGCGCTTCCCAGCACGTTCAGGATTTCCAGGTTGGCATGCAGCAGGCCCGTTGTCAGGCCTGCCACCCTTCGCAGGAGCCTGTTGATGGCAGGGTAGAGTATCAGTGTGGTGAGCAGCACGATGCCTGCAGCGATGAGTGCGGTTAAGGCTGCCTGCAGGCGGGCCTGGGCAAGGTATTTAGGCGAGATGGCATAGACCCCCTCGATATAGCCTACCCGCGTGCCGGAACTGTTAGTCAAGGCATGTGCCATGTGTATGACAGGGACACCCTCCACCCGGGAGATGTTTTCCCAGACGCCTCGTTCCCTGAGTACGGCATGGTCCAGGCCCGCGAGGACGCTGGATGTTATGGCACCCATTTGTGCATAGGCAGGGTCGCTCACCTGTGCGACCACGGTGAAGCCGGTATCCGTGATGCGTACAAAGACAAACGAACCCTCTGCGGGCCGTACCGGTATGGACAGGGGCTTTTCCAGGGTGCGCCGGATCTGTGCATGGTCCCCGAGACCCGGCGCATCGAGATCCGCCATGAGGGACCACCGCAGACGCTCGGAGGCAACAGATGCCTGGTCCGCCACCCGTGCATTGATGTTCCTGAGCTCCACCCACAGGACAAGGGCCATCACGGCGATGGAAATGCATGCCGCTACCGTGATGAGGCGGACGATGAGGATACGGTGGATGGACCGTTCAGAACCCACGCTCTCCCGGACGTTCATCCCCTTTTCCCGCTCCTTTCACGCAGCCACTCGATATGCAGCGATACCAGGATACCGATGAGGACGGGCGGATAGAGGATGCCGATGATGGATTCCATCATCACGAGGGAACGGGCTATGGGATGGACGGCAGTGATGTCCCCGAACCCGACCGTAGTCAGGGTGGATACACTGAAATAGAGGAACGGCTCCACCTGGGAATACGGGAGGTTGCCGCCGGACTGAGCAAGGTTAAAGGCACCCGGAAGCACCAGCTCGATGATGCTGTACAAAAAGGCGAAGACCACTGCCATGAGCAGGTAGGCGGCTATGGCCCCACGGATCTTGTGCACCGTTACCGGGCTCTCTCTGTACACCTGCCAGAATACAAGAACCAGGAACGTCAGTGCTGCAGCCAGGGAGGAGAGCTTGTCCCAGAGATGGAGTGTGGAAGAGCCTGAGATATTTGCCATCCAGCGCAGCGCTATTGCCATGGCAATTATCGAAGTAGATGCAACCTGGGTTATGATATGGGTCGGTGTCATGGCAAGGACACCCATGATGAGCAGTAAGGAGAACACGACGCCGTTGAGGACGGCAACCACGGACCCTTCGACGCGGACCAGGGGGCCGAAGAGGAAGACCTCGATGCACAGGAGGCCGAGAAAGATGCTCATGATGTGATCTCTCGGATCGCTCAGCAGATACCTGATCAGTTTTTTCCACATACAATAATGGATGCAGGGCTTATTCACTGTTTTTTCTGCATGTCGTCCGCTTTCTGTCCTTGCGAGAGCCCGTCCGCCTCGGCTACCCATCCTCCGCCCATGGTCTTGTAGAGACCCACCAGGTCCGTGAAGAGCATGCCCTGGGTCTGGGAGTAGGAGAGTTCTGCCTCGAAGAGGCTGCTCTCCGCATCCAGTACCTCAATGTAGCTCGTATACCCATTATCGAACCTCGTCCTGGCGATATGTGCATAGGTCCTGAGCGCATCCACCTGCATCTTCTGGGCATCGAGCTGCTGGCGTGAGTACCTCTGGTTCATCAGGGAATCGTTCACCTCCCTGAATGCATTCTGGACCGTTTTTTGGTAGCTGAACAGGGCCTCCTGCTGCATGGCCTCGGCCGTCTTGTTCTGCCCCATTATGGCTCCGCCTGCGAAGATCGGCGCATTGACCGCCCCGCTCCAGTTCCATACCCTTCCGGGAGAGGTTATGAGGTCCGAGAGGTGGCTGCTGGACCACCCGAAGGCGCCGGTCAGCGAGATGTTCGGGTAGTAGAGCGCCTTTGCCTCGCCGATGCGCGCGTTGGCCCCGATGAGGACTTGCTCGGCCTGGCGGATGTCGGGCCTGCGCTCCAGAAGGTCGGACGGCAGACCCTGGGGCACCTCGGGCAGGTTGAGCTCGCTGATGGACCTGCCCCTTACAATGGTGCCCGGATTCCTGCCCAGAAGGATGCACAGGGCGTTTTCCTGCTGGCTGATGAGCTTCTCGATGGCGGGGATCCTTGTTAATGTGAGGGCATACTGGGATTGTACCTGGCTCAGCTCCAGGTCGGATATGACCCCGCCTTTGGAGCGGATCTGGAAAAGATCCAGGGTTTTCTTCGTATTTTCTGCGGTGCTTCTGGCGATGGTCAACTGGTTGTCCAGGTCCCTCAGGTTGACATACCCCACGGCAACCGACGAGCAGAGGGAGAGGATCATCCCCCGGCGCGCTTCCTCAGTGGCCAGGAGTTCCGCGCGTGCGGCCTCGTCTGCCCGGCGGTAGCGACCCCAGATGTCGAGCTCCCAGGAGGCTCCGAAGCCTGTCTGGTATTGGTGGTAGGGGTTCGTGATGAGTGAAGAGACCATGTTCGATCCGTGCTCGGATATGCGGTTCTTGCCGGCCTTGTACGAGGCGTCCGCCCTGGGGAAGAGGTCGGAGCGGGCCACCATGAGGCGGCCTTCGTATTCATCCACCCTGGCTGCAGCGATCCTGAGGTCCTTGTTCTCGTGAAGCGCAGCGTCGATCAGTTCGTTGAGCGCCGGGTCGCCGAACTGTTCCCACCACAGGGAGTCGGCCGTGGCCTTCGCCTCCTCGACCACAAGTTTCCAGGTCTGTGGAGTCTCCACTGCAGGGCGTACGTAGTCGGGTCCAAGGGCGCACCCGCTCAGGATCACTGCGACAATAAGCATGAGAATGGTCTTATACATGTGGGCCGACCTCCTTGTTGTCGCTCGACTGGCCCGTATCTCCCCGGTGGGCGATCCGCTGGATCACGGTGAACATGACCGGGATGAGGAAGATGGCGATACCGGTGGCCGCCAGCATGCCTCCGATGACCGCGATGCCCATGACCCTCCGGGCGATGGAGCCTGCGCCCATGGCTATGGCCAGCGGCACGCAGCCGAGGATGAAGGCGAAGCTCGTCATGAGGATGGGCCGCAGCCTGAGCCGCGCTCCTGTTAAGGCCGCCTCGGCGATGGGCTTGCCCTTCTCGTATTCCATCTTGGCGAACTCCACGATGAGGATGGCGTTCTTGGCTGCCAGTCCTATGAGCATGACGAGCCCGATCTGGGCGTAGATGTTGTTCTCCTGCCTGCACAGCAGCAGAGCCCCATAGGCTCCCATGACAGCGATGGGCGTTCCAAGGAGCACGCTGAAGGGAAGGGCCCAGCTCTCGTACTGGGCTGCCAGGATGAGGAACACGCACAGGAGCGAGAATCCGAAGATGGCAAAGGAAGAGATGCCCTCCTGGGCCTTTTTCTCCTGGTAGCTCATGCCCAGGTAGTCATAGCCCATCTCCCGGGGCATGGTCTGCCTGAATACCTCTTCCAGGGCCGCCATGGCCTCGGGGGTGGTGTACCCTTCGGCTGCGGTGGCATTGAACTGCGCGCAGCGGTACTGGTTGTAGCGCATGGTGAACTCGGGACCCGTGATGTTTCTCACCTTGGTGAGAGCCGACAGGGGGACCATGTCTCCCTGGGCATTCTTCACATGGAACTGGCCAAGCTGATCCGCATTTGTGCGGTACTCACCCTCGGCCTGGAGGAAGATCTGCCACTGGCGGCCGAAGCGGTTGAAGTAGTTGACAAAGACCCCACCCATGAAGCACTGCAGGGTCTTGTAGACGTCCGAGATGTTCACCCCCTGCTTCAGTACCTTGTCGCGGTCCACATCCACGAATACCTGGGGTACGGTCGGCTTGAAGGTGGTGGTGATGCCCGAGAACTCGGGCCTCTTCGCGGCTGCCTCCAGGAACTTGTCCACGTTTGCGGCAAGAAAGGGTATGTCCTTACCCGCCCTGTCCTCGAGGATGAAGGTGATCCCGCCCGAGGTGCCGATGCCCGGGATGGCCGGCGGGGAGAAGGCCATACCTTGGGCCTCGGGGATCTTACCCAGGAGAGCAAGCGATATCCTTCCCTTGATGAACCTGTACCATTCCTCTATCTTCCAGTTCCTCTCGGACCATTCTTTGAGCGAGACGAAGAAGAATCCGCTGTAGGTGTTTGACACCCCGCTCACCAGGTTGTAGCCCACCACCGAGGTGCAGTATTTCACGCCGGGCGTTCCCATGATGAGGTCTTCGGCCTTCTTCACCGCCTGATCGGTGCGCTGCAGCGATGACGCGTCGGCCAGCTGGACGGCTGCGTAGACATAACCCTGGTCTTCCTCCGGGAGGAAGGTGGCGGGAAGGTGCATGCCGAAAAAGCCGGCCAGAACTATCATTACCGCCAGGAAACCGAAGCTGAAGGCTGTTTTGCGGATCAGGCTGCCGCAGACGCCCACGTACTTGTCCGTCGCCCGGCCGAATGCCCTGTTGAACCAGGTGAAGAATTCCTGCAGCGGACCATGGGATTGTTTCTTAGGTCTTAAGAGCAGAGCGGAGAGAGCAGGGGAGAGCGAGAGCGCGTTGAAGGCTGACAGCAGCACCGAGATGGAGATGGTTACGGCGAACTGCTGGTAGAGACGGCCCGTAATGCCCGGGATAAAGGCAGTCGGGATGAACACGGCGGCCAGAATGAGTGCTATGGCCACAACCGGCCCGGATACCTCCTCCATGGCCTTAATGGCTGCCTCCTTGGGCGCCATCCCCCTTTCGATGTGGTGCTCCACCGCTTCCACCACCACGATGGCGTCGTCCACAACCAATCCGATGGCGAGTACCAGCCCGAAGAGCGACAGCGTATTGATGGAAAAGCCGAAGAGCGGGAAGAGCATGAAGGTGCCCACCAGGGAAACCGGTACAGCCAGGAGCGGAATGAGCGTGGCGCGCCACCCCTGGAGGAAGATGAAGACCACGATGATGACCAGGGCCAGGGCGATGAAGAGTGTTTCGACGATCTCCTTGATGCCCTCTGAGACCGCCAGTGTGCTGTCCAGGGCGACCACATAGTCGAGGTCGGTGGGGAAGTTCATCTTGATGTCTGCCATGAGGTTTTTGACACCCTGGGCTGCCTCAAGTGCGTTGGAACCGGGCATCTGGTAGACCGCTATGACCGCGGAAGGCTTGCCGTTCAGTCGGGCCGCCATGTTGTACGTCTGGGCCCCCAGCTCCACCCGGGCCACATCCTTGAGGCGGACAATGGACCCGTCCGTGTTTGCCCGGATCACGATGTTCTTGAAGTCTTCCTCGTTTTCCAGCCTGCCCTGTGCGCGTACCGCATAGGTGAAGGCCTGTCCTTTTGGTACCGGCTCGGCACCGATCTTGCCCGCGGGGTTCACCGTGTTCTGGGCATTTACTGCATTCACGATCTCCGGTATGGACACCCCGAGCTTGGCCAGCTGGTCCGGTTTGACCCAGAAGCGCATGGCGTAACGTCCGGCTCCGAAAACCGTGACGCTCGCGATGCCTTTCACCCTCGTCATCTGGTCGTTGATGTTGATGTAGGCGTAGTTGGCAAGGAACACGTTGTCGTACGTGCCCTTGGGAGAATACAGGGCAAAGACGATCAAAGGGGCGGAGAGCGACTTCTGTACCGTGACGCCGTAGTTGCGGACGTCCGAGGGCAGCTGTGACTCAGCCTGGCTCTGGCGCATCTGGGCCAGCACCTGGTCGGTATTGGCATCGGTCTTGATGTCGAAATTGGTGGTGATGGTACAGTCGCCGTTGTTGGTGTTCACCGAGTACATGTAGTTCATGTTGTCCACGCCCGACATCTGCTGCTCGATGGGCGTCGCCACAGACTGCTCCACGGTGATGGCATCGGCGCCCGTGTAGCTGGTCGTGACCCTGATCTCGGGAGGCACGATGTTGGGAAACTGGGCGACGGGCAGTCCCGCCATGGAAACCAGGCCGACAATGACCATGAGGATGGCGATCACCATGGCCACGATGGGACGGTTTATGAAGAACCTGGACATTGAGCCTACTCCTTCCCGGATGGTGCGGGAGCGGGTGCTGCCGCAGGTTCGGGTGAGGTCTTAACGCCTGTGCCGGGAACGGTATATGGAGCCGGGTTCACGGCGATCCCCTGCCGCAGCTTCTGGGTGCCTTCCACGATCACGGTCTCCCCGGGATTGAGCCCTTCTTCGATGATAATGAGGCCATCGACCTTCTGGGCGGTCTTTACGGTGCGGATGTCCACTGTCTTATCGTTTTTCACCACACCCACCTGATACTGGCCCTGGAGCTCGGTGATGGCCATCTGGGGAACGAGGACCGCGTTCTTCCAGGTGGCTACCACGGCGCGGATCTTGGCGAACTGGCCGGGACGCAGGATATTGTCCGGGTTAGGGAACAGGGCCTCCACCTTCATGGTGCCTGTCCTCACATCGATCTGACGGTCCGCGGTGGAAAACAAGCCCTTCCTGGGATACACGGAGCCGTCCGACAGAATGAGGTCGACCTGCGCTTCCTTGAGGCTGCCTTTCAGATACTTCACGGCCCCGAGGTATTCTTTCTCGCTGATGGAGATATATGCCTTGATGGGGTCTACCTGGGACACCGTGGTGAGCTCATCCGTAGACTGGGGGCTTATGAGGTTGCCGATCTGTGCCTTGGCGATGCCCGCTATGCCATCGATGGGCGAGGTGATCCTGGTGAAGGAGAGGTTGAGCCGGGCCTTTTCAAGCTCGGCCCTGGCCGTATCCAGAGATGCCTTGGAAGCCTTCTCGGAAGCCACGGCATCATCCAGGTCCTTCTGGCTCAGGGCACGCTGTTCGGCCAGTGGTTTCACACGGGCCAGGGTGGACTTGGCCTGTTCCCATTTGGCCTGGTTCATGGCCACCTGGGCCCTGGCCTCGTCATGAGCCGCCTGGAAGGTGCGTGGGTCGATCTCGAAGAGCACCTGGCCCTTTTTCACAAAATCGCCTTCCCTGTAGAGCTGCTTCACCAGGTACCCCTGCACCTGGGCGCGAATGGTGGCGTTTACGCTGCCATCTAAACTGCTGACCCACTCGAAGCTTATGGGCACATCTTTCTGGATGGCCGGGGTCACCGACACCGAGGGTATGGGCAGGGTAGGTTTCTTGCTTTTGCCGCATCCCGTACTTATGAGGAGAGCCAGGAAGACACATGCTGCGGCCAGCATGATAAAGGATGCACTGAACCGGGCTGATCTGCGTTTCATACGGTTAACCCCCTGGAACGATTATTTTCCATAATGGTGAAGGCCGGGTCGTGTGGAATGATATGCATGTACATGCGGTAATGCCCCCCCCTCTCAACCCAATGGAAGAATATATCATGAAAGATCGAGAGTATATATGAATATTCACCAGTAACTACTCATATTAATTATGTATGCAGACTAATCAAGGATATTCTGCAGCAAAAAATAGGGCTTCTGATAGAGTATCTTACTTCAACCTTCCTTAAGATGACACAAAACGACATAAAAAAACCAATAACCACGGTGATTAATTATATCTGGAGGATTTGTGGAATATTTATCAAAGGAATATCCATGGATTGTATTGCGCGGACCTGCATAATGCGATAATCTATGAACACGCTGAATTCACCGTGCACATATGAGGTCCTGTCATGAGAAGAGGGGTTCTTTGTTTACTGGTTCTTGCCGGTGCGGTCTCCATCCTCGTATCTCCGGCGTGTCTGCATGCCGGGAGCATGTATGTGAGGGACTGGATCGTCATCACCTTAAGGTCCGCCCCCAATGAGACGGCCCTTGCCATGGGTACGGCAAGCACGAATGACCTGGTGGAGGTCCTTGAGGACGGCGATGGATGGGTACGCATACAGACAAAAGATGGAAAGGAAGGGTGGGTAGCCACCCGGTTCCTGAGTCCTCAGCCACCGAAAACCTTGCAGTTGAAACAGTTGGAGGATAAGTTCAAGGCGTTGCAGGTCGAGAACATGAGGCTGCGCGGTATGATAGCCGGCCATACATCAGGCGGGGCTGCCGTTGCCGGAGCCGGGGCGACGGGTATGGCGGGTCCCCCCGAGGTCGCGTTTGCCGACTGCCCCTCCTTGAAAGCCGACCATGACAGGCTGCTGCGTGACAAGCAGGAGTACACGAAAAAGATAAACATTCTTGATGCAGAGAATAAAAAGCTGAAGACTTCGGAAAGGCTTTTCTTTACCTTTATCGGCGGTATTTTCATTATTCTCGGCATTGTCATAGGCCTTCTCATCCAGATGGTGGGGGCGAGGGCCAAGAAGCACGGGTACAAATTTTAATCTCACAACGATGAGGATGGAACTATGCTGAAAAAGTATGAACGGTTAAGCTCCCAGGTTGCGATCAAAGGCGTTTTAAAGGCCAGGGCAGCCATTCACGCCTATATCCACCGGACGAACCTCATCTATTACTCGGAGCTCAGCAGGATCATCGGGTGTGATGCCTTTGTGAAGCACGAGAACCATCTCCCCACGGGTTCGTTCAAGATCCGAGGCGCCCTGAACTTCTTAGAGTCCATACCCAAGGAGGATGTGGCCAACGGCGTGCTCGTTTCCACCAGGGGCAACCACGGCCTTGCCATGGCATGGGCCGCGAAGCGGTTCCAGATTCCGTGCACGGTCGTGGTGCCCGAGAACAACAACCCCGAGATCAACCGCATCATCGAGAGCTTCGGGGCCGAGCTCATCGTGCATGGACACGATTTCTACGATGCCCAGTTTTATTGCGACGAACTGGTGGCCGCTGCAGGCTACTACTATGTGGAGCAGGGCAATGAACCCGAGATGCTCAACGGCATCGGCACCATGGGGCTCGAGATCTTCGAAGACCTTCCAGGTGTGGATGTCATCATCTGCCCCATCGGCGGCGGCGGCGGATGCGCCTCGTTACTTCGAGTAGCCCAGGCCGTCAACCCCGAAGTGGAGATCATCGGCGTCCAGGCGGCAAAGGCCCCGGCATTCTACAATTCTCTCGAAAAGGGCGAGTGGGTAGTCCTGGATGAAGCGGAAACCATAGCGGACGGCCTGGCTGCCAGGAGCGTATTCCAGCTCCCCTATGTGATCATGAAGGACCATATCAAGGAGGTTGTCCTGCTCAGCGAGGACGAGGTCCTGGAGGGAATCCGGCTTGCCCTGACCACGACCCACAACCTTGCCGAAGGCGCCGGTGCGGCCTCGCTGGTGGCGGCAGTGAAGATCAAAGACCGGCTCAAGGGCAAGAAGGTGGCGCTCATCATGTCGGGCGGCAATCTCGACCGGGCGCACCTGGAGCTTGCTCTGCGCTAGGACTCGTCGGTATCGCCTTCGGTCTCGAAGGCACATGCCCACTTCCCGGTTACCTGTTCCTGGATCTCCTCGATCTGGGAAGTGTTCATCAGCCTGAACCTGCTTTGTGCCTTGAAAAACTCGGCCACCGGCAAAAGGGCCCGCTTGTCCGCTATCTTCCTGGATGCCCCGGTCAGCCTGAGCACGTCATGCTCCACCTCGTAGAGTTCGAACAGGCCTGTCTCCACGGCCAGTTTGCCCAGCTTCACGGAGTAGCGTGTATCAAAGCCCCAGCCCGGGGGGCAGGGGATCTGGATATGGATGTATTTGAGGCCGGGGAACGTCACGGCCTTCTGCACCTTGTCGTAGAGGTCCAGGGGGTATGATGCAGAACACGTTGCCACATAGGAGAGGTGGTGTGCGGCCATGATGGCCGGCACGTCCTTTTTCTTCTGCTGCTTACCCTTCAGCGGGGTGTTTGACGTAATGGCCCATTGGGGTGTGGTGCCGGAACGCTGGACCCCGGTGTTCATGTATCCTTCGTTGTCATAGCAGATGAACAGGAAGTCGTCCCCACGCTCCGCGGCCCCTGAAAGGGCCTGGAGCCCTATGTCCGCCGTGCCTCCGTCTCCTGCCCATGCCACGACCTTGATGTCCGTCCTGTCGAGCGCTCTCAGCGCGGCAAGCATCCCCGTGGATGCCGCGGCGGTGGACGCAAAGGTGACGTTCAGGCAGGGGAGCCTGGTGGCGGCAACCGGGTAGAGGCCCTGCAGCACGGTGAGGCAGCTCGGGGGTACCACGAGGATGGTGTTTTTCCCTAATGCCTTGAGTGCTATGCGGTATGCGATGCCCAGTCCGCAGCCTGCGCAGGCCCTGTTTCCGGGGTTCACGAATTCTTCTTCGGGCAGGCTCAGGATAGTCGTCTTCATGTGCATGGGTATGCTCTCCTTAGATCTTCAGGCCGATCCACTGAAGGCCTTTGCCGGACTTGCCGGGATTTTCACAAGAGTTCTTGAGGGCCTCGTAGAGATCAGAGGTCTTTATCTCCCTGCCTCCCAGGCCCACGATGTAGTTGTGCACGAAGGGCTTCTTCTTTTTTGTCCCATTGAGGCTGTACAGGGCGGCCTTCACATCCGAGCATAAAGCCCCTTCATACCCGTAGCTCAGCGCCTTCTCGAACACGACCACCCCTTCGGCGCCGGCGAGACCCCGGGCAATGATTTCAGAAGGGAACGGCCGGTAGAGGTGGATGCTCATGATCCCGGCCTTGATGCCGTCGGCCCTGAGCCGGTCGATGACCTCGCGCAGATGGTACGAGAGCGAGCCCAGGCTCACGGCGATGAAGCGTGCATCCTCGCAGAGGTATGTTTCATAATGGGGGTCGCCCCCCCTGCCGAAGCGCTTTTTAAAGCGTTCATCCACCCTGACCATGGCATCGATGGCTTCATGCATGTCTTCCTGGAGAAGGTACCTGATCTCCATGTAACCGTGGGCCGTCTTTCCCTTGGGGTCGACGCGGACATCGGGCAGGGTGACGGTATTCAGATTGGCCGGTCTGTTCGGGTCAAGCGAGTATTCCGGTTTGAACGGAGGCAGGACGGCATCGACCTGGTCCGGTTCCGGCACGTCGAAGGGCATGTAGGTGTGCGAGAGCAGGTAGCCGTCATAGCAGAGCATGACCGGGATCATGACCTCCTCTGCGAGCATGAAGGACTTGATGACCCCGTCGATGATCTGCTGGTGGTCATTGACATAGATCTGGATCCACCCGGTGTCGCGTTGTGAGATGGAGTCCTGGTGGTCGTTCCAGATGGTCCAGGGAGCGCCCACGCCCCGGTTCACCACGCACATGACGAGCGGCAGCCTGGCGCCGGCGGCCCAGTGTATCTGCTCGTGCATGTAGAGCAGGCCGTTGGCGCTGGTGGCGGTAAAGGCCCTGGCGCCGGTGGACGATGCCGCGATGCATACCGCCAGCGCGCTGTGCTCGCTTTCCACGGGCACATACTGGGCATCCATCTCGCCCGATTCGATGATCTCCGAGAGCTTTTCGGTGAGCGGCGTCTGGGGGGTTATGGGATATGCCGCGATCACCTGGGCTCTTGCGAGTTTCACCCCAAGCGCTGCGGCGACATTACCCGATTCGATGATGTTCATCTTCAGGGCTTCCTTTCTTTGGTCTGGATGAAACAGGACTCTTCCACCATGGTGATGGCCTTGGTGGGACATTCCTCTGCGCAAATGCCGCAGCCCTTGCAGTATTCATAGTCGATCGTGGGAGGGACCGTCCTGCTGATGACCCCGTCCGGGCAGTACAGCCAGCAGATGAAGCAGGCCGGAGTCCCGCGTTTTGCAGGGGTGCAGACGTTCGTATCAATGATGGGGCGCGCTACTCTCCATGAGCCTGTCCGGCCGCCGTCTCCGGGGCCCGATTCGCTGTGTGACGTCTTTCTGCCGTATTGACGTGTACCCACCTTACATGCCTCCGATTATCGTGTTTTCGTATGCCAGCAGGGCCGCCTTGGCATTCCGGTCGGGCCTGCGGTCCGAGAATTCTTCCTTGATGGCATCCACCAGTACATCCATCTCTATGATGCCGCTTGCCCGCGCAAAGGCGCCGATAATCCCCGAGTTGACCATCCCCTCGGGGAGGCCGGCCTTTGTGGTGAGCGAGGTCACATCGCAGATGGCCACCTTGTTGCCTTCGTAGAGGTAATCATCGATACTGCAGGGAGAATTCACGACGATAAGGCCGTTTTCCTTCAGCCCGCTGATGATGTTGGCCTCCTCCAGGAGCACGTGGTCGAGCACCACGATGATGTCCGGTCTCTCGATGGGCGAGAGGTCATAGATCTTTTCCCTGGAGATCTTCAGCGAGGTAAATACAGGGGCCCCCCTCCTCTCGGTGCCGAAGGTGGGAACCATGACCACGCCCTTATACCCCGAGGAGAACATGGCCTTGGCAACGATTTTCGCTGCGGTGATAGCGCCCTGTCCGCCCCTACCATGCCATCTGATGTCGATCTTGTCTTTTTTCATACGTTCCCTGTGGTCTTACCTTGTCCGGGTGTTGGATTTCTGACGCCATTTAAAGATATCGTTCGAAAGACAGGCTGTTCCGTCTTTATGGGGCCTGCACTCGTCATGATTGTAAACATGTCCGGAAAAGGATTTGGCGTTCAATAAACCAGATATGGTCGAAATCAAGTAAGAGGTTAATATTCCATGGCCATTTTTCATGTGTTGTGGTTCCTGCGCGAGCCGGTCGTTTTCGTATCCTTTATACGAGCTGCAAATAATCCCTACTCTACGGTGGGCATTGATGTTGCGCAAGCACTATATATCAAGACCCTGCATTAATCAAGGCACATACTTTGCATATTGTTGAACTGTTAAGTGTGATTAAACACCAAGGGGAGATATGATGATCATACGAGAAGCCCGAGAATCATCACCGAGAAGAAAGAGTGTATCCCTCGAAACGAACAGGAACAGGCCCTTGGGATTATTTACCGAGAGCATCATGAGCATCCTGACGAGCAAGAACACCCATGGCGCCTTCGAGGATCTGGTCTCGCTCATGGGGCAGACCTTTCCTCTGGCTTCGCCTGCGCTGTATATAAGCACCCAGGGCCTTCAGACGCGGGTGTACTCCGTGCTTGAAAGCACGGATGGCGGCGATTTCGACTCGGCTCGGATCCTGGGCTCCCAGCAGGTTTCATATACAAAGGTGCTTGCAGGCGGGCAGGCCCCATATATGCCGTCCAGGATCGACATTGCCTTGTTGAACAACACCTCCATGAAGGTGGTCCTTTCCATCAATCCGGGCGCACATGAAACGATCTTCCGTGAATGGGCCAATTATTTGACGCCTGCCATTGCCAAACTGATGGACAATGAGCTCCTCTTGAGCATGGCCTTCAGGGACGGTCTGACCGGGCTGCTGAACTACCGGGCCTTCTCCGAGACACTCATGACCGAATGTGAGCGTGCACGCAGGTATCAAACCACCTTCTCCCTGATGATGATCGATATCGACCATTTCAAGCGGGTGAACGATGAGCATGGTCATCAGGCAGGCGATATGGTCCTGAGCAGCCTCGCCGGCAGGTTCGTCAGCAGGCTCCGCAAAAGCGACATGGTGTTCCGCTACGGGGGCGAGGAATTCATGGTCATTCTTCCCCAGACAGGCCTCTACAAGGCCTCAGGTCTCGCCGAGAGGTTGCGCGCCGTGGTTGAAAAGATGACCTTCCCCGGCGATCTGTCCATCACCATCAGTGCCGGTGTCGGTCAATATCAGGATGGACGAACACCATCCGATCTTGTAAAACAGGTGGATACAGGACTCTATCTCGCCAAGGGCAAGGGCCGTAACCGGGTGGAGATCTATAAGGACATCTAATATTGTTAGGACAGTGGGATGAATATTGAAAATCTGCTTGACCTGGGTGCTGGTATTTCAGCCTCGGGCACTGACGGCAAGAGAGTCTCGGGCAAGATAACCCAGCTGGAAGAAGAAGAGGATTTCTTCATCTTTGCGCCGGATTCCGGCCTGGAGGTGGTACAAGGCGGGATACTGAAGATAACCGACGGTACCGACTCTGTCCTTGCAAAGGTCGTTGAACATACGGATGCGGGCTATAGGCTTTGCATGGAGTGCTATCTGTCCCCGGGTCATGAAAGACGCCAGGATGTCAGGATCTATGACAAGGTTTACCACCATGCCGCTCTGATCTGCCATGCAAGCGAGAAGACGCGGATGCTGCCCGGTGCCCTGCAGCGCATCCGTGCAAACAAGCTCATCATCGATTCGTTTCTCAGGGGCAGGTACGGTTATCCCGGAACCGACGAATCCGTGTATCAGAAAGAGAGCCCGCTGAACCAGAACCTCTGGGAGATCAACCGGAAACTCGACCTGTTGATACACATGTTCCTGGCAGAAGAATTCCGATCGCTCATGAACAGTGCACCCAGTGATGTCAACATCTCGGCCTCCGGCATCCGGTTCATCTCGGAGGAGGCATATGAGCTTGGTGACCTGGTGGAGATACACCTTATCCTGCCCATGGTACCGCTGCTTTTCGTCAGGCTGGCAGGCGAGGTCATCCGGCAGAAGACCCTCACGAGTTATCAGACAAATAGGTACGCTGTTGCGGTGAGATTCCACGAGGTGGATCACGATACGAAAGAAGACGTCATACGCTACCTTTTCAGGAGGCAGCGAGAGGTATTGAGGAAGAGACAGCCCTAGACGGGTTTGCTCGGACGATCTCTGCATTCTCCCCCTTCAGAATTGACACCGTAGTCCCCTTAAGCCTATAGATGTCTTCCCGTGACGCGTAAGAAAAAAATCGTCTTCCTGCTCATCCTCGCCCTGGGTATCGTGGGGCTCCTTTATGGGGCGGCCCTGAGCCTGAATGTCTACCGGGAGATGATGAAGATCAACACCGGTACCCTGTGGCACCTGCCCACGAGGATATACAGCGCCCCTTTCGCGCTTGCCCCGGGTGTGGATATCCGCCGGGCCGGTCTCATGGTCAGGCTTGCACACCTTTCATACCGCAAGGCCTCAAAGGTTCAGTCCCCCGGCCAATACAGGCTGACCAAGGACGGCATGGACATCTACCTCCATCCGTTTGAATACCCCGGTGAAATGAGAAAGGCCCGGAGGATACGCGTCATCCTCGACGGCAGCCGGGTCAAGGACGTACTCTCGGCAAAGACGGGAAAGGCGATATCTCCTGCTCATGTGGAGCCCGAATGCATTGCCACGATCTATGACGAGGGATTCGAGGACAGGGAGATCATAAAACGCAAGGATTGTCCCGATGTGCTGGTCAACGCCCTTTTGTGCATCGAAGACAGGAGGTTTTACGAGCACTCGGGTTTCGATGTCAGGTCCATGTCGCGGGCTCTGCTGGCCGACCTGTTTCATGCCCACGTGATGGAGGGCGGCTCAACCATAACCCAGCAGCTGGTCAAGAACCTGTTTCTCACGAACGAGAGAACCCTGGCAAGAAAGCTCAAGGAGATCTGGCTCTCGACGATCATGGAGATCGTTTTCACCAAGGACGAGATCCTCACCATGTATATGAACGAAATCTACCTAGGCCGCTATGGTGCGGCAGGTATTTACGGATTCGGGAGGGCGTCCAGGCTCTTCTTCGATAAGGGCGTCGCAGACCTGGACCTGAACGAGGCGGCCCTCCTCGTGGGCCTGATCCGCGCCCCGAACATCTACTCCCCTTATTCCCACCCCAAGACCGCCATCGAAAGGAGGAACACGGTTCTAGACGTGATGCGCCGGCAGGAAAAGATCACGGAAAGGCAGTATGATCGTGCCGTGAAGAAGCCCCTGGGGGTAGTCCCGTTCATCACCCCGACAAAAAAGGCCCCGTATTTCATTGACCATGTCCTGGCCACGGCCAGGGCCATCCATCCCGAGGATGAAGTCCTCGCAAGGGGCGGCCTGCGGATCTTCACGACCCTGGACATGAACATGCAGAGGAACCTGGAGAACATGGTGGACGGCTCAAAGGGGGGGTTGGCAAGGAACATACAGGTCGCATCGGTCATTATCAACCCGGACAGCGGTGCGATCCTGGCCATGGTCGGGGGCAGGGACTACACGAGATCCCAGTTCAACCGGGTTACATCCATCAGGAGAAATATCGGATCGCTCATCAAGCCCATCATCTATTACACGGCCCTCAAGAACGGTTATACCCTTTCGAATATCCTCGATGACAGCCCCCTTGAGCTCAACCTTGACAACAGGACCACCTGGGCGCCGGTGAACTATGACAACGCAAGCCATGGGAATGTCATGCTGGTCGACGCCCTGGCCCATTCGTACAACCAGGCGACGGTGAGGCTCGGGCTTGCCGTGGGCCTCGACAAGGTACTGCCCGAGGTCAAAAGCGTGTTCCCGCACGTGAAGACAGCCGGGCATCCATCGCTGCTGCTCGGCTCCATCAGCTGTTCCCCCCTGGACGTCGCCGGCATGTACGCGGTGTTCGCAAGCGGGGGGATGAGCAGTACACCCTGGTGCCTGGAGGCCCTGGTGGACGAGCATGGGGCGGTGCTGTGGAAGGCCGCGAACAGGGAACCCCAGAGGGTCCTCGATCCCGGCCCGACCTTTCTCCTCAACATGGCCCTGCAGGAGACCATCCGCCGCGGTACGGCGGGAGCGGCCAAGACCTACGGGGTGCCCGACGGCATATGCTCCAAGACCGGCACCACGAACGACTTGAGGGACTCCTGGTTCGCAGCCTACACCCGGGACATGGTGATCGTTGTCTGGCTCGGGGATGACGGCTTCAGGACCATCTCTCTCACTGGTGCCACGGGGGCCATGCCCATTGCCGCGAAGACCGCCTCGCGCATCGCCGCGTACAGGCCCTGGACCGTTCCCGAGGACGTGGCCTTCATGGACATCGACCCGGCAAACGGGAAAAAGGCGACCATCTGGACCGAATCACCGCTGCGCCTGCCCTTCATAAAGGGGACAGAGCCCGAAGAATCCTCCGAAGAGGGCATACCGGGGGTATGGAAGGCCCTGAAGAATATCTTCCCTTTCGGAGAGTGAGGCAGTGTGAGGCCGGCCATTGGGAAACGGGATCAATGGGCCGTTTCTGGTTAAATAAACCTCTGAGGGGCATTCGACACTGATCCTTTATTCCCTGCCTGGAGTCCCCAGGGTCCTTGGCCGGAAGAATTCTGTTGCCAAGGCCCAAAAGCTGGTATATGCGCACGGTGCGCAGGAAAAATGCATGCGTATTCGCCGGGAGATGAAACACCATGAACCAGCGTGCACGGAATAAAAAGATCAGGAATGTCGCCATTATCGCCCATGTCGACCATGGAAAGACCACCCTTGTGGACGCCATGTTCCGGAGCAGCGGCGTGTTCCGCGAAGGCCAGGAGGTGGAGACCAGGTTCATGGACAAGCTGGAGCTGGAGCGCGAGCGCGGAATCACCATTGCCGCCAAGAACTGCTCCGTGCTCTGGAAGGGAGTCAAGATCAACATCATCGACACCCCGGGCCATGCCGATTTCGGCGGCGAGGTGGAACGGGCCCTTTCCATGGCCGACGGGGCCATATTGCTGGTGGATGCGTCCGAAGGCCCCCTGCCGCAGACCCGTTTCGTGGTGAAAAAGGCGCTGGAGGCGGGCCTCAAGGTGATCGTGGTCATCAACAAGATCGACCGCAAGGACGCGCGCATCGATGAAGTTCTCAACGAGATATACGACCTCTTCATCGATTTGGGTGCGGACGATGAGCAGATCGATTTCCCCTGCCTGTATGCCATCGGCCGCGACGGTATCGCCATGAAATCCCTGGACGATGCCCCTGTCGACCTTACGTGCCTCTTCGAGACCATCATCTCCAAGATCCCGGCGCCCGCCTATGACCTGAAGGAGCCTTTCCAGATGCTGGTGGCCGACCTCGATTACTCCGACTATGTGGGCAGGCTCGCCATCGGCAGGGTGTTCCACGGGCAGGCGGCAGGCAACGACGCGCTGCTCTGCATCAATGAAAAAGGCGAGCACAGGCCGCTCAAGGTGACCAAGCTCCAGAGCTATGAAGGCGTGTCCATCAGGGATGCTGCAAGCGCGCAGCCTGGCGACATCGTGGTGCTTGCAGGTATCGAGGACGTGAAGATCGGCGACACCATCTGCACCCTGGAAAACCCCAAGGCTCTTCCCAGGATAGCCGTGGACGAGCCCACCGTGTCCATGCGCATCATCGCCAACAACTCGCCGCTGGCGGGCATGGAGGGCGCCTATGTGCAGTCCAACCGCATATACGACAGGCTCATGAAGGAGACGCTGCGCAATGTGGCCATCAGGGTCGAGGTGGCGCCATCAAACGACGGCTTCATCATCAAGGGCCGCGGCGAGTTCCAGCTTGCCATCCTGATAGAGACCATGCGGCGCGAAGGCTTCGAGATGTGCGTGAGCAGGCCCGAGGTGATCTTCGAGGTCAGGGATGGAAAGGTCCACGAGCCCATCGAGCACCTCTATATCGACTGCGGCGAGGAGTACCTGGGCATTGTCACCCAGAAGCTCTCCGTCAGAAAGGGACGCATGATCAACTACAGCCCCCACGGCTCCGGCAGGCTGAGGATCGAGTTCAACATCCCGTCGCGCGGGCTCATCGGCTACCGCGACGAGTTCCTCACCGACACCAAGGGCACGGGCATCATGAGCTCGTACCTGCTGGGCTACGAGGAGCACCGGGGCGAGTTCCCCAGCCGCTTCACCGGGTCCATCGTGGCGGACCGCAAGGGCACGGCCGTCCCGTATGCCATCTCCAACCTGGAGCCCAGGGGCAGGCTCTTCATCGTGCCGGGCGACCCCGTGTACGAGGGCATGATCGTGGGCGAGCACAGCAGAGAGAACGACATCGACGTGAACCCCTGCAAGCTCAAGAAGCTCACCAACATGCGCGCCGCAGGCCGGGACGACAACATCATGCTCTCCCCCATCACGCCCATGACGCTGGAGAAGGCCCTGCAGTTCATCAGGGAAGACGAGATGGTGGAAGTCACCCCCAAGTCCGTGAGGCTCCGCAAGACCGAACTCTCCGCCGGAAAGCGGCACGACAGGAGCGTTGCCAGGAAAAAGGCCGCCGGGTAGGGCACGCAAATATCTGGCAACACCCTGAGACAACAGGCCTGGCGACGTGTCAGACTGTTCTCTCCAGAACATCCTTCAGGCTGATCTCCGGGTGGTGGTAGCGCTCATACCGGGGTGTTCTCTTCCCGTACTGGATCGCCTCTTGAGGGCACCACTGCAGGCAGGCGAAGCACTGTTCGCACCGGTGGCTCCAGAGGGGTCTGCCGTCCGCCATGGTGATGTTGCCGGCAGGGCACACCTTCGAGCAGATGCCGCATGAATTGCACTTTGCATCGGTCCAGAAGCTCCGGTCCATGGCAGGCACCTTCGGGAGGCTCATCCGGTAGACGGCAGTGAACACGATCCGCTGCCACAGCGGACCTTTCTCCACAGGCAGCACGGCTTTGTTTTTCACGAGGCCCGCAATGCTCAGGATCTTCTCCTGCGCGTGCCTGTAGAGCCTTTCCTGCCCTTCCTTCGGCCCGGGTCCTCCCCAGGGGATGTAGTTGGAAGGCATCCTGATCTGAAACCCGCACGAGAGCGTCAGCCCGTCCTGCGCCATGGCCTCTTTCAGCTGCACCAGGGTGTTGGACACCTGGCCCGCGTTCACGGCAACGGCGAAGAAATAGCTTCCGGAACGTGGTTTCAGGGAACGGACGAACCGGAGCACCGCTCCAGGCACACCCCAGATGTGGACGGGGAAGACCAGGCCTGTTACCCCGGGGGCATCGCCCACGGCCGCCTCCCGTTGAGTGGAAAGGTGAAGAACATCCGCGCCGCCCAGGGCATCCGCGACCCTGCGGGCGACCCACAGGGAGTTTCCCGTGCCGGTGTAATAATGGATGAGCGTGCTCATGCATCCTCCCTCAGGCCGCTGCCTTTGTTCCTGAACCACCCGTAGGGCAGCATGGAAGGCACCCGGTCTTTGTAGGCGAGATATGCCTGCCCGAACGTTTTCTCGAGATACGCATCCTCTTCGCGCACCAGGCCTTCTGCCACGAAATACATGACAACGGGCACCAACAGCAGGAGCCAGGACTTCAGCAGCAGCGCGATGCCGGGGACGAAGAACACCAGCCAGGCCGCATAGACCGGGTGCCGGCACATGCCGTAGACGCCTCCGGTGACAAGCTCGCCCGCCCTGAATGCGCGCATGACGGATACGATGGACGAGAGATAAAAGGGGATGCCCAGGCATATCAGGGCAATGCCCAGCGGAGCCAGGATGCGGTATTCCACGAGGGTGATGGTGAACAGCGGATCACAGTACCAGGTCAGGGCGTACATGAGGACACCGTAGAGGATGAAATAGCGGGTGAACCGGGGTCCCACGCCCCATTTCGTCATGGCATCCGTCATGATTCGAGACCTCCTGAACAGGAATAACATGTACCAACTGCAAGTGTATCTGACAGATACATATATATGAATACCATAAGGACTGACAGGATATCTTTTCTACAGTGGCTGAGAATAGCAACATCCTTCTCAGCTTGTTCGATCTCTGTTAAATCCTTATCGGGGTGTAAATAATGTCAGAAACCGGCCAGTTCCTTCTCGTACTTCTCCACCCAGCCGTCGGCGCCGCATTCCTTGAAAAGGTCGATGGCCCTGGTAAGTTGATCTCTTGCTCCCTGCACATCGCCTTTCTTCCTGAACCAGTCGGCGTAAGCGGCATGATCACGGGCCATCTCCCACATTATTGCGTTTTCTGCATCATCTTTTATGGCTTTCTGAAACCATGTCCCCGCTTCCGCATAGTGATTCTCATCCATATTCAGCAGGACATCCCCTATGTTTCTGGCAGTCGAACCCTTACCCCACGTGAGTTTATAGTCTTCATAGCAGGAAAATAATTCACTCAGTTCAATGTCCTGATCATGCTTCAGTACTTTTACTTTCATCACGCATGAGTGAAAATACTTCGTGAAGGAAGGTGAAAACATGGCGTCTTCCCAAATTGAAATTGCTCTTTTATAGATATTAATCGCCTCGTCATATGCTTTTGAATCAGTATAAACAGATCCCAAAAATGTGTAAGCCCATCCCATCCACGATATGGGACCTGCTTTTTCGTAGGAAGACATATATTCTAAAAGGTAGGTTCTTGCTTCATCGAATAATCCCTTTTGATAACAAGCCGAACCATAAGCAGGATAAGCCATTCCTTTGATGAAGGCATCACCTCGTTCTTTAGCCAACATCAATGATTCTCTGGCAATTTCATATCCAGAATTTATATTGCCTTCAATCTGATGGATAATCGATATAGACCCTTTTGAGTATGCCATCCCCAGTTCGTCTTTGATCATCAAACTGGACTCGAATAATTGTTTAAGATTTCCATGAGCTTTTTTAAATTCAGAAATAAAGGGCAGGAAATTACTTGATATATAAAGAGCGAACCACCATGAAAAAAGGTCGCCAACTTCCTGCGCCATTTTTATTGCCTGTTCGATCACATCCAGTCCTTTGCGGCTATCTTCTTCAACATAGAAATAAGACAGTCCGATTGCGGAATATATTGCCGGGAGTCTCTTTCGATAATTCAACTTCAAAGCCACATTCAGAACCGGTTCCACTGCATCTTTGGCATGAGCATGTAGATTCAAGCTCAAATAATAATTCGCCAGCATCGTCCGTGCATCAATGAGTTTTTTCTGGTTGGCTTCGGTTGGGGGGAGCTGTTCCAGGCACGTTATGCTTCTCTTTGTAAACTCAATGGCATCCCTGAAGGAGGCGGCCTTCTGGAGCCTTTTTGCCTCCAGTCTCGCATACTCTGCCCCCTTTTCATAATCCTCGCCGGCCTGGCAGTGACCGGACAGAACGCCGTAGTGATAACAGATATCCTCCTGGTGGATGTCCTCAATGGTCGTGGCGATCTTTGCATGGATCTGCTTCTTCTTCCTGCTCAGGATGGAATCATACACCACCTCCCGTGTCAGGGCATGCTTGAAGATGTAGGTAGAGCCGGGATAGATTCCTCTCTCATAAAGAAGCTCCGCGTCCTTGAGGACAGAAAGGCTGGACAGGAGTTCCTCCTCGGATAGACTGGTCACTTTATTCAACAGTTCATGACTGAACTCCCGCTCGATCACAGAACCGGTGCGAATGATTTCTTTGGCACTTTCCGGCAGGGCATCCACGCGGGCCATGATGACATCCTGGATAGTGGTGGGAATCGTCATGGCCTTGATGTCCCTGGCGAGCTTATAGGCGCCGTTTTTTCGTTCTATGATCTTCAGGTCTTTCAGGGACTTGATATGCTCCTCAATGAAAAACGGTATCCCTTCCGTACGGGACAGAATCAGTTCCTCTATTTCCCTGTCGAGCTGGGCATTGTTCAGCAGGCTGTACGCCATGGCCAGGCTCTCCTTGTTGGACAGGCGGTTCAACGTCAACTGGTTGTGGTAGGATTTCCTGCCCCAGGTGTGCGCATACTCCGGCCGGTAGGTGAAGATGAGCAATATCCTGGCACCGGGGATGACTTCCAGAATATACTTCAGCGCGTCTTCCGTGCTTTTATCCGCCCAGTGCAGGTCCTCGACGGCCATGATCAGGGGGCGGATCTCCGAACCCCTCAGGCTGATCTGTTTCAGGACTTCGATGATCCTGTCTTTCTTTCCCTCCGGGCTCATGGAAATCTTATCCATGCCGCTGTCCTTGACCGACAGGAGTTCCAGAAGATACGGCAAGGCCCACGCAGCTTCGATGTTAAACGCTTTCAATCCATGGGCGACTTTTTCCCGGATCTGATCATCCGCATCCGTTTCATGGATGTTGAAGGTCGTTTTCAGAATGTCGACGATGGGGTGATAGGCTGATCCGCGTCCATAGGACAGGCATTTTCCTTCGAGGAATGTGATGTCTTCGTTGGCAATGGCTTTGTGGAACTCATACAGGAGCCTGGATTTGCCGACTCCAGCCTCGCCGATCAGGGAAAAAGCCTGCCCTCTCCCCGCTTTTGCCCGGTCCAGACCGTCCAGGAGGTTCTCCAGTTCCCGTGTCCTGCCGACAAACACGGTCAGGCCTCTTTCGGCGTTCACATCAAAGCGTGTCCGCCTGGAACTGGGGGCAATGACCTGATACACTGTTACCAGTTTCTCTTTGCCCTTGATCTCTTTGGGGCCCAAGGATTCAAAGCGGAAAAGGCCTTCGGTGAGGGTGAACGTGTCCCCAGAGACATATGTCGTTCCGGCTGCGGCCAGGTTCTGTATCCGTGAGGCCAGGTTGACCGTGTCGCCCACGGCCTTGAATTCCACCCGCAAATCGTTTCCCAAGGTTCCCACGACCACGGGCCCTGTGTGGATGCCGATCCTCATCCTGACCGGCGGAATGCCCTTCTCCTGCCTCATCCTGTCGCTGAACCGTGCGATCTGCTGATGAATGGCCAAAGCGGAGCGGATGGCTCTCTGCGGTGCGTCTTCCAGGGCAATGGGGGCGCCGAATAAAGCCATTACGCCGTCGCCGGTCATTTCGTTGACCGTGCCTTCAAAGTCATGAACCTTGTGAATCAGGATTTCATACACCTGGTCCATGATGGAATAGGCTTCTTCAGGGCCAAGTTTTTCGACCAGAGGGGTGAAGTTTTCCATGTCGGCGAACAGAACGGTCACCTGCCGGTGCTCCCCTTCGATCTTGCCTCTCTGCGAAAGAATCTTTTCCGTCAGACCGCCGGGCAGGTATTTCTGGATCTTCTGAAGCTTCTCCTCAAAGGAGAGTTCCTTTCGGGGTGGCTCCAGGACATGAGTCAAGTCGTCGCCGCATTGTCCGCAGAACTTGAAATGGGCAGGATTCTCTGAATTGCATGTGGTACAGATCTTCTGGAGCTTCTCTCCGCAACCACCACAAAAGAACATGCCTTCGGGATTTTCAAAATGGCATTTCGTGCATTCCATTCCATCCCCCTTATAGTGGCCACCATAAAATAAAGCTCATTGCACAATATAAAAGCCAACAGGACAGGAATGCTAATTCATAACTTATATTATTGGTTGAATAGAATATGTCAAGATAAGTACATATTACGGATTTATGTGAAGTATGATCATCATTCTGACGTAATCATAGAAAAAAATTGTATTTCTACCTGATCTCCAGTCAGGCCCGATTCACGATCCTTGCCTTATTATCATGAACCCTTTCATGCGCACCCCGGATGATCCGTACCGTACAGTCACTCACGGCCTCCATGACGGTGATCCCCTTGCCGCTGACCCTGAAGGCCGATTCAGGGGTGATGATATAGTCTGCAGGGTCGTTCTCCTGCGTGAGCCAGAGCATGCCCGACAGGCACGATATGGTGCATCCGTCCGGTCCGGCAGGGACCCGTGCGGCCTGCCCCATTTTCATCTCCACAACATCTTCGGCCATGACGACAACCTCCTTATTTCGACTGCAGGGCAGTCGATTTCACGATGCCAGTATGTGCCTGAGCGCTGTCCCTGAAAAGAGGCAGCAGATAAGAATTGTACCGATGACAATTGTCGGGTAGGTTAAACTGTACTGGTTCAAATGTCTGATAACTGTATCTACCTGTTACCCGTCAGGATCGCTTATCATCATGGCCAGAGGAGACAATGAAATGGGGCATGTGAAAAGTCAGCATCTCTATGAGGAGGTAGCGGCCAGCATATCGCACCTCGTTGAGAAGGGCACGTTCAGGGCGGGGGAGCGCATCCCCTCCATCCGGGCCGTTAGCCGCCAGTGCAATGTCAGCATCACCACGGCCATGGAGGCATACCGCCTGCTGGAAGACAGGGGCATTGTGGAGGCGCGTCCCCAGTCCGGGTATTATGTGCGGTCATTAATGAAAAACGCCATAGCCATGCCGCCTATTGCGAAGGAAGACATGAGCCCTGTGATCTGCTGCGTGGAAAAGGTCGTGAGTAAGGTTTTCAAGGACTGCATGGGCCCGGTGCTGGTACAGTTGGGCACCAATATACCCAACACGAAATTTCTGCCCGTGGACAAGATCAGCCGCTGTCTCGCTTCCGCCGTGCGCAAGTGGGGAAACCAGAGCGTTTCCTACTGTTTCCCAGGGGATGAACGGCTTCGCACGCATATCGCCAAGAGGGCTGCCGGGTTGGGGTGCAACCTGGCGCCGGATGATGTCATGATAACTACAGGGTGCCAGGAGGCTGTCTTCGTGGCATTGAAGGCCCTGTGCAAACCGGGCGATACCGTGGTCATAGAATCCCCCATGTTTTTCAACTATCTGCAGATCATGCAGGGACTGGGCCTGAAGGTAGTGGAGATCCCATCCAGCCCTACCGAAGGTATCAGTATCGATGCCTTGAGTTTTGTCCTGGAAAGTACAGAGGTGAAAGCCTGCCTTCTGATCCCCAACTTCAGCAACCCCCTTGGGAGCTGCATGCCCGACAAAAACAAGGCTGAGCTGGCTCGGCTGCTAGCCAGGCACGAGATCCCGCTCATCGAGGACGATGTCTATGGCGACCTGAGCTTCAGCCAGCAGAGACCCAAGGTGGTCAAGGCCTTCGACGAAAAGGGGCTTGTGATCCTATGCTCGTCATTCTCCAAGACCCTTGCACCCGGATACCGGGTGGGGTGGATGACGCCGGGGCGGTTCAAGGAGGCAATCGAACACCAGAAGATACTCAGCAACATAGCCACGGCCACCCCGCCCCAGATGGCGGTTGCAGAGTTTCTGGCATGCGGAGGATATGACCATCACCTCAGGAAGGTCAGGAGATTCTATGCGCGAAACGTATCCCTCATGAGCGATGCCATGGCACGGTATTTCCCTGAGGGTACAAACGTGAGCCGCCCGGCCGGTGCTTTTTTCCTGTGGGTGGAGATGCCGGAATACGTGGATTCGCTTGCCCTGTATGAGCGCGCCCGGGGACTGGGTATCAGCATCGCTCCAGGTCCCATTTTCTCGGTGCGGGAAAAGTACAGGAATTATATCCGCCTGAGCACCGCCTATTGGGATGTACACATCGATGCGGCGCTCAAAACCCTGGGCATGCTGGCAGCCCAGACGCAATAGACCCGTAAAGACCCTATTCTTCGTGGAGCACGGTCTTGATGATATAGCTGCCCGACTTCTCGTCCAGTTCCAGCTCCAGAAGCTTCCTGTCGCGAGCCTCTTCCAGCAGGCGGCTGAACGAGCGGAACCCGTAGTAGCTCTCGTTGAAGCCCGGCTTGCGGCGCCTGAGCGCCTGCTTGATCATGGAGCCCCAGAGCTTGTCCTCTTCGCCTCGCTCGTCGAACAGGGCCTCAACGGTCTCTACCACCAGGTCCAGGGCCTTCTGCTTCCTGTCCTCCTCGTTGACATCCTTCTGTTCGGGCTTGGCATGCGCCTCGGGGGCCGGCTTGGCGGCAGGCCGCCTGGCCTTGCGGCGCTTGGCCTCGCTCTCGCGCACCAGGTCATCGTAGAAGATGAACTCGTCGCAGTTGGCTATGAGGAGCTCGGAGGATGAGTTCTTGACGCCCACGCCGATGACGAGCTTGTTGTTCTCCCTGAGCTTGCTCACGAGCGGGGAGAAATCCGAATCGCCGCTGATGATGACAAAGGTGTCCACGTGGGACTTGGTGTAGCAGAGGTCAAGGGCGTCCACCACCATGCGGATGTCAGCCGAGTTCTTACCCGACTGCCTCAGGTGGGGGATCTCGATGAGCTCGAAGGACGCCTCGTGCATGACCGGTTTGTAGTCCTTGTAGCGTTCCCAGTCGCTGTAGGCCTTTTTCACGATGATGTTCCCCTTGAGGAGCAACCGCTCGAGTACCTTCTTCACATCGAACTGGGCGTACTTGGCGTCGCGTACGCCGAGTGCGATATTCTCGAAATCACAGAACAGAGCCATGCTCTGGGTGTTATCCTGGACTGCCATGAATCACTCCTTACGGGCACGTGTACCGTGCCGCCGCATCGTTCATTTCAATTAGTTGATGTGTCCGACTCCATATATGCTCATAACGCGGTAACGCATTATACTTCCTTTCTTTCTGCGCACGTGTCAAGGTGATAAATCGAGGACGCAGGGATTCATGCTGCTCTTCCAGGAATGAGAGAGCATGCTCATGAATCTTGAACAGCTCCAGCGGAATACAGCTCAGGACAATGTTAGGTTTTCCGGGCTCAGCCTGCCATCTTCCGGCGCACCTCGGGCTTGGCCACGCTGATGAGCGGGCGGCCTTTCCTCTGGCGGAACCTCTTCTGGATGGCCTCGGCCTCGGCCTGGGGTACGCTGATGAAGGTGAAGTCGTCCTTTATCTCTATGTTGCTCACGAGCTTTTCCTTCACGCCCGTGTGCTCGCGGATGAAGCGCAGGATGTTCTGCGGGGTCATGCCGTGCTTGCGGCCGCGTGCCACGAATAGCCTCGTGTGGGCCTTCTTTTCCGCCCGGGGAAGCATGGGGCGGATCTCCTTGTACGCTTTCGGGTCCAGCTCGTCTCCGTAGGCGTGACGCAGGCATGCGGCCAGGACGGCTGCAGGGTCGGATCCCTCCAGGAGCTCTGCGGCCAGCAGGGCGTACGGGCCCGTGTCGTCTTCGTTCATGACATGCATGATGTCTTCTTCGATCCGGCTGCGCTTGGCGGTAATAATTTCTCTCACGCCCGGTATGTTGCCCCTGCGGAGCTCTTTGCCCGTGGTGCGTCGGATAAGGTCGATGGCCCGCTGCTCTTTCGGGGTGACCAAGGTGATGGCCATGCCGTTTTTCCCGGCGCGGCCGGTGCGGCCGATGCGGTGGATATATGAATCCGGGTCCTGGGGCGGGTCGTAGTTGATGACATGGGTGAGGTCCTGGATGTCGATCCCCCGGGCAGCCACGTCGGTGGCCACCAGGATGTTGATATGTCTCGAACGGAGCCGGTGCATGATCTGCTCGCGCTCGCGCTGGTCTATCTCGCCATGGATGGCCTGGGCGTCATACCCGCGGTCGATAAGCCGCTCGGCGAGCTCCGAGGTCTCGATCCTGGTGCGGCAGAAGACCAGACCGTAGAATGTGGGGTCCATGTCGATGATGCGGCACAGGGCCTCGAACCTGTCGGGCTCGCGGACCTCGATGTAGAGCTGGTCGGTGAGCTGGCGGGACTGCTTCTTCCTGGCAGTGGCTATGGTCTCATAGTCTCCCATATGGCGCTTGGCAATGGCAACCACCTCGCGGGGCATGGTCGCCGAGAAGAGCATGGTGCGACGTGTGCCGGGAGTGTGCGCAAGGATGGCCTTGATGTCGTCGATAAAGCCCATGTCCAGCATCTCATCGGCCTCGTCGAGCACCAGGTGGGTGATGCCGTCCAGGTGCAGCGTCCCCTTTTCAAGGTGGTCGAGGATGCGGCCCGTGGTGCCCACCACGATATCGGCCCTCTTCAGCGCGCTGCGCTGGGGACCGAAGGGCTGGCCGCCGTAGATGGAAACGGTCTCGATCTTCTTGTTTCCCCTGAGCGATTTGATCTCAAGGGCCACCTGCAGCGCCAGTTCCCTGGTGGGTACCAGGACAAGGGCCTTCACCTTTCCGTCGGGCTTCTGAATACCCTCGATGATGGGGATGCCGAAGGCGGCTGTCTTGCCGGTGCCTGTCTCTGCCTGGGCCACCACGTCGCGCTCGTCGTTCAGCAGGAACGGGATGATGGCCTTCTGGATGGGTGTGGGCTCACAGAAGCCCTTGTGTGCGAGAGTTTTGAGCATGGCCTCCGACAGGCCGAGGTCGGTGAATTGATCCAAGATGAATCTCCTTTGTTCTTTGTAGTGAACTTCTTGCAGACACACTTTAGGATCTTCTGCGGATACCTTCGAAGGTGGTGCCAAGAGTTACCTGAGCGCCTTATAGCTGAATTTCCAGAGAAAGCCAGCAAAAAATGTAATTTTGACCAGGACGTTATGGGCTGTTCAAGGATTGTGCAGGAGTTTTTTTGCAAAGAACGGCGCATGGTTCGAGGTGAAATACGGCGGGTCGTTTCTCACGATGCGGGCAATGGCCTCGTGGCGCTTGAATTCCTTGTCCAGGAACTGCCGGACCCGGTTCCTGTCCCAGCCTCTGGGGTGGACAAAGCCCTGGTAGAGAGAGAGGTCTCCGTCGAAGAAGTCATAGGTCGACAGCCCCCTGTCATCCGAACCGCCCCTGGGGAGATTGAAGACGGCCAGGTTGAGAAAGTCTATGGAGTCTGCATGTTCGGTGACATAATCCATGGTCATGCGTGCGCTTGCCTCGTCCTCCGCGGGTGTGCCGAAGAGGAGGTAGACATAGGTGGCAATGCCTGCGCGGTGGAGGGATTCGAGCGCCCCGGCCGCCTCTTCGAGCCGGATGCCTTTTCCGAGCTCATCCAGGACCTTCTGGCTGCCGGACTCCAGCCCGAGCTGCAGCATTACGCAGCCCGACCGCGCCAGGGCGGAGCAGAAGTCCGGTTCAGCCAGGTGGTGCGTGATCCTGGCGAACCCGTACCATGATGCATTGGGGCCATGGCCGGCCATGGCCGTGAGCAGGGAAGGGCTTATGGCGTTGTCGATCAGGTGCACAAGCGCTGGCGAGTTCAGCTCGGTCAGGGTATTGAGCCCGGTTATGGCCTCCTGAGGCATGGTGGCCGCATACGGATTCCCTTCCGTCTTTTCAGGGCAGAAGGAGCACCTGCCCCAGTAGCACCCGGTGGAAGTGCTCAGCGGGAGCACCCTGCCCGGTGAGAGGTAGGGGTATTCCCGGAAGGGCTGGTAGTCGGGCAGGGCATGGCAATCACCGGATATCACCCCGGCGAGCTGCAGGAGACGTGCTTCACCCGGGCCTGCCACCACCTCGTCCACGAGCCCGGAGAAGGGATTGCCCCAGTCGGGGCGGTGCATCCATGATGTTATCAGCCCGCCGCCCAGAAGTATCTTCACGCCCCTGTCCAGTTTCTTCAGGAATCCTATCATGGCAAAGGTGGTAAGCGCCTGGCTCAGGTAATTCAGCGAGAACCCGACATAGTCCGGGCGGATGTCTTCCAGCATGGAGGAGAGCCGCTTGTTGAAATAGGGGTAGAAGACATTCTCCTGAAAGTGCTCCGAGGAGTGAATGAGGTCGGCGCTTCTCACCGGTGAAAGGGTGGTGTGCGCGAAGTTGTTGAGGCTCACATGCGCTGAAGAGGCCAGGGACGCCACCTCGAGGATTCGGCTGATCTCCGTGACAGACCTCGTATAGCTGCCCATGCCCCGGAAGGCCTCCCCACTCCTGATGGAGTCGAGGTTTGCCTTCAGGTGGAGCGATGCCCGCCTGGTCCAGGTGTCCTTTGCCGCCACCTCGCCGTCGAGCAGTGCTGCAAGGCCTTCCAGGTTCATGTCCATGACCGTGCACTCCCTGCGGTGTGCCTTCAAGGCGCCTGCAAGTCTGGCAATGCCGGCAGGGGGTTCGCACGGTCTGGAGACGGGCGGGTGGATGAGCACGATGTCCATGATGGTCTTTGAACCAGGCCGGGTATCTTATGTCAATGACAAAGACCCGTTCATGAGCTTGCATCCGTAACAGGGGAGGTGCAGGGCATGAGTGCCGCAAGGAAGATTTCATTTTTCAGCATCTAAGTCGTCAGGAACTCACGGAATGAAGCAAGGATATGGACAATTCCATGTATATCTTTTAGTATATCCTGGTGTTCATCTTTCCCATCAAGGAAGGAAGAAGGATGAAGGTCTGGTATCTGATTTTCAGGGGCATGCCCCTTCACTTGTTGGTTTGTATCCTGGTCGTCATCTCAGGGTGTTCTCCCTCCGGGCAGTCGCACGATTACGAAAACACGGACAATACGGGCGATGCGGATATACCCCGGGACCCCATGGTGCTGGATCTTGCAGATCTCTACACCACCTGTACCAGGATTACCGTCCATGTGGCCTATGAGCCGGATGCCCTGCCGTACACGGGTTCCACCGAAACGGGCATTCCCTACTGGTCCGTCCTTGAGAACAATCTGAGTGTGCTTTTTGTGGAACGTACCATAGCCCCGGATGTCGTCGTGCCCAAGGATCTGGCTAACATGGAACAGATACCCGGACAGGGCCGGGTCTTATGGACACCCCAACAGATTATCGCACTTGCGTCGTATATCTGGGATACTCCCCAGACAGAAACCTCGGCCGAGTTTTATGTCCTTTTCGTCAACGGGTATTACAACGACGAGACAGGGGCGAATCGATATATAATCGGTATTTCAGTAGGAGGAACTCCCGTCATAGCGGTCTTCAAGGATGTCATTGCCGACTCGGGCTTCACCCATGCCACGAACTGCTTCATGGAGCAGGCGGTTCTGGTTCACGAGTTCGGCCACGCCGTGGGCCTGGTGAATAATGGTGTGCCAATGGCATCAAGACATGAAGACCTGCTGCATCCGCGGCACTGCATCAATGAGAACTGCGTCATGTACTGGGAGAATGATAGAGATAACCTCGTCTTCTTTATCCACCGGATCATCAGCACTGATTCCCAGATATTGTTCGACTCACAGTGCCTGAGAGATGCCAGCAGCTTCATGCCTTGAGAGACGGGATGAACGGGATATTGAGTATTGATTTTGATGAGTTGGATCAAGCGGGGGATGAGTTCAATACGTATCCAGCAATGCAATCGCAGCAGGTTTAAAAAAAATTGCTTGGTTATATTGCCTCGTCCAACTTATTCATTATATTTATTAATATAGCAGTCATGGAAATATGTACTTGAGTGGGCTGTTGTAAAGTGTTTCTCCCGTTTTGAGATCGCTTGAGACGGTGGCGGTATGCTCAAAAGCGTACTCTTCGGGTCAACCGGGATGAAAGGAGAGCATAGATGGCCGAGAGTGAATATCGTGTAATCGAGCTCGTGGGTACAAGCTCGGAGTCTTGGGAGAAAGCGGCCGCCAGGGCGGTCGAGACCGCCTCGGAGATGTTGAGGGATACCCGCATCGCCAAGGTGGTTCAGCTGGACTTTTCTGTCGATGATGACTTCAATCTCGTTTACCGGGCAAAACTGAAGTTGTCTTTCCGTTATCATATGATCTTTTCCCTGACGCCGAAGTTTCATAACCATTCATCACACTGGTAGGCGCCGGTTCCTGGAAGAGGGTATCGTCGCATGCCTAATGTCATATAACATGTTGGTGTAAATGAAAGGAGAACTCTGATGGCTGAGAGCGTTTACAAGGTGGTTGAAATCATCGGCACCAGCCCGACATCGTGGGAAAAGGCGGCTGAGGCCGCCATCAAGACGGCGTCCAAGTCCATTAAGGACCTGCGTATCGCCGAGGTGGTCGAGCTGGACCTGCAGATCGAGGACGGTAAGGTTGTCAACTACCGGACAAAGTTGAGCATCTCTTTCAAATACCAGGGGAAAGACTAGTCTTAACCTGATTATTGCAGCAAGCGGGGCTCTCGTTGTCCCGGGCATGCCCGGCGTTGTTCTTAACCGGGCAGATTGGACAGGCGTGGGGCCTTTGGACCATCAGGACAGACCACTGTCCTGATATGAAACCCCTGCACAGTCCTTCCGGCCGGACGTGGAGCCGGTATCAACATGTCGAAACATCTCTCTCAAGGGCAAAAAATTACAGCGGAGCAGGTGCTTATATATAAGGTATGAGAAGTTGTTTGAGTGCGGTCCCGGTGCATGGTGAAATTGAAAATGATTCATGTGAACGTAAAAATAATTTTGCGAGAAGCCCTAGTTATGCCGGTGATCTCATGTCCTAAAACGGCTTCCAGCCGATATCCGTGGGCCGATAAACGGCATAAAAATAAATTTAATTTGGGGCCTTGACAAGGATTTTGATTTCGCATACAAAGGCCAAGCTCTTGCAGAGCAGGGCAACATTGGAAGCAGGTTGAAATAACCCTTGACACATCAAGGTAAGTTTATTAGATAAGCAACCCGCAACCCAAAGTAAGTTCTTTGATAAAAATTGTTGTTGACAATCGCAACAAAAGATGTCAATACTGTAAAGTTGTGTTAACTCTGCATTGATCTTTGAAAACTGAATAGTGGAAGGCGTAAACAGCGTGCAACAAATAAGCGTGAAAACGCTAAAACGAGATTAAACTTAAGAGTTTGATCCCGGCTCAGAATGAACGCTGGCGGCGTGCCTAACACATGCAA
>CAZRIV010000003.1:0-306966 GCA_964600235.1 uncultured Bacteriovoracaceae bacterium | reverse complement strand
AGAGCCACCGGCTCATAACCGGTAGGTCCCTGGTTCGATTCCAGGTGGGCCCATTACTGGGCCAAGGAAGTAAGGGTGAGAACGGGTAGCGTACATGATCACTGTTTAACGGAAAAGATCAACAAGGCAGTACAAAGGGGTGCTCATAGGCAGCACCCCTTTTTTATTCAACCATGATGATGCTGAAAGACGTGATAGCGGTGCTTGATGCCATTGCCCCCTTTGAGACGGCAGAGGAGTGGGACAACGTAGGTCTCATGGTAGGGAACGAAGAGAGCATGATCAAGTCTGTCCTCCTTGCCCTCGACCCTTCCATGGAGGTACTATGTGCAGGAAAGGAATCTGGGATTGACCTTATACTCACCCATCACCCGCTTATTTTTCAGCCCATAGCTCGCCTCGATATGCAGGATTTGATTGCACGGAAGATCTCTCTGCTCATCAATGCACGGATTAATCTTGTCAGTCTGCATACGAACCTTGACAAGGCACCGGGAGGCGTGGCGGATGAGCTGGCCAAAAGGCTTGCACTGAGAGATCTCAGGACATATGGTTCCATGCGTACGGGGTCCATAAAGACACCGGTCACCTTGAGGGAGTGGATCAGGGATTTAGGATTTTGCAATGTACGTATCATAGAGTCGGATAAAGTTGTATCAAGGGTTGCTGTGTGCCCGGGTAGCGGGATGGAGTACTGGAAGCAGGCCCACCATCTCGGGTGCGATACCTTCGTTACCGGGGATGTCCGTTATCATGCCGGCCTCGATGCAAAGGAAATGGGTATGAATGTGGTGGACCTCGGGCATTTCGGCACGGAAGAAATTATTATAGCACCGCTGGCAGAGAGGCTCCAGAAAGAGCTGAAGGGAGTAGCGGTCCACGCCTATCAGGGCAGGGATATCTTCTCCCTCTATAACAACTAAGGAGAGTAGAGCTTGAAGGATTTACTGGATGATCTGATCGCATTACAGGAAGTTGAAATAGAGATATTCAAGGCCGAAGATGGTTTACGTGAACTCCCCAAGGAGGCTGCTGAAATCGAGAGCATTATTACTGCCCGCAAGAAGTCTCTGGATGCGGCCAATGAGGAGATAGCCGCTTATGAAGAAAGAAAGATACCCCTTGAGGCAGAGCTCAAGGAGAACCAGTCCCTGCTGGATGCGGCTGATGCTCGGATAAAGAGGATAAAGACCAATAAGGAATATCTTGCCCTGCAGCGGGAAATCGATCTCGCGAAGAAGCGGAAGGCGGATCTTGAGGAGCAGATCCTTACGATCATGGAGAGGATAGATAAGAAGACCGCTGAGCGTGAGCGGATAAGGACCTCGTTCGAGACCGACAAGGTGATCCTCGATGAGAAGATGAGCAAGCTCAACGCACAGATGAAGGAGTTGGAGTCCGTACTTTCTGAATACAAGGGAAAGGACGACCGGCTGCGCAAGATCGTGGACAAATCCCTGCTTTCAAAATACGACCGGATCAAGCAGAGCAAGAAGGGCCTGGCTGTTGTAGAATGCTGTGAAGGGGTATGCAGGGGCTGCCACATGCACATCCAGCCGCAGCTGTTCAATGAGCTCATCCGAGGAGACAGGCTGATAAACTGCCCTGCCTGCCAGAGGATCCTCTATGTGAAGGCAAACGAAGAATAGGACTGATAAAAGACAAGCAATGCCGTCTTTTTGCGTTTCTGTTTCCATGTCGGGCTGCGCTGAGATGGTTAGAACAGAGCAGAGCCACTAGTTTTTTCCGGCTCAACCGCTATTATAGAGAAACAATAAATAATCTGGCAATAGCCGGGGTGATGTCTCCTCCTCCCCACGAACCCGCGCCATCCCCGTAATAGCACCAAAAGAGTTACGAAAATATTCCTTTAAAGTTTTTTTGAGATTGTCCGTATATATATGAAGACATGATAATTGTTGAACCATGCACTTGCATTTATTCGGGCCACCGGGCATCGGCTTATTTTATACATTAAGCGTATTCCACAAACCAAGGAGGAATGAGGCAATGTTAAAAATGTTCAGGTCAAACAAAAAAGGTTTTACATTGATCGAGTTGATGATCGTCGTGGCGATCATCGGTATCCTGGCGGCCATCGCTATCCCTGCATACGGCAACTACACCAGGAAGGCAAAGGTAACCGAGGTTACCAATGCAATGGGAGCAGTGGGCAATACCCTTATCGAGTATTTCCAGGACCAGGGGGTTTATCCGAATTTGGCTGATTTGGCCACGATTCAGTCTTCCATGGGTATGACGATTCCCGAAACATATGTGGCGTCAGCAAATGTTGTTGCAACTAATAATGCCGCCAACCCCGCCGCATCATTTGCTACAATTACGGCCACCTTCAATGGTGTAATTGATGGTTCATTTACCGGGCAGAACATAACCATGGTAGTAAGGCAGGGAGCAAAGGCAACCTGGGGTGGAACAATCAAGCCGACATACATACCCAGAAATTAGAAGGTCATAGAATTTTATTCAGCTACAGGATTCAGGGCGGGGCTTGCGTTATGCAAAGCCCCGCCCTTTTTGTATTAAATCTATACGTTGCGTTCAAGAATAGTAAAAAAAAAGCTTGAGCCATTCTGAACGGAATATATGAACAACACCATGTTCACCACGAGTTCTATACTTAAGAAAACCTGAAGTGCATAGAACCTCTTAGGGCATATTCAATGGCAAAATCTGGATTTAATGCAGGCAGAATGTGAAGAGATCCGTGGCCTGATAGGGCAGGCTGTGGTATAAATCGCTCTTATACCAACTATGAGTGTACGGTACGCCACCATTCCTGAATCGAGACGGTCCCTCAAGCGCATCAAATCCTTTCAACAACAGATCATGTGCTATTATGAAGAGAACAAAAGGGACATGCCGTGGCGGGATGCGGCTGATCCTTATTGCATACTCGTCTCGGAATTCATGCTTCAGCAGACGCAGGTGGAACGTGTCCTGATAAAGTACGGCCCTTTCATAACAAGGTTCCCGGATGTTCAAACACTCTCCCGGGCAGGCCGAAGAGAAGTAATCGCTGCCTGGCAGGGCCTTGGCTACAACAGAAGGGCAATAAATCTGAAAGAAACAGCTGAAGAAATTATAAACCGATATTCGGGGAAGATCCCTGAATCATCCGAGGAGCTTATCCGATTGCCCGGTATAGGCAAGGCAACGGCCGGGGCCATCCTCGCCTTTGCCTTCAACAAACCAAGCGTGTTCATCGAGACCAACATAAGACGGGTATACATCCACTTCTTCTTTCAGGGCAAAATAGATATTCAAGATAACGTCATCATGCCGCTTGTGGAAAAGACACTCGATCACGAAAAACCTCGTCACTGGTACTATGCCCTAATGGATTATGGAGCCATGCTTAAGAAACAGGGCTCAAACCCCAACAGGAAAAGCGCCCATTACTCTAGACAAGCTTCCTTTGAAGGCTCCGACCGGCAGATCAGGGGAGCGATTCTCAGGTATCTCCTCAAGAACGGGACTATGGTGGAACATGAGCTCATTACCCTCCTGGAGATAAACCCTGTCCGCTGCGATAAGATCCTTTCAGGACTTGAGAAAGACGGTTTTCTTTGCCGTTCCGGGGCTGATGTATGCCTGCACACCTAAGATTGTACGGATACCCGACCAGGCCGGGTATGAAGATATAAATAGATGGCATGACGAGCTGTGCATAAACCAGACAAATGCCCCCGGCAAGGATCGAACTTGCGACACCAGGATTAGGAATCCTGTGCTCTATCCACTGAGCTACGGGGGCATTGGGGCTTAATTATCCGCCCGGACATCTCTAGTCAAGGGGAAAATGGCTCGGGGAATAGAGCCTTCAGGGGCATGGCAAGGCGCTTAAGTCTTGTGCGGCATGCCGCGTTGCGCTATAGCCATGTGTGCCATGAAAAGACCTGAAATCTTAGCCCCGGCCGGAAGCATGGAGACCCTTCAGACTGCATGCATCTATGGTGCCGATGCCGTTTACCTGGGCATGCGTGGAGATTCTAGCCTGAGGGCTTATGCCAAGAATTTTTCCCGGGAGGGGATTGTAGAGGCAGTGAGATTTGCCCATTCGAAGGGGGTGAAGGTATATCTCGCCCTGAACACCTATCCTCATGACAAGCAGTACGGGGAAATCCGAGAACTGGTAGGCTTTGCGGATCAACAGGCCGGGATCGATGCATTTATCGTATCCGACGTCGGGGTGTTGAGCCTTGTAAGACAAGTCGCTCCCACCCGGGCGATTCACATGAGCACCCAGGCCAATACGGTGAGCACCCCTACGGTCAATGCCTGGGCATCTCTTGGGGCGAGCAGGGTGATCCTGGCCCGCGAACTCTCTAATGATGAGATTGAGCTCATCAGGAAGAATACGAACACCGAACTCGAAATCTTTATCCACGGCAGCGTATGCATATCCATCTCAGGCAGGTGTCTCATCAGCAATTACCTGTGCAATCGAGATGCGAATCAAGGGCAATGCACCCAGCCCTGCAGATGGGACTATGCATTGGTGGAGCGGACACGCCCCGGTGAATATATGCCGGTTATTGAAGAAGACGGGTTTACCTTTCTCTATAATTCAAAAGACATGTGCCTTCTCCCTGTTTTCGGCAGCGTGATGGCACTGGGTCTTGACGGGCTCAAGATCGAGGGGAGAAACAAGGCCCCCCTCTATGTGGCAACAATCGTGTCGGTCTATAAAAAGGCCAGGGACGAATATATGAGAGACCCGCAGGCCTTTTCGGTAAAGCAGGAGTGGATCGAGGAGGTAAGCAGGGTCAGCAACCGGGAATACTTTACCGGATACTTTACCGGGCGGCCGGACAACACCGGGATCAAGTATGATTTTCAGGGCTATGAGCAGACGCACCACTTGGCTGCCAAGGTCGTCGGTTTTCAGGAAGGGATGACGGTTCTGGAGGCACGCAACCCCTTGATCGCCGGCATGGAACTCGAATGGCTTGCCGCTGATGGTATTAGGCAGAGCTTTGTATTGGAGGGCGCCCATGCCGAAGGGACGCCCATAGAGCGTATCAGGCCGGGCCAGATCTTCACCGTGAAGACGCCGTTTGTCCCCTGCCCGGGCGAGCTCATCCGCAAGGCCTACAGCGAGGGTGACAAGGTCATCCTTGGGGGCGATTGATGCCTGATAGACTCTTGGATGGACTCAACCCTGAACAGGCACGGGCGGTCGGCCACAGTGAAGGTCCATTGCTTATTTTTGCAGGCGCAGGCTCGGGCAAGACCAGGGTCATTGTCCACCGGGTAGCGCACCTCATATCCCAGGGAGTGGATGCAAGCCGAATCCTCTGCCTTACCTTCACCAATAAGGCGGCAGGGGAAATGAAGGAACGCCTCAGGCAACTGCTGGGGAAACATGACATTGCAGTCTGGGCAGGCACCTTCCATTCCTTTGGTGCGTGGATGCTCCGGCGCGAGGCTCACCGCATAGGCTATCCTGCCGCATTTGTCATCTATGACGAGGCGGATCAGCGCGCGCTCATAACCAGGTGCCTCAAGGACTTGAATATCGAGCGCGAGCGGGGCTGGGATGGGCGCATAGCCTGGCTCATCAGCATGGGCAAGGACACTCTTAAACAGACCCATGAGATCCCCTTTGACCTGAACCTTGACCCTGCACCGATAATCAGTCTCTATGAACAGAGGAAGCAGGACTGCGGGGCATTTGACTTTGCAGACCTCATCTATCTCCCGGGTCAGATGCTATCATCCATGCCGGACCTGAAGGAGCGTTACCATAGGCGGTTCACCCATATCCTGGTTGATGAGTACCAGGATACGAATATGGCCCAGTACAGGCTCCTCATGCAACTGGTGGGGCCAAACAAGAATATCTGTGTGGTGGGGGACGACGATCAGTCCATTTATGGGTGGAGGGGTGCGGATGTGGGGAACATCCTGCGCTTCAGGGACGATTTCCCCGAGGCCGAGGTCGTGATCCTGGACCAGAATTACCGCTCTACCGAGGACATTCTTAAGGCCGCCTCTTCCTTGATCTCCAATAACCGATTCCGGGCTCCCAAGGCGTTAAGGTCGGCATGCGGTCCCGGCAGCGATGTCAGCATCATGGAATACAGCGGCGATGACGAGGAGGCCCTTCACACGGCATATAATATCTCCCGCCTCATGGATAAAGGGGTCAGCCCTTCGAGCATAGGGGTATTCTACCGGGTCAATGCCCTTTCACGTGTACTGGAGGAGGCCTTTGTAAGACGGTCCATCCCTTATGCCGTTTATGGAGGCATAAGGTTTTACGATAGAAGGGAGATCAAGGACCTGCTCGCATACCTGCGAATCATTGCAAATCCGGCCGATGGGGAGGCCTTTTCCCGGATCATCAACACGCCGGCAAGGGGTATGGGAGAGAAGAGCCTGGAGTCGGTATTTGCCCTGGCAAGATCTCAGGGGATAACAATTTATAATGCCCTGGAAAAGGCAGTAGCCGCAAAGGTGCTCAAGGGCACAGCGGCCAGGGGGGCACAGGCCTTTCTTGCCATGGTGGAGGATTTTAAAGGTATATCAGGAGATTATGACGTGGCTGAGTTGCTCTACCGGATCGTGGAAGGTACCGGGTACAAAGAGTACCTTTCAAGGGAAATGGATGGGCAGGACAGGCTCTTGAACGTCCGGGAACTTATCGCCAGCGCGGCCGGACAAACAGACTTGACCACATATCTCCAGGAGAAGGCCCTCATGACGACTATGGATGTGACAGGGGGCGAAACAGTCAGCGTCATGACCTTGCATATGTCCAAGGGGCTCGAGTTCGACCATGTATTCATCGTCGGGTGTGAAGAGGGGCTTCTGCCCCACTCCCGGTCGTTTGATACATCCGAGAACATCGAGGAGGAGAGAAGGCTCATGTATGTGGGGATTACCAGGGCACGCAGGCATGTAGTCCTGTCTTGGTCCCGTGTGAGGGCACTGTACGGCCGCGAGACGTATCAGATGC
This sequence comes from uncultured Bacteriovoracaceae bacterium, assembly GCA_964600235.1. Lineage (GTDB taxonomy): Bacteria > Desulfobacterota > Desulfomonilia > UBA1062 > UBA1062 > MWEI01. The sequence continues at coordinate 299,981 of CAZRIV010000003.1, read as the reverse complement.
CCTCCGGGTTTCTCCGGGAGATCTCCGCCTCCTAGAATTTTACCTGCGGTACCGCTTTTTCCTGTTCGGGCACATCGAAATACTGGGCCTCTTTTACGCCGGCCCATGAAGCGAAGAAAATGCCGGGAAAGGTTTTGACATATGAATTGAGATCCCTGGCCAGATCATTGTACCGCTTACGCTCCACCGCTATGCGGTTCTCCGTGCCCTCCAGCGAGTCCTGGAGCTTCATGAAGTTCTCATTGGACTTGAGCTCCGGATAGCGCTCCTGAAGAAGCAGCAATCGAGAGAGTGCCCCTTCGAGTTCCCCTGCCGCCCTGGCCTTGCCGGCCACATCCTGGGCCGAGAAGTATGCCTTCCTTGCCTCTGCAATCCCTAAGAATATGGATTTTTCCTGGGCCGCAAAACCCTTGACCGTCTCCACCAGGTTAGGGATCAGGTCGAACCTCCGCTTGAGCTGGTTTTCCACCTGTGCCCACTGGGCAGTGACCGCCTCGTTCATGCGGCGGGATTTATTGAAGCCTGATATGCCGAATCCTGCGAGCAGGACGATAATGACAACAATTCCAATGATGACCTGGGTCGTTTTGCTCATAAAGCCTCCTGTTTATTATTAAGCTTATCAAGTATATACATAAAGTTCAGGGAAAAGGGTAGAATCCGTCAATGGAGCCGTGCCAAGGAGGAGATCATCTCACCATCCCCCGGATGATCCCCCGCCGCCAAAGCCGCCGCCTCCCCCTCCCCCGAATGAGCCGAATCCTCCACCGCCAAAACTTCCGAATCCACCGGAGCCACCTCGACCCCCTCCGCCGAGGAGCGTGCCCAGGAGGATGGCCTGGGCGAGGCCTCCTGAGCGCGATCTCGACAGGGAGAAGAAGGCTATGGCAAAGAAGATGAAGGCAAGAAGCGACCCAAAGGGGGTGCCGCGGGGTTTATCAGGGGGTTTCACCTCGGGCAGGCCGCTGAGCTTCGCTCCCTGCGAAGCGGCAATGGTGCCTGCAATGACGGAGGCAGTATTCACAACGCCTTTTGTGTAAGCTCCTTCCTTGAAGGCCGGGACAAGGTAGGATCGGCCGATACTCCCCAGCATGCTGTCAGGAAGAGTCTGCTCAAGTCCATAACCGGTCTCGAACCGGTACCTTCTGTCGTCTATCGCTATGAGGAAGAGCAGGCCATTATCCTTGCCTTTCTTTCCCAAGCCCCATTTCTCTGAGTACTGAAGGCTGTACTGCTCGATGGGAATGCCCCCGGTGCTCTTGACCGTAAGGATGATCATCTGGGCAGTCGTCTTCTGCTCCAGCTCCTGAAGGAGTCCTGCCAGCTTGGTCTGCGCGCTATCTTCGATAATGCCCGCATGGTCGATTACATATGACGAGGGAGCATCGCCTTCTGCATGGGAATAGAGAGGGGCCAGCAGGAATGTGAAAAGGAGCAGCCTATACAACCAGTGCATCCGTCGCCACGCACAGTTCATGGGTGATTTTGCAGACCTCATTGAAGTGCTTGAGTACCTCGTTCCTATTCGGGAAAAAACCTTGACTGCCTCTGAGATGCATGATCCCTCGCAAGCCGGACAGATTGATGTGAAACAAATCCTCAGACTGATGCAGCACATCCTCCTTCCTTGCAGGGGGCTCTTTAGGTGCCAGGACGAGGTACATCATGGAACGGAGCAGGGCAAAGTATCCGGGAAGGGCTTGCAGGAGCAGCGACCTGATCTCCCTGGTTCTGCCCTCGCAGGAAACATAGCCGCGCTGAAGGTTGACAAGCTTTCCCTTGAGGTCCCGCTCGCACTGAATTCTCAGCTGGGCCTTGTCGAGGGAGATCCTTTCGAAAAAATCGGTTCCGAAAACCGTCTTATGGAAAAGCTTGATGTCAAGGAATTCAATGGGGAAGACATCGAGAGAGCGTCTTATGTATTCCTCGGTCATGATGAGGGGGCTCCTGATGCGCTTTTTCTTGAAGCGGGAAAGGGAGACGAGGGTGTCGAGGTCTTCCATGTCGATTTTGTTGAGCACGAGCACGGAGTTGATGTCGGATATACCGGAGACGAAGTCGCCGGTTATGCAGCTGCCTGTTACTGAGATGGACAGACAGCTGGCTGAAAACCTCCTCAGCAATTCCTCTGCAAAGGGACGGAATACTTTTCCGGCCTCGCCGGGCATGCCGGTCATGTCGAAATCGGGCATGAATAACTCCTTTGGAATAATACTCTAGCACGCAGGATCATCCCATCCAAGTATCAAGTCTGATCATAAAGCAGGTCTTCTCGGAAAAAGGAATATCGAGAGAGTCTTTGGCAATGATCATGTCGCTTAAAAAATAAATAAACACAATTTGAGACCAATATGTTTTCTCCAAAAAAATAGCCAGAAGAAGTTTAGGTCTTAGGACAAAGCACGAGAGGTCTTGTCCCTTCTTCTGGCGTAAAGGAGGTCAGAACAACACTTGTTGTGATTGTATGAATGCCACAGAAACAATGGCTGGTCAACAATAAAATGATTCATGGATCAATCATATTATATTTTGTATGTCTTTCTAGTGATATTACAAACAGACAAAAGAGGGTTATTGGGCGTTGGGTTGAATAATCGATACAGGGATGTCATTGGTTGGTGATTAAGGGTAATATTACAGCCGGGCGTTTCTCAGACGCATGGCGTTTGTTATTACGGATACGGAGCTGAAGCTCATGGCCGCAGCAGCTATCATGGGAGACAGGATGATGCCGAAATAGGGGTACAGTATCCCCGCTGCGATGGGGACACACAGAATATTATAGAAGAAGGCAAAGAAAAGGTTCTGCTTGATATTACGCATGGTGGCTTTGCTCAGAAGCCTGGCGCGGGCAATGGACCTCAGATCTCCCTTGATGAGGGTGACATGGGCATTGGCTATGGCGACATCTGTCCCGCTTCCCATGGCAATACCCACATTCGCCTGGGCAAGTGCAGGAGCATCATTGATCCCGTCGCCGGCCATGGCGACCAGGTGCCCTTGGTCTTGCAGCTTTTTTATTACCGCACCCTTTTCCGCAGGCAGCACCTCTGCTATCACGTCATGAATGCCGAGTTTCTTGGCAATATTCTGGGCTGCCGTTCTTTTATCGCCAGTGAGCATGACAAGATGCAGTTTGTCCTGGGAAAGCATGTGAACGGCTGATCTGGACGTCTCTTTTATGGAATCTGAAACGGCGATTACCCCTTGTGCCTTATTGTCAATGGCAATGTACATCACCGTAGCCCCCTGGCTTGACATCTGTTCGGACTGTGGGGCGAGCCAGCCGGGTTCAATGTCGAGGTCTTGCATCAGACGATCGTTTCCCAAGGCAATTCTATGGTTTTCAACCGTCCCGGTAATCCCTTTCCCGATATGTGCAGTAAAATCGGTATGCGGGGCCGGGGTTTGGCCGCGATTCACTGCCGCCTGAACAATGGCCTGCGATAAGGGGTGCTCGCTGCCTTTTTCAATACTTGCCGCCAGATAGAGGAGCTTGTCCTCTGTGTAATCCCCGATGGTAATAATGGCGTTCAAGGCAGGCTTTCCCTCGGTGAGCGTACCAGTTTTGTCAACAACCATGGTATCAACCTTTTCCAGGGACTGAATCGCATCTGCATCCCTGAAGAGAACCCCCATGTGGGCGCCTTTTCCTGTGGCCACAAGAATGGACATGGGCGTTGCAAGGCCCAAGGCACACGGGCAGGCAATAATAAGCACAGATACAGCCGACACGATGGCGTGGGGAAGTCTGGGCTCTGGCCCGATAATCAGCCAGGTTATGAAAGAGATAAGTGACACCGCGAATATTGCCGGCACAAAATAGGAGGCGGCAACATCCGCAAGCTGCTGGATAGGGGCTCTGCTCCTGCTTGCCTCGATAGTGAGCCGGACAATCTGGGACAGGAGCGTTTCGCTCCCGACCCTTTCGGCCTTCATGATGAACGTCCCGTTCCCGTTTACGGTAGCCCCTACTACCTTGTTTCCCGTTGTTTTTTCCACAGGGATAGGCTCACCCGAGATCATGGATTCATCTATGGAACTTGCACCCTCCATGATGATACCGTCTGCAGGGACCTTTTCTCCCGGCCTCACCCGTAAAAGGTCACCGGGGTGGATCATATCCAGGGGGATGTCCTCCTCAACGCCATTTTCCCTGAGAATTCTGGCGGTCTTGGGTGCGAGCTTCAAAAGGGATCTGATGGCATCGCTTGTACGGGACCTTGCCCTGAGTTCAAGGACCTGTCCCAGGAGAACCAGGGTAACGATCATGGCGGAAGCCTCGAAATATACCCCTATCGTCCCTTCTTTGCTCTTGAGCGTTGCCGGGAAAAGGTCAGGAAGAAGGGTTGCTACAAGGCTGTAACCATAGGAGACCATAACGCCAATACCTATGAGAGTGAACATGTTGAGGTTTCGTGTACGCAGTGACACCCATGCGCGGACAAAGAAGGGCCATCCTGCCCAGAGAACCACAGGTGTCGCCAGGAGGAATTCCGCCAGACCGAGATCCTGCTGGGATGCTATACCGCCGAGGATATGTCCGGGGAGCATATGCCTCATGGAAATAAGCATGAGTGGAATCGTAAGGGTGAGCCCGAAGAAAAAACGCCTCTTCATATCTGCATATTCCGGGTTTTCCTCTTCGGAAAGAGATGGGGCCATGGGCTCCAGGGCCATTCCGCACTTGGGGCAGATTCCCGGTCCGTCCGTAATGATTTCCGGATCCATGGGGCAGGTATATTTGCCGGCAGGCGATCCCGGCCTCACGGAAGGGGTGGGTGCCACGGAAAGGGCAGGGTCTGCCAGGCGGTTAATATACGTCTGCGGATCACTTTTAAATTTATCCAGGCACCTTGGGTTGCAGAAATAATACGTCATCCCATTGTGCTCATAGGGAATATAGGCATCCTTTTCAGTAGTGCGCATCATGCACACCGGGTCGACATATTCTCTCGCTTTCGGGACATCATGGCTCATGGGGCCGCCCTTTCCCGATAGGTTCGGGATGTATTTATCAGGGTTCTTCTTAAATCTTTCCAGGCAGCCCGGATGGCAGAAGTAGTAGGTCATTCCCTTGTAATCATAAGGAATGTAAGCATCTTTGTCTGTTGTGCGCATCAGGCACACAGGATCAATATACTCAACTTGCTCAGATGCAGGAGTACAATGTGGACAGCCCTTCATGGAAGGCTGAATCTGAATTCCAGCATCCATGATTTTTATGGGCTTATCGTCGGGGTTAGCCATCCTTTGCCTCCTGGGGAAGGATTAATATGGAGATGTACCTTCTACATAAGGCGCAAGCTTTGATATATCAAGGTTTTGCGCCGGATAGAGCGATTAAACCCCTTCAAACTCACAATCCATGTTTAATCAAGGCGCCCCTTCGGAGGTTCCTCCTGAATAAAAATGGTTTCAGTCTTGACGACCTCTTCCAGGTTCAGCCTATCCGAAGAATAGCTTTCCAGGAGCAATACGGGGGATATGGTCCTGCCCTGTTTAAAGGCTATTCTCAGGGTATTGGGGTCTGAATATTCGAGATAATCGGCCACAGGCAGGGCCTTTCCATCTTTGTAGACACATGAATCTGGCTCTAGAGACAGGGAGAAGGTTCTGCCGGTTTTGTATATGAATGCCTGTACCTGTTTGAGGTGGCCTTCAGCACAGGATACGACGGATGCCCCGGCAGGAAGAATCGCATTGAGGCGGGACGCTATCTGCTGAGGATTAACGGGATGCTTGAGTTCAAACGCCACATACTCGCCTTTGGAGGCGATGCCATAAGAGGTGGGCGGGGAGGTGCTGATTTTCATGATTGGGCTGAATCCCTGGGTGTAGACAGCCCCGATTCCGGCTCGTCTGATGGTCCTCCTGAGCATCTCCTGAAATTCTCTCGGCGAAAGGAATCTCAGGCCGCCCTCTTTTGATATTCCGAGAACATAGGAGTATGCCCCATGGGCCGATTTTTCCTGGAACAGGTGAGAAGGCTCAGGTTTCTGCCGGATGATGTTCGAAAGCCCCGGCCCGCAGACCCCGCAGCTGCTGCACTCGCCATCCCTGCAGTCGGCCGTGGGCTTTGCGCCATAGGCGCGTATACGCTCTGAAAGAAGGAAGCCTTTCTCTACGCCCATGTCTATGAAGTCCCAGGGCAGTGACTGCTCCCTTTTCCGCGGCTTGAGATATGAGTCCGGATCGATACCCGCCTTGGAAAAGGCCTCATTCCAGGCCTGCATGTTGAGGGTGTCGCCCCAGCCGTCCAGATATGCACCTCCCTTATGGGCATCAAGAAGGACCTGCGACAGGCGCTCATCACCTCTGGAGAACACCCCTTCCAGGGATGACAGTCTCGGGTCATGCCATTTAAGTGTGATGCTCCTGTGCCGCAGTTGTTTCTGGAGGCGATTCACCAGTTCCTGATATCGTTGCGATGTGAGCTGCTCCTCCCACTGAAAAGGTGAAAAGGCCTTGGGTATGAAGCAGGAGATGCTGATGGTGAGGTTGCCTTTGAAGGCCCGCGAGAGGTTGCGGGAGAGGGTACTTATGGCCTCGATATCAGCATCTTCTTCCGTGGGGAGACCCACCATGAAATAGAGCTTGAGCGATCTCCATCCGAGCTCCCGGATGAGTGAAGCGCTCCTGAACAGATCTTCCTCTGTGTTGCCCTTGTTGATTACGGCCCTCAGTCGCTCCGTTGCGGCCTCGGGCGCCATGGTGAACCCTGGTTTCTTCACCGAGGCGATGAAATCGGCGACCCTGCGGGTGATGCCTTCTACCCTCAATGAGGGGATGCTCACGGATATCTCCCGGGAAGGGCAGTGGATGGATTCGATGAGTTCGTTGATATAGCTCAGGTCGGTCATGGAGAGGGCCATCATGCTCAGCGAGTCATAGCCCGTTGCTGCAAGGCCTTTCCGGAATGATTCCATTACGGATGGATAGGAGCGCTCCCGATAGGGGCGGTAGATCATGCCTGCCTGGCAGAATCTGCACCCGCGAGTGCAGCCTCTGGCCACTTCGACGCCGAGCCGGTCATGGACGATTCCGATGTGCGGGAGGACAGGGGATCCCGGGAAGGGATAGGTGTCCAGGTCCGGCAATATCCTGCGACGAGGACTTTCAAGACTGCCCGGACGATGTACTCCCTGGATCTGGGAAAAGGCCTGAATCCGCTCAGAGCGGTTTTTCGTCTCCAGGCAAATTCGAGCCATCTCCTGCACGATCTCCTCCCCGTCGCCTATCACCACAAGGTCAAGAAAGGCCATGACCGGGGTGGGATTTGCGCAGAAGGTTCCTCCGGCAATCACTATGGGGTCGGTTTCGCCGCGTTCTTCTGACAGGAGAGGGATCCCGGCCATCTTCATCATACCGAGCATGGAGGTGAAGGAGAGCTCGTAGAGGAGAGAAAATCCCACAACGTCGAACCGGGCTATGGGCCGTCCCTCTTCAAGGCTCGTCAGCGGGATGTTATGCCCTATGATCTGCCCGGCCAGGTCATGCCAGGGCGCAAAAACGCGCTGAGCCCATATGCCGTGCATGGAGTTGAGGATGTTGTACAGGATCTTGATGCCCGCATGCGACATGCCGATCTCGTATACATCGGGGAAGGCCAGGGCGAAGCGGACCTTCACTTCATCAACGGGCTTCATGACCTGGTTGACTTCGCCCCCTATATACCTGGCGGGCTTGGCTATGGACTCAAACAAATCGTGAATAGTCATGTTTTCCTTGTGCCTAAAGTTTTAGAGTTCCCTAGGGTAGCCACAGAAGCCACCAAGAGTCAATCCTGCATCGAGAGAAGGGAGCATTCATCCTTGCCTGGCCGGGGCTGTCATGATAATGGGTGAATACTGGAGGGGACAATGTCGGAAGAGAAGCTCACCTTGGGTGAATATTTCAAGAGGGAACGGGAAAGAAAGGGCATCGATCTGAAAGAGATCGAGGAGAGGACCAAGATCTCGGCCCAGACACTCATATTTCTCGAGGAAGACCAGCTTGACATGCTCCCGCCCAGGACCTTTCTCAGGGGTTTCCTTCGTGTAATCAGCAAGGAATTTCATTTCGATGAAGAGGAGCTTCTGGCTCACCTGGAAGAAACCCTTGCCTCTCACGAGAACAAGAATAAGCAGGCAAAGGTTGTTTCCTATCACAACAAGCCACCCACGGGAATTATCATGGGCATTGTTGTAATAGTGCTTATCGCCTTGGTCATCTTTGTCGTCTCTTTGAGTCGGTGCTCAAAGGAGCCCCAGGATCCGCTCAAGACAAGCAGCGCATCTGACATGCATGCCTTCATCAGCCCAGAGGTTACCGCAACCACCCGTGTATGATACGGTTGTTCCTGAGCCGATAACGCCATAACCAGGGCAAAAGATGCCGAGATACACAACCGAGGCCATCATCCTGCACACAACGGATTTCCTGGAGTCGGACAAGATCGTGCACGCCCTGACAAAAGAGCAGGGGCTCATATCGGCTATCGCCAAAGGGGCTCACCGGAGCAAGAAGAGATTCCCCGGGACGCTGGAACCCTTCTGCGAGGTGACCTTGGAGGTTCATAGGGGCCGCGGGGCGGATCTGCAGCGCATCGAGTCGGCAATTCTTATCAATGCCAACCTGGGGATACGGGAAGACCTCTCTCTGATCGGGTACTCATCAGTGCTGCTGGAGGTGATCAAGGAGAATCTCGGGCTTCACGACCCTTCGCCGGCCACCTATGAATGTTTGCGAAAAGCGCTTCTGGTCATGGATCCCTGCAGGCAGTGGTTTCCTCTTTGGAGCATCTCCATGGTGAACATCCTTCGCTCGCTGGGGTACGGCATCGATTTCGATGCATTCGGCCAGGGAATGGATCATTCGGCCAACGGCAATACCCCGGTCAGGACCGGACTTTCACCCGAGGCCTGCATGTTCCTTGAAAAAGGGGCCCGCCTGGACCACGACGTCCTTTTCAGGATCAATATAAGCCCGCAGGCCCGCAGGGAGATCACTTCGTATTTGCTTCGAGCGAGCTCCAGGATATCCGAAAGACCCCTGAAAACGGCCATGTTCCTGGCGAAGCTGCTTGACCTGGATATGAACCAATGCTAGATGAGGTGACTATGGATTTCCAGGAATTAATACTGAATCTGCACGATTACTGGTCACGGTACGGGTGCCTAATAGCCCAGCCCTACGACCTTGAAGTGGGCGCCGGCACCTTCAACCCTCACACGTTCCTGCGGGCCCTTGGGCCGGACCCATGGAACGTAGCCTATGTAGAGCCCAGCAGGCGGCCCACTGACGGCCGCTATGGTGAGAACCCCAACAGGCTTCAGCACTACTACCAGTACCAGGTCATCCTGAAGCCCTCCCCGCTCGATGTCCAGGAAATCTACCTGGACAGTCTGCGCCGGCTCGGCATCGACACACGCGAGCATGACATCCGTTTTGTGGAGGATGACTGGGAGTCTCCCACGCTCGGCGCCTGGGGGCTTGGCTGGGAGGTGTGGCTCGACGGCATGGAGATCACCCAGTTCACCTATTTCCAGCAGGTGGGCGGCTTTGATCTCGACCCGGTCTGCACCGAGATAACCTACGGGCTGGAGCGTATAGCCATGTACCTCCAGAACAAGGGCTCGGTCTACGACATCCAGTGGAAAGATAAATGGAACTACGGCTACGTGCACCACAAGGGCGAGGTGCAGTGGTCGAAATACAACTTTGAGCTCGCCAACGTCCAGATGCTCCTTGAGCTCTTCAGGCTCTTCGAGGAAGAGGGCAAGAGGATAGCCCTGGAAGGTTTGTGCCTGCCGGTATATGACATGTGCCTCAAGTGCTCGCACATTTTCAACCTGCTCAATGCCAGGGGCGCCATCAGCACCACAGAGCGCCAGTCATACGTGCTGAGGGTCCGCGAACTGGCGCGCATGTCTGCCAAGCTCTACCTGGATGGCATCCAGGAAAGAAACGGGGTGTCGTGATGGCCAAGACCCTTCTATTTGAGATTGGCACCGAGGAGATCCCTTCGGGCTTCATCGTCCCTGCTCTCAACTTCATGAAAACCTCCGTTACGGACAAGCTTGCAGCGCTGAAGTTCAAGCACGATGCCGTGCAGCTGTTTTCAACGCCCAGAAGGCTTGCGTTCAGGATATCAGGCATGGCCGAAACCCTGGCGGATTCTGTCGAGACCAAGATGGGCCCGCCCAAGGGCATAGCCTTTGACAAGGACGGCAATCCCACCAAGGCAGGCCTCGGATTCGCCCAGACCTGCGGCGTTGATATCTCTGAAGTGAGCATTGCCAAGACGCCAAAGGGTGAATACCTGAGCGTCACCAGGAACATACCCGGCAAATCCGCCATGGAAGTGCTGCCTGGAATCCTGGAGGACATGATTTTCAGGATCCCCTTTAACAAGACCATGCGCTGGTCGAATCCGGATGTACGTTTCGCAAGGCCTGTCCACTGGATCCTCGCATTGTTCGGGACCGACGTGCTCCCGGTGAGGTTCGGGAATGTAAGCTCAGGCAGGTTAACCTACGGCAACAGGTTCATGACAAAAGGCCCCATCGAGATAGACGGGCCAGAGTCCTATGAGCAGATCCTTGAGAAGGCCTATGTAATCCCGGATCTTGAAAAGAGAAAGGCCGCCATCTGGAACGCCGTTGAAGACCAGGCAAAGAAGATCGGCGCCGAGGTGCTGGACAAGGACCTGCTCGCCGAGGTGGCGAACCTTCTGGAATATCCGCACCCCATCATCGGCACCTTTGACGAGATGTTTCTTGGCCTCCCCAAGGAGGTGCTGGTAACGGTGATGAAGCACCACCAGAGATACTTCCCCATGTTCACCCTCAATGATAATTCCAAGCTCAAGGCCTCTTTCGGGGCGTTCAGCAACATCGTTCCCAAGGACGATGCCGTGGTGCGGGCGGGCAACGAACGGGTATTGAAGGCAAGGCTCGACGATGCCAAGTACTTCTTTGCAGAAGACCTGAGGGTCCCGTTGAAGACATATGCCGATAGGCTCAAAGACGTCATCTTCCACAAGGACCTGGGCACCTCATATGAAAAGGTGGAGCGGTTCAGCGCGGTGGCGCTCACGCTGGCAGAAAAGATCACCCCGGACAAGCTGGAAAAGGTGAAGGAGGCCGCATACCTGTGCAAGGGCGACCTCAACAGCCTCATGGTGGGCGAGCTGCCCGAACTCCAGGGGATAATGGGCAGGGAATACGCACTGAAGCAGGGCATCGATCCCGAGGTGGCTGTTGCCATCCGAGAGCACTACCTGCCCGCGTCAGCTGAAGACAAGCTCCCTTCCGGCGTGGTGGGCGACATCGTCGGCATTGCAGACCGGATCGACACCATCTGCGGGTGTTTCGGCATCAATATGGTGCCTTCAGGCACCTCAGATCCCTATGCTCTGAGAAGGCAGACCATCGCCATCGAGAACATCCTGCTGGGCAAAGGGTATGGCATTTCCATTTCCTGGCTTGTGAATGAGTCCCTTGGACAACTCACGGCAAAGTTGAAAAGGCCCGCAGAGGAAACAAGACAGGAGGTTGTCGCTTTCTTTGCAAACCGGTTCGTTTCAATTCTCCAGGGCAGGGGCATACCAGGAGATGTAATAGATTCTGTCATCAGTACCTTCGATGACCCGGTGGACACCTTCCAGAGGGCTTCCGCCCTTGCCGCCATGCGCAAGGAGGCATGGTTCGAGTCCATCTGCGCTGCGAGCAAACGGGTGGAAAACATCCTTAAAAAGGCAGGGGTAAGTGGATCCGTGAATCCCAAGCTGTTTGTCCAGGACGAGGAAAGGGCACTGTATGAGGCCTTCCAGGCCGTGGAAGGATTGTTCGTGGCCCATACGGAAAAGGGCGAATACACGGATGCCCTTAAACTGCTTGCAGGTCTGAAAGACCCCATAGACAGCTTTTTCGAAAAGGTCCTTGTCATGAGCGACGATGCCAAGGTTAAGGAAAACCGCATTGCCCTTTTGAAAGGACTGGTTTCGGTGTTCGACAAGGTAGCCAAGTTTTCAAAGATAACTGCCCAGCAGTAGCCATATGAAGAGGTCACATCCCGCCGAGGGTATCAGGAGGCGGCCTGAGTCAGCAAGCAAGGCCGACATGAGGGATGCCTTCTCCATTGATGTGGACCGCATCCTCCACTCGCAGGCCTACACCTCGTACATAGATAAGACCCAGGTGTTCTACCTGGTGGGCCATCAGGGGATATCCCACCGGGTGATACACGTGCAGCTGCTCTCGCGTATCGCCAGGACCATCGGAAGAAAGCTGGGGCTTAATGATGACTTGATCGAGGCCATTGCCATTGGCCATGATATCGGGCATCCCCCCTTCGGACATGACGGAGAGCACTACCTCGACGCCCAGTGCGCAGAGGCAGGCATCGGGCCTTTCCGGCACAACCTGCAGGCAATACAGGCCCTTGAACGGGTAGAAAAGGCGGGTCTCGGGCTCAACCTCACCCTCCAGGTCCTGGACGGCATCCTGTGTCACAACGGCGAGATGAACGAACAGGCGGTCTCTCCGGATAAAGGTGAAGGCTTTGATGACCTTGACCGGAAGATGGGGTCAGCGTTAAGGGGCGAAAGCCCGTTACCCATGACCATGGAAGGCTGCCTGGTGAGGGTGGCCGACACCGTAAGCTATATAGGCCGCGATATCGAAGATGCCATATCGCTCGGCATCATTCAGAGGGATGATCTTCCGGTCGCAGTGGTACGTGTTCTCGGAGACACCAATGGCAAGATCGTCTATGCCTTGGTGGAAGACCTGGCGCGCCATTCATCCGGTAACGCCATAGTATATTCCCCCCGGATCTACAACGCGCTGCTGGCACTGAAGGAATTTAATTACGAGAAGATTTATACCAACATTTCGGTCAAGGCGGAGTCCAGCAAGATCAGCACAATGTATTCTCTTGTATTCTCCCGTCTTGTGGAAGACCTTGTGGAAAAAGACAGAAAATCCCCTGTCTTTATAAGCTTCCTGGACAGACTGGGGCCACGTTATCTAAACTCGCACAACCCCTTTGAGATGGTCCGTGACTTTATTGCAGGACTGACAGATTCCGCATTCCTGAGGCTTTTCACAGAGCTGTTCGTTCCGAAGGTGTTATAAGAGACTTTGCATAGGGGTGTTTAACTTCTGGAAGCCTTTGTTTTGTGCAAAGACCCCCTGCATATCATCAGTGTTTTTTTATGTTACCCATGGACCATGGGCAGCTAAACCCCTCAGGACCCGCCGTATCCAACCCGTACCTTGCCATCCTCCACGATGATGGGAACCTTTCGCTTTCCACCCGAGAGATTGAGCATCTCTTCGAGTTTTGCCGCGTCCTTGTTCACGTCATAATAGGTTGCCTTGTCCCCATAGACCGACCTGGCCTGGTCAGTATAGGGTCAGCCGGCCTTTCCATAGATAATGACCATGTTTTTCACCAGCTCTCCTCCCTTGGATACAATGTGCATTATGGAATGGATTCCTTATTTACTATACAACAAAGTTAATCAAGAAAAGGCAAAAACCAACCCCCCAATTGCTAGGGTCCTTTGGATTCAAATGCTATTATAGTTGCAATTGAGGCGCATTTGAATTTTTTCGCGCCCTTGAAAAAAAGATAGGACAAGGGTATTAGTAGCATGGCAAATGAGGAGAAGAGAGAAATTGAAATTAAAATGGCAAATAGCCATTAAACTTGAAATGACAATAAAAAAGAGAGGTAAGAAATGAGTGCACGAGGTCGGAAACCACTCGAACTGAGAAACGGCGATAAGAAAGCAAAATTGATTAAAAGGAACTATTATATCGAGGAGCGTTTTGCAAAGGCGCTTACCATATTGGCTGCATTAACAGGGAAGGAGCTGTCGCTCTTGGTAAATGAGGCTATTGGTGACCTGATCAATAAATACCAGCCAATGACAGACATCAATCTTCTCAGATTGAAAGTGATCAAAAAAGAGGAGTAAGCATCATTTTATAAAGATCAAGGATATGCTGCAGATTGCACAGAGGTACGGATTACAGGTCATGAACGCATGCACAGAGGCGTTATGAGCGCAGAAAGTGAACATCTTTTCATCTGCATGGCTGGACAGGCATGCCTTGATGGATTCAAGAGGGGCCAATAAACCTGTTTCCGGGAATAATTACAAATATGTTCAGGGGTTTCCACGTACGCGCACGGCGGACCTCTTCCGTTTCTCGCCGATACATCCTTACCTGCCAGGCTTACCAAGAGGTTTCTTGAATGACAGATGTGGATAAGACAAGAGACCAGCTCATAAGGCAGTTGGATGGCATGCGGAAAAGGGTAGCGGAATTGGAGTGTGCGGCAAGCGATCTCAATTGGGCCAAGGATATTATCAATGCTCAGTCAACTATTGAAGAATTTCTTGCAGATTCATCGGAAGATGCTTCTCAGGCAGATGAAGTGCACAAAGAGCGCGAGGAAAGATTTGCCAAGGCCTTTTTGCAAAACTCAGTCCCCATGGCCATCAGCACCATTAATGAAGGACGCTATGTGGATGTTAGTGATGCCTTTCTTACTCTCATGGGGCTTCCTCGTGATGAAGTCATAGGCAATACCTCGACAGGGGTTGGTTTTATAACCCCTGAGAAGAGAGCGAGTGTGCTGGGTGAATTCACAAAGAATGGCCGTGTTGAAAATCTCGAACTGCAGATAAGAACAAAGGGAGGAGAGATCAGATGCGGCCTGTTTAATTCAACAAAGATACAGATCGGTCAGGAAGATTACCTCCTTACCGTGGTGACGGATATCACGAAGAGAAAACAGGCGGAAGAGGCGCTTCGGGCGAGCGAGGACCTCTTCAGGCGTATGACGAACAATCTCCCCGGCGCGGTGTATCAATTTTTTGCGCGGCCTAATGGAGAGATGGGACTGTACTATGTGAGCGAAAGCGCTTTCGATCTTTTAGGAATAGAAGGGGAACTAAAGCACTTCTTTCCTCTTTTTGTCGATGGTGTCGTGCCTGAAGACAGGGAGCCTTTTCTGGCATCGATCAGGGAGGCTGCCCGTACCTTTTGTGTCTGGGATCATGAGATAAGGTTCAACAGGCCTGATGGAAAGATGTTGTTTATAAGGGGCATCTCTCAGCCCAGGCGATATGGTGATGAGATTGTTTTTGACGGAGTGCTGCTGGATGTCACTGAGCAAAGACAGGCTGAACGGGCCTTGCGTGCCTCAGAGAACAAGTATCGTCGACTGCATGACACCATGAGAGATGCCTTTGTTAGTGTTGATATGGAAGGGCATATACTGGAATGCAATGGCGCATACCTGAAAATGCTCGGTTATGAAGCCGAAGAAATCAAAAAGTTGACGTATTTCGATCTGACACCTGAGAAATGGCATGAACACGAGACCGCCATTGTTCAAAACCAGATACTTCCTAATGGGTATTCCGACATCTACGAAAAAGAATACAGGCGCAAGGATGGAACAGTATTTCCTGTCGAATTGAGGACAACCCTTATCAGGGAAGATGAAAGGCCGAGAGGCATGTGGGCGACCGTGCGTGATATATCCGCGCGCAAGAAGGTTGAAGAGGCGCTGAAACAATCAACAGCCTACAACCGCAGCCTCATTGAGGCCAGCCTTGATCCCCTTGTAACTATCGGTCAGGACGGCAAGATTACGGACGTAAATACGGCAACCGAGCATGTTACAGGATATGCAAGGGATGAACTCATAGGAAGGGACTTTTCGGACTACTTCACCGACTCGGAAAGGGCACGTGCCGGATATCAGCAGGTGTTCAAGGAAGGCCTGGTGAGAGATTACGAACTTGAGCTCAAGCATCGGGGAGGGCATGTCACCTCGGTGCTTTATACTGCCTCCGTGTACCGGGATGCCTCGGGACAGGTTGCAGGAGTTTTTGCCGCTGCCCGGGATATTTCGAAAAGGAAGAGTGCGGAAGATGCATTGCGGGAAAGCGAAGCCAAGCATCGGTTCCTCACGGAGAGGATAAACGACATCGTCTGGGCGACAGATATGGAATTCAACCTTACGTACATGAGCCCATCTGTTGAAAAAATCATGGGATATACCCCGCAGGAACGAGTGGGTAATAAGGCGTCGTCAACCATGACCCAGGAATCCGCTGCAAAGGCATTTGAGATGTTCTTCAATGAGATAAAGTGGATGCAGGAAACGGGTAGCAAAACGCCAAGACCCCTGATGATAGAGCTTGAATATTTCCACAAGAACGGGGCAACGGTTTGGATGGAAGTGAATGGAAGCCTTTTGGTCGATGCTGAAGGACGGATTGTCGGTGCCCAGGGGGTTTCCCGTGACATCACCGACAGGAAATGGGCTGAAAGAGCATTACGGGAGAGCGAAGCCAAGTATCGCTTCCTGACGGAGAAAATGAACGATATCGTCTGGACGGCAGATATGGATTTCAGGCTCACCTACGACAGCCCATCTGTTGAAAAGATTCTAGGTTTCACGCCTCAGGAGCGCATGCAGCAAAGGGCCAGTGAAATGTTGACCCCTGATTCTTACGCCAAGATTATCGAGGTCCTGGGCAAGGAGCTCGAGCGCGACAAGGAAGAGGGTGTCGACCCGGACAGAACGATTAAGCTGGAGCTTGAGTACTATCACAAGAATGGTTCCACTGTGTGGATGGAGTGTATTGTAAGCGCTATACGGGATAAAGACGGAAAACCAACTGGAATATATGGGGTGTCACGGAATATTACAGACCGTAAAAGGATTGAAGGAGAGCTGAAAAGGCACAAGGATCAGCTGGAAGGACTTGTGAAAGAAAGAACAGTAGAGCTTACGCAGGCATATGAGCAGCTGAAGATCGAAAATGATGCGAGGAAATCCAGTGAAACTGTTCTCCGGGCAAGAGAAGAGGAACTGGAAAAAGGGCGCCGCGAACTTGAAGAGATGAATGCCGCCCTGAAGGTGCTGCTCAAGCAGAGGGAAGAAGACAGGCAGGGCATGGAGATGAATATCGTCTCGAATCTCAAGACATCCGTCCTGCCGTATCTTGATAAACTGGATGACTCCGGCCTGCAGGAAAACCAGATACGGATCCTTTCCATGCTCAGATCACTTCTCGGGGATATCATTTCTCCATTCATCAGAAATGTATCTTCCGAGTATCTCGGTCTCACGCCAAGTGAAATCCAGGTTGCATCCCTTATCAAAGAGGGGAAGAGCTCAAAGGATATCTCAAAGATCCTCAATGTCTCTCTCAATACCATCCACACCTATAGGTATAAAATCCGTATGAAGACCGGATTGAAGAACAACAAGGTGAATCTGAGGTCTTACCTGCAGACCCTCGGCTGATGGAAATACCTCGCTTTAGTTATAAACAATCACTAATATATAGCTTATCTTTCATTATCGACAGATGCACCGATGTCTTTCATTATAAACACATAGAGCAACTACCGAGGATGCATCATGAAAGACGAGCGATATTGGAACAATTTATGTGTTTATCAGGAGATTACTATCCTGGAATTAATGGAATTAATTGATGATTTCAGGGAAGAGGCACGGCAGGCAGGGAAGAGGATGTCTGTCGTCGTCATGGATGAACTCTACAATAAATGCAATCTCATCCTTCTGCAAAACAGTGTACTCCATCACTACTCAACGACTGTGGATTTTAATCTTACCAGTGCAGCAGCTTTAGAATCCAATGCACTCAATGACCAGTGAGGGGAAAATGCCTGCAAAAAGAGGGAATCTGCTGGACCTCAGGTCTAAAAATCAGCTTTCGAAACTCATCAAAATGGATTGTATCCTGGCAGAAAAAAGGGACAGAGACCTTTTGTCCCTGTCGTTTTCTTCAGGCAAAGAACCTTCTCTCCTAATGAATGAAGCCCTCGCAGACCTGATAAAAAAATATCAGGCCATACACAAAGTAGACATACTCACCCCCGATACGACGGTGAAAGAACCGTGATGGACCGGAATAATGAGAGCCGCAGGCAGAGGTTATTAGGACTGATAAAGGCATATGGAGACAGATTATGTAACATGTTATTATATAGAGTGAAATATGTATTGATGCAACATTTGCAGTGGCTACGATCCGACCGGAGAACACCTTCAACGCGTTACCCCCTCGGGTCGTAGCTGATAAATTTATCTCAGGTCAGGCCGCTCTTCATCCCAGTAAAGGGTTTTCATGCAGGATCGTCGCTCTTCAATCCGCCCCAACCTTTAGTGCCTGATGAAAGCACAGATTATTTCCAGGTCCGTTCATCGATCAGAAGCTTGGCATCATCTGATATACCCCCGGATTCCAAAAACTCCACATGGTCAACCTTGACAGTGCAGGCTTCCTGAAAGGCCTTTGCGAATCGTACCTTGAGTTCGGGATGGTCGTAGGCAGTACCTCTGGTGTCAATTCTGACCGTCAGGTTGTCTCTGTGACCGTCACGGGTTATGAGAAGCTGGACGGCAATACCGGGAAAGCCCTCGCAGACCTTTTTCACCTGACTCGGGGCAACGAACATCCCGCGGACCTTCACTGCGTCGCCCACCCTTCCTGCAATGCCGGATAGTCTTACGCTGGTCCTGCCGCAGGGACATGATTCTTCCATGATACTTGAAAGGTCGCCCGTTCCAAAGCGCAGCAGGAAAAAGATGTGGTTCAGACGCGTGACCACCACCTCGCCGAGTTCGCCGGGCTTGACATGCATCCCGGTTGCAGGGTCAACGATCTCCACGATGACCTCTTCGCAGATATGCCAGCCTTTCTTGTGAGGGCATTCATAGGCGACATCGCCTACCTCCGTGGCTCCGTACATCTGGAAGGTGTCAATGCCGTATTCGGTTTCGAACCTCTGCCGAAGTGTTGGCTGCAGTGGTTCTGCGGCAAAACTGGCTCGCTTGACCTTGAAATCCTTGGCAAAGTCGAAGCCCAGTTCCTTTGACTTTTCAATAATTGCCATGAGGAAGCTCGGTGTGCCCGTGAACCCGGTTACACCCAAATCCTTTATGAGCTGCACCTGCTGCTGGGTAGTGGATGAACCTGAGGGAACAACGGTTGCGCCGACCTTGTTCAGCCCTCCGTGAAAGGTCAGCCCTGCAGCCACCATGTGGTAGGAGAATGCGTTCAAAACGATGTCGCCCCTGCTGAAACCGGCCGCCTTGTAGGCCCTGGCCCAGAGGAGGTCATCGGAACCGAGGTGGGGCTCATAAACCGGACCTGGAGACGTGAAGATCCGTTCAATGGCCGCATCCGGGTCTGCAAGCCCACCATAGGGAGGCTCTTTCGCCTCCATATCCACGAGTTTTTCACGGTTTATGACTGGCAGCTTTACGAGGTCGTCTATGGTCTGAATATCTGAAGGCGTCAAGGAGCAATCCTGGAGAATGGACCTGAGCCTGGGGGAACGTTCATAACCGACGCGCACCATCTCGGAGAGCCTCTTGTTCTGATATGCGGCCCTGTCAGGGCGGGACATGGTTTCAAATTCATCAAAAAAACTGCTCATGGAAGCCTCCAAATTTTCACAGGGCGCTCATTTTATTTGTGACTCGAGCTCTTTACAGCCACCTCTTCCTGCGTTTGTATGACTTTACGTCCCGGTACGACCGCGCGCCCCCCCCGGCGCTCACGCCCAGATAGAACTCCTTCACATCGGGGTTCTCTTTGAGCTGCTGGGCTTCACCCTCCATCACAATGCGCCCGTTTTCCATGACGTAGCCGTAATGGGCTATCTGCAGGGCCATGTTGGCGTTCTGTTCCACCAGGACGATGGTGGTCTGTTGTTCCTGGTTTATCCGCCTTATGATACGGAAGATCTCTTTCACCACAAGGGGGGCCAGGCCCAATGAGGGCTCGTCCAGCAGGAGCAGCTTGGGGTGGGCCATGAGCGCCCTGCCCATGACCACCATCTGGAGCTCTCCTCCGCTGCAGTACCCGGCCAGGGTTTTCCTGCGCTTCAGCAGGGCCGGGAAGTAGTCATAGACCATCTCCAGGTCCTTTTTATAGGGCTTGGTCCAGCGTGTGGCCGTGCCGACCTTCAGGTTCTCCTCAACGGTGAGGTACTTGAAGGGCTGCCTCCCCTCCAGGACCTGGATAATGCCTAGCCGGGTTATCTCCTCAGGGGAGAGGTTCTGGACATGACTGCCGTCGTACATGATGCTGCCGTCCGTCACCTTGCCGTTTTCAGGCTTCAGCAGACCGGAAATGGCCTTCAGCGCCGTGGTCTTGCCTGCCCCGTTGCTCCCCAGCAATGATATGATACGGTTTCTTGGTACATTCAGGGATACCCCCTTGAGTACCTGGATGACATCGGAGTACACGACGCTGATATTGTTGAGCTTGAGCAGGGTATCTGTCTTCAGGTCTTCCATACATACACCTCAGTAGGAGAAAGGCCATAACCTGAAGGAGGAGCGTATGATCCTCCACAGCTCAGCAAGCCCTTTGGGTTCGAACAGGATGAACAGCACGATGGCCAGTCCGAAGGCGAATTCACGCAAGGATGCCATATTGAGCCCGAAGCCGCTCATGGCGCTGATGTTCATCATGGCATCCGTTGCAAAACGCAGGACCTCGTTGAGGCCGGTGATGAAAACTGCACCGAAGATGGAGCCCGGTATGCTCCCCAGGCCCCCGATGATGACCATGGCGATGTATTCCACGGACAAGCCCAGGTTGAAAGGTTCAGTGGAGATGCTCCGCATGTAGTATGCCCACAGGGCACCGGCAAAACCCGCATAGAAGGAGCTGATGGCAAAGGACAGGAGCTTGTAGAAGAAGATGGGGATGCCCATGCCCTCGGCCGCCCGGTCGTTATCCCTGATGGCGATAAAGGCCCTGCCATAGCGGGTGCGCATGAGGTTTGACGCCACAAGGGTCGTGCATACCAGGCAGATGAAGATCACATAGAAGAAGCGCATGTCCGAGTTTATCTCCAGGCCGAAGACGGTGGCTGTGGGAAGCATGATGCCCATGGTGCCCTTGGTGAGGCTGTCCCAGTGCACCAGGATATATTCGATGATGAACTGGCCGGCCAGGGTAGCAATGGTCAGGTACAGGCCTTTCAGCCTGCCCGAGGGGATGCCGAAGATCATGCCCACAATGGCTGTAACGAGGCCTGCTGCAGGCACGGCCACCCAGAAGGGCAGCCCCACGGTGGTGGCCAGGATGGCCCCGGCATACGCCCCAACCCCGAAGAAGGCCCCGTGGCCCAGCGATATCTGGCCGGTGAATCCCACAAGGATGTTCAGGCCCAGGGCGGCAATGGCCGTTATACCGGTGACATTAATGACGTAAAGGAGGTATGGGGAGCTGATGAACGGGACGACGCAGAAGAGGAAGGCCAGTCCGATGAAGGCCCAGGCCCTTCCGAAGTCGGTCTCGAAGAGGCTGAGCTCCTCTCCGTAGTGTTCCTTATAGTTCCCGCATGGGTGGAATTGCAGCCGCTTCATGGTCTGTTTCTCCTACACCCTCTCGATTTCCACAAGCCCGAATAGGCCGTAGGGCTTCACCAGCAGGATGAATACCAGGACGATGTACGGCACCACATCCCGCAGCGACGGGGAGATGTACCCCGAGGTGAAGGTCTCGAGCAGCCCGATGATGATCCCACCGATAATGGCGCCGCCGATGCTGTCAAGACCTCCCAGGATGACCACCGGGAACACCTTGAGCCCGATGGAGCTGATCTCGTGCACATTGATGCCGTTGATGATCCCCAGCACGATGCCGCTCATGCCGGCCACCATGGCGGCAATGGCCCAGGACAGGGCAAAGACCTTTTTCACATGGACGCCCAGTGAAAGGGCGGCCGTCTGGTTATCGGCCACACTGCGCATGTAGATGCCCTGGGGAGAGTACTTGAAGAAGAGTCCGAAGAGAACCAGGAAGATGACCCCAAGAAGGGATGAGGCCACATACACGGGCGGGATATAGATGCCGCCCAGGGTAATGGCCAGGCTCTGGGGGAGGAAATCGGGATAGGTCTGGAGGTTGCCGCCGAAGAAGAACAGGAGCAGGCCCTTGAACATGGATGCCAGACCAACGGTGAGCATGATGACAAAGATGAGGGACTCGCCTATGAGGGGCCTGAGGAACATGCGCTCCACGACAAAGCCGAGCACGAAGCTTCCCAGCAGCGTGATGAGAAATGCAAGGATCACCGGTACCTTGGCCCAGGAAACCAGCACCAGGAACATGAAGGCCCCTATGGCGAGCAGCTGGCCGTGGGCAAAGTTCAGCACCGAGGATGACTTGAAGATCATGACGAAGCCCAGTGCGGACAATCCATAGAGAAGCCCGATGCTCAGGCCGTTGATAAGTAACTGAAAGAAAAATTCCATTTATGTTCTCCTGGTTCCTTTTATCCCTCAATCCACGGTGAGGACTTTCGCCGTGGTCTCAATCATCCCCACCTGGCCATCGCGGTAACGGACCTTTCCTTTGACAGGGAGTTCCCTGAGACCCGTGTACATGGCCTCGATCATAGGCAGGTAGAGGCCATAGACGAATCGCCTCCTGACCTTGCCTGTCCGGGTCAGCTCCTCGTCGTCGGCATCCAGCAGTTTGTAGAGCAGGATGAACCGCTTGATCTTCATGGGCTGAGGAAGCTCGGTGTTGACCTTGCGGATCTCTTCCAATATCAACTGCTCCACCTCGGGGCGCAGCGTGAGGTCGGTATAGGTCGTATACGCTATCATGCGGTCCTCGGCCCAGTTGCCCACATTACCCATGTCGATGTTGATGAGAGCGGTGATAAAGGGCCGGCCTTCACCGAAGATGACCGCTTCCTTGATGTATAATGAGAACTTGAGCCTGGTCTCTATGAAGTCCGGAGAGAAGGCGTTGCCTTCCTTGTCGCGGATGATGTCCTGCTTTCTCCCGATGATGACAAGGTGCGAGTCCTCATCGATGTAGCCGGCATCCCCGGTCAGGAACCAGCCTTCTTCAAAGGCTGATTGACTTGATTCATAGTCGTTGTAGTAGCCCTCGAAGACCGAATCGGAAAGCACCATGACCTCCTGGTCCTTGGACAGCTTTACCTTTGTTCCGGGAAGCGGCTTGCCCACGGTCTCGGGCTTCACCTCGTCGTCGGGCTGGACCTGGAAGATGCCGCAGGTCTCGGTCATGCCGTAGCACTGTTTGAGATTCAGTCCGCAGGCCCTGAAGAAGCGTATCACATCGGGGCTGATGGGGTGGCCGCCGGTGAAGGCGCTGATGAACCGGGAGCAGCCCACCCTGTCCATAAGTGGGTTGAACACCAGGGCTTGTGCCAGGCTGTTCATTAGCCTCAGTACGAAGGAAACGGGTTTTTTTGCGGACTTCCGGTCGATATAGGACTGACCTATGCGTTCTGCCAGAGAGAAGAATGCACGGTTGATGGGCCCCGCATCATCGATCCTGACCCTGATGGAAGAGGCCAGGTCTTCCCAGAACCGTGATGAGGAGATGAGCATGCCGGGGCCGATCTCCCTAAAGTCTGATACCACGGTTTCGGGTGTCTCGGGGAAGTTCATGGCCATGCCGCCCAGAAGTGCTACTCCGAATCCCCACATCTGGTCCACGATCCATGCCGGTGGCGTCATGGAGAGCCAGTTGGACTCGATATAAACAGGCGAGGACTCTATCCACTTCCTCCCCATGTCCGCATAGTTCTTGTGGCTGAGCATGGCCAGCTTGGAGATTCCCGTGGTTCCCGACGTCAGGATCATATGGGCAATATCTCCGGCCTTGCCCTTGGAAAGCTCATCCGTGAACAGGCCCGGGTGCCTGGAATCAAACTTTCTGCCGGCCTCCAGCAGGTCCTTATAGCTCATGAGGAGCTTGTTGTGGGCATAGCCCCTCATGCCAGTGGGGTCTACGTATATGATGGTCTTGACATGGGGAATCTTGGGCTGCTGCTCTAAAAGCTTGTCCACCTGCTCCTGGTCCTGGACAATGACAAAGCTTGCCTGGATGCGGTTTAATGCAGCAGCCAATTCAGTCGCAATGGCGGAGGTGAAGAGGTTCAGTGTTACCGCACCGAAGGCCTGGGCGCCGAGCTGTGTGAAAAGCCACTCGGGATGGTTGTTCATGATTATGCCCACGTGGCCATGGCGGGTAAGGCCCAAGGCCTTGAGGCCGAGGCCGGTATACTTCACGTATGAAAGATAATCTTCCCAGGTATAGGTCTGCCAGACACCGTAGGCCTTCTCCCTTATGGCGATATAGTCCTTCCCGAAGATCTCGGCCTGTTTGGTAAGGGCCTGAGGCAGGGTGCCTCCCATCAGTATGTCCAGGTGGGACGGTGTGACCTTCTTATAGGAGTATGCGCCTTGCCCCATGGTCTAAGCCTCTTGTGGATCATCCAGACCCAGGTCCGAAGTCTCGCCGAGGTAAGCCTTGATGACCTCAGGGTGGTCCTGGATTTCTTCAGGAAGTCCCTCGGCAAGCTTTTCTCCGAAGTTGAGCACGATGACCCTCTCCGAGATGCTCATGACAATGGACATGTCGTGCTCCACCAGGATCATGGTCTGGCCCCAGCCGTCGTGCAGCTCCAGCAGAAAGCGGACCATGTCCTCCTTCTCCTCCAGCGTCATGCCGGCAAAGGGCTCGTCCAGCACGAGCAGGCTGGGCTCAGAAGCCAGGGCCCTTCCCAGCTCCACCCTCTTGCGGAGTCCGTATGGAAGTGATCCCACGAGCTCCTTGCGGATGGACTGCATCTCCAGGAAATCAATGATCTCTTCCAATATCTCATGGTGTCTTACCTCTTCCTGTTTGACGGACGGGGAGAAGAGGCAGGCAAGGCCGAAGTTGTACGATGAGCGCGTATGCCGGGCAAGAAGCATGTTCTGCAGAACCGTCATGCCGGGAAAAAGCTCGATGTTCTGGAAGGTCCTTCCAATTCCCAGTGATGTGAGCTTGTGTGTGTGCAGGTGAACAATACTCTTGCCGTTAAAGATGATGTCGCCTGATGTGGCCTTGTAAAAACCGGTAATGCAGTTCAAGAGGCTTGTCTTGCCCGCCCCGTTGGGCCCGATGACAGCCACGAGTTCGCCCGTGTGGACATGGAGGTCCACATTCTTGACGGCCTGGATGCCGCCGAAGGCGAGAGACAGGCCTTTGACCTCAAGCTCGGCCTGCCTTCCCGCCATCTGCTCGGCGGTGAATATTCGTGGATGCCCTCTGAATGCCCGCACTTTGAATCCTTTGTTATTTGAGGAGTTTTATCTTGTCCTTGCCCGGTGTGAAGAAGTTGGTCAGCGGGGTAAAGGTTTCGTTCTCATGGATCTGCACGATCCTGGCCACATGGGACGCGCCATGGTCGTTCTTGGTGTAGGTGATGTTGGGCACCAGTCCGCCGAAGTCCTCGTTCTTGAAGGTCTCCATGGCCTTGTTGATGTTTTCCGGTGTTATGCTGCCGAACTTCTCCTGGGCTCTGATGAAGGCCCTTTCCATGATCATGCCCACGACCACGCCTTCCCAGTAGGCGGTATCAAAGGAGTCGACGGTCTTGTAGCGCTTCCAGAGCTCTTCCATGATCTTCATGCCCGGGGCCTTGTCGGATGGCAGGCCGCCGCAGAACTGCATCTTCACGCGATCCTTGATGAGGCCCTTTCCGTTCTTGAAAAAATCCGGGTCAGTGGATGTCCAGGTGCCGATGAACATGGGATTATACCCTATGCGGTCCGCACCCTTCAGTGTGCTGATTATGGCCGCGGGCAGCATCTGTATGAATACATATTGGGCGCCCTTCTGCTTGAGCCGCAGGAGCTCGGTGGTGAGATCCACGGTCTGGGGCGGAAACTCCTCGATGGACACGATCTCGATGTTCTTGGCCTTGGCGTAGTCCTTGCTCGGCGCATGGATGGACCGGCCGTAGGGGTTGTTGTAGGTCAGAAGGCCGATCTTGGGCGCCCCGGGGCCCTTGTGGACGGCAGCGATGTATTCCATGACCGCCTGGCAGTCGAGCTTGTAGCTGCCGAACGGCAGGTACATGTAGTCGACCGGCGGCTGGAGTATCTCCCATGACGTGGAGTAGTTGATAGCAGGAATTTTATACTGCTGCAAAAGAGGCTTGGCCTGGATGCCCTCGCCGGCGCTCCAGGTGGCGATCATATCCACCTTGTCCTGCATGGCGAACTTCCTCACCGCAGCAACGGCTTCCGGGGCTTTGTATGCGGTATCCACCGTGATCATCTGGATCTTGTTGCCCTTGACGCCGCCCTTGACCTCGTTGACATACTTGAAGTAGTCCTGATGGCCCTTGGCGTGGTACTGGCCCCAGGTGGATGCTGGTCCGGTCAGGTTGATGGCTGCGCCCACCTTGATATCCTTGGCATAGACAGCCGGCGCTGCAATGATGCATGCAGCAAGCAACAAAAACCCTGTAATCAATGCAAGTCTTAAAGTCTCCTTCATAACAGTTCCTCCCTTACTTTTTTTTCCGCCCATCACTTCCGTGATGGATCCATGTAACCTGAACATAAAAAAAAGCCGCAGGTAGACGAAACCGGTCTACCTACGGCTTTTTTTGACTAGATCTAAAAAAGCTTAAACGCAGGCAGACCTAATCAAAAAAGAAGAACCCGAATGATTTTTCTATCATATTCTTAGTTGCCATAGACATGGGGCTTTAAAGAAATATGGCCGAGAAGTCAAGAAAAAAACTCAAAAATGAAGCATGTCCTTGTGCTGAGCAAAATGATCAAGAGTCTCTATTGACCCGAACAGATCGACGAATTCCCACCCCAGTTTCACCGGGTGGGAATTCGTCGATCTGTTCGGGCTAATGAAACCCAAAACCAGGACTGCTGTATCATATCACCGAGGGCACCGAGCGATAGTGCATCTCCCTCTGCTCGGCCGGAAGGGCAAGGAAGGTGTTGATAACGCTCAGCATCTCTTCTTTGTGCTCGTCGAGCCTGCCTTCGACCTGGATGTAGTTGTTCGCATGGTCGCAGGTGAAGAACATGGGGGATTCTTCCAGTCCTGCGATGAGGTCGCGCAATTCCACGACAGTGCCTTGTGCTGTCTGCTCGGAAAACTCTCCCCTGTGGATCTTTTCCATAAGTCTGGACATGGGGTGTATCCATAACCGTCTGACCCTGGCGAAGTGAGGCTTCACAGCGTTGAGCACCAGGGATGACCCCTTTACGTGGTCCTCCCACAGCTCCTGGCCGCCCAAACCCAGGAGAAAGTAATAACTGAGCTCCATGCCGGATGCCATGGTCTTCTTCCCCGCCTCGATAAGCTGGGCCTGGCTGGTGCCCTTCTTCTGAAGCCGGAGCACCGCATCCGAGCCGCTCTCCATGCCGACGTGGACCCGGTCAAGGCCTGCAGAGCGAATGGACTTGAGTTCGTCCTCGGTCTTTTTCGCCAGGCTCGATGCCCTTGCATAGGAGGTCACACGTTCCAGTTTGGGGAAGGTGTTCCTCAGATGCTGCAGCACCTCCACCAGGAAATCCGTGGGCAGGTGAAGGGGATTGGCATCGCCTAAGAAGGCGGTTTTGAAGATGTCTCCATACATGGCCGAAAGGGCGTCGATGTCCATCAGGACATCCTGGAGGCTCCTTTCGGAGAAGGGTGTATCAAAAAAGTCGTAAATGCCGCAAAAGTTGCAGCGGTTCCAGTTGCATCCGCGGACGGTCCTGACCAGTAGGCTTCTGGCCTCGCTGGGTGGCCTGATTACCAGATGCTCGGGTACATGCATGGTGCTTTTATAGGTGGTGAACAGAACAGGGTCAAGGATTTATGAGGCGCTTCATACCGGGGCCTCGAATTTTTATATATAAGCCGTATACCCTCAAAATGATCTCGGTATCCGTAAGGGAGGCCCTCCTTGGGCGCAGAGAATCTTAATATGATTAGGAGACAACCATTTCCCCAAAGCCTTTACCCCCTGACGTCTTAGTAGTCAGCCGTTGTGAAGCTGAAGCTGGCATCCGAGGCCAGATTTCTTCCATGGATGTCCCTTATCTGGGATTTTATGGTTACAGAATAGGATACAAGGGGATCCAGCTTATTCTTTGGGGTAAACGATACGGCTACGCCATACGCAGATATGTCCCCTTCGACAGAATTTCCCGAAAGGTCGGCAACGAGGATGGTATCCTTCGTTGCAGTGGATGCATCAATATCGGCTGAGAAAGAAATGGATATGACAGAAGCCGGCAATACCTCTGTGGCTCCGTTTTCTGGAATCGTTTCCATCACCCTGAAGCCATTATCATCGTCATCGTCCACCACATCGCACGACAGGACAAAGGACGAACACAGAAACGCAAAGGCAAGGAAGATGATGCCCATCCCAACATGGTTTCTTTTCATTTTCCGCTCTCCTCAACTGAAGCATAAGAAGGATTTTATGATTGAATAATAATAGAATAAATCAAAAAAAAAAGCATGATCAATTTATCACGGGCAAACCCTGTGAAATAAGAATAAAAAATCTTCACGGTCAAAGGTTTTTCCCCCGCATTCAAGGAGCCCCACTGTTATTCAAGTGGCGTACCATTTCATCCCCGTATTTCCAACTGTTCAAGAATGAGGTACAAGATCTCCATGGAAATCTCATTTAAACCCATCGGACTAATGCACTGCACGCTTACGGATCCTGAAACAGCCCCCAAGTTCTATATCGACTCGGACATTCACGGCACCATAGAGGTATTCGAGCAGTACAGAGAAGGCCTAGCCGGCTTGGAAGAATATGATTACATCGTCGTCATCTTCCACTTCCACCGCTCCGGGGGATACAGCCTCATGCAGAAACGCCGGGGCGAGGGGGAATTGAGGGGGGTATTCAGTCTGTGTTCCCCGAACCGTCCCAATGGCATCGGCATATCGGTCCTGCGGCTTATAAAAATAGAAGGAAGCAGGCTCCATGTGGATAATGTCGACCTGCTCGATGGGACTCCCATCCTCGACATCAAACCCTATAAGCCACAGGATTATCCGCAAGGGGCAACGAACCGACCCCCTGGCCTGACCGATTAACGATTGAATTTTTTCCCCTGATATGTTTTTCTAGTGCACTTAGAGAGAATACCGGTGCTCGAGGTGTGCCTCCTGCATCAAAGGTCTTTCGAATAGACCCAAGGGCCCTTGGGAGAAAA
Source organism: uncultured Bacteriovoracaceae bacterium (assembly GCA_964600235.1). Lineage (GTDB taxonomy): Bacteria > Desulfobacterota > Desulfomonilia > UBA1062 > UBA1062 > MWEI01. The sequence goes on along the minus strand of CAZRIV010000003.1, from coordinate 270,902 downwards.
GCCCAAGCTGAATCCTCCGGCAAGAGAACATGCATCACGACGAGAGTGTCAAGGAGAGACCCCATGGAATACGATATGCCATTGTACAGACCTCCTTCAGAGGCGAGGTCCCTGATTTTCCAGATAACATTAGGATGTTCATGGAACAGATGCCTGTTCTGCGCCATGTACCGCTCCAAGAAATTCCTTGTCAGGCCTTTTGAGGACATAGAAAAGGATGTCATTGAGATGGCCTGGCGCTATCCGAATACGCGCAAGATCTTCCTGGCTGACGGCGACCCCTTGGCAGCCCCGACCGACTTTCTCATGAAGGTGCTTGACCTCATGAACCACCGGTTCCCCAAGCTGGAGCGCATCAGCACCTATGCAGGGCCCACGAATCTGAAGGCCAAGACCATAGAGGAGCTCAGGGAGTTCAAGGCGCGGAAGCTCGATGTCCTGTACCTGGGCATCGAAACAGGCAATGACAAACTCCTGAAGAAGATCAAGAAGGGCGCTACGGCCTCTCAGATCATCGAAGGAAGCCGGAAGGCCATTGATGCCGGCTTACGCATGTCCACCTTCATCATACTGGGGCTGGGCGGCGTCGAGGGGAGCCATGACCATGCCAAAGACTCTGCCCGCGTGGCCAATGCCATAGACCCCCACTTTCTTGCTACGCTCACCCTCATGCTTGGCCCCTACGAAAAGGTCTACGAGCAGGAAATCATGGGGGACGGGTTCAAGATCATCGACAAGAGGCAGTCCCTCCAGGAGCTGAGGTGGTTTGTGGAAGATCTGGAACTGACCAGCTGCAAGTTTGGCTCAGAGCACGCATCCAATTACCTGCCCATCAGCGGGACCTTGCCCCGGGACAAAGAGGAGATACTCAGTCTCATTGATACGGCCCTTTCAGACGCCTCGTCCAGGATGATCCGGCCCGAGTGGGCCAGGGGGCTTTAAAAAATACACTTCTGAAGAAAGGTCTTTGTAAGGAGAACAGGTGTGATCAATGCAATACGAGGCATGAACGACATCCTGCCCGAAGATGCTGCCAAGTGGCGTCTCGTGGAAGAAACCACGCGCAGGATCTTTTCGCTCTATGGCTTTTCGGAGCTCAGGCCACCCATCATGGAGAGGACAGAGCTCTTTCTGCGGGGCATAGGGGATGACACGGATGTGGTGGATAAGCAGATGTACTCCTTCACGGACAAATCCGGTGATTCGGTGACGTTGCGTCCCGAGGCGACGGCGTGTGTGCTGCGCTCTGTCATCGAGCACGGCCTCCTGAACAAGGACCCCATCGTCAAGCTCTACAGCATCGGGCCCATGTTCCGCTACGAGCGGCCCCAGAAGGGCCGTTACCGGCAGTTTCACCAGATCAATGCCGAGCGCCTTGGCGAGGACGGCCCCCTGGCCGATGCCGAGACGCTGGCCATGGCCTATGACCTGGCCAGCTCCATCCTGGGCAAAGACGTTCTGCTCATGGAGGTGAACTCCCTGGGGTGCAAGCAGTGCAGGCCGTCATTCAAGGAAGCCCTGCAGCAGTTCCTCGCCGTCAGGCAGGGAAACCTCTGTTCCGACTGCACCAGGAGAATGCACACCAACCCGCTGCGGGTCCTGGACTGCAAGGTCCCCACCTGCAAGGAGGCCGTGCAGGGGGCGCCGCATATTGAAGACCACCTGTGCGAAGTCTGCCGGACCCATTATGAAACGGTCCTTAAAGGGCTCGAGGCCCTTGGCGTGAAGCATGAAAAGAACCCCGGGCTGGTGCGCGGACTGGATTACTACACCAGGACCACTTTCGAGATTACCGCCTTCGGGCTGGGTTCCCAGAATGCCATTGCGGGCGGTGGAAGATATGATGACCTGTTGAGCACCTTAGACGGCCCGAATGTGGGGGGCATCGGTTTCGCCTTCGGCATGGAGCGCATGATCATGCTCATGGGCGAGCATAGGGAGCCGGTAACGGGGTGTTTTGTGGTGACTCAGGCAGACCCCCTCGTGGAGCAGGAGGCGTTGGGCCTCATGGCTGAGTTCAGGGCGTCGGGCATCCGGGTGGAGAACGCCTTCGGCAAGAGCTTCAAGGCCCAGATGCGGCGCGCCGACAAGGCAGGCTACCCTGTCTGCGTCATTATCGGAAACAGCGAGCTGGAGTCTTCCACGGTTTCGCTCAAGGACATGGTTGCAGGTGTTCCCCAGCGAACCATCAACAGGAAAGACGCCCTTAATGAGATAAAAACCATGCTGGCGAATAAAGGAGACAATACGTGACGAGCTCTGTGATAGGACTGAAACGGACACATTTCTGCGGTGAAATCAATAATGTCCCGGAGGGCACAACCGTGACGCTCTTCGGCTGGGTCCAGCGTCGCAGAGACCTGGGAGGGCTCATCTTCATAGACATGCGCGACCGCACCGGCATCGCCCAGGTGGTCTGCAACCCGGAGGACCAGCCCAAGGCACATGCCGTGGCCCATACCGTAAGACCCGAATACTGTATCGCCATCACCGGAGAGCTGTTGAGGCGGCCCGAAGAGATGCGCAACCCAAGCATGGCCACAGGGGATGTGGAGATAACGGCCCACGAGGTGGTGGTGTTCAACGAGGCTCTGACCCCACCCTTTCTCATCGAGGACGGCATAGAGGTGAATGACACGCTCAGGCTCAAATACCGCTACCTCGATCTTCGCAGGCCTTCCCTGCAGCAGAACATGATCCTGAGACACAAGGCCTCATCGAGCGTCAGGAGGTATATGGATGCGCACGGCTTTATCGAAGTGGAGACCCCTGTGCTCACCAAGAGCACGCCTGAAGGCGCACGGGACTATCTGGTGCCGTCCCGGGTCTTCCCGGGCAAGTTCTATGCCCTTCCCCAGTCTCCGCAGCTCTTCAAGCAGCTCCTCATGGTATCGGGTTATGACCGCTACTACCAGATCGTCAAATGCTTCCGTGACGAGGACTTGCGCGCAGACCGCCAGCCGGAATTCACCCAGATCGATATCGAGATGTCCTTTGTGGGCATGGATGACGTGCTCGACATCACCGAGAACATGATCGCCACGCTGTTCAGGGAGGCGAAGGGACTTGAGCTGAAGCGGCCTTTTCCCAGGCTAAGCTATGGCCAGGCCATGGACGAGTACGGCACGGACAGGCCTGATACCCGCTTCGGCATGAAGCTCGTTGATGTATCGGATATAGCAGCCACCACCGAATTCCGCGTCTTCACAGCAGCCGTGGCCGAGGGCGGGGCGGTCAAGGCCATTGCCGTGAAGGCCCCGCACAACCTCAGCAGGAAGGACCTGGACTCTCTGCAGAGCGCCATTGCGGACTACGGCGCCAAGGGCGTTCTCTGGGCAAGGCTCGAAGAGGATGGATGGAAGTCCACGCTGGCCAAGTTTTTCAATGAAGCCCAGTTTGCAGGCATTGCCCAGCGCCTGGAAATGGTGCCTGGGGACGTGGCACTCTTCGTCGCGGACAAGAAGAGCGTGGTGAACGCAAGCCTGTCGGCGCTGAGGCTGCACCTGGCCGAGCGGTTGAAGCTCATCGAGCCGGACACCTACGGCGCCCTGTGGGTGACGGATTTCCCGCTCATGGACTGGAGTGAGGAGGAAGGCAGGCTGGTGTCTGTCCACCATCCCTTCACGTCTCCTGCACTTGAAGATATCGAGCTCCTCGATACCGATCCGGGAAAAGTCAAGGCTCTGGCCTACGACATGGTGATAAACGGATATGAGGTGGGTGGCGGCAGCATCCGTATCCACGCCAGGGAAATACAGCAGAAGGTGTTCAAGGTTCTGGGACTCACCGACGAGCAGGCCAAGGTCAAATTCGGGTTTCTCCTGGATGCCCTGCAGTACGGCGCCCCGCCGCACGGCGGCATCGCCTTCGGTCTTGACAGGCTCATCATGCTGCTTGCAGGCACCACCAGCATCCGTGATGTCATCGCCTTCCCCAAGACACAGAAGGCGTTCTGTACCATGACCGAGGCCCCTTCCGATGTGGACTCCAGGCAGCTTGCCGAGCTTGGGCTTAAAATCATAGAGGGCAAGGAATGAGGCGTTTTATCTGGTGTCTTGTCATGATGGCGGTCCTCCTGGGCTGTTCAACCACCAAGACCGCCCGGGAGGGGGAGCAGCCCGATCCGAAAAAAGATGCCATGAAGGTGCTGTCCCAGGACATGAGGCAGGGGCTTCAAGCCCTGGAGCACAAGGATGATATACAGGCTGCCGAAGCCTTTATCAGGGCCTTCAGGCAGTATCGTGATCTTGATGGCGAAAACAGGGCCATTGTTGAGACTGCTTCCGGCAACCTGAGGAACGTGGTGGAGATATCGGGATTCGATTATGCAAAGAAGGAGTCCTTTTCGCTGCTGCTTCTATATCTCGAGATGCACAAGGCCTACATCGACGACGACGCGAGCGCCCTGCAGTCCCTTGCGGTAAAGTTCAACGGGGCATACCAGGAAGTTCAGCAGAAGACCGCTGAGGAAAAGCAGAAGAGGCTCGAAGAGCTCGGAAGCGAGATCGCCCAGAAGCGCGATGAGCTCCAGAGGCCCTCAGAGCCTGCACCGCCGGAAACATACCCCATCATTTACGTGGTGAAGAGAGGGGATACGCTGCCCAGCATTGCGGCGCGTCATGACATCTACAACGACTCCTTCATGTGGCCGCTCATCTACAAGGCGAACCGCGACCAGATCAAGGACCCCAAGGTTCTCTATGCCGGCCAGGATCTGAAGGTTCCAAGAGAAATGACCACGGAGGACATCGTCGAGGCCCGTCGTGAGGCCGGGGCTCCGGAACCGGAGAAGATACCCAAGGATGCATACATCCCGAAAGGAAAGAAGAAATAACATGGCGCGGTGGGATCCGGAAAAGAAGGTCTTTTACTATACCCCTGGCAAGAACTTTGAGACAGGCATCCAGGAGATTGAACGGGGAAACTACTACAGGTCCATCTTCAATTACGACGAGGTGCCCAAGATCGACTTTGACATGAGGCTGATTCCCATCCAGCCTGCAGAAGACATCTTCATCACCGATACCACCTTCAGGGATGGACAGCAGTCCATGGTGCCGTTCTCCGTGGATCAGATCGAGCACATCTTCGATTTCCTGCACCGCATCAGCGGGGAAAGCGGACTTATCAGGATGAGCGAATTCTTCCTCTATTCGAAAAAAGACAAGGCCGCCGTGGAGGCCTGCCTGGCCAAGGGGTATAATTTCCCCAAGGTGACCTCATGGATCAGGGCCCACAAAGACGACCTGAATCTGGTCAGGGAATTCGGCCTGGACGAGACGGGCATCCTCACGTCGGTGTCCGACTACCACATCTATCTGAAGCTCGGGTGGTCGCGGCGCAAGGCATTGAACGAATATCTCGGCATCGTCAGGGAGGCGCTCAGCCAGGGTATCATACCCCGGTGCCACTTCGAGGACGTGACCAGGGCGGACATCTACGGTTTCTGCATCCCCCTTGCCCGGGAGCTCATGAAGCTCAGGGAGGAATCGGGGATCGACGTGAAGATACGGCTCTGCGACACCATGGGCTACGGCGTTTCCTTCCCGGGAGCAGCGCTGCCCCGGGCGGTGGACAAGCTGGTGCGCGCCTTCATCGACGATGCCGGCGTGCCGGGACACCTTCTTGAATGGCATGGACACAACGACTTCCACAAGGTGGTGGTGAACGCAACAACGGCCTGGCTTTATGGGTGCAGTTCGGTCAACTGCGCCATCTTCGGATTTGGCGAGCGTACGGGGAACACGCCTGTCGAGGCCATGGTCTTCGAGTATCTTTCGCTGAGGGGGCACAACGACACCATTGATACAAAGGCTATCAGCGAACTGGCCGAGTATGTGAACGACCAGATCAACTATCATATCCCCGGCAACTACCCCTTTGTGGGGAAAAACTTCAATGTGACCAGGGCGGGCATCCATGCGGACGGGCTGGTGAAGAACGAGGAGATCTACAACATATTCAACACGGACAAGTTTCTGAACCGGCCCATCGAGATAGCCATCACGGACAAGTCGGGCAAGGCAGGCATTGCCCACTGGGTCAACTCCAACTTCAAGCTTGACGAATCGAAAAAGATCGACAAGCGCCACCCGGGGATCAACCGCATGTATCAGGCCATCGTCAAGGATTTCGAGGAGGGGCGGAACACCTCCATGACGGACGAGGAACTGGAGAAGCTCGCCATGCGACACATACCCCACCTCTTCCTTTCAGGCTTCGACCTCATCAGGCACGAGGCTCAGGAGTATGCAAGCCAGCTCATGGAGAAGCTCCTCGAGAACGACGACATGAAGAGCATGAAACCCAAGAAGCAGGAGCCTCTCATCACCGAGTTCATCAAGGAGTATCCGTTCGTCCAGTTCGCCTATATCACGGATATGTCCGGCATCAAGATCACAAAGAACATAACCCAGCCCGAGTACAAAGGGCATTTCATGCACAAGATGAAGGAGAACGAAGACTGCTCCGATCGCGAATGGTTCATCAAGACCATCGAGACGGGCAGGCTCCACGTGAGCGGGGTTTCCACCTCCCGCATAACCGGGGCACTTATTCTTACGGTTTCCGCCCCTGTACTGAATGAAAAGGAAGACATGGTGGGCGTGCTGGGGTTGGACATCCGCTTCGAAGATGTTGTGAAGGCCATCCAGAGCATGTACGAGGCCAGAGGGGCGGCAATGAGCCCCAAAGACCTCCAGCATTACCAGCACCTTCTCTGGGAAGAGCTTCACCGGGACAGGATCTGAAAAGAGAGACCATTTGCATGACTCGGGAAAGCATTCTATAAAGAAAAAATTACCCGAACAAATAGTTGTTTTGCCAGGGACAAGCCATGGCTTGTCCCTGGCAAAACAACTATTTGTTCGGGCCAAATTTTAGTGCCCCTCATCCATAGCTTTGGAGCTGTGCAGAGGCCTTAATTAAATATTGCGTTTCATGAAAGGACTTAAGATGAACGGAACCAAGATAACATTTCAGGGGGCAGGGCTTATTGTGCCGGACGACCCCATAATTCCCTACATAGAGGGAGACGGGGTAGGTCCCGATATCTGGGCCGCATCCCAGGCCGTTTTCGATGCGGCGGTTCAGAAGGCCTATGCCGGCAAGAGGCGCATCGTGTGGAAGGAAATCTATGCAGGCGAAAAGGCCAATGCAAAGCTGGGAACCTATCTGCCTCACGAGACCATCGAGGCCTTCAAGGAGTACCTTGTGGGCATCAAGGGCCCTCTCACCACCCCTGTGGGCGGGGGCATACGCAGCCTGAATGTGGCGCTTCGACAGATACTGGATCTGTTTGCATGTATCCGGCCGGTGAAATATTACGATGGCACCCCGGCGCCGGTGAAGAGGCCAGAACTGGTGGACATCATCGTGTTCCGCGAGAACACCGAAGACCTCTATGCAGGCATCGAGTGGTCCAAGGGCAGTCCCGATGGAAACAAAGTCATCACCTTCCTCAACGAACAGATGGGCACCCATATCCGGGAAGACTCGGGCATCGGCATCAAGCCCATCTCTGTGACCGGCACCAAGAGGCTGGTGCGCATGGCTATCGAGTATGCCCTCAAGAATGACAAGAAGACCGTAACGCTCGTGCACAAGGGCAACATCATGAAATTCACCGAAGGGGCTTTCAGGGACTGGGGCTATGAGCTGGCCAGAGAGGAGTTCGGTGACGTGACCGTGACCGAGGCCGAACTCAGCAAGAAGTATGACGCCAAGATGCCAGAGGGCAAGGTGCTCATCAACGACCGCATTGCGGACTCCATGTTCCAGCAGGTACTCTTAAGGCCGGCCGAATATGACGTGCTTGCCGTGCCCAACCTCATCGGCGACTTCATCTCCGATGCTCTGGCCGCCCAGGTGGGCGGACTCGGCATGGCGCCCGGGGCCAACATCGGCATCCCCTTTGCGGTGTTCGAGGCAACTCATGGAACAGCGCCGAAATATGCAGGCCAGGACAAGATCAACCCCGGCTCGCTCATCCTCTCAGGTGCCATGATGCTCGATTACCTTGGCTGGGGTGAGGCTGCCGGGCTTGTGCGCAAGGGCATCGCAAAGGCCATCTCGGACAAGCAGGTCACCTATGACCTGGAGCGCCAGATGGAAGGCGCGACGCTCCTGAAGTGTTCCGAGTTCGGGCATGCCATCGTTGCGAGGATGTAAGGATCTGTCCGGACCAGGGTTTACCGATAACTGCACAACTCAATACGCAGAAGGCCCCGGATGGCGTATGCTCCGATAGCCGAGAAGGTCCCGTTTCTTATGGCCGGATTAGTTTATTCGCGGATATAGTGGGGGATGGCCTCGGGCAGCTCCAGCACGATCTCGACAAATCCACGGTATTGGCCCTCAAGGTACCATGGGGTTTGGTGTATCATTTTCTTCAGACCCTTTTTCTCGATGGTGTAGACATTGGTGGTCCTTTTTCCCATTATCTGCCTGAGCTTCGACCTGGACGGCTCGGGATGACATGCAAAGAGGCTTGTCCCCACCAGGGCGGACCCTCCCTGCTCCCTAAACATCCTCTTTGCACGGGCGTTCATCTCCAGGATGATCCCTTCAGAGTCGCATACCGTAACAGCCCCGGGAAATTCCTCAACCCACATGTGGTTATCCATAGGTGAATGCAATCCTTTCTCCTGAACAGAATATTGTCCGCCCATGAGGACTTTCATCTTCCCTGAGGCAGGGAGTGCTCATTGTATTACCCGAAGGACGGAGGACACGCTGCTTTTCTTTAAGTCTGCCTCTTTGCTATTGCCGAAACCTTGATGTCTACATGCTGACGATGTTCCACCTCTTTGAGGGCCGCCTTCCATTTTTGGCCTGGAAGGCCAACGGGCACGGCGACCAGGGCGGACATGGAAAACAACGGCGCACCACTGTTGGGTGCCTGGGTGGTCGAGGTATCCATGGACTCGATATTGATGCCGAACTGGGAGAGTTGATGGGCGACCTCGTGAATGATTCCCTCCTGGTCGGCCCCGAAAACCTGAATTTTATAGTTCAGCCATCCGCCATGTGCCTCGGCATAGCTCTGTGATGTCGGGCTCGTGGCGACCTTGAACCCCTGGCGCGTGAGGGCTAGTATTCCACGGTCCAGATCCGCCTGCTTGTCAGCAGGCATGGAGACAAGCATCAGCACGGCGAATTCGCCGCCGAGGCGAGCCATGCGGCTTGTTTCCACATTGCAGCCCGCCTCGAGCAGTATCTTGGTAACCTCTTGAACAAGGCCTGTTCTGTCCTTTCCGGTGAGGGTGAGAACGATATTCGTTCGCATGAGATGATGTCCTTTCACTCCCGATATGGGTTCAGGTGATCATTCACTATTATACCCAAATGATTTTTGTATGAAAGTATATAAGCGATAAAAAGCTGATTCATTCAAGCGGGGAGCGCAGGCTCAAGTGTTTTCAGCAACACGGATTGACAGGGGGGTCTGTTGGCTTTATCCTTTTGATGCGTTCCTGTGTCAAGATTTCTCTCGTGCAAGTAGGGCTTGCATGAAGGCAACAGGTATTCTCACCCTCACCATACGTTCAGGCCGGAGGTAAATGAGATGAAGGGGAAAAGGGTAAGTGAAAGCACGGTGCTGATGGCACAGCTGATGACCCCGGAAGACGCCAATCCAGCAGGCAACGTCCATGGCGGAGTCATCATGAAGCTTATCGACAACGCAGGCGGCACGGTAGCTGCCCGACATGCCAGGAGCAATGTCGTGACAGCGTCCATCGACCGTCTCCATTTCCACTACCCTGTCTACATCGGTAACCTCATCATGCTGAAGGCAAGCCTGAATATGGTTGGTGAGACATCCATGGAGGTAGGCGTAAGGGTCGAGGCGGAAAACCTCCTGACAGGCGAGGTGCGCCACACCGCATCGGCCTATCTTACCTATGTTGCCCTGAGTCCAAAATCCAGGCCCAGGAGGGTCCCGCCCCTGATCGTCGAAAATGACGAGCAGGCCAGGCGTTGCCGCGAGGCCAAGGCGCGCAGGGAACTCAGGCAGCTGGAACGTCAGCAGGAGGCGGCCCAGCAGAAAAAAGAAGAATAACGTTCGAGACCCGCCACAAGACCAGTCGAGGACTTCACCGGGGTCGGCTGGTCCGAGGAGAACCTTGACACGTCTCGCCCAAACCTGTTAAGGCTCAGCATCCAGGAGGCGCTTTATGGAGAAATTCGTCGATTTTGCAAAATCGGGTGGCCTTGTCCCTGCAATTGCACAGGACGCATCTACAGGTGAGATCCTTATGCTTGCCTACATGAACCAGGAATCCTTTGAAGAGACTCTCCAAACCGGCAGGGCATGCTATTTCAGCCGCTCCAGAAACAGGCTGTGGAGAAAGGGCGAGGAGTCGGGCAATGTCCAGGAAGTTAAAGAAATACGCATCGACTGCGATCAGGACACGATCCTGCTCAAGGTGAATCAGATAGGCGGAGCAGCCTGTCACACCGGCTTCCGGTCGTGTTTTTTTACAAAAATTGAAAAGGGGGCCCTGGTGGAAGACGGAATCAGGGTCTTCGACCCGAAAGAGGTATACAAGAAATGAGCTTGATCAGGCTGGCACTACCCAAGGGAAGCCTGCAGACTTCCACCATTGAGCTGTTCAGGGACGCGGGCTGGATAATAGGGACTTCATCCCGGAGCTATTTTCCCACCATCGACGACCCTGACATCGAATGCGCCCTGGTACGGGCGCAGGAGGTCTCCCGCTATGTGGAGTCGGGCCTGTTCGACCTCGCGCTGACGGGAAAGGACTGGATTTTGGAAAACGAGTCCGATGTGGTGGAGGTGGCTGACCTCATCTACTCCAAGGCCACCTACAAGCCTGCAAAATGGGTCCTCGCCGTTGCCGAGAATTCCTCCATCAGGAATATCCAAGACCTCGAAGGGAAGAAGATAGCAACCGAGCTGGTGAACTTCACCCAGAAGTTTTTCAGGGAAAGGGATATCAACGTGGAGGTTGAATTCTCCTGGGGCGCCACCGAGGCAAAGGTCGTGGAAGGCCTGGCGGATGCCATCGTGGAAGTGACCGAGACCGGGTCCACCATCAAGGCACACAACCTCAGGATAGTCGACACCCTCCTGGTAACGAACACCAAGCTCATCGCCAACAATGAAACCTGGAAGGACCCGAAAAAGCGTTCAAAGATAGAACAGCTCTCGCTGATGCTCAAGGCGGCCCTGCAGGCCACGGGGATGGTTGGCCTCAAGATGAATGCACCCAAAGACAAACTCGAGGCGGTGATCAGCATGCTGCCGGCCATTACCTCACCCACGGTTTCCCCCCTGCACGATGCAACCTGGTACTCTCTGGAGATTATCATCAACGAGTCGCAATCCCGCTCATTGATGCCCGAGCTCCTCAAGGCGGGTGCCAGGGGCATTATAGAATATCCCTTGAAAAAGGTCTTGGACGGATGATCATTCTTAAAACCCCGCAGGAAATTGAAGTAATGCGCGAGGGTAACAGGGTTCTGGCCCTCCTGTTCGAGCATCTGAAACCCATGATACAGCCGGGCATAACCACTGCCGAACTCGACCGGGAAGCGGAACTGTTCATACGCTCGAACAAAGCGGTTCCTGCATTCAAGGGGTACAACGGTTATCCCGCCACATTGTGCACATCCGTAAATGAGGAAGTCATCCATGGAATACCCGGGGCACGGAGGCTTGCAGAAGGTGATATCATAAGCATTGATGTGGGAACGATACATGAAGGTTTCTACTCGGATGCATCGAGAACCTTTCCTGTCGGCGCCATATCGAAACAGGCGCGGCACCTGATGGAGGTTACAGAGAAATCCCTCCATGCGGGGATCAGCAAGGCAGTTGCCGGGAATCATTTGTACGATATCTCAGAGGCGATCCAGAAGGTCGTTGAATCCGCAGGCTTCTTTGTGGTGAGGGAATTCGTGGGACACGGCATCGGGAGAAGTCTCCATGAAGACCCCCAGATCCCCAATTTCGGCAAGAAGGGAACCGGTCCTGTGCTCCGGGAGGGGATGACGTTCGCCATCGAGCCCATGGTGAACGCAGGGACATGGAAGGTCTCCATTCGCAATGACGGGTGGACCGCCGTTACCGCAGACGGATCATTGTCTGCACACTTTGAGCACAGCATTGCCATTACTGCGAACGGCCCTGTTATCCTGAGCGCGCTGTAGAAATTTATTAGAGACTTTACAGGAACCGCTTGATGCCTTATTGAGACCCTCTTCCCTTAATGGCCACCTTGATGGTTTGGAAGATGATAACGAGGTCAAGCCACATCGAGCGGTGTTTCATGTAGTAAAGCTCGAATTTCAGCTTCTCCTTGGCGTCTTCAAAGGTGTCTCCATAGGGGTAATTGATCTGTGCCCAGCCGGTAATCCCGGGCTTCGCATGCATACGCAGGGCATAAAACGGGATGGCCTTCTCGAGTTGGTCGACAAAATAGCGCCTCTCGGGGCGTGGGCCTACGAAGCTCATGTCATTCTTGATCACGTTTATGAACTGGGGCAGTTCGTCCATCCTCAGCTTCCTGATGATCCTTCCCACCCGGGTGATGCGAGGATCGTTCTCGCTGGCCCACTTGGGGCCGTCCTTCTCTGCATCCTGCCTCATGGACCTGAATTTGATCACGTTGAAATCCCTGCCATCCCTTCCCACTCTTTTCTGAAGGTAGAAGATAGGGCCCGGGGAGTCGATGCGGATCGCCAGGGCGGTAAGCAGCATGATGGGAAAGGATATGACAAGTCCGAAAAGGCCGAAAACCAGATCAAAAACACGCTTGATGAGGTCTTCGAACCGGGAGCTTTGGAATCCCCTTGTGAATATTATGGAGCTCGGCCGGATCTCTTCCACGAGGATCCTTCCCGTAACCTGCTCATAGAAGGTAGGGCTGTCTATGACATCGCAGAGGGTGAATTTCACCCTGAGCAAATCCTCTATGGGCAGCGTTCCCCGCCAACCATCCGGCGCCACCACAAGGATGTCTGGATCAACTTTATGCACGATATCCACGAGAGAGGATGCTTCACCAAGGCACCGAAGAGGTAAATCCCAGTTACTTCGGCCGATATAGCCTTCAAAGATAACAGGGTATCCGCCGGATCGTATCTCCCGAAACAGGAACTTGGCATTCTCTCCATCACCCAGGATCACCACCTTCATGCCGGCATAGTGAGTAAATCTCAGCTTGAGGTAAAGCATGCGGAATGAAAATGAGGACAAGGACGTGATGGCAATGGCCATGAGAAGCACGTCTCTCTCAAGGCCGATGATGGTCAGGATATAATAGATGAAGGCGAGCATGATCAGCGTCAGGCCTTCTCCAAGGAGGATGGAGGAAATGAGTTCCGAGGGTTTTTTCCAGTACTTCCAGTCATAAAGGTCTTGGAAGTAGAAACACACAAGGGTGACTAAGGTATAAACACCCGCCTTAATCCACAAGAACTCATCCGGAAGACTTACCTCGGGGAGGAATCTCTGGATATACTTCGCCAGGAATACCGATCCGCCGGCAACGATGATATCTAAAATGAATAAAATTGCTGCAGAAAAAAATCTTCTCATCATACCCTACATCGGAAAAATCATACTCATTTTTGAATAATTTATAATATAACTACCTATTTTGTTTTCAATTCCACCCGGGAAACATCCGGCAGCCGTATTCCCCGGGCACGGACATGACCAGTAATATCTCCGGCTGCCCTCAGGATCATAATACCTATCCACGCACCTCTCATCCTAATCGAGGTGAAGAATCTTATCTCATGATTCTTTATATCAGTTAAGGCATCAACCGGTTAAGACATGCTTAGAGACATCTATGCCGGTACTATCCCAGATGATAGCTTGAGGCGTCAATGACAATTTTCTTGGAATAACGGGCAGTTTTCGGGAAGAGCAGCATCAATGCTCCACATGAAGGCCTGGGCGGTGGAGGGGCTCACTCGTCGCTGCCGCTCCGAAAGACCGAACGCATGCCATTTATACCCATGCTTATTGTGAGATCTTTTATAGTTGTGCAATGGCTTCTTGTTATAATCCGGTACGGATATACAGACACGGCAGGGTTACCCTAGCGAGGGTTCATGAGAGTCTTGTTCGTTAACAGGTTATTTCCCGGGGCCGAGCAGCATGATGAACGCCCTGAAAAGGTCGGGATCGAAACCTTGTGCCATAGTGCCCTGCATGACCTTAAGGGCTTCGAAGGGTGTCTTGGGCGGTGACAACGGACTTCCCGATGTCAATGATTCAAAGGTATCGGCGATGGCACATATCTTGGCATAGACAGGGATCTCGCTGCCGGTCTTTTGAAACGGGTATCCACTTCCATCACATCTCTCGTGGTGGCACAGGACAATTCCTGTCGCATCATCGTTTTCATAGTTTGCCTTCTTGAGCTTTTCTCTGCCCCATACGGGATGCTTACGTATGGTATCCCACTCGCCGTCAGTGAAGGGCCCTTCCTTGTTCAGGATCGTGTTCGGCACCCTTGTCATCCCGATATCGTGAAGAAAGAATGCCATACTCAAATCATCTATCCTATGATCCTCAAGTCTGTCCCGAAAAAGGCTGACAGCCATGGCAGTACCGTAGATGCCCACTTTGACCGAATGCATGAAGGTATAAGGATCACTGCTGGTGATGTCGATGAACTTATCCATTACCCTGTTGTCCGAAAGGATCAGTTTCACCATCTTCCCTGATACCTTTTTCAGTTCAGACAATGTCTTGGGGTTTGTTCCCTGAAACACGTCCTGGATGGTTTTTACGGTCGTAGAATACGCAATCCCGGCCTTCACCTGCGGGCTCACCCCGGGATCCGTTAAAATGGACATGAGGTGGGCATCCAGGATCTCCTGTGCATCCACTGAGTCCTGCACCTTGAAAAAAAGCCGTATCTTTTCCTTGCTGAACTGCAGGTGCTGTTCATCGGACAGGAGGGCGCCTTTAGCGGCAAACAGCCTATAATCGCCCTTGATACGGATATAAAGATCGATGGTGCTCCTCTTATCGATAAAGGCAATCTGATGGGGTATCTCTTTATATGTCAAACTGCTGCCTCCTGAATGACTATTTCGGACATATCCGCCAGGATCTGAATGTCCATGGAAATTGTCAAGTGACCTACATGCCCGGATCATGACAATCACAATGTCCTTTGCATAAGTACATATTCATGGAGGGTATCATCCCCGAACATGCAGGATTTGCAAATAAGTTTTCCTAAAAGCTGAATTACAATAGACCCTGTATACCCTTTTGCATCCACAGATTTAAGGACCAGGTGATTCATGACGATGGTAAAGAGAGAGTGGCTCATCCCAAGACGCCTCGGGCATACGGGTTGACAAAAAAGGTGCTCATTGGGTATCTAGTCTCTGGAAGAACTGAAATGAAAAAGAAAAACGCAGACATTCATCGGCTGGAGAAAAAACACATCTCCCGCCGCAGTTTCCTGAAAGTCGGGGCTTTGGCTTTGGGGGGATGCATGTTCCCGAAGCTTCTCCTGGCTGCCATAGAGGTGCCGCAAGCGGCTGAGAGGTCTCTATCTCTCTACAACCTGCACACCGGTGAGTCGCTGAACACGGCATACTGGCTCAATGGGGCGTATCTTCCAGAGGCATTGACAGAGATAAACCATATACTGCGGGATCACCGCACCGAAGAGATAAAACCCATCGACACCGGCCTGCTCGACCTGCTTCATACAATCCATAAGACAACGGAATCAAAAGAAATGCTGCACATAATCTCTGGCTATAGGTCGCCTGCCACGAATAACAAGCTCAGGGGAACCAGCTCAGGGATCGCCAGAAACAGCCTCCACCTTGAAGGAAAGGCCGCTGATATCCGGCTGCCCAGATACGACCTGTCATCTCTGAAAAAAGTTGCAGTTGCATTAAGAGGGGGGGGCGTAGGCTACTATCCCGGCTCCGACTTCATCCATATCGACATCGGGCGTGTACGTTACTGGTAGGCCCCTTTGAAAAAATGGCACTCGAGGCGCTGCGGAGATTCTTGGTCTCTGAGTTGTGAACCATGAAAGCGAGGCCCATGTCACGGTTGATTCTTGCCATATTCCTGCTGGGCTTCGCCATCATACCCGTCTCTTCAGGATTTAGCCAGACGCAAGACGAGATCGTTGCCCGGATAATCCAGGAGAAGCTTAGTGCGCCCCTTATTGAAGGCGGGCTCCGCGTGGGGTCCTGTCAGATATCATCCCTCAAGGTTCTGCCGGAACTGTACAAACGACGTGATTTCCATCCGATATGGGTGAATTCCGAGTATGTCGAAGAACTCATGGAGGCGATTCAAGGGACATATGAAGAGGGCTTGAATCCCAATGATTATTACCTCCACGAGATACGAAGACTGCAGAAAGAGATCCTTAGCGGGATATCTCCCAGCCCGTTACGCACGGCGTCCCTTGACATCCTCCTTACCGATGCCCTTATCCGTCTCGCCAACCATACCACCTGCGGAAAGGAAGATCCCGTCACCTCTCATCCCCAGTGGAACCTGGACAGGAAGATCGACGACACGGACCCCGTCGATTTCATCGAAAGCGCCATCGAAACGCCCTCTTTCGTACAAACCATCAACTCATGGAAGATAAGCCACCCCTATTACGCCCGACTGAAGTCGGCTTTGGCCGAGTATCGAGCATTAAGGGAAAAAGGCGGATGGGAAGCCCTGCCGCCCGGCACGACATTGAGAAAAGGCATGATGGACCAGAGGATTCCGGCATTGCGAAAGCGGCTGGCCATGACAGATGCCCTGCTGGACTCCACAGACCCCATGGTCTTTGATGAAAGCCTGGAACAGGCGGTCATACGCTTTCAGCGAAGGCATGGACTGAAGGAAGACGGGGTGGTGGGAAGGAATGTGCTGGATGCATTGAACGTCCCGGCGGAGGAACGCATAGACCAGATCAGGGTGAACCTCGAGCGGGCCAGGTGGGTGCTGCGCAACCTCGACGACACCTTCGTCCTGGTGGACATTGCCGGATTCCGCGTGTTTTTCCAGAAGAACAACCAGATCGTATGGTCATGCAAGGCCCAGGTCGGGCGGCCCTATAGAGATACACCGGTATTCAAATCCAGGATCACACATGTTGAAATCAACCCTACCTGGGTTGTACCACCGACCATCTTCGAAAAGGACATCCTCCCTGAAATCAGGAAAGACCGGCGCTATCTCAAGAAAAAAAATATTACCGTCCTGGACGGTAAGGGAAGGCCCGTGAACCCCTTGAGCATCAACTGGTCGTTGTATCCCAGGCAGCACTTCCCGTTCACGCTCAGGCAAGACCCCGGGAAAAACAACGCCCTGGGCCGCATCAAGATCATGTTCCCCAACAAGTATTTTGTCTATCTCCACGATACCCCGCACAAGGAATTATTCGCACAAGAAGAAAGGACGTTCAGTTCGGGGTGTATCCGTATAGAAAAGCCCTTTGAACTTGCCGAGTTGCTTTTGGGAGACCCTGACAGATGGAATCAGGCGGGCTTCATGAAGGCCGTCAGATCCGAAAGGACCCGGACGGTATTCCTGCCCGGTCCCGTCACCATACTCCTGCTCTACTGGACAGTGGAGGTGGATGACGATGGCGTTATCTATTTCAAGAGAGACCCGTATAACCGGGACAGAGAAGTGCTGGAGGGGTTGGGCCGTGATGCAGAGATAACCCCGGCCATAAAGAATTAGGTTTCTTCTCAGGGAATCATCCCCCTTGTTGTCCCAAGAGTCTTTTACCTTCCTTTTTCCCTGTATCCGAAATATGATGGAACAAACAACGATCCTGAGAGGCTTCCTATGAAAAAGACCATATCCTGGGTTCTGGCATCAGGCATGTTCCTTTGGGCAACTCCCGTCCTGGCGGATGCAACGGTTGAGACATTCGTGAAGTTCGGCGGGTTTAAAGGAAATGGGGCCTATGATGGTTCAACCATATCCCGGATACAGGGCCATAAGCAGTCCGAGTCGTCATCCATCAAGTTTACCGGCGCCGTTCTTTCCTGGGCCGCAGGCGGAAGTGATCTTGTCACCATCACCCGGGTAGACAAGGGTGTCGTGTGGGTGCTCGATACGAAGAAAAAGGTCTGCACGGAAACCCCCATAGCCCTGTTCAAACCTGAGGATATCTCCGGCAAAAAAGAGGGCTCAAAGGACGAGAAACCCCGGGTGAGGGTTTTGAAAAGCCAGTTCACGGTTAAGAAGACCGGGGCTTCACAGACCATCAACGGTTTTCTCTGCGAGGAATATCTTATGATCTGGATTCTGGATATGGAGGATATGGAGACAAAGGCCAAGACAAAGAACACCATGGAAACAGATTTCTGGACAACCCACGAGACCACCGCCATCAGAAAGCTGCTGGCAGATGAAGCCGCCTTTGCCAAGGCGTATTCGAAGAAGGCAGGCATGAATCTTTCGCCCGAGGAGATGAAGCAGTACGGCGTGGGCATATTTGCCATGGCCACAGGGGCCTCTGACAAAGACATGGAAAAAGAATTCAAGGTGTTCAAGAAAGAAATATCCAAGATCAAGGGGTATCCCATCAGGACAGTCGTGAACTGGAAGGTTGATGACTCCCAGCTTGCTGTTTCTGCAAATAAAGATGCTGCTGACTCACCCGGGCCCGTGGACCTTTCCGGAGGCTGGGGAGGAATCGTCTCAAGTGTCATCGGTCAAAAGGTGGCCCAGGAAGTGAAACCCGACGTGAATGCACCGTTTTTCTCGAGCACCACGGAAGTAAAATCCATACTTACGGATACACTTTCCCCTGGAACCTTCGAGATTCCGTCAGGTTATGTAATCGAGGTGAATAAGAACTGAATCCATGATTACAAAGGCGGTCTATCTACCGGTTCAAGGAGATTCACTTCATGTTTTTTGTGTAATTATGGCCGTGAACGGGTATTGGGACTTGGTCGGATTGCTTCTTTGAACGTAAAAAGCTGGATAACTCGGGGGAGATATGGACCTGGAAACACTGAGAACTGCCATTACCGATACAATCCCATGGGTGAAGATGAGCGGGCTTGCGGTGGATATCTTTGAAGAAGGGCATGTCAAGCTTTCCGTGCCTGCGGTAAACCATATGAACCATGTGGGGATCGTCTATGCCGGGACACACTTCATGCTCATGGAGGTCGCCGGGGCAGCCCTTTTCCTGGCAACATACGGCATAGATAAATTCCTGCCCATCAACAAGGGGATGAATATCCGGTTTCTCAAGCCGGCCACCACGGACATCTCCTGTGTGCTTTCTCTGAATAAAGATGAAGCGCAAGAAAAGATGAAACCCATAGAGGAAAAAGGCAGGGGTGAATGGATCCTTGATATGGCTGTCACGGATGCGCAAGGCGCTATCGTCTCTTCCTCCACATGCACATATTATCTCATCCCCTCTCAACTCGGGTAAGTCCCTTGCGGAGACAGGATTTTTTCAATCACTTATGCCGGAATGATATTCCCGGGTGAGGTTTTTTCAAGGTGACGCCATCTGCCATTATTGAAGCTTGTTCACCTGGCCTCATGCTATTAAATTGAGTTCCTTGAGGTGACCTATCAGCTTTCTTTTATTAATAGGTTTTACAAGGTAGGCGTCACAGAGTTCATTGAAGGCTGTTAATACATTCTGTTTATCGCTCAGAGCCGAGGTCATGATGATCTTTACACCGTCCCCGAGGAGAACCCCCTCGGATTCCTCCATGGATCGTATCCCCTTGAGCACTACCTGGCCATCCACATCGGGCATCATGATATCCAGGCAAATGAGGTCATAACGGCGGTCTTCATGCCAGGCCAGCATGAAGGCCTCAACGGCCTGGGTGCCGTTTACTGCAACATCACACTCGCCGTAGGGGCTGAGCATTTCCTGAAGGATCAGCCGGCTGCTGAAGTCATCGTCAACTATGAGGATTCTCATCGCTATACTCCTAACTTAAAAACAGCCCCCCTGTATGATCACAGACCCACCTCTTCTCTTCATGCATACCTTATAGCATATTGAATCCCTGTGCTAAAATAACATGATTGAGAATATTCGCAGATAAGAACCATTATTTATGTCTCGACACCCTTAAAAAGGGGATTCCCCAGGGCTCCAAAGTCAGACCGGTTCTTATCATTATTCTTAGGGAGGCTACAGGTATGTGGCGATTGAGAAGTATCTACCGTGTTGACTTTCTGTGACAGGGTCTTATTCATCCATCTCATAAGGTGTATCTCCTGGAGGACGGTATGAAGAAAATCGCACTGCTCGTAGAAAATCTCTATGAGGACCTGGAACTGCATTATCCATTCCTGAGGCTGAAAGAGGCAAGGTTCCAGGTGGATCTGGTAGGCACGGAAAAAGGTCAGGAGTATTTAAGCAAGCACGGATACCCGGTGACCAGCGATCTTGCATCAAAACAGGTGAAGCCGTCTGATTATGTTGCGGTAGTTATCCCTGGCGGATTTGCCCCTGATATGATGAGGCGGTGCAAGGAAACCATCGACTTCGTACGGGAGATGGATACCCAAGGCAAGGTGATTGCCGCCATCTGTCATGGACCCTGGCTTATGGCCAGCGCATGCGTGCTGCGCGACAAGACCGTAACCTCGTTTTTCTCCATACGGGATGACCTTGTAAATGCAGGTGCCACATGGGTTGATAAGGAGGTTGTCGTTTCGGAACATCTCATCACCTCTCGAACCCCTCAGGACCTTGTGGCTTTTACAACCGCGATTATCAATGCCTTACGGGTATGAGGGAGCGGGTGGCTTTCAGGACGGTGTCTCCCCCGACGCGGTTCCTCAGCGTGCAAGACCAGTGTGTGACTGTTTTTTTCCTGATAAAAATGAACGATTGCCCTGCATGCAAACCTGAAAGGACTTCTGCAAAATTCCATACGCATGGCTGAGAAACACTGAAATGACATGACCGGGCAAGTCTTTTACACTGACCGCAATGCCCTCCTCAGTTATGCAGAGGTCTGAAAAAATATGAATCGTCCATGCGGGAGGGGACATCCAGACAAAGCCCCCCCCCACGCATGTACGTTGGTTTCGAGTGCCGCTCACCTTACCAGGAATATGCAGGTGATCAACTGGTTGCT
The DNA here is from genome assembly GCA_964600235.1 of uncultured Bacteriovoracaceae bacterium. Classification (GTDB taxonomy): domain Bacteria; phylum Desulfobacterota; class Desulfomonilia; order UBA1062; family UBA1062; genus MWEI01. The sequence continues at coordinate 249,794 of CAZRIV010000003.1, read as the reverse complement.
TCCTCCTGAATGAGGGAACTGTACTTGTTTGAAGATTTCATAAAAGCACTTCCCCATATCCGGTTGCGACCTTGTTTTTTTAACCTCAAGTATCCTTCCCTGCCCATCGATTTCAAAGGTGAGCGTAATCTTGCCCCTGGTACTCATTTCACCCGACATGCAGGACTTGATGTCCTGCAAACGTTTTTCCAGAATCTTTTTTATGGCGGATGCATCCAGGCCCTCGGGGGTCGAAACCTTGACGATGCTGATGTAAAAATCTCTTTTCACCAATGCCCGGGATTTAATATCGATCTGTACACCTTCGTCTTTTACCTCCGTTTCCATGGGGGCTGAACTTAGGGCAGGAGAGAATGATCTGCTGCTCACAGATACCCCGCCGACAGCCAGATCCGATACCCCTTGGGGCAAAGGCAGGGGCTGGTTGACCGTTGTGGACTTTCCGTTGATCAGGCGCTTTTGTGAGTCTATGGCTACAAAGGAGGTATAGGCAGTCAACAAGCTGTAGCTCAGGCCCAGGTCAGTCACCTCCTTTATCCGAACCTCACCCCGGATGAGCTGGTTATAATCCGACAGCCGGGCTATGCGTTGCCTGGCCCACAAATAGGACAAGGCAGGGCTTGAGGTATCGATGGCGGCATAGTTCACATTCATTGCCTTGACATATCCGGATCCACCTCTGGCCCCTTTCACCTCGATCCTGCCATCCGCCTTACCGCGCCATTTGCCGAATACAATGATGGGTCTGTCTGAGAAAAGATCCGGGACACTCACCGGCTCGGTATCATAAACATCGAATTTGCCATAATCGATCTTGATATCTGTCAGGGCCGGGGAAGAGATCAGGCGCCTGAATCTTTCCGCCGTTTCCGGAGCACCCTCAGGAGAGGTAATGACAAAGGGCTCCCCCATGCCCATATGGGCCAGGCCCTCGATGAGATGGCGGTTGACGCTCGTCCCGATGCCGAAGGAAAACATGTTCGCCCTGCCCAGGTTACTCCTGATGAGGTCGAAGGCCTCCGGTTCTACGGACACATAACCGTCCGTAGCGATGATGAATGTACGGGAAAACCCTTTCGTTGCAGGCAGAGATAGTGCCTTTTTCAGTGCGCTCAGCAGTTCAGTCCCTCCTCCGCCCTGCTGGTTATCGATGGTTGCTATGGCTCGCTTGATGTTCTTCGGGCTCGCGGGGATGGATTGTTCGGACATGAGCCGCGAAGACCCTGAAAAGAGGAGTACATTAAACCTGTCTGTGGGCCTCAGGTTCCCAACCAGATCACGCAGGAGCTTTTTCGAGATATCCAGTGGGAACCCGTGCATGGACCCGGACACATCGACTATGAATACATATTCCCGAGGAGGCATCTCATGCTCCTTGATCCTGTTCGGGGGCTGTACCATGAGGAGGAAGAAGTTTTCTTTGGCTCCCTGGCTCAGGAGGATTCCGGAATCTATCTTTTCGCCGCTGAGACGGTATTTGCAGATGAAATCACGGTTCCCGCCTGTTGCCTCAGACTTTTTAAGGTGCAGCGATGCCTGAGTAGGGCGCTGGTACCTGATGTCGACCTGATGGGATTGACAGGTTATATCCTGGATGGCGAGCCCCGTAGATATTCTGAGAGCAATATCGAAACGGTAGGTGGGGAGCTTTCCCTGGTGGAGGTAGGGATTTGCCGTCCAGCTTTCTGAAGGATTCCGGGTTTCCTGCCGGGGGGAGACGTAGCGGGGGCCGACGACGGCAGGATAGACGAATTCATACTCCTTGTCCGCAGGGATCAGCAGCTCTGTGTATTTCAATTCAACAACGACTTTGTCCCTGGGCAGGATATTGGCGACATTCATCTGGAATACATTCGGTCGCTGCTGTTCCAGGAGTGATGCGCTTTTCCCGTCTTGTTTCGCCTGCTCATAGGCCTGCCTGGCCTCATCTCTCTTTTTTATCCGGGCAACGATGGTGCGCTCACCTATGGTCATCTTCATCCCATACACGGCAGCCCTTGAAGAGGCAGGGAAAATGTAGATGGCTTCAAGAGGACGTTTTCCATCATTCACATAAACCTGGGTCACCCTGACATCGGCAATAATCCCAGAAATGCTGACATCTGCCGAGGTGCTTTTCAATGGGAGCCGGTCCACTTCCGGTTCATCGCTCTGGATCAAGAAATAGGGGGATCCTGATTTTTCATGGTCTTCCTGGGCATATGCCGCAAAGGGATAGCCGGTGAGGAAAACAGCCACAAGAATTACTGCGATCTCTTTCCTGACTGATATCATGCTAACCTCCTGGTCTGTTGGTGCGTTTGAAGGGGTTAGACAACAGGGGAAATAAAAAGTTCCCAAAGGGTTAAACCAGGATGTTGCAGGTGAATGTGTCCATACGTACCCGATACACTTTCAGGCGTGCAATAAACAGATAATTTGCAGTGAATGGAAACAAGTTTTTACACCCCTTCAAACACAAAATCCGGCTTGAACTTGATATGAACAGGCTGACTATTAAGACCTTCTCCGCTATTGTTATCTTTTTACGCGGGATGCAAGGATCCTCTCTGATCAGGTTCGACTGTGAATCCGGGTTAACATTGCGGCCAGGCGGGTGGGATTAATTCTTTGAGGTCTCTTTCGATTCGACATGAATTCTTACCAGATGGCCTTTTCGTCCCGGATGCACGGTTGATGGGGAAGGCATCTTCAGATCGGCGATCTCCTTGAGCCGCAGAAAAAATTCATTGAGTGCTCCATCGGGAATTCGGACGGTTATGACGCGAGGTCTCTGTGATTGTTCATCATAATCAACATGGATGACTGATCCCTGTACTGATTCGACGATATCCTTCATGGTCTTAATCACAGGGCTTTCTGGGGCGGCCGTTCGTGCCGGGGTCTCCAGGGGTTCCTTATCCCGGGTGCTGAATGATTTCATTGCCTTCTTATCCGTGCCTTGCAGTTCTTTTTCCTCAGCCTCACCGGCAATCCGGGGGGCAGGGGCGATCATGGTGCCGACGGAATCCCTGGCCTTTGATACAACATCGTCAGGGTCCTGAACATTTTCTCCGGATAGTCCTTTCGCCCGGGGTTTCCCCTTGGATCTCAGGGCAATGACTACCTCTATCGGCTGACCCGAGGCGTCCTCAACGACCTGATCGATCTTTGCCTGGGCAGGTGTTTGCTCCTTTTTATATGATTCAACTGGGCTGCCATGTGCAGGTGTCCTTTCCGTCTTAAAGGGAAGCGGACTGTCTGATCCCGGTTCAAGCAACGGTGCTGGTTTTTGCGCTTTTTCTTCCAGGCGGGATTCTTGTGGAGGAATCTGTCCCTGAGCCTGCTGAGATTCGGGAGATACACTTTCCGGAGAGGGTATCCGCAGCTGCGGCTCCACTGCATGAAACAGTGAAAACAGGATAATGGCAACCGAAGCGAGACTGACGACCTGGACAGGGATCTTTATATGCAAGGGGAAGAAAAGGAGATGAAGGATTTTTTTCAGCCCGGATTCCTTTTCTTCACCCATAGTGCGCACGTGGAGCTTTTCCAGGAAATCTTCAGGGGCCTTCAGCATTCCGAAGGATTCTACATTCTTCATGAGTGACTGCAACGAGTCGAACTCGGTCCTGCAGGATACGCACGCCTGAAGGTGCTCCTGCAAGGATTTCCTTGTGCCCTTGTCAAGGGCGTCATCCATGTAAAGGGATAAGAGGCCTCTGGCCTGTATGCAATCCATCTTAGAGATACCCCTTGAGCTTTGCCTTCAGCTCACTGCGCGCACGTGAAATTCTGGATTTTACCGTGCCCATGTCCAGCCCAGTTATCTTGCCGATCTCTTCATATGAGAGCCCCTTGATATCGCATAAAACGATAACGGTCTTATGGTCCACGGACAAGCGACTTATTGCCCGTCTCACATGCATCCTCAGCTCTCTCTTTTCAAGTTCGCCGTTTACCGGGTTGGATTCATCAGCAATCTGAACTATCGGGTTGCCGGATTCGTCCGCGTAGTCAAGGGAAACAGACTTTTTCCTGAGTCGATACGATACTGACTTCAGCCTGTTCCTGCAGGTATTGAGAGTAATCCGGTAGAGCCAGGTGGAAAAACTCGACTCGAACCTGAAGGTATTCAGGGACCGGTAGACCTTCAAAAAGGTCTCCTGCGAATAGTCGGATGCCTCATGGACATCGCCGAGGAGATAATAGCACATGGTATAAACCATATCTTTGTACCTGATTACCAGGGCATCGAAGGCAGAAGCATCCCCTGCCATGAATGCCCGTATCAGTTTTTCATCCTCCTGTGCCGAGGACAGCGTCTGCTCTTTTTGCATTAGACAACGACCATGATAAAAAGTTCCTGATTATAAACACGCTCCATATACTATGACGGAGGGTAATACACAATTTGGAAACAGGGGATAGATTACCGGGCAAATAAGGGTAGGGGGCAAACAGACACGAAATGTCCTCCCGTAAAGAACAAGGATATCGCCTGGCAGGGATTCTCCATACCCATCTCAGGCGATATGCATCTTCTGATCGGGCCACATGCGCGTATGGTCATTGAAGGCAATTCATCAGCGGAGCAATGGTCTTTTCATACGCGCTCGAAGATGGTGGCAGGGGCCTGGCCTCCTCCGGTACAGAGTGTCACGAGGGCATACTTTCCTTTGCGCCTGATAAGCTCATGGATTGCTGTCACACTCAGCCGACAGCCGCTGTTTCCCACCGGATGCCCCAGGGCCATGGCCCCTCCATTGACATTGAGTTTATCCATGTCGGCCTTGAGCTCTTTCGCCCATGCTAGCGGTATTGGCGCAAATGCCTCGTTAACCTCGAAAATGTCCATGTCGTTCATGGTAAGACCTGCCTTGGCAAGCACCTTGGGGGTCACGGTAATGGGACCGGTCAGCATGAGCTTGGGGTCTGATCCTACGACGGCACTGGCCGCAACCCTTGCGATGGGTGAAAGGCCCAGTCGGATTACCTTCTCTTCGCTCATGAGCACCATGGCCGAAGCGCCGTCAGTGACCGTGCTGGATAGCCCGGCCGTCATCCAGTCGGTTCCGGGGAGCACCTTGAGGCTGTCCAGGGCTTCACGGGTGGTTTCTGGCCGTATGGGCTCATCAGCGGTGCATTCTATCCTGTTGCCTTCCTTGTCAAGCCCGGCAACTGGCATGATCTGATTCTTAAAGCGGCCCTCAATCGTTGCCTCATGTGCCTTTCTGTGGCTTGCAACCGCAAAATCCTGGCACTCTTCCCTAGAGATGTTCCACTTGTTTGCAATGGCCTGGGCTGCTTCCATCTGGCTGGGGATGCCGTATTTATTCAGATAAAAGGCCCCGAAGGGGTGCCCTGCGTTTTGCCCGTTGGCCATGGTGCAATTCATATCAGAGGCAATGCCGTACTTGGACATGATCTCGCAACCGCTGGCGATAACCACATCGTGGGTACCCGATGCGATCATGGAGGCGGCTATCTGGATGGCCGACAGGCTGCTGCCGCACTGGCGGTTCACGGTTATACCACCCAGGGTATCGGGCAGCTTGGATGCCAGAACACCCATGCGGGCCAGGTTAAAGCCCTGTTCGCCGATCTGGTAGACGCATCCGGTGATGACATCATCGACCTCTGCCGCATCGAGCCTGATGCGGTCAACAGCCTCATCCAGGACGCAAGCCAGAAGCTCCGGCGCCAGATATTCGCGGAAGTAACCCCTCTGCCTACCCACTGCTGTCCTTACGGCGCTGACAACGAAAACATCTTTCATGAGAATCTCCCCCTAAAAGTATCAGGACCACCCTTGGACGGCCAGCTCTGCTAAAAAATGACCAATTCAGGTGGATCCATCATGCGCTATCAAACTTATTGTATTACGATAAGACAGTAACGAATCAAGGTCTTTCTGTCAAATAGTTTAAGGCAATTTCTGCTATCGTAAAGGGGTGCCCTTGGTTTTTGTTTGTGCAAAACACAAAAACTGATCCAATTATAAACCCGGATTTTGCGTTTGAAGGGTTGCTAAAACTTGATCCATTGAAACCAGTGATCTCGCGACATGGAATAACCTATATATTCAGCAGTCCTCAGCGCCTGCGAGATCACTGGTTTTAATGACCCTATAAAAACAATTCAGTTCACCATGAGGTATCCGTTTAATGGACTCTTGGCGTGTATCGGGTGTGTATTGACACATTCAAATACATCATCTGGGATAAAAACTTCATTTCTGGACAATCCTGAAGAGGGCGGGGTGTGAGCGGATATATCCGATTGCAGAATCTTGAGTAAGCCAAAAATCCACTCAACTCAAATATGTCCGGGGACAGCGATCCGTGCACCATGCCGGAACAAGACGTTCCCTGAACAATCCAACAGGCGTACATGCAGCAGGGATGGTATTGTTTGGAGGAAGCAACCCTGGGCAATTAATACATGAGACCCCCGCGTAGCTCCATACCCATAATTGAACGGCACCAAAAAATTTGGCCCGAGCAAATGATGGTTCCAGCTGGGACAGGCAATCTGCCTGTCCCAGCTGGAACCATCATTTGCTCGGGTAAGGTTTTTCTCAGCTGGCTTAATCGCTCTTCTGAATTGATGCCAGGGTCTCTATATTTCAAGGCAACTACTTCCCTAGCTGCTCCTTCAGTTCCCGCTTCAGGATCTTGCCCGAAGGATTTTTCGGGAGCTTGTCCGCTATGAGGATCTTTTTGGGGCATTTGAAGCCTGCCAGGTGTTCTTTGCAGTAGGAGATCAGTTCCTTTTCCGTTATGGATGCGGATTTTTTCGGTACGACCACAGCCGCCACGATCTCGATCCATTTGGGGTCGGGCAATCCGATGACAGCTACCTCCTCAACACCCGGATACTGGTACAGGACCTCCTCGACTTCCCGGGAAGCGACATTTTCGCCTCCGGTCTTGATCATGTCCTTCTTGCGGTCCACCACATAGAGATACCCGTCTTCATCGAATTTGCCAAGGTCTCCGCTGTGGAACCAGCCAAAGGAAAAGGCATCCTCAGTCTTTTCTGCATCGTTGAGATACCCGGTCATGACATGGCCCGACCGGTGGACGATCTCACCGACCGTACCCACAGGGACGAACTTCCCGTCATCGTCCATCAGCCTTGTTTCCACATTCAGGACCGGCTTCCCGGCTGACCCCGGCTTCAAAAGCTGGTCTTCGGGCTTCAATATGGTGGCAACAGGACCCATCTCAGTCTGGCCGTAGTAGTTCCAGAGTTTCAGCCCGCGGAAGGTTACCGAGAGTTGCTTGATGATCTCAACGGGCATGATGCTGGCACCGTAGGCCGCCTTTTTCAGGCTGCTGTGGTTGTAGTTCTTGAATTCCGGGTGATTCAGGATTCCGATCCAGACGGTGGGTGGGGCAAACATGTGGGTGATCTGATATTTTTCGATGAGCCGGATCATTTCCAGTGCATCGGCCTTATGCATGATCACATTGGTGGCTCCCACATAAAGATACGGCATGAGGAAGCAGTGGAGTTGTGCGCAGTGGAACAGGGGCAGGGCATGGAGGCTTACGTCGTAGGTGTCATACTGGCCGTCGAAGATACAGCTGTGATACTGCGACATGAGCGCTCGGTGCGAGAGCATTGCGCCTTTGGGTTTCGATTCCGTTCCGCTGGTATAGGGGATCTGAACCACATCTTCCGCACTGACCTCCACCTGGGGCTCATCATAGGGCATGGCCTCCATTTCCGTTATCAGGTTGAAGAAGTTGTCCGGCACCATGGAGTCGCCCAAGGGAATGAATCCCCACTTTTCCACATTGTCGAATTTGGTCTGGGACTGGGCAATGATCGGGTAGAGGGTATCCTCGACGATAAAGACCTTTGACCCCGAGTGGTTGATGATATAGGAAATCTCTTCTGCATTCAGCATATAGTTGATGGGGACCTGGATCGCACCGATCTTGGCCAGCCCGATCATGCTCATGGGGTAATAATGGGAGTTGTATGCATAGACCGCTACCCTGTCGCCTTTTTTCACCCCGTACTTGGTCATGAGGTTGGCAAAGCGGCGCGACTCCCGTTCGAGATCGTAAAAGGAGAGCTTTGTATCACGGAATATAATTGCCGTCTTGTCGCCATATTTCGTTGCCGCCCTTCTGGCCATATCCCCGATGGTATCCCTGTTGATGATATTGCTCATGATTTTCCTCCTCTGAGCCGGCGCCCATGTCCTTCATTTTCCGAGGTAATAGTATAACTATCTTTGACTGAAGTGTCAATTTCATTACAAATGATTGTTCCTGCTCTCGTCTGCGCCTGGAGAAAGTCTTCCAACCGTTGTATCGGCCGGGAAAGAGATGTAGATATTGGGTAATTAGCGACCATTCAGGAGGTGCAGGTATGGACAAAGTCAATGAAGGTACACGGTGTTATTACTCAGTCAATGATGCGGGTGTAGCCCTGATGGAGATCAACAACCCCCCCATGAATGCCTTGAGCTGGTCGGTTCTTGATGACATACGCGATACACTTTCCAAGGCACTCGCCGATCCGTCAGTTAGGGTGATCGTTTTCACGGGTGCAGGGAAAGCCTTCATAGCCGGCGCAGATATCAGCGAACTCAACGATTACCGAACCGCCCAGGAGGGTGCTGATTCTCTCATAAAGGGCCAGGAACTCACCAATCTGATCATGCATGCGGACAAACCCATCATCGCAGCCATCAATGGATTCTGTCTTGGTGGAGGCATGGAGATGGCCCTGGCCTGTCACATCCGTATTGCGGATGAAAGCGCAAATGTCGGCCTGCCTGAAATAAAGCTCGGCATCATCCCGGGGTATGGCGGGACACAGAGGGCCTCTCGGCTCATTGGTAAAGGCAGGGCGCTGGAGCTCATCTTGTCGGGCAATTTTCTCAATGGCAGGCAAGCAGAGCAATACGGACTTGTGAACAGGGCCGTTGCCAAAGGAACCGTGGTGGATGAGGCCATGAAACTTGCAGGTGCTATTGCCGCAAAAAGCAGGATTGCAGCCCAGGCGGCTATACGCGCTGTAATGGAAGGCTCCGCAATGGACCTACACACAGGCATGAAGCTCGAACGTGAACTCTTTGGGATATGTTATGCCAGCGAGGATAAGAAAGAGGGTGCTGAGGCCTTCATTCAGAAGCGAGAACCGAAATTCAAGGATCGATAGAAAAGAAACTGCGGTTGAGTCCATTGCAAAGCTCGAATATGGCGCCACATTGGTCCCCTCTTGTACGGGGGTAAGCTCCAGCGGTGTTAAAAGATTTTGAAAAGACTGGATTCGAGGCTTCTGCAGGGATGTCATTCTCGCTAGAGTCTCTATCGGGGATGGTTGAAACCCCTCACCTTCAGGCGACAGGAAGTACCTACGATGTCCCCCAAGGGGTACAAGTAACAGGTTGGATATTTTCCCCGATCTTTGTCATTTAGCGGCTGCACCAGGTGAAGTTATTTGACGCAGCCGCAAAACCCCTCGAATTCAAGTCGAGGTATACATCAGTTTGCATTTGGATCGATATGCTCCCTTTTAAGAAATCCAGTCCAGATACTGATTATGGGCCGATGCTCAAATACTGCGTAAGGGGCTGTATCGGGAAAGGGATGCTCAGGCATGTAAGATCCCAATTCTGATAAGCCCCTTGAGCAGTATTTGAGGGGGAGAGTTATTCTTTCTTCAAGCCAACACCACCGGGCACTTGGTATTGCTGATCACGCGCTGTGCCATCCAGCCTGTGAAAAACTTCTCAAACAATGACTTTTTACTGGTCCCTATGATGATCTCATCAACCTTGTGACCCTTGGCAAACCGGACAATGTCTTCACCTGCGTCATTGCCCCTTATCAGGAGATGGGTTTCACATGGGATGTCCTGTTTTTCCAATAAGGTCTTTATGTAGGCGAGTTCATCTTCTCTCTTTTCAATTTCAGCGAGCTGCGCTTCGTCACCTTTTGGGAGGGAAGACACCACATCCACCTGTGCCTGAAAGGCCTTTGCTCGCACCATCACCACGGGCAGTGCTTCCTTTGTATGTTCAGTGCCGTCGTAATACATCATGATCTTCATGTTAAACTCCTTTCCAGCATGCCTCTTGGGAATAACCCCTTTTTTCATTTGTAACTTCCCGGATGATGCCTGGGTATTGTGCTGCCTGGATAATTAGCATCGTTCATGCCAAGACACCAAATGATCAACTAATTATCTATTATCAATTGGATAGACAATTCGTGTTTTTCTTGCGCTCCAAGCGGATGGCAAGTCTTCGAAAAAATTCTCATCAGATTTCGCAGTTATTCGAAGTTCGCTGGTGAAAAGTTTTTGAATGATTCACCATGGCTTTAGCAAGCGGCTCATATTATATTGTGTTAAAATAATCGTATAAATAGGCTTGCGAGGCCTCTAACATGGCAGAAAAGCTGACAAACCGGGAGCTGAAGAGCAGAATCCGGGAGCTTGAGAGACAGAATGCATCCCTGGAGGAGACGGTACGTTCCTTGAGGGAAAACGAGGTTCGCTTCAGGACCCTGTATGAAAACGCCCCTGTCATGATCGCATCCTTCAGGTCTGAAGGTCCCCGGGTGCTCTGGAACAAGGAGTGCGAGAACAAGCTCGGATGGACAGAGCATGATATTGCCACCAGCCCTGATCCGCTCTCTCTTTTCTATCCAACATCCGAGGTAAGGGCCCGGGTTGTCAGCGATATCCGCCGCTTCGATGGCATATTCCGGGAATATGAGGTGGCCACAAAGAATGGGTCCAGGCGCATCCAGCTGTGGGCTCACTTCATGCTGCCCACCGGTACGGTCATTTCCCTGGGATACGATGTCACGGAGGTGAAGCTGGCGGAGCAGGCACTGAAGAAGGGCGAGCAGGGTTTCAGGGATCTCATAGAGAATTTCCCGACCGGTATTGCCATTGTCCACGACGAAAAGGTCGTGTATCGCAATACCGAGCAGCAGAAGATCTTCGGTAGCCTTCCCGAGACCTATTTCCCCTCACTCTATGACCAGACCCACCCCGATGACATTCAGGGTCTCCGTCAGCTTTATCAGGCCGCCCTGTCCGGACAGGTGCAGCAGACGGGCATGGAGTTCCGCCACTATCCCTCTGGGGATATCAACGACACCCATGATATGCGGTGGATCCATTTCAGGGTTACACCCATAGAATATCAGGGAATGAAGGCTGTATTGTTCAACATGATCGATGTAACCAAGACCAGGGAAATGGAGCACCTGTTGCATATTCAGGACCGGATGGCCTCACTCGGCCGTGTTGCCGCAGGGATTGCCCATGAGATACGCAACCCCCTCTCTGGGATCAATATCTACCTGAATGCCCTTGAAAAGCTCTATGAACGCGGCGAGCTCGATACCATGAAAGATGTCCTTGCCAAGATATCATCAGCCTCATCCAAGATCGAATCGGTCATCAAGCGGGTTATGGATTTTTCCAGGCCCTCCGAGCCGAAACGTGTGCGTATGGACATCCGAGATCCCATTGAAGAAGCCCTGGGGCTCAGCTCCGCAATGCTGAGAAAAGCCAATATCAAGGTGGAAACGAGGCTCATGGGGGATATTCCTCCCTGCCATGCGGATCCGCAGCTCCTCGAGCAGGTTATATTGAACCTCATCATGAACGCGGTACAGGCCATGAAGGATATGGGCCACGGTAAAAAGATCGCGATCAGAACCTCGTTCAGCAGAGACACCATCGCGATTGCCTTCGCAGATAGCGGGCCCGGTATCCCTTCAACCATCAGAGAAAGGATTTTTGATCCGTTCTATACGACCAAGAGCGGCTCCACCGGCATCGGATTGAGCCTCTCGCGCCGGATCATCCAGGACCATGGCGGTAGTCTGAGCGTTTCTGCAAGCAAACTGGGTGGAGCGGAGTTCATTATACGCATACCCATACAAAAAAAGGGCAAGGGGACACCATGAGGTTTTCCATCGGGCTCATTGATGACGAAGAATCCATCCGGGAGGGTATTGCCATAGCACTGGATACACTCTACGATATCAGGGCCTTTGCCACGGCCGAAGACGCCCTTGATATCATAAAGGCAGGCCCCCCTGATCTGATACTGCTCGATATCGGTCTGCCGGGAATGAGCGGCATAGAGGCTCTTCGCAGGATCAAGGAGATGCAGCCCGAGATCCCGGTCATCATGATCACCGCCTACGAGGACATCAATACCGTCATATCGGCCATGAAGCTCGGGGCCTATGATTATATCGTGAAGCCCATCATCATGGATGGCCTGGAAATGACAATCCGCAATGCCCTGGAATCCATACGCCTCAGGAAGGAGGTGAAGCTCCTCCAGGAAAAATACCTTGAGGACAGCCATCCCCTCTTCATTGCCGAGAGTGAAGAGATCAGGGATGTCATGGAGCTCATCACCATGGTGGCAAAAAGCCCTGATACACCCATCCTCATCCTCGGCGAGACCGGTACCGGCAAGGAGCTCATAGCCAGTGCCATCCACTACCGAAGCCCCAACTTCAAGGGGCCCTTTGTTACCGTCAATTGCGCGGCCATCCCCAAAGACCTCATTGAGAGCGAGCTCTTCGGGTATGAAAAGGGTGCCTTCAGCGGCGCCGGCTCTGCCGGAAAGAGAGGACTTATCGAGGACGCCGCCGGGGGAACCCTTTTTCTCGACGAGGTGGGTGATTTGAGCCAGGAGGCCCAGGCAAAGCTGCTGCGCTTCCTGGAAAACTCGGAATTCTACCGGGTGGGCTCCACGCAGAAACGTACGCTTTGTACCCGGGTCGTCTCGGCAACGAACAAGGATCTGAACACTATGATGGACCATGGCCTGTTCAGGAGGGATCTGTTCTTCAGGCTGGGGGTCATAACCGTGAACGTCCCTTCCTTGAACGAGAGAACACAGGATATTATCCCCCTGGCAAACACCTTCCTCGTTAGTTTCAGCAGGAAATTCGGCAAGGAGTTTTCATTCATCTCCCCTGAAGCCCAGGAGGCCCTCAAGGGGCACCGGTGGACGGGAAACGTCAGGGAACTGAAGAACCTGATCGAGCGAGGTGTACTCATCGGGAAGGGACCGGCTTTGACACTCAAGGACATGGGCCTTGCCGAGACCTCCCCTGACAAGGGTTCAGGGGTGCACGGGAAGACTGCTCCACCAACCGGACACCCCGTTATCCCGAATGAAGGAATAGATTTTGAGGAAATCCAAAAGGGATTTGAGAGACTCTATATCGAGGAGGCCCTGAAGATGGCAGGCGGCAATGAAAGCCAGGCAGCCAGACTCCTTCACATGAATCACCACACCTTCCGCTACCGGAAGAAAAAAGTGATGTAGGGGCTTTCCCATATCCTATGCCAGAGTAATAAATTGCGGTTCATCACTCGATAATGCTCCGGAAAAACTCGGATCCGGCCGGATGGCCAGCCCGTTCAAATCATACATCTCGCCCATGTGCGGTGAATATCGAGGATAATGGGCGAGATGCATGATTTGAACGGGTCGACCCTTTCGTCTGGAACATTGCGCCTTGAAATACTAAAAGCCGCGTAATTCCATGCCATCCAAGGTCCAGGCACGCTTTAGTGTGAAGAACTATTTTTTTGATGATCCATGGACAAGCCCTGCTGGTTAAAGGGGCAGGTCTCTTTTCAGCCAGTGCCCTGGGGCAGGTAATCTTCCCGCACCGGGGAAAAGACCTCTATGGCAACAGAGTCCTGAAGGATCTCAGCGCCATGCATGGCATTACCCGGAATACACCAGCTGTCGCCCGCCTGCGCCTCGAACATCTCATCCCCTATGGAGAGCCTGATCCGGCCGGAAAGGAGGTACCCTGTCTGCTCATGGGGATGTGCATGCATGGGCAGGACGCTCCCCTTGTCCAGCAGGAATTCCGTGAAAAGGGTCTTGTCGCCGAAGACCAGGGTTTTCATCCTGATACCCTTTAGGGCCTGCTTATAACCGCTGCTGGTTCTCTTGGAAAACATGGGGCCGTTTTCTCCCTTCATTCAGGTTGTTAGAGCATCACTGTCATTGATGAACTGATGCTCCAGGACAGCATAATGCCTCACATGGGTATCGGGTGTAATTTCAAAGCGCGAATCCTCTGGATAGAGCCTTGCAGCGTGGATGTCCTCCCCTGAGAAGGCCTTTATGGACTCAAGGGTGTCCCAATAGGTGATAAACGTGATTTCCTTTTCACCCTCAAGTTCCCTGGTGAAGACCTGCACACCCATGAACCCGTGCTTTGAACTGGTCTCCCTGATGCCCGTATCATGAAGATACTCGAGGAAACCGCATTCATGCTGTAAAGGGCACCTGCATTTCCATTCACGTGCGTACATACTGCCCCCGGTCTTAGATCATCTGTCCCTTTCCTAAAACAGGTTCGCCTTTTTGATGAAGTCCTGGAAGCCTTTTCGCTCTTTCTTGAAGGCCTTTTCAAAGGACATTTCATTCTGCGTCTCGATCAATGCCTTGATCTGCATCAGGATGTCATAATTGACCGCGCACATGTCCTGGGCGACCTGCTTGGCCCTGGGCAGAAGGTCAGCCGGGGGAACCACCTCATTGACGAGCCCCCACAGGAGTGCATCTTTTGCGAGAAGGGGTTTGCATGTGAACGAGAGCTGTTTTGCCATTCTCTGGCCCACGCAGCGCTGGAGGAGCTGGGTCATGCCCCAGCCCGGGTGGATGCCGACTTTTGCGTGGGAATCCGTGAACTTGGCGTTGTCCGAGGCGATGAGAAAGTCGCACTGCATGGCCAGCTCGAACCCCCCGGTGATGGCATTGCCGTTGATGGCGCCGATGATGGGCTTGCTGCAGGCAGCAAAGACATCGGGCATGTCTTTGCCGTCTCCCCGGGGATCAAGGAGATTGTCCTTCCCGATGACTCCCAGGTCTATCCCCGAGCAGAACGACTTGCCGTTTCCAGTCAGTATGGCGACCTTTATATCGCCGTTGCCGGCCACTTCATCGATGGAGTTGTAGAGATTTATCAGCAGATCCTGGCAGATGGAGTTGTGCCTTTCCGGGCGGTTCAGGGTGATCAGGGCCACCTGGCCTTCGACTTCGAACAAGACTGTTTTCTCCACGATGAAGCTCCTTTCTTAAAGGGGATATGTGTTTGTCTGAGGTTCGATTATAAACCTTTATGGTGAATTCCGGTAGGAAGATCGTTGCATGAATTAAAGCACTTGAGATGTGCTGGATTTTTCAAAGAACTATGGACAGGGTTTCCGACAGAGGGGCGCTTCGGCGGGCATTGCTCCGTCGGCATCGTTGACCATGGAATCTTGGGTGCCTGCCTCTGTTTCTTGATCAATTCTTGGGCCAATGGGGCGAAAGTGTTTCTATTCGAGCAGCGTTTCCATCTTGTATTTCAGCGTCTTCTCATCCTTCTCGTTGAATTCTTTACCCTTTTTCTTGCACACCTCCCGCACTTTTTCGACCATGTGTTTGTACGAGTCAAAAACCACGGGCCCTTTGCTGTATTTGTCATCCTCGAGGATATATCTCGCCATTTCAGCACCCCCTGTGTATTGTCCGTTCAGGTTATACAACCATGCCCTTACTCAATATAATCCGCCTTTTTCCCTATGCAAGAGGCCGTGGTTCCATTAAAAACGCCTTTGTATACTTGCTCGAAATCGGTGGGGTTGCCCCCATAACGGGGCGCAAGGCATTGATCAGTATATCTCCTGCAGCGGCCATGGGGACATTCATATGCCGGATGCCGTTATAAATTTGGCTTGCATTTTTTCCGGAGGAAAACCTACATGGATAATACCCTCAGGAGACGGCTATGGGATTCAAGGAGATCGGCAGGAAGATTCAGCAGGCCCGGGAGGAGAAGGGTCTCACCCAGGTGGAGCTCTCATTGGCCCTGGGCATCACCCAGGCGGCTTTGTCGAACTATGAACTGGGGAAACGCCGGCTTTACCATCATCAGATCGAAAGTATCGCAAAAATTCTTGGTAAGGACCTGGAATATTTCATCGGGTCCGGTACCACCTCCATTCAGGGTGCCGCAAACGGTGGGACTTCTCTTCATGACCGGATCGTTTCGAGAATGAAGACCATGAGCCCTGAGGAGCTTCGTGCCCTTTGTGAATACCTCGACTTTATCGCTTGGAGAAAAACCCATGGGTGATCTCAGCTCAAAACAGCACGCATTGATTGAACAGGCAAAAGACTTTGCAAAAGGCTTGCGGGACAAACTTCCCGGAGGTTCAGGCAAGGTCGAACAGGCCCGCAGGCTCCTTGCCGCCTTTGCGCGAAAGGGATATCACGCCCTGCTGATACCCAGACAATACGGTGGCAAAGGACTCGATCATCTGAGTGCGGGAATCGCCTATGAGACCCTGAGCTCCGAGATACCGGGCATGCTCCACGGCCCGTTGACCTCGGTACATTGCGCATCCATGATCGAGAGCGCCTGCCAGAACCCTTTTCACGAACAGTGCCTCAGGGACATTGCCCAAAAACATGCCCCGGCAGGGTTCTGTCTGACAGAAGAGGCCGCAGGCTCGGACATCACCTCCATAACCACTGCCGTACACAGACAGGGCAAGGGGTTCAGGCTTACCGGCACCAAGACCATTGTGATCAACCATGCCATTGCCCGATTCTTCATCGTCTTCGCGGCATACCCCACAGGATCGGGCCGCAGCGCCCTGAATGCCTTTGTCATCAAGGCAGACCTGCCGGGTATAACCGTAAGCGAGCCGTACGATACCTCGGGGTTTGCAAGCGCTGTGATGGGGAGCGTCGCCTTTGAGGATGTGCGCATCCCTCAGGAATGCCTCCTGGGAGAGATGGGCAGCGGGTACCTCTTGTTCATGGAGACCCTGGACAAGGGCAGGCCGCTGGTGGCATCCTGTTGCGTGGGAGAGGCCGCCTGTGCCCTCGATCTGGTTGTGCGCTATTCCAAGGAGCGCGTGCAGTTCAAGAAACCCCTGAGCGCATTCCAGGCCGTGAACTTCACCCTGGCAGACCTTGCGACACGCCTTCATGCGGCGCGCCTTGTCACCCGGGATGCCCTCATGCGCATCGATGCGGGCAAACCCTTCACCATGGAGGCATCCATGGCCAAGCTCTGCGCCTCCGAGGTGCTCTTCGACATTGCATCCTTCGGCATGGAAATGCTCGGGCACCGGACCATCACAGCGGGCAGCGAGATCTGTCGGATCTATCACGACGCCCGGCTCATGAAGGCAATCGACGGCACGGCCAATGTCCAGAGAATGGTCATTGCCTCCCAGCTGTGAGCACACACATGCAGTCGATAGCGGCAAAGGGGTACTCCAGCGTCATTGTTGCGGCATTATTGTGGGCATCGTGCGGTACCGCGGGCAAGTCGCTGTTCAATGCCGGCATGTCGCCCTTTATCCTGGTCCAGACCAGGGTGAGCCTTGCCTCCCTGCTCATGGTATCGGTCCTTGCTTTCTGGAAACCGTCCCTTCTCCATATACAGAGACGCGACATCGGCTACTTTCTCTTGTTCGGTAGCGTGTTCATGGCCCTCATGCAGCTCTCCTATTTCCTGGCCATCAGCAAAATCCAGGTGGCTGCGGCCATACTTGTCCAGTACCTGGCCCCGGTTATCGTGGCTGTATTTTCCATGATATTCTGGCACGAGCGGGTTACGGCAAAAAAGATTACGGCTCTCTTTCTCTCCATAGCCGGCTGCTACCTGGTGGTGGGCGGATATAGCCTCGAACTCCTGAGCATGAACAGGGAAGGCATCATATGGGCGCTTCTTTCGGCACTTGCCTTTGCATCGACAACCCTGCTCGGTGAAAAGGGAATGCAGAGGCACAATCCCTGGACGTCGCTGACCTATGCACTGCTGTTCTCTGCCCTGAGCCTGAATATCGTGCAGAGGCCACTGCTCATTCTGTCCGAGTCCTATACGGTGCAGCAGTGGACATCCATCATGTATATCGTGGTGTTTGGAACGCTCATCCCCTTCGGTCTGTATCTGGTCGGGGTCAATTATATCCGCTCAACACGCACCATCATCACCGCGACCCTGGAGCCCATCGCTGCCGCCTTCATGGCGTTCTTCCTCCTGGGAGAGTCGCTGGCCCCCCTTCAGATGATAGGCGGACTGTCCGTGATTGGGGCCATAATCCTGCTCCAGTGGGAGCGGGAGCATGATGCGCTTTCGCCGGAGGCCATCAGAGCTGGGAGAAAATAGCATTAATCCGGACATGATCCCTTTATATGGAACAAGCTGGAGAATATCGTATAGCACGTACGTACAGATTGTACCTTACCCTTAACGATAAGAATTTTTCGTGATCACCGATATCATGGGTTGATATCCTGAAATTGTAGCCGCTGCTTATTGAAGTAATTTTCAGGATCGGCAAGGTTTTGATGATTATCACGAAATCTATACATCCACATTCAGGCTCCACATAAAGTGGACGTGAAGTTCGAGCCTTATTGAAATAATAGGACACGGAGTTGATTTATTCACTCACGAGTCCTACTTACTGTTCAGCTTCACAAAGGAGGGAATTATGAAGATAACAAGAACGTTAGGTCTGGTACTCGTGGTTGCCTTGGCGTTTGGCACATACCAGCTTGTTTCAGCTCAGGATAAAAGTTCACCCCCACCTACTCAAGAACGTGGATGGTTCTGCCCATGGGCCGGTCAATCTGGTATGGGGCCTGGAATGATGTGGAATCGTGGAGATTGGGATGGACCTCGAGGTTGGGGGCCGGGTGGCATGATGGGGCCTGGACCAGATAACAGCTATCGCAGCTACAACCGCACCGGAGAACCCGTCACTTTGGATCAGGCAAAAGTGCTGGTCGAGAATCATCTAACCACGGCAGGGAACCCAAACCTCAAGAGCGGGAAATTCACAGACAAAGGGAAGTACTTTGAAGCGGAAATAGTTACCAAAGAAGGATCTCTCGTGGATAAACTCATGGTTGATAAACAGACAGGGTGGATGAAGTCCGTTTACTAGATAAGACATACCCATATCAATGTGAGGACGTGCTGCCTTAAGCCATGGAAAAGACTTCTGAGAATTATTTAATGGAAGGCAGAGGTAAATAACTTGTACCTCTGCCTTTTTCATCCCGACCATCTTTCTGCGATAGCAAAGATGAGTTTTTATAAATCAAGGAACCATGAAAGAGTCTGTTTATAATGGACGACATGATAACGATCCACACTCGGAATAAACTATATCATACCGCCAGTATCCTAGCCCTGATCACGATCTTCTACAATGTACTGGAAGGGCTAGTCTCTGTCTGGTTCGGCATGGCGGACGAGACCTTTGCGCTCTTCGGCTTCGGTCTGGATTCATTTGTGGAAGTCATTTCAGGTATCGGGGTGTGGCACATGGTCAGACGTATCAGGCAGGTAGGAAATGGCAACCCGGATGTCTTCGAACAACGGGCACTCAAAGTTACCGGCACGGCATTTTATATCCTGGCAGCTGGGCTTATCATCACGGGGCTCCTGAATCTGATCCAGGGACATAAGCCCGAAACAACCTTCTGGGGCATTGTCATTTCTCTGGTTTCGATTGCTTCCATGTGGCTCTTGATCCATTACAAGGTCAAAGTGGGCAGGGCTCTACAGTCTCAAGCCATCCTAGCTGATGCGGCATGTACCAAAACTTGCCTGTACCTCTCTGTCGTGCTGTTGCTTGCCAGTGCGGGTTTTGCCATGACCGGCATAGGCGGCTTGGATGCTGCAGGGGCTGTTGTGATTGCAGGTTTTGCTTTTCATGAAGGACGTGAGGCTTTCGAAAAGGCCAGGGGTGGTACGTGTAAATGTTCAGAGTGCCATAAAGATAAGCCTCTTCAGGCATAGGTAGAGATTCCTTTGATAAAATTCCTGGCCTGATATCTAAATATCAAGCGTTGATAACCGCGGAGGCCGTTCAATCTTATAAATTATTGAGACTGCCGCACAACTCCATACCCATAGGTGAACAGCACCAAAAAATTGGCCCTCACAAATGATGCTTCCAGCCGGGACAAGCAATTTGCTTGTCCCGGCTGGAAGCATCATTTGTGAGGGTAAGGTTTTTCTCATCGAGCTTGATCGCTCTTCGGAAGTCATGCGAAGGTCTAAAATTTTGAGAAAGTGATGATAATGTTCCATGAGTCATACTCTTATGGTGACAAGTTCTCTATATACGTACCAAACCAGAATCATCACAATCTCCAAGTCCATTGTTTCTTGAAACGCCACTCATCAAGAGGGAGGCTTCCGCAGAGTTAATAACATGGGAACCTTCTCCTTACATGTCTTCCGGCACGTATTGACGATGCGCCTTGTTCCGAGGATTTGTCATTGACAGCTAAGGTGCTCGCCTCATATAGTATTTTTCCCACGCAGCAACATGTGGGATTCACCAAGGGTTTGTAAGAGGAGGAATACCCGCACGCTTCGCAGTTTTCCATCTTAGGTGTGCGGATCAGCAGGGGTATTTCAAAACTTAAGTCCGAGGGGGTAAAACACATGAAGTTCGCGAAGTATCTTCTTACCGTAAGTTTTCTCATATTCATGGCTGCACCTTTAATGGCAGCGGACAAGGCCCCGGTGGTCATAGGCCTCCAGGGCCCCATCACCGGCGCATGGGCGTATGAAGGTCAGATGGCCAAACAGTCGTGCCAGATCGCTGCCGATCTCATCAACAAGAAGGGTGGAATTCTGGGCGGCCGCAAGATCGAGATAAAGGTGGAGGACGATGCCGGCGAGCCAAAGACCGGCGCACTGGCCGCCCAGAAGCTCGTGGGCCAGAAGGAAGTGGTGGCTGCGGTCTCGACCTATGGCTCATCCGTATGCGAGCCTGCGTCAAACATCTATGAAAAGTTCAAGAAGGTCAACATCGGCTACGGAGTGACCGCGGTGAGGCTCACGGAGAGAAATTTCAAATATTTTTTCCGCACCTGCGGCCGTGACGACTCCCAGGGCAAGTTCTTTGCAACGGCTGTTCCTGCAAAGTTCAAGGCCAAACGCATCGCCATCATGCACGACAACACCGCCTTCGGCAAAGGGCTGGCCGAGGACACCAAGACGGCTTTAGAGCCCATGGTGAAGGCGAAGAAGGTCGAGGTAGTGTATTTCGATGCCATCACCCCGGGCGAGAAGGACTACAAGGTATCTCTCACCAACCTGCGTGAGAGCAAGCCTGATGTGTGGTACTTCACCGGCTACTACGCCGAGGCCGCACTGCTCGTGACCCAGGCCAGGGATATAGGAATCAAGTGCCCGTTCGTAGGGGGCAATGCAGCCATCAACGACGAGTTCGTGAAGATCGCGGGTGTCAAGGTAGCCAAGGGCTGCTACATGACCAACGAACCTTTACCCGGCGACCTGCCCTACAAAGAGGCCAAGGATTTCCTGGCAGCCTACAAGGCCAAGTTCGGCGACATCCCCTCCAGCCCGTGGCCCATCTATGCGGCGGACGCCGTGAACATCATCGCGTACGCCATCGACAAGTCCAAGTCCACGGACTCCGACAAGATCGCAGACTTCCTGAGAAACAAGGCCAAGAAGGTCCCGGGCATCACCGGACCCATCGGCTTTACCGCACAGGGTGACCGCGTGGGCGTGCCGTTCTACCTCTATGTGGTGAACGACGCCGGCAAGATCGTGATCTCGAAGTAGCATTGGACACGACAGCTAAAGATTAAGAAATATCATGCAACTGCTGCTCGAACAGCTTATAAACGGCCTGACCATCGGGTCATTCTATGCGCTCATCGCGCTGGGATACTCGATGGTCTACGGCGTATTGAAGCTCATTAATTTCGCCCATGGTGATTTTTTCACCATGGGCTCCTATATCGGCTACACGGTTCTTGTTTTCGGTGTGGCCGCAGCGACGGTGCAGTTCGGACCCTGGACAGGCATGCTCATCGCCATCCTCGTGGCCGCGTTTAGCATAGCCCTGGTGGGCCTGCTGGTGGAGCGCGTTGCGTACCGTCCGGTCTACCCTGCAGGCAGACTCCCTGCGGTGGTATCCGCCCTGGGTGCATCCATCTTCCTGCAGAATACCATCATGGTCATCTGGGGGCCGCGCTACCAGGCATACCCTGCCGAGCTCATCCCGGCCATGCGCTTCCAGTATGGCCAGATTAGCATAACGCTGCTGCAGATCATCATCCTTGCCCTGTCCTTTATCCTCATGTCGGCCCTGTACTACGTCATCCAGAAAACCACCTTCGGGGCTGCGGTGCGCGCCACCGCCCACGACAGGAACACGGCCTCCCTCATGGGGATCAACTTCAACAGGGTGATCCTCTTCATCTTCACCCTGGGCCCGGCGCTGGGAGCCACGGCCGGGGTCATGGTGGGAATGTACTACCGCCAGATCAGCTTCACCATGGGATGGAATTACGGGCTCAAGGCCTTCACGGCAACCATCCTGGGCGGCATCGGCAACCTGCCCGGCGCCATGTTCGGCGGGCTCATCTTAGGCGTGCTGGAGATGTTGGGTGCCGCATACATATCGGCTGCATGGAAGGACGTGTTCGTCTTCCTCATACTGATCCTCGTGCTCATCTTCCGGCCCACCGGGTTGTTCGGTGAAAAGACCGCGGAAAAGGTGTGAAAAGTATGAGCGCATACAAACAGACCTTCCTGGGCGTCCTGTTCGGCAAGCACTGGTATGTCCCGCTTGTCTTTATCGCACTCTTCATTGCCTATCCGTTCTTTGTGAGCAACTACTTCATAGACATCGCCTTTTTCTTCGGGGTCTATGCACTGCTGGGACTCAGCCTCAACATCGTGCTGGGCGAGGTGGGACTGTTCGACCTGGGACATGCGGGATTCTATGCCATCGGCGCATATGTGACCGCCATCCTGAACACCCGTTATCAGATCCCCATCTTGGTGCTCCTGCCCATCAGCGCTCTGGCCGCAGCCCTGTTCGCCTACATCGTGTGTTCGCCCATCATTCACCTGAAGGGGGACTATCTCTGCGTGGTGACCATCGGCATGGGTGAGATCGTCCGACTTGCGCTCATCAACAACCCCTTTGACCTCACGGGCGGTCCCAACGGGGTCTTCGGCGTGGACTTCCCCCGCATCGGAACCTTTGCCGTGGACTCATCCATAAAATACTACTTTCTCGTCTGGATCGTGGTGGGGCTCGCAATCGTGGGCCTGGTCAGCCTCCAGAACTCCCGCATCGGCAGGGCATGGAACTGCATCCGGGAAGACGGAATAGCTGCAAGTGCATCGGGCATAAATGTGCGGCATTACAAGCTCCTGGCCTTCATTATAGGGGCGGGCCTGGCCGGGATTGCAGGCAACCTCTATGCGAGCAAGCTCATGTGCGTCTCGCCCGAGAGCTTCACCTTCTGGGAGTCGTGCCTCATGTTCTGCATCGTGCTCATCGGCGGCATGGGGTCCATCCCGGGCGTAATCATCGGGGCGGCGTTCATAAGCCTGTTCCCCGAGATCTTCCGGCCCTTTGCCATGTACCGCATGCTCGTGTTCGGCTCGGTCATGATTGCCATGATGATGTTCCGGCCAGGAGGCTTCTGGCCGAGAAAGCGTGGGCAGGTCTCCTACCGCTCGCTCATGGAGGATAGTGGCAATGGCTCAGTCTAGGCCATACAACGATAGGGAGATCCTCCTGGAGACAAAAGGCCTCACCAAGATCTTCGGTGGGCTCAGCGCGGTGAGCGACTTCGACCTGAAGATCCACAAGGGGGAGATCCTGAGTCTCATCGGGCCAAACGGTGCAGGCAAGACCACGGTGTTCAACGTGGTGACCGGTATCTACACACCCGAGCATGGGAACGTCTTCTTCAGGGGCGATAAGATCACGGGAAGGAAGCCCCACGAGATCGTGCGCTACGGCATCGCCCGGACCTTTCAGAACATACGCCTGTTCCAGGATATGACCTGCCTTGAGAACATCATGGCGGGCCAGCACTGCAGGGCGCGTTCAGGCCTGCTTACCTCCGTATTGAGGACGCCCGGCATGAGGAAGGAAGAGCGCCGGATACGCGAGGTGGCCGAGCAGCGGATCGCCCAGGTGGAGCTCTCGGCTTTCGCCGACGAGCTTGCAAAGAACATCGCCTACGGGTCCCAGCGCATGCTGGAGATAGCCCGCGCACTGGCTTCAAATCCACAGCTTCTGGTGCTGGATGAACCCAGCAGTGGTCTGAACCCCAATGAGACCCAGGTTCTTATGGAATTTCTGAAAAAACTCATCCTCCATGAAGACCTCACCATTTTGCTCATCGAACACGACATGAACGTGGTTATGGGGATCTCCGACTGGGTGGTGGTCATGGACGAGGGGAAGAAGATAGCAGAGGGGCTTCCCGATGACATATACAACAACGAGGATGTCATCGAGGCCTACCTCGGCAAGGACGACGAAGGAGACGAACATGCCGGCCCTGTTGTCCATTGGTGACCTCCACATCAGCTATGGCGCCCGCGAGGTCCTCAAGGGGATCTCCCTCAGCCTGGAAGAAGGCGAGATTGTTACGGTACTGGGCGCCAACGGCGCCGGCAAATCCACTCTGCTCCAGGCCATCTGCGGGCTTGTCCCCATCAAGTCGGGCGAAGTGAGTTTCGCCGGGCAGACGCTGAACAAGGTCCCTGTCCATGAGATCGTGTTCAAGGGCATATCGCTCTCACCGGAAGGACGCAGGGTCTTCCCAACTCACACAGTGGACGAGAACCTGAACCTGGGGGCCTTCGCCCGCAGGAAACACAAAGATGAGATCATCAGGGCAAAGGAGCGCGCCTTTGCCCTGTTCCCCATCCTCAAGGAGCGGCACAAACAGCTCGCCGGGACCCTGTCGGGCGGCGAGCAGCAGATGCTGGCCATCGGCCGCGCACTCATGAGCAGCCCGAAGGTGCTCCTGCTGGACGAGCCGTCCCTGGGTCTCGCGCCCATACTGGTAAAGCAGATCTTCGACATCATCAAAGAGATCAACACGCAGGGCATATCCATCCTCCTGGTGGAACAGAACGCGCACAAGGCACTTTCCGTTGCCAGGCGGGGATATGTTCTGGAGAACGGCCGTATCGCCGCCGAAGGCTTCTCCGAAGCGCTCAAGAGCGATGAAAAGATCCAGGAAGCCTACCTGGGCGGGGCTGCGCTGAAGCGGAAGAAATAGCAGCACAATGCCAGCAGAACAAGCCTCATTTTCTGAGACCTTCTCCCTCTGGCATTCTTGACATTCAGAGGACCATGACAACCCGACTTGGGCGCACTATTCTCATGGTTCCGACAGGATGCCCTCGAACGATCCCGAGATGGTGCCGGTCAGGTAATCCGGTTCCCCATAGTCATCCTGCATATAATCCCAGTGATCCAGCTCGGCCTCTATCTTGAAGCTGAAGGTGCCCTTGATGAGTTCGCCCACGTTTGTCCCGTAGGCATCAAGGAAGATGGTTCCTCCTTCTGGAGAAACCTTGAACACCACCGGATCGTTCAGGGGGGTGTCGTGCTTCAGGTGGGGTGTTGAGAAAGTCAGATCGGCAAGGCCACCCTCCACAAGCCACAGGTCGGACACCGGGATCTCATCGGGGAAAGGACCTGTGAGGTTCGGACTGAGCATGAGCACAAGGATATCGCCCTGCCAGACGGTGTCCGACGCATAGATCAGGTCGGACCCTATCATGGCTGGGATCCCCACCATGACATCCGCGTCCCCGTCGCTGATGGTGGCGAATGTAGCCAGGACATGCGCAGGAGAGAAGGAGCGGGAATAGGAGCTGGCGCCGCTGATGGAGATCTCGGCTGTCAGGGAATCGGTTTCGAAGACCGTTTCCCCTCCGCAGAAGTCCTGGATGGTCAGCGCACTCGACCCCATAAGAGAAGACACTTTGTAGTCCTTGCACCTCATGTTCTCTGCCGAATCCACGACGTCTTTCACATCGAGGGCTGTGTCGATATAATTGAACAGGTCTCCCAGCTTTCCCTCCAGGGTCGACAGGCCGGAGGTGGCAATGGATATGGCCTGGTTTAAAAGACCTTTGCTCCAGTCGTATGCCTCACGGGACTTGCTGGAAAAAGACTCGCACATCCGCTCGAAGATGGCTGCCGTACCGAGCTCGTATCCGGCCTGGGCATAAGCAAGGGCTAGGCCGAAAGCCCCCCCGATGATGCCCCCGACAGGCCCCCCCACCAGGAATCCCGCCGCTGCAAAGCCGAGCGAAACTCCGCCAATATATACCTTGCCGCCTTCAAGCCCCCGCTCGAATTCATCGAGCACATGGTCGATACTGCCCTTTATTCTCTGTAGCCGTTCATCGCCGGAGATATTGCCCCAGTTATCCATGTTGAGGCCTTCGGCGCTCATGGCCGCCGGGGCCGTCAGGGCCGCATCCATGCCAAGAACCCATGCGGCCAGCCACTGGTCGAGCATCTTGAGGTTATCCTCGCTGAGGGTGTACGCCTTGCCGTCGTTGGTGGAAAGGGTCAGGGTTCGGGTGGTCCGGATCTGGCTTACCTTCTCATTGCACCATGCTATTTTAGCATCGATCTTTGCTATGGCACTGTCGATAAAGGCCATGGACTCTTCATCCCTGGTCTGCTGTAGATGGAGTTTGGTGCTTTCGAGCTCGCTGATGATCTTTTCCATGTATGACACGTACACTTCGCCAGCGGGCATCTCCAGATCAGGTATGGCCTTTATGGTGAATGCCCCCTTAGCCTCTTTCCCGTTGACGCTCACGAAAACCGCTCCGGTCTGGGCACCCGTGGACGGATCCACATACATGGGGACAGGGAACCGGGCGGTGCCATCAGAGGTGTCCTGAACGGCAAAGGACACCTCATATCCGTTGCCTGCCTTGAAAGAGACCTGGCTTGACTCGCCGGCCTTGACGGATTCGTCCGATATGGTGATGAACTCGCCGGGATAAGCGCTCATCACCGAGAGCTGCGGGGCATTGGGTTCATCTGCAGTGCTCTTGCTGCCTCCCCCTCCACCAGAGCTGCATCCTGACAAAACTATTGCCAGTAATATAACAGTCAGTGTTCTGATGATAGGTATGGATCTCATGATAGCCCCCTTTCAATCATCCCTGATGAACGGGAAAACCGGCAATTTACAATAATTCAAGATCTGCCAATGGAATATGTCATTTCATAAGTCATCAGCGGATTGGTGAATTAATTACAATATAATTCCCCTTATTGAAATAACAAGGGTTTCATGGCCGGTTCGCCTGCCTTCAAGTATCTCCGGACCACATAAATGCCGGAGGAGGAGTCCGGAAAAAAAAGAAGCCGGGCAGGCCCGAAGGCCGCCCGGCTGTGGTTCAGTTTGATTGTGCTTACTTCTACTTCTCTATTGCCAGGAATCCGTTCGGGTGGAACTTCTTCCCGGTGGCCTTCTCTGAGATTCCCTTGTAATCCAGGTACGGGGTGATGCCGCCCATGAAGAAGGGCCAGCCTGCGCCCATGATCACGCCGGTGTCCACGTCTTTGGGGCTTGCCACCACGCCTTCGTCGAGGATGTGGCGGATCTCAACTGCAACACGGGACAGGACGATTTCCCTGATCTCGTCATCGGTGAACTTCTTGTTGCCCTGTGGCCAGTCTGCCTTGATCTCGGGGTCGACGTCAACGCCCTTGTCCGTGAAGACGAGCAGCTGCTTCTTGCCCTTTGCCACCAGGTTCTTCAGCCCTGTGCTGACCGGGAACCTGTCGGGCCACGACTTGTTGAGGGTCTCCTGCACGTGGAGCGCAATGGCGGGGCCAACGAGCCCGGCCAGGGTGAACGGGCTCATGGGGTAGCCCAGGTCGTGAATCGCGTTGTCCACCTGCATGAAGTCGGCGCCTTCGTCGATGCACTTGAAGATGCCGTCGTTCCATGCCAGCAGGATCCTGTTGACCAGGAAGCCGGCTGCGTTCTTCACGAGAACCGGGGTTTTCTTGATCTTCTTGGCGATGTCGAATGCCGTTGCCAGGGTCACGTCGGTGGTCTTGTCGGTCTTGATGATCTCGACCAGCGGCAGCATGGCGATGGGGTTGAAGAAGTGGAAGCCCACCACGCGGCCGGGATCCTTGAGGTTCTTGCCCATCTCGAGTACGTCGAGCGAAGAGGTATTGGTGAGGAAAAGGCACTCGGGCTTGCACACTGCTTCGAGCTCGCCGAAGATCTTCTGCTTGATGCCCATCTCTTCGAACACGCCTTCGATGACGAAGTCGCAGTCCTGGAACCCGTCATAGGTCACGGTGCCGGTGATGAGCTCTTCACCATACCACTTGGCATCTGCTGCAGAGAGCTTGCCCTTCTTGGCGTCCTTGTTAAGCTGATCGCGGCAGTAGGCCAGACCCTTGTCCACGAACTCCTGCTTGATGTCCTTCATGAGGACCGGGCACTGGTAGCGTCGTGCGAAGATGAGCGCCATCTGCGATGCCATGAGGCCTGCACCTATGACGCCGATCTTGGCGATCTTGTTGCCCTTCACCTCTTTGGGCGGACGGCCGGGGAGCTTCTTGGCGCGGCGCTGGGTGAGGTCGAATGAATAGAGGCCGCACTTGAACTGATCTGAAGTGATCGCGTCGGCCAGTGCCTCGGTTTCCTTCTGGAAGCCTTCATCCCAGGACCATCCCGCTGCCCCCTTGATGAGGTCGAGAGCAACATAAGGGGCCTTGGCTCCGGAATGGACGCGGCCCGCGATCTGGAACTTGGTGTTGTTGTAAAGCTCGTCCGACACCGTCGGGTCGACCTTCTTGCGGTCCACCTTCACCTCGCCGGTGATGATCCCTTCGAGGATCGCCAGGGACTGGCCGGTGAAGTCGTTGGGTACAAGGAGGAAGTCCGCAAGGCCCATCTCAAAGGCTTTTTTGGAGTTGATCATCTTGTTCATGTTGAGCGGGTTCATGATGATGAGCTCGATAGCTGCCTGTGGGCCGGCAATCTTTGTAACGAGCTGCGTTCCGCCCCAGCCGGGGACGAGGCCCAGGAAGCACTCGGGCAGCGCATAGTGGTCGCAGCCGCCAGGGCTCTTGGAGATGGTGCGGTACTTGTGGTAGAGGCCCACTTCGCAGCCGCCGCCCATGGTGGCGCCGTTGATGGCCGCCAGAGTCGGGATCTTGAGGTCCATGATCCTCTTGAAGGTCTTGTGGCCCACTATGCCGATCTGGAGTGCATCTTCCCTCTTTGCGTTCGGGTCTGCGCTCATGATGTCTGCGCCCACGTTGAAGATGAACTGTTTACCGGTCATCAGCCAGCCCTTAACATCCTTGTCCTTTTCCACGATGTCCAGGACCTTGTTCAGGGACTCCAGCGCCTCGGTTCCCCAGGTATTGGGGATATTGTACGGCTGGCCGTTGTCCATCGTGACTATGGCGATTTTACCTGCCTTTTTCGAATTGAAGAAATTGAGTTTGCATTCTGTTATATATTTTGCCATCGCAAGAACCTCCTAGATCTTTTTCCCAACGACGTTTTCCCAAATGATAGAACCGCCCATGCCGAGACCCACGCACATGGTGGTGAGCCCGTACTTGGCCTTCGGATTCATTTCGAAATCCTGGGCGAGCTGCATGCTCAGCCGCACGCCGGAACTGGCAAGCGGATGGCCCATGGCAATGGTTCCGCCGTAGGGGTTGAGCCTGGGATCCTCGGGGGTCTTCATGCCGAAGTGCTTCATGAAGCCGACTGCCTGGACTGCAAAGGCCTCGTTCAGCTCGATGATGTCGAGGTCTTTGAACTTCATACCGTAGTTTTTCAGTACCTTCTCCGTTGCCGGCACTGGACCCCAGCCCATGATGGTCGGGTCAACGCCCACGAAGGCAGCGCCCACGAACTTCATCTTGGGCTTGATGCCCAGCTCTTTGCACTTCTGGCCGGACATGAGGAGCGATACGCATGCGCCGTCGTTCAAGCCGGAAGCGTTCGCGGCGGTGACTTTTCCCTCCGCCTTGAAGGGGAACTTGCGGAAATTCTTGATGCTCTCCAGGGTTGTCCCGCGCTTGGCCTGCTCGTCAAAGTTGGCGACTTTCCACCCGTTGGGGGTGAGCACGGTCATATCCACGCAGTGCTTGTCGTAGTAGCCGGCGTCCAAGGCCTTGAAATATCTCTCGAGGACGTGGAAGGAGTACTCGTCTGCCTCTTCCTTGGTGACCGGCTGCTCGCCGTTCTCAGGGAGCCAGTCGTGGAGTTTCTCTGCAGTGACACCCATGTTGAAGTACTTGGGCTCCACCATCTTTTCGGTGACGATTCTGGGATTTGGATCTGCACCGGCTCCCATGGGATGGTGCGCCATGTGCTCCACGCCGCCGGCGATAATGATGTCAGCCATGCCGGTCTTGATGAAGGATGAACCTATGGCCTGGCAGGTCATGCCGCCCGCGCACATCCGGTCAACGGAGAAACCGGCGACCTTGTCGGAAAGACCTGAGGTGAACACCACGGTCCTGCCCATGGTGGTACCCTGGTCGCCAACCTGGGTCGTTGCGCCCCAGATGCAGTCGTCAACGTCGTTCCAGGGCACGGTTGGGTTCCTTTTCTGCAGTTCCATCATGACCTTGGTGACCATGTCGTCTGCCCGTGTCGTCCAGTAGTGTCCATCAGGCCTTGATTTCCCGAACCATGTACGGCAGCCGTCTACAAAATAGGCATCTTTTAAATCCATACAGCCTCCTTAGTTAGTGTGTATGCTTGACTTTCCTTTGGGACAGGTACGTTTCATGAGTACTATGACCTTGGGCTTCCCTATTATTAATAACAGAAGGAGAATACCCTCAGGGGGAGTGTTTGTCAATGGGCTTCTGAATGATGGTTCATTTTTTTACGGCTTCGAGTCAAGACATGGCGAACCTTTGACAGGCCGGTCGATCTGCAAAATGACAATCTTACCCTTGCATTGATAGACTGGCCCGCAGCCTTCGACCTGCCTGGTAATGTTGCCTATTTCAGATCGCAATGGCATCTTTACGAAAATTAATATAGTGCTTGACAGGATGATCATCGCATGACTAATGTAGTATCATATCTGAAATCAGAGTATATAAGATTGAATCTTGCCTTAAGAATGGTACCGTCCTTTACACCTCATTAAGTCAAACATTCACTGATGATACATTCTTTTTTCAGAAATACACAAAAACGGAGCCCTTTGTTCTCCATAGAAGGGTATCTGGAAAAAAAGAGGTAATCAATGGCACAAGGAACAGTAAAATGGTTTAACGATTCAAAAGGTTTTGGTTTTGTCACGGCAGATTCCGGTGAAGATGTATTCGTACACCACACAGCGATCAAGCAGGAAGGCTTCAGGTCACTCGAAGAGGGACAGCGTGTAACATTCGACATAGTCGCCGGACCGAAGGGGCCTCAGGCATCCAACGTTTATAAAGTCTAAACAGCGCAAAGGGGCAGGCATGCCTGCCCCTTTTCTTTTTTATATTCCAACTGAATCATGAGTATTCTTTTTTAAGATATCTCCAGGCAGAAGCATCACAGTATGCGGTAGTTACTCAAACTGGCATATTGTTCAGATCAATAGGGGCAAGAAAATGATGAGAGATAAGGCAACCAAGACGGATTTAAATGAAAAGAAGGTTATCAAACCACAGAACCGTATTAAGAGGCTTCAGAATATCAAAGAAGCGGCAGAGCGGCAGAGGATGAAGTGCCATCTGGCATAACCTGTTTATCCTCGGAAAACATCAACCCACCAATTTATTTGGATAATACCTTCTTCGGCAGAGCCTCAGATACTCCCTCGGCAGAAGACCTATTTGTTTGAAAGAGATCTTTCCGGACCAGACCGGATCATCGTGGCCCACCAGATACGTCACATCCTCGATAGACCCGGCTTTCCACTGCAGCATGCCCTGTTCTGAATCGATCTGCTCCTTCAGGACACGGCGCATGGAGCTCTCTCCGCCGTGTTCAATGACGGCTTGAATATTCCGGCGCAATCTGAGAAAAAACACTCAGGGAGCATCCGTTACGTGACAAAACGAAAGACTCAGCAAGGAGGCATCAACTGTTTTACATGCCAACATTTCTACATCACCCATGATCCCCATTTTCCGTATGGGTGCAGGGCTGTCGGGTTCAAATCTCGATCGATTCCTTCGCGGGAAATGTATGTCAATTCCGGGTTGATGTGCCAGCTCTACACGGAAAAGAAGAAAAAAGATGATGGTAACATATGAAGAGGATGTCGATGCTGCATTGGCTATAACACATCAGATTTATAAATCAAATACGATCCGCACGCAAAACGTAGCTAGAATTCCCGCAAGAAAATAAAAACTGAGCCTTAACTGGTGTTATGGAGAGGCTCTCATCTAGAACAGCCCGCTGATGTTGCCCGACTCGTCCACATCGATGGAAAGGGCCGCAGGGGTCTTGGGAAGGCCCGGCATAGACATGATCTTGCCGGTAAAGATGACCACGAACCCGGCCCCAGCCGAAACACGGGCAGCACTCACCGTGATGGTGAACGGCTCTTTCGGGAACCCGGGGATCTTGGGGTTGTCGGTGAAGGACGACTGGGTCTTGGCGATGCAGACCGGCAGGTTGCCGTAGCCCATGTTCTCGATGTTGGCAATATCGGTGCGGGCCTGGGCGGAGAATTCAACCCCCTTTGCCCCGTACACCCTTGTGGCCACCGACGTCACCTTTTCCCCAATGGGTGCCTTCAGATCATAGAGCATCTTGAGCCCTGAGGGCTTGTCGCAGGCCCCCATGACCTTCTCGGCCAGTTCCAGCCCGCCCGAACCCCCTGCCTCCCGGAAGTCGGTTATCACGGCTTGTGCGCCCAGGTCTTCACAGCGTTTCTTCAGGTCGACAAGGTCGTGCTGACTGTCGTAGAGAAACCGGTTGACCGAGACGACGGAAGGGACTCCGAACTGGGCAAGCGTGTCCAGGTGCTTGCGGATGTTGTCTATTCCGTGCAGCAAAAAGGCGCGGCGCGTTACCACGAGGACAACGGCGGAAGGGTCCAGCCCGGCGGTGCGGCACTTGATGTGGAAGAACTTCTCTGCACCGAGATCCGCACCGAACCCGGCCTCGGTGACCACGAACTCGGCGAGCTTGCGCGCCATCTTCGTTGCCACGAGGGTGTTGCACCCGTGGGCGATGTTCGCGAACGGCCCCCCGTGCACGAGCACCGGGCAGCCTTCCACGCTCTGGACAAGGTTGGGGTTGACGGCGTGTTTCAGCAGGGCCGCCATGGCGCCGTGAGCCCCGATGTCTTTTGCAAAGACGGGCTTACGCAGGTAGTCGTAGCCGATTATGATGTCGCCGAGCCTTTTTTTCAGCTCCTTGAGGTTCTGCGAAAGGCACAGTATGGCCATCACCTCGGAGGCCGCCGTGATGTCGAAGCCGTCCTCCCTCATGACTCCGTTGATGCCCCGATCTTCAAGACCCAGGATGATGCTGCGCAAGCTACGGTCATTCATGTCTATGACCCGCTTCCAGACCACGTTGCGGGGATTGATCTCGGGGCTGTGCCGGTGGTGCAGGTGGTTGTCCACCACCGCGGCCAGCAGGTTGTGCGCCGTGGTGATGGCGTGGAGGTCGCCGGTGAAGTGGAGGTTGATGTCCTCCATGGGCAGCACCTGGGAATAGCCTCCACCGGCCGCCCCCCCCTTGAGCCCCATACAGGGCCCCAGCGAAGGCTCGCGGATCGCCATCATGGCCAGAGCGCCTGAGTGATTGATCGCCTGCCCCAGGCCGATGGTGGTGGTGGTCTTGCCCTCGCCCATGGATGTGGGTGACATGGCCGTCACCAGGATCAGCTTTCCTTCAGGGGCTTCGGCATAGCGGTCCATGACGCTGAGCGGAATCTTGGCCATGTGATTCCCGTAAGGGATGATGTCATCCTCCCCAAGGCCTATGGACGAGGCGATCTCATGGATGGGTTTGGGTTCTATGCCCTGGGCTATCTCAATGTCTGATTTCATAGTTCTTTCCAGATGGAGGATACCCTAGAGATGCGGTATCCCGAAGCTGCGGAGCAGCCCGGTGAGGGATTCCCTGCTCAGTGCATGCTGATTCACCAGGTCGAGCACCACCTTCATATCTAAGATCAGCCTGATACCCGGGGTTGATGGGTAATCCCTGTCGAGGTCTGAAATCATGGAGATGTCTTCCTCCTCGATGTGCTCGGTCGCCTTGATCCCACTGATGAGCTTATCCTTTTCCAACGGATGCATAAGCCCTTCCGGCAGGTCCCCGATGATGGTCTGGGCGTCATCATCCATGGGAAGATCGAAGCCGAAGACATAGTTGATGCCGAGGCGGGCTTTGACGGCATTGGTGAATATGCTGAAGGCGTTCGAGATGAGCCCGATCTTGTACCCCATGATCTTGAGCGTTTGAAGAAGCTCATGGGTACCCTGGCTGAAAGTTATCGCGTTCATGACGGTATCGATCACGCTCAAGGGCAGATTTTCAAGGTGCTGCGTCGTCTTGTGCATGAATGTCAGGTCGGTCTGATTCTCATCAGTCCTGTATACGTCTTCCCTTTTTATCCCTGTCTGGTGGATGATTTCATTTAATGTCTGGCTGTCAATGAAGCTCCCGGATATGTCGAACATGACCATCTTCTTCTTTTTGTTGAATACGTCTTCGGTCTGGAACATTGAATTAATCTGGATCGAAAGCATGCTCTCTCTGATGGCCGCCTTGAGATTGTTCATGGGCAATACGCTCTTACTCACGTCGCAGAGCAGGTCCATGAGAAAGATGTTCTCCCTGGCCACGACATCCGACATCTCTATGTTCACATTGTACTTGCCCAGCTTTTCCGTGATGGCGGCGATGATCCCCGACTTGTCCTTGCCCACCAGCGTAAGGAGCATGTTCTTTTTTTCAAAGCTTCGGGGAATGGGTGTGTATTTTTCTATAGTGAGCTTGAGCCCCGTGTCGTTTGCGATCTTGTCCACAAGGCCCCTGAATTCCTTTACCGATACTAGGGCCTTTGCAAGGTCCACCACGAGGTAGATGGTGAAAAGGCCGTGAAGCACGTCCTGCCGCATGTCGACAATGTTTCCCTTGACCCTGGCCAGAGGGGAGGTAACGGCCCCCACGAGCCCCACTGAATCCGTCCCGATTCCATAGACAATATAGAGCATGCTGTTCATGGACTTGCTCCTCGCATTAGATATGATTATTCTAAAAGATAATCAAAGGATATGGGTAGTAAAAAATGAAAACACCGCCATACCTGCTCCCTTTCGTCTTATTATCAAACGGACAGAGTATCGGAATAAAAGTCCAGAGATGATCTTGAAAATAAGACTTTTCCCTGCATATAATTACTTTATGAGACCCGTGGCGTGAGCCGGTATATCAAAAAACCCTCCACTATCGAGAATCTCGGCATGGCCATCAAGTCGGAACTCCTTCTCTAAAGCAGGTTTTTTCCCTCTCTTTAGATATTTCCCCGATTGTTACATCTTACAGGCAGCGTACAGGCCTCTTAGATGCTCACCACGGGTCAATATACATACGGCCTTTCTCCTTCCGGGACACAGCAGGGAGCGACATGAGTCCCTGCATGATCCACCTCCTTGTCTCTGCCGGATCGATCACCGCATCTATCTCGAGATAGGATGCCGTATTGATGGCCTTGCCCGACTCGTAGGCCTGCGAGGCAAGTGCCTTGATGGCCGTATCACGCTCGGCCTTCGTGGCCATGGCCTCGAGCTCTTTCCTGAAGGCGTGCTTGATTGCCCCTTCGATGCCCATGGCGCCGAATTCTCCCGAGGGCCAGGAGGCGGTGAAGAAGGAATCGTGGAAGCCGCCGCCCGCCATGGCCATGGCGCCCAGGCCGTAGCCTTTGCGCAGCACCACGGTGAAGAACGGCACATGCACATTCGCGCCCACCACGAACATGCGGCACACGTGCCGAACCTGCGCACGGGTCTCTACCTCGGGCCCCACCATGAATCCCGGGGTGTCGCACAGGGAAAGAATGGGAAGATCATATGCATTGCAGAGCTGCATGAAGCGCGCCGCCTTGTCTGCCGACTCCGCCTCTATGGCCCCGCCCATGTGCATGGGGTTGTTGGCAATCACGCCCAGCGGCCTACCCTCAATCCGCAAGAATGCAGTGATCATGCCCGGGCCGAAATGGCGTCTCAGCTCCAGGAACGTGCCCGTGTCCCCGAGCGTCTCGATGACCGAGCGCATGTCATATACCCTCAGCCTGTTCTCGGGAACCGAGCGCCTCAGCAGGCGCTGATCTGCAGCCTCCCAGCCGGTTACCGTCCCCTGGCAGTAGGAGAGGTACTTCCTGGCCACCGAGACTGCCTCGGCCTCGTCGGCAACGGCAATGTCCACCACGCCGTTACGCGTCTGCACGTCAATGGGGCCGATGTCTTCCGGCCTGGTCAGGCCGAGCCCACCGCCTTCGATCATGGCAGGCCCCCCCATGCCGATGCTTGCGTCCTTCGTGGCGATGATCACATCGCAGCAGCCTAGCAGGGCAGCGTTGCCTGCAAAGCAGAACCCGGAAACGATGCCCACAAGCGGGGCCTTGCCGCTGAGTCCTGCGAAGCGGCTGAACGTGGTGAGATCCAGTGCGGCCACCACATTTGCATCGGTATCGCTGGGCCTGCCCCCGCCGCCCTCGGCGAACAGGGCTAAAGGCAGGTTCCACCTGTGAGCCACTTCGAGCATGCGGTCCAGCTTCTTGTGGTTCATGAGTCCCTGGGTCCCGGCAAACACGGTATAGTCATAGGCCATGACCATGCAGCGGGCCCTGTCCTGGTCGAACAGTTTTCCGTTGACCGCCCCGACGCCAGCCACCAGACCGTCGGCCGGGGTCTTCCTGATGAGATCCTCCAGGGGGAGCTTCCTGCGCTGCGCTGCCAGAAGCAAAGCTCCGTATTCGATGAAGCTGCCCGGATCGCAGAGGTCTTCCACGTTCTCCCGTGCAGTGCGCTGATTTTTTTTGCGCCTCTTGGCAACGGCTTCCGGACGGTTTTCATCCAGGCAGAAGGCATTGCGCGCCATCACCTCGGCAAGATCGCCCCTGATGGCGTCGAGATTGATTTCATCTTCCATGCCTGATATAGAGCTTGTCACCTCACCCTGAAGAATATAGACCAGCGGCGAGCCCTGAGAGACCACGTCGTTGAGCTCAACGCACACCTCCTGCACAAAGCCGCTCTGCTCGGCGCTGACTACGTGCTCCATCTTCATGGCCTCGATGACAGCGACCATCTGCCCCACAGACACTGCATCCCCTGCACCAACATTGATGGCCACCACGCGGCCCTGGATGGGGGATTTTAACGCCGCAGACCCTTCGGGTATCGCCTGTTCCGCTCCGACACTGGTGAGAGCCTGTGCAAAATAGTCCCTGATACCCTCCTGGACCACCTCGGAGGCCGATACAAGGGATTCGGCATTGTCTTCGATATACCGGGTGTGAAAATCGTAGAGAACGACCTCGGATTGAGTAAGGAGGTGCTTTAAAAAGGCGATATTGGTAGCCACGCCTTCTATGTGGAACTCGTCCAGGGAGCGTCGGGCCTTGGTCAGAACATCCTCATACCTGCTAGAGCGTGAGGTCACGATGAGCTTTGCCAGGAGCGAATCAAAGGCCGGGTTGGTGGTGTATCCGCTGTATCCGTAACCATCCACCCTGATGCCCGGTCCAGACGGCACCTCGTACCTGTTCAGGGTACCAGAAGACGGGTGGGCGCTTCCTGTCTGATCCATGGTTTCGGTATTGATGCGCAGCTGAATGGCATAATGCTTTGGACGCGGGGCATTCCCGACAAGTCCGCATTCGGCCAGGGTCCTGCCAGATGCAATCTCGATCTGGGTCCTCACCAGGTCGACCCCGGTGACCTCTTCGGTGATGGTATGCTCCACCTGGAGCCTGGGGTTTACCTCCATGAACGCGAAGTTTTCTTCTTTGTCCCGGGCACCGTCCACAAGGAACTCGAAGGTGCCGAGGCTTACATATCCCACCTCCCGGGCGAGAAGCAGGGCGGCCTCCGCAATCCTTTCGCTTAGAGCTTGGGAGATCCCCGGGCACGGGGCCACCTCCATGAGCTTCTGGTTGCGCCGCTGCATGGTGCAGTCGCGCTCTCCCAAGTGGATGACCTGTACTGAGTCACCAACGACTTGGACCTCGATATGCCGTGGCTTGCGGATGAGCCTCTCCATATAGACCTCTTCGCTCCCGCATGCCATGCGCGCCTCCGAACGGCACCGGGCATAGGCCTCTTCGAGCCCGGCAAGGTCATATACGGGTCGCATGCCCCTCCCTCCGCCGCCCGATACGGCCTTGATCATGGCGGCAGCACCATCGCCCAGCGATAAAAAGAATGAATGGGCCTCATCGAGGCTCACAGCACCCTGGGTGCCCTCCAGGAGCGGTACACCACAACGATAGGCAAACCTGCGAGCCTCGGCCTTGTTCCCGAACAGGTCAAGTATTTCAGGGGTCGGCCCGATGAAAATCAGCCCCTCTTTCAGGCAGCCCCTGGCAAAGACGGCACTCTCGCTTAAAAAGCCATAGCCCGGATGGACGGCATCGCAGCCTGTCTCCCTGGCCACGGAGAGGATCTGCTTCATGTCAAGGTAAGCTGCTGGCCCGGTTCCCTTAAGTGAAACCGCCTGATCAGCGGTCCTCAGGTGCATGGAGGGCGCGTCGTCGGCCGAGTAAACCGCCACGGTCCTGATGCCGAGCTCATGAGCGGCCCGGGCAATCCGGACAGCGATCTCGCCTCTGTTCGCGATGAGGAGTGAAGCGATTTTCATTAAAGCCCCTTTCCTTCCTCTTGCCTAGTCATTGTCATCACCGGTGAGAAAATTCTTAGCCTGGTAGGCTGGGTTGGGGTAAGAATAAAAACCCTTTTTCGTCTTGTACCCCAGCTCGCCCCGGTCCACGTACTGCTTGAGGAAGTCAGCGTTCTTTTGGCCCTGCTTGTCTCCCATCTTCTTGGCCCAGTAGTCCGTGATGGTCCATGCCGTTGACAGGCCCACCTGGTCCATGATGCCGAACGGCCCCATGGGCATGTACGTGACGCCCATCCACGCCCGGTCGATATCCTCCACGGAGGCCACTTCCCTGGTGGCCAGAGTGAGTGCCGACTGGATCAGGCTCGTGAGCATGGTGTTGAAGACATACCCGTGATTCTCCTTGTGGAGCATGATGACGATGCACCCGATGCTCACGGCGAAGTCATGGACGAGCTGTGTTACCGCAGGATCGGTGCCGGGATGCGGCATCACGTCCACCACGGTGCTGGCCCTGAGGTCATGGAAGTGCAGGGCACAGAGCTTTGCCGGCCTTCCTGTGGCCTCGGCGAACATGGAGGGGACGAGCATGGAGGTGTTGGTGGTGAAGATGGTCCGCTCCGGGCACAGGCCGTGGAATTGTGCAAATACCTTAGCCTTGATCTCGGGGTTTTCAGGCACTGACTCGTTGATGAAGTCCGCATCTTTGGCCGCTTCAGCAGGGTCCGATGTTGAACTGATGCGGTCCATGGTCTGCCGGAGCTGCTCAGGGGTGAGCCTTCCCGTGGATGCGTACCAGTTGACCAGCTTGCCGACCCGCTTGAGGGCCTTGTCCAATATCTCCCGGCTCAAATCATAGTATACGACCGCATAGCCGTTCATGGCGCACTGAAGCCCGATCTGCTGGCCCATGGTGCCGGCGCCCAGGATCAATACCTTTTTTATGTCTTCTATCTTCATGTGGGGTCCCTCTTACGGTTAAGTTTTCATGCTGCGTGCAGTGATGATCATTTGTCCATCCATTTTTTGATGACCCGTTCAAGCAGGCCGTCTCCACCCGTTCCGATCCTCACGGCTGGATGGAGACGGCCTGCTTGAACGGGCCGAATTCTTTCCTGTATGTATACCCTACGCCAGCGCCCCGCCGTCCACCACAAAGCTCGCACCCGTGGTGAAGCTCGCGGCATCCGAGACCAGGTACAGCACCACACCCGCTATCTCCCGGGGCACGGCGTGCCGGGCCATGGGGATCATCTTCACCGCGATGTCGTGGATGGCGTCGTTTTGCATGATGGCCTTGGAAAAATTCGTGTCCACCAGTCCCGGCAGCAGCGCGTTCACCCGGATGTTTTTCAGCGCCAGTTCCTTGGCAAAGGCCTGGGTCATGGAGATGAGCCCCGCCTTGGTGATGGAGTAAATCCCCTGGAACAGCGCAGGCTTCACCCCGTTCACCGAGGACACGTTCACGATCGATCCGCCCCCGGTGGCCTCCATGAGCTTCGCGGCATGCTGGATAAGAAAAAACGGCCCCTTGAGGTTCACGTCGAAAGTCTTGTTCCACACACCCTCGTCTGCGCCGAGCATCTCGCCGAAATAGGGATTGGTGGCCGCATTGTTGATGAGGATATCCAGCCTGCCGTGCCGCTCCCTGATCTGCGCCATGAGCCCTTCTATCTGCCTGAGGTCGCCCACGTGGCAGGCCATGACCTCCGCCTCGCCACCACGGCCTGCGATGGTCTGCGCTACCCCCTTGAGCGCATCGGCCTTGCGGCTCACCAATATGCAGTGCGCCCCGTAGTCGGCAAGCGTTATCGCTATGGCCTCGCCTATCCCCCTGCTCGCCCCGGTCACCAGCGCTATCTTTCCTTTCAGACTGAAATCCACTTTGTCCATGATCTTCTCCTCTGGGTGATCTTAGAATGTCGGCATATACCCTGTTCCGTGTTCTTCTCGAGTAGAGGCTATCTTCATTTTCATTGAAATGCGGGGCATGGAACAGGAACTCTTTTCAGATACGCGGAAGGTGCCGCATGAAGAGAGCTCTACCGTGCACCCTCCTTCAAATACTTGGTGAATTCCTCATCTATGATATGCACACCGAAAATGAGCAGCTTAAACCGCTCATCTCTGGTCTGCCCGTGGTAGTACCGGTAATAGATCTGCTGCAGAATCACCGCAATGCGGAAGAAGCCGTAGTTGAGATAGAAATCGAAGTTGTCGATGGTGATGCCGGCCTTCTGCGCATAGAGCTTAACCATCTCATTGCGGGTAAGGGCCCCGGGCAGGTTGGTGGGCAGCATGCCCGCAGCCTGTACAGCGGGCGGATCATCGGCCTGAACCCAGTATCCCAAAGAGTTGCCCAGATCCATGAGAGGGTCACCGACAGTGGCCATCTCCCAGTCGAGCACCCCGATGATCTCCAAAGGCCTGTCAGGGTTCAGAACCACATTGTCGAATTTGTAATCGTTGTGGATGATGGCGGGTCTTTTATAGTCGGGAGGCATGTTGTCGTGGAGCCACTGCATGATGGCTTCAAAGGACGGCGCATCAGGCGTACGGGCGGAGCGGTACCTCTCGGACCATCCTTCCACCTGCCTTTTCACATACCCTTCCGGCCTCCCGAACCCGTCCAGTCCCACTGCCCTGTAGTCAATGGAATGGAGCTGATACTGCACATCCAGAAGATTCTCGCACAGGGTGCGCATCTGGCCGGGGCTGAATTGCAGGCCCTTGGGAAGCCTCTTTCTCAGAATGATACCCCTGATACGCTCCATTACGTAAAAGGGGCAGCCCATGACGGATTCGTCCTCCGTATAGAGAAGCGGCTTCGGGCAGTAAGAAAAAACAGGGTTCAATGCATTGAGTATCCTGAATTCCCTGCCCATGTCATGGGCTGTCTTGGCCTTGCGGCCGAAGGGAGGCCGCCGCAGAACAAGGTCCCTCTGTCCTACCTTGATGAGATAGGTTAAATTCGAAAACCCGCTTGGGAACTGCTCCACCACCAGTTCCCCGGAAAGGCCGGGTATCGAGTCCTTCAGAAAGGCCTCGACGGCCTTCATATCGAACTCTTCGCCCTGCCTTACCTGGGTGGATTTGTCGGTCAGATCCATAGCATCCCTCCTAAACTCATGGGTGTGATGGCGCAAGGTATGCTTCCACGAATTCCACGACGAACTCGGCGTACTTCTCAACCGTTACCTTGCGCCTGGCATATTTCCACCGTTTCAGGTACCAGTCCTGGAGCATGGCCTTGATCACCGCTCCCAAGAGCTCGGTGCTGCCAGGCTTGAAGACCTTTTTATCCTGACCCTCGCTTATAATGTCCGTGAGTAGCTTTTCGGTGAAGAGCTCTGAAGCGATGGCCTTCTTATGCTCCTGTTTCGCCAGGTTCTTGGTCTCCATATAGGAGAAGTAGAACCAGGGCTGCATGACCTCGCTCAGATAGAGGTGCCCCTGGATCAGACGCCTGAGACGGGACCTGGGGTCTTGGGTGCCCTCGATCTGGTCCAGCAGCACCTGTATGACCACCATGCACTGATGCTGGATCATGTGCAGGAGCTCTTCCTTGCTGGTGAAGTACGTGTAAAGCGCCCCCATGCTCAGCCCCGCCTCCCTGCTGAGGTCGCGCAAACTCATGGCGGCAAAGCCCTTGGTGTTGCTCAGCTTCAGGGCAGCGTTCAGGATCTTCACCAGGTTTTTTACCGCCACCGGCTCCTTCTTGATCTTTATTCTCTGGCGGTTGTCCTTGAAGAGCTCCCGGGACATGTCCTCCATGGACAGGCTCACCACGTCCTTGAATGCTCCGAACCTCAGGTCTGCTTCCATCTAGCGAACAGTCCTTCCTTCATAATCCCTGAGGATTCTCCTGGCCACGGACATCTTGTGGACCTCGTCCGCCCCGTCGTAGATCCGCGCCGCCCGTTCGTGGCGGTAGAAGTAGGCGATGATGGTGTCATCCGTCATGCCCATGCCCCCGTGAACCTGGAGGGCCTTGTCGATGACGTCCTGCATGACGTTTGCCACGAAGAACTTGATGAAGGAGATGTCGTATCGCGCGGCCTTTGCCCCTAACGTCTCGATCTTCCAGGCCGCGTTCAACGTCATGAGCCTGGCTGCCTGGATGTTGGCAGCGCACTCGGCGATCCAGGCCTGGATGATCTGCTTGGTGGCGAGCGTCTTGCCGTCGGGCTGGATGATGCGCTTCGATGCACGTGAGCACATGAGGTCGAATGCGCGGTTGCATATGCCTATCCAGCGCATGCAGTGGTGGATGCGCCCAGGTCCGAGGCGTTCCTGGGCGATGACGAACCCGTGTCCTTCGGGGCCGAGCAGGTTCTTCTGCGGAACCCTGCACGACTGGAACAGGACCTCGCCGTGAGAGGCATAATCGTCTCCCGAATGTCCCATAACCGGGATGTTCCTTACCAGGTTGAAGCCCTTGGTGTCGGTAGGCACGATGATCATGCTGGCCTGGAGATAGGGCGGGGCCTCGGGATTGGTGTTGGCCATGACGATGGAGAAGGCCGAGCCGTCGGCAGCGGTGGAGTACCACTTCTGGCCGTTGATTATGTAGTCGTTCCCATCCTTAACGGCAGTGGTGTCCATCATCACGGGATTGGACCCGGGCATCTCCACCTCGGTCATGGAGAAGCAGCTCCTGATCTTGCCCTCGATGAGCGGTCTGAGGTACTTCTCCTTCTGTTCGGTCGTGCCGTGAAGATGCAGGATCTCGATATTGCCCGCGTCCGGGGCATGGCAGTTGAACGCGAAGTGGCCGATGGGACTCCTGCCCAGCGACTCGGAAACAAAGGCATGCTCAACCAGGTTGAGCCCCATGCCCCCGTATTCCTTCGGGTGGTTGGGTGCCCAGAGTTCCATCTTCTTTACCATAGCCCTCTTCTCATTGAGAATGGGCAGCATCTCCTTGAAGGTCCTGGTGAGAAACTCGGGCTCTAACGGGATAAGCTCCTTTTCAACGAATTCATCCATCATGCCGGTGATTGCCTTGATCTTGTCCGGGACTTCAAAATCCATGGGTATGCTCCTTTCAGACGTTAAATGCCATCACCGGTAGGTGATGAGGGACGGGTCTCGTGCAAGTTCGAGATGGGCAATGGAGTTGAACCCCGCCATGGTTATCCTGTCTGCATTATACATATACCGTGAAATCGACGTATTCACTATCTGCCAGTTCAGTCTCATTGCATAATCACCCCGTATGCCCAACACATAGGCGAACGATGCGGCGATGGCTCCTCCCGAGGTGAATACCGCAATGTTCCTGCCTCTGCCGTTCTTGTGCATGATCTGCCTGATGGCCCCTGATACGCGTGCCTTGAGGCCCTGCCAGGTTTCTATCCCCGACGTGTCGAACTCTCCGGTTACCCACCTGAGCATGGCGCCCTCGAAGACACGCTTGAAAGACTCCTTGCTGGTGTACATCTTCTGCAGATCGTCAGACAGCGATGGATCATCTCTTGCCATGGCAGGAAACATGGCTCTCACGATGGAGGTCGTATCATACTCGTTGAATCCGTCGATCAGTTCAAGCTCGGGAAAATTTATTGAGCCTTCACGATATGCTGCAATGACTATTTCGGCTGTGTCTTTCTGCCGTGTCATGGTGCCGGAGTAGATCGCATCGGGCTGGAACCCTGAGTTTAAGAGGTGTTGGGCGAGGATGCTCGCCTGCCTCTTGCCCAGATCCGAAAGCCTGTCGTAGTCATCGTTCCCGAAAGATGCCTGGCCGTGCCGTATGAGATAGATCATGCTCATGAACCGATGTTAGCGCGAAAGAGGGGCATGTGTCAAGCCAATAAAAAACGAACGCTCGTTATTTAGCTTGCTTTTCAACTTTTCCTCAATTATCATCTAGCATAAGAAAACAGTGGAGATCCTGAGCGTGAAAATCCTTGTCTGTATCAAACAGGTCCCTGATTCCTGCGATACCCTTGCCATTGATAAAAATACATGCTGGGTCTCATACAAACCCTCAACCGTGTTTCGGATGAACAGGTATGACGAATTCGCCCTGGAAGAGGCCCTCCTCATAAAGGAAACCCTGCCGGGAACTTCTGTGCATGCGCTTTCCGTGGGGCCGGAACGTGCATGCACAACCATTCGTCGAGCCCTGGAAATGGGAGCAGATCACGGCATCCATGTCCTCCATTCATCAGAAGCATATCCGAGCCCTTTCATGACAGCATCCCTCATCTCGTCATACGCCCGCTCGATAGGATACGACCTTATCCTGACCGGCGTC
The DNA here is from genome assembly GCA_964600235.1 of uncultured Bacteriovoracaceae bacterium. GTDB lineage: Bacteria > Desulfobacterota > Desulfomonilia > UBA1062 > UBA1062 > MWEI01. The sequence goes on along the minus strand of CAZRIV010000003.1, from coordinate 204,861 downwards.
ATGTCGGAGGACATCATGGCCTGCCAGACCGGCCAGTTTATCGCAGCGTCATTGGACATGCCGTTCGCCACATCTGTCATCGGTGTGGAATTCCTCCATGACGAGCGCTCAGTGCTTGTGGACAGGGAGATCGAGGGCGGGGACAGAATGTCTGTCAGGCTGGATATGCCCGCAGTGCTCACGATCCAGTCCGGGATCAATACCCCCCGGTATCCTTCTCTTTCGAACGTCCTAAGGGCGCGGACACAGAAGCAGGAGGCGGTCAGGGCAGAGGACCTCAATCCCCAGGAGACAAGGGAGACATGCATCGAAGTAAGGTATCCGGATTCTGCCTCCATGGGGACTTTTCTTGAAGGGTCTCAACAGGAAAAGGCCCGTGAACTTTTAAGGATCCTGCGGGAAAAGGCATTCATTCCCTGAGGGTAAGATTTATGGAAAGAAAAATATTCATCATTGCCGAGTCCACCCGGGGAGCTGTCACCCAGGAAACATACGAACTGATTACCTTTGCGAAAGGGCTGTCCGGAGAACTGCTGCCTGAAATTATCATCATGGGAAACAGCATCGAGCAACAGGCCGCTGAACTTTCAGGACTAACCGGGTGTGATGTGACTGCAGTCGTGGGCCCCCAATTGGAGTTCTACAATGCCCAGTGCTTCTGCAAGGTCATCACAGAAATCCTTTCCGAAAATGTCCCTTCCTATGTATGTCTCGCGCATACATCAACGGGGTATGATCTGGCGCCGCTTCTCGCCGCAAGGCTGAATGCCGCATGCGTCACCTCGGTAGAAGATTTCAAAGAGGGGGTCTTCAGCAGATCTGTGTGTTCGGGTCGATTCATTGCGGATATCATCCCTTGCACCCCATCAGTCGTCATAACCCTACTCCCAGGAATTTATCCGCCCTACGCCTCTCCAGAAAGGTCCCCCGGTTCGTTAAGAATAACCGAGACAACTGCATCGGAACCGAGATCCAGAACCCTCGGCATAAAAAAATCACAGCACCGCGACAGCTCTTTGAAGGACGCCGAGGTTATCGTATCAGCAGGAAGAGGGGTGGGAAAAAAGGACAATATCTCATTTATCAGCGAGCTGGCTGCGCTCTTTCCACGATCTGCCGTAGGGGCATCACGATCTGTGTGCGATATGGGCTGGATCGAATATACACGCCAGATCGGCATAACCGGCAAGACCGTTTCGCCAAGACTCTATATAGCATGTGGCATCTCCGGGGCAGTCCAGCATATCTCGGGCATGAAGGGGTCACAAAACATAGTGGCTATAAATACCGATCCGAATGCAGCAATCTTCCATGTTGCCCACTATTGCATAGTAGAGGATCTCGTATCGTTTATACCTTTACTGATTTCCGAGTATAGGTCGGAGACCATAACATGAATGGCCTCTTGTTATATTTTTAGAAAGCAACATGCCGGAAAACCTCGCATAACTTAAGAACAGCGCTTAAGTCAGGGGAGAAAAACCTTACCTTGCCTATGAGTTTGGTAGTCTGCAGAGATCTTTACCGGAAGAAACCCCGTCACGCAGCCTTGCAGGTAAGGGCGTCTTTTATGACCACGCCGATTTTTTGAAGGAGGTAGGGCTTCTTGATGTAGGAAGCCGCACCGATGCGCAAAGCCTCTTTCACCCTGTCTGTATCAGAGTACCCGCTCGCAATAACGGCCTTCTGCCGTGGGTTCAGCTCCAGGACACGCTTATAGGTTTCAAGCCCGTCGATACCCGGATTCATGATCATATCCAGAATCAAAAGATCAACACCTTTGAGTTTCAGATATTCCAGAGCTTCCTCTCCGCTGGAAACGGTATCTACATAATAACCGAGACGTTCAAGTATCTTGGTGGCGATCTCCCGCTGCTCCTTCACATCGTCAACCACAAGGATCTTCTCTCCATTCCCCTTGTATTCGTCAATGGTGAAGGGGATCTCATTGCGTTCTATCTGCTCCAGGGTGGAAGGGAAATAGATTGTGAAGGTAGAACCCTTCCCCGGCTCGCTTTGCACCTCTAAATATCCATGATGGTCCTTGATCGTGCCCCATACTACGGCCATGCCAAGTCCTGTGCCGCTTCTCCCCATGGCCTTCTTGGTATAGAAAGGCTCGAAGATACGCTGCCGGTCAATAGCACTCATACCCGTCCCGGTATCGGAAATGCTCAGGATGGCATAATCGCCCTTTTCAATGGTATCGTATCCTTCCAGGGGCATATCGATATACGTATTCGATGTGCTGATGGTGATCTTGCCGCCTTTCGGCATGGACTCCACTGCATTGGCAACCAGATTCATGACGGACTTGAACAGGTGTACCGGGGATCCCATAACGTTCATCAGATTGTTTTCCAGGGAAGTTTCTATCTCGATGCGCGGATTGATGGTCATGATGCGTTCATGCTCGAGGCTCACCAGATATTCTGTGATGACCTGATTCAGATTCACCACCTCAGATATGGCGACCCCTCTTCTGGCCAAGGTCAAAAGGTCCTGAACGATGGATGCCGCCTTTTCCCCGGACTTCTGGATGGTCACCAGGGGTTTCCTCATGGGGCTGTCTTGCGGTATTTCCATCAGCAAAAGCTCCGGATAACTCACGAGACCGGAGAGGATATTATTCAGATCATGTGCAACGCCCCCGGCAAGAAGACCGATGGCTTCCATTTTCTGTGCCCGCTGCAGCTGGTCCAGAAGCTTTATTTTTTCGCGTTCAGCGATCAGCCTCTCTGTAATATCGCGGGCAGAACCCCTGATCCCTATCGGGTTGTCATATTCATCACGAACGAGCGAGTTGCGGTATTCGAAAATCCGTTCCTTTCCATTCCTCGTGGCAACCCTTATGAGACCCTCACTTTTCCCTTTCTGCATGATCTCCATGAGGTATTCATCAAACAGGGGCCTGTATCTTTCAGGGATGAGCTCCTTGATAGTCAATCCTTCGGGGAGCTGCGACTGCTCGTTCATACCGAAAGATCTCTTGAAACCTCCGTTCACTTCGATAAAGTTCCCATTCAGGTCGTGAGAAAACAGCGCATCAGATACATTTTCAAAGATGTCATGGAGTTTCTCTTCGCTCTTGTGAAGCGCCTGCTCTGCCTTGATGCGGTCATCAATCTCTAAGCGCAATTTTTCATTTGAGACCTGCAGGGCGAGATTCTTTTCCTTCAATCGTATTTTTGCCTCATGGAGGACCTTTGCCGTATAGGATGCCATGAATGCAACAACAAAGAGAATAACCGTCAGGATGCCCAGGATAAAAACCACCATATGCCACGGATAATCATATCTGAACATCATATCCTGATGAGGTATGTATCCGAAGTGTTCAAGGGTAACCATGCTGCTGAACGCCAGGGAGCAGAAACCTGCCAGGATGAGCGGATACCGCATGGGGGCCTGGACCCCGACATAGAAGATCATTGCTGCATAAATGGGAGTGAGATAAGTTGACCTGAATCCGCCTACGAAATAGATAAATACCGTATACCCCACGATTTCCAAGAGGTTTACGAGAAAAGAAACCTTTTCATACAGTGCTTTTTCTTTTATGCGCTTCAGGATCGCAAGCATGGGGACATTCATCAGGATTATGTAGATATTCACAATGCTTGCACCTTCAAACGAGGCCTTGCTTATGGCCCCGTACCAGTAGGCAATCATGGTTAGCAGCCAGATCAGGAGGCTGCCTCCTGATCGGACAAACGCCCCCTGTTTATGGGTCTTATTCAGGCGGATCAACTTCTGCGGACTTAAAAAGCGGCTATCTTGACCATCCTTAAAGACCAATTCGCTGTTTCCTTGGTCATGGCAATACATTGATCTTATCCTCCTTAAACTGAAAAAATATTATTCAATAATGCCCCTAACGAACACATCACATGCCCTAAGTATTCTTTTTCTTATCGTCATTTTAATTTCTATCTTTAGAAGAAGATAATATTGATTGTCTGCGCAGCTCATCATTTTTATGACAAAAAAAGGATGAATAATTTAGATTTTTGAGCTAACTACCCTTTGAAGGAAAAGGGGAACCATATGGCGATTTTTGAATTCAACGGGAAAGTTCCTCTCGTGGGCGAAGGGACATGGATTGCTCCAAGTGCAGAAATCATCGGGAACGTGAGGATTGGCAAAAACTGCTGGATCGGCCCCTGCGCCGTTATCAGGGGTGATTTCGGCACGATTGTTATCGACGATGAAACAGCTGTGGAAGATGGGGTAGTCATACACACCCCTTCCGTGGTCACCATCGGGAAGCGCGTTACCATAGGCCACTTGGCCATGGTCCACAACAGCATTATCAAAGACTATGCAGTGATAGGCATGAATTCCACGCTCGGCGACAGTGCGCAGGTGGGCTGCTGGTCCATCGTGGCGGAACATTCCCTGGTAAAAAAGAATCAGATCGTTCCCGACTATAAACTCTATGCTGGCAGCCCTGCCGTTGAGAAGGGCGATATCACCGAAACATATCAGGAGATTATGATGGCAGGTAAGCAGATGTATGTCGATCTCGTGATGCAGTATCAGGACACCCTGAGAAGGATAGGCTGATAAATAAGTGGGTTACGTGCAATTATTTTAACCATACCACCTTGCATGCTTTGAGCGGGCAAAATGTTCATTTGCTAATATGTGCGTTTGAAGCTGGACTTATATTTGAGTTGGAAGTGGCTTAATAAACCATTTCGCATACATCTCAATTATGCACTCATTCGTAAGACTTTTTTTGTTGCACAACGATCTTTATTATTGTTTGGCCTACCTGTTCAGCTTCTCCAGCTCAATGATGATGACTTCCAGGGGGGGTCTCTTGTTGATGTCGTGCACGTCGATGTACCGGATTATACCCTTTTTGTCGATGATGAAGATGGCACGTTCAGTCATACCTTCAGGCCGCAGCACCCCATAGGTATCGGCCACCTTGCCATGGGGCCAAAAGTCCGAAAGCACAGGGAACCAGAGGGCGCCCATTGCCTTGGTCCAGGCATGCAGGGTGGGGATATTGTCTACCGTAATACCTATCAAGACGGTATTCAGCCGTTCGAATTCTTCTGATGCTATGTTATATCCGGGCCACTGGTCAGAGCACACCGGTGTCCATGCTGCCGGGACGAACGATATCATTACATTCTTCTTGCCTATATAGTCTTTCAGCGAAACTGTACCTCCGGCAACAGCCTTGAGTGTGAAACCCGGAGCGCGGTCTCCGACCTTGACCTTGAGGGTGGAGTCTACGGGTTTGAGTAATTCCACCTGGTAAATGCTTTCATTTATGCCCTCTGCAGAGGAGAAATCCGCCGGACAGAAAATGGCGGCCATCCCGAGTAGAATCAGAATAAGATGCCTGAAAGTTTTCATACATCACCTCATTATTTAGATCCGGCCTTCTTCAGCACGGTCTGGAGGAACGCCTTGGACTCGTGATAAGGCCCCTGCTGCATGAAGAAAGGGGTCAGTGTCTTACCATTATTCCTGATGGCAAAGTAGGACGGGGTTCCAATGCCTTGAAGACTGTTCAGAACGGCAGAGGTGGCATCATCGAATAAAGGAAAGTTAATCGAATACTTTTTCTTGAAGAACTTGACCTCATAGGGAGAGTTCCCCACTCCGATTCCCAAGAGCTTCACCTTCTTGCTCAGTGCCCTGTCGGATACTATTTCGAGGTAGAGTTTGTTGGCCTCGGGGGCATGCTTCTGACAGTGAGGGCAATACATGCTGAAGATCTCAACAATGATGATCTCGGCATCGATATCATTGAAGGTAAACTGGCCTGATTTCTGGGTGATACCCAGGTATGATCGCAGCTCGGGTTCAGGGGGGACATTGAGCCTAACCTGCGTTATGGCCTTGAAGTAATCCTGCTCAGTGGGGGCGGCCCACAGCGTTGTCATAACGAGAATCAGCAGTCCAGCGGCGATGAAGATGATCTTCTTCATTATCCCTCCTTTAGCCAGATATGGATATATCCCCGGGGTAACCGTATCAGGACCCCCGGGGATAAAGTATGTTTTCACCAGTTCTCCCCAAGTACTTCAAAGTAATCTCTTGGATGAGCGCATGCAGGGCAGGCAGCAGGGGCTTCCATTCCTTCAAAAAGATATCCGCAGTTACGGCATCTCCACACTATAGCCTTATCTTTCTTGAAGACCTTCCCCGACTCGATGTTTGCTGCCAGGTCACGATAGCGCTTCTCATGCTGCCTTTCCGCCACCGAAACGGCCTCCCACACCTTTGCTATGGTCTCGAATCCCTCTTCACGTGCAACCTTGGCAAATCCGGGGTACATGTCTGAATGCTCGTGATGCTCTCCATCGGCAGCTGCCTTGAGGTTCTCCAGTGTCGTGCCAACCACCCCGGCAGGGAAACTTGCCTGAATCTCCACATCTCCTCCCTCGAGAAAATTGAAGAACCGCTTTGCATGTTCCTTTTCCTGGCTTGCCGTCTCTTCAAAGATATCGGCTATCTGCATATAGCCTTCTTTCCGGGCCTTGCTGGCAAAAAAAGTATACCGGTTCCTTGCCTGCGACTCGCCGGCAAACGAGCCTAGAAGATTCTTTTCCGTGCGCGAACCTTTCAAACTTCCCATGTTTCCCTCCTTAATAGTAGTCTTTCGTCTTGTTTTTATGCTTTGACCTCAGTTGAGTTAGGATTGCTTGCCGTTTGCCTTTCTGCATTCCGGGCATAAGCCCTGAAAATCCATATCAAGTCCCAATACCTCATAACCGCTGGTGCTACCCACAGTCTCCTTAATAGTAGTCGTATTTATGGGTGGATTCAAGGGAACGTCGTCCACCTTGCCGCAAGTAATGCATTGGATATGCATGTGCTCCTGGGCTACGGCGTCAAACCTCCGCTGTCCCTGCCCCAGATCAAGCCTGCGGATCTTGCCATTGGCCCAGAGTTGTTCAAGGTTTCTATAAACGGTTCCAAGACTTATCCGAGGAACTCTTTTCTTGACCATTTCGTAAACTTCATACGCCGTTGGGTGGCTGGTGACCTTACTGAGTTCCTCCAGGATAACCATCTTCTGTTTAGTCATCCTCTGCTGTTTCTTAGTCATTCTGCCTCCCATAACGTATTAATTAGAAAAGACAAGTAAACACAATTCATTTTAATGATAATTGTTACTAGTATAAGATACAAATGTCAAGCCATCATCTTACACCAGGCTCTTGTTATATGTCGACACTCGCTCTCATGATTTCTGAATGTATCAGGGTTGTTTACGTTATCTTCTTTCTGATGCACCGGCCACTGGAAAAATGCTAGGCTCTTCCCTACTGTAAAAAAAGGCAATGATTGATTCTTTTAGACTACTTTATATGAAGGTATGTATTATCTCCTTAATCTCTTGTTCACAGGAGGAAACCATGTATTATGACATACACTTTCAACCACTAACACGGGAAGGAGTCCCGAGGGGATGATATGTTCGACTACTTGACAAGCAACATGGATATCTACCTTAAGGGTCATGTTTATCTTGCATATATTGCCGCTTATCTCGGAGGTGTTCTGGTCAGTTTTACCCCTTGTATGTATCCCATGATCCCTATAACCGTGTCTTTTGTCGGGTCCCGGGAAAATAAATCGCGCAGCAGTGGTTTTTTCCTGTCCCTGTTGTATGTGCTTGGAACATCGGTTACCTACACCGCCCTGGGAATCCTGGCAGGTTTCACAGGGGGGTTTTTCGGCGAAATTCAGACTAATCCCTGGACCAACCTCGTTCTGGCAAATATCTTTATCTTCATGGGCCTCTCCATGTTGGATGTCTTCTTTATCCCGCTCCCCCGCATCTTCAATTCCCCTCTCTTCACCACTCAGATTAAGGGAGCTTTGGGGGCGTTCCTGCTCGGCATTGCATCAGGTCTTATCATGAGCCCCTGCTCAGCACCCGTACTTGCAGTCCTTTTAAGCTACGTTGCAACAAAACAGAATATCTTTTTCGGCATGAGCCTTCTCTTTGTCTTTGCTTTTGGAATGGGCACGATCCTCCTTGCAGTAGGGACCTTCACAGGTTTCCTGACAAACATCCCCAAATCAGGACCATGGATGGTCTGGATTCAAAAAGGTTTTGGATACATCTTTATCGCATTGGGGGAATACTATCTGGTCACTGCGGGCAGATTCTGGATATAACAAAGGAGTCTATTGATCATGAAAAGCAAATATTATTTGACCGTTCTCTGCGCAGTCCTTATAACCCTTATGACTTGGGGAGCACCTATCCATGAGGTCCTGGCAGGCGAACCGGCCATCAAAAAGGCGAGCACCTATCAGCCTGAGCCACTGGCACCCAACTTTACCCTGAAGGACCTAAAAGGAAACAGCAGATCACTGAAAGACTTTCGCGGGAAGGTCGTCCTTCTCAATTTCACTACCACCTGGTGTCCATATTGCAAAAAAGACATCCCGAACCTGAAAAAGCTCTACACCACCATGAAAGGCAAGAACTTTGAACTCATATCCATCTATGTGGCGGAATCACCCAAAAGGGTCGCCGCTTTTGTCCAGAAGAATTCCCTCCCCTACACCATACTCGTTGACCCCGAGGCCGCTGTTGCCCGAACCTACGGCGTTCGGGGCGTTCCCATGAAGGTCGTCGTGGCAAAAAGCGGGATCGTTGGCTGCTGGGAGTGCGTCTCAGCCGAAAAGAAAATAGATGAGCTCCTGAAGGCAAAGTGATCCTTTTATGTGCCCGCGGCCTCACCGCTCATCCGCTTATGATTGTTCCTGATACTCAGGACAGGTATTAAAACGATCAAGAATATCGTTGGCTCAAAACCGGAAATAGGGCTGTTCAGATCATAAGTACCCTGCACAACTCCTTACTCACGGTTGTGTGTTTTCTTGCCACGACACAACCCTGTGGAAGGATTATATCTCCGCATGGGGAGGGCAAGGCTCATGTGGAGCATGCGTTACCGGGAATAATCTAAAAAGTCCCTCATGTCTTTTTCCGGTTGATAAGGTCTTGCGCAACCCGCACCGCCTCGACCCCGTCTTTTGCATAATGAGCGCCGATAGATGCGGCATACTCCTTTGTAACAACAGCGCCACCGATCAGGTAGTCGCAGGTCAGCTGTGCCGACCTCATAACATCGACGGATCCCTTCATGTTGACCATGGTCGTGGTCATGAGAGCTGAAAGCCCTACAATGTCGGGATTGTGTTTTCTTGCAGCATCGATCAACTCCTCGTGGGATACATCCTTGCCCAGGTCAATCACTTCGAACCCGTTATTCCTCAACATCAATCCGACGATGTTTTTCCCGATATCATGGATATCACCCTTGACCGTGGCAAGTATGATCTTACCCTTGCCGGCAGTTGAGGAGCCTTCCTCATTCAGCCGGGGCTGGAGATATTCGAACCCCCTCTTCATAGTCTCTGCGCTGGCAATGAGCTGGGGGAGAAAATACGTCTTGTTCTCGTAGAGCTCTCCAACCTTCTGGATGGCAGGTATCATTACGTCATCGACGAGGTCCCGGGGGCTCCTGCCCTGAGCAATGGTACTTTCGATACGGCCCACAATCCCATCCCTGTCCCCGTCTATAATGCCGTGATAGACGTGCTCCTCCAGACTCATGGACTGAGCCTTATCAGATACGGTAGAGGAGGGTCCCTTTGTCCCGCTGAAATGGCTGATAAAGGCAGCGGCATCCCTATCGTTTCCCGCAAGCACATCGGACGCGCGCTTGATGCTCATGAGCTCGGCGCTTTCCGGGTTCGCTATGGCGCACGAGAGGCCGCTCAGGACAGCCATTGCCATGAATGACGCATTGATCCACTTTCTCTCAGGCAATCCGAAAGATACATTCGAAAGCCCCACGATGGTCTTTGCTCCGAACCTTTTACTGCACCATTCAATGGTCTTGATTGTCTCCAGGGCTGCCGTCTGGTCTGCAGAAACGGCCATGGTAAGGGCGTCTATGATGATATCGTCCTTGGAAAAACCATGCCGCCTGGCCTTTTTGTAGATACCTTCGATGATGGTGCTGCGCTCGGTGGATGTCTTCGGCACGGCCGTGCCCGTTATGGGAAGAAGGATGAACATGGCACCGTAGAACTCTGCAAGCTTCAAGCGCTCCTCAAGCGTACTTTCCTCTGCAGAGATGGAGTTGATCAAGGCCCTTCCAGGATAAACCCTTAAAGCCGGCTCAAGGGAGTCAATACGGGATGTGTCGATGCACAAGGGCGCATCCGTGCTCAGCGTGATCTGCTTCATGGCCTTGGACAGGGTTTCCGTCTCGTCGAGGCCGGGCATACCCACGTTCACATCGAGTATGGATGCCCCTTTTTTCACCTGCTCCCTGGCAAATGCGCAGGCAAGAGAGAATTTGCCGGACAAAAGCTCCTGCTGGAGGTCTTTCTTGCCAGTCGGGTTTATTCTCTCGCCTATGATTGCAAGCGGCCCGCCCCGATCCAACATGACTGTCTTTGCATACGAGCATACCGCACTCAGAGATTTCCGGAGGGGCTCCTGGGGACGGAGACTTGTGCACCTCTCCTTGAGCATCCTGATGTGGTCGGGTGTTGTACCGCAACACCCCCCCAGGAGGTTCGCACCTGCCTCCACAAAGGCCGGGGCATACCCTGAAAACTCCTCCGGGCTCATATCGAAAAAGGTCTTCCCTTCCTTCAGTCTCGGCAGCCCTGCGTTGGGCTTCGCCACAAGGGGAACCTTTGCAAAAGGTTTCATCTGCCTGATGAGGGGGATCATCTCTTTGGGCCCTGCCGAGCAGTTGCACCCCACCGCATCAGCCCCCAGGGACTGAAGGGTTACCAGGGCCGAGAGCGTATCAGTTCCGTTGAGCGTCCGTCCGGATGCATCAAAGGTCAGGGAGCAGATGGTGAATTTGTCAGAGATCTCTTTCACGGCAATGAGAGCCGCCCTGGTCTCCTGGAGGTCGATCATGGTCTCTATCACAAACAGGTCGACACCGCCGTCCAACAGACCCTGGGCCTGCTCCTTAAAGCATTGCACCGCATCCTCGAAACCAAGGTCCCCAAAGGGTTCGACAAATCTCCCCGTGGGACCCATATCCCCTGCCACGAGACCTTTATTCCCTGCCGCCTCCCGGGCGATCATTGCAAGCCTGCGGTTCACATCGTATGCATCGGATAATCCGTATGAAGCGAGTTTATATCTGTTGGCGCCGAACGTGCAGGAATACACTATATCAGAGCCTGCATCCAAATAACCGCGGTGAACGGCCTTGACGGTCTCAGGGTTCTCTATGCAGAACATTTCTGGCGCCACACCGTCCGGCATGCCCCGGGCCTGAAGCTCAGTTCCCGTGGCGCCATCCAGAATAACGACCCCCTGTTTCATCAGTTTGGTTATCTTCTGTTTTGTCTTCACGTATATCCTCACCTTTTTTCCCGCATATTCCGTTTCATGTCCACAACGCCTGCAATCGCGGTAACACTCTTTTCCGGTATGAGGATAAAGCTGTCCGTAATGGAAACGTCGATAACATCCAGTCGGAGCAGATGGTGTATGGCCTTCTGATTATCCAGGAGGAAATCCCCATACCCTGCGGAAAACCTTGCCTTCGTAAGCCTTCTGGCCCGTCTCGTGAGATCCTGATTCACGTAGTCCATTATCCAGTCAAGGCCTGAATCAGTCATCTCGCTGGCTACTGCGTCGAGGACGACAGCCCTCGAAAGGTCGTCCGATGAAGTGGCTGCAAGGATCGCATCCATAATCGGCTGACCTGCAGTGGCTCCCATGAGCAGCACCTTCTCGCATCCGGAAAGCATCCTGGCCAGAGCCCTGCTTGAAAAGATCGTCCCATCCTCCAGTTCCACCCGGTCCATCTCGGTGCGCGAAAGACCAAGTATGCAGGCAGCACCCTTGAGGTGAACGATCCCTTCCGCTTCTTCGATGGTTGCAGCCAGGCCATCCTTTTCGGCAGCCTTGACGGCGGTAACCCCCTTTTTAAAACCAAGCCGTGCATAGATGGCCTTCATGGGGAGAGCTACCCGCATAGTCTGAAAATGGAAAGGTCGATGAAACATTCTGTATGATCTAGTTGTTCAACAAGAAAGATTCAAGTCCTTTTCGCGTACTATGGGCCTGTCAGCTTCATGGCCTCCGAAATAAATCTCTGGTAGACCGACTAATGTTTTAGTATTATGATATGTTACTAACACATAATGTGCAACATAGATAGGGGACTAACCATGGATCTTCAGAGGCTTTTTTATCCGGAAAGTGTTGCGGTGATCGGCGCTTCTCCCAATCTTGGCGGCGGCAAGATGCCGTATTACCAGATCCTCCAGTGGGCAGGCTACAAGGGCAGGCTCTACCCGGTCAATCCCAAGTATACAAGCATCGACGGGGCAAAGGTATATGCCTCCCTGGATGATATCCCGGAAGCGGTGGATCTGGCCATTGCAGGCGTGCCGGCAGGCATGGCACTGCAGACCGTCCAGCAGGCGGCACGCAAGGGAATCAAGTACCTCCACTTCTTTACCTCCGGATTTTCCGAGATCGGAAACATCGAGCTCGAAAGGGCCATGCTGGCTGAGGCCCAGAAAGGCCCCACCAGAATCATCGGACCCAACTGCATCGGCATCCACTGCACCGAGGGGGCCATTACCTGCGATATCCCCAAGACCCCCTTTTCAGGGATCGGCAAGGTGGCCTTTCTCGGCCAGTCGGGCGGCATGACCCACAACTTCATGCGCATGGCACATTCCAGGCAGCTCGAGCTGAACAAGGTGGTCTCCTATGGGAACCAGATCGACCTGAAGGTGGAAGATTATCTGGAATACCTCGCCGAGGACGACTCGGTGAAGGTCATTGCGGGCTACATCGAGGACATCAAGGACAGCAGGCGCTTCATGGAGGCGCTGAACAAGACGACCAGGAAAAAGCCCGTGGTCATCCTCAAGGGGGGCATCACCGAACAGGGCGCCAAGGCGGCGGCCTCCCATACGGGCGCCATGGCGGCAAGCCATGAGATATGGCAGGCCGTCATGAAGCAGTTCAACGGCATCGAGGCCCTGAATTTCGAGCAGATGGTGGATCTCACCATGATGTCCGTAGCGGACAGGACCCCTGCAGGCCCGCGGCTCGGCTTCCTAGGCGCGGGCGGCGGCACATCGGTCCTCTTCACCGACTTCTCCTCGCAGGAAGGTCTCACACTCCCCGAGCTTTCACAGGAGGCGCAGAAGCGTATCAGCAGCCGCATCAGCAATGTGAACACCAGCACCACCAACCCGGTGGACCTGGGTTTTTACGGGTTCGACTTCACCATCATGGCGCATACCATCGAGGCCATGGCCGCCGATGACCACATCGATGCCATCATCCCCTACTTCTCCCTGGACTTCATTACCTCGTTCCAGAAAGACCAGATCGAGAGCGGCCCGCACGCCATCGTAGAGGCATGCGGGAAGATCGACAAGCCGGTCATACCGATCCTGTCGCAGTTCACGGAAAATATTCTGGACATCGAGGAGGTCAGGATCCGGATGTTCTCCATCTTCCGCGATGCCGGGCTTGCGGTATTCCGGACCCCCCAGGATGCCATCGCATCCATCAGCTCCTATCTGAAATGGCGGTTGCGATAGCACTCGGCCTTTGGTATGAATGAGCCTTCCCCCCGGCGGATAGACAAGGGGAAATGACGAGAGGTCTGCAATGAAATACCTGGTTATGGGTGCCGGTGCTCTGGGAAGCATATTCGGCGGTCTGCTCGCCGAAAGCGGCCATGATGTGACCTTTGTGGGTACGGACGATCACCTGCTTGCCATGCAGAAGCAGGGACTGGCCATCACCGGGATCTGGGGCGAACACTCCCTGAAAGAGGTGAAGGCCTTCTATGGCGCAAAGGACCTCACAGGTTTCTACGACATTGTGCTGCTCAGCGTTAAATCATACCACAGTGCTGCAGTAATAAGACAGACCCTGCCCTTTATCCATGAAAAGTCCCTGGTCGTCTCCATACAGAACGGACTGGGCAACTGGGAGACCATAGCCGATGCCGTGGGCTGGGAAAGGACCGTGGGCGCCCGCGTCATTTTCGGCGCGGAGATCGAACGACCCGGTACTGCCAAGGTGACGGTGTATGCTGATAAGGTTCTGCTGGGGTCGCCTTCCGGCACTGCACCGCAGGATGTCATAAATGAAATCTGCACTCACTTCAACAATGCCGGCATCCCCACGGATTTATGCAGTGAAATCGCTTCATTCCTTTGGGGCAAGGTCCTCTACAACTGCTCTCTCAACGCCCTGGGAGCCATCCTGAACGTACCCTACGGCCTTCTGCGGGAGACCCCCGAGGTCATGGATGTCATACGTCGTATCATCCACGAGATCTTTGCCGTTGCCGGCGCAAAAGGCGTGAAGCTCCCCTATGAGAGCGCTGATGCATACTACAGGACCCTGACCGAGATACAGCTCCCCCCGACGGCCCTGCACCGCTCCTCCATGCTTCAGGACATGGCAAAGGGCGGCAGGCTCACCGAGATAGACGCGCTCAACGGGGCTATCAGCAGATACGGCCGCGAGATGAACATCCCCACGCCGGTCAACGATGTGCTCACCGCCATTATCAAGGGGTTCCAGGTTTCTTCCTGATCGGGCTTTTTGCATTTCTCATGTATGGAGTGCTCTTCAGCCGTCTTCCTTGATACTTCTCTTTATCTCCTGGAACTGCTCATAGGTGAATCCATCCGATCTGCAGGGCAGGAGGGTGTTGTTCTGGAGCAAGGGCTCTTCCTCGATAGGGTACCGGCATGACTTAAGCGCCTCTTCCCACTCCTTTGTATGGGGAATGGGAGAGTACTCGGACAGCCTGGGCCTCCCGCCGGTTTCCTTGACAAAACGTACCGCATCCATCACCTCTTGAGCCTTCTGTCCCGGAAGACCGCAGAGGATATAAACACCTACCGCATCAGTGCCATACCCGGCGCTACGCAGGTTCTCCATTGCGCCGACGAACTCCCGGTTCGTCACCTTGCCCCCGGTCTGCCTCTGACGCAATGGATCCGTCGTCTCGAGACCCAGCCTGATGGTGACGAAACCGGCCTCTTTCATGAGCCTGGCCGTATCCGGGGTGATCTCGCGGGCATGGAGCCCGTTGGGACAGTGGAAGCTGACGCCCAGGTCCCTGGATATGATTTCCTCCAGGAGCCTTGTAGCTTGGCGCTGCGGTGTAAGCAGGGCATCGTCATAAAAGGCAAAGTCATGCACCCCGTAATCCCTCTTCCAGAATCCGATCTCATCGGCCACCTTTTCAGGCACCCTAAGGCGCTGGTGGCCGCACAGATAGTCAGAGGCGCAGTAGGTGCACCGGTACGGACACCCCCGCGAGGCCCTTATGCACACATACCGCAGGTCATCAATAAGGTCGAAACACGGGTAGGGCAGGCTATCGAGAATATCCATGTCAGGTGTGTATTCGGGGGCCTTTCCCCAGATTCCTTCAAGCAGCCCTAGAGCTTTTAACTCTCCTGAACGGGTAATGATATGATCAGCCCCTGAAAATTGCCTGGCATGTTCATGGCACAAGGTCGCATAGACACCCCCAAGGATAACCGGCACATCTCTGAAGCGTTCCTTGATGATCCGTATGGCCTCGAACACCCCGGGGTACCAGTAGGTCATCATGGAGGTGACAAGCACCGCATCGGGCCTGCTCGTCTTATCCAGCTCTGCCATGAATGCTTCAAACGAAATTCCGTACCTTGCATAATACCTGGGGACCCACTTGAGAACGTCCGGCTTCGGGATGATTTCACGATGAAACCTGCCATGCCCTCCAGGCTTTGCTTTGATCCCACTATCGGGCATCAGGCAATCGATGAGGGCAACCTCGCAACCGTTCTTTCTCAGTAATGCCCCGATGGAGAGAAGGCCGAGCGGCTTCACCCACAGGTCATAGGCGGCAAAATCGTAAATCCATGGATTGACCAGGAGGACCTTTCTGTCCTTCATCCTGCGATTCCCCCAGCAAAGCGTCTGCTTCACTTCAAAGCAGGTCTTGGAGTTGGCTTTTTACTCCTAATAACAACATTAATACAGAAAGGGCATTGCATTTTTGAATGTGTCGATATTTACTGTTCCGTGTCGACATACACTGTATTGATTTGGCATATCCATTGTTGGGTTTAAAACAGAAGCAGGGAGGGGAGAAACCGGTACATGAAATCATACGGATATCATTCTATCTTGTTGGCTATAGTATTGGCTTTCTGGGTCTGGTCGGGAATAGAACCACACGACACGCGCCTCACCTGGTTCCTCGAGACACTCCCTGTCATGATTGCACTGCCTGTCATACTCCTTACCTACAGGAGGTTCCCGCTGACCAGCCTCACCTATACGCTTATCGCTGTCCACGCCATGATACTGATGCTTGGAGGACATTACTCCTATGCGAAAGTGCCTCTGGGCTTCTGGATGGAAGACTGGTTCGGATGGACCCGGAACAACTACGACAAGATTGGGCACTTCATGCAGGGTTTCGGCCCGGCCATATACGTGCGTGAAATCCTCGCGCGATCTTCACCGTTGAAACCCGGCAAATGGCTTGGCTTCCTGTCGGTTGCCGTGCCTCTCGCCTTTTCGGCGATCTACGAAATCATAGAATGGCTGGCCTCACTCTCCAATCCGGCTGATACAGAAGCCTTCCTGGGGACGCAAGGCTATATCTGGGACACACAGACCGATATGTTCCTGTGCCTGATAGGTTCGATCGTCGCCCTTGTTTTCCTTTCGAGGCTTCATAACAGGTATCTTGCGAGAATGAACGGATAGCATGGCAGGGAGAAGAGGTTTCCTTTTATGAGAAAGCCTCGTCGGCCATGGACGGCACTTGATCAGGATGAGGAATACATAAGGAAGGATTGACCGATAAAAGATCTCATAATTCAATGTGTACCATGGCTGCAGGTAGATGGATTATTACTGTTGTGCCAACACCTTCTCTTGAATCCAGCATAATATGACCCAGGTGCCTCTTGATGATGGAATAACAAATAGAAAGACCAAGCCCCATGCCCTTTGTCGCTCCCATGTCCTTTGTCGTGAAATATGGATCAAATACCTTGTGCAGGTTCTCGGAGGGAATGCCCATTCCTTCGTCCCGGAAGGCTAACCGGATATAGGTACTTTCTGGTAGTAACAAGGTATTGTCTGGTTTCAGAAAGACCTTGTTTACATCAATGAAGAGATTTCCCCCCAGAGGCATTGCTTCACGGGCATTCATCACAATATTCTGAATGACCAGACGGATCTGAGTCTCATCGACCTTCACATCTGGAAGATCTTCTTCGATGTTCCATTCAGGTCTGATATTCGAACCACTCAGTGCCAACCCCACAGACTGGGTAAGGCAGTCTCTGATATCAATGATCTTGCTTAAAGGGTAGCCGCCCCGTGAAAAGGTTGAGAGTTGCTGGGTGAGATCTCGTGCTTTCAGTATAGCCTGTTCTGCTTTCATCAATACTGCATGTGCCTGGTCATTCTTGGTAATGAGCATCTTGGCCAGATCTACATTCCCCATAATTACAGAAAGGAGGTTGTTATAGTCATGTGCCAGGCCTCCTGCGAGCGTTCCGATTGAATCAAGTTTCTGCGATGTAATCATGTAGTCTTCCAATCTTTTTCTCTCCGTGATATCCTGCACGGTGCCATGGATGAGGATTGGCTTTCCTCTTGAATCGAATGATACTTCCCCCTTGGAAGAAAGGGTGCGGATTGTTCCATCCGGGCGTCTGATCCGGAATTCCACTTTCATGGGTGTTCCCTTTTGTGCCATCTCTTCCAGTTTTTTGAGCAGAAGATCTCTGTCTTCCGGGTGAATAAGGGATTTGAAAGTCTTGAACGATATCCCTTCGTTCTCCGGGATTCCAAAGATCCTGTATGTCCCAGACGACCAGATGATATTGTTGGTGGCTAAATCTCTTTTCCAGCTACCTGTGAGTCCGATACGTTCAGCCTTGGCAAGAAGTTCCAGGTTTTCTTTGAGTGTTTTCTCAGCCAGTTTGCGCTCGCTGATATCGGTGAAACTGACGGCGATACTGTCGCCGAGCTTTACCGCCATGTTGCGGAACCACCCACGGATACCCTCCGATTCGTAACACACCTCGTAATCGTGGGGTTCTCCGGTCTCGGCGACATGAACGTAACGCTCGAACAGATCGCTGCTGGTCCTGTTGCCCGGCAGGACATCCAGCAATCTCCGGCCAATCAGATCTTCGGGCGCATGTCCAAGAAGCCTTCCTGCTTCAGGATTAACAAAATCCCATCTGAAATCCACAATGATGCCGTTATCATCCCTCACCGGACAGAGGATAGTGAACGCATACAGGGATAATTCCTGCGCCACCCGGAACCTCTCCTCGCTTTGTTTCAGGGCTTCTTCAGCCTGCTTACGCTCGGTGATGTCAAGAAATGCCCCGACCAGGCCTGCTACTTCCCCGTCTTTGTCCAAGAAAACATCCTTGGCATACATGACGGGATGCATCTGGCTGTCCTGTGCCTTCACCTGGAACTCATACACCTGGTGCTCCCGATTACGCATGAGTTCCAAATCCATCTGGTGATATTTCTCTGCGAGTTCACTCGGCCAGAGCTCATGCACGGTCTTACCTCTGATCTGATCGGCGGTCACGCCCATGATCTCGGTAAATGCATCATTGCACCCGAGATACCTGCCCTCCCTGTCCTTATAAAAAACCGCCACGGGTATGGCTTGCAGAAGAGAGGCGATGAACTGGCTTTTCTCTCTCAGTGCCTCCTCCGAGTGCTTATGCTCCGTGATGTCCATGATGTTACCGATGACTCTTATGACATGGCCCTCGCTCAAGACTGCCTTGGCCATGGTTCGAACCCACATGGCACGACCTTTGGTGCTGGTGAAAGGAACTTCCATATCGTAAGGTGTGCCCTCTTGGGAGCAAAGACGGAAGGCTTCTGAAATTTTGATACGATCTTCAGGGGTGTAACAGGACAGGCTCATCTCAATGTGCTCTGGTGATCCGGGATTGAGTCCTCCTGGAATCATATCATGAATACGATAGGTCTCTTCCGTCCATGTCATGGTCTGTTTCTCAACATTCCATTCCCAGCCACCAACCTTGCTCAGTAACTGTGTATCGTTGAGGAGTTTTTCGTTCTTCTCCAGTTCCGCCTCAAGTTGTTTCCGTTCGGTGACATTTCTGAAAATACCTATCGTTAATGTCTTGCCTATTAAAGGTATTGGCATAACACTTATATCTGCATAATAAATGCTTCCATCTTTCCTTTTTACCGGGATGTCTTTTGATATAACGATCTGGTTTCGTTTCAACTTCTCGAACTGGTCGAGGATATGGGGAAGATCTTTCCCGGGGTGAATACCTGAAACCCCCAGGGTCTTGAACTCATCAGGACTATAACCAAGATCCTTACAGATCTGTTTGTTGCCCATGATAAATTTTTTACTTTCAGTATCAACTAATACGATTCCATCCGTGGCATTCTCAAAGATTGTCCTGAATATTTGTTCAGGGTTTATCAGTGAACTATCAGAATGATTGCATTTTGATGCTGGTTTTTTCATTTCATGTATCTCTTAGCTAGCGATTCCTTAAGCTCTTTTATGAGGTGCTCATCTGAAATATTGTTTTTTCTCATAAAACATATTCACGCTAACGCTCGCTAATGGAATAATACACTCTGTCGGTTGAATGTAAAGTAATGGGGTTTACTAAAATAGCCAAAAGGTGCATATCCCCATCCTCATCAGCTAAATATTGGTGTACGATCAGGTCCGGGCTTCGATTCTTTATTACACACGTCTTTATTTGTTCTATTCCTCAGAGACGCCGAAGGTCTCAAGGGCCTTATCCATCTCCCTGTGCTTCACGGACTTCTTCCACTTCAACTCCTTGGCCATGACATCGGCCACCTCTTCCATGACATCCGTACCCGGGTTGCCGAGCGTGCACAGCCCGGTCCTGCGGAAGAGCACATCGCTCAAGGACACGGCCATCTCGTGCCTCATGGCATGGATTACCTCGGCCCAGATGTCCGGGAAGGCCCCGCAGACGGCATTGAGGTGTTGCTTCTTTTCAGCAGCCGTCAGGACGTCTTCATGCCTGCTGCCGTAGTTGCGGCACAGATTCTCCATGGCGTCGTCGCTCAGACCGGAGGGTTTCCTGCGCCTTGCGCGCTCCACAAAGCTTGCATACCTTCCCATCTCCCCTCCATACAAAGGGGTCGTGTGGGTCTGGCACGTAACAGGCGCCCTGCCGAGCTTGAGCAGCAACATGTCCACGACCTGCCTGGCCATGTTGCGCGACGTGGTGTACTTGCCCCCGATGGCGCTCACGAACCCTTTGATGCCTTCGACCGCTTCGTGGTCATAGAGCTCGTACTTCCGAGATGCATCGTACACCTCCACCTCCACGCTCGTCTCCTTCTCTACGATGGGGCGCAATCCTCCATACTGGAACCGTACATCATCCCTGGTGAGTCTGGCTGCAGGGACGGTTGCATTGATCTCCTCCAGGAAGTCGTCGATGTCCGATCTGGTGACCCTGAAGTCATCAGGGTGGCCCCTGTAGACCACATCCGTGGTCCCGATGAGGCTGAACCCCCTCCAGGGGATGATGAAAAAATGCCTTCCTGTCTTGGTCTGAAGGACCATGGCGCGTTCCTTGTGCAGAGGCCTGGTTATTATATGGATCCCCTTGGACCGTATGAGTCCCCTGTGTTTCCTGCCCCTGACCTTGCCCAGGATGAGGTCTGCCCACGGTCCGGCCGCATTCACCGTGATGGATGCCTTGAGGTCGTACTCTTTGCCACTCAGGGTATCCAACACATGCGCGCCCTTGACCCGGTCCGTCTCCAGGATGATGTCGACGGCCGATGCATAGTTAGCCACATCTGCCCCGTACTCAGAAGCTGAGAGGATCGGCTCCAGGGTGAGTCGTTCGGGGTTGTGCATCTGGCAGTCGTAATAAACGACACCCCCCTTGAGTTCGACAGGGTCTAAAACGGGCTCCATGGCTAGGATCTGTTCCGCAGAGAACTTTTCATGACCCGGGATCTTCTTGTCGTCATCATTGATCCACTTCCGGTCATAGGAGAGCGTGTCGTAGAAGACCATGGCAGATACGGCGGCGGGCATGCCCCGCATGCCCCAGCCATAGGCGGGAAAGACAAAAGGCAGGGGAGAAACAAGGTGGGGGGCGATGATCTCCATGATCCTGCGCTCCTGGAGCGACTCGCGCACCAGGCCGACCTCCAGGGTCTTGAGATAACGCAGCCCGCCGTGGATGAGCTTGGAGGTGGCGGCCGAGGTGGCCGCCCCGAAATCTCCCTTGTCGATGAGGGCCACTTTCAGGCCCCGCAGTGCAGCGTCCCAGGCGATGAATGCCCCGGTAATTCCCCCGCCGATCACCAGCACATCATAGTGCTCGCCTGCCATTTTTTTCAGATCCCTGATCATGGCCCTCTCCGTGGGTCCGTTTGTCCGGACCAATCCTGCCGTACTCGACCCGACCGGTATGTTTTAATAGTATACAGCAGGGCGGACAATCACACCATCCCAACATCTACAAGACATAAAAAAATGTCCCTCGGAGGGGGGTAAATCAGAAATCCTATTGAGTTTCATAAATGTAATCCGGGTGAGGAAACGCTATTGACAGGCCGGGGTCTACAATGTATTTTTTTGCTCACCATGCACAGCAAAAAAGAAAAGCGGCTTCACGAAAGGGTACCCTTCCCGGAGGTAAAAGGCTCCATTGAAATCAGCGAGACGGTGAAAACCGTTTCCGTGGTCAATGCGAGCGTCGAGGGTTTGTGCGTTTCAGGTGCTCATGTCCCGGTAGGGTCCGTGGTGAGACTCGCCATAGAAGACCTCAATGACGTCGGTGATATTTCGCTGTACTGCAAGGTGGTATGGGCTACTGAAAAGGATAAGTGCTCCGGGTTGTCATTGCTGCACACCAACAAGGTCCTGTTCAAAAAAGACCTCGTCTCCTTCAACAGGCTGCTCGAAATGATGCAGGCCCAGGAGCATTCCTGATCCTCTTATCCGCCGATATCAGACATCTTTGTTCTCGGTCCTGCCTGCATGAGGTCGAGTCCGCGGCAAACGCCGTGTGAAGATGGTTTTATTCGTACCCCGTCTTCAATAAGCCCCTCCAGGGCCTCATCCGAGATGCCGCTGCGCATGGGAGAGAGAAGATCGATCTCCTTTTCGGAAAAGAGGCACGGCCTCAAGCGCCCCCTGGCGGTGATGCGGATGCGGTTGCATTTTCTGCAGAAGTCCTGCTCGCTTAGAGACCCGATGATACCTATGTTCCCCTGTGCCCCCGGGATTTTATAGACCCTTGCTGGTCCCATCCCTCCACTGAGAGGCTCTATGGGCCCGTAGACGTGCTCTATGACATCCTTGATCTCTTCCGCCCCTATGCCTTCATGCTCCGGATATCTGGTGATGCACCCTATGGGCATGAGCTCGATAAACCGGATTTCAACGGGCAGATTAACCGTAAGCCGTGCAAAATCAGGGATTTCGTTGTCATTGAACCCGCGGATGGCAACCACATTGATCTTCACCGGGGTCAATCCGTGCTCCTGAGCCGCACAGATACCCCTGACGACCTTGTCGATGGCGTCTACTCTTGTGATGTAGGAAAATTTATCTCTGTCAAGGGTGTCAAGGCTTACATTTACCCTCTTGAGCCCTGCGGCTTTCAGCCCTTGAGCCATGGATTCAAGGAGAAGGCCGTTGGTGGTGAGAGAAAGCTCCCTGAGCCCCTCTGTTCCAGCGATTTGGGAGATGAACTCAGTGATGCCCTTGCGGAGCAGGGGTTCGCCTCCGGTCAGCCTCACCTTCTTCACGCCGCGCCTGACGCAGATGCCAAGGATGCGCTTGAGTTCTTCATAGTGAATGATCTGTTCATGGGGAACCCACTGCACGCCTCCATCGGGCATGCAGTACCTGCACCTCAGATTGCACCGGTCAGTGATAGAGACCCTCACATACGTAATGTGCCTGCCATGAAGATCCACAAGGGGGGTCATCCAGCGCACCTCCTTAACTTCCTTTTCACTGCACCACTTTTGTGCAGCTCTGTGCTGCGCTCATCAAGATATCCGTGTATTTCTCCAGCACATGAACTCACTAGTCCAGGCGTCTCCGTCTTGTCAATTATATTCACCTTAACATAACAAGGTATCTTCCGGGGCATGCGAGTTCGGGAACCTTATCCATGACATGGAGGAGATCTTGTCAGGGCCAGTTATTGAACCTTACCGCGGCCAAGGCAAACGTTCTGCCCGGGTAAAATCATGAATGCTTTCCGAATATACGAGAGAGTTCCTGGAGGTGTATTTCAGCCGCCTACGCACCGTGTGAAGCTCGGTCTATTTCATCTTGCCTTCAAGCCTTAAAAGAATTTCCTTCAGGCGAATGTTTGGGGTGTAACCCCCGAGCGAACTCTTGCCGACTACCCTGTGGCAGGGAATAAGGATGGGCAGGGGATTTGACCTGCATACAGCACCCACTGCCCTTGCCGCCCCTGGTTTCCCTGCGGATGATGCCACCTCCGAGTAGGACATGGTCATGCCGTAGGGGATTTTTCCGATGGCAGCGAGTATCTGCTGGGAACCGATAAAGGGTGGTGAATCGATGGGGGTGCGGACCCAAAGAGTGCCTATCCCCATGAACAGTACACCGCCCGGAAAGCTGAGGAGTTTACCCGTGAAATAATCATCGAAGGCCTTGAGCACCCAGTCCAGTTCGCCATGATGAACCGGACCGTCAAGATGGTTCCATGAAACGGCATTCACCGAATCTTTTCCACCCGTTATCCATAAAGGTCCGCAGGGTGTCTCTATGCTGGCGATCACGCTGAATAGCCCTTGATGCTTCTGGTTCCCGGGGCTTCCTGTTCGATCCTGTTCAGCAGACGCTCCAGGAGAAGGCGGGTCTTGCGCTGTTCGTCCAGGATGTCCTGGAATGTTTTTTCAAGGTTCTTGCCCTGGGGCAGGGCTTCTCCGTTAAAAGATACGGCCCGTACTACCTTGGGTTTTGACCCCTTCATAATCATGTGGATGAGCCGCGACCAGAGTTTTTCAATATCCGCACCAACGCTCTTCTGTCCGAGCATGGTCAGGGCAATGACCCTGTAGCACCGTGCGATATCCGAGGTGGGAAACCTCACCGCAGCGGGGACCTGGTCGGAGACGGCCCGTACAAGCTTGTCATCGGAATAGATGCTTCCGAGATAGTCCACCTGAATATCTAAAAATCTCTGGGTTGCCGAGGATATCTTCTTGTAGAGGTTGTGGCCTGCGGTGCTGTTCTTGACCATGCTGGCAAACATGGATATCCTGCCATCATAGCCGTTTCGCTTGAGGACCTTGATGAGGGCATAGGCATCGGTAAGGCTCGTGGGCTCATCGGCCACACCCACCACTACTTCCGGCACTGCCATGAGAAAAGACACAACCCCCGTGGAAATGCCCGATGAGGTGTCGATAAGCAAAAAGTCGGTCTCGGCAGATATCTCTTTGACCGCAGCCAGGAGATTCCCGATTTCCTCTTTGCCCAGGTCGGCGATGTCCTGAGTGCCTGATGCCCCGGGGATCAGGCCGATGCGGTAATCCGTTCTGATAATGATATCATTTAGGCTCGCCCTTCCCAAGATTACATCTTCAAGGGTTCTGTTCGGCCTGACGCCTAAAAGGACATCGAGATTCGCCATTCCAAGGTCGGCATCCAATATAAGGACATGGGAATCCATTGCAGCCAGGGAAATGGCCACATTCAGGACGAAATTGCTCTTGCCGACCCCTCCCTTACCGGATGTTACAGCGATAACCCGCGTCATGAATACGTACCTCTCCATCTTTCCTTGCAATATGTATGCACGATCCAAACCGTTATACTAGGCTGTTTTTTTAGGAAAGAAAAGCGAAAAGAGGTAAAATATTTCCCTTATGGGAGAATTGTTTTGTCCTGGATTTCTTCTAAGGCCATGGAAACCACCTTGCTGATCCCGGGCACGTCAAAGGTGACCCCGTAGAGGATGTCGGCCGCTTCCATGGTGTGCCTGTTATGCGTAACAATGAGAAACTGGGAGTCCTTGGAAAAGGACCTGATAAGCCTGTTGAGCCTGATGACATTGGCATCATCAAGGGGGGCATCCACCTCGTCCAGGATACAGAAAGGAGCGGGGTTCACCTTGAACAGGGCAAAGATGAAGCTGATGGCGCACAGGGTTTTTTCCCCCTCGGACAGGAGGCTCATGACCCTGAATCGCTTGAAGGGGGGAGAGGCAAAGATCTCAATGCCCGCCTCGATCTCCTCACCCTCTGCCAGTACAAGATCAGCCTTGCCTCCGCCGAACATGGCAGTGAAGATCTCCTGGAAGTTCTCCTTCACCTTTACAAAGGTGGAGTTGAACGCCTTTATGCTCTGCCGCTCAATGTTCGAGATCACCTCTTTCAGCCTGGTGCTTGCCCTGATGATGTCCTCATACTGCCGGTGGAGGTCTTCCCAGCGCTGCTGGGCCTGCTCGAAGGCCTCCAGGGAGGTGAAGTTGATCTGCCCCATCTTTTCTATGCGCTCTTCGAGTTCAATAGACCGCTGCCTTGACTGCACGGCATCAAAGCCCTCGGGAATCTCAGGCATACCCTTACCGAACCTGCCTTCCATCCGTTCGAGGTTCATGGCGTAGGCGATCTCGTACTCCTTGTTCTTCAGGAGCATTTCAGAACGCGACTTTTCCGCCCCATCCACCTCGGCCCTCAATGCCCGGTCCTCTTCCTGGGATGCGCGGCAAAGGCCAAGTGCCTTCTCATGCTCGGGCATGAGCCCCGCATGCGCGGCCTTGAGGGTTTCGATCACTTCTTGCGTGCCTTGCAGCTGAGCGTTGGCCGCCTGCAGGGCCTGATCCATTGTCTGCCTGGTACTCCTTATCTCCTCAAGACGGGCCTGATCTTTCGCTATGGCTCCCCTTCTCCTTTCAGATGACTCCTCCAGGGCCTTGAGCGCTGCAGCCTTCTCGGCATGGAGGACCTTCAACTGATGTGAGCGGTCGCGGATGGTTTGCATCTTTTCCTGCGATGCCGTGAGCCCCAGCCTGGACGCGAGCTTTTTCTCATCGATCTCCTTGAGCGCATCCTCACTCTTTGTCCGGTCTGATTCGAGGGTCTCCTTATTCTTCTCCAGAGAAAGGCACTGAGCACTCAGCCGTGATTCCATCTCCTTCATCTGGGTGAGGTCGGACTCGCATGAACGCTGCTGTTCGAAGATCCTCTCCTTCTGGGCTATTATGCGGTCTTTTCTCTCCACAAATCCCGCCCTGTCGCGCTCCAGCGCCTTCAATGCGGCGCCTGCGTCATCGTAAGCGGCGCTCAACTCCACAAGATCCTGCTTTGCCTGCCGGATGGATGAACGTTCCTGCTCTATATCCGCAGCTATGACAAGCTTGAGCTTATGGAGATCCTTCATCTCGGCCTTTGCCTTGAGCACATCCGCATATTTCGAATGTTCCTGCGTCGTCCTGATGACACCCGTGGGCTCCAGGATCATGCCGTCCATGGTCACGAACCTGCAGGACCTTTCTCCTTGTCTCCACAGGCCAAGTGCAGTTTCAAGGCCTTCAACCACCCACATGTTCTGGGAAAGGGCATGTACGACATCAGCATAGCCGTCATGGGCATCGATGAACTCCTTGAGGTGCCCCAGCACGCCGCTGGAGCCCGAGGCCGGCCCTGATGAATGTTTTTCCAGGTGAGGCTGTTCGATGACAAAACCCGGACCCTTTGTCCGGAAGTCCTTCAGCGACACGATCTCCTCATGATCGCGCAGGACCAGGAAGTCCAGTGCATTGCCCATGGATCTTCCCACTGCCGCCTCGTACCCTGACTGGACGTTGAGCAGGTCCGCGACCTTCTTGACGCCGTTGGCATGTGTTGTGTCAGACCCTTGTGGCGAGGATTCCACGCCGATGATCCTGCTGAGCACCGAGAGCTTTGCCATGATCTCTGCAATCGCCTTTTCCTGGGCGATCAGCCGCTGGTTCCCGCCCTCGATCCTTACCCGTACAGCCTCCATGGCCGCGGATTTCTCCTCCATGAGCCCCTGGACAGGGGGCTTTGCCTGATCTATCCGCGAGATCTCGGCATCCAGCCCGATGAGATCCCGTGAGAGCGCCTCGGCAGAATCATGGGAGGCCGAGAGATCCTGCTGCCGCCGTTTCATGTTGGACTGAACCTCTTTGAGGCGGTCCTGGATTTCCCGGATGCGCTGTTCCATGGTGCGCACCTCTGAAATGGCCTCGAAGAGCTCGGTTCTTCTCTCGTTGGATAGCTTCTCGAGGGCGTCATATTCCCGGACAAGCGCTTCGTGGCCTGCCTGAAGCCCCGCGTAGTCCGCCTGGACCGACTCCATCTCATGGGCGAGACCCGTGATGTCCTGCCTGAGCACCCCTGCCTTTGCCTCCTCTTCAACCATGGCTTTACGTGCCTCGTCCATATTCTGGGAGAGCATCCCCATGGTTGCGTCGGAGTCCTTCAACCTCAAGCGGCACGTCTCGATCTCCTGTCTGACCAGGAGATGTCTCGATTCCTCATCGTTCAACGATGCACTCAGCCTGTCCATCTCGCCCTTGAGACGGGCGCTCTCGGTCTCATGTTCAGCCAGCTTCTCCGCCAAGATGGTCCTTTGGTTTTCCAGTTGGGCCAGGCGGGCGTCAATGCCCTTGAGCTCGGCCTCGTAGGACCCCTTGAGCATGGCAATGTCCTTGAGCTCGCACGCGCTCAAAAGTCGGGAGATCTCATTGACCTCTTTACGGAGCTCCTGATACCTCCTTGCCTTGTTCGCCTGGGTTTTCAGGTCGTTCCTCTGCTTGGTCACCTCGCCCAGGAGGTCGTTTATGCGCTCGAGGTTCTTGGATGTGGCCTCCAGTCTCCTTAAGGCCTCGGTCCGCTTGATGCGGAACTTGCCCACCTCGGCCGCCTCTTCGATGAGATAGCGTATCTCCTCGGGTTTGGCCTGGATGATGTCCTTCACCTTGCCCTGCTCGACGATGGCATAGCCGTTTTTGTGCAGGCCCGTATCCAGAAACAGGTCCGTAATGTCCTTGAGGCGGCACTTGACGTTGTTGATGAGGTATTCGCTCTCGCCGGTGCGGAAAAGCCTTCGGGTGATGGCGACCTCGTCGAAACCCTCCAGAGACGTGGGGAAGTGACCCCCGTCCTTCACGAACTCCAGGGTTACACTGGCCATTGAGCCGGGGCCCACGTCCTGGGTGCCGGAGAAGATCACCTCACTCATGGCAGAGGCTCGCAAGGACTTGGCCGACTGTTCGCCCAGGGCCCATTTGGCCGCATCGATAATATTGCTCTTGCCGCATCCGTTGGGCCCTGCAATACAGGTAACGCCGCCGGCAACGACAAGCGTCGTCTTTTTTGCGATGGACTTGAACCCCTTGATCTCGATCCTGGATAATTTCACACCCCAAGGTTTAGCAGAGCTTGAATGCCGCTGCAAGCACCCGTATGGCCATAATCCCGAACAGACTCAAATCTTGGGGAAAATCACTTGCATTCTCTCCATGAAACCTGCAAATAGGAGGAAGAAAACACCCACTGGAGGGAAAGGGGTTCTATGT
This sequence comes from uncultured Bacteriovoracaceae bacterium, assembly GCA_964600235.1. GTDB lineage: Bacteria > Desulfobacterota > Desulfomonilia > UBA1062 > UBA1062 > MWEI01. Next base: position 176,205 of record CAZRIV010000003.1, on the reverse strand, counting down.
TTATCCTCGGCAATATACTCATCGGTTTGGGCAATGTCCTGGATATCCTCCTGAGCATCTATATGTGGATCGTCATCATCGGCGCACTCATCTCGTGGGTGAACCCCGATCCATACAACCCCATTGTCAGGTTCCTGCGGGGTGTCACCTATCCGGTTTTTGCCTGGATCCGAAGGAAGATCCCCCTTTCGTTCGGTGGTATCGACTTCTCGCCCGTCATCATCATTGCTGGCATCGTATTCCTCAGGTATGCCCTGGCCAGGACCATTATCGAGACAGGGTACAGGCTGAAAGGGGGCATGTAGATGAAACTCTCGCCCGAGATGATCCGGGAGCAGCGCTTCAAGGTCAAGCTTTCGGGCTTCGACAAGAATGAAGTCGTCGCCTTTCTCATGGACATGGCGGAAGACATGGAGATGCTCATCGAAGAGAACTCCATGCTCAAGAGTGACATGGAAACGGTCCAGCGCAGGCAGAAAGACCTGGAAGACCTCTTCCTTTCGGTCAAACAGTTCTCTGACGAGAAGATGAAGCGAGCAGACGTGGACGCCAGGTCCATCCTTTCCGAGGCGGAGAAAAAGGCATCCGACATACAGCTCGCCGCCAGCCAGAAACTCGCGGAGGCGGAGCAGAAAGCCCAGGAGTTGCAGACCCAGGCGGTACAGAAGGCCCGGGAGGTCCTCAAGGAGGTGGAACGCTCCAAGAACGAGATCGAAAAGAGCCTCTCTGAATTGAAGAACAAGAGGACCTCTCTCTTTGCCGAACTCAAGGCGACCCTGGATTCATATCAGGCCTGGCTGAAAGGCCAGGGGAATGTGGGTTAGCCGCAAAGGAAACTCGTCGGTCCTTTCCATAAGGGTTCAACCCAACTCCTCCAGGGAAGGCATCGGCGAGATCCGCAACGATGCTCTGATCATCAGGCTGAATGCCCCTGCCGTGGAAGGCAGGGCAAACGATGCCCTCATCAGGTTCATGTCAAAAAAGCTCGATATTCCGAAATCGAGAATCACCATTGTCCGGGGAGAAAAAAACAGAACCAAGTCCGTTGTTGTGGAGGGGCTGAGCCCTGAGGGAATAGCGGAGCGTTTCGGGATTAATCTATAACCTTGATCCCACGGTAGCCCATGCTGGTCAGCTCCCGGGCGATCTCGGTTGCGTCCCCTCCGGATATGCGGAAATGGTGAGTGTTGTCCTCACCGTTCATGGTCATGCCGGCGCTGATGATATAGCCGCCCTTGGATTCGATGATGGAGACTACCTCATCAAAGGAGCCGTGCACGTTCTTGAGGATGACATCGATCCGGGAACCGCCCTTGAGGACGCCCAGCATGTCGATGAATGCCTTGAGGATATCATTGACCGTGAGGATGCCCACGATGTTTTCATCTTCCAGAACCGGAAGGCACCCGATGCGCTTTTCATAGATGATCTGCGCGGCCTTTTCCAGCGAGGTGTCCTTCGCAACCGTGTAGGGCTCGCGGATCATTACGTCGGCCACCTTGAGCTGCTCGATCATGGATGCGATGATGGCCTGCTTGAGGTCTCCCAGAGCCACAAGGCCGACAAAAGATCCGCTGTCCACCACGGGCAGGTGGCGTACCGAGTGTTTCTTCATCACCATGAGGGCATCCTTGATGTGCGCGTTGCTGCCTATGGTGACGACATCCTTGACCATCCATGTTTCAACTTTCATAACCCTAGGTATAACAAATATTTTCGTGGATGTAAAACCTCAATACATAGGCTGAGTTCACATAGGAAAGGTCAAATGGGATGATCAATTTTATGAAGGGTTATATTCCTACTGTTCAAAATAGGGGTATCCCCTCAACCCTTCCTCGTACATGTTCATGATTTCCCGGCGCTCCTGGGGCGTTATGAGGTTTTCCCGGATGGCCTGTTCCGCCGTGGCCCTGAACTGCTTGGTCATGTTCTTGGGTTCGTATTCCACGTAGGTCAGGACGTCGGCCACCGAATCCCCCTCGATCTCGCGCACAAAGCTGTAGGTTCCGTCTTCATGCACGCGGATGCTCACCACATTGGTGTCGCCCAGGAGATTGTGGAGGTCTCCGAGGGTCTCCTGGTAAGCCCCAACCAGAAAGACGCCCAGGAAATAATCCTCGTTTTCCTTGACCGTATGCAGCGTCAGGGCGCGCCGTACCCCCTGCTTGTCGATGAAACGGTCGATCTTCCCGTCGCAGTCGCACGTGATGTCAGCCAGGATGGCGTTTCTCACCGGCATTTCATCAAGACGGTGCACCGGCATCACCGGGAACAGGTGGCCGATGGCCCAGGAATCAGGCAGGGACTGAAACACGCTGAAATTGGCGTAGTAGGTATCGCTCAGGGCGACATCGATGTCCGTCAGATCCTTGGGGACGAATTTCAGGTCTTTGATGTGTTCGCTCACGGCCTGGATTATGTTCCAGAATATCTTATCGCCCAGGGCGCGCTGCCTTATGGTCAGGTCTCCGATCTTGAACATCTGGCGGATCTCATCCCGGTAATAGAGCGCGTCGTTGTAGCATTCCTGGAGGTTGCGGACATTCAGCGACCTGAGAACCTCCAGCATGTTCAGGATGATGTCCGGGGTGTCTTTGGGCAGTTCCTTTGGCGCGGAATCCTTATCGATGGAACTGGTGTCAAAGATATTGAACAGAAGCACGGAGTAATAAGCCACGGTGGCCCGGCCGGACTCGGTGATTATGGTGGGGTGGGGGATGTCGTGCTCGCTCAGGATTTCCATGATCGCCTCGATCACGTCGGCGCAGTACTCATCCAGGGTGTAGTTGCGAGAGTTCATGTAATTGGTATGGGAACCGTCATAGTCCACGGCAAGACCACCGCCCAGGTCGAAATAACCCATGGCGGCCCCTTCGAGCACAAGGCCGGCGTAAACCCGGCAGGCTTCCTGGATGGAGGCCCTGATGTCCCGGATATTCGGGATCTGCGAACCGAGGTGATAGTGGAGGAGTTGGAGACAGTCCAGCATGCCCACTTTTTTGAGCTTCTCGATGGCCTCTATGATCTGGGAGATGGTCAGGCCGAAGATGCTCCGGTCGCCGCCGGATTCGGTCCAGTGGCCGCCTGCCTGGGTTGCGAGCTTCAGGCGGACACCCAGCAGGGGCTTGATCCCCAGCGCCTTTGACCGTTCGAGGATCAGGTCCAGCTCTCCAGGCATCTCCAGCACGAAGAAGCACTTGAAACCCATCTTGCAGGCATACAGCCCGAGGTCGATGAATTCCCGGTCCTTGTAGCCGTTGCAGACCAGGCAGGCTTCCTTGTCATCCAGAAAGGACAGGGCCGCGATGAGTTCGGCCTTGCTGCCGGCTTCAAGTCCGTGGTGATAGAATTTTCCGATTCGGGTGATGGCCTCGATCACCTGTTTTTGCTGGTTCACCTTGATGGGGTAGACCCCTTTGAATTCCCCCTTGTACTCGAACCTGGCAATGGCGGAGCGGAAACTCTCGTGCATCTGGATGATCTGGGAGTCGAGGATGTCTTCGAACCGCAGCAGCATGGGCATGTCGTAGCCTCGCGCGATGATCCCGGATATGATTTCAGGGAGGTTGACGGATACATCCTTTCTGTCCCTCAGCGGGGTGACGATCACATCCCCTTCTTCGGAAATACTGAAGTATCCCGCTCCCCATTCCCGTATCTGGTACAGGTCGGCCGAATCTTCCGCCGTCCATCTCTTCATCTTCTGCTTCTGTTTCATAGACACGCTCCCATGATAAGTTAAGCCAGGTTTTATATAGCCCCAAAAATCAACTCCTTCTACAGATAAATAATGTCGGCACCTACAATTCGACGGTACCGACAGGTATCCATGGCAAAAGGGCGGCTGCATCTGTCTGTTGAACCTGGTGTCTAACCTTTTAATATGCTTGATCATTCGTGGTATGTCCGACGTGTTCCCAACCCGATAATCGGAATTACAAGAGCGTGTAGTCCAGGCATTGCCCGAGCAGAACCGCTTTTACCGATGCGTTTCTTCCATGATTCTTCGCGTAATACAGGGCGCTGTCGGCTATTGAAATCATCTTCTCAAAGGTGATGCCCGGGTCATTGCATTCACGAAACGGATAGAAGACAAAACCGATGGAACATGTCAGGCTCAGAGTCCTGCCGTCTGTGAGTGTAAAGGTGGAGCCCTGTATATGGTCATGCACCTTTTTGGCGATGTCGGCCGCTTTGACTTCATCGACATTTTTCAATACGACAATGAACTCCTCCCCGCCGAAACGACTCACGACATCATCGCTCCTGACCGATTCCTTTAGCTTGGCGGCAAACTGAACGAGCACCATGTCCCCGGAGTCGTGGCCGTAGTTGTCATTTACCTGCTTGAAATGATCTATATCAACGATAAAGACCCCGAAACCTTTCCGGGCATCCATAAACCTGCTGTTTTGGCCGTTCATTTCCCGGCGGTAATTTCTGCCGGAGGCCTCTATTTCCGGCATGACTATCTCAAAGAGATATCTCCTGTTTCTCAGAGAGGTGAGCGGGTCCACGAGGGAAAGCTCGTTCAGTTCCATGTTTTTCTGCACGAGTTCGGCGTTGAGGAGTTCGGTGTGAATCTTCTCTTCCTCCAGGCTGCGGACAAGCTGATCGTTGTCATAACGCAGGATCAATGATTCCCGCAGGTCCCGGCTCAACCGGAACGACATGACGGAGACAAGGATATAGAAAACAATGCCCAGAGCGACCATGGGCGATGAAATAGCCTTGTTCAAGAGGAAAATGCCTGCCGTGGGGATCGCGAATACGGTACTGGAATAGACGAAATAGATCGGCAGATCGTTGTGGTACGAACCCGCGCTGCCAACGACCATACCGCCTGCGACGAAGTACAGGAAGATGGCGTATTCGAGGTGGGATGGATCCATGAGGAATATTCCCGATGACCCGAACAGTATCCCGGCTATGGCGAAGGAAATGAACGTGCCGATTTTCCATGCCGACAGGTGCGCCTTGTTGAAGCGTTTCTTATAGTAGTAGATGATGGCGTACCGACTGAGTGCATAGAAGACATTGACCGAACACCATGCAGCCACTTTTCCCCGGGGGATGACGTTCCATAGGGCCACGGCTATGATGATGGAATTGATGATCGTTGCCGACATGCTTGCGGCGAGATTCGAGATAAGTCTGTCGAATTTGCTCAGTTCCACGTATTGATCCCGCTGCGAATGTTCCATAGTATGCCTATCGGATATATCCATGCTCCATGATAATCTCAGATTTATTACTCCCCTTCAAAGGCAAAGCCCGGGATAATTCAGCCCGCACGGGTACGTTTTACCCGTTAGAATCCAGCTCTCATACAAGTCATGCGCGGATGGCTGATGTATTATTCCGCCATGATGGTCCGGAGGTATTCCAGGGCCTGTTCACGGCTTGATATGATTCCGTCCGAACGCGCCTCTTCAACCAGGCGCAGGAGTTCTCCCACCTTGGGTCCCGGGTTCACGGACAACCCTTTCACGATGTCATGGCCCGTGATTAACGGGCTTGCCGCATGGACCTTATAGGTCTCCAGGAAATACTCCCACAGTGATGATACTCGTGTATGAATTGAGGCTTTCCCTTTTCGGTCCGTATCCTTGTGCAAAGAAAGGGCATCCGAGGCGAGGGCCAGCAGGATCATCTCCGGTATGCACTGCGGATATGCAGACAGGAGCCGGTGCATTTCGCTGCCGCAGTGTCCCGGTTTTTCGTCAAGGTCCAGCACCCGCAGCATGCCCGAGATGGACTTTACGATAACCCGGCTGGCCTGGGAAGAAAGGGCAAGCCTCGTGCACCATGAGCGCACAAGTTCTTCATCATATCTGCGATGCAACGCCCCGGCCAGGCCGGCAAAAAAGCCTGCCATCCGCAGGGCGCCGGCCCTGGTTAAACAGTGTTCCAGTTCATCTGCAAGGATGTCCTTGATTCCGGGAAGATGCAAAAGATCATCCATGACGAGGCTCTCGACACCCGAGAAGATCCCAAGGCCCTGTTGAAGACGTATTTCATCCACCGGCCCACTGAAAAGCACGGTCGTGTAGCCTGCATCAGCCAACAGGCTAATAAAGGGAACACTTGCCGGGCACTTCAGGGCCTTCAAGAATTCGACTTTGATCCGCTCCGGGGCAATCCGCTCAAGGTCGGCCGCATTTTCCTTGATCATTTTCATGGTGGCGGCATCGAGAGAGAACCCGAGCTGCAGGGAAAACCTCAGGCAGCGCAGCCCGCGAAGAGGGTCGTCACGCAGGTTCTTTTCCGCAATGAGACGGATCAGTCTTTCCTGCAGGTCCATCTGTCCCCCAAGGGGATCGATGAGTGTGCCGTCAACGGGGTTGAGAGCCATGGCATTGATGGTGATATCGCGCTCGGAGAGGTCTGACACGATGTCAAGCCCCCGGGGAGGCGAGACATCGATGGTAAGCTCGCCTTGTTTCAGGGCTACCCTGGCCACCTGGCGCTCCTGGTCCATGAAAAAGGCCGTGCCCCCCAGGTGTTGCGCGAGCTTGCGCGCCAGTGCCATGCTCTCTCCGAAGGTGACCAGGTCAAAGTCGGAGGGATCGTTACCCAGGATAAGGTCCCGCACGCACCCGCCCACAAGATAGGTTCTCTCCGGCAGGTGCGGCAGGATCCCCTTAAGGGTTGGGTTTTTTGAGACGGCATTCAACAGACCGTGCATGCGCCTCCAGGTCTTCCGATCGGGCGATGCGCACCGCCATGGGACCGAAAAGGTCGATGGTCTTCTTCGAGAGACCCACGACCGAGGTGCGCTTGGTGAAATCATGGACGCCCAGCGGCGAATAAAACCGCGCCGTGGACCCGGTGGGCAGGGTATGATTGGGCCCTGCAATATAGTCACCCATGGCCTCGGGCGTCATATACCCGAGAAAGACCGCGCCGGCATTCTTTATCCGGCCGAGGTACTCGTAGGCATTCTCGATCATGAGTTCCAGGTGCTCGGGCGCCACCTTGTTGGCGATGCCGATGGCCTCTTCCATGTCTTTTGTCACGATGCACGCGCCGTGGTTGTCAAGGGATTGCCTGATGATGTCTTTGCGCGGCAGGGTGGCCACGGCCTGTTCCAGCTCTTTGAGAACCTCTTTCGCCAAGGACTCATAAGGGGTAATGAGTATTGAGCATGCCTGGGCGTCGTGTTCGGCCTGGGAAAGCAGGTCGCACGCAACGACTTTAGGATCCGCGCCGTTATCCGCGATTACCAGGATCTCCGAAGGCCCGGCAAAGGCGTCGATTCCTATGGTCCCCTGGAGCAGCCTCTTGGCATGGGCCACATAGATATTCCCGGGTCCCACCACCTTGTTCACCCTGGGGATGCTCTTGGTGCCGTAGGCCAGTGCCGCTATGGCCTGGGCCCCGCCGATACGGAAAATCCTGTCCACACCCGCGATATGGGCTGCCGCCAGAAGGGTCTGGCTGGCCCTTCCCGAAGGTGTGGGAGAAACAACCACGATATCCTCTACGCCGGCGATCTTAGCCGGGATGACGTTCATGAGCATGGTGGACGGGAAGGCATTGAGCCCCCCGGGGACATAGATGCCTGCGCTGTCCACCGGGGTGACCTTCTGGCCTAGAATGGCGCCCGATTCGTCGGTGATGAACCAGGACTGCTCCTTCTGGTGAGAATGGAAGGCCTCTATGCGCTTGGCAGCGCACGTCAGGGCTTCTAGGATCTCTCGGGGGGCGTCCCTGTAGGCGCGTGCCATCTCTTCAGGCCCGAAGCTCAAGCCCTCCTTTTCCGGGTCGAACTTGTCAAAGGTCTTTGTATATTCGAACAGTGCCGCATCGCCCCTGATTTTTACCAGCTCGATGATCTCCCGAACAACCTTGTCCACGGCATCAGGCATGGCGCTCATGCGGTCCAGCAGCCCGGAGAGCCTTTCCTCCCAGTCTTTTTGAGCAGTATTGATTTTAATCATCACAGTCCGCCCTTTTCCCTGGACACCTCGGCACCCAGCTTGATGAGCTTCTGGTCCAGACCCTCATAGCCCCGGTCGAGATGGTAGATCCTCCTGATCTCGGTATATCCGCTTGCATTCAGCGCCGCCAGCACCAGGCTCGCAGATGCCCTCAGGTCCGTGGCCATGACGGATGCCCCCTGGAACCGCTCTGTGCCGCGTACGATCACGGTCCTACCCTTTTCTTCGAGGTTTGCGCCCATGCGCATGAGTTCAGGCACATGCATGAACCGGTTCTCGAAGATGTTCTCCGTGATGTCCGAGACCCCTGGCGCGATGCAGGCCAAGGACATGATCTGGGCCTGCATGTCCGTGGGGAAGCCGGGATAGGGGACCGTCTCCACATGGACAGGCTTGAGGTCGCAATCGCCGTTCACCCTGAGTTCAGAATTTTCACCTTCGCTGATCCCTATGCCCATCTCGAGGAGCTTGTCGATGATGGCCGCGGCATGATCCGGCCTGCCCCCCTTGATGGTGAGGTTGCCCTTGGTAATGGCTGCCGCAATGATAAGGGTTCCCAGTTCGATGCGATCGGGGATGACCCTGTAATTCAGGCCGGTCAGAGATTTCACCCCTTCGATGGTCATGGTGCTCTCGCCCACGCCTTCGATGCGGGCGCCCATTGCATTGAGCGCCTTCGCCAGGTCCACGACCTCGGGCTCGCGCGCCGCACCCTCGATGATGGTAGTGCCCTCGGCCAGGCATGCCGCCATCATGACGTTTTCCGTACCTCCCACGGTGGTGTTGTCGAACACGATGCGCGTCCCCTTGAGTTTTTCCGCAGTGGCCATGACGTAGCCGTGAGAAAGCTCGATCTGTGCACCCATCTTGGTGAAGGCCTTCAGGTGCATGTCGATGGGCCTCACTCCGATGGCGCACCCGCCTGGCAGCGACACCTTGGCCCTGCCGTACTTGGCAAGCAGGGGACCCAGGACCAGGATGGAGGCCCGCATGCTCTTGACCAGGTCATAGGGTGCCTCAAAGGAATCTATCCTTGTGGGGTCAAGGACCACGGTGTTCGGCTCGGGCCTTTGGGCCTTGATGCCCAGATGCGAAAGTACCGAGCAGATGGTGCTGATGTCCATGAGCCTGGGGACGTTGGTATAGGTGCATGGCCCGTCCGCCAGGATGGACGTACAAAGAATAGGCAATGAGGCATTCTTGGAACCCGAGACGGTAACCGCGCCCCTCAGCGCTTTTCCGCCAGATATGATGAACTTATCCATTAACCCTCTCCATGATCACGACCCGGTCTATCCCTGCCAGGTCTTTTATCCAGGATCTCACCTTCACCGGGCTTTGGGATGCGACAAGATCTTCCACGGCCTCTTTCTGTCCCAGGCCTACCTCCATGATGAGCATGCCCTGTTGGGCCAGTCTTTGGCCCAGCGAATCGATGATCCCTTTTACAATATCAAGCCCGTCATTTCCACCGAAAAGGGCTGTTTGGGGCTCGTAGAGCCTCACGTCATCTTCCAGGGTGCCCATGTCGTGAAGTGCTACATATGGGGGGTTCGCGATGATCATGGGCCAGGATATGCCGATGGATTCCAGGGCATTTCCCGTAAAGAGGGCGAGCCTGTCCGAGACACCGTGGATTCGTGCATTTTCCCGGGCTATGGCAAGGGAGGGCAGGCTGATGTCGTTGCCGAAGCCCTTCAGGTCATCCCGCTCGCACAGCACTGAGACGATAAGCGCGCCTGAACCCACCCCGATCTCAAGGATCCTTGCGCCGACAGGCGCCAGGGATACTGCCTGCTCCACCAGGATCTCGGTCTCGGGCCTGGGGATGAGGACGTGCCCGTTGACCTTGAACGGCCTGCCGAAGAATTCCTTGATGCCTGTAATGTAGGCCACGGGCTCATGCTTGATCCTGCGGTTCAGGAGTCTTTCGAAGGCATCCTTCTCTCTGTCCGTAAGGCCTCGGTCGCGGTGCATGATGAGGTCTATCCTTCGGAAATTGAGGACATGCGAAAGAAGCAGCTCGGCATCGATGAAGGCGGAATCTATGTTCTGGGCCGAAAGCAGGGATTTTGCCCGGGCGAGCGCTTCGGAGATGGTTATGCCCACTCCCTCAGCTCCCGGTCTTCTTGAGGGCCTCTGCCTGATAATAGGTGGTGAGCTCGTCGATGAGTTCGTCGATGTCCCCCTCCATGATCTGGGGGAGCCGGTGCAGGGTTATATTTACCCGGTGGTCGGTTACACGTCCCTGGGGGAAGTTGTACGTGCGGATCCGCTCGCTCCTGTCCCCGGTGCCCACCTGGGAGCGCCTCTGGGAAGCGATCTCGCGGTCCTGGTCTTCCTGGCGCTTCTGGAGGATGCGGGTACGGATGACCCTCAAGGCCTTGGCCTTGTTCTTGTGCTGGGATTTCTCATCCTGGCAGGATACCACGATCCCGGTGGGGATATGGGTGATGCGTATGGCCGACTCGGTCTTGTTCACGTGCTGACCGCCTGCTCCAGATGCGCGGAAGGTGTCTATCCTCAGGTCGTTCGGGTCGATGCTGACATCCACTTCCTCAGCCTCTGGCAGCACGGCCACAGTGACGGCCGAGGTATGGATCCTGCCGCTGGCCTCTGTTGCAGGGACACGCTGGACCCGGTGGACCCCGCTCTCGTACTTCAGCCTGGCGTAGGCCCCCTTGCCTTTGATGCCGGCAATGACTTCCTTGATGCCCCCGATGCCTGTCTCGTTGATGGACAGTACTTCGATGCCCCAGCGCCTCTGCTCTGCGTAGCGGGTATACATCCTGAAGAGGTCGGCGGCAAACAGCGCTGCTTCGTCTCCACCCGTTCCCGCCCTGATTTCGAGGATGACATCCCTGCCGTCGTTGGGGTCCTTGGGGATGAAGAGTGTCCTGATCTGATGCTCGATGCGCTGTTGTTCGTCCAGCAGGGCATCGAGTCCGTCCTTCACCAGGAGCCTCATCTCGGGGTCCGGGTCCTCAAGCATGGCCTTGTGTTCATGGATCTCTGCGAGCACCTGCTTGAGCCGACGGAAGGGGCCCATGATCTCCTCGAGGGATGCCTGCTCCTTGGCTAAAGCGGTATACTGGGTATGGTCCGCCAGGATCTTCTCATCGGCGAGGAGGTCTGAGAGCTGCTGATAACGGTCCTCAATCTCCTTGAGTCTTTCGAGCATGTCGTTAGGGGAAGGTTACTTGCTTTTACCTTGCTTGGTGTCCTTTTTCAGGTATTCGCCATACTTTCTCTTGAACAGCTCCGCCTTTCCGGCCGTTGAGGTAAGCCTCTGCTGACCCGTGTAGAAGGGGTGGCAGGCACTGCAGATTTCAACACGGATGTCCTTCTTTGTGGACCGTGTGGTGAAGGTGTTCCCGCACCCGCAGGTGACCGTTGTCTCGAAGTAATCCGGGTGTATACCTTTCTTCATCGTATCTACTCCTATTTATTCATGGAATCCATAAACTCAGCATTATTGCGCGTCTTGCTTAATTTGTCCAGCAAAAATTCTATACTGTCTATGGGGTTGAGCGGGCTCAAGAGCTTGCGCAGGATCCATATCCTGTCCAGCTGCTCCTTGGGCAGGAGGAGCTCTTCCTTGCGCGTGCCTGACTTGGATATGTCAATGGCCGGGAATACCCTGCGCTCCATGATGGAACGGTCGAGGTGGATCTCCTGGTTGCCCGTGCCCTTGAATTCTTCGTAGATGACCTCGTCCATACGGGAGCCGGTATCCACCAGGGCCGTGGCGATGATGGTGATGCTGCCGCCCTCCTCGATATTCCTGGCAGAGCCGAAGAACCTCTTGGGTTTCTGCAGTGCGTTGGCGTCGATACCGCCCGAAAGGAGCTTGCCCGAGGGAGGACATACGGTGTTGTGCGCCCTGGCCAGCCTGGTGAGAGAATCCAGCAGGATGACCACATCCTTCTTATATTCGACCAGCCTCTTAGCCTTTTCCATGACCATGCGGGCCACCTGCACGTGGCGGGATGCCGGCTCGTCGAAGGTAGACGCCACCACCTCACCGTTTACGGAGCGCTGCATGTCCGTGACCTCTTCGGGGCGTTCGTCGATGAGGAGCACCATGAGGGCGACATCCGGGTGGTTCTTGGTAATGCTGTTGGCAACGCTCTGGAGCATCATGGTCTTCCCGGCCTTCGGGGGGGAAACGATCATGCCCCGCTGCCCCTTGCCGATGGGCACAAGCAGGTCCAGAACCCTTCCGGTAAGGTTGTCCGGCCCGGTTTCGAGCTTGAATTTCTCCATGGGGTACAGCGGCGTCAGGTTGTCGAAGGAAACCCTGTGCTTGGCCTCCTCAGGATCCGCATTGCTGATGGTCTCAAGCTTAAGCAGGGCGAAATACCGCTCATTGTCCTTGGGCGGCCTGATCTGTCCGCGCACCTCATCGCCGTTTTTCAGGTTGAACCGCCTGATCTGCGACGGGGAGACATAGATGTCATCGGGGCCCGGCAGATAGCTGTAGTCGGCGGATCGCAAAAAACCGAACCCGTCGGGCAGGATCTCGAGGACCCCCTGTCCGGAGATGGAGACATCCTTCTCGGCCTGTGCCTGCAGGATGGCAAAGATAAGCTCCTGCTTGTTCATGGTGGCCGAACCCTCTATTTCAAGCGAGTTCGCGGTCTCGAGGAGATCCTTGGGGTCCATCTTTTTCAGATCTTCTAAATGCATATATAATCCTTTCGGCTTAATGAACTGGTGTGGGGTGATTTAAGTGTGAGGCCCACGAAACAGATTAATCGGTACGACATGGACTAAATGAAACAAAATGCAAAGTCAAGCGCAAAAGGGGCCTTTTGCTACCCACACCGGTATTTATGGATAAATAACCTTTAAGGCATTGATATCACGCGGAATGCCCTTTACTCTTATGGAACCCATGGGCTCGAAGCTCACCTGCAGATCATCGCCGCCCACAAGCACGTCGGTGGTGAAACTGCTGACAATGATCTCCCCCGGAGAACTTATGGATTCAAGTCTCTGGGCGAGGTTCACCGGTTCTCCGATCACCGTATAGTTCATCTGCTCCTCCGAGCCGATATTCCCTGCCACCACTAACCCGGTGGAAATGCCGATGCCCACCTCAATGGCAAAAAATCCATCAGCAACCAGCCTTTCCCTGAGTTCGTTCACGCCCTGCTGTATGTCCACGGCACAGCGGATCGCCTTGAGCGGGTCCGCCTCGGAGGCGTCCGGGATGCCGAAGACCGCCATGACACCGTCTCCCAGAAACTTGTCCAGCATGCCGCCGTGCTTGAATATGACCGGGACCACGGTCTCGAAGAACCTGTTGAGCACCTCTACCACCTGCTCCACGGGGTTGGCGTCCAGGAGCGTGGTGAAAGAGGTGATGTCTGCAAACACCACGGTCACGTTTTTCCGCTGCCCGCCTAGGCCTGTCATGCGGTCATCCGCCACCAGGTGCTCGGCGAGACCCCGGGAGAAGTACCTGCTGAGGTTCATCCTCTTCTTTTCAAGGTTCAGGAGGTCCTGGTAGGTCCGCACCAGGGATGCGGTAATGGAAAGCTGGTCTGCAATGAGCTCGAAGAACCTGAGGTCGTTGGCCCCGAAGCAACCGGGGATATTGTCCCGGAAATTGATCACCCCGACCGTTCTGCCTTCGGTAATGATGGGAACGCATGCCAGAGAGCCCTCCTGATTCGTGCCCCTGTTGGAAAAATTCGGATCCTTGGTCACATCGGGGATATACAGGGTCTTGCCCGTCTCCACCACCTTGCCTGCAATCCCCTCGCCCCGCTTGAGCAGGATGGGAGGCCTGCCGGGAGAGTTCTTCATGAGCGATGCGCTTACGATATGCAGTGTCTGGGTCTGCTCGTCGATGAGCATTACGGATATGCTGTGGATGCCCGTTGCATTTTTGATGATGTCGAGCTGGCGCAGAAAGAGCTGGTTCCAGTGTGAGAGACTCGTCCCTTTCAGGGCTTCCCCGAGCTCCTTGATAAGGGAGAGCTCGGCGATCTTCTGCTCATATCCCTCTTCCAGGGAGACGATGCGCTCTTTCAGTGTGGATACAATGTCGCGGTCCATAGTCTATAGGTCGAGAAGGGCCTTCACCCTCAGCTCCGTTTCCTCATATCTCTTTAAGACCTCTTCGTCGCCCAGCCGTTTCATTGGCTCGGCCGTGAGGTACCGGACCGCAGCGGTATTGGCGACATCTACGGATATGCTTTTTTTATGTGCGATGATGTCCGCGAGATGGACCGTTACAGCGAGGCTGCCGTCAAGGGCCTTACCGGGAAGATGGTGGCATAAGAGACCGTCCACGATATCTTCCGGGAGGTTCCACCGCTCCGCCACATATGCGCCCATCTCGGCATGGGAAAGGCCGGTCTCCTTCTCCTCGCCTGCCAGATCCTCCAAGGACGACAGGTTCGAAAGATCCCCCAGGCAGTATCCCCGCTGGAGAAAGATGATCTTGCCGAAATCATGGAGCAGTCCCACCGTGTAAAGGGCATTGCCGACAGTGCATCCCAGCAGAGGGCCCAGCCAGGTCGAAAGGTGTGCCACCAGGAGGGAATGTTCCCACAGGACCCTTGCCTTTTTCGGGGCGATCCGCTCCATGACCTGATGCACCGCAATGGAGAATGCCAGGTTGATGACCTCATCGTTGCCCAGTATCACCACCGCGTGCTCAACGGAAACGATCTGCCTGCGGAAGCCATAAAAGGCCGAGTTCACTACCTTGAGCATGCGGGATGTGAGCACCGGGTCTTTCTCTATGATCTTTGCCATCTTTGATGCGGCCACCATAGGATCGCCGGCAAGGTCTATGATCTCTCTCGAGATGGAGGGCAGGGTGAAAAGGTGCTCGAAGTTGCGGAATTTCCGCAGGATACCCTTCCCGACCTCTCTTTTTTTATCAAGCTTGTCCTGATAGCCCCACTCCTGCATGAGCACGGCTATCTCAGCGTCTTTTACCGTGGCATCGGCCTTTAATGACGAAACGACGCCGAAGGGAAGAAGGTCTTCTATCCAGTGCCGGTCCGCAGGGCTCATCTGGGAAATGACCTGGCCGACCTCCTTGGCCCGGGAGGCCATGAAGGCATAGAACTGGTAGTATGCGTTCCCTAGGAATTTCGCCTCTCCATCGCTGCCTTTATCAGCTGTGGACGCCTCCCTGATACTCTCCCAGAGGCTCTTGACCCAGGGTGAACTCCCCTTGGTGAGATTGAACCGATCCAGTGCCTCGAAGAACAGGGCCTGGACATCTTCGCCGTCTTTGGGGTAGACCGCAATCCCCTTGGGGATGGATAGAAACTGCGATGATGCCTCATCAGCTCCCATGCCGAATACGCCGATCACCAGGTAATCATTGTATTTTATGGCCGTGTCCGTCTCGCTCTTGGCTCTCAGGGCCGTGTCGGCCTGATCAGAAGGTATTACGACAATGGCCATATTCCCCCCGAGCATCGAGACTTTTTTCAGCTCGATTTCCAGAGGGGCGAGGATATCCTTAAGTTCCATATGGCCCCTATCGTCCAATCGAGATCGAATCTTGACTTGGGTGGGTCCCTCACATAGGATAGACCTTCTTCAGGAGAGCGGGCACGGCATTGCATGGACATGGTGCCCGGAAGTACGAGGACGGGAATGGGCAGCGGTTATAATGCCGATCCCAAAACTCCCGTTTCCGTTTGAGGTGGGCTCATGCTGAGTATAGAAAAGGCTCGAGAAGTCATCCTGGCTCATATCAAGGCCCTGCCGGCCGAAAGGGTATCCCTTGAAAGATCCCTGGGGAGGTACCTGGCCGAGGATATCGTCTCTGCGCTTGCCATCCCGCCGTGTGATAATTCCGCCATGGACGGCTATGCGGTGCGCACGGAGGATATCAAGGCCCAGGGCGTCACGTTGACGGTCACATCCGTCCTCCCGGCGGGCGCATCGGCGCTAAAGGCCATAGGGCAAGGCCAGGCAGCCAAGATCATGACCGGCGCCCCTGTCCCCCAGGGCGCGGATGCAGTAGTGAAGCGGGAGGATACCATCGAGGAACAGGGTTCGGTAACCATCAACGCGGTGCCGAAGAAAAACGAAAATATCCGGTTCAAGGGGGAGGACATCGCCCCCGGGCAACTTATCCTGAACAGGGGGACTTTGCTGGGTCCGGCTGCGGTGGGTGTGCTGGCGTCTCTTCAAAGGCCCATGGTCCAGGTGGTCCAGAGGCCCGTGGTAGCCGTGCTGGCGACAGGAGACGAGATAGTGGAGCTCGGGGATGGGGCGCCGGACAATGCCATCATATCTTCCAACTCCTACACCCTCATGGGGCTCATAAGATCAGCCGGCGCGACCCCCTGCTACCTTGGCATTGCAAGGGATCGGAAAGAAGACCTCAAGGCGCGGCTGAAATCTGCCATAAAGGCCGACCTGATCCTCACCTCGGGCGGCGTTTCCATGGGGGATTACGACATGGTCAGGGAGGTCATGAACGAGGACGGCAACTCGCTTGCTTTCTGGGGGGTTGAGATGAAGCCCGGAAAGCCTCTCGCCTTCGGGTCACTCTACGGAGTACCGGCCATCGGACTTCCCGGCAATCCCGTTTCCACCATGACCGCCTTCTATCAGTTTGCCAGGCCGGCCCTCCTGAAGATGCAGGGGGCCAGGGACCTACTCCTGCCACGGGTGAAGGCCAGGCTCAGGGAGGCATTGAAGAACACGGGCGACCGGCCCCATTATATCAGGGGCATCCTGGAGTACTCGCACGGAGAACTGACAGTAAGCACCACAGGACCTCAAGGTTCGGGCATACTCTCCTCCATGGCGAAGGGGAACTGTTATATCGTACTCCCCAAAGGGACCATCTCATTGGAGCAGGGGGTGGTGGTTGATTGCGAGGTCTTCCCGGGCGGGTATTTTTTGTAATATGAGGCTGTTGTATGACCCACCCACATTGTTCGGGGACACAAACAATCTGGCCCGCACGAAAGATGGATCTCGGTGAAGCTGAGATCCATCTTTCGTGCGGGTTCATTTTTTGGTTTATATATCCAATGCCATTTTGTTGTTGAACACAAGCATTGTTTAATTAAGATAAGGAAGAGAGGGTGCTGTTCTCCTCGCGTGGAGACAATATCCATGAACCAAGAATCGTCATGGAGCGGATTTGCATCGAAAAGATGAATTGAAGGTTGACAGAGCGGTTGTAATAAGTATAAGTAGCCTACTTTTTAAATTCCGGTGGAGGACAGGATGTTAAGAAAGAACGAGCTTCTCGAGATCAAAGAGATCCTTCTCCAGATGAAGAAGGACATCCTAAAGACCCTTGCTGAGAGAATCAAATCCAACGACATAACCGCCCAGCGGGAGATCGGCGATATCTTTGACGATGCCGACCTCGAGCAGACCAGGGAGTTCAATCTCCTCCTCGGTACCCGTGAGCGCCAGAAACTTGACCAGATCGAGAGCGCCCTTTCACGTATGGAGCAAGGTGAATACGGGTTCTGCGAGGACTGCGAGGAAAACATCCCCGTGGGAAGGCTCAAGGCCATGCCGTTTGCCACCCTGTGCGTGAAGTGCAAGTCAGAGCGGGAAATCATGGAGGGCCCCAACGCCCCCCTGTACGTAGAGGAAAAAGGTTAACTCCATGGCTTTGAGGGTTGAGGTCGGGCTCAAGCCGCACCTCTTTGATGCCCGCGGAGCCAGGGTCAAAAGGCAGGTAGGCCATGCATTTCCCCGGTTGTCTTCGCTTGAAGGCATAACCTGCTTCGACATCTACCATATCGATGCGGATAACCTGAACAGTTCCTGGCTTTCAGAGGCCTTCTGCGACCCGGTTATCCAGGATATCGCCATAGGCGGTCACCTGCGAACCGATAAGGGATGGTACATCGAGGTGGGTTTCAAACCGGGCGTCACCGACAACGTGGGCCACAGCGGTCAGTATGCCCTGGAACTCATCTCAGGAAACGCCATCAGGGTATTTTATGCTCGCGGTTACCTCCTCCAGGGCGACCTCGACAGGGAAACCGCCCAGGCAATCGCCCAGGAGTGCCTGGCAAACTCTCTTATCCAGACCATCCGGGTGTTCGACTATCCGGACTGCGGGCCCATAGCCCCTTCCATCCCCATGGTGACCGGCCTCCACGACCCGGTCGTTGAGGAGATATCCCTCGACCTGAGCGACGATGAGCTGGTGAAACTTTCGCAGGCAAGGACCCTGGCCCTGAACAGAGACGAGATGAAGGCCATCATCAGCTACCTGTTGGACCCTGAGACGCGAAGCCGGCGCTCCAAGATGGGTCTGGGCGAAAAGATAACCGACGTGGAGCTCGAATGCCTGGCCCAGACCTGGTCCGAACACTGCAAACACAAGATATTCAACGCGGACATCATCTATGAAGAGGGCGGGAAGACCGAACAGATCTCCTCCCTCTTCTCCACCTATATCAAGGGCGCCACCTCAAAGATTCGCAAGGATGCCGGAGAAAATGACATCTGCGTAAGCGTCTTCTCCGACAATGCGGGCGTCATCCGCTTCAACGAGGACTACAACATCGTCTTCAAGGTGGAGACCCACAACTCGCCTTCCGCCCTGGATCCCTACGGCGGGGCCTTGACCGGCATCGTCGGCGTCAACCGCGACCCGTTCGGGACCGGCATCGGCGCGAAGCTCATCTTCAATACCGACGTATTCTGTTTTGCCGACCCGTTCAGAGCAGGCCAACTGCCGCCCAAGATCCTCCACCCCTTGAGAATTTTCGAGGGTGTGCGCGAAGGGGTGGAGCACGGGGGCAACAAATCGGGCATTCCCACCGTGAACGGGTGCATCGTGTTCGACGAGGGCTACCTGGGCAAACCTCTGGTCTATTGCGGCACGGCTGGCATCATGCCCAGGGTCATCAATGGTAAGCCCTCCCACCTCAAGCAGATAACGCCGGGAGACCTCATCGTCATGTCCGGAGGACGCATCGGCAAGGACGGCATCCACGGGGCCACCTTCTCTTCCGAAGAGTTTCATGAGGCTTCACCCACTTCGGCCGTGCAGATCGGCGATCCCATCACACAGAAGAAACTCACGGACTTCCTCATCATAGCCCGAGACAGGGGCCTGTACCATTCCATCACGGATGACGGCGCCGGGGGATTGTCCTCCTCCATAGGCGAGATGGCCACTGCCTGCGGAGGCTGCCACATCGAGCTGGAAAAGCCGCCTCTTAAATACCACGGTCTGAGGCCGTGGGAGATCCTGCTCTCCGAGGCACAGGAGCGCATGACACTTGGCATTCCCCAAGGCAAGATCGAGGAATTTCTGGCGCTCTCGAAGGAAATGGGCGTGGAATCGACCGTTATCGGCACATTTACGGATTCCGGCTTCTTCCACTGCACGTATGACTCAAAGACCGTGGCCTACCTGAGCCTGGACTTCCTCCACAACGGGCTGCCGTCCATGAGGCTTACTGCACGCTGGACGCCTCCTGAAGGAGACAAAACCCCGACACCTGTTCCTGCGGACCAGGCAGCCAAGCTCAAGGAGATGCTGGGCCGCCTCAATATCTGCTCCAAGGAGTATGTCATCAGGCAGTACGACCACGAGGTGCAGGGAGGTTCGGTCGTCAAGCCCCTTGTGGGTGCGAATTATGACGGCCCGTCGGATGCAGGGGTTATCAGGCCTCTGCTGGACTCATGCGAAGGAGTCGTGGTATCCAACGGCATCGTGCCCCGGTATTCTTGCCTGGACACCTACCACATGGCAGCCTGTGCCCTGGACGAGGCCATCCGCAACTACGTATGCGTTGGCGGGAACCCGGCACAGTGGGCCTTCCTGGACAACTTCTGCTGGTGCGACCCGGTGGAAAGCC
This sequence comes from uncultured Bacteriovoracaceae bacterium, assembly GCA_964600235.1. Classification (GTDB taxonomy): domain Bacteria; phylum Desulfobacterota; class Desulfomonilia; order UBA1062; family UBA1062; genus MWEI01. The sequence goes on along the minus strand of CAZRIV010000003.1, from coordinate 156,428 downwards.
CGAGAAACCCCGACGGCGCCCATAAGCTCGCACAGCTGGTCAGGGCCAACAGGGCTTTGTATGATTATGCGCTTGCCTACTCCTGCCCCATGATTTCGGGCAAGGACAGCATGAAGAACGACTATATAGTGGGCGATATCAAGATCTCCATCCCGCCCACCATACTCATTTCGGTAATCGGAAAGATCGATGACGCGAGCAAGGCCGTGTCCATGGACCTCAAGGTTTCGGACAGCCTCATCTACCTCCTGGGAACCACGAAAAACGAGCTCGGCGGGAGCGAATACCTCGCGTCCTTCGGATGCAAAGGCTCTGCTGTCCCCAACGTGGATGCGAAGGCATCCTTGACCCGGTACAAAAAACTCCACCAGGCCATAAACAAGGGACTCATACTTGCAGCACATGACTGTTCGGACGGCGGCCTGGCCGTGTGCCTGGCCGAGATGGCATTCTCCGGAGCCCTCGGGCTTGCGGCAGACCTGGGGAAGGTGAATGCAGAAACGGGTATGAACGACACCGAGATCCTCTATTCCGAATCCGCGGGCAGGATCGTCATCGAGGTGAGTGCGGACAGGGCCAAGGATATTGAGGCGCTCTTCGGCGAGGATGCCGCATGCATCGGGAAGACGCTCGAGGAGCCACGGATGGTTATCTCCTCATTGTCGGGAGACATGATCATAGATGAAGGCATTGAAACACTGAAGGCTGCCTGGAAGGCGACCCTGGACTTCTGATATGGCACAGGTAAAAGCGCTTGTCATAACCGGTTACGGCACCAACTGCGAGATGGAGATGGCACATGCCTGCAGGCTCGCAGGCGCCCACGCGGACGTCGCCCACATCAGCGAGATACTGAGCGGGCGTTACCCCATAAACGACTATCACTTCCTGAACCTGCCTGGGGGTTTTCTGGACGGCGATGACCTGGGGTCGGCCCAGGTGGAGAGTGTACGGCTGAAACACGGGCGCATTAAGACAACGGGCAGGACTTTGTTCGATGAGATAACCTTCTTCATCGACCGCGGCATGCTCATCCTCGGGGTGTGCAACGGCTTTCAGTCCCTGGTGAAATCCGGCATCCTGCCGGGCAACCCCCTGGGCATGAGAAGGGTCTCGCTGACCTTCAACGATTCAGCCAAATATGAAGACCGCTGGGTCAATCTGAAGGTGAACCCGGCAAGCCCCTGCGTGTTCACCAAGGGGCTGGATCGCCTCATGGTGCCGGTCCGCCATGGCGAGGGAAAATTCGTGTGCGATCATGAAGCCACCCTGGAAGAGATCACACGGGCGAACCTCATTGCCCTTAAGTATGCAGACGATTCAGGGAACCCGACCATGGAATATCCTTCCAATCCCAACGGGTCTGTGTCGGCAGTTGCAGGCATCTGCAACGCCACTGGACGCATCTTCGGGCTCATGCCGCATCCCGAGGCCTATACCCACCGCACCAATCACCCCGCCTGGACCAGGATGAAAGACCTTCCGGACAGGGGCGAAGGCATGGCAATCTTTGACAATGCCGTTAACTTCCTGAAGGGCATCCTCTAAAAATCAATTTTCAGCACTGCCGGGACCAGGGGATGGGCCATGCAGGGACGATGACTGTCTTGGCGACGACGGGCTTATACGCTCTTTTTTTTGCCCAGCAGGAAACCGAAGGCCAGCCCGATGAGGAAGGTGCCCGAAACCACGATCCACTTGGGAGCGGAGAAGATCGTCCAGATAAGAAACTGGAAGGAGGTCTGCTCGAAGTTCTGGAGGATGAAGATAAAACCGAATACCACGGCGATGCCGATAAAGATAAGCTTGGAATTTTCCCCGAGATCCTTCAAACCCATTTGACTACCCCGCGAGTATTGTAACTTGCCGGAATATCTCATGGAGGGCCATGGTGTGTCAATATCCTTGTGTACATATGGGGCATGATGCCTTCCAGCAGGAGCTGATTCCTTGTCCGGATTCAGGCAGGGCTTTGCTCAGCCTCATTTTATCCTTTCAATTTGTGCAGGATTTCTGTAAATACACTGCTTTCTTATATGAGCCGGGTCCCGCCCGGGGCAGCCGGCTTTAGATCGGGCATTCAGACCCGTGAAGGGGATAAAGATCATGGAACAGGCCATTGTCAGGGCAAAGGTCCTGGTGGAAGCCCTTCCGTACATCAGGGACTTCCGCGGCAAGAGAATCGTGGTGAAGTACGGCGGCCACGCCATGGTGGACCCTGAGCTCAAGAAGCTCTTTGCCCAGCAGATCATATTGTTTCAGTACATCGGGATACAGGTGGTCGTTGTCCATGGCGGCGGGCCTCAGATCAGCTCGGTGCTCGACCAGATGGGAATAAAATCCACCTTTATTGAAGGCAAGCGTGTCACCGATGCCAAAACCATGGACGTGGTGGAGATGGTCCTGGCCGGCGGCATCAACAAGGAGATCGTGCACCTCATCAATGCCGAAGGCGGCAAGGCCGTGGGCCTGTCCGGCAAGGACGGGGGGCTCATCAGGGCAAAGAAGCTGTATTCCAGGCGCAGGCATGCAGACGGCAGCGTTACCAACGACCTGGACATGGGGCATGTGGGCGAGGTGGTAAGCATCAATACCGAGATCATCGATGCCGTGGAAAAGGCGGGGTTCGTGGCCGTCATCGCCCCTTCAGGTGTGGGTGATGACGGGCTCACGTATAATATCAATGCCGACACCGTGGCGGCAGGTGTGGCCAGAGAGCTGGGCGTGGAAAAACTCATCATACTCACCGACGAGGCCGGCGTGCTCGACAAGAAGGGAAAGCTCATCTCAAGCATAAAGTGCGGAGAGATACCCGGGCTTATCAAGAAGGGCGTGGTAACCGGCGGCATGATCCCCAAGCTCGAATGCTGCACCACGGCCATAGAAGGCGGGGTCATGAAGGCCCACATCGTGGACGGCCGCGTGCCCTACTCCATACTGCTGGAGCTCTTCACCGACTCGGGCATCGGCACCCAGATCGTCAAGGAGTAAGAAAAGTGGAACATGTGATGAAAACCTATGCACGGCAGCCCGTTAAGGTGGTCAGGGGCGAGGGCTGCGTGCTCTTTGATGAAGCAGGCAAGCAGTACCTGGACATGGTTGCAGGAATTGCGGTGTGCAATCTCGGGCACGCCCACAAGGGTGTCGCCCTGGCACTGAAGGAGCAGGCAGACAGGCTCTTCCACTGCTCGAACCTTTACGAGATTCCCCAGCAGGAGCTGGTGGCGAAGATCCTCTCCGAGCACGCATTCCCTTCCCAGGTCTTTTTCTGCAACTCAGGGGCCGAGGCCAACGAAGGCGCCATCAAGCTCGTGCGCAAGTATTTCAGCACGAACGGAAAAAGGGGCCCCGTCATCATCACCTGCAACGAATCCTTCCATGGAAGGACCTTGGCGACGCTTGCCGCCACCGGACAGTCCAAGTACCGTGCCGGCTTCGACCCCGTGATGCCGGGGTTTCTCCAGGTGCCTTTCGGGGATATCAATGCATTGAAGGCAGCGGTTACCGACCAGGTGGGTGCCGTCATGCTGGAGCCCATCCAGGGAGAGGGCGGTATCAACGTCCCGCCCGCGGGATACTTAAGAAGTGTGAGGGAGTTCTGTGACAGTCAAGGCATCCTGCTGGTGCTGGACGAGGTCCAGACAGGCATGGCAAGGACAGGCAGGCTCTTTGCCCATATGCATGAGGGCATCACACCCGATATCATGGCGATCGCCAAGGCTCTGGGCAACGGGTTCCCGGTGGGCGCCGTGGTAGCGAAGAGGGAGGTAGCCCAGGTACTCGTTCCCGGCACCCATGCAACCACCTTTGGCGGCAATCCGCTGGCCATGGCCGCGGCCCTGGCAACCCTTACCATCATGATCGATGAAGACATAGCGGGCCGCGCCCGTGAGCAGGGGGCCTATCTTGTGGCCGCCCTGAACAGGATGAAGGAACGCCATGAAACCTTGAAGGAAGTACGCGGCAGGGGGCTCATGATAGGAGCCGAGTTCGACGCCGACATCTCCTTCCTGCCGGCCGAGGGGCTCAAAAAGGGGATCATGCTCAATGTCATCCAGGGCCGGGTATTACGGCTGGTGCCGCCCCTTGTCATCAGCAGTGCCGAGATCGATAGAGCCCTTGAGATCATAGAGGGTATCCTTGTGGAGAGGGGATTGTGATGAAGCATAGAGACCTCCTGTCAATACGTGATCTCACAAAAGCAGAAATAAACGGCATCTTCAAGAAGGCGGGGCAGTTCAAGCAGAAACGCCCGGGCCGCTCCCTGGAGGGGAAATCCGTGGTGCTCCTCTTCGAGAAGGCGTCCACCCGCACCAGGGTTTCTTTCGAGGTGGGCATTGCCCGGCTGGGCGGCCATCCGGTGGTGCTCAGCGTGGAAGGCTCGCAGATCGCCCGGGGCGAGCCGCTGAAGGACACGGCCCGGATCCTGGCCGGCTACTGCGACGGCATTGTCATGAGGACCTTCGGGCACGCCCGCATCGAGGAGATGGCCTTTTATTCGGAGGTACCGGTGATCAATGCGCTCACCGACCTGCTGCACCCCTGCCAGGTGCTGGCCGACTGCTTCACCCTGAGCCGGCACTTCGGCGATCTCAAAGGCAGGAAGATCGCCTGGATCGGTGACGGCAACAACATGGCCAACTCCTGGATAAATGCCGCAGCAGTGCTGGGATTCGAGCTGGCCCTGGCCTGCCCTGAAGGGTTTGAGCCGGACAAGAAGATCCTGAAGGGGGCACAAAAAGACAAGGCATTGGTACAGGTGGTGCGCGATCCCATGGAGGCGGCGGATGGGGCAATAGCAGTAAACACCGATGTGTGGGCCAGCATGGGCCAGGAGGCCGAAGCAAAAAAACGCAAAAAGGCCTTTGCCGCATATATGGTGGATGAGGCCCTCATGAAGCATGCGCATAAGAAGGCGGTGTTCATGCACTGCCTGCCCGCCCATCGGGGTGAAGAGGTGAGTGAGGAGGTCCTGGAGGGAAAACAATCCATCGTCTGGAAACAGGCGCAGAACAGACAATACATCCAGGAGGCCATCCTGGATTTCCTACTACGAGGCTGAAAAGGAGACATTATGGGCGCTAAAAAGGTTGTGTTGGCATATTCGGGTGGACTGGACACCTCTGTCATCCTCAAGTGGCTCATCGACGAGTTCGGCTACGAGGTGATCTGCTTCGCAGCAGACGTGGGCCAGGCTGAAGAACTCGACGGCCTGGAAGAGAAGGCCATGAAGACCGGGGCCAAAAAGATCTATATCGAGGACCTCAGGGAAGAGTTCGTGCGCGACTATGTGTTTCCCGCCTACCGGGCCGACGTGGCCTATGAAGGCCTCTACCTCCTGGGCACGTCTCTGGCCAGGCCTCTCATCGCCAAGCGCATGGTGGAGATCGCAAAAAAGGAAAAGGCCCATGCCGTGGCCCACGGCGCAACGGGCAAGGGCAATGACCAGGTCCGCTTCGAGCTGGGCTCCTGGGCGCTCTACCCGGGCATCAAGATCATCGCCCCCTGGAAGATGGACGAGTGGACGTTGCGCTCGCGCGAAAAGATGATCGACTATGCCAAGAAGCACGGCATCGATGTCCCGGTCACGAAAAAGAAGCCCTACAGCATGGACAGGAACCTTCTGCATATAAGCTTCGAAGGTGGTATCCTGGAAGATTTGTGGAACTCTCCGGACGAGAGCATGTTCGTTCTCTCCTGTTCGCCTGAAAAGGCCCCGAACAAGCCCACCGAGATCGTTATATCCTTTGTGGATGGTGACCCGGTGGCCATCGACGGCAAAAAGCTGAGCCCGGCAAACCTGCTGGCCAGGCTCAACGAGCTCGGGGGAGCCAACGGCATCGGACGTGTGGACATTGTAGAGAATCGCTACGTGGGCATGAAGTCGCGCGGCGTGTACGAGACGCCGGGCGGGACGATTCTGAAGGTGGCCCACCGCGGCATGGAGCAGATAACCATGGACCGGGAGGTCATGCATCTGCGTGACGAGCTCATGCCCCGCTATGCGTCTCTCCTGTACAACGGGTACTGGTTCTCGCCCGAGCGCGAGGTGCTCCAGAAGCTCATCGACGAGTCCCAGAAGGGCGTGAGCGGGGACGTGAGGGTCAAGCTCTACAAGGGTAACTGCATCGTTACGGGCAGAAGGTCGAAGAATTCTCTCTACAATCCGGAGATAGCGACCTTTGAAGAAGATGTGGTGTATGACCAGAAGGATGCCGCAGGCTTCATCAAGCTCAATGCCCTGCGGCTCAAGGTGAGGGCACAGGTCAGAAAATGAAGGACAAACCGTGGTCCGGAAGGTTCACGCAGGGGACTGACAAGCTGGTGGAGGAATTCACCGCCTCCGTGGATGTGGATTCAAGGCTCTTCAGACAGGACATAGAGGGCAGCATGGCCCATGCTCGCATGCTCGCGTCAGCCGGGATCATCGGCAAGGGTGAGGCAAAAGCCATTATCGACGGGCTAACAGCCATCAGGGACGACATCGAACGCGGGGCATTCAGCTTCGATGCCTCCCTTGAAGATGTCCACATGAACATCGAAACCGAGCTCACGAAAAGGATCGGAGAGGCCGGCAAGAAGCTCCACACAGCCCGGAGCAGGAACGACCAGGTGGCCACGGACTTTCGCCTCTATGTCAGGGCGGCCCTTGAGGAAATGTCCAGGGGCATGAGGGAGTTCATGGCGGCTGTCCTTGAAAAGGCCTCCGGGCATGTGGATACCATCATGCCCGGCATGACCCACCTTCAGCATGCCCAGCCGGTATCCATGGCGCACCACCTGCTTGCCTATTTCGAGATGGGGCTGCGCGATCATAGGCGGATACAGGATGCACTGGCACGAGTCAATGTCTCTCCGCTGGGCAGCGCCGCCCTGGCCGGCACGCCGCACGAGATCGACAGGGAAAGCACGGCCCGCGAGCTCGGGTTTTCAGGCCCGGCAAGGAACTCCATGGATGCCGTGAGCGACCGAGACTTTGCCTGTGAGGCCGCCTTTGTATGCTCACTCATAATGATGCACCTGAGCAGGCTTGCCGAGGAGATCATCATCTGGAACTCGCAGCCCTTTTCCTTTATCGAGCTGAGCGATGCCTACTGTACGGGAAGCTCCATCATGCCCCAGAAGAAGAACCCCGACGTGGCCGAGCTTGTCCGTGGAAAGACAGGCGGCGTCTACGGGAACCTGATGTCTCTGCTCGTGATGATGAAAGGGCTCCCCCTGGCCTATAACCGCGACATGCAGGAGGACAAGAAGCCGCTGCTGGAAAGCCTGGACACAGCGTGTACGTCGCTGAGGCTCATGGCGGGGCTCATCAGGGGCATGGAGCCAAGGACCGAGGCCCTGAACAGGTCTCTGCAGCAGGGTTTCATCACTGCGACGGACATGGCCGACTACCTCGCAGCAAAGGGCATGCCCTTCAGGGAGGCCCACAGGGTGACCGGAGAGATCGTGTCCATGCTCATCGGCAAACAGAAAAGTTTTGCAGACCTTACGCTGAAGGAGCTGAAGGGTTTCTCGAAGCTGTTCGAAAAAGATATCTTCACAGCCCTTGACCCGTTGACCTCTCTTGACAGGAGGAAAAGCCTGGGAGGTACGGCGCGGAAAAACATAAAAAAGGCGCTGAAAGAAGCGCGACGAGCGCTCGAGTCGCTGGCCCATGAAAACTAGGGTCTGTCTCGTATTTCTAGCAATCCTCATCATGGTGGCAGGATGCGGCAGGAAGCTTCCACCGCTGCCTCCCACTCTGCCTGATCCTGTGGAGGTGGTTTCCATGGGCTTTGTCGGTTCGGAGGTGGTGGCAAAGGCCAGGTGCAACGTGCCTGATGCAAAGGTGGTGCTGCTGGGCAAGCCCAAGGGGATATGCCCCAACTGCACGGATGATCTTGAGGTGAAACAGGAGGTCACTCTTGATAAGCCCGGCGAAGTCATTTTGAAGGACCCGTCGCCGTCATCGGACTATATGGTCTACCGCATCACTGCAGAGCATGGCACCGCGAAATGGACAACGCCTGCCAGGATCGTGGTGAAAAAGCAATAACCAGAAGTGCATTTTAAGGAGAAGGGAACGTTAACAATGAATGATTTCAGTTATGACGATTCAGGAAGGTTGTGCTGCGCAGAAGTGCCTCTTGAGAAGATCGCCCGGGAGGTCGGGACCCCTTACTACTGCTACAGCCTTTCCACCCTCAGGCGTCATATCAAGGCCTTTGAGGAGCCATTACGTGGCATCGACCATCAGACATGCTTTGCCATGAAGGCAAACTCCAACCTCGCCATACTCACCCTCATGGCAAATAACGGTCTCGGCGCGGACGTGGTATCCGGCGGGGAGCTCTTCCGGGCCATGAAGGCCGGTATCCCGGCTGCAAAGATCGTCTACTCGGGCGTGGGCAAGACCGCTGATGAGATAGACCTGGCCATAAATGCAGGCATCATGATGTTCAATATCGAGAGCGAACAGGAACTGGGGGTCATAAACGAGCGTGCACGCACACTCGGAAAAAAGGCGCCCATATCCATCAGGGTCAATCCTGATGTGGATCCCCAGACCCACCCCTATATCTCCACGGGAATGAAGCAGAACAAGTTCGGCATCGATATCGACGGGACGCTCAAACAGTACCTCAGGGCACGGGATATGGATCACCTCGAGATCGTGGGCATCGCCTTCCACATCGGCAGCCAGCTCACCGACATCAGCCCGTTCATCGACGCCATCGACAGGCTCAAGGTGCTTATGGCGAGCATCAAGGACCTGGGCATCGAGTTCAAATACCTGGATCTCGGGGGGGGGCTCGGCATCACCTATTCATCAGAGCAGCCACCGCACCCCAAGGAGTACGGGGCCGCCATCATCGATGCGGTCAGGGGCCTGAATATCAAGCTGATCTTCGAGCCCGGCAGGGTCATTGTGGGGAATGCGGGTGTCATGGTTACCCGGGTTCTTTACCGCAAGGAAACGGAAAAGAAGACCTTTATCATCGTGGACGCGGGCATGAACGACCTGATCCGCCCTGCCCTTTATGGCGCCTACCACGATATTTTACCCCTTGTACAAAAGGAGGGGCCTGCTGAAAAGGTAGACATTGTGGGTCCCATCTGTGAATCCAGTGATTTCCTTGCAAAAGAGAGGGATCTGCCGTATCTGTCCCGAGGAGACCTCATCGCAGTGATGAGTGCAGGGGCTTATGGGTTCACCATGGCCTCCAATTATAATTCCAGGCCCAAACCGCCTGAGGTTTTGGTGGATGGGGCGAACTATTCTGTGGTAATACGCAGACAGTCCTACGAGGACCTCATCTCAGGGGAAACGGTCCCTGACGGTCTGATCTAATATTGGAGGAGAGAGATGTTTTCAGGAGCAATCGTCGCCATCGTAACACCATTCAAAGACTCTAAGGTCGACGAGAAGGCATTCAGAGACCTCATCAACTTCGTCATCAAGGGCGGGGTCAAAGGTATCGTGCCGTGTGGCACCACAGGCGAATCGGCCACCTTGTCCCACAAGGAGCATGAGCATGTCATAGACATCACGGTTCATGAGGTTGCCAAGAGGGTCCCTGTCATTGCGGGCACCGGCTCCAACTCAACCACAGAGGCCATCCGCCTCACCAGGCATGCCAAGGAGGCGGGTGCGGATGCTGCCCTTCTCATAACCCCCTATTACAACAAGCCGACCCAGAAGGGGCTCTTCGAACACTATAAGGCGGTTGCATGCGCATGCGACATACCCCAGATCCTCTACAACGTCCCCGGCCGGACCGGGGTGAACATGAGCTCCGAGACGGTGGTGGAATTATCCCGGATCGACAACATCGTGGGCATCAAGGAGGCCAGTGGTGATCTGGTGAAGTGCTCCCAGATCGTCCGTGACACGGCTGATGACTTCTGCCTGCTTTCGGGCGAAGATGCCCTGAACTATCCCATTTTGTGCTGCGGCGGCAAAGGGGCCATATCGGTCACTGCCAATGTTCTGCCTGGCAAGCTCTCGGCTTTGTGCAAGGCCTTCGAGGCAGGGGATTTCAAGAATGCCAGGAAGCTCCATCTGGAGCTCCTGGAGATCAACCAGGCACTGTTCATCGAGACCAATCCCCTCCCGGTGAAGACGGCACTGGCCATGATGGGCATGGTAGCCGAGGAATTCAAGCTTCCCCTGTGCGTTATGGCCGATACCAGCAAGAAAAGGCTTGCCGAGGTCCTGAAGCGCTACGGCTGCATCTGATTTATCACCTGGAGGTTTCCCATGATCAAGACCGGTGTCGTCGGATTTGGCGGGAGGATGGGCACTATAATCGCGCGCATTCTTCTGGAAAATCCTGACTTCAATCTTGCCGGCGCTCTGGAAGACAAGGCCCACCCCGCAGTCGGGAGAGACGCAGGAGAGACCCTCGGGTATCCCAAAACAGGGACGGTCGTGTCCTCGGCGCTCAATGAGGCCTTTGGCCCCTGTGAGTGCATCATCGACTTCACCTTTCCCGAGGTGACCCTGTCTGTCTGCGAGTATGCATCCGGCAAGGGGAAGGCCATGGTCATCGGGTCCACCGGGTTCACGGAAGAACAGAGAAAGACCATCGAAACCCTTTCCAGAAAAATCCCTGTCGTGCTTTCACCGAACATGAGCATCGGGGTAAACGTGCTTCTGAAGATTATCAGCCAGGTGGCCGGTCTTCTCGATGAAGGATACGATGCGGAGATCGTGGAGGCACACCACCGGCTCAAGAAGGATGCGCCGTCGGGTACGGCGCTGGCCCTGGCCCAGGCCGTTGCAAAAGGTCGGGGCGTCAGGCTGGACACGCATGCCTGCTATGAGCGCCATGGCATCATAGGGGTGAGACCGGTTGGAGAAATCGGCATCCAGACCGTGCGTGCGGGCGACATCGTGGGCGAGCACACGGTCATGTTTGCAGGTCCGGGCGAGCGTATCGAGATTGCGCACAAGGCTCACAGTCGTGAAAATTTTGCCCGGGGTGCCATCAAGGCTGCCGGGTGGGTAATGGGAAAGGGCCCGGGACTGTATTCCATGATGGATGTTTTGGACATCGGACATGAAGATCGGTAGGGGATTAACGTCATCGGGCAAGGTCTGCTGGTATGCCACCAGTGACGGAACGTATTTTCATGAGTGGGACCCGGCCAAGCATAAGAAGGGCCGCGCAGTTGAAATAAAGAGGCTCCTGGCCCCGGCATTGCCGGGCAAGATCATTGCAGTAGGCCTGAATTACCGTGACCATGCCCGGGAGATGGAGCTTACGCTGCCCGAAGAGCCCATCCTCTTTATGAAGCCGTCCACCTCGGTCATCGGTCCCGGCGAAGACATCATATACCCTCGCCAGTCGAGTAGGGTGGATTATGAGGCGGAACTGGCCGTGGTAATTGCCGGGAGGTGCAGGGATGTCCGTGCGGCTGATGCAAAAGATGCCATCCTTGGATATACGTGTCTGAACGACGTGACAGCGCGCGACCTCCAGGTGAAAGACGGCCAGTGGACCCGGGCCAAGTCCTTTGATACCTTTGCCCCCATCGGCCCCTGGATAGAAACCGAGGTCGCCGATCCCAATGCCCTTGCCATTACCTCGCGCCTGAACGGACAGATCAAACAATCATCGAACACGATTAATCTGATATTCAACGTATATGAGCTCATCGAATATATCTCTTCTGTCATGACCCTCGAGGAGTGGGACATAATTGCCACGGGAACACCTTCGGGTATAGGCCCCATGGAAAGAGGCGATGAGGTTCAAATCGAGATCGAAAGTATCGGGATCTTGACAAACCGGCTTGCAGGATGAGAGGATTTCTTTCTCTCGGATCGAACCTTACCCAGAGGGAGACACATCTCAGAGAAGCCTTGAGGCACCTTGCTGCAGACGGTGTTTCCATCCTCAAGGCATCACGCATCTATGAAACATCCCCTGTGGATGTTGGGTGTGAACAGGGTAATTATCTCAATATGGTCATAGAGATTACCTTCGAAGGGGCGCCTATGGAACTGTTGGATCTCTGTCAAAAGGTGGAGAATACGCTTGGGAGGGTAAGGCCCTACCCCCATGCCCCAAGGACCATGGACATCGACATCCTGCTCATTGAAGATGTGTCCGTTGATGACAAACGGCTGAAAGTCCCCCATCCAAGGATGGAAAACAGGGCATTTGTGATCTACCCCCTTGCAGAAATAGCTCCTGACCTTATTCTTCCATCAGGGAGAACAGTGATCCAGGTCAAGAAAAATTTGAAGAATGACGAGATAATCAAGATTCAGGACCCGTAATATGGACGAATCTATATCCAGGAAGCTCAAGATCATGATCGCAGATGACAACCGTGACCTGAACGAGGCCATGCGGGAGATGTTCATCGAGAATGAGTTCGAGGTAATACAGGCATTTGACGGCGAAGAGGCGTTTGATCTTTATACGCAGGAAAAACCAGACTTGACCTTCCTTGACTACCAGATGCCCAAGATGGACGGTGTGGATGTCCTTGAAGAGATCATGTGCATAGACCCTGATGCCCTGGTGGTTTTTATCACCGGCGAAGGATCTGAAGATACTGCCGTCCAGGCCATGAAGGCCGGCGCGAAAGATTATGTCACAAAGCCATTTTCCATGCAGTATCTTGTACATACCGCGAAAAAGCTCATCAACGAGCATGCGCTCCAGCTCGAAAATGTCCATCTCAGGGCCAGGGGTGATGCCTATAAGGATTACCTCGGCACCATCACCGAGACCATGGGTGAGGCGGTAATCACCATTGATGCAAAGGGAACCATCCAGTTCATGAATCTCATGGCCAACAAGCTCTGGGGATCTCTCGATGACATGAAGAACAAACCCGTGGAGGTGCTTATCCCGGATCCCAGTGTGGATCTCTTTGAAGACATCAAAGGGGCATCTCTGGAAGGCGATGATTCTTTCCAGAATGAATATACCTTCCGAAAGGCCGACGGGAATATTTTTTCAGGACTTCTGAGTGCGTCTTCCCTCAAGAGCGAGCAGTATGCCAACAGCATCGTGCTCGTCATCCGCGACCTCACCGACATTGAGATGATGCGCAGGCAGGTTATCAATGCCGAAAAGCTGGCCTCTCTGGGCAAGGTGGTGGAAGGCGTAGCGCATGAAATAAGGAACTCGCTCACCTCTCTGGGAGGGTTTTCCAGGAGGCTCAGTAAATCGGTCGACTCCAATTCCGCTGAAAAGGTATATGTGGACTACATCATCGAGGATGTGAAGCGTCTGGAGGCCATGATCTTAGACATCGAAGAGTATGTTAACTACACCAAGATCCACAGGCCCAACTTCTCCATGACCCATATCGAAGACATCGTCAACGATGCCCTTATCAAGAGCTTCGGCTCCGGCAAGTTCAGCGGCGTGGCATATGAGGTTAATGTACCGCAGGGACTCGAAGAGATCTATGCGGACCATGATTTTCTGGTGGAGGCCTTCTGGCATCTCTTTGTGAACGCCTGCGAATCCATGGAAGGAAAGGGCTCGCTGGTGGTAACGGTAAGCCTCCACCCGCATTATGTGATTGTGGATGTTATTGATACCGGAAAGGGAATTCCCAGCGATGAAATAAAGGAAATCTTCAATCCCTTCTATACCAGCAAACCAAGAGGCGCCGGACTTGGTCTTTCAAAGGTCTATATGATCATCGAGGAGCACGGGGGCTTTATCACAGTGAACAGTTCGTTGAATCAGGGGACGAGAATGAGGGTCTTTCTCTCGCGAAAGCGAGGAATAAAGCCTCTTGCCCCACAAGATTCTTGAACTCTGGACCGGGTATCGGCTATAGTGATGAGAATACAATATTGAAATATTTGAATTAATCATTACGGATGACGATAAAGACAACTATGAATACAAGGACAATAACCTTTCTGTGCATGATTGCCGTTTTATTGGTGTGGACCTGCCCCTTACATGCGGATATCTTCATGAGGCGAGGGCCTGACGGCACCATGCACTTCAGCAACTGTCCCATGGGGGCCGACTGGAAGCTCTATGCCAAGGAGAGGGGCAAGAAGAATTCTTATCCCCAATATGCCCAATACAAATACCCCTCAAAAAAATATCCCAAAGCCCAATACGACAACCTTATCAGTACGATAGCCCGGGGGCAGGGTGTAAACCCTACGATCATCAAGAGCGTCATAGAGGTGGAGTCGGGATATGATCCCATGGCCAGATCCTCCAAAGGAGCCATGGGCCTGATGCAGCTTATGCCCGGGACAGCGCAGGACCTAGGTGTAACGGACCCCTGGAACCCGACGGAGAATATCACGGCCGGTACGAAGTATCTTTCCTGGCTGTTGAGAAAGTATAACGGCAACCTCATGAAAGCCCTGGCAGCCTACAACGCCGGCCCGAATGCAGTGGACTACTATGGCGGAATTCCGCCCTACCAAGAAACCTCCAATTATGTTAGAAATGTGCTGGCGAGAATATATGGGGGAGGATATGCAGGGGAATGAATATATCGAATGCTTTGACCGTTTCACGGATCTTCATGGTCCCGGTCATTGCGTTGCTTCTCATCCATGACAGTCTGATACAATCTCTTATTGCAGCAGGTATCTTCGGGGTGGCGATGGTCACGGATTTTCTCGACGGGTATTATGCGCGTAAATATCATCAGGAGTCAGATCTGGGGAAGCTGCTCGACCCTTTAGCAGACAAGTTCCTGGTGGGCTCTGTCCTGATCATGCTGATACCCTTGAACAGGATACCTGCCTTGATCGTGGCCCTCATTATTGCCCGGGAATTGGCAGTGACGGGATTGAGAAGTATTGCCGCCGAGAAGAACATCATCATTGCTGCAGAATGGCTCGGCAAATACAAGACGGCATTCCAGTGCGTTGCACTTATTCCCCTGATCGTGCATTATCCGATTCTTGGTTTGCAGTTTCAGCTGGCAGGTGACTTTTTTGTGGTAATCGCTCTGTTCTTTACCCTCTGGTCCGGTATAGACTACTTCATAAGCTATTACAAAGCGACCGCCCGGGCTTAATGCCCAGGTCGCCTAGTTAGAATCCGGTGACATAAAGGTATTGCCCTAACCGTTTTTTGCGGTAGAGATCCCGAGCTGAGTATACAGGGCGCATACACCCGAAGATGCGCTTGAAAGAAGCATACCGCCTGCGATCAGTGATAGTGCTGACATGAACGATACCTTGCCGCTTCTGACAAGGACAAAAAGAATAATGATCGCAATGAACGCGCGGATGAGCCTGTCAATGGTCCCGACATTATACTCCATAGATTCCATGAACTACCTCCGAGTTGATCTGTAGCCCATTGTCCGATGAAAAAACGTTCCTGTCAAGAAACTCCAGGCAGAGATCATTGAACCTGGATTTATCCCCAAGTCATACCCGACAGGCACCAAGAGTGCTGTCTGCCCAGATGGAGGATCTCCTCCCGGTTCGGGCCATATGGTCATCGTGCGGGATCCAGGAGCTTAATGGAAAAAGATTTACCGCCCTTTGACGCAGAGCAAGGGGTGCATCCTCCATGAGCAAATTTATTGCAGATATTGAAACAGGAACGTAAAACAACTATGGTATGGCTATAGGGAGGTGTATTATGACGAACAGGGCGATAAAGATCTTTACCCTCAGCACCTGCAGTCACTGCAAGGCTGCAAAAAAATTTCTGAACGACCATAGCATCTCGTATGATTTCATTGATGTGGACCTGCTTGATGCAGAAGAAAAGACTGCAGTACTCGATGAGGTGAGAAAGTACAATCCCAAGCTGACATTCCCTACTATCCTGTGTGGAGAGAGGGTGATCATCGGGTTTCAGGATAGGGAGATCAAAGAGGCGTTGGGTCTATGAGCGAAGTGGAAAAACTTTATGAGATGCTGAAAAAGGTCCAGGAGTCCAAGGGATTCTTTTTCAATAAAGATAATGAAAGGGTGTTTGACCTGCTTGGGGCCCTGCTGATCAACAAGAACAGGTATGGGTATATGTGCTGCCCGTGCAGGCTTGCATCAGGGGACAAGGAAAAAGACCGCGACATCATCTGCCCGTGTGTGTACCGGGCAGATGATGTAGAAGAATTTGGAAGCTGTTACTGCAATCTATATGTCTCTTCCGAATGGAATGAGGGCAAAATCGAGGTTGCATATATCCCTGAGCGGAGGCCCCCCGAAAGGTACCTCTAGGGACCGGACGTTCCGTTAAAAACTCAAGAGTGTGGTGATATCATCGTCGTTTGCATAGGTAAACCGTATGGCCATGCCGCGGTCATCCGTACGTACAACGAGGCCCTGGATATAGACCGATTTACCGATATAATTCTCGCTGTTGAGCCGCATGGTTACATAGGCGTCCTTGTTAAGAACCGATTCGGTCAGCATAAACATGCCATTAGTGCTTATGTCTCCGATGAGGCCGCCGGCAACCTTTTTCAGGGCATCGCTGTAGGTGATGGTTGCGTCCATCTTTGCCGGGATCTGTACCCTTCGGTCTCTTCTGCGGTTTTTCATGGTCCATACCCCCTTGTGAGTGAAGGTCTTGTCGAACCAATGGGATGAATACGACCATCTCACGGCCAACATGGATTTCATGACAAAGCCCAGTACCGGTGATGAATCCCGACAGAAAGTAAATAAGCCAGTCCAACCTTCAATGATAATACGTTTCCGGTGGATGTCAATAGGTTAGTCAATGCTTTGGATCAGCGACTTCTTGAGAAATTATAAGAGTCACTGCATTCCATGCTTGTCATGACGGAAAGATATCTTGGGGCCATGCATGATCCTCCACCAGGCAATCCCGTGGAGTGCATCATGGAGCCTTTGCAATGCCATGATATCCGATTCGCTTAGAGGCGGATCGGTCCCCGCAAAGGGATACAGCTGGGGGGTCGTGCTCAGATCAATCATGAATGAAGGTCCGACGACCATACCCTTGCCGATGCCGATGGGGAGAGGTCGGGAGACCAGGAGATCATTCCCGAGGGTATGGTAGGTAAAACCTGCAGGGGCGGTGAGTTCCACAATGGTCGGGATGAGGTCTAGGTGACTTCCTGCCATGGCGGCCGGGGGTATGATATCCTTGAGGACGTCTGGTCCATAGAAGACGCAGGGTATGGATGTCTTTTCAAAGAGATCCGGTTCCCTGCTCAGGAATTTTCTGGAAGAATGATCCGCCGTAATGACGACCAAGGCTTGTGGAAGTTTCGCGGTGACCCAGCGGGCAAAGTCGGCGATACACCTGTCCGCATACCAGAGGTGGCCCCACATGGAAAAGTTGATTTCTTCAATGCATGTCTCCTTCAGGTCAGGCGGAAGCGAATTCATTTTAAATCCCTTGGCCTTCACATCGACCGTAAAGGGTGGATGAAAACTCGTCGTAAGGATGATGTTGAAGCTGGGTTGGTCATCATGAATGGTTTTCTTCACAAAATCGAAGAGGTGCTCATCATCCACCCCCCACTCATTTGAAGATGCCCAGTCTCCCATGTGGCCTCCGCCGTAGATCTCCTCAAACCCCTGATCTCGGCAGAAGTCCCCAACCCTTTGCCAGCTCAGAAATCCTCCGTAGAAAAACCGCGTCTTATAGCCCAGGTCTTTAAATATAGGGGCGATACTGGAAGGGTAAGGCAATCGTGCCGTGGGCCGGTAATTTGTCGTAATGCCCGCATCAGGCAGGTTTGTGAGGATTGTGTTCAAGGTGCCCATGGTCCCGGCTGAGCCCGAGATGAAGGCCTTTATCATGATGCCTTCTTCGGCAAGGCCCTTCAGGCCGTCAGCCAGGTGGAGCGAGGCATACCTGTCCAGGAGCGGCCACGCGCTGAAGCTCTCCGCCACGATGTAAAAGATGTGGCGGGGAGGTGTACCCTTGGGGCCTTTGGCATGGGTGAGCATGTATGTGTCGAGGTCATCCAGCTGTTCCTTGTTTGAAAACACCAACTGTGCAGCCTTGGCTACTCCTTTGTCAGGAAGAAAAACCTTGATGCCTCCTGGCCCTGAAAGTTTCAGCTGGCGATGAATGGTGTACCAGAGCGCCTTGTACGGGTTCAGGATGGTCTTGTTAAGGAACTTGTCGTCCGTTATGGCAGCATGCCTCTCCCGCAAAGGCGGTCCAAGGCCGAGCGTCCCCCGAGCCCCTATGACCGGCAGGAGGAGTATGAACACGGTGGTACCGATCTGCACGGGCAGAGAAGAGAAATAGTGCTCTACAACCCGAAGGGAAAGAAAGGGCTCCTGGATGAATGTCATGGTGATGTACCATCCGCAGATTGCTGTCAGCGCTATGGCCATGGCGTGCTCTATGACCTTGTATGCCTTGATGATAGTGGTCATGGTGGCCTTGAGATCGTCGTAGATGAGATTGAAGAGGAAATGGTTGAACTGATCCCCGAACTCCCTGAAATACGAGAGGGTAATGATGCAGATAATCGATGAGATAATCATGAACCCCATGACCGTAATCGCCCGGACCTGCAAAGCCCATACAGCGCTGTCAAGGAAACCGCTTGCCAGGCTGAAACAAAAAGGGATGAGTATCCATAGGGTCGATACTACGCTGTCAAATCGAGCGCCGTTGAGCAGGGCGGCCATGACGGTTTTTAGGGAACTTTCCTTTTCTATCTGGCCTTTAAACATCAGGATGAATACAATCCTGAAGAGGAGAAAGAAAACCATAAAACAGATCCATAGCTTGAAATCCAGCTGAAACTGCATGAAAAACTGGCTCCAGTTTTTCATGAATTAAATTCGCCCCGTTTTTACAATTATGAGCCGACATGGGGCAAAGACAGGACAAAATGAATCCAGGGATGAATGAACAAATTTCCCAATTACACGCCGACGACCTATCATATGAACCATTTTCGCAATCCAACAGTATGCACAGGAAACCTCTGCAGTTATTCTAGAGCTTCACCTACCGTATAAGTGAGAGGTCTGTCAATGATGCTCCCGCAAGTTCTATACGGGAACAAGGATCTCTTCATTGCCCGAGAACCCTGCGCTTCCGGCACCCCTTATGGATGAGACTGCAAAAAGGCGCTGGATGGAGCGCCTTCTATTTACATATGGGTTTTGTGCCGGGCTTAAGACCTGCGAGGAAGTCAACAACCGAAGGGATACTGTCCTTGTCGAGCGAGGCCCCCTTGCCCACCATCCGGTTCACGGTCTGGGCCCAGGCATCCTTGTCCTTTTTCCCCAGGGCATCGCAGACCTTCTGGGTGTTATGGCAGGCAGCGCATGCACTCATGACCATGCCGGAAGGATCGCCCATGGGCTGTGATTGCTCCTGTGAGCATGCTGAGAATCCGCACACACAGAGATAGGCACAAAAAACAAATGCTGATACGAACGCCATTCCAAGATATCTATTCATATAGCACCCCGCAATCTGAAGATTATTTGTTTACTAATCTAAATATTTAAGGTTAATTCCACTTATTGTATTCAGTAACGCCACGCCTTCAAATGTCAATGGGTGCGTGTTGACAGGGGATAGAATTCAGGCGCGGCATTTTTTTGAGGCACGAGCGGCATAACTTGCCTTGACCATCCTTTACATCAAGCCTTTCCATAAACGTCTGCGGGGGATTAGTCTCTCGATAATAGTCTGCTTCGAACGGCTCTCTTGCAAGGATATGGGCTGCATACCTGAAGGGGTACTATTATTTCTGATGGGAGGAAACACTGCAATGAAATGCTCTAGGGCATGTAGTTGGACAGGGGGTGTTTCAGAAGGGTGTCCAGGTTGGGCAGAAAGGGGGGAGGGACGATCAAAAATAGGGGCAAGTATAGGGGTGAAAAAGGAATGGTCTGAGAGTGAGACGCACGGACAACAATGTAATATGAAAAGTATGGGAGGAATTGATTATGAGGTTAGAAGGTATCTCTTACCGGTTAGGCTCTCAAATAGTATCCAACGATGACATCATTTCAAGGATTGCCTCCTGGAGCAAGGCCATCCATGAAAACAGCCTTGAAAAGACCCTCTCGCAAATACGGTTCTATTTCGACTATTCGGGCATTAAATCCCGCAGATGGCTTGCCCAGGGAGAGAAGCCCATTGATCTCGTTTGCAGTGCTGTTAAGGAGGTCCTTCATGAGGCGGGTGTCAGCAAAGACGACTGCGGGCTCCTCATGCATGTGGGTTTGGGGCGCGGATTCATGGAGGCAGGGCAGGCCTATTTTATTGCACAGGCAATGGATATGGGCAGGGTACACTGCTTCGATATCATGGATGCCTGCAACAGCTGGCCGAGAGGATTATTCCTCGCCTATAATCTGTTGAAAAACAGTTTCTATAAGAGGATACTGGTTGTGAACACGGAATGTAACATGATGGAAAAGGGCATCATAAACCCACACCTCTTTCAATTCCGGAGCTTTGATCAGGTATACCATAACTTCCCGGGGCTTACGCTCGGTGACGGTGTGACGGCAACGCTGCTTTCAAAAGATGATTCGAGAGAATGGGAATTTCATTTTGTATCGAGACCTTCTCATGCAGATCTCTGTGCCGTGCCGCTCGAAAATTATGAATCGTTCAGCCACCCCTCGAGATATCTGGGAAAAAACGGCCCCCACCGGTTCTATTCGTACATGAGGGAGATGCAGCAGGCAATCGAAGGCGATGTCATCAAGGCATTCTTCTGGAACAGTGTACCCTATGAAGATTTGGATTGGGTATTTCCCCATGGCCATTCAAAGTCCATGTGGGAGAATGGAATAAGTAAATTGGGCTGGGATGTGCGAAAGTTGAAATGGAATACCTATGAATATTTCGGCAACCTAGCCTCTGCAAGTGTTCCCACGGCAATGGCCATGGGCATGGAATCCGGGGAGGTGAAAAGGGGGCATAAGGTGATTACCTGGGTTGCCAGCGGGGGGCTTTCTTTCTCCTCCATGTCATTTGTGCTGTGATGCCCCCGCAGGACATGGTGCCTTGATATTAACCCTTACCCGGTCAGATCATGTATCCTATCTGAGGCATGTCTAGGGAAGCGACAAATGTGGATATCCATGGTCTGACCGGGTGAAGTATTCAGGAACTCAGGGGCTTATGACGCAAGCTTCACGGAAAAACAGGTGATAAAGCGGGGATCGAGCCTGTCCAGGTCTTTCAGTCCTGCGATCTCCTCTTCCATCCTCGTGGAAAGCGATGATGCCACATCTGCAACGGTATCCTGATCCAAGGTCTCATGAAGGCCCAGGAGGTATGTCTGAATGTCTCTGGTGAATGACGGCGTCAGAGTGCGCAGAGAGCCCTTGCGGCAGGTCGCCAGAGACAGGAAGCCCAGAAGCTCTGAAATGGTCAGGGGCCGGAACAGGGAGTGCTTGGTAGCTGCATTGACCGCCAGAGAGGTGAGGATAACGGTTTCCATGTCAAGATGCGCACCAGTATTGGTTCCTGACAGACCCGGAATCTGATCTTCCCACTTCAAGGCGGCCATGATGCGGGACATTGATTCTATCCTATTGACGATCCTTGTTATCTCATCGAGCTCATCGATACTTGAGAAATCCTTGTCTTTAAAAAGGGGTCTTTTTTTCAGGAGGCCTTCTGCATATTCCCTGACCCTTTCCGGGATCATTGCAAACTCAACTTCATGCAGGACCAGTCTGAGCCTGCGCTGCTGTTCATAGACTGCATTGTACCCTAGGGAGAAAAGGGTCTCGGCATTGATCTCCCTCAAGACCGTCTCTGCCGTTATCCCCTTTTCCTTCATGGCGAGGCTGAGACCGAGGCTGGTCATAGAGCTGGCCTTTTCCATGCTGTGCTTGATCTCATCGCTGTTATTAAGCGGCTTGAAGTCTGCCATGAGAATTTTATTGGCCAGGTAGATCATTTCATAGAGGAACCGCTCCCGTGTCTCGGAAGAGGTCTTTTCGAGCGATCTCACAAGAATCCCTCTGCCCTGGGAGAAATGTTCCAGGTATACCGTGGGGAGCAAATGCAGGTGTTTATTGATAAGGGGGACCTTTTCTTTGATGATGCCCTGGCTGAGGAGCTTTTCCGGCCGCATATGCCTGTATACGCTCATGGCCTCGTCAGGGGGGGGGAAGCCCATTTCCATGAGTCGCAAGGACCGCTTCTCATAGGTGGTCTCCTCCATGCCGGTCTTCAACTCATACATGACACCCTCTAAGACGGTGTAATAGAGATCCTGGTAACTGGTAAAAAGGATACTGAGCATTTCCTTGACAAAGTGGGTGTGGTCGTCTTCGAGGATGACCCGGTAGAAATACATATTATCGAGGCTCTCGTAACCCTCATCAAGGAGGTCAGGGATATGTTCGTCAGCGGGTCTGACGTGTACCACATCGATGTATGCCTGGAAAAGGAGGACAAGTATCTCCAGGTCAATGGTTTCCAGTGCCCCGATGAGAGACTCGAAGGATGCATTGGAGAGCTCTACAAGCCATTCCATGACCCCTTCCACGGAGAAGTTCTCTCCTTCCCAGCAATCAAGGTCTATGAAGTGACAAATGGCCTCCGGCGCTACGTACTGGAGCAGGATCTGGCTATCCGATCCCCAGGATTCCCTGATGATGAGATAGGTCTCCTGAGGCGGGAGCTGTTCCATGATCTGCCGGGTGTACGGCGAATCAATAATACTCCGGCCCCGCTGGGACGGCGTGCAAGCAAGGACCTTTGATATCTCGGCCTTCAGGGAGAGCTTGTTGGTCATGGGCTGTGGTTAGCACACTTGCATGAGCACTATCAAGGCCGGGCTCAAGGATTGCACAGGAAAAGGGAATCTCAGCATTCTAAGAGGGATGTGTATCTTTTTGATGGCCAATCCGAATCATGCATCTACGTGAAGTTGAGATGCATGATTCGGATTGGCTCATCTTTAAGGTTTTATACACAAGACCATTTTCGTGCATAGGTCTTCGGCTCGATCCGTTCGTATGTCCTTGCACGTCGAATAGAAAAAAGAAAACCCCCGGTATACACCGGGGGTTAACGAACATGTTATTCCTTGGAGGAGGATATGCCTACAAGGTACCCATGGATGCCTTTAATGCGGCAATGGCCCTTGCATGATCGGCGCGGGCAGTCAGGTAGTTGTTCTTTGCCTTTACCAGCAGTGTCTGTGCGTCCAACACATCGGTGGTGGTAGCCACCTGGAGGTTGTACCGGTCCCTTTGAATCCTGGCCAGTTCTTCAGCCTGGACGATGGCCTTTTCCGCCACCTGCAGGCGGGCTGTTGCCTCCTGGATATTGAGGTAGGAGTTCTTCACCTCCAGCGTCACCAGGTTTTTCAGGCTTTCCATCTGATATCCAGCCTTTAAATTCATGTACTTGGCCTTGTTGTAATTCCAGTAACTGGAGCCTCCGGAGAAGAGGTTCCAGTTAAGTCCTAAGCCCGCTTTCCATGTGTCATAGTCGTTCGTATCCGGGTCCTCACCGGTTCTCTCGTATGCGTAGGTGGCAGCCACGCTGGGCATGAAGGCGGAGCGGGCTATGTTGATCCCCTTCGAGGAGTTTTCCACCTGCAGTTGTGCGGTCTTTATCTCCTGCCTGTTTTCCAAGGCAGTTGAAAGGGATTGATCAAAGGTTATCTCCATATTCGTTATGGGGATCTCCGTGTCGATGTTTACATCCTCCAGAAGGTTTCTCTGCAGGAGGATGTTCAGGTTGGCTTCGGCGATCTTGGCCGAATTATCGGCCATGATAAGAAGCTCCTCGCTCTGGGCGAATGTAACCTGGGCTTCGAGCAGATCGTTCTTCGGGATCATTCCCTGATTGAAGAAGGCATTTGCCACATCCAGGTGGCTCTTGACCGAAGACACGTTGCTCTTTGCCAGCTCCCGCTGCTGCCGTGCCTTGATCACACCATAGTAGGCATCGATTACCGTGAGCTTAAGATTGCGGATATATCTCTGCCTGTCCTGCTCGGATGCGAGGTGGTCGTTTTTGGCAATGAGGTAGTTATTATAGAGCGCACCTCCTGCAAAAAGGATCTGTTTGGCCTGGACATCGAATTGATAATTGTCTTTCTGGCTCATGGGGAGGGTGATCGGCTGCATGGGCTGGGGCAGCGGCAGGGTCATGGACTGAACATCATTGATTCGCATGTACCCATACGACAAGTCTGCCGAAGGGAGCATCTGGGCAAACTGTGAATTCTTGTCCATGTCTTTTGCCAGGACGTCCTGGTCCTGGGACTTGAGCCCGGGGTTTCTCTCTATGGCCAGATTGATGGTGTTTTCAAGCGTCAGGTAATCGGACGCATTCAGGCTTGATACGCCGGATAACAATAAAACGGTTAAAAACAAAAAGATTATTCTTCTCACTGTGGTAACCTCCGTAGAAATTCCTCCATAATTCCGGCAGAGAATTCTGCCGGCGCCTTTTCCAGAATACCAAGAAAAAATGTTTGTGCAATAGTGTGGATAATCCCCATGAGCATCATTGATTTCAACTCCGGATCACACCGCTCACCCGCTCTGTTTGCCTCCAAGAAGATCTCGCGGGTGATCCGCACGGTTTCCTTGTGCACGTCCCGTATGTGCTCGAAGATATGGGGCGTGATCTCAGGGATCGGTGCAAAGTATATCTCAAAAATGAGCCTGTTGAATCCGGGATTGTTCTCGATCCATCCAATGTTGAAGTCAACGTATATGCGGAGCTTCTCCTGCCACGAAGTCTTTTTTGCAAGAAGGTTTTTAAGAGAGCTCATGAAATCGTCAAGGAACTGCCTGATCACCTCGGCAAAGAGCAGCTGTTTGCTGGGAAAAAACTGGTACAGCGTCCCGACGCCGAATTCGGCCTTGGCGGCAATCTGCGCCATGGTCGTATTGAAGAAGCCTTCTTTTTCAAAGACCTCCCGTGCTGCATCGAGGATGGCGTCCTTTCTCGATGCCATCTCGCGTTCTTTTCTGGTCATGGAGCGAGAATCACCGTTCAGATTTTGAATCATTATTCAGAAGTAGAAGATTCGTTCAGTCCCGTCAAGGGTCTTTATTGTGCATAACCTCATTAGAATTTATTCCGGATTGTGAATATGTTTGCGTCCATGCACACCCGATACACTTTCAAGTGTGTATTAAAAGCATAATTCTCAGGTGAACGGAATTGTTTTTATAGGTCGGTTAAAAGAGGTGTCTGGGAGCGGCGAACCTTTCTGGGCCTACTCCAGAGAGTGGAATACGAGGCCTGCAGGTGTCTTGGGATAAAAGTAGGTTGAGGCATGGGGCATCCTCAGTCCTGCCTCGGCGACTTCCAGAACATCCTCCATGGTGGGCGGATTGAGGAGAAAGGCAATGTCGGCCTGTTCCTTGGTCACCATCTCAATGGCCTCTTCTGCCCTGCTGGTGAACATGATTCGCTTGTTTTCTATGTTCGTAGAGATGCCCAGGATAGGCTCGATGATGCATTCGTGCAGGATGGTCACGTCGTGATTTTTCAGGATCGGATGTGTGCCCGAGGGCAGGTAACGGTCCATATCCGTGTCTTTGGCCAGTTGCAGGAGGTAGAACCTGGGTATGCCCTTGACATAGAGGCCTATGCTTCCTTTGCCTGCCTTGTTCAGGGCAGTGATGAACGCCTTGCGGTTGTCATAGGGCACCATGTTGAAGATCTCTTTGATCCGGTATTCCAGGTCCACCAGGCCCACGCCCATGCTGTCGACGATGATGCGGTGGACAGGAAGGATCCTGAGGCCCTCATCCACATTGACCAGATACATCTGGACATAGTCGTAGCTCTGATTCCCGTCCGACTTCCCGGTAGCCGCTCTCATGCGGTCCCGGTAGATCTTGGCCGTTTCGTAGCGGTGCTGGCCGTCAGCGATCAGGACCTTTTTGCTCTGCATCATTCTCGCTATCTTGTCTATCATTGCCGCATCATCGATGATCCAGAGCTTATGAGCTTCTTCCTTGGTGGAAAACTCAATGTCCGGGGCACCGAGCTTTGTCTTGACCTGGGATTCTATGGTTTTTTTCGGGTCGGAATAGGCGCCGATGATGGAACTGAAATTCGTCCTGACCTCGCTCATCAGACGAAGCCGGTCAAGCTTGGGGCTTTTTATGGTGTGCTCGTGTGGACGGATGTTTTTCTTGTCATCATCGTCAAGGCGAACCGAGGCTATGAATCCCCTTCTTGTGGATGTCTTGTCCGCCAGGGCAAAGGTGTGCTCATGGTAGTAGACGGAAGGTTTGTCATCCTGGACAAGGATGCCGTCCTTGATCCACTGTCTGAACAGGTCCCGCGAGCGGGTATACCGGTTGTTGTCCTTGTTGTCCTTTGGGAACTGCTTGCCGAGCACCAGCCTTACCGCATTGTAGGGGCTCTTGTTGTAGTAATCGTCTATCTGCTGGGGGTGAATGGTGTCATAGGGTGGGCATACCGCAGTGGCCAGATCAACCTGATCGGGGTTGTATCTGATTCCTCGAAAGGAACGTATTTTCGGCATTCAGGGCTCCTCCCTCGACCTGCTCGTCAACAAGAGACACAGACAGCGCTATATATATGGGGCCATGAAAAATTTCAACATCATTTTCATTCATAAAATAAAATTGACCAGGGGTTCAAATAGTTTTTATGTAACTATTGAGATTGATTTCGCTGATTAGGAGGGAGTATAGAAATCCCATGCAGTACATGAGAATTGTATTTTCCCTGGTAATGCTTTTGGTGGTGATCACCTTCTGCGTAAACAACACGCAAGGATTCTTCCTTTCCTTCCTGGGTTACCGCCTTACCGTGCCTCTGCAGCTCTGGACGCTCATGCTGATCTTTTTTGTGGCCGGGATGTTCCCCATCCTTGTGCTGGAGCTTCCGCGGCAGGCCTCTCACTACTTCAGGATGCGCACGGTCAAGACCCGGATCAGAAAATCCGAGGATGCGCTCTATCAACTCGGGGTCTCACCGAAAGATCCTTCTAAATAAATCCCTGAAAAGCGGCAGGACCTTCGAAGGAAACCACAGGCGGCTCAAGGTTCTGCCCAGGGAGTTCTGTCTCTTTTCCTCGGATGAGAGGAGGGCGGGGTTCAGCTTGGCCTTGACCTTGAGATATCCCATCTGGTCTATCCGGCACAGCATCCTCCATACAGGCCCCTTGAAGGGGGTGTAGAAGCTGGATGCGAAGTCTACGAGATAAGGCATGCCGGCATCGTCTATGCCGTAGTTCCTGCGGTTGCGCATGTCCAGGTGCACGACCCCATGGGCGTGGACCTCATGGATCAGTCCCTCGAGATGCCTGAAGTAGGCCTCACCGGGTGTTTCGCCGCGGTCTCTCAGATTGTGCCCGCCCATGAATGTAGTGGTGAGGGTATATGCGTCCGGACTCTTTACGACCGCAGGGATGCCGGGAATGCCGTTCAGCTTGGAATAGATATAGGTTTCCCACCCGATAAGGAGGGAGCCCGCCATCCTGACAGGCCACGGCCTGTTCCGGTATGTTTTTACCACGAGACGGGCATCTCCCTGGATGGTGAGGAGCACATCCGGACCGTAGAGGCGTTTCCTTTTGAGCCGTCTCTCCATGGGATTTTATCCTTTGCCTGTTATTGAACCCGGATTGTGCTGTTGAGCCTGATCCGAATAAATCCTTGAAACCATATGTTCTCTCAAGGGCTTCATCCGTCCATCAAGCAATTGCTGGTGTCTTCAACTGCACGGTCCGGGTTAAACTCTCACGCTCTATCATTGCATGCATCGATATGCAATGGTAGAGGGTTTTTCACCATGGAGAAGAGAACGAAAAAACCAATGACCGGAAGATTGACCTGGAACCCCAAGGGATACGCCTTTGTGGATGTCAAGGGACTCGCTGACGGGGTCTTTATACCGCCCGAGGCCATGAACGGAGCCCTGGACGGGGATCTTGTGGAGGTGAGCGCCTGGCGGGACCGCAAGGGCCTGAGGGGAAAGGTCATTTCCATTGCCACTCAGGCGCGCCGCAATATCAGCGGGAAGTATGTACGTCTTCGCAAGTTCGGCATCTTGGAGCCGGTAAAGCCCATGCCGTACACCATCGTCATCCCTCTCGGCTCCGAAGGTGATGCCAGGAGCGGGGACATGGTGAGCGCTGTCATTGTACCTTCCAGGGGTATCAGGAAGCCGGGCACCCTGGAGGCAAAGGTAGAGCGGTCCCTTGATATCCCCAAGGGGGTGTCAGATGACCTGAGGATGGTGACGGCCAAATACGGTCTTTGCTGGGGCTTCCCTTCCGAGGCGGAGAACGAGGCAGGAAGGGCGGCCGTTATCGACATGCCTTTTGAGCTGGCCCGGCGCAAAGACCTCAGGGGCCGGGTGCTCTTCACCATCGACGGCGTGAATGCCAGAGACTTCGACGATGCCGTGGGCATCGAGAGGCTTGAAAACGGGCACTTGCTGCTCACGGTCGCCATCGCCGATGTGGCGCATGCGGTCAAGCCGGGGACGGTGCTGGATGCTGAGGCTTACTCCAGGTCCTTCAGCGTCTACTTCCCCGAGATAGCCATCCCCATGCTCCCCGAGGTTCTCTGCAACGACGTGATGAGCCTCAAGCCCGACCAGGACAGGCTTGCCATGGCCCTGGAAGTAGTCATGGGCCCGAAAGGCAAGGTGGTCTCTCACTCGGTCTATGAAACGGTCATACGGTCTCATGCACGGCTCACCTATGATGAAGTCGGGGCGTTCCTGGAGGAGAAGCCCGGAGCAAAGGTCTTCGAAGATGACATCGCCTGGAGGCTCAAGGAGCTCCACAAGCTCTCGATACATCTGCGTGAACGCAGGAGGAAGCGGGGCGGCCTGGACTTCGACATGGCCAAGGTGGAGATGATCACGGACAGCTCAGGGAAGGTGGAAGGCATTTCAAGGACCAAGTACGGGCCTGCCGAGCGTCTCATAGAAGAGGCCATGCTCCTGGCCAACCAGACCATCTGCACGTTCTTACTGAAGCATCACATGCCGGTGCTGTTCCGGGTGCACGAGCCCCCCAAGGCGGATGACCTGATGGAGCTCATGGCCACGCTTGAGGAGATCGGATTCTCAACCTCGCTGTTGACCCGGCTCAAGAAGGCGGCCCATTCGTCTGAAAAGGTATCTGAGGTTCTCCAGGCCATCTCTGATTCCTACAAGGGAAAAGACCTGGAAGGCTTTGTAAACACACATATATTGCGGTCATTAACCAGGGCACAATATTCCCATGAGGATTTGGGCCATTTCGGCCTTGCCTGCAAGGGATACCTTCATTTTACCTCACCCATCAGGAGATATCCCGACCTGGTGATACACCGCCTCGTGAAGCAGGCCCTGAGCAACAGGGGCGCTACGCAAAAGGAGCTGGACAAGACCGTGAAGCAGCTCAAGAAGCTCGCGCCCCAGGTGACGGAGCGCGAAAAGATCACGGACGATGCCATGATGGAGGCCCTCAAGATCAAGGCGGCGGCCTACATGGCCTCGCACCTGGGCGAAGAGTTCGATGCGGTGATTACGAGCGTCATGCCCTACGGCATGTTCATCGAGGTCTTGAATCCGCCTGTGGACGGGCTGGTGAGGAGTGAGGCCTTCCAGGACCGGCCCGAGCGCAGGGGCAGGAAGGCCCGGCCGTTGCGCCAGAGTATAGGCCAGATCGTCCGGGTGAAGCTCGCCAGGGCTGACAGGACCAACGGCCAGCTGGAGTTCATCTTGGTGGAAGCCTGATGCCGGAGAAGAGAAAAGGGTATCACGGCACATCCCTGCCTTCCCCGAACTGCAGAATCCAGAACTCGGATGCAGGCACGCCGCGTTGTTTCAAGGCCTGAGCCAGGTCCCTTTCATGAGCGTCGATAGCCTGCTCGGGGTGTTCCGCAAAGGTGGCGTAGTGTACGCCCATGCTCTGTTTCGAGTCCAGCAGCATATGAGCCCGCACCGCATCATCAGGGTTCATGTGCTGATTCTTCATGAACCACCGCTTCTCGTAGTTGCCCACGGGTAAGATGGTTAGTCTGAATCCGCTGTATCGATTCTTTATGGCATCCAGGAACTTTCCATATGCCGTATCCCCGGCATAATAGACCGTGCCGGAAGAGCCCTCCATGATAAAGCCTCCCCACAGGGTGGAGTTTTCTTCAAAGATCTTTCTGCCCGAGGTGTGCAGTGCCGGTACAAAGACAAACTTCATGCCTGCCTGGGGATATCTGTATTCCTTCCACCAGTCCAACTCCACGGCACTGGAAAAACCTTCTGATTCCAGGAACCGTTTCATACCCAGACCTGCCAGGATTAGGGGCTTGTCCCGTATGGCCAGTTGCTTTAAGCTCGGCAGATCCAGGTGGTCGTAGTGGTCATGGCTGATAAGAATGATATCAATCTTAGGGAGGTCCTCCATCTTCACCCCGGGTGCGCGGACGCGTTTGGTGCCCAGCCACGAGACAGGCCCTGCGCGGTATGACCAGATGGGGTCTGTTAGGATGTTCATTCCATCCATCTGGATCAGGACCGTAGCATGGTTGATATAGGTGACCCGCAGCCTGCCTTCATGAACCTCCTCAATGGGTTTTGCCTGGGCCTGGTCATCGACCCATTCCGGCCAGTCGACCGTCTTCATCTCCCAGAGCCACTTGAGCATGTCGCTGAAAGAATGATCAGGTATGTCGTTATGAAAGCGTTCGCCATCAAAGTGGTCGGAGATGGGGCCGGAATAGAGTGATGCGCTCCACGCGGGGGTTGCAGCGATGATTACTGCACTCAGCGATACACCTGCCATGATAAGGAGAACCTTAGTTGATAAGGACATCTATCCCAACTATCCTTCGGTTGATTGTATGATCCTATCAGAAGCACATAAAGATAAACATATCAACCTCCATAAAGGGGCATGAAGGCGGGGCGTGGGAACTGTCCTGTTCTCGGCATAGTTTGCATCAGGAATACCGGCAGGCACCTCCCGCATCGAGCATGAGGGTGCTTTTCATGACCTGAAATGGGCACATTCACGATCATTCCTGAGAAACACTTGATAATATCCGAGAAGTTCATCATAAAAAGATACGGTATCACCATTGCGAGAGAGGGCCATGACCGAAAAAGAATGGACCATTCCCGATCTTATTGATTTCGAGTATTTCCTCTCCCATGGGGAAACACCCCGAGGTGCCCCCCTCGAAGACCTGGACCGCAGGATTTTTCTCGAGTCGGTCGAACCACGTGTGGCCGGTTCACAGCCGGGGTCGCCTGTCTTCAGGCGCAATGCCTTCCGGCTCTGGCTGGAACAGCGCAGGGCCATGTTCCGCGTGCAGGAACCCCATGCAGTTCTCCCGGGCGATGTGTTCCTGGAATCAAGATCCCTGTTGCACCTGCTGGTCGCCGCCGTGGGGCTCGCATCGGGCGCGGCAGTAGCCCTGTCATTGCTGGCCTACACCGGAAAGGCGGCCGTGAATGTAACGATGTACCTCGGTGTGCTGGTTATTCTCCAGCTCGTGAGCCTGCTCTTCATGCTCCGGTTCTTCTTTTTCAAGACCTCCCTCGGCATTCTCAGGCGCCATTCCATCCTCTATGGCCTGCTCAGCCGGTTGATGGAAAGCATAGCCTCCCGGATCGCTCAGCCGGCCATGGCCGGAGCAGTGGGCCACCAGCGTTCAACGATCCGGGCGGCGTCCGGGCTTCTGCGAGGCATGTACGGCATCTACGGGCAGGTGCTGTTCTGGCCTTTTTTTGCGGCCACGCAGATCTTCGGTGTCATGTTCAATGCCGGTGCCATCGGGGCCACGCTCATTCGGGTCTTCACCTCCGACCTCGCCTTTGGCTGGCAATCCACCCTGCAGATGAGCTCCGGGGTTGTCCATGCCGTGGTCAGGACCCTGGCGGCCCCGTGGACCTGGCTCCTGGGGCCGCATGCCTGCCCGAGCATGGAGGAGATCGAGGGAAGCCGCATGGTCCTCAAGGAAGGGCTGAGCGCCCTTGCCACCGGCAACCTCGTCTCCTGGTGGCCTTTCATGGTGCTCGCTGTTGTTTTCTACGGCCTGCTGCCCAGGGTCTTGCTGTTGATCATCGCGGTTTTCGGCGGGCACAGGGCACTGTCCCGGGTGCGGTTTACCCACGCGGGGTGCGATCAACTGATGCTGCGCATGCGCACTCCGGGCATTTCAACGGCAGGGGTTCCCGACGGCCCGGTTCCGCTCCACAGCACCATCGAACAGCCTGCCAGCAGGGAAGCGGTATATCTCACGTATATGGACGCAGCGGTGTTGATACCTGAAGAGATCATCAACATGTGCGATGAGTCAGAGTTCGCCAAGCACCTGGGTGCGAACCTGGGCTTGAAACCTGCGGAACTCCTGCCTATCACCGGCAGCATCGACAAAGACCGCCGGGCTGTCGAGTCGGCCGTGCGAGGCCATGATCAGGACGATCGGGCCGTGGTCCTTGTCCAGGAGGCCTGGCTTCCGCCCATTGCCGAAACCTTCGGGCTCATCCGTGAGATCCGTGCCTGCAGCGGCAGGTCCATGCGGATAGCCGTGCTCCTCATAGGGAAACCCTCCGAGGGGACGATCCTCACCCCGGTACGAAAGAGCGACAAGGCCATCTGGAACAAGGCCCTTGCGGGGCTGGCCGACCCTTACCTCTCCATGGCCACCACAGGTGAGGCATGACAAATACGCCTCAGGTCCTCACCTTTGCAGTCGTTGGACATCCCAATGAAGGCAAGTCGTCCGTGGTATCCACCCTCACCGAGGACGACAGTGTACGCATCACCCCCCTGCCGGGGGAGACGGTCGTATGCCGGTCCTTTCCCGTGATCATCGACGGTCGCGAGATGGTGCGCTTTGTCGATACACCGGGATTCCAGTCACCACACGCCACGCTGGACTGGCTTCAGGAGCATGCAGGTCCCGGTATGGTCGAATCCTTCCTGCGACAGAATTCCGGCGACCCCCGTTTCAGCGGTGAGCTCGAACTGTTCAGGCCCCTGGTGGATGGTTCCGAGATCATCTATGTAGTCGATGCCTCCCGGCCGCTGCGCTCTGTTGACACCGCCGAGATGGAGATACTTCGCCTGACCGGCATCCCCAGGATGGCCGTCATAAATAACAAGGAAGAGGATCACAGGTATGTCCCGGCCTGGAGGGACGAACTCCGCAAGCACTTCAATGCAGTACGGATCTTCAATGCCCACCGGGCAACCTATGCGGAACGGCTGGCGCTCCTGAACAGCCTGAAATCCATCGACCAGGAGTGGGAAGCGCCCCTGGCCAGGGTGATCGAGGCCCTTCAGGACGATTGGCAGCGGCGTGTCACGCAGGCCGCCTGGGGCATCACCCGTCTTATCGGACATGCCCTCAGGCACCAGGTTTCCAAGAGTTTCTCGCCTGGTCAGGAGCCCCAGGACCTGCTGAAGGACCTCACCCGGCAATACCGTGAGCACATCGCAGGCCTGGAGAGGGAAACCCACCTGGAGATCCGCTCGCTTTTCAAACACAACATCTTTGACTGCCGCCTGCCCGAGCAGCAGGTGGAGGGGGACGACCTGTTCCAGGAGAGGACCTGGCGAATGCTGGGATTGAGCCCGCTCCAGGTGGCGGCCGCAGGGGCCGTGGCCGGAAGCGGGATCGGCCTGGGGATCGATGCCCTGGCCGGGGGTGCGAGCCTGGGGGCCTTCGCTTTAGTGGGGGGCCTTCTGGGTGCCGGTGCCGCGGTTCTGGGCGGAAGGCGCATGATCACCTACGAGATCAAGGGACCCCGCCTGGGACCCTTCCAGGTTGGGAAGGGCATAGGTGATTTTCTGCTCATAGTCGGCCCGAACAAGAACGCGCAGTTCCCCTTTGTTCTTCTGGACCGGGCCCTGATTTTCTTTGCCAGCACCATAAACTGGGCCCACGCCCGTCGGGAGGTCGTTCAGGCCCCGGTCGAAAAGCCTGCAGGGTTCGTGGCGCATTTCTCCGAGGTGCAGGCCAAGACCTGTCATGCCTTTTTCCAGGCCGCGGGCGCAGGAGATGAGATAGATCTCCAGGGTCGGGAAGAATCAATGGCTGACATGCTCGTTGATTTTCTCATGGCCCTGTCCGCACGTGAATACCCCAACAGCGGCCAGGCGAACGGTGTATCCGACAAGGGAGATGCCCCTTGGGGCTCATAGCAATTATTGCGTTCATATTGTCTGCAAAAGGAGCGTCTGGTCATACGTCACGTGGATGCGCCGGCTATTATAAGATCGCCAGTAGGGGTGGCACATAAACTTCAAGAGAAGCAACCCCCGGATTCATACGTTTCATTCAATCGGTTTAAACATTCATTCAATAAAACCTCCTCTCGGGAGTTTGTCCCAGGGATATAAATGAGCCACTATTCAGATAATCAATAAAAATAACAAATAGTTAAAAATATATTATGTGCTGTTCATGAATCTGGCACAATGTATGCCTTATAAAGATTATCAAGTACCCATGAGGGAGGACAGTTAAAATGAAAAGGACAATCCAGACAATAGTAGTGGCAATGTTCGTGGTAATGATCACCGGTACCTTTGCCTTTGCGGCAGCTGCAACTTCAGCAGGAAACAGCTTCCCCTACTTCCACCTTGGTTGCCTGATCATGGGCGGGCTCACCATCATCTCCATGAAGTACCGTTATGAGAAGATATACCTCAGCGAGGCGGTAGGATCCTTTGCGCTCTATGCAGTGCTCGTTGCCCTGTTCACTGCACCGGTCATCGAAGCCGTGAAGGGCATGGTGAGCTGAGGGGATTGTCACAAGACCACCTGAGAAGCCCCTGGAACCCGGGGGCGGACATGACCGGTAAGGAGGAGACGCCATGAAAAAGGGAAGAAGAAACAAACTTCAGACCAAGGCCCTGAACCAGATCATCCTGCTGAGCGCATGGAGCTTCACCCTGGTCATCTCCTCGTTCCTGTTCCTGTTCGCCGGGAGGTGGATCGATGTGAAGTTCAATACGGAACCGACCTTCATGCTGGGGCTGTTCGTGCTGGGTATCGCCCTATGCATCGGCCGGATGTACACTGATTACACAAAGGCCAAAGACGGGCTGAACACCAGAAGGCCCAGGTTCCAGTCATAACTGAAGAGCCAAGAAAGCCGGGAGATCAACCGGCACACTGCATCACGAAAGCGGGACGCCTGCACCAGGCGTCCCGTTGCTTTTTATACCGGATTGTGCGTTTGAAGGGGTGTAAAAATTGATCCGTATGGAAGGCCATCGGTTGAATAAAAAAACAACGGCCCTGTTCATGGCCGTTGTTTTCAAGATGGATCGTTCGGCACCTCGCGCCTGTGATGCGCGCCTGATTTTTGTCTTACCGGTGGGCCGCCTTCTTTACCAGGCGTGCCTCATGCCCGGTGAACCTGATGGTGATGGCCACAAATGCCGCCACGCCGGTCGCTATGAAGATCATTGTCATGGCCAGGCCCTCCTTTTAAAGCCCATTCTAGAAGAGGTTCATGATGAGGTGGCGTGCCGGACCGGTGTTGATGCCGACGAGAGCCACTACCAGGACGAACACTGCCGCTGCTTCAACCGCGTTGAGTCCCAGTGCCTTGTGGGTGAACCGGATCCCGATACCAACCATGAACAGTGCGCCGATTACGATCCATAATGTCATCATTGTCTTGCCCTCCTGGGGTTTGTTTTTTTCTTTCTGATCTCTATAAGGCAAGGGGCGTGCCAGGATTTTACACTGCATAACACACTGAATATACTGAAGATCAAAACCAGCTGAACAACCCCGCAGTGACAGTTTGTCGCAAACACTCCTGGGCCGGTTTCGTGGAGGTACATATTGTCAATCCGACTGATCAGATGGAGGAGGTCTTCTGCCAGAATGTCATCACCGGGCAGAGTGATTTACCCAATACATTAACATCGCAAGTGATTTATCCTCCCTGAGGATCAGCCCGTCACACCGACAAAAAGGGGGAGGGCAATTGCTGCCCTCCCAGAGGAGGTAATCGTGATGCCGATCTCTGGGTGAGTTTTAGGATTCTCTACTATAGAAAGCATAACATGTGCCAGTAATACCGTTCGTGATATCAATGAGATACAAAATGATTCCGTGGTATTTCCGACACAGGTGATCATGTGAAGGTGGGTGATGACTTTCACCCGCATGAAGGTTGAAAGACGACTGCATAACCGGGAAAGGCACTGATCTTGAATTCTTATGATGTGGTTTTTTCAAATTTTCTCCATCTGAGGATCGAGGACCCAGTAGAGGTTCCGATCTGATCCCTCATCATGCACCCCTTCCGGAAGGTGTAAGATAAGATAGCCGTCGTCATTGTTTCCCCATTCAAAATAGATTTAATCAATACATCTTATGGGCACTTTCAATGCCGAGCCAGGCACTCGATTGTATTTTGACTAACACCTCAGTTATGGGCGCGAGGAAGCTCTCTTATCTGACTGAACCTTGATAAGAACGTACCCGTATGGCATATTCATCGGCAGTTCGATTTTAACGATGAGGTGGCTTATGAAGCCCCGGGTAAACACATCCGTATCCCAGGCCGGAGCGAACAGATTCGATGAAATAATAAGCCTGGGCTGCAACTGTGAGTTAACCTGGAACATCCGCAATTACTTCGGTATTGAACGTGCTTATCCGCTTGATTGGTGGATAACACCCTTCCAGGCGCTGTGGATGCTGCTGGAGAACAGGTTCCATGATCTTTTTAATATAAACAACCTTGAAGTATCAAGTGATCTGCTCACCGTTAAGGATACCTATTATAACTTGTTGTACCACCATGATTTCAAGCGCACGGGGGACGACAAGATCATCGAGGATATTATTGATCAGCAGATACCCTTGTTGAAGCAGAAATATGCCGTACTCATTGATAGGTTCTTCAAAGATCCGGAAAACAAAAGAGTTCTGTTTGTAAGGAATCGGGATGGAAATATTCCTCACCTGGACCGGGATACAACCCCCATGGATGAAAAAACCTTTGATCAACTCTACGCCTTTTTGGAGAATCTGTTCCCGAATTCTCAGATAAGTTTATTGGTTGCAAATTGCCCCCTGTTCCCAAGGGTTCAGCGCACAAAGGGGTATATCCTTTGGGACGAGGTTGCTGATTATGGTGATGCTCAATACTTCGCCGGTTCACCCAGGGGATGGCGGGAAATGTTCTCAAGGAATAATATTTTGTATAGAAATGCCCATGTCCGGAATCCAGTCAAGAGCCAAGTCCGTGATTGTCTGTAAATCAGCATCTTCGATATATGCATTAAGCATCCGACAAGTTTTTACACCCCTTCAAACGTAAAATCCGGATACTAATCCCCCGAGCTGCCGCTCAGGAAGCCGATAGACCGTGAACTTCTACTGATCTGCAATGTTTGGATGGAAAGAAGCATCTCAATCCGCTACAATGTCCCTTCAGTTTGAATGTGAAAGGAATGATCTCCCATGTCTGATATCTACAGCCAATTGCGCGACCGTCTCGATGAGATGGCAACCGGCTACCCGGCGACCCCGGGCGGTGTCGAGCTCAGGATATTGAAACAGCTCTTCAGTGAAGACGATGCCAGGCTGTTTCTCGCCATGGATACAAAGCCTGCAACCGTGGATGAAATATCTCTGCGAACAGGGTCAGATCCCGCTTTGCTTGTCCCCCGTCTGGAGGCCATGGCCAGGAAGGGTGTTATTTTCAGGCTCCGCGGAGGGGACAGCGTCCGTTACTTTGCCATCCCCTTCATCGTGGGCATCTACGAGTTCCAGTTGAACAACCTGAGCCCCGAGCTTCTCAGGGATATCTCAGAGTATTACCTCACCGGACTCGGCGCAAGTTTTCATGGGCTCAAGACACCTCACCAGAGGTCCATCCCCATCAATACAGAGATCACCCCTGAAGGACCGATCGCCCCGTACGACGATGCAAAGGCCATCATCATGAGCAAGTCTCGCATCGCCGTAGCTGATTGCTTCTGCCGCAAGGCTGTTGCAATGTACGGAAAGACCTGCCCGCACCCCATGGAGACCTGCATCCAGTTCGATTCCTTTGCAGACTACTATGTGGAAAACAGCATGGCCAGGTACATCTCAACCGATGAGGCGCTGGCCATTCTGAAGCGCAGCGAGGAAGAGGGCCTGGTGATCCATATCACGAACTCGCAGAATGTGGAGGCCATGTGCCTCTGCTGTTCCTGCTGTTGCGGCATGCTCATCTCGCTCAAGCTCTTCCCTTCCCCCGCTCGTGAAGCCAAGAGCAACTATGTATGCTCCTTTGATGATACACTCTGCACCGACTGCGGCGCGTGTGTCGAGCGCTGTCCGGTGGGGGCCTTGAGGCTCAAGGACGAAAAGCTCCAGTACAGGGCGGACCGCTGTATCGGGTGCGGCCTGTGCGTGACCAGGTGCCCCACCGGGGCGTTAAGCCTTCTGAAAAAGCCGGTGGAAAAGCTCTACACACCACCTGAAACATTATTTGAGACATTCTCAGTCATGACCAGAGAGAAGAATCGTTCATAGCCGGTCGTGGATCATGCCTTATCTGCCCATTTACCCCTTGACACCGGTGTAGTTGTGCACTACGGATGGTTTACATCTGAAAAGAATATATCCGTTGTTGGGTTTTGACCTGCGAAGAACACCTTTTGTACGGCTCCCCCAAGTCAACAGTTCATCGACGATATCTTCGGTTTTCAGAAACCACCCGCGGTGTCCTCTACCGGCACGGCAGGGGAAGGACGCAAAGAAAGGTAACTGAACATGGCACAGGGAACAGTAAAGTGGTTTAACAGAGAAAAAGGTTACGGCTTCATCACCTCGGATGACGGGCAGGACTTATTCGTCCATCATACCTCCATCAACCAGCAGGGATTCAGGGCTCTCGAAGAGGGTCAGAGGGTTACCTTTGAGATCGTCAAGGGCCAGAAGGGGATGCAGGCATCAAATGTAACACCAGCATAAATTTGAGAGAACAACCGGGGCGGGCTGTCCCGCCCTGTTATCAGCCTGGGCTACTTAAAAAGTAGTTCCCAGTAAAAAGCCTCGGCAGCATGGTTCAATCGGACCAGGTCTCCCAGGTGGCACGCCGGGAGGTGTATATGGCTAACAGATCCACGAATACATTTAAAAAGAAGGAACGCGAAGAGGCAAAGAGGCGCAAAAGGCTTGCAAAAGAAGCCAAGAAGCTCGAACGGAAAGACCTCAAGGACAACAAGGATATTCTGGGAACAGAAGAAGACCCGGATATAGCGGGGATCGTACCTGGTCCCCAACCTCGAGACGAGTGAGGGGCTTTGTCCTCGCCCGCCCGGTCACATGACTTTCACGGAGACATGGCACCGCACGCCAGAGGTTATTAACACACGCCGCACGTTTACGTATTGAGAGTAGTTTCCTGAAATTTCCACTGACCGTACTTACGAAGAATCCCGTCGATGAATGTTTTTCTGATGATGCCTCGATTTATATGTGCTTATCAACAATAGGCCAGTGTTGCGTAATTCTCTCCAGGGTTAAGCCTCGGGGTGCAGGAGGCTGGAAAAGAGAAAATTTATTCTCCCTTAATCGTTCCATGTGAGATTTCATATATTCCGGGGTTTCATGGTACTGATACAGGGTAATGATCCGGCCGGATGAAAGGGGAGAGCGATGAAGGATCTGGGAGGCAAGGTCGCGGCCATCTCGGGTGCGGCATCCGGCATCGGGAGGGCACTGGCAGTGGCCCTGGCT
Source organism: uncultured Bacteriovoracaceae bacterium (assembly GCA_964600235.1). GTDB lineage: Bacteria > Desulfobacterota > Desulfomonilia > UBA1062 > UBA1062 > MWEI01. Next base: position 116,836 of record CAZRIV010000003.1, on the reverse strand, counting down.
GATGAGGGGTGTCACGTGGCCATCTCGGATGTTGATGGAGCAGGCCTTGAAGAGACCGCTGGGATGATAGACAATCCCGATGTCAGGGTGACCATCCATCAGGTGGATGTTTCCGTGTGCGCCCAGGTCAAAGGGTATGCGGACGAGGTGGCGAGGCTTCATGGTGCCGTACATCTGGTGATCAACAATGCCGGGGTCGTGGTGATGGAGAGCATCGAGGATCTGTCGTACAAGGATTTTGAATGGCTCATGGGCATAAATCTCTGGGGAGTGGTTTACGGGTGCAAGGAGTTCCTCCCCCATCTGAGAAAGCAGCCCGAGGGACATATCGTGAACATAAGCAGCGTAAACGGGATATTCACCAATCCCAATAACGGGGCATACTGTACGGCCAAGTTCGCGGTCAGGGGTTTTACCGAGACGCTCTGCCAGGAACTCGCGGGCAGCGGGATTATGGTGAGCTGCGTGCACCCCGGAGGGGTCAAGACGAACATTGTCCGGAACGCAAGGTACCACAAGGCATGCGATCTTTCTGTGGGTCGTGATGACGTTGTGGCCATATTTGACAGGCTGGCCGGTACAACCGCCGAGAAGGCGGCCCGTATCATCATAGAGGGGATTAAAAAGAATGAGTGCAGAATTATGGTAGGGCCGGATTCTTATGTGTATGACTGGCTCAAGCGACTCTTTCCCGTGGGCCTCCAGAAACTGACCGGACGCAAGAAAATACCCGGCTGGATCAAAAGGATTGCCAAGGCCGGCTAAAACCTCAGACCAATTTCACGAGTCCTCAGCATTTATGCGGTGCGCTTTTAAGGCATGGACTGACCACGGTTTTACCATGGTTCCCGGAGATCTTTTTTTATTACGGAAGACGGGCTGAATGGTTCTTCATGAGCCTGAAAAATCTTTTAATTCACATATCAGATTTGTTGACTAAATATCATTTCCCGTGTAAATTGAAGGTTGATTCAGCTTTCACTTGTTCAGATTAACAACAAACACAAATCAGAGGAGGGTATAATGGTCAGGAGAATCAATAAGGCCGCGGTTATCGGGTCTGGAATCATGGGAGGCGGCATAGCAGCGCTCCTCGCCGCTGCAGGCGTGGAAATGCTCCTGCTCGACATCGTTCCATTCGACCTGAAGGAGGAAGAGAAGAAGGATAAGAAGGCAAGAAACCGGATCGTTACAGCAGGTCTGGAAGGGGCTATGAAGGCTAAGCCGCCGCTCTTCTACAGCAAGGACCATGCAATGCGCATCACCACAGGCAACCTGGAAGACGATTTCGACAAGTTGGCCGAGTGCGACTGGATCATCGAGGTGGTCGTCGAGAGGCTGGACATCAAGCAGCAGTTGTTCGCACGCATCGACAAGGTCCGCAAGGCGGACGCCATCGTATCCTCCAACACCTCGGGCATCCCGCTCAAGGCCATGTCAGAGGGCTTAAGCAAGGGTTTCAAGGAGCACTTCCTCGGCACGCACTTCTTCAACCCGGTCCGTTACATGCACCTTCTGGAGATCATCCCCGGCGAAAACACCAAGAAAGAGGTCCTGGACTTCGTGGCAGAGTTCGGCGAGAGCAGACTTGGTAAAGGCATCGTCTGGGCAAAGGATACACCGAATTTCATCGGCAACCGCATCGGCATCCACGGCATCGGCGCCACCATGAACGCCATGCTGACCGAAGGACTCACCATCCCCGAGGTCGACGCCATCTTCGGCGCACCGCTGGGACGCCCCAAGACCGCAGTCTTCGCCACCAGCGACCTGGTTGGCCTGGACACCATGACCCATGTCATGAAGAACACCTACGACCTGTGCCCCAATGACGAGGTCAGGGACGTGTTCAAGCTGCCCGAGTTCCTCCAGGCAATGATCGACAAGAAGCTCCTCGGCAACAAGACCAAGGCAGGCTTCTACAAGAAAGAAATCACCCCCGAGTGGAAGAAGATCAAGAAGGTCATCGATCCCAAGACCGGCGAGTATGTGACCTTTGACAAGGTGAGCTTCCCCTGCATCGACGCGGCCAAGAAGGCCAAGACCCTTCCCGAGAAACTCAAGGCGGTCCTCTACGGAGACGACAAGGGCGCCAAGTTCGCATGGAAGGTGCAGGCATCGGCACTGATCTATGCAGCCAACAGAATCCCCGAGATCTCCGACACGGTCGTCGAGATCGACAACGCCATGAAGTGGGGCTACAACTTCGATATGGGCCCCTTCGAAACCTGGGACGCCATCGGCGTGAAGGAATCCGTTGAGAAGATGGAAAAGGAAGGCCTCAAGGTCCCCGAGAACGTCAAGAAGATGCTCAAGAAGAACTCTTCGTTCTACAAGCTCGAAAAGGGCAAGATGATGTTCTACGACTTCGCCTCCGAGAGCTACAAGCCCGTGAAGGTAAGTCCCAAGGCCCTTGCACTTGCCAACTTCAAGGCAGAGAACAAGGTCGCCCTCTCGACTCCTTCCTGCTCGCTCGTGGACATCGGTGACGGCGTGTTCTGTCTCGAGTTCCACTCCAAGATGAATGCCATCAACAAGGACATGGTCGGCTTCATGCTGACGGCCGGCGACTATGTTGCCAAGAACGGCGTGGGCATGGTCATCGGCAACCAGGCAGGCGGCATGCCGGGCGCATTCTCAGCCGGCGGCGACCTCGCATTCATGCTCGGTCTTGCCAGGGCAGGGAAGTTCGACGAGATCGACTCGTTCATCAAAGACGTCCATGCCGGCATCATGGGCACCCGCTACAGCAACTACCCCGTGGTTGCAGCCCCCTACGGGCTCACCTTAGGCGGCGGCTGTGAAGTATGTCTGACAGCCGACAGGATCGTGGCACACTCCGACCTGTTCATGGGACTGGTGGAGATAGGCGCTGGTCTGGTACCGGGCGGATGCGGCATGATCAACCTCTGGAGGAAGTACATCACCTCCAAGCCCGAAGAAGCCAAGGTAACCGATTATCTGGGATTCTTCCTCAACGCATTCATGGCAGTGGCCCAGGCCAAGGTGTCCAACTCGGCCGAGCAGGCACGTGCCAGAGGGTTCCTCGGCGCTGCCGACCGCATCGTCATGAACCGCGACAACCTCATCGGCGAGGCCAAGAAGGAAGTGCTCAAGATGGTGGATGACGGCTATGCGCCTCCCCTCAAGAAGAAGATCCCGGTCTTCGGACGCGAGGCCACCGGCGTAGTGTGGGCCGAGATGCTCAATATGAAGAGCGGCGGCTACATCACTCCGCACATGGAGTTCATTGCCAAGAAGATCTGCGTATGCATGTCCGGCGGCGATGTCCCCTGCGGCACCCCAGTGAGCGAAGAGCATCTCATGACGCTCGAGCGCGAGGCATTTGTTGATCTCTGGAAGACGGAGAACACCCAGAAGATGGCCGAGAGCATCATGACCACGGGCAAGCCGTTGTTCCTGTAATCGGAAGAACACGAGAAAGAACTAGGAGGAAACCAATGAGAGAAGCATATATCGTACAGTCAGTAAGGACTCCCGGTTGCAGAAGGGGCAAGGGAGCTCTCGCATATACCAGGCCTGAGGATCTCCTCAAGACGGCCATCAACGGGCTCATGGAAAGGGCCAAGGGCGTGGAGAAGAAGGAAGTGGAAGACATCCTCATCGGCTGCGCCTTCCCCGAGGCCGAGCAGGGCCTCAATGTCGGCCGCATCATCGCCCAGATGTGCAAGTTCCCGGATGACACCTGCGGCGCCACGGTGAACCGGTTCTGTGCATCAGGTCTGGAAGCCATCGCTCTGCAGGGCATGAGGATCATGGCAGGCATGTGTGACGTTGCCATCGGCGGCGGACTCGAGTCCATGTCCATCGTGCCCATGGGCGGCAACATGCCCAGACCCCACCCCGAGTGGTCCGTGGAAAACCCGGACGTCTACACCTCCATGGGTATAACCGCCGAGAACGTGGCCAACCGCTACAAGATCACCCGCGAGATGCAGGACAAATTCGCATTCGGCTCTCAGGCAAAGGCTGCCGAGGCCCAGAAGAACGGCAAGTTCAAGGAGATCGTGCCTGTTAATGCGGTCAGGTTCAAGGAGAAGAACGGCATCACCGTGAAAGAGACCTTTGTCCAGGACTTCGACGACGGCGTGAGGCCCACCACCATGGAAAACCTTGCCAAGCTCCGCCCGGCCTTTGCGGCCATGGGCTCGGTAACGGCGGGCAACTCCTCCCAGACCACCGACGGTGCTGCCTGCACGCTGCTCATGAGCGGCGAGGCGGTCAAGAAGCTCGGCGTAAAGCCCATTGCCAAGCTCAAGGCATACGTAGTCGCCGGCTGCCGTGCCGACGAGATGGGTGTGGGCCCTGCCTATGCAGTACCCAAGGTTCTCAAGGTCGCCGGGCTGAAGCCCTCCGACATCGGCCTGTTCGAGATCAACGAGGCCTTCGCCTCCCAGGCCATCTACAGCCTCCAGCAGATCGGCATCTTTGATGAGAAGCTGTACTCCCACGAGAGCGACAAGCGCATCATCAACGTCAACGGCGGCGCCATCGCTCTGGGACACCCGCTCGGCTGCACCGGCGCCAAGCTGTGCGCCCAGCTCATGACAGAGATGCAGGCGCGTGGCGCCAAGTACGGCGTCGAGTCCATGTGCATCGGCGGCGGCATGGGTGCTGCGGCACTGTTCGAGCTCTGCGACTAAGAGCGGATTTACGGAAGAGAAACACGAGGGGTGCTGCCGGTTCCGGCAGCACCCCTTTTATATTCAGCCGTTTGGTATGGCCCGGAAACAGGCCTTGCCCTTCAGCTCGACACGTTCAATAAGCCTCTTGTCCAGCAGGTCCTCAACATACTTCGCCGCCTCGTTGAGATGGATGCCGAGCCCGAGGGCAATGTCTTCAAGGGTGCACGGCCTTCTGCGAAGGAGATCCAGGACCGTGTCCCTGGTCGCGGAGAACTCGGCAGCGCCGTGAATCCCCCGGAAGTCTGCAATGACCTCGGCAGTGGGGGTAAACAGGGTGGCGATCTCTTCCAGGCGGGGGCGGTCCACCGGGGCGGCAAAGTCTTCGGCAGGGGGCCTGGTGACCGTGTTCAGCTGCACCCGGTCCGGCCTGATAACCGCCGCGCAGGCGGCTAACTTTTCGGCCTCGGCCTGCGCCGCCGTATGACCCGAAAGGATGAAGACCTCAAGCCAGTATTGTCCATGATACTCGTCCCTGAAGGCAGCGAGACCATCCACCATGAGGTCGAAGGTAATGCTGTTGTGCGGCCGGTTGACGGAGCTGAACAGGCGCTGGTCCCCGGCGTCCAGCGAAGGGATGACCAGATGGGCCTCCCTGAGCTGTTCCCGGACGGGTAGCTGCCAGAGCAGTGAACCGTTTGTAAGAACGGCGACAGGAATGTCCGTCAGGGAGCGGATACGCTCGATGAGCTCGCCGAGCCGCGAGTACAGGGTGGGCTCACCGGAACCGCTCAGGGTGATGTAGTCCGGCCGGGATGCCAGCTTGCCTTTGAGTTCTTCCATGATCGTATCGAGGCCAAACCACTCCTGTCGCTCCACGGTCAGGTTGGTGGTACGGCCGAGCTGGCAGTAGATGCAGTCATAAGTGCAGGTCTTGAACGGGACCAGGTCGACCCCGAGGGAACGGCCGAGCCGCCTGGACGGGACCGGCCCGAAGATGTGCCGAGGCGCTTTAGCTTTGCCGGATATGGGATTATTCGCCATTACCCCTCCCGTTTCCTCCCGAGAGGAGAAACCGCCCCTGGTACCGCTCAAGATCGGCAAGCGTTTCAACGTGCACGGGGACCAGGTCGACGGGAAGCCTGTTAAGCGGCCAGAAGCGTATCTGCGTGCCCTCGATCCCGTCCGGGCAGGGTATTCCTTCCCAGTCCCTGACGATGAAGGCAAGGGCAAAGCACTGGACCTCGTCGCCGTTCGGGTAGGTGAAACGCTGCTGGGGGCCCGAATACAGGGCCATGGGCTCGGTCGAGATGACAACAAGCCCGGTCTCCTCGAGCACCTCCCGTTTGAGTGCCTCCAGGGCCGTTTCCCCGAGTTCGACGGACCCGCCGGGCAGGCCCCAGCGCCCTGTGTCGGAACGCTGCTGGAGCAGGACCTCTTCTTTTTCGTTGATGATCAGCGCGCGCACCCCGGGCACGAAGACGCACCGCTTTCCCACCAGGGAGCGGATCATGCGCGTGTATGGCTCCACAACCTTATCCTTCCAGCTCAAGGACCGTGCCGGCAAAGAACGGGAAGCACCTCTGGGGAAACTCGCGGTAGAGGCGTTCCACCGCGTCCGGTCCGGTGCAGTGGGCCGGGAAGAGCTCCTGCACGGCCAGGTCCTTCAGTGCAGACACGGTTTTATCCATGCGCTCCTGTGAGGCCGCCAGGAGGTGCATGCCCCCCATCACGGCACGGATGCGGGAACCGCCCGTCAGGTCCCGGATGTACTGCAGCGTGTTGATGACACCGGCATGGGCGCACCCCAGCAACACGACGATGCCTAGGGGCGTATCCATGAAAACGGCCTGGTCATCGGGCAGCTCGTCAGGATTCATGCATCGGGCATCGGCAAAGAACGGCCCCCCGGAGTCTTCGAAGTCGGTAACGCGCGGTATGGGACCGGTGAGGAACAGCCCCTTGGATATTTCCGCAGGCATCCGTACCCACCTGATCTCGGCCTTGGATCTCGTAATCTCCTTTACCTTGAGAGGCATGCCGATCTCTCGTGACGTACCATTCAGGCCCCGGGCGTACTTGGGCTCGAAGGCCGCGGGGTGCGCATAGATGGCCGGGCGTTCCTGCAGGTTCATGATGTGAAGGAGGCCGCCCGTGTGGTCGTAGTGTCCGTGGCTCAGGATGACGGCATCGGTGCTTTCCAGGGGTATGCCGAGCCTCGGTGCGTTTGTGCCCAGCGCAGGTCCCTGGCCGGTGTCGAAGAGATAGTGCCCGCCCCCGGACTCTATCCACACGGAAAGGCCGTGCTCGGCAAGAAGTCCTTCAGCCGAGGCGGTGTTTTCCACCAGCACCGTGAGCCTGAGTGTTCCCATTCTTTCCCCTCACAGGGCTGAGAGCGCCTGGTCGAGGTCTTCCAGGATGCTCTGAGTGGGCTCGATCCCCAGAGACAGGCGGACCGTATTCTCCCTCACCCCGAAGGCCGTGCGCCTCTCGGGCGGGAGATAGAGCATGGTGGTCAGGTAGGGGATGCAGATCAGGGTTTCGGTGGCCCCGAGGCTGACCGCGTGATAGAGGAGCTTCAGGTTCCGGATGAACTGCTTGGCGTCTTCCTGGTTGTCTCCCACATCAAAGGCCATCATGCCGCCAAAGCCTCTTCGCATCTGACGCGAGGCCACTGCGTGGCCGGGGTGGCTTGCCAGGCCGGGGTAGAATATCCGCGAGATCTTCGGGTGGCCCTCGAGGTGCTCGGCAACGGCCTGGGCGCTTAAGGACATGGTCACGGCGCGCAGGTCAAAGGTCTTCAACCCACGGGCGAGCAGGAACGCCGAGTTGGCGTCCAGGGTCGTCCCGATGGCCTGGCGGGTGAACCAGAGCACGTCGTAGTCCTTTTTCGAGCACGCTATCACCCCTGCCATGATGTCGTTGTGTCCCCCCAGTGCCTTGGTCGCGCTGTGGATCACCAGGTGGGCGCCCAGCTCAAGGGGGTTCTGGTGGTAGGGGGTCGCGAAGGTGTTGTCCGCCACGACCATGGCCCCCACCTTGTCCGCGGCCTCTCTGACAGCGCGGATGTCTATGACCTTGCATAAAGGGTTGCTCGGGGTCTCCAGGAAGATCATGCGGGTGTTCGGCCTCATCTCAGCGGCGATGTCCCCCGCATGGTCAGCGTCCAGCCAGGTGATGTTCACGCCCATGCGCTCGAGGATGAGGGAGACCTTGTAGTTGGCGCCATAGGTGTCGTGGAAGATGACCATGTGGTCGCCGGCCTTGAGGTAGGTGAGGTACACCATGGTGCAGGCGGCCATGCCCGAGGTGCAGATGACACAGTCCTCGGCGCCTTCCAGGGCCGCCACCTTGTGTTCCACGGCACGGACCGTGGGATTGTCGTCCCGGTGGTAGGTGTAGCCGTCGATCTCTCCGTCCGTGATCTGACGCAACACCTCGAAGGAGGAGTACTCGTAGTTCACTGCATTGACAATGGGGGTGACCATGGGCCGGTTGCCGTACGGGGTCAAGGGGTCAGGGGACATGGCATGCGGGTCCTTTCAAAAATAATGTGTTATTATCTGCTATTGCTATCCTCGCGTCAACAAGGAAACAAGCGAAGAACAAGCCCTTCGGGAGCATCCCGGCATAGAGTCTTCTACCGAAAAACAATTACGATACGCGGATGGCCCCCACCGGGCACTCGTCTTCACAGACACCACATCCGGTGCAGGTTTCCTTATTCACGTATGCCGTATCCTCACTCATGCTGATTGCGCCCATGGGACATATATTGACACACAACCCGCACCCTGTACACAGGTCACGATCGACGTCTGCCTTCATGGTGGTTTTCCTTGCCGGGTCCGTCGAGACAGGGGCGATACCACCTGCGCGGCCCAAGCCCCTGCCGCCACCCATGCCGCCACCGCCGCCCATACCACGGCCGCCGCCCATACCACGGCCGCCTCCTCTGCCGCCACCAACGCTCCTCCCGCCACCGCCGCCCATGCCACGTCCACCGCCTCTTGCCATATCGTCTCCTCCATTCCCGCCCATGCCGAAGTGATCCGTCACGTTGGCCCCGGCCGAGGCGGTCAGTTGGCCTGATTTGAACCGTTCGATTACGTCCAGAACCACACCGGAACATCCGACCACGATGGATATCCCTGCCGCGGAAAGTGTCTGGTGGGCATTGGGCCCGCAGTTGCCGGTAAGAACATGGGTGACTCCCATCTTCGCCATATTCTGGCCGGACTGGATGCCTGCTCCGCCGCCGAGGGCGGCATTGGCGTTCTCGATCGCTTCAAACTGCATGGTATCGGTCTCTCCCACGAGAAACCACGGGCACCTGCCGAAACGGGGTTCAACCTGCGCATCCAGGGAAGGGCCCGTCGATGTAACCGCGATTTTCATTAAACACCTCTCTTATCCTTCGACATAGGTCCATCAGGGCGACCGGGTTCAGCGGCCGCCCGCGGGGGCGTAGTATCCGTTATACAAACGGGTACTACTTCAGTCTTTGGTCCCTTTTGCCTGAAGCTCCTCAAGGCGCTTGCGGATTTCCGAAAGGGTCCCCTCGAGGTACTCCGCCTGGCCTTTCAGCGCTTCAAGCTCCTGTTCCCTTGCCATGGACGGTGCAGTCGGCGCAACATTCGGCCAGGGTCTTCCCCATGAAGGATACAAGTCTGGCCGGCGTTGCCAGCCCACAAGGCCGGTTGCATAAGAACGGTGGCGCCAGCCGCGTCCACGGCCCCATCCGCCTCCCCACCCTCCGAAACCACGGCCGGCAATGGGGTTTGCGTACCCGGGCGCTGCATATCCGGCGCAGAATCCTGCTGCGCGTCCTGTCATCGCTCCATATCCTGCAGGTCCTGTTCCATCTCCATATGGCATGATCTGTTCCTCCTTTCATGCATGGTTTTTAAGTGTATCCTTATTTCCTCCGGCCCCAGCGATGCCTTACGCCCTGGCCCCGGAATTGCTGTCTTTGCCGGTTGCCGCAGCATCCGGGCATCAGGAAGCGGCCGTCTGACAGCCGGCTGCAGAGAAATGACTCCACCACGTCGTTCACCCAACCGCAGATGAATCCGGCGACCTGTATCCGTGCCATCAGGAGCGCTGTTTCCTGCATGCGGGATATGGCCCCGCACACCAGCACGTCCACGCCGAGCCCCGAGACTTCCCGCGCCCTCTGAAAGGGGTTCCTGCCGGACAGCATTCTGTCCTCTCTGCGTACCTCCATGCCGTCCTCGATGTCGATGAGATACAGGTTGTCCGTCACATCGAAGACCGGTGAGATGCGTTCTCCCCAATGGGCAACAGCGATTCTCATGAAGGATAATGAGCAATCGATGTGCCAGGCCCTGATGGGTTGAGAATAGAATGAAATACAAGCAGGTAGAGACAATTCAAAAAATAACCTGGATAAATTAGATGCAATATGCAATAATATAAAGAGAATGATGTTGCAGAATGCAACATTACATAAAGAGGAACAGGAGGAACCGGGCGCTGTGCCGAGCGAGCGGGATATCATTCTGAACTCCCTCAACGAGGGGGTCTTCACCGTGGGGCCGGACTGGCGGATTACCTCGTTCAACCGCGCGGCCGAGCGCATAACCGGCGTACCCCGCGAAGAGGCCCTGGGAAAGGCCTGTTTCGACGTATTCCACGCGGACATCTGCGAGAAGGCCTGCGCCCTGCGGCATACCCTTGAGACCGGCACTCCCACGGTGAACGCCACGGCCCACATCATCGATATCAAGGGGCACAGGGTGCCGATCCGTATCTCCGCCGCCATACTTCGTGATGATCAGGGGAACCATATGGGCGGCGTGGAGACCTTCCAGGACCTGAGCCAGGTCGAGCAGCTGCAGAAGGAACTGCACGGGCGCCGGACCTTTGAGGACATCATCGGCCGGAGCCCGGCCATGATGGACCTGTTCGAGGTCCTCCCGCAGGTCGCAGCGAGCAGCAGCACCGTTCTCATCGAAGGCCCGAGCGGAACGGGCAAGGAGCTTTTCGCCAGGGCTATTCACAATCTCTCCTTACGCCGGAAGAAACGCTTTGTGCCGGTGAACTGCGCGGCCCTGCCCGACACGCTGCTGGAGAGCGAGCTGTTCGGGCACAAGGCCGGCGCCTTCACCGATGCCAGGAGGGACAAGGCAGGCCGGTTCGCCCTGGCGCACGGGGGCACCCTGTTCCTGGACGAGATCGGGGACATCTCTCCGGCCATGCAGGCCAAGCTCCTGCGGGTACTGCAGGACCGCATCATCGAACCGCTGGGGTCTGTGGAACCGGTGAGGGTGGATGTACGGGTGGTGGCGGCCACGAACAAAGACCTCGCCGATCTCGTCCGCAAAGGCACATTCCGGGAAGACCTGTACTACCGCATCCGCGTCGTCCATCTGGAGCTGCCCGGCCTGAAGGATCGCAGGGAGGATATCCCGCTGCTCATCGACCACCTCGTGGCCAGGTTCAACCGCCTGCAGGGCAGGGACATCGCCGGTGTTTCGCCCGAGGTTATGGCCTGCCTCATGGAGCACGACTATCCGGGAAATGTCCGGGAGCTGGAAAACATTATCGAGCAGGCCTTCGTGCTGTGCCGAGGCAGCGTCATAGAGCTGCACCATCTGCCCCGCGAACTTCGTCCTTCCGGGGCTTCGGGCCCGGACAGCCTGGGGCCCATGAGCCTGCAGGCCATGGAGCGTCGCCTCGTTTCCGAGACGCTGCGGCGTACCGGCGGGAACAGGAAAAAGGCGGCCCGGGACCTGGGGATCGACATGAGCACGCTCTACCGGAAGATCCTGGCGCTGGGCATTGATGTCCCTGAAACGGACGGCCGCGGCCGGCGGAGATAACCGTGCAACCTGCAACGCTGCCCTGATGCCGGGGCCTTGCCGACACATGGAGCCCCATGCGCGGCCTGGCGCCCATGCAGGCTGAATTCATGCAGGGGGCCGTGTTATCCCATGGCCCGTACGACCAGTGGCACATTCCATGCTAATCAGATCTCCGGCACCCATGCGTGGGGGCCGATGAAACAAGGAACGGCAGGGCCGGCTATGGATTCGGACAATAATCTGCTGTATGCTCGGACAATGACAATGAAGGGAAACGGTGTGCAACCCGGTATGAAGACCACCCTCGACTGCATACCCTGTTTCATACGTCAGGCCCTTGAGGTGGCCCGTCTCGTGACCACGGAACCGGAGTTGCTCGAGAGGATCATGCGCCAGACCCTTATCCATATGGCCGGGGTGGACATGGGTGTGCCCCCTCCCGTGGTCGCCCAGCAGCTTCACCGGAGCCTGAGGGGGCTTACCCGGGTGGACGACCCGTACCGGGAGGTCAAGGACCGGTTCAACCGCATGGCCCTGGACATGCTGCCCGCTCTGAGAAAAATGGTGGCCAACGCGACTGACCCGCTTGCCACGGCGACAAGTCTGGCCATTGCGGGCAATGTCATAGACCTGGGCGCCAAGGCCGGGCTTACCGAATACGATGCCCGCACCGCCGTGGAAAGCGCCATTGCAGAGCCGCTCCTTGGGGACATGGAAAAATTCCGCCGGGCCGTGAACGAGGCCGGGAAGATCCTCTACCTGGCCGACAATGCGGGAGAGATCATCTTTGACCGGCTCCTTATCGAGAGGTTGCCCGCGGGCAGAACCGTGCTGGCGGTGCGGGGCGCTGCGGTCATCAACGATGCGACGCTCGAGGATGCGTGTCAGGCGGGCATCCATGAGGTCGCCCGCGTGATGGACAACGGTTCAGACGCGCCGGGCACGGTGCTTTCAGACTGCAGCGAGGCCTTTCTGAGCAGCTTCCGTGGGGCCGATGTCATCATCGCCAAGGGCCAGGGCAACTTCGAGACCCTTTCCGGGTCGGCAGCGCCGATCTTTTTCCTGTTCAAGGTGAAGTGCCCTGTGATCGCCGCGCACGCAGGACTGCCCGTGGGGGCCCACATATTGAAAGGGAGTGAGCCATGATTCATGACCATTGCGCCCCCAGGGCGCCCCGGGTGGAGGACATACCGCTGTCCGGGGTCGAGGAGGAACTCGTGGACCGCATGCTCGAGACCATGATGCGGCCGGATGCCGTTGTCGAGCAGGTCGTGGCAGGCCCCAAGTTCGTCGCGGTCGTAGCAGGCGGACGCATGGGCATGGCATCCCTGCTGGGCGCCCGGACCGCAGGGCATGAAGAAGGCATTATGGAAAGCCTTATCGGGTCGGCTGCCGGCCAAGTCGCAGGATACCTGAAGCGGCCCTCGCCCTTTGCCGTCTGTATCGGCGCGGCCGCGCTGAATGCCGCCAATGCGCCCGACCCGGCAGACCTCGAAGGAAACGATTCTCCAGCCGAGGACCTCATTGCCGAACTGGGTCAGGGAAGGGCCGTGGGGCTGGTGGGGGAATTCCCCTTTGTCAAGGCATTGCGGGAGAAGGTGGGGGAGCTGCACCTTTTCGAGCTTGCGGACGTGCCGGGCGCCGTGCCGAGGGACAGGTGGGACGAGGTCCTGTCCCGGATCGACGTGCTGGCCGTCACCGGCACTGCCGTGCTCACCCGGCAGATGGGATATTTTCTCGGCAGCGCCGAGCAGGCCGTGTCTGTTGTCCTCGGCCCGACTACGCCGCTGTCGCGGGCGCTGTTCCAATTCGGGGCTGACCATCTCTGCGGGTCCGTATTTGCCGACCCGCGTCTGGTCCTTGATGGGGTCCGCTCGGGCCTGTCGTTCAGGGCCATGAAAAAAAGGGGCGGCATCAGGTCCGTCAGGTTTGACAGGGAGGGCTGACGTGGATGGAAAGGAACCGGCTACGCCATAAAGAAATGGAACACCGGGTGTCGTTGCAAATAAATTGGATGGATGTATACTGAAAAATCAGGATGACCAAGACCGATCCTTTTGAGAAATATACCGCCGATTACGACGAATGGTTCGACGAAAACCGCTTTGTCTATGAGGCGGAACTGCAGGCGGTCAGGCCCCTCCTGCCGTCCGGGAAACGCGGCCTGGAAATCGGGGCAGGCACCGGCAGATTTGCCGGGCCTCTTGGCGTAGAAGTGGGCATAGAACCCTCCGGCAATATGCGTTCGCGCGCCCGCGAAAGAGGGTTGAACTTTCCGGGGGCAGTGGCCGAGCACCTCCCCTTCCGGGACGCAGTGTTCGGGTTTGCCCTCATGGTGACCACCATCTGCTTTCTCGATGACGTGTCCGCCGCCTTCAGGGAGGCACGCAGGGTTCTTTCTAAGGACGGATGCCTCATTGTCGGTTTTGTGGACCGGAACAGCCGCATCGGGCGGGAGTATGTGCGGCATCAGCACGAGAACGTGTTTTACAGGGTGGCAACGTTCTATACCGTCCAAGAGGTCATCAACGCAATGGAAGATGCGGGCTTTCATGAGTTCGATTTCCGCCAGACCATCTTCAATGAACTGCCTCTGATAACGGGACAAGAGGCGGTGAGACCCGGGCACGGACAAGGGTCTTTTGTCGTGATGCGCGGCACAAAGAAATAACCTCGGGGACAAAAACCATGGGTAAGTACCAGGAGATCGACGAGGCAAGGAAGGTGCTTGAACTGCCCGAGCGGGCGACCATGCGGGAGGTACAGGCGAACTACAGGAGGCTCATCGCGAAGTGGCATCCGGACGCGTGCAGTGAAAAAAAGGATCTCTGCATTGAAATGACCAGAAAGCTGATAGCCGCGCACGAGATCCTTCTCGCCTACTGCAAGAACTACAGGTTTTCCTTTGCTGAAGAAGAGATCGAAAAATTTTCAGCCGGGGATGACTGGTGGATCCGCCGATTCGGCGACGATCCTCTGTGGGGAAGCGTGAAAAAAGGGAAGTAGCCCCTCAAAGGCGTCTGTCACTTAGGCTCAATATGATCGCAAAGGGGCACCAAGTGCTGAAGAGAAACAAGGAGAGATGCATCACCACAATTCGCAAGGGGGCACCATGAGGGTCATTGTCATCGGCGGCGATGCCGCGGGCATGAGCGCGGCGAGCCAGGTTAAGCGACAGAAGCCGGAATATGAGGTCATCGTGTTCGAGCGCGGCGATTACATCTCGTACGCTGCGTGCGGCATCCCGTATCTCATCGGGGGGAAGGTAGCCGGTCTTGAGGACCTCATCGAGGTGACTCCCGAAGAGGCCAGGGAAAAACGCAAGGTCGATCTCAGGCTCGGGCACACGGTCGTCGCCATCGATCCGCCTTCGCGGTCCGTAACGGTGGAACATGGAGGATCATGCCTGACGGAACCCTACGACCGCCTCCTCATCGCCACCGGCGCAAGGCCCCAGACGCAGGGGATCGATGTGGGCGCATTCTTGAATGTCTTCACCATGAACGACCTCATCGATGCCGCGCGCATCAGGGATTTCATCGCCGGGCACAAACCGCGGAGCATTGCCGTGATCGGAGGAGGTTACATCGGGCTCGAGGCGTGCGAGTCTTTTCGCGAGCAAGGCCTTGAAACGACCCTTGTCCACCGCCGGGAAGACCTCCACCGTTCCTTTGAGAAGGAGATCTCGGAGATCATCAAGCGCAAACTGACCGAAAAGGGGGTTGGGCTGAGCCTGGGACGACCGTTTTCAGGCCTGGAGCAACGCGGAGAAAGGATCGGCATCGTACGTGATACCGATGTCCTCGAGTTCGATGCGGTCCTGCTCACCATCGGCGTGGAACCGAACAGCGACCTTGCAGGGCCTGCCGGCATAGAGCTGGGTGCCAACCGGGCCATAAGGGTGAACGAGTTCATGGAGACGAATGTCGAGGGGATCTATGCCGCAGGCGACTGTGCCTGCGGCCGTATGACCACTTTCGGAATCGAGGTGCATGCCCCGCTCGCCCTGAAGGCGAACAAGCAGGGTCTCATCGCAGGCATGAACATGGCCGGCGAGCGGGAAGCCTTTGCAGGGGTCATGAACACGGCCATCACCAAGATATTCGACCTCGGCGTGGCGCGGACAGGACTGTCTTTTGACCAGGCGAGAGAGCTGGGGTTCGAGCCCGATAAGGTCATGGTCCAGTCCCGGGACAGGGCACGGTATTACCCGGGATCTTCACCCATGACCTCCCTGGTGATCTTGGGCAGGAAGGACCGGCGCGTCCTCGGCGCGCAGCTGGCCGGCAGGGTGGAGTCGGTCAAGCGGATCGATGTGTATGCAACTGCCATTTACAACCGCATGACCATCGATCAAGTCTTCGACCTCGACCTTGCCTACGCCCCGCCCTTTTCGCCTGTGTACGACCCGGTGCTGCTGGCGGCGCGGATTGCGCGGAAAAAGAAATAGAGGCATCCCCGGGCAGGGAGGCCTGGACACTCACTCCAGGGTGACCTTGGGTTTCCCCTCCTCGATCTGCCCAGGCATGTTAAGCCTGCTGTAGTAGGGCCCACTGGACAGGTACAGGGCTGCCAGCGGGTTGTGGCCGAGCACCCGGTCCTTGACCGCCAGCACGGTGCAGGGGACCCGGCAGTACCTGATGAACAGGGTGTCGTGCCCCACGCAGAGCCCCAGCAGGACGGCCAGGTCCACCTTTTCCGAATTCAGCACCTCGGCCTGGGCAATGGGGTTGCACATGGGCTCCATGAGGGGGGCCATGATCTTCTCCTCGCCCGTAAGCCCGATGTCCTCCTTGGGGATGCGGCCCACCTTGCAGTTCACGGACACGACCTCGAACCCCTTGGCCTCGAAGACGGCCGCGAGCATGCGGGCCTCCTCCTTCAGCCCCACGCAGAAGGCGATGCCCAGTCGCGTGTACCCGCATTTCTTCGCGAACTCCATGGTCTCCTCGATGCGGGGGATCTTCGTCCTGATCCCACCAGCGGTGAGCTCGTAGCACTGGGCCTCCTGGATGGAGGCCAGCCGGGCGAACTCCTTCACCGAAGGCTTGGCGTACTCACCGGCCACCTGCGCCATGACCTCCGGAAACCGGCGCATGGGGCAGAAGGCAGGTGCCTCCTCCAGGGGCGGCATGGGCGCACCCGCGGGTATCATGGGGTAGCAGGACTTGCCCGGACACTGTGCGCAGATGGTTTTTCTCTCTTTGGTTTCATTCCCCATGACATCCTCCTTGCGGGTTTGGTCTGGAGAGAGATCATACGCGATCAGGAAGGGCATGGGAAGGCCATGGTTTGATCCCTGCGAAGGATCGAAAAAAGGAGTGATCGTTAGAAGGATTCCCGGGTAGTATCCCCGGATGCCGCGGTTTCAAGCTCGCGCAGGAACGTCTGAAGGTCGAGGCCCAGGGTTCGTGCAAGCGACTCGACGGTTTCGAAGAGACAGGTGCAGCAGACGCACGCCCCTGCTTTTGCGTCATAGCTCCGGAAGACCGCCTCGGTGGAGCGGTATTCGGACACCACGTCCAGCACGGTCATGTCCCTTGTAATACGCGTTTCAGCACGGGAGGGGTGCATGGCTTTCCTTCAATCCGCCGGGGTTCATGACTTCGCCGAGGGCCCGGGGGATCTGTCGGATGATGTCCATGACCTGGGTGGCGGGTGTGGGCTGCGCATACCTGCCTGCGAGGCGGTTGGCCGATGCGGCGGCCGCTGCCGCCTCCGGGACTGCATAGCCCGCGGCGACGAGGGCGGAGACGATGCCCGTGACGGTGTCCCCGGTGCCGCCGATGGGTTCCAGGGCCGGCACCGAGGGCTCGCTCACCGCCTCCAGGATCCCGCTCCTGTCAGCCACATAATCCCGTGCTCCTTTGACGAGGAGGTACCGGGCCGCGTTCCCATGGGTATAGGCCCTGGCGATGAGCTCGGGCGCC
Organism: uncultured Bacteriovoracaceae bacterium; assembly: GCA_964600235.1. GTDB lineage: Bacteria > Desulfobacterota > Desulfomonilia > UBA1062 > UBA1062 > MWEI01. The sequence continues at coordinate 99,436 of CAZRIV010000003.1, read as the reverse complement.
CGATTTGTTTCGTGGAGGATGAAGCCCCTGGTGTAGAATGGGTGCGGCGCGTTCTCGTCTGCCAGAAAGGCCAGTTCCCCCATGTCCGGGGTGAAGAGGTCGAAGCGCTGTGCGTGCCCGCTCATCTTTGCCGCATACATGAACCCTGCATCCGCTATGAGCCTGGGCGGGCTGGGCAGGGACCAGACGGCGGTGATGACCTTCTCGTTCCAGTGGGCAATGGGCTGGAGGTAGTGAAAGGTCATGACCGAGAAGGAATGGTCGGCAGCGTGTTCGATGAGGTGGAGGTAGAGCTCCCTGCTCCCCTTGCCGTGGCCGATGTCGCCCACCAGAAACCCATACGGCGCTTCTTTCCCCAGGGTTTGAGATGTGGCCACGGCCGCGGCCATGAGGGCCGGTGTGCCGCGGTTGACGTCCACCCGGTTGCCGCGGATCTCGAGCCATGAACCCGAGACCGACAGGGGGCCTTGGGTCAGGGGGAAGTCCCTGATCGGGACGGTACCTACTATTGCGAGCATCGTTTCCTGATCTCCTCGTAGGCGAGTTGCAGGGCATAGGCGCACAGGGTGTGCCCGATGTCCTTCGGGCAGGGGGCCTCGTCAAGGTGTTTCCAGGCCATCTCGTAGGCGAGATAAGGGACGTCCGGGCAGCCGCCACCGGAGATGTTGACGATCATCAGGGTGTTCTTGTCCACGGTGATCTTCATGTTTGCGGCCCTCACCATGAGGTGGCCGCCGAAGTCCGTGATTGCATAGAGATCCACGGGCTTCAGGAGCGGGCTGCTCACCGGCACAACGGATTCGGGCCTCACTCCCGATTCCTCCAGGACCTTCAGGACCTTCAGCTCCTCCATGAGCGGGAATTCGATGACCAGGTCGCAGCCGGTTCGTACTTCTGGCGGCGGGCCCATGACACGGATGTCCGTCCAGCCCGCTTTCCTCAGGGCCTTTTCCGCCTGTAGCACCTCGCTGGTGTTCTGGAAGACGAGGAACCCGAGGTCCACGTCACTGGCCTCGGGTTCCTCGGGGGTCTTTTTCCTGAAAAACGACACGCTCAGCCCTTTTTCAGGGTGACCCGGTAGCCGTCTCCATCGGGCTGGACGTCCTTCACCTCCCAGCCCTTGCTGGTAGCCGCCCGGGAGACGTTCTCCTTGGACGTGTCGGTATCGACGAGCACGGTGAATTCACCCGCGCCCAGTTCCTTGATCTTCGCCATGGTCATGATGACCGGCTGGGGGCATGAAAGGCCCCGTGCATCTACTGTTGTGCTCATGGTGTTCCTCCTTATGCCACGCTCTTTCGCATGGTGAATCCGATGGCCAGGCAGGCCGCAAAGCCTACGGCCACGGCCGCTATGCCGTGCGGGCCGATCCCCTGGGGGGTGCTTGCAAGGCCGAAATTATGGGCAATGCCCGCCCCGACGATCATGCCGATGACGAACACCGCTGCATCACCGTCCCCCTCGCCGGCAAGGAAGAGCTGCCTGCCAGGACATCCCCCGGCCAGGGCAAAGGCCAGGCCTGCGAGCGCCATGCCCAGGAAGTTCCAGACGTGCATGGTGTGGGCCACGGGCTGGCCGGTGAACCCCACGTGGAACTGGCCCAGGACAAGGTTGGTGATAAACGCCAGCGACACCAGGCTCAGGATGCCCATGAACAGGTGGGTCTGGCCGAACAGCACCAGGTCACGGATGGCCCCCATGGTGCAGAACCTGCTTCTCTGGGCCAGGAAACCGATGGCGAGCCCTGTGGCCAGCGAGACAAACAGCGGGGCGTGCATGGAGCCCGGTCCCTTGAGGCTGTAGAAGAGTACGTCGTTTTTCGGCTCGCCGGCGATGGGCGGATAGACGAGGGCCAGGACAAGGAAACCCGCCATGATCAGGGACAGCGTCAGCCCTGCGGCGCCATGGGTCTTTTCGGTCCGGCCGAGGTTATAACCGGTCTTGAGGAAGAGTGTCCCTATCCAGATCCCGAAGACAAGCCCGAAGATACCGAAGACGGCATTCAGATCCCCTCCGGAGAGCCTGAGCAGGGCCCTCCACGGGCACCCGAGGAATACGAGCGCCCCGATCATGGCGAATACCCCGAGCACGAACCTGACGATGGGGGCCGATCCGGCACGGGGCCGGAATTCGCGAAAGAGAAGGGCCGAGGCGAGCGAACCAAGGACAAACCCGATGATCTCGGGACGCATGTACTGCACCACGTCCGCCCTGTGGAGCCCGAGGGCGCCGGCGATGTCACGTTCGAAGCAGGCCACGCAGATGCCCATGTTCCCTGGGTTCCCCAGTTTCTGCAGCAGCGGCGCAAGGATGCCGATGAGCGCACCGACGGCCATGATGCCCCCCAGGGTCGCAAATACATTTTTCATCTTCATGCAACAACCTCCCCTCGTGTCTGGTAATCCGGCAATATGCTTGGATTTCCGATAATATCAAAAGAAAATACTAAGGATTTAAGGTTATTACAAATAGTAATAGCGAATATATGAGGCGATCCTATTCATTTAATGAATAGATGCCTTTCTCGGGGTCCCGACCCACATTGAAGTGTATGGACACCGATTAAGAGCTTCAGTGTCTGCTGGAGCAGGGGCGTATGGGCAAAGCATCTCCCATGAGAGCTTCTGGAACGCAGAATCGGGGGTTATGCGAAATGCGGTTTATGCGGACATGCCGGGGTCTGACTGCGGCCGAGTATCCAGGGGTGCCTGTTTGGAAAGAATGGTTTTCCGGTTGTTTCAGAGAGATTTTATGGGCTTAATGGAAAGAGCCACCAGGAACCCGTCTTTGCTGATGATGTACTGCACCCTCACCTGCTGCCCCTTTTCCAGTTTATCGATGGAGATCGCCTTCCAGTCCTGGCCGTAAATGGTGGTGGTAGACCTGACCAGGAAGGTGAAGGGTTTCCCGTCTACCGAGAGCAGACTGATTTCAGGCCGGATACCCTTGGACGGTTCGGGGATAACGATAGTGTCTATGGTGCCTGTTATCTCCAGGGGGGTGACGGCTTTCTTTAAAACTGGAGGAGGGGTTCCTCCTTTCTGTGCTATCGGCAGTATGTCCTGCCCAAAGCACAGCGAGGAAAGAACCCCAAGGGCAAAGAGTATGAGTGCGGCCCTTTTCATCCTCCATCAACCTCTTTTTTCGAGAAGATGACTACTCAGCCTTCTTTTCAGCCGGCTTCTCTTCGGCCTTTTTCTCCTCAGCCTTTACTTCCTTCTTCTCTTCCTTCTTTACCGCTTCTTTTTTTGCTGCCTTCTTTGCTGCCTTCTTTGCCTTCACCGCTTCGATCTTCTCTGCGTTGTTGGTGCCGGCAGCCAAGGTAACAGCAACAGAATCGCCCTTCTTCAACTTGGCGATCTCTTCTGACTTTACCACGATAGTCTTACCCTTTACCACGATTTCGCTCTTTACCGTGTCGATGTTTTCGATCTTGCCCTTTACTACCTCGGCCTTTACGGCCTCAGCCTTTGCCGGTGTTGCAGGAGTTGCCGGTGTTGCAGGAGTTGCCGGGGTTGCTGCAACTGCTGGCTTTGCTGCATCAGCAGGCTTTGCCGCGTTGGCTGCAAATGCCATAGAGGTGAAGCACACCAGTGCGAATACTGCGATCAAGCTGATAACCTTTTTCATGGTTCCTTCCTCCTAGTGAGTTTGTGATGATGCCCCTTTACACGCGGAACAATTAGACAAACGTTAGAACAAGATTAAAAAATTCTCATGATTCAGTATCCGCATGCAAAAAGTCCGATGTCAAAGCGCGCAGGGGAAGTGAAATGAGGAAGGTCGTACCATGGCCTTGTCTGCTTTCCACGGCTATGGATCCTCCGTGTGCCTCGATTATCGATCGGGCAATGCTGAGCCCGAGCCCGAACCCCTCGGAACTCCGTGACTTGTCCACCTGGTAGAACCTGTCGAAGATATGCGGGAGGTCTTGTTGGGGAATACCGATGCCCGTATCGGCAATCGTCACAATGGCAGTGTCGCCTTCCCGAATGACCTCTACCGAGAGCTTCCCATATTCCGGGGTGTACTTTATGGCATTATCCAGGATATTGACAAAAGCCCGTATGATTTTATCCCGATCCATGGGCAGGATTATTCCCTTCTGGCTTACGAAATCGATTGAAATGCCCTTTTGCACGGCAAGGATCTCCATATCGGCAAGGGTATCGCGCATGATCGTGGATATGTCCTCAAGGTCCCGTGAAAGCGATACAGAACTGCTGTCCAGGCGGGCCAGCGCCAGGAGGTTCTCGAGGAGCTTGCCGACCCTGGTGGTCTCCTCGAGGCTGCTCATGAGGGTAGCGGAATATTCCTCAGGAGAACGGCGCCTCTTGAGGGCAACTTCCAGCTCACCGCGCATGATGGTAAGAGGTGTTCTCAGTTCGTGGGAGATATCCTGTATGAACTGCTTCTGGGATATGAAGACCTGTTGTATCTTTTCGAGCATCTCATTGAATGTCTCTGCAAGTTCCCTGATTTCATCCTGGGTTTCAGGCGGCGTTATACGCAGGCTCAAATTTTCGGCAGTTATCTGACGGGCTGTTTCTATCATATTTTTCAGGGGCTTCAGGGTGATGCTGGCAAGGAACTCGCCCGCAAGGACACTGGCGAGCACGACGGTTATGGGCAGCAGGAGAAAGAGGATGAACTTGATGCCCTTGAGTGTCTCCCAGATGGAGTCCAGTGGGCCGGCGACCTGGACGATATATGCCATCTTCCCTTCTTCGAAGACAGGGATCTGAAGGATGCGCAGGTCAAGGGGTTTCTCCCCTTCCCGGGCAACCTGGAGGTCTTCATAGGCCATCCTGTTGGTTGCGAGCCCATGGAGTGAATTTTTCGAGATGCTCAGGTGAGTCAGTGCGTTCCGGGAAAAGGCGATAAGCTCGCCGTTAGGTTTATAGATCTGCACAAGGATGTTCATCAGATCAGGATCGTTAGAGCGTTCGTCAACCCACCGCCGTGCTATCTTGAGGAAATTCGCATTGTTGATCTTGCTGAAGACGTTTCTCTTTGCCCCATGCTTCAGGGCATCCATCTTCTCTGTTTCCCAGTAGGTGTTGATCGACCCGGCAATGCCCTCGGCCTTGGCAAGCAACAGATCATCCATCTGGTCCTTGAGGGTGGCGCTGACATTGAAATAGAGGGCAAGGGCGAAAACCGAGAAGGTCACCGCGAGAATGAGTGTATACCAGAAGAAGAACCTGAATCTGATGGATTTGAACATATCAGCTCTTCAGGGCATATCCCCTGCCGCGGACCGTATGGATAAGCTTTGTTTCATGATCGCGATCGATCTTGTTTCTCAGGTAGCTGATGTAGACATCGATTACGTTGGTAAAGGTGTCGAAGTTTATATCCCATACATGCTCGGAAATCATGGTGCGCGTCACAACGCTCCCGGCATTGCGTATGAGATATTCCAGCAGGGCATATTCTTTAACGCTTAAAGGTATCTCTTTTCCCGCCCTGGTCACGGCATGGGTGAGGGTATCCAGCACCAGGTCTTCCACCTGGAACCGGGTTTTCTGGTGGAGATTTTTTTTCCTGAGCAGGGAGCGTATCCGGGCCAGGAGCTCTTCAAAGGCAAATGGTTTTGTGAGGTAATCATCCGCCCCGGCATCGAGCCCCCTGACCTTGTCCTTTATGGCGTCTTTGGCGGTGAGCATGAGGATGGGGGTATGGTTTTCTTCTGTGCGCAACTTGGTGCACAGGGTAACGCCGTCCATCTTCGGAAGCATGATATCGAGCAGGATGGCGTCATACTCATTGGTAGTTGCCAGGAAATAGCCCTGTTCGCCGTCATGGGCGGCATCTACGGCATAACCTTCCTCGGCGAGGCCATGGCTGATGAAGTCTGCGACTTTCTTTTCATCTTCGATGACGAGGATCCGCATGGAACCTGGTTAAACCATTTGGTTTCGAGAATCAACGGGATTCGAAGACCTTATTTCCATTTTCAGATACGACCCATGAAACAGAGCGTTCAAATCGTGCATACCGGTAAGGCTGATATGCACGATTTGAACGGGTGAGTTTTCAGTGCTCCTCACCTGACGAACAGGTGAGGCTCAGACCCGTATCATGCCTTCCTGCATGGTTTTGGTGGGCCGGAAGGCTGCGACGCCGAATTTTTCTGCGAGCTCGTTGCACCTTGCCACGAGCTTGTCGTAGCCGATGCTCTGTGCCAGGGCAAACGGCCCCATGGCGCCGCCTCCGTTGGCTATGGCCAGGTCGATGTCCTTCGGATCGTCCGTCACGCCCTCTTCCAGGCACTTGGTGGCCTCGTTCGTCTGCAGGGCCACCATATGGGTGAAGTCATACTCGGTGGTGGGATTATTTGTGTCTATGACAGGCCTGCCTGCGGACCAGTCGTAGATCCCCCTTCCCGTTTTCTTGCCCAGTGTGCCTGCCTTCACCAGGTCCACCAGGGCCTTTCTCGGGGTGTAATCCGGCGAAAGAGTCTCGGAATAGTATCTCTGGATGTGCTCCACGACATCCAAACCCACATAGTCCAGAAGCTCGAAGGGGGTCATGGGCATGAGCGCCTTGAAGGCAGCGTCAAACTGGGCCGGCGCAGGGCTCCCCTTGTCCAGGATGAGCTGGAGCAGGAGGGCCGTTGGCGCATTCACCCGGTTGTAGATGAATCCGGGAGAATCCTTTTTTACGATGACCGGGATCTTGTTCATCTTTTTCGCCACTTCAGCGGTGGTCTGTATGGCTGCATCCGTGGACCCCTTGGCATAGATGACCTCCACGAGTTTGAGCATGACAGCCGGATTGAAGAAGTGCATGCCCACCACATTTCCCGTCCGTTTGGTGGCCGAGGCGATCTCGGTGATGCTCATGGACGAGGTGTTGCTGGCCAGGATGGCCTGCTTAGGCGCAATTGCGTCCAGGTCGGCGAAGATCTTTTTCTTGAGGTTCAGGTCTTCGAACACGGCCTCTATGATGAGATCCGCATCCTGGGCCGCAACCTTGAGGTCGGTGGTGGGCAGCAGCCGTTTCAGCATGTCTTCGGCCTGCCCGGCGGTTATCCTGCCTTTGCCGGAAAATTTTGCCAGACTCTCCCTGATGGTGTTCACTCCTCGATCCACGAAACGCTGCTCCACGTCGTGCATGGCCACCGTGTAGCCTGCCATGAGTCCTACCTGGGCGATGCCGTTGCCCATGGCCCCGGCGCCTATGACTGCAATCTTCTTCACGTCCATAATATCCTCCTGATGTATTGGTACAGCAACAAGGTGCAATGCAAGGGGATGGCCGTAGCCATACCTGTACACTATACACGACACGACAATTAAACGACAATTAAAAAAGAGAGCGCTCGCTCAATACTAATGAGGCAAGTATCGCCTGCGAGGTTTTTGCAGTCCCTACCTGATGGTGAGGCTCACCCGGGAACCGGGGACCTTGTCCAGGGGGTCAGGTTTAAAGGGGTCTGTCTCCACGAGGAATATCCTTGCCGCATCCATGCCGTGCGTTTCCGCGAGCTCATCCCTGATCTGCTGCGACCGTGCCAGGGCAAGGCCCTTCAGGTCATCTCCCGTTACGGTAATGTGTTCCAGTATGATCCGCTTCATCTCCTCGTCGGGAAGGGCGGCGGGGATGCCCAGCATGTTCGTGGGCTTCTTGAAGGACTCCTCTCTGTAGGCCTTTTTAAGGTATGCGCTGTACTCTGCGGGCTCGACTGCCAGGTCATCCACCGAGGATGCCTGTTTCCCCGCCCTGATGAGCTCCTTGAGCTTCTGGGCCTTGAGCTTGCGCTCGAACAGGGTGTTCATAAGACCTTCGCGGTCGAGCGGGCCATCGACATATCCCTTGAGGTCGAGGTTAAGTGAAGGCCGGTCGCTCATGATCTTGGCGAGGTCAGCGAGCTTTTTCCTGCCTTCATCGCTGAGAGCCGACCTGCCCGGCTCGAACGCAATGTAGCTGAGCTCAGTGGCCCCGGGGTAGAGGGTTTCAAGCAGGGCAAAAGGCGATGTGGCAGCTTTTTCGAGGATGTTCACTATGATCTTGAGGATGACCTTTCCCACGTGGAAATCCGGGTCGTCCGTACGGCCTGTGACGGGCAGGTGCAGGTCTATCCTTCCGTTGCTGTCCCGGAGCAGGGCCACGGCGAGCCTGACCGGGAGGTTGGTGGCATCCTTGCTTTGAACTGCTTCACCAAAGGTGAACTGGTCGATGACCACATCGTTTTGTGCCTGGAGCTGCTTCTTGTCGATGGAATACTTGAGGCCTAAGGAGAGCTTGCCCTTGTCAATGGTGTATCCCGCGTACTTGCCCGAATAGGGTGTTGCCGGGCTCAGCTCCATGTTTTTGAGGCTGGCCGTTAGGTCCACGTACAGGTCCTCTTTCAGCGGGTTGATGGAGCCGGTAATGGAGATGGGTGCCTGGTTGTCCAGCCTTGCCTGCAGCTTGACAGAGGCCTTCTTGAACTCGTCCGTGGAAAGCCCCGTGATGCTCCCCGTGATATTGGCGAGCGATGAGACGAATTTCGGCGAGATGGAGTGGTCGGTAAAGGTGAAGCGGCCGTTTTTCACGCTCACCCTGCCTACGGAGAGGCTCGCAAGGTTTTTCTTTTTCGTTTCGGGCGCAGGCTTCCCGGCCGGTTTTGGCTGTCCTGCAATAACAGAGACGTTGCTGGTTCCTCCCGGGTTGATGATATACGCTGATACCGGCGCCACGAGAGAGATCTCGGCGATGGCGAGTCGGGCAGGATTAATGGAAAGGTCGATGCCCGTTATGGAGAGGTCTTTCCACGAGACGAGATCCTCTGCCTTTGCCCTGTCTACTGATGCGAACTCGCTAACCCCGACATCCCCCGTGAAACCTGCCTGGAAAGGCTGGTTTTCTGGCCTGGCAACATGCAGCCGACCCCTGGCGGCTAAAGAGCCCCGCCGGATGAGGACAGGCACCTTCTCGATGAAATAGGGCTGGATCCATGCAGGCTGGAACCCGTCGAGGGCCAGGGCGATATCCGCGGATGCAGGCTTTAACGTGAATGAGGTGCCCAGCGAGAGCTTGCCTGTCTCGTTGACTCTGCAGGCAATGTCCATGCTGCCCTTGCCCCTCTTGTCCGTTGAGATGTCCCGTGCCGAGATGTTCACCTCGTGCATGGCGATCTTAACCGGCGATCCGCCTGAGCTGTCCGTATAGGTGACTTTCCCTCCCGTGAGGGCGACCTTGTCAATGATGACTACAAAGGGATCTGCATCCGAGTCAGCCTTCGGCGGGGTAGAGGGCTTTTCCCCGGCGGGTGTCATTCTGACTGCCTGGATCAGGTTCAGCACGCCCTTTTTGTCCCTGTTCACATTGAGTTCCGGTGAGGAGATATCAATCTTCTGGATGTGGACAGTTCTCTTGAGGACCTGGGAGGGGGCCAGGGTAACGGACAGGGAAGGCAGGGTAAGAAGCCGGCTGCCGTTCAGCTCGGCTATGGCAAGGTCCCTCAAGACCACAAGGCCCCTTGCGCTGGACTCGGGCTTCTTCTTGTCCTTGAACTGCCGAAAGGTGATCGTTGCATCCAGATCAAGCAGTCCCGATTCCAGGGAAAAACCTGGCTTCACGGGCAGGTAGGCGAGGTAGGACGGGATGTCAATCTTCTTGAGATTCAAAGTGAGGGTGCTTTCCAGGGATTCGGAAAAGGGCTTTGACCTGCCTTTGAGCGCGATGGGGGTCTTGTTGATCACGGCCTTAAAGGATGGCTGCACGAAGACGTCAGCGAGATGGGGCATATTGGACAGGAAGGGTATGGTAAGCGTGATGTCCTGAGCCGTATGAATCTTATTCACCGGCCTGTCATCCATGACCACTGTCCCCCGGGTGATCTGGATATTCGAGATGGAGAAAGGTTGCGGTTTTTCCTTTTTCTTTTCACCTTTCAAAAGGTCGGAGAAATTATATGTGTTATCCTTAAACCGGATGATCCTGACAGAAGGCCTGTCCAGCTTCACCTCGCGGATGAGTGGTGTCCGCTTGAACAGGGATGCCCATTGTAGGTTGATCATGAGCGAGCCGAAAGAGATAAAGGCTTCCGGCCGGTCCCTATCCTTGATGGAAAGGCCCTGCACCTCGAGCACGAGTGTGTAGGGATTTACGCTGATCTTCTGGACGGTCACCTCCCGGTGGAGGGCCTTGCCGAGATTTTTCGATGCCACCGAGGTCAGGACAGGAGGAAGGATGAAGAACCCCGTGACCGTGAACACGAACACCAGGCAGACCAAGATTATTGAAATGGTGCGGAGTCTCTTCATCGATCCTTGCTGCTGCATGAAAGCCTTTCATAAGGCAAGGCATCCATCAGGCATCCGGTATGGATGTATCCCATTTACCCGACAACCGCTATGCCGCGGGACCTGAGGAACTCCTTTACCTGGGCGATGCTGAAGGTCCGGAAGTGGAAAACCGAGGCGGCAAGCACGATGCTCGCATGTCCTTCGGTGACCGCCTTCTCGAAATCCTCGAGCTTGCCGGCGCCGCCGGATGCCACTACCGGGAGCTTCACCGCGTCCGCAATGGCCCGGGTGAAGGGGATGTCATAGCCGGCAAGCGTCCCGTCGCCGTCCATGCTCGTGGGCAGCAGAGTCCCGGCGCCCAGTTGCTCGCATTGGCGCGCCCATTCCACCGCATCCTTTGCCACCGGTATATTGCCTCCCGAGACCACGAGCTCGAAGCCGGAGGCCATGGCCTTGTTCCTCCGGGCATCGATGGCAACGGTTATCTTGCCCGGGCCGAAGGCCTTTGTGGCCTCCCTGATGAGGTCGGGGTTCTTCACCGCCGCTGAGTTGATGGAGACCTTCTGCGCACCGGCACCCAGCACGGCCTCTATGTCGGATAGCGAACCTATTCCCCCGCCCACGGTGAGCGGGATGGTGATGACCGAAGACACCCTTTTCACCCACTCGAGCCTGGTCTTGCGGTTTTCCTGCGTTGCAGCAATGTCCAGCATGGCGAGCTCGTCGGCGCCTTCTTTCTGGTAAAACTGCGCGTGCTCCGCCGGGTCGCCTGCATCGCGTATATCCACAAAGTGCACACCCTTGACAACCCTGCCCTCTTTCATGTCCAGGCACGGCATGATCTTTACTGCATCCATACGATCCCTCCCCGTATAGGTACGTCTTCACTGGAGCCATCAAGTGTACCGGCATCGTGCGAAAAGATCAAGGATTGTGTTTCAGATTCGGCACTTGGACCGAGGTGTTTGCATGGGTTTCTCTGCGAGTTTGCAGCAGGGCCGTCAAGGGTTCAGCGGTTGGGCCGATGAGGTATTAAAGAGGGAATCTTCATATGTTGTCCGCCTCGCTCTCCAGCAGCGAATGCCGAGCATCATTGAAAAAAGGAATCCCCGACCTTATGAGGAAGTCTGCGTAGAAAAGGGAGGCGAACGATGATTGATTCATGTTTGGATCTTGCCAGGTTTATGGAAACGGCGACCTACAGGCGTACGCCCGGGTTCATTTCGAAAAACCAAATCGTGCATGAGGACAAGGCCGTCATACTCAGGCGGTTCGACGAGGGCCGAACCGGGAATCCCCTGCTCATTGTGCCGCCGCAGGCAGGCCACCATTCGAGCATAGCCGACTATGCCCAGGAGCAGAGCCTGGTCCAGACATGCCTGAGGGAGACGACACTGCCGGTTTATGTCATTGAATGGAAGTCCAGTACGCCTGCAAGGCAGCATGAGACCATCAGCGACCTTGTTCTGCAGCTGAGACTGGCTGTTCATGATGCCGGAGAGCCGGTTATCCTGGTGGGGCTCTGCCAGGGCGGCTGGCTGTGCGCCATCTATTCCTCTCTGTATCCCCGGGATGTCAAGGCCCTCATGCTGGCGGCGGCCCCCATTGATTTCACTGCCGGAGGAGGCAAGCTCCAGGATGTCGTCCAGGGAATGCCCATAGATTTTTATCAGTGGCTCGTGACCATGGGCTTTGGGAATATGCTCGGCGATATGATGCTCATGGGCTGGAAGATCATGAATCCGTATGAGCGGTTCGTGAGTGATTTTATCAATCTGTGGGTGAATGTCAGAGACGAAAACTACCGGGAAAGATCAAAACAGTTTCAGACCTGGTACGAATACACCCAGAACATTTCCGGCCGCTGGTATCTCCAGGCAGTGGACAAGCTGTTCAAGAAAAACCATCTTGTACAGGGCAAGCTGAAGGTCCTGGGGAAATATGTCGACCTGCGGAACATCGTATGCCCCATTGCCATGCTTGCCGGTGAAAAGGACGATATCACCCTGGTGCCACAGCTCTTCAACATGAGTTCTCATGTGGAGACAAAGCCGGAAGACATCTTCAAGACCGTGGTGGAGGACGCGGGGCATATCTCGGTTTTCATGGGCCGGAACGCCTTGAAGAACCACTGGCCGCCCGCCTTGCGGTTCATCCTCGAAAAGACAGGGCTTGGCGCTGCTCTCACCTATGGTGCGCGGAGGGTTAGGAAAAGGGGACAACGAGAGCAGGTGAGCGCACTCTAAGAGGAAGCTTCAGTCGTACTGGTGAAAAGGGCGGAGTTTCCATGATCCGCCCTTTTTCTTAAACCGGATTTTGCATTTGAAGGACCTATAAAAAAACAAATCTTTTTCACCACGAATTATCGGTTAATGCCCTCTTCGAGTGTATTGGACGAGTATGGGCGATTTCAAAAGCATAATCCGGGTTTAACCGCCCTTTTTCTTTTTCCCTGGTTTTTCACGGGGCCGAAGGGTTTCATCAGGAGAGAACCCCGGGAATGCCGTGAGGTCCTTCATGGCCTTCTGGGCCATCTCCGAATAATTCATTCCCATGTTCAGCCACTTGCTGAACTGATCGTTAAAGGCCTGCCGGTATTGGAGGTACGACTGGATTGCCTCCTGGAGGTGTTTGTCAAAGAACTCCTGCAACACGGTGCTGCCGTAACGGATGGTGAGGTGCAGAAGGGGTGAGGGCAGCAGGGCGTTTTTGTTCTTTGCCTCTTCGAGGATGATCTGGGTGAGGATGAACGCGGTGACGTCCTCGTTGCTCTTGGCGTCAAGGACCTGTACGTCTTTGCCGTTCCTGATGATGTCCGCCACCTGGCTGATCGTGACATACGAACTGTTTTCAGGATTGTAGAGCCTCCTGCTCGCGTATTTTTTCAGGATGACGGTATCAGCCATAACGTCGATTACGCTACCACGAATAATGTCACGCTGCAACAAAAAGAAAAATATAGGGTGTTGGCAGCCCCACGAAAAGACTAGTTAATAAAATAAAAACAGAGAGATAAGAAAGAATAGTGGTTATAACGAGTGATGAAGCCCTTAAGAAAAAATGCTGCAATGCAACAATTACCCCTTGACAATTCGTTTCTGGTCACTATTATAGTTGAACATAAATTTTAAACTCTCACGGCTGAGCAAGGAGGAAATGAAACATGGAGAACAAGGAACTCGTAAAGCAGATGGTGGAATTACACAAGACATCCTTTGACAACAGCTTCAATATGCTGGTTACGCTGCAGGACCAGATGGAGAAGATGGTGAATTCCTTTGTGGACCAGACACCGGGGCTTCCCGCCGAGGGGAAAAAGGCATTTTCCAATCTGGTAAGCACCTTCAGGAAGGGGCGCGAAGACTTCAGGAAGGTTGTGGATGACGGATATAAGAAGGTTGAAGAATACATCTCCAAATAAGCAGGACACATTATTGTAAGGAGGCAAGAACGATGGACTATCCCAAGGACATGGCAAAACAGGTGATTCAATTTTATAAGACGACCTTTGACAACAGTTTCAACACCATGGTGATGCTCCAGGAACAGGCTGAAAAGCTTATGAAGACCTTTATCGTGCAGGCGCCGGGCATGAACGACGAAGGGAAGAAGGTTCTTGATCAGTGGATGGGTGTGTACAAGAAGGGCCGGGAGGACTTCAAAAAGGCCATGGATGAGGGGTATTCCAAGGTGGATGAGTTTTTTGACAAGTTTTCGAAGAGCTGAAAAAACAACCAACACCCCTGGATAAGAGGTTTTCCAAAAGAAGAATAAAGGAGAAACGCCATGGATCAGAAAATTATCGTCAAGCAGATGATCGACTTCAATAAGAGCACCTTCCAGAACAGTTTCAACGCCATGGTCATGCTGCAGGACCAGACGGAAAAGATGATGGACACATTTTTAAGCCAGGCAAACTGGGTTCCCCAGGACTTAAGGAAGGTCATGGGCGAGTGGGTTGCCACCTGCAAGAAAGGCCGCGATGAATTCAAGAAGTCCGTGGATGAGAATTTCGAACGCGTGGAAGGGTACTTCTCCGCTTCAGACAAACCGCAGACCAAGACAAAGCAGCAATAAAGGCTGCCGTGTAAGATCCATGGGGGAATATGAAACACAACAACGAACATATTGACCTGGGATTCGAGACATACGGGTCTTTTCTGAAGGGTTTTGAAAGGCTCATGGAAATGAGTCTGTCCTTCGGCGGTGCAACCCGTGAAAAGGTCAAGGCCAGCGAGATATACTTCAACGGGGTGTTCAAGTACATCAATGAATTCATGACCCCCTTCTGGATCGCATTGAACTCGTTTGGCGCCACCGAGAGGGAGAAGATCGTCCGACACACCCCCCAGGACACGTTGCGTGACTATCTCGAACTGCTCCTGTTCAACATCCAGGTGGCTCAGAAGGGTTTTGAAAGCTCTGCAAAGATCATGACCGATTTTCATCTTAATGAGCTTTCCAGGGCATTTTCCGCCTGGCTCAATACCGTGTTCGAGAGGGAAGGCGAAGATATGCAGGCCTTTGTGGAGAGGCAGGCGAAGCTGCTGGAAAAGGTGGTGTACGAGTACCCCAAGGCCATTGACGACATAGAGCCCGAGTACGGCTTCCATTTCGACAATGAAGGATACCTGAAGATTGCCGAGACGGACCGGTTCACGGTTTACCAGGTCATGCCGCAAAAGGGGATAAAGGTAAAGGCCCTCTCAAAGCCCATACTCATCATCCCGCCCTATGTGCTCGGGGTAAACATCCTCGGATTCCTGCCCGGTGAGGGCAAGAGCTATGTCCATGCCTATGCCAACCAGGGTATACCCACGTATGTGCGCGTGCTCAAAGACATCGAGACCACGCCCGCCGTCCAGACCATGACCGGCGAGGACGATGCGCTGGACACCAGGTATTTCTGCGAGATCCTTCATAAGAAGCACAAGCTGCCGGTAACGCTCAACGGGTTCTGCCAGGGCGGCTTTGTGGCGCTTTTGGATATCGTGTCGGGTGAGCTCGACGGCCTCGTGGATGCGCTCATCACCTGCGTGGCACCCATGGACGGCACCAGGAGCAAGGCCCTTATCGAATACCTGGCACATCTTCCCGGCCGGTTCCGCGATCTGGGCTACGCCGTCAAGGAACTTCCGAACGGCAACTCCGTTGTGGACGGCAAAGTGATGAGCTGGGTGTACAAGCTCAAGAGCATGGACAGAGAAGCACCCATCTACACGCTTTACCGCGACCTCATGATGTTCGATGACCCGGCCGGCAAAGACGTGAAGATTACAAAGACCGCTGCGGCGTTGAACCACTGGCTCATCTACGACCGCAAGGATATCCCCGTGGCCATTACCAAGATGAGCTTCGACTCATACACGGTCCCGATAAAGGAAGACGGGACCCTGCCGGTAAAGCTCTTCGGCCGGTCGCTCAATGTCAAGCGGATAGCCGAGAAGGGCATCAGGTTCCTCATCTGTTATGCGAAAAGCGATGATCTCGTGGACGAAGACTCTGCGCGGGCGCCGCTCGATTATGTGGATGCCGAGGTAACCGTGTTTCCCAAGGGGCACGGGGCCATCGCCACCACCTGGTCCGCTCCCGGAACGGAATATGCCATCCACAAACGCTATGAGAACGGCACGCGGGGACCGGTGCGGTTCCAGCTCGACCTCGATGAAGAGGCCGGAAAGGGGAAATCCCATGGATAAACACTTTCTCGAATTCTGGGGCAATGTCATGCTCGCCTCAGCCAAGGGCCAGCAGCAGCTCGACGATATCATGAAGTGGTTCTCGGGTAATTTCGGTGAATATAAGGATATAACAGCCCTGTTCTGCAGGATGTACGGGATTGACCCCGATGCCCAGAAACCAAGCGGCTTCGGCGTATGGCAGAAGGCATTCGACGAGTTCCAGAGGTCCTTCAGCGAACTGGCCATCATGATGGACCTGGTCCCCAGGAAGGAGTACATCGAAATTTCCCGGGAGAACCAGGATCTCAAGAAAAGGATCGCCGAACTGGAAGAAGGCAATGCGCACCTCAGGGCACTGCTTGCTGAAAAGGTAAAGGTGCCCGAAGAAGGGATCAAGGATTTCGAGAAGCTTATCAACGAGCAGGCGCGCCAGTACCAGGACTTCATGAAGAGCGTGACATCGGTCTTCGACGAGGGTGCAAAGGCCCCGGCGGCAAAACCGAAGGCCCCTGAAAAGGCAAAGGCGAAACCACAGGCGGCAAAGCCGAAACCCAGGCCGGCCAGGGCAGCGAAGAGGTCGGCACCGAAATAGGCATCAGCGGGGCCAAAGAACCAACAGACCGAGAAGGGCCTTTTTCAGGTCACTACTTAAGTTCCCGGAACCTGGCCTCAACGGCGCTGATATCTTCTATGCGGATCAGAACGTCGAAGAACTCCCTGCCTGCGAGCTTCTCCAGGTGGACAAAGTGGTCTCCCACCGATTTTACATAGCCCTGAAAGGTCTTGCCCGAACGAAGGTGCACATACACGTCTTTGCCGGTGAAAAACTTGAGATTATCCCCCAAGGAGTTCTGGGTATCGAACTTGACCCCCTCGATGGGCGTAGCCGACTTCGCCTGTGCCCCGGCGATTGACACGAAAAGCGCAGGAGAGAGGAAGATGAACGCCGCGACAACCCACAGAACCATTCTTGCCGGTTTTCTCATGGAAGCCTCCCATTGTTGAATTGTAAGCGATCTTCGTAAGGTGTCAGGTCGTGGTTGAATATATCATATGCTTATTCATAATCCAAGATCAGGGGTATCCGCCTGTTCATCAAGGGTAAGTGCAGGGGATATCAGCGCACAAACAATGCCCTGCTGCGCAGGTACATGGGTGCTCACAGGAGGAAGAAGACTCCCCGGCGGGGCCTTAACCCTTCTTCGGCGGGCTTGCCATGGCATCGCCTTCCAGGATCTTCACCCCGTCCTGGTTCACGCACCAGGTCCTGAGCTTCACCCGGTTCTTCTCCGTGATGATCTCGGATACCTCCACATGTGCGGTCACCGTGTCGCCGATATGTACCGGCGCGAGAAACTTCAGCTCCTGACTGATATAGACAGTCCCCGGGCCGGGCAGCTGCATGCCGATCACCGATGACACGAAGCCTGCGGCGAGCATGCCGTGGGCGATGCGGGTCTTGAAGAAGGTGGTCTTGGCATAGGCCTCGTTCAGGTGGGCCGGGTTGAAGTCGCCCACGATACCGGCAAAGAGGTAGATGTCCGTTTCTGATACGGTCTTGGAGAACTCCGCAAAGTCCCCAACCTTCATTTCATTGATCGATCTGCCCAGCATGGGTTTCCTCCCCTGGAATGTGTTCATGGTCCCCTTCTCCCTGGCCCTCTCCCCCTTCACGGGAAGGGGGAGAGGCGGGATTAAAGGAGGGTATGTTTATGGTATTGTCCGCGCGTCCTGCCTAGAACCACGACCGGTGGCTCCAGATATCATCCTTGAGGCACTGCATGTCCTGTTTCAGCAGCAGGTACATGGATGCGTTGTGAATGGCGAGCCCTCCCAGGCTGGCAACACCCTCTGCCAGCATGACCTCGCCTTCGGTGAAGTCCCGCTCCTGCTCGGAATAGTAGCGCATCACCCCGATGACCTCGTCCTTGACCTTGATGGGTACGGTCAGGATGGAGGAGATGCCCTCCTTCTTCTTCTCGTCCCTGTACTGCACCTCCTTGTTGGCGGTGGCGTCCTTGATGACCACGGTCTTGCCCGCCAGTGCCTCGGTGACGCTCTTTTCGATGCGGACCGGACCCTTGTCCAGATACTTTTTGCTCAGGCCGTGGCTGGCCACGAGTTCGAGGACCTGCCTGTCCTTGTCGATGAGCCGCACGGATACCGCCTTTACGCCGAGCGCCTTGGCCATGTCCACGGAAAGGCGCTCCATGATCACCTTGATGTCCAGGCTCTCGTTGAGCCCTTGGGCGATGCTGGTAAAGATGCGGATGTTCCGCGTGATCTGCATGACGAGGCGGGCCCGCTCGATGGCCAGTCCACCCTGCTCGGCCAAAGCGGTGAGGAACAGGATCTCTTCTTCCGTGAAGATCCTGGGCTTGGACGTGTACAGGGTCAGCACGCCCTTGACCCGCTCCTTGACCAGGACAGGAACTACCAGGATGGAGGCGATCCCCTCCTTCTTCTTTAGCTCATGGGTCTTGATCCGCGGGTCTGCGGTGGCATCGTGGACGGCGATATAACCTTTTTTCATGATCTCCTCGGCAGCCCGCTTGGCCTCCCTGGGCTCGGCGTGGAGATAACTCTTGGACAGGCCCTTCTGGGCTATGGGGATAAAGATGTCGCTCTGTTGCCCCTCGTCTTCAAAGAAAAGGCACGCCGCCTTGCCGTCCATGGTCTCTATGGCGCTCTGCACGATGAGGTCCAGAACTCGTTCCTTTTTAAGCGTGGTACCGAAGGCCCTGCTCACCTTGCAGAATGTCTTGAAGTAGTCGCTTTTCTCAGGCATTGGCTCTCTCCTTTGAAGGCTTCATATTCTTCGTCCTGGCTGTCCAGGAGGTTTTCGAGGATTTTCCCGGCACTTTGCGGGCAGCAGGCTTTTTCACCGGGGAAACGGCCTTTGGGGTATCGCGTTCCTTGAGCCACTGGAAGATCTTGGGCGTGAATTCCCGCTGGGTCTTGGAGCTCACATAGATGCCGATGTGGCCGGTGTCCAGGCACACATCCTCGGTGTCGGTGCTGCCCACGGCGCCTGTGAGCTTGTCCGCAGCCCCCGGAGGCACCAGGTGGTCGAACTGGCCGTAGATGTTGAGCAGGGGCATGGTGAGCTTCTTCAGGTCCACCCGGGAGCCCCCCACCACGAGCTTGCTCTGGATGAGGAGGTTCTTCTGGTAGCAGTCCTTCACGAACTGCCGGAAGGTCTCTCCGGGCACGTCAGGGCTGTCGAAGATCCACTTTTCCATGCGGATGAAATTCTCCACAAAGGACTTGTTGTCCATATTCTCGATGAAACCCACGTACTTGTCTATCATGAGTCGTGCAGGGTTCAGCAACAAAAACCCGAAGTTCATGATATCGCCCGGCATGTTGCCGTAGGCATCGACCATCTGATCCACGTCCACATTCTTCATCCAGATATGCAGCAGTCCCTGGTCCGTGTCGAAATTGGTGGGGCATACCGTGGTCACGAGGTTCCTGACCTTGTGGGGATGCAGGGCCGAGTAGATGACGCAGAAGGTTCCCCCCATGCAGATGCCCATGAGATTCACCTTGTCCACGTTGCACCGGGAGCGTATGTGGTCAACGATATTGTCCATGTAACCGTTCACGTGATCGTCGATGGTGAGGAACTTGTCTTTCCGTGTGGGATAGCCCCAATCGATCATGTACAGGTCTATGCCCGCTTCCAGGAAATTCTTGACCACACTGCGTTCTGGCTGCAGATCGAGCATGGTCTCCCGATTGATGAGGGCATAGACCACGAGCAGGGGAACGGTTACTTCCCTGGAAGGCTCGCGCACGGGAAGGTAGTGCTTCAGCCTGACCCGGTCCTCCTGGTAGATGACCTCGTACGGCGTGGTGCCGATCTCCGTTTCCAGCGGCCCGAGAAGCACCTCGGAAGCCTTCTGCGCCCGGTCCTGTGCCTTGTCCGCATCCTGAGAGAGGTGTTTCAGGATTATATCAACCGGGATCTTGGGGGTTCCCTCCATAGCTCAGCCTCCTGATGCAGCAGACTTCTTGAGATCCTTGTTTGTCTTCTCCAGGTCCTTCACCCTTTTTTTAAGGTGATAGATCTCGTTGTAAAGGTCATCCAGGTCCTTGTTCGTGGGGATGGGCAGCGACTGCATGGCATCTTCCACAATAAGGTTACGCGAACTCAGATAATTCTCGTAGGAGCTCAGGGTGTCGGCCAGGGCCTTGGTATACTCGGGAGACTTGAACAGGGTCATGTAATGGCCTTCGAGGATCTTCACCCATTGCCGGTAATACTCGTGGGGGTCTTCAGGTGTCTTCCCCTCGCGGACCTGTTCCTCGATCTTGTCCTGGAGAACCTTGAATGTCTTCTCCATGGGCAGCATGAGGATGTTCATGAATTCCGCAAAGGTGGCAGTGAAGATGTTGTACCTGTCAATGGTCTGGTTGAACCTTTCCTGATAGAAGCGTACCAGTCCGAGTTGTGGGACCTTGAGGTATTGGCGGATCTCCTTTTCATAGAAATCGGACCATAGCTTGATGGTGTCCTGATCAAGGCCGTCAAAGGTATAGGCCTCGGAGTGCTTTCCAAGTTTTTTGAGCCTCTCGGTTGCCTGATCGTTGAGCTTCAGAAAGCTTGATAGGCCTGTCTGGAAAAATTTCATCATGATATCGGGCAGGTTTGCCAGGCCGCTTGTTATGGCACCGGCTGAGGAAGGTTCGCTCATGGCCGAGGATATGGTGCCCCATGTCTTGAAGATGGAGAGCAGGGCTTCCTGGGAAATCCTGGCGCGGCTCTCGGATTTTGGCTGCCCTTCTTCGGCCTTCCCGCCCGGCGTATTCGCAGGACCGGAAAAGAGCTGCCTCATCATGGCAAGCCACGGCTGCATGAAATCCCTGGGCCCGGATGTGTCTGATTGCTTTTCTTCCATCGTTCACCTCATACAAGAACACGAGTGACCGGGATGAACCGGCTGCCAAAGAAGAACCGTTAACCCCATTCATACTTAGTAATGTCACTGAGGATTTTGTCAATGGATACGAAAAGATCATGGGGAAGGATATGGATGACCCCATGATCGCTCGCGCAAAAGACCGCCAGGCGCTGAAGGCTCCTGAATAAGGAAGTGCTTTTCTGTGGGAATTGTTTCTTGACAAACAAAAACCTCTTGCATATAAGTGGCGATGCGCGGGAATAACTCAGTGGTAGAGTGTAACCTTGCCAAGGTTAAAGTCGCGGGTTCGAATCCCGTTTCCCGCTCCAGCACTTATATCTTTTCATTCCCCATTCCATCCTTCAGCAGGGGTGGAGTGTTTTTTTTACCGTATGATCCGTGTCTGATAAGAATGAGTTGTGTTTTCATGCCTATCTGAGATGGCGCAAGTCGGTCCCTGGGTACTCTTTAAAAAAATAGCCCGAACATGTTGCTGATCCGGAATCGACAGCTCAAGCTGTCGATTCCGGATCAGCAACATGTTCGGGTCAGGTTTTTACGGGTTGCTTTGCACCGGCCCTGCTGCTTTGCCTTTTACGGATACGCCCGGTAGAGCATCCTCGGGAAGGGGATGGTCTCGCGCACGTGCTTGAGCCCGCATATCCACGAGAGCGTCCGTTCGATGCCCAGGCCGAAGCCGGAATGGGGCACGCTGCCGTACTTTCTCAGGTCAAAGTACCACCCGTAGCGCTCGGGATCGAGCCCGTTGTCCAGGATGGATTTCATGAGGACCTCGGGGTTCTCTTCCCGCTGCGACCCGCCGATGATCTCGCCGTAACCTTCAGGCGCGAGCAGGTCTGCGCACAGGACGTAATCGGGTTTCTCCGGGTGCTGCTTCATGTAGAAGGCCTTCACCTTTTTGGGGTAGTTTTCGATGAACACGGGCTTGTCGAAGAGCTGGGTGATGATGGTCTCGTCGTCACCGCCCAAATCCGAGCCCCACTGGATGTCCGAGCCGTGTTTGCGCAGGATCTCCAGGGCCTCGTCATAGGTGATCCGGTTGAACGGCGGCACCACCTTTTTCAGCGGCTCCACGTCGCGTTCGAGTTTTTTCAGCTCGTCGGCCATTTCGGCTATGGTGTTCTGCACGATAAAGGACACGAAGTTTTCCTGCAGCTCCAGGTTGTCCTTGTGCTCGAAAAAGGCCATCTCGCCTTCCACCATCCAGAATTCGGTGAGGTGCCTCCTGGTCTTGGACCGCTCGGCCCTGAAGGTGGGCCCCAGGCAGTAGACCTTTCCCAGCCCGAATATGGCCGCCTCCAGGTAAAGCTGTCCGGTCTGGGAGAGATAGGTCTTGCCCAGGTCGAAATAGTCCACGGAAAAGAGGTTGGAGGAGTCCTCTCCAACAGTGGTGGTGAAGATAGGGGTGTCGATGAGAGTGAACTTGTTCTTGTAGAAAAACTCCCGCACATTCCTGACCAGGGCGTCCCTCACCCTCAAGATGGCGACCTGTCTGGGCGTACGCAGCCACAGATGGCGGATTCCCAGGAGAAAATCGGGGCCGTGCTCCTTTTTGCCGATGGGGAACTCCTCGGACTTCTGGAGGATGCTCATGCCCTGTACATGCAGTTCGTAACCGCCCGGCGACCTTCCTTCTTCCACCACCGTGCCCGTCACGGTCACGGAGGACTCGATGGGCAGCTTCCTGATCTCCTCGTACAGGTCGTCCATGGCCTCTTTTTCCGCAATGGCCTGGCATATGCCGGAGCCGTCGCGGATGATCAGGAAGGACACCTTGCCGCTGGATCTCCGGTTGGCGACCCAACCCCTTATGGTAACTGTTTCGCCCACATGCCCGGAAAAATCCGATATCAAACACACGCTCATGGAAGCTCCCAAGGTATATATTGTCTTGAAACAATTTCATAACGCATTGACCCGGAGAGATCAACCCATATCGACAGGGCGCTCCCCTTGAAAGACTCAAGGCTTCATGTTATCTATACTTATATGCATTACGCCTATAAGATATGGATCGAATCAGAGGGCAAGTCGGTTTTCGGCATCGGGATCTTCCAGCTCCTCATGCTGGTTCATCAGACAGGCTCCCTGAACAAGGCCGCCGAGAGCCTCAAGATGTCCTACCGGGCGGCATGGGGCAAGATCCGGGATTATGAAGACAGGCTCGGCATAAGTCTCCTGGAGCAGGGGCGGCACGGCAGGACCGGCGCCCGCCTCACCGCCGAAGGCGAGAAAATCGTCGAAGAATTCGGCAAGGTCCTCGATGAGATGGATAAGCTTGTCTCCCATGGGCCCATGACCAAGTTGATGCAGGACCTCGGCACCATGAAGAATCCGGGCTGAGTCATGCCCGGGATCATCCTCAGGGGCATCGCCACCTTTTTCGGCGCCGGCTACTTCCCCAAGGCACCCGGCACCGCGGCAACGCTTGCCACGCTGCCTCTCTATCTCATCCTCCGGCGCCTTCCTCTGCCCCTGTACATCTTCTCGCTCATCAAGCTCGTTGTCCTGGGCGTCATGGCATCGGGGGCCATGGAGAAAGAATGGGGAAAGGACCCCTCACGCGTGGTCATTGACGAGGTCTGCGGGATTCTGATCACCCTCATATCGCGGCCCGGGGGGATAAAGGAAATCGCACTGGGCACCGCACTCTTCAGGTTTTTCGACATTGTGAAGCCCTTTCCCGTGGGGATAATAGATAAAAAAGTCAAGGGCGGGATCGGGATCATGGCCGATGATGTCGCCGCCGGCATCATAAGTGCGCTCGTCCTGGCCCTTATCCGCAGAAAGGGGTGGCTTTCATGAAGGCGGCTTTTCTCATCACAGGCAGCGAGATCATTACGGGCAGGCGTGCTGAAGCCCTGCTGCGGCCTTTTGCGGCCCGGCTCACGGCAAAAGGGGTCGGCGTCAAAGAGGCCAGGATGTTCTCGGATGACCCTGAAATGCTCTGCAGGGCCGTCATGGAGCTCAAGGATTGCACCGATATCATCATCGTCACCGGCGGGCTCGGCCTTACGCCTGACGATATGACGCACAGCGCAGTCGAGGAGTTGAAAAAACGGCTGCCGGGCGTCGTCCAAGGCAGCATTACAAACCCCGTGGGTTCGGCCCTTGGCATCGACCTCAAGCTCGACTCGTGCCGGGTGGTGTTCCTGCCAGGGGTGCCCAGGGAATCCCTTGCCATGTTCTCCCTTGTGCTGGAAGGTCTCGGCGCGGAGGTGCCTGCAACCGTCGAGATACCCGTATTCGGGTTGCGGGAAGTTGAGATCGCCCGGCGCATCGGGCCTCTGGCCGACTTGTGCGGCTATCTGCCCAGAGAAATGGAGATCGCGCTGGTTGCTCCAGCAGGCCAGGAGGCTGAGATTCGGTCCACCCTGGGCATTAATGCGTTAGAGGGAAAAGACCTCGCAGGAACCTTCGGCGCACTCATGAAGGCCCGCGGTCTGTCCTGCGCAGCCGCGGAGTCGTGCACCGGCGGGCTCATTTCTCATCTCATAACCCAGGTCCCGGGCAGCTCGGAGTATTTTCTCGGCTCGGTCGTGTCCTACAGCAACGAGGTCAAGGTGAGTGTCCTTGGTGTGAACCCCGGAGACCTTGATCGATACGGAGCCGTGAGCGGGCAGGTGGCCCGGGCCATGCTTTCGGGCGTGCTCAGGATCACCGGCGCCGATACGGGCATTGCCGTCACCGGCATTGCCGGCCCGGACGGGGGCAGCGGGGAAAAGCCCGTGGGTACGGTGTGGGTGTGCGTGGGGACAAGGGATATCCAAGTGGCCAGGATGATGCAGTTTTCCTTTGACCGGGACGGAAACAAGATGATCAGTGCCAAGGCAGCCCTGTTTATGCTAAGAAATTTTATCAATGATCAGGACATTCATCGCACTGCCCATTCCTGAAGAAGTAAAGGCCTCCCTCGGGGGCGCCATGGAGCAGCTCAAGGCGAAGAACCCTGCGGTGAGGTGGGTAAGGCCGGCCGGCCTCCACATTACGCTCAAGTTCCTGGGCGACATCAAGGAAGAGATCGTGGAACCTCTGTCGGCAGACCTCGACCGGGCGACGTCGTCGTGCCCGTGGTTCGACCTCGCACTGGCCGGGTTCGGGGCATTTCCCAACGTGAGGCGTCCCCGCGTCGTGTGGGTGGGGCTTGAAGGCTCCATGCAGGATCTCCTCCGATTGGCCTCCGACATCGACAGGGTGTGCGCTGCCTACGGGATTGCCCGGGAAAAAAGGCCCTTTGCAGGGCACATCACCCTTGGTAGACTAAAAGCCCCGACTATGGTAGATCTTGCCGTACATCCCGTAGGTGGAACGTTTTGCGCATCGGAGATCCTTTTGTATAAAAGTGTATTGTTGCCCGGCGGCGCTCAGCATACCGTTCTCCACAGAAGCAGCCTGGGAGGTAAAGGAGGGTAGAAATGGAAGAAGGCAGAAAAAGGGCTTTGGAAGACGCCATAACCAAGATCGAACGGTCCTTCGGCAAGGGGTCCATCATGCGCATGGGCTCGGACGCCATCGGCAAGGGGGTGCCGGTCATCTCCACCGGGTCTCTCCTGCTCGACTATGAGGCGCTTGCCATCGGCGGCATACCAAGGGGGAGGGTGACCGAGATCTACGGCGCCGAATCTTCGGGCAAGACCACGTTGTCGCTGCACTGTATCGCATCGACACAGGCGGCCGGAGGAGTTGCCGCATTCATCGATGCGGAGCATGCGCTCGATGTGACCTATGCCCAGAAGCTCGGCGTGAACATAGACGACCTCCTGGTATCCCAGCCCGACTCGGGTGAACAGGCACTTGACATCGCCGAGACCCTGGTGAGGTCAAATGCCGTGGACATTGTGGTCATCGACTCTGTGGCGGCTTTAGTCCCGCGGGCCGAGATCGAAGGTGACATGGGTGATTCGCACATGGGGCTGCAGGCAAGGCTCATGTCCCAGGCCCTGCGCAAGCTTTCTGGCGCCATCAGCAAGACCAAGACCACGGCCGTGTTCATCAACCAGACCAGGCAGAAGATCGGCGTGCTCTACGGCAATCCCGAAACCACCACCGGCGGCAACGCCCTGAAGTTCTACGCCAGCGTCCGGCTCCAGATCAAGAACGCGGGCCCCATCAAGGACGGGGACAAGATCATCGGCAACAGGACCCGGGTGAAGGTGGTCAAGAACAAGATGGCCCCGCCCTTCAAAGAGGTGGAGTTCGACATCATGTTCGGCGAGGGTATCTCGAAATATGGTGAATTATTGGATGTGGCCAGCAATTCCGATAAGAACATCATTGAGAAGGCAGGGTCGTGGTACACGTACAACAAGCAGCGTCTGGGCCAGGGCAGGGAAGCTGCCAAGGCATATCTGAGAGAGCACGAAGAGGTCTTCCAGGAGATCAGCCAGGCGGTGAAGAAGAACTACATCGTGGCCAACCAGGACCTAGACTAGCCTGCTCCAGGAGAGACGGATGGATATCAACCCGATACTGAAACATGCAGTGGATATCGCGGCTTCCGACGTTCACATCAAGGTCGGCCTGCCCCCGGTGGTCAGAAGGTTCGGCGCGCTGATCCCCATGCGTGACCAGAACAAGCTCACGAACGAAGACATCTACGCCATGGCGTACGGCATCATGAACCAGTATCAGCAGGCCAAGTTCGAGACCACCAATGAGATAGACTTTGCCCACAGCCTTACCGGGGTGGCCCGGTTCAGGGTCAACTGCTTCAAGCAGCGCGGCAGCTACGGCATGGTGTTCAGGATAGTGCCCACGGACCCGCCGGAGCTTGACGACCTGTGCATGCCCGAGGTCCTGAAGAAAATCGCCCTGGAGCGCAAAGGGCTCATCCTGGTCACCGGAACCACCGGATCGGGAAAGTCCACGACGCTGGCCGCCATGGTGAACCACATCAACGCCAACCGGAACTGCCACGTGATCACCATCGAGGACCCCATCGAGTTCCTGCACCGGGACCGGAAGTCCATCATCAACCAGCGCGAGGTGGGTTCGGACACCAACTCCTTTGCCATGGCGCTGCGCGCCGCACTCAGGCAGGACCCGGACGTCATCCTCGTGGGCGAGATGCGTGACCGCGAGACCATCGACATCGCGCTCACCGCGGCCGAAACGGGCCACCTGGTATTCTCCACCCTGCACACCCTGGATGCCCAGGAGACCATCATGCGCATCGTGTCCCAGTACCCGCCGCATCAGCACCTGCAGATCAGGCTCCAGCTCGCAGGCGTATTGAGGGCCGCCATATCCCAGAGGCTGCTGCCCAAGATCGACGGGCAGGGCGTGGTGCCTGCGGCCGAGATTCTGGTGTCCACCGCCATGGTCAGGGAGTGCATCGTGGACGAGCACAAGACAGCCGAGATAAACGACGCCATTGCCGACGGCACCGTGTCATACGGCATGCAGACCTTTGACCAGTCACTCATGATGCTGGTGAAGGAGGGCCGGGTCAGCTACCACGAGGCCATGCGGAACGCCACCAACCCCAACGACTTTGCGCTGCGCATGAAGGGTATCCGCGGCACGTCCGACAGCAAGTGGGATGCGTTCGAGAAAGAGGAACAGGAGCAAGGGGAGGAGGACGATGCCTTCAAGAAGACGACCATCTACCAGGAAGGCAAGTATCGAGACGTCGAGTGAGGGAGTGAGCTACGCCTTGGCCGTCATCTCCAGGCGCGCGGTCTCTTCCTTTGAACTAAAAAAAAACTCCGTGACAGGGGTGCCTCGGAAGAGGTGATCGAGGCTGCCCTGGCTCGCATCAGCGAGCTCGGCTACCTTGATGATGAAAGTTATGCCGCCCGCAGGGCATTGATCATGGCGGAAAAGGGCTATGGCGACTTTGCCATCAGGAGTTTTCTCCATGACCTCGGCCTGAGCGATGCGCATGCGACAAGGGCCGTTTCCTCTCTCCCCAAAGAACTTGGCGAGCGGCAGAGGATATTAAAATTGATCGACAAGAGGCACGACCTGCCCAAGGTCAAGCTTATCCGCTTCCTTGCGGGCAGGGGCTTCGCCATCGATCTTATTCTTGAAGAAACAGGCGGGATGGATGCATGAAAAAGGGTTCTGAGATTCGCAGCATGTTTTTGGACTATTTCCAGGAGAAGGGTCACACCAAGGTGGAGAGCTCCTCCCTGGTTCCCGGCGACGACCCGAGCCTGCTCTTTACCAATGCGGGCATGGTGCAGTTCAAGGCCACATTTCTAGGCGCGGAGAAACGGCCCTATGCAAAGGCCACCACCTCGCAGAAATGCGTGCGCGCAGGCGGCAAGCACAATGACCTGGAAAACGTGGGCAGGACAGCCAGGCACCACACCTTTTTCGAGATGCTGGGCAACTTCTCCTTCGGCGACTACTTCAAACAGGGCGCCATCGACTATGCGTGGGACCTGCTGGTGAACCGCATGGGCATAGACCCGACGAGACTCTATGCCAGCGTGCACCACAGCGACGACGAGGCCTACGACATCTGGCACAAGCACATCGGGCTCAAGCCCGAGCGGATACTACGCCTGGGGGACAAGGACAACTTCTGGGCCATGGGAGACACCGGCCCCTGCGGCCCCTGCTCCGAGATCCTCTTCGACCAGGGGCCCGAGGTGGGCTGCAGGCGGCCTGAATGCAGGCCGGGCGAGTGCGACTGCGACCGCTACCTGGAGATATGGAACCTGGTGTTCATGCAGTTCAACCGCGACGAAACGGGAACGCTCACACCCCTGCCGGCCCCCAACATAGACACGGGCATGGGGCTGGAACGCATTACGGCAGTGCTTCAGGGGGCCAGGAGCAACTACGACACCGACCTGTTCGCGCCGCTCATCTCCTTCATCAGCGACATGGCAGGGAAGAAATACGGGGCGGACGAGGACATGGACGTGTCCATCAGGGTTATTGCAGACCATGCCCGCGCAAGCACCTTCCTGGTGGGTGACGGGATTCTTCCGTCGAACGAAGGCAGGGGCTACGTGCTCAGGCGCATCATCCGCCGCGCCGCCCGCCATGGCAAGCTCCTGGGTATGAACACCGCGTTCCTGCACAAGGTGGCGCTCAAGGTGGCCAGCGAGATGGGCGATGTCTACCCCGACCTCATCGCCAGGAAAGACTTCATAGACAAGGTCATAACCAACGAGGAGGAGCGTTTCCTCAAGACCCTGGACAGGGGCCTGAGCCTCCTGGACGAGATACTTTCCGGCCTCAGGGCAAAGGGCGGGAAGCTTATTCCCGGCACGGACGTATTTACCCTTTACGACACCTTCGGCTTCCCCGTTGACCTCACCGAGGACATTGCCCGCAAGGCGGGATTCGGCATCGACAGCGCAGGATTCGAGGAGCAGATGGAACTGCAGCGGGAAAAGGCCCGCGGGGCGTCGGCCTTCGGCGCGCTCGGCGAGACGAGTGGCGCCTTCAGTGCATCCGAACACGCTCATGCCGTGCAGTTCGTGGGATATGATACCCTGGAGGCACGCACCAGCATCCTGGACATGCAGTCCCTGGACAGCAGGGGAAACACAAGCCCCATAGACACAGCCCAGGCCGGGCAGGAGGCATATGTCGTCACGGAAGCCACCCCCTTCTATGGCGAGTCCGGCGGCCAGGTCGGGGACACGGGCACCATCAGCTCGGCAACGGGGAATGCCCGGGTGCTGGACACCACCAAGACCGAAGGCGGCCTGATCGTGCACAAGGTGAGGGTGACAGACGGCAGGCTCTCCAAGAACCAGGACGTAAAGCTCTGTGTGGACGCATCGCGCCGCAAGAGCATCATGCGGCACCACAGCGCCACGCACCTGCTTCAGAAGGCGCTCCGCGAGGTGCTGGGCGAGCACGCCCACCAGTCGGGCTCACTGGTGAACGATGCCAGGCTGAGGTTCGACTTCACCCATTTCGCGGCCCTTTCCGACGAGGAGATCGAGAAGGTCGAAGCGATCGTGAACCAGTTGGTGCTGGAAGACATGCCCGTAAAGACCGAGATCCTTTCCAAGGAGGCCGCCATGGCGAAAGGCGCCATGGCCCTGTTCACCGAGAAGTATGGTGAGCTGGTCCGCGTGGTGACCATGGGCGACGGCGTGTCTGTCGAACTGTGCGGAGGCACGCACTGCACATCCACCGGACAGATCGGCCTGGTGAAGATCGTCTCGGAATCCAGCGTTTCCGCGGGGCTCCGCAGGATCGAGGCCATTGCAGGCACACGCTCGGTGGAGCACCTCAGGTCATTGACCGGACTTGTCTTTGGTGCGGCGGAAAGGCTCAGATGCGCGCCTGCGGAGATAGGCGAGCGCATTGCGGGCCTTCAGGCAAGGCTCAAGGAGCAGGAGAACGCCATCAGGGACCTCAACATCCGCATCGCCACCGGGGTCGGATCGGGCGAAGATGAGAAGGAATACCAGGTCGGGCAGCTCAAGGTTGTGGTGAAAAAGGTTGAGAACGCAGATATCGCCCAGATCCGTGAGGTCGGGGACAGATTAAAGGAGCGCATCAGATCCGGGGTCGTATTCCTGTATTCACCAGGGGACGACAAGGCCACCTACATGATCATGGCAACCCCTGATGCCGCAAAGACCTGTGATGCGGGCAGGATAATGAAGAAGGCCATGGATGAAGTGGGGGGCCGGGGCGGCGGGAAGGCCCTGTTCGCCCAGGGCGGCGCGGGAGTTGAAACGATAGATGCCGTGATAAGGACATTCAAAGAGTCCGCGGGAGTCGATCAATGAGAGAGGCCACGGTCACCAGAAAGACCAAGGAGACGGAGATCTCGGTAAGCATCTGCCTTGACGGGGGAGGATTCAGCCTGGACATACCGTCGGGGTTCCTCACGCACATGCTCGACGCCTTTACAAAGCATGCAGGTCTCGGGCTCAAGGTCGACGCCAGGGGGGATGTGCATGTGGACCTGCACCACACGGTGGAGGACATCGGCATTGTGCTGGGCAAGGCCATCAACAAAGCGTTAGGCGAGAAGCGGGGCATCACCCGGTACGGCCTGGCCAAGGTCCCCATGGACGAGTCGCTGGTGGAGGTATGCCTGGACATCTCGGGCAGGCCCTACTTCGAGATCCATGGTCCGAATGTCTTCCACGGCAGGGTGGGTGATCTCGACCTGGAGCTCGTGCCCGAATTCTTCCGGTCCCTGTCCTTCCAGGCAGGCATCACCGCGCACATGACCATCCAGGCCTCGGGCAACTCTCACCACCTGGCAGAGGCCTGCTTCAAGGCATTTGCCCGGGCGTTCAAGGAGGCGGTGGCGGTAACGGGGACCGACATACCCTCGACCAAAGCCCACCTGTGAAGTTCCAGCATGCACAGGTGAAGACCTTTGACAGCCACAGGCGCCCCGGCCGTCCGGTCTCGTTTGAAAGCATGGGCGTGGAGCTCGAGATCGATGAGATCATCGACCGCTGGAGCGAGGCGTATCAGGACCCGAGCTTTTTCCCTGATGATTATTATAAGATACTGGCATCCGACGGCAAGGTGTATATCCTGAAATACTCCACCCTGTTCAAGAGCTGGTGGGTAAGAGAATTCGAGGGGCTCATGGCATGATTATCATCCCGGCTATTGACCTGCATTTGGGGCAGGTGGTGAGGCTGAAAAAGGGCAGGTTCGACGAGGTGAGCGTCTACGGCAAGGACCCTTCAGCCATGGCAAGGTCCTTTGCCGATGCCGGCGCAGAAAGGATCCACGTGGTGGATCTGGACGGGTCGGTACAGGGGAAGGGCATGAACCTCCAGGCCATAAAAAAGATCTGCTCCGCGGTTGACGTGGAGGTGGAGCTCGGCGGCGGTATCCGCACGATCGAAGATGCACAAAGGGTGTTCGACCTGGGGGTGGGCTATGCGATCCTGGGCACGGTGACGGCCAAAGACCCCAGGACCACCGAGGACATCCTGAAGGCCTTTCCCGGCAGAGTGGCCATCGGCATTGATGCCTTGGACGGCAGGGTGGCCGTGCAGGGGTGGAAGGAGCTCACCAAACAGGGTGCAGCAGAGCTGGCAAGGCATTACGAACAGTTCAGCCCGGCTTTCATCGTCTATACCGACATCTCTCGTGACGGCATGCTCACGGGCCCGAACGTGGACGCCACCGCAGCACTTGCCCGGGAGGTGAAAACCCCGGTGGTGGCCTCCGGCGGCGTCAGCGGCATGGACGACATCAAGGAGCTCCTGAAGGTCGGAAACCTATTCGGTGCCATCGTGGGCAAGGCCATCTACGAGGGCCGGGTGGACGTGAAAGAGGCGGTGAGGCTGTCTCAGGCCGCCCGTTTTTCATGAGTGTTAATTAATAACCTCGTCGGTCCGGTCGACTCAGAATGAGTCGACCGGACCGACGAGGCCAATTCGGCAGCATTGCGGACTATTCCAGAACGGGAGGGAAACCATGGACTGTATCTTCTGCAAGATCGTAAAAGGAGAGATCCCTTCGACCAAGGTGTATGAGGATGATCTGGTCTATGCATTCAACGACATAGAGCCCCTGGCGCCCGTGCACGTCATCATCGTGCCCAAGAGGCACATCGCAACGCTCAATGACATCGATGAAAAGGACATCTGGTTCGCCATGCTGAAAGCAGCCCAGCAGGTCGCAAAGATCAGGGGCGTGGATGAGTCGGGCTACCGCATCGCCGTGAACTGCGGGCCTGACGGCACCCAGATCGTCATGCACCTCCACCTCCACGTACTGGGCGGCAGGCAGCTCGAAGGCAAGATGGGCTGAAGGTCCCTCGCGGAGGGTCCCTAGTCCACGTACACCACGAACCCGGCCTGGTGCATGCCCTGGGGGTGGGACGGCAGGGCGGGGAAGTCGGGTGCCTGGGAAAGTGGCTCCAGCACCCTGGCTGCGCGGGACAGCCCCTGGGCTGCGCGGCTGATGGACTTGAGCAGGTCCACCGGGCCGAACTGGGAGGTTACAGGGGCCAGGTAGAAGAGGATGCCACCCGGGCGGAGGCGCGCCATGGACTGGGCCACGGTCTTGAAATGCTCCTCGTATTCGTTGCCGAAGGCTGGGGCATCGCAGGCCACCAGGTCGAAACTCCCTTTCTCGTCGCTTAAGAACCGCAGCGCATCGTCCCTGATGTGCCTCCAGACAAAGGGCTTGATCCGGTGCATCTCCATGTTCTTTTTCAGCTGAACCTGGGCCGGTGCCGATGAATCCACCGAGATGAGGGACCTGGCGCCTGCCTTGAAGGCACATACGGAAAACGACCCCGTGTAGGAGAAGAGGTCGAGCACGTCGGCGTCTTTTGCATAGCTCATGAAGCGCTGCCTGGTCTGCCGGTGCTCCAGGTAGAAGCCGGTCCTGTCCCCGGTGAAGATGTCTATGGCAAAGGGAATGCCGTTCTCGCCGGCCACAAGGTCATGTCCCTCGACGTCCCCGTGAAGCGGGCCGATGGACGGCCTGAGCCCCTCGTTGGAGCGCGTCTTCGAATCGGAGCGCTCGAAGATGCTGCACGAGGGGATCAGCGATTTCAAGATGTCCACAAGCTCGGCCTTGATGTCTTCCATGAAGGGGGTGATGGCCTGCAACACGAGTATGTCGTTGTAGCGGTCCAAAACCAGGCCGGGAAGGCAGTCACCCTCGGAGTTGATGAGCCGGTAGCAGGTGGTGTCTTCCGGGATGATCCGCTGACGCAGCGCCATGGCCGACCGTATCCGTGACTCGATGAAGGCCCTGTCGACATTCTCCTTGCCCAGCGTGAGCACGCGCACGGCCAGCTGGGAGACAGGGTTGTAGGTGCCCTGGCACACGAACTGTCCTTTCTCGTTGAGCACCCTGCAGAGGTGTTCCTTTTCCGGTTCGCCCTGGACCTTGTCCACGGCGCCGGAATATATCCACGGGTGCCCGTGGATCACGGGGATTTCCTTTTTGGCTTTGAGCTGTACGATCAACATAGAGCAGAGCCTTTAACACAGTTTAACAGGCGAGGGAAGAGACGATTGGCGCCGGTTCCCATGCGGTACGATCCTGTTTATTCACCCTGGTCCACATAACCACTGCCGATGGCGGAAAAGGGGAGCTCCAGCTCCAGTTCCGGAACCCGCTTGGCGATCCAGGCGACGAAGGTATTGCTGTTTGGGCCTGGAAAGACCGTGTAGGTGGTTTTCCAGGGGTATGAACGAGCAGCCTTGTCCACGGCATCAATGAGTTTATCGACTCCTGCCCCCCTGCGCTCCTTGAGAACCCGGGGCTTCTGGCCGAACCAGTAGCGGTCGGGGACACCCTGGGTTATCATCATTACCGGCTGGCCGTGACGGCTGCGCCAGCCGACCACGTCGTATACCGTGTATGAGGCTTCGCCGGTCCGTTTGGCGGCGATCCACGTGTGAATGGCAAACCACCCGCGCCAGCCCCAGGTATTGGCACCGTAGACGCACAGGACCGCTTCATTCGTGACGGAAGGGTCGGGCGCGATACCTGCGGACTCCCGATTGGCGGTGAGCAGGTCCTTATGAGAAGAACAGCTCGACAGGGTCAATGCCATAAGGACAAAAGCCGGCAGCAGTTTCAAGATCTTCATTACGTATACCCTTCGCGAGGTCGCGGTACGAATCAACGTGACACATCGGCAAGTGTAACCCATCAGGTGTACTGTTGGCAAGCAGCTGGACCGCTTGATTTAAACCTTTTTCCCTATATAGAAAACATAGCCATAAAACTCTTTGTATTTATGATATAGTTCCGCTTCATGACGTTGATTTTCCACGAGCTCTTCGGCAGTTATGTCGCCTGCATGCTTTTTCAGGAATTTCTCCTGAGCAGCAACTTGCGGTGCATAAAAATGTTCAGACCAGCAATTATCAGGCAAAATAAAAGTGGCAATGGGTATATATCCGGCCTTTTGCATTTGTCCGACTTTATTTGAAATCATGTCGATTTCCGGGTAAGCATCCTGCCAGAACTTGTCGATTTCATCAGGCCGCTTTTCGGTGAACCAAGATGCCTCTGTAACGGCAATAAAGCCACCTGTCTTCAGGAATTTACGCCATTCGTTTATGCCTCGTTCAAAACCGATATTATAGATTGCCCCTTCTGACCAGATCAAATCTAATTCTTCGTTCTGAAAAGCGAGATTATCCATTGAGCCAACAACCCCGGCCACCCTGTCCTGGAGATTCAGCTTCCGGCAATTAACATTGAAGATATCTATGAAGTCGGCAAACAGATCAATGCCAGTAATATGTCCTGGCGCATGTTTGGCCAGCACCATCGTCTGACCGCCTGTTCCACAACCTATATCGGCGATTTTTGATGCATTGGTCAGGTTGTCTATGAAACTCAAAGCCTTGACAGTTACCTCGGGGCTCCCAGGCCCTTGCCGTTCTATGCTCGAAAAATATTCGCAGATTAATGTAAAATCAAACTCGTGGATTGATTTATTTTCATCGCTCATTTATCCAGTATCTCCTTTACATCAACGAGTATCGCATTAAGGAAAGAACGCTTCCCTTTCAGGTATCTTTTTCTCGAACTGTCCTCAGCATAGAGCTCGATGAAAGCCGTGTTCATGTCGTAAACGCGCATATCGAAGCCGCGCTTTTCCAGCGCTTTCTCATACCCGGACTTATGCCCGGAACCCACTGAATGAAGCTCGGGGATGAAAGAGTCCGGGATAGACAGGTTCGTGGGGTTCTCGTATGACAGTTTACAGTTGTAAGGATTGGTCGCATGAAAATTTCTGCAGGCATAGGGGCGAACCGGATATATCCGACATCTGTTTTCAATGAGAAAGGGGCACTTGAAATTGGTTCCGAAGTGCTCGGTGCGCGATAATGTGCGGATGCTTTCCGAATTCGACCTGGCGGATTTAAGGAATATGTTTATGTCATGGTGCAGCGGAGTGTTTTTCAGGTAGCGCTTTATCAGGAATAATTCATGGGCTCTAACTTCGACCTTGAAATAACAGCAATATGAACAGCCGGCCTTGCACGCGAGTTCTGAAGAAATGGACTCCGGTATCCTGGCCATAGTATCATCATATCTTTTGTAAGACCTTAATGTACAATCCTCTACATCATCTTGCGATCGTGATAGATCGTAAGAAGCAATTTTGTATTCCATTAATTCCGCTTTCTCAAACAATGGGTCCATTTCTCTTTCTCTGCCTTCCAGCGACTTGCATCTGCGGAGATGGCAGCAAGTCCTCGTCTGAGAATATTGTTGCCCAAATCTTCGAGCCGTTGATCACCCACAAGTACTCGAGTTTCAAATCCGACGCAATCGGTTTGCCGCTCAGCTCTGCGACCTTAACGTGAGCGATCATCGGCTTTCCGTCAGGAGGCGATATAGGCATGAAGTCTCTCCACAAGTAGGTTTCCAGTTCATACTCCTGATCCCTTGCAACAATCCGTTCGGGAGCCGTTCGGAGTTCATCATCGGTGATCGCCGGGCCCACCGGAGTATTAGCATCGGAACCGCAGCTTATAAATGGGAGGAATAGAGAACAGGCGAGTGCCGCAATCGTCGCGAGACGCCGGTCTGCTTTCATCTGATACCCTCTTTTCATAAGCGTCAACGCTCCTACTCAGTGGCGGCGCGCAGCGCCATCCGCTGCAACCGGTTGTTTGCGAGCCGTGGTTGGTTGAACACTGCACTTCTCCTCGGCAAATCTCTCAAGGGCTTCGGCAGCCTGGGCCCGGAGCTCGGACTGTTTCATAGAGGCGGACTCGAGAGGTGCGCGGTACTCTCGAGCGATCATTCGAGCCATAGCACGGCTCAGATTCCAGTCAACAGAGAAGGAGTCGTCCGAGGCAAGACGATACACCCATGCTGCCAGACCATACTCAGCCATCGAAGCGTCCTTATGCAGGGGAAAGCTGTTCCATATTACAAGCTCGGCCACACCGTCACTGTCAAGATCGACTAGATCACAGGGCAATGATGTTGATCCTTCATGCCGCTGCAATGTCCGCCAGCCGACCGTGCTCGTCATTAGACACACGCCGCGATCTGGTCTGGCACTCCGTCTTGCAGCCACGCCAAGCATCACTGTCCAGTATCGACCGCTGCCCGCCGGGCCGTCAGAGTATACGAACAGATCGAGGGAGCTGACCGCCTTTCGGAGCCACCCGCTCTTGGGGACAGCGGCGCACGTGCCGCTCAGGTCCTCGCCGTATAACCATGAAAACCCGTGAGTCGGAAGCCGTATTGCCAGATGATCAGCCTGCATCAGACAAGGCGACATCGTATCGTCGGCAAGCGCTGGTATCGCAACGACACCCATTATCAGAACTATGAACAAGACCGGGCGCACAGGCATTATCCTCTCGTCTCGTTAACATTTGAGCTGAGCGACGACTCATCAGGATCGTCCGCTCCAGCGAATGGTTAGCCGTAGTGTACTTACCTGCTTCGACCAACACTTAGAATGTGGCCGTACCGTTTCTTGCGTTCGCGCGTGTATGCCCACCACGGACGCGGCTCATTACCTACGACGTAGTCTGTAATGGACATGAAGATATCCAAGACACAAGGATCATGGCGAGCCTCAGTTCTTTCGCAAAGCAGTTTGTAAAGCTCAAAAGGATCCTGGTCCTCAAGATCTGCCGGAACCTTCACGCCTATGAGTTCAAGGTCACGCGCCATTGCAGGGCCGACATTTGGCAGATCGGTCAGCTTTTTGGTGTTCCTTCTCTGGACTTTGCTCGGATTCATATTTAGCGGCTAACCATTTATTATCAGGTCAACTAGCCTTGATAACAAGATATTGGACATGTTTTCGGGCAAATCTACCTTAATCTTTTATCAAATAAAAAGAATAATTCATATCAGCCTTAATGGACTGATTAAAATCACATGCTCCCATGATAATAACAAACCGGTTTCCCTCTCTTTTCATATTAAACAGCAAAACAAGGAGAATGACCCAACAAAATATTCAGCTATCCAATCAAATTACAGCAAAAAAGATCCAAGTGCAATATTCCTTTTTTATATAAGGATGCGGCCACCATGTATCAATGATAATGTCCCGTATAATGTTGAGGGCTTCCGGATTTCCTGCCTTGCGAGTCATACTTCCACATCTTGAGCCTGCGGATCAGTGATCAGTCCAGGCAGGTGTGTTCCTCGATAAAGGCTGCAATGTTTTCGATGTCCTCGAACCGGAACTGGGGTATGTCCGTATCAACTCTCGCCCTGCTCACGATTGCCAGGAACCCGTGTCCCGGTTCTTTCACGCACAGGGGCGTGTCGTAGTTCTCCTCGTTGAAGACCTCGATTTTTCTGAAGGGCCCGCTCTTGAATCCTTCCACGAGCACGATGTCCATGCCCTTGGCGGCCATGGCATAGAGGTAGTCGGGCTCGGGGTGCGCCGCCTCGTACATGAGGAGCCCATCGGGCGAGAACAGGATGACGCGGTCCGCGCCTCTCTTGGCGAACTTGGAGGTGTCCTTGCCTTCGGGGTCGACGGCGTGGCCGTGCATGGCGTGCTTGACCGCGGTCACCTTCCGGCCACGCCTCTTCAGCTCGGTGATGAGGCGCTCCATGAGGTAGGTCTTGCCGCTGTTCGTTCCCCTGGCGATAAAGGCGATGACTTTGTCATAGTGAGTGTGCACAGGGGTTGTATAGTTCTTCAGGGGTGCATCAGTCAAGGCATTGTAGGCATTTGTACGGCAGGTGCGGCATTGCATGGGTCGTTATTCTGGGGTACTATTGTCGCCATGTTCGAGCAGACAGGCGCCCTGGAGGTTGCCAAGTGGACCGCCCTGGTCTTTCTGGCCGGCTTTATCGGGTTTTTCGGCAAGGCCCTGGGCAGGGCGATCCTTGCACATTTTGAGAAGAAGAAAGGCGGTGCTCCCGAATCCCCGGAACCGTCTTCCCGCGGTTCCTCTCCCGGGTCAGGCCCGGACCCTGGTGCTGATCACACAGCGGTAAAGGATTCTCAGAAGTCGGTGAAGAAGGCGCTCAAGGCACAGGAAAAGGCCGTGAAGAAGGCCAATAAGGATTAAGCCCCGGAGTCTGTTCCCTCACTGCTGAAATTGGAGTTCAGGTCTGCGCCTGCTGCTGTGCTATCACGGGGTGCCGGTGCGAGTAGCTCTGCCTGTCGCAGATGATCTGCACGGCATTGCGGCCCTGGGCATTGATGATGATGGGCCCCAGGAGGTTGATGGTCATGTGCCTGGGGTCGTTGTGGGGAATGGTGACGATGCAGAACACTTCAAGGTCTTCGGGTTGCTTCACGTCCAATTCGGTAAGGACGTTGTCATCAACGTCCACGGAGTAATCGGTCTTGATGACCTGGGGATTCATGACCACAAAGGCCAGGTCGCCGTCCTCCACGCTCTGGAGCCAGAAAAAGGCGGATCCTTCACTGTGGGGGAACAGGATGTATTTCTTGTTCTTGGCAAAGCCCAAAATGCCCCTCGGGAAGGTGATTACCTTATCTTCCTGAACCGCTATCTTTCCGAATCGCAGCGTTTCAATTTCCAAGATTATTCCCCCTGCTAGATGTAGTCAACGAGACTCAATGCAGTGATCATGGAAGAGCTCTTCAAGGTCGCCTCGTATATGGTCTGCTGGTTCTGAAGCGAGGTTATGGCCTCGGCATAATCGAGATCTTCAATGTTGGAGATGCTTTCTTTCGTATCAACCCTGGATTGATCGAGAACCGTTTTCGTGTGCTCGAGCTTGTTTATGTTGGCACCTACCAGGGCCAGATTGTTATTTATTACAATGCTCGCGTTTTCGATGTTGGTGATCTCGGCGCGGATCCCATCGACATCGTTGCTCCTCATGGCCTTTTCGAGCCTCAGAAGCGTCAGGTTGATGTTGCCCTGCGTGTTTTCGAATATCGAGCTGCCCGGGATATTGGTCTGGACGCTGGTACTCCTCCCGATCTGCTGCGAGAAGGATGAATCGTTACCCTGGTAGAGAGACTTCCATTCACTTCCATCATAGACATACATCCTGTTCTCGCTGTTCACGTAAATCGCATCACCTTCCGCAGGTGCGGCAGGGGCATCGGCCAGGGTGTTTACGTAATCCAGCTCGCTCTCGGCATCCACAAAAAGGTAAGGCTGGGTTCGGGTCTGCGTGCCGCTGAAGATATATTTGCTGCCGTACTTGGCATTGGAGTTGCTCATGATCAGTTGTCTTAACTGCTTTATTTCCTCAGCAGTTCCAAGGCGAGTAGCGGCAGTGGCGGTGGCAGAGGACTGCCCCACGGCAAGCTCGGTAACCCTGCCCAGGATATCGTCCGTATCCTGGAGGATCGAATCCATCCTGTTAAGCCATCCCGTTGCGAAGTTGATGGATCTCTCATACTGGGAGAACATGTTCAGCTCTGTACGGTTGACCAGTACGCTCGAGAGCCCCAGGGGGTCATCGGAAGGCTTTGTGATGCGCTTTCCCGAGGATATCTGGTTGTTCAGGTAGAACAGCTTCTCCGTGTTCTGCGCAATATCCTTGTTGAGCTGATCATAGAGCATTCTGTTGGTTATCTTCATATGCCATCCTTATCGGCAAAACGATCGCCGTGCTTTATATAAAGCAAAGGCCTTGCCAGGAACGGCATAGACAGGGATTGTGCGGGATTCATGTATTAAAAATGAGGAAAAGACTTCCCCGTAAGGGGTATTCTTTTCCCTCAGCCCTGGCTGATGTGCTTCTGGATGGAGTGGCATTCACTGATCAGGGCCTCTTCATCGACGCTCAGGGACCGGCCGTCCTTCACAATGACCCTGCCGTTTATTACCACGTCTTTCACGGTGCCCCCGGTGGCCGCATAGATGATGTGCGATACGGGGTTGTGCACGGGCACCATGTTGGGGGCCCTGCCGTTGAGGGCCACGATGTCCGCCGGCCTGCCCGATTCGAGGCGGCCGCCTGCAAAATGCAGGGCCCTGGCGCCGTTTTCGGTCACGAGGGCCAGGGCCGTACACTCGTCGAGCACGGTGGGGTCCATGCACGCAATCTTGTGCAGCTTGGCCACGGTGGAGATCTCTCCTATGATGTCGAGGTTGTTGTTGCTCGCGCACCCGTCGGTGCCGATGCAGACATTCACCCCGGCCCTGATCATGGCGGGCACCGGGGCGATGCCCGAGGCGAGCTTCATGTTGCTCTCGGCATTGTGCGCAACCGAAACCCTTTTTTCAGCCAGAAGCGCCATGTCTCTTTCATCAACCACCACGCAGTGGGCGGCTAACGTCCTCTCCGAGAGGCAGCCCAGCGAGTCCAGATATTCCACGGGACTCATGCCGTGGACCTGCCTGATCTGGTCCACCTCGGAAGCGGTTTCGCTCAGGTGGATCTGATAGACGAGGTCATACTCGCACGCGAGTTCGAAGGCCTCCTTCAGGAGCTGCCCGGTACAGGTGTAGGTCGCATGGGGGAAGACCGAGGGGCGCACCATGTCGTCGTCCAGCCAGCGGTTGATGAACCTGCGGGCATGCTCGATGGTACGCCCGGGGTCTGCCAGGGAAGGCGAGGGGAACTGCAGGATGCCCTCGCCGATCCAGGCCCTGATACCCACCTCTTTGGCGGCCCTGCCCACCTCGTCCTCGTAGAAGTAACCGTCGCAGAAAGACGTGGTGCCGGAGCGTGTCATCTCCCAGGCAGCCAGAAGAGAGCCGATGTAGACGAACTCACGGTTCACGTGCCTTGCCTCTGCAGGGAAGATGTGCTCGTGCAGCCATGCCATGAGCGGCAGATCATCGGCCATGCCCCTGAACAGCGTCATGGGTGCATGGGTATGGGTATTGATGAATCCGGGCATGACGATATCGTCGGGCCCGCCCAGGACCTCGGTGACATCCCCGGGGAGACTCGGGGTGATCTCGGATATATGCGCTCCGTCCACTATGACATAGTGGTCTTTGAGAACATCATGGGCTGATTTCACGACATATGCGCCCTGTACGGCCAGCTTGCCCATATACGGATGTATCCTCCTAGAAGTCCTTGATGGTGCGCCGGTAGCGCAGCGCGCTCGCCAGCGTCACCTGATCCATGTATTTCAGCTCCCCGCCCATGGGGACGCCCGAGGCGATCCGGCTCAAACCCACGTTCAGGCCCGCGTCACGGATCATCTTGGTGATGTAGTGGAAGGTGCCTTCACCTTCCACGGAAGGGTTGGTCGCCACGATCACCTCGCTTACGCTCGAGCCCTTCACCCGTTCGAGAAGCTCCGAGAGCTTTATGTCTTCAGGGCCGATGCCGTTCATGGGCGACATGAGGCCATGGAGCACATGGTAAAGACCCTTGTAGGTGTTCGCCGACTCCAGCGCCAGCACATCGCTCGGTTCCTCCACCACGCAGATCTGGGTCTGGTCCCGTGAGGGGTTGAGGCAGATGGCGCATTTCTGGCGGTCCGTGAGGTTGAAGCACACCGGGCAGAGCCTGATCTGCTCCCGGACCGTCTTCAGCGTGGCGGAGAGCTCCTCTGCAAGGCCCCTTTTGTCTGCCAGGATAAAGAGCGCCAGCCGGGTGGCGGTTTTTTCTCCGACTCCCGGGAGCCGCTTGAGCTCGTTGATGAGGTCCCGCAGGGGCTTGGGATATGGGTCCATGTCAGAGCAGGTCGACAGGCAGGGGGAATCCCCCGGTGACCTGCTTGAGTTCTTCGGCCGCGAGCTCGCGGGACCGTCGGATCCCCTGGTTTATTGCAGTCAGGACAAGGTCTTCGAGCATGGGGACATCCCTGGGGTCCACGCACAAGGGGTCGAGCTTGATGGAGACGAGCTCCTGTCTGCCGTTGACCGTAACCGTCACCATGCCGCCGCCCGTATCCACGGTAACGGACTTGCGGGCAAGCTGCTCCTGGATCTCCTTGATGCGGGCCTGAAGCTGCTGGGCCTGTTTGTACATTTCCTTAAAATCCACTTCCATGGGGGCATACGTTAACCGTGAAGGACTGCGGCTGTCAAGAAGTCGGTGTTTCCCGCGGCCTTGTGGAACCTGCGGGAGAAAAAATCCGACCCGTTCAGCTCCGAGCCAATAGGTGAGCAACACAAAAAAATCGGCCTGAACGAATGATGGATCCAGCCGGGGACAGGCAATTTTCCTGTCCCCGGCTGGATCCATCATTCGTTCAGGTAAGGTTTTTCTCGTCAGGCTGAATCGATCTTCTGAAGGTATGCAAGGGTCTTATCAGCTCAACGGGCTCATGGTCTTTCCTGTGTCTGGGAAAATGTGCCCTCACGCGTGCCCGCCTTGACAAGAAGGCCCGGTGCCGCGTATCGTCCCGGCATCACATAACATTGGAGGTGACGCCATGCCCAGGACCTTCATAGACCTCTCCATTGCCATCGAAAACAGTCTGCCCAGCGACCCGCCCATGATGATCCCCAGGATAACCTACCTTGATCACCGGCTCGGTGCGGAAACCATGAAGCTCTTCTACCCGGGCCTCACCGAGAAGGACCTGCCCGGAGGCATGGGCTGGGCACTGGAGATACTGGAGGTCTCGACCCATGCGGGTACGCACATGGATGCCCCCTGGCATTATCATCCGACACAGGACAGTGGCGCCCCTGCGCTCACCATCGACCAGTTTCCCCTCCAGTGGGCCGTGGGCCGTGGGGTGAAGGTGGATTTCTCCGCAAAACCCGATGGATACAATATCACACCGGCCGACATCAAAGGTGAGCTCGACAGCATCGGCCATGCGCTGCAGGAAGGGGATATCTTCCTTGCCCAGAGCGGGGCCGCACCATTCTGGGGCA
Organism: uncultured Bacteriovoracaceae bacterium; assembly: GCA_964600235.1. GTDB lineage: Bacteria > Desulfobacterota > Desulfomonilia > UBA1062 > UBA1062 > MWEI01. The sequence goes on along the minus strand of CAZRIV010000003.1, from coordinate 55,940 downwards.
AGGCGGAATACCTCGTGAAAGGGTGCGGTTTCGGCCGGGAAGCGACCCTGTGGCTCGTGGATCAGGGGGTGCATGTGGTGGGCACGGACGCCTGGAGCTGGGACAGGCCGCTGCCCTTCCAGGCGAAGGATTTCGAACGCACCAGAGACCCTTCGCTCATCTGGGAAGGCCACTTTGCAGGGATCGAGAAGGGGTATTTCCAGATAGAGAAGCTCACCAACCTGGACAGGCTCCCGGCAACGGGTTTTACCTTCTACTGCTTTCCCATCAAGATCAGGGGGGCCAGCGCAGGGTGGATCAGGGCCGTGGCGGAGATGGATTAGAGATGGATATGGGGAAAATGCGCCGGGGAGCCGTGTATTCGGGCGGATAAGGTTGCGTTTCTATCAGCCCGAACAAAAGGGCGATATATCTGGAGCTGCTTAAAGCAGCTCCAGATATATCGCCCTTTTGTTCGGGTCGGGTTGTAAGTCTGCAGCAGAACATGACGGGCAGTCCCGCAGGTGGCTCTCACCATATGCCATAGAATGATTCCGCCAGGCCAAAAAAGCCTTGATCCCCTGGAAAATAAGGTCTAGACAGAGGCCATGCTTGCCATCGATATCGGCAACACGAACATTACTGCTGGCATCTTCGAAGGCAGCGATCTGCTGGATGTATTTCGCCTGCCAACCCAGGAGTGCATCAAGGCCTCGGCCTTTTTATCCCGGCTCCCCGGGATCAGAAAAGAGATTGCCCGTGAGACCGTCATGGTGAGCGTCCGCAGAGAGGCTACCAAAATCCTCGTGCGCGAGGTGAAGGATGCGACGGGAAAGGCGCCCACGCTGGTGGATATGAATACGCCCATGGGTATTACCGTTGATTATGGGACGAAAGAGACCCTGGGAATAGACAGGCTTGTGTGTGCGGCCGCCGCATTCCGGCTTTATGGGTGCAGAGTGAGGCCACTCATTGTTGTAGATATGGGCACGGCGACCACCATCGATTATGTCAGCCAGGAGGGCGTTTTCATGGGGGGTATGATCGCACCGGGGATCATGAGTGCGTATGAAGGGCTGCTTGCAGCTGCCCCGCAGCTCCCCAGGCTCGAGGGTCTCTCTGCGGGCGGGCTCATAGGGAAAACCACTTCCGAGTGTGTCCGCTCAGGGGTCGTCATGGGCCATGCGTGCATGATACAAAAGGCTGTCGAGATGATGAGCCCCGGCAAAGATTCAAAGCCGGTCGTGGTGCTGACGGGAGGGCCTTCATGCCTGGTTGCTGAAGGGGTTCCCAAGACGTACATAATTGATAACCAACTCATTCTCAAGGGGCTTTGCCTGTTGAGTTCCAAGGATAAATGAAAAAAGAGTTAAGATTTCCGCAGCATGTTACCGATACCGGTGTAACAGAGTGTTTTCAGGCAGATAACACAAAAAAAGTAATGGATTACTTGCTCAAGGACGTAATGGATTACATCAAACGAAAATTTATGCTTGCAGCCTGTACGCTGCTCCTTACAGTGACCTCTCTGGCCCTTCCCGGCTCGATTTATGCCGCGACAAGCGCGGCAGAGGCATTCCGGAGCGCAAATTCCGCGGCAGTAGACCTCAACCGGGACACGGACAAGATAAAGGACAGGGTAAGCTGGATGGCGGTCATCCACAAGTACCAGAATGTGGCCAAGAAATACCCCCGTTCAAGCGTAGCCCCCAAGGCCAGGTTCAAGGCCGCAAGGCTCTATGAGAACCTCAACAAGTTCTCCTCGAACCCCAGGGACCTGGACCATGCGGTTGAAAATTACCTGGCGATAGCCGAGGAATATCCGGGGAATTCCCTGGCGGACGACTCGGTCTATCAGGCCGCCCAGATCTATAATTACCGGCTGAGCGCCAAGCAGAAGGCGTACACCCTCTATCAGAAGGTAATTTCGCAGTACCCCGACGGTGACATGTCGCAGCTCGCCCGGGAGCAGTTGAATTCGCTCAATATTGAAAAGAAGCACGTCACCGGCGGCTCGAAGGGAGGTCTGGGCGAGCTCAAGACGGTCCGCCAGTGGTCCGACAAGGACTACACGCGCATTGTCATCAATTTCGACCAGAATGTATCCTTCAATACCTTTGCCCTGCCGGCGGACGCCAAGGTCGACAAACCGCACCGGGTGGTTATCGAGCTGGACAACGCCAAGGTTTCTCGCGATATCCCGTTCAAGACCACGGTGAATGACGGCATCCTCACGACGATCCGGGTCTCCCAGTTCCAGAAGACAAAGGTCCGGGTCGTGCTGGACCTTGCACAGAAGTTTTCCTACAATGCCTTCCCGTTGGACGATCCTTCGAGGCTTGTAGTAGATATCAGCAAGGCGGGCCCGGCAGCGAAGGTGGCTTCGATGCACCCGGTAAAGGATTCTGCCAAGGCGCCGGTGGAATCAGAGTCGAAGAAGTCCCCCGTCAAACCGGAGAACGGATTCAAGAAGGTGCCCAAGTGGTCGAAATCGCAGATGAGCGACGATATCCCGTCCATTGCGGCCCAGCTCTCGCTCAAGGTATCCAGGATCGTTGTCGATGCCGGCCACGGGGGAAAGGACCCCGGCGCCAAGGGGCCCGGGGGGATGCAGGAGAAGGATCTGACCCTGGCCATAGCCAAATCGCTTGCCAGAAGGCTCAGGCTGGAAGGGTTCGAGGTCTTCCTTACCAGGGACAGCGATGTGTTTCTCACCCTGGAAGAGCGTACGGCCTTTGCCAACAAGAAGAGGGCGGACCTGTTCGTGTCGATACATATCAATGCCTCGGGCGATGCCTCGGCTCAGGGCATCGAGACCTATTTCCTCAACCTCACCACGGATTCTTCAGCCATCGAGGTAGCGGCCCGTGAAAACGCGACCACATCGAAGTCCATCAGCGACCTGCAGCTCATCATCAACGACCTCATGCTCAATTCCAAGATCAACGAATCATCCCGGTTTGCCAATTGTGTCCAGAAGAGCATCATATCCTCGGTGCTGACCAACGGCTACCAGGGAAGGGACTTCGGGGTGAAGCAGGCCCCCTTCTATGTCCTGCTCGGGGCGCAGATGCCTTCCATTCTGTGCGAACTGGGATTCATCACCAACAATGCCGACTCATCGCTGCTCCAGAGCGATACCCACCAGGGCACGCTCATTGATGGTATTGCAAAGGGGATCAACAAGTATATAATGAACACCACATACGCATATAGCAGGAGGAAATATTGAAGCGGCTGACCCTGTTAGTGGTGTTGAGTCTGATGGCCCTGCCGTTGTGGGCCGATTACGGATTGAGTAACGTGGTAACCAAGCAGATCGATCGGGGCATGCAGGGCGAACAGCCCCCGGCGGCTAAGGGCAGCCTGTCCTTACCTGAACCGGTCAAGCCCGGTGAGCCGGCACCTGCCGAGATGGCCCCTCCACAGGCGCCCCCCCAGTTCAAGAAGACCGCATTTTACCCGTACACCATCCACATATCGTCGTGGCAGACGAAAAAGGATGCGCTTGCCCAGTACAAGCAGAAGTACCGGAAGCTTGACGGGGTGTTCATCACCAAGATCGATCTGGGGGAAAACGGTACCTGGTACCGTATCGATGCAGGGGCCTTTGCCTCGGTCAATGAAGCAGTTGCGAGGATGAAGGACCTCCAGGAGAAGGGCGTCATCGATACCGAAGCATTCATCGGTTCATCCGTCCCCTTGGCCATCGAGCTCAAGGTCCTGCCTGACAGGGAGCAGGCCCGGAAAACGGTGGAAAAGCTTCGGGGTGACGGCGTGCTGGCCTATATCATGAAGGAATCCGACTCCGTGTACCGGGTGCTGACAGGGGCCTTCCCCGACCGCAAGAGCGGGGTCCCCGCCCTTGATGAACTTTCTGCCATGGGGCTGCAAGCCAAGATCACCAAACGATGAGCCATGCGCTGATCGATTCCTTTCTGGAATACCTTATAGCCGAGAAGTCTTCTCCGGATAATACGGTTTCCTCCTATGCTGCAGACCTGGAAGACTTGCAGGCCTTTCTTGATGAAAAAGGCATCTCCGCGCTGGAAGCGACGGGGGCAGACCTCGAGGAATACACGTCTTACTGTAAAGAAAAGGGGCTCAAGGGCACAAGCATCTCCCGCAGGCTCTCCACCATCAGGCAATTCTACCGCTTCCTTATGGAGGAGGAAGTCCTGGCAAACGATCCCACCCGGGACCTTGCCTCGCCCAAGAGGGGTCTATACCTGCCCGAGGTATTGAGCATAGAAGAGGTGGCCAGGCTCATTGCCAGCCCTGATGTGGGCAGCCCGTTGGGCCTGAGGGATAAGGCCATGCTCGAGGTCCTCTATGCCACTGGATTGCGCGTGAGCGAGCTTATCGGCCTCAAGATCCACCATCTGAACCTCCACGTGGGGTATCTTATCTGCAGGGGCAAGGGGGACAAGGAACGCCTGGTGCCCATGGGTGAGAGCGCCCGGCGCTGGATCGACGAGTACATGAAAAACGCCAGACCGTTCCTGGTAAAGAAACCAACGGACATCCTCTTCTGCTCCAGGAGGGGGGGTGCCATGTCCAGGCAGAACTTCTGGTACGCCATCAGGAGATATGCATCGGAAGCGGGCATCTTCAAAAACATATCGCCACACATGCTCAGGCATTCGTTCGCAACCCACCTGCTTGGCAACGGCGCGGACCTGCGCTCGGTGCAGATGATGCTCGGACATTCCGACATTTCCACCACGCAGATCTATACGCATATATCTTCGGCAAGGCTCAAAGAGGTTCACGAGCTCTACCATCCAAGGGGGTAGTTCGGTGGAGGTCATCACCTCCCATATCCAGGCTGATTTCGATGCCTTTGCTTCAATGCTCGCGGCCAGAAAACTCTATCCCGAGGCCATCCTCGTCTTCCCCGGGGCACAGGAGAAGAACCTGAGGGATTATCTCGCCCAGGCCTCTTTCCAGGTCGTCCAAATCATCCAGAAGCTCAAGGCCGTGGAGGTGAACAAGGTTAGCAGGCTCATCATAGTGGATACCAGGCAGCTCTCGCGCATAGGCGACTTTGCGAATATCATCGGCAAAGAAGGGGTGGAGGTGATCATCTATGACCACCACCCGGCCTCCAGTGACGACATCAAGGGGTGCTGCCAGCACTGTAAAGAGTACGGCTCCAACAGCACCATCATGGTGGAGGAATTGAAGGACCGCGGGATTACGCCCACCCCGGAAGAGGCCACCATCCTGGCCATGGGGATCTTCGAGGACACCGGGTCGCTGCTGTTCCCTTCCACCAGGCCCGAAGACGCAATGGCCCTTGCCGAGCTTATCCGCCAGGGCGCAGACCTGAGGGCCGTCTCCCAGGCTCTGACCCGCGAGCTCAGCCCCGATCAGGTGGACGTTCTGGACCAGCTCATCAAGAATGCCTATATCTTCCACGTGGGCGGCATCGATGTGCTGTTTACCCGCTCCGAGTCGAGCAATTATGTGGAAGACTTTGCCATGCTCGTGCATAAGCTCAGGGTCATGTTCGAGGTGGATGCCATGTTCGCCGTCGGACGCATGGGCGAACGCATCTACCTGGTGGCGAGGAGCACCGTACCGCAGATCAATGCCGCTGAAGTGGCGGCTCACTTCGGGGGAGGCGGGCATCCCACGGCCGCCGCCGCGTCCATCAAGGAACGCTCACTCGACCATGTCGAGGGCCTGCTGGTGAACCTCATCAAGAAGGAGACCAGGCCGCGGATAACGGCACATGACATCATGACCTTCCCCGTCATAGCGCTGAACATGGATGCCACCATCGATGAGGCCAGCGAGGCGCTCAACCGGTACAACATCAATGCGGCCATTGTTCAATCAAAAGACGAGCGGGTCGTGGGTGTCGTCACCAGGCAGGTGGTGAGCAGGGCCCAGGGCCATGAACTGGGCGAAGCCAAGGTAAAGGACTACATGCTCCGCGACATCAAGTTCATCAGGCCGGATGCCCCGGTCTCGGAGATACGCACCCTCATTATAGACGGCAACCAGCGGCTGCTGCCAGTGGTGGAAGACCGCAGGGCCATCGGGGTGATAACCCGTACCGACCTCATGAGGGTCATGCATGAGAAGATGGTCCAGGCGGAGGGGGTGGACTATCGGTCCACGCAGAAGAAAAACGTTCAGTCCCTGCTGGAGGAGAGGCTTCCGAGGTCCGTGAACCAGATGCTTCGCCAGGCAGGCGCGCTCGCCGCATCCATGGGATTCAACATCTACCTGGTGGGCGGAATCGTGCGCGACCTGCTGCTGCGCATCGACAACCTGGACATGGACCTGGTGGTGGAGGGGGACGGGATTGTCTTTGCAAAGGCCCTGTCGAAGTCTTACGGGGGGCGCTGTGCAGTGCACGAGAAGTACAAGACGGCCGTAATCACCCTGCCTGAAGGCACCCACATCGATGTGGCCACGGCCAGGCTGGAATATTACAAGCACCCGGGCGGCCACCCCATTGTAGAGCAGTCCACCCTCAAGCTCGACCTCTACCGCCGTGACTTCACCATAAACACCATGGCGGTGTGTCTCAACCCGCAGCGCTACGGCGAGCTCATCGATTTTTTCGGGGCACAGAGAGACATAAAGGAGAAGCATATCAGGGTGCTGCACGCGCTGAGCTTCGTTGAAGACCCCTCGCGGATACTCAGGGGGGTACGCTTTGAGAAGCGCTATGGGTTTGCCCTGGGAAAACAGACACTCTCGCTCGTGCATGCGGCGGTGAGGTCAGGGCTTTTAAGCAACATCCCGGGCCGGCGCATCTCGCATGAGATCAGACAGATACTCTCGGAAGAAGACCCTCTCCTGAGCCTTGAGAGGCTCCGCGAACTCGAGGTGCTGACGGCCATCCATCCGGACCTGGTGTTCAATGCCGCCATTAAAGATGACTTTGCCAGGGTGGGGCAGACCATCTCGTGGTTCAACCTCCTCTACACCCACGAGGAATTCCGCTCGTGGTTCATCTACCTGCTTGCCCTGGTTGAGCACATGAAACCCAAGAAGATCATCGCCATTTGCGGCCGGCTCGGGCTAACAGACGAGAACGTACGGAATATCCTTTCCGCCAGGACGATGGTGAATACAATCCTCAGGGAGCTTGTCATGATCCAGTCAAAGACGCCCGCATCCGTGGTCAAGGTGCTGGATCAATCCACGCTGGAAGTGATGCTTTTTGCCATGTCCAAGACCAAGAGCCCCGAGATCAAGGAGATGATCTCGTCGTACATCACCTCCTGGCGTCTGTATAAGCCGCCCGTCACGGGAAAGGACCTCATTGCCTTCGGTTACAAAAGGGGCAGGAAGCTCGGCGATGTTCTCCGGCTCATCCGGGACAAGGGCCTCAACGGCGAGATCAAGGACTTCAAGGAGGCCATGAAATTTGCAAGCAAGGCGCTTGAGGAGCAGGAGAGCTCAAAGAATCAAGGGGTTGACGAACAGGGCCCTATCTAGTACACGTAGAGATACCCGAGTGGGGGTGTAGCTCAGTGGGAGAGCATCGCGTTCGCAATGCGAGGGTCGAGAGTTCAAATCTCTCCACCTCCACCATTTCATGCTAGGGACTCATGTACAACCCCACGGGCATAGTTGAACAGCACCAAAAAAACTTGGCCTGAACAAACGATGGACCCAGCCAGAGACTAGCAACTTGCTAGTCTCTGGCTGGGTCCATCGTTTGTTCAGGTAAGGTTTTCACGTATGGCTTTATCGCGCTACTGAAGTTATGCAAGGGTCTTTGCTAAACAATCAAGGCAATACATCCAGATAGCAACACTGCTCAGATTCTTATCAACCTCATTACTACCGAGTGCTGTTCAAAGACAGAATTTGTGGTGCAACATCAGATTTACGCATAGATTATCAATATATTGAGCGTATCCATGCGCAGTAGTACCACCCGTCTTGGGTCCACCCTTGTCTTTTGCATGTTCGAGGCTAATTTTATAAGTCTGGAGGGTATATGCGTATAGACAGGAATATCAAAGAAAAGGGACATGATCCGTACGGCGAAGGGAGAAAACATACCGAAGGTGCTTACTGCCCGGAATGCAGAGCCATTTATCAGGGAGGGAGATGGAGATGGCCTGCTGAGGGTACCAAGGCCTCGGGTGCACCGCTCCTTTGTTCCGCATGCAGAAGGATCAGGGACGATTTTCCAGCAGGAGAGGTGTATCTGTCGGGCATGTATCTGATCAAGCACAAGGATGAGATTGAGAATCTGGTTCATAAGCTCGTCAAGGAGGCAAAGGACAGGTCGCCCATCAAGAGAATGATTGACATGAAGAGATCAAATGAGGAAGTATGCGTGAGATTGACAGATGATCACCTTGCCCGTCACATCGGAGATGCCCTCTATAGGGCCTACAAGGGGGATCTGCAACGCAAGTATTCGGATGAAGAAAAATTCGTGAGGCTCTACTGGCATCGTGACGAATGAACAGACTCCTGATAATAAACGCCGATGATCTGGGTTTGAGTGAAGAGGTCAACTCCGGGATACTTTCGGGATTCAAACAAGGGATCATAGGCGATACATCACTTCTAGCCAAGGCGCCATTCGCTGCGCAGGCAGTCAGCGGTCTCAGGGAACTCGGGATCCTGCATGCGGGTATTCATATCAATATCGATGAGTTGTTCGGATGGAAACCCGGAGGAATCGAGCTCAAGCCCAGGCCTGTACTCATGGAATTATTGAAGGATCAGGCTTTTCTCCGGGAATGCAGGCAAGAGGCCGAAGAACAGATCCGCATCTTTTTATCTTTCGGGCTCATACCTTCACACCTGGATACCCACCACCATGTGCACGGTTTGTATCCCGTTTTTGAAATGCTGATGGATCTCCTATCGGAATTCCGGATACCGGCGCTCAGGTTCAGCAGGCATGGGTATCTTCTTTCCACCCGCAAGAGGGTCCCGTTCGATGAGGAAGTGTATTTTCATATGGAGGACATGCTCAGGCGCAAGGGGATATTCACCTGTTCACATTTTTTAGAAGGGGCCGGAAAGGTCAATGATGCCACCTCCGGAATCACCGAGCTTGTTGTGCACCCTTCCCTGGGAGGGGATCCCTGGAGGGTGCAGGAACTGGAGAACCTTCAGGCTCAGGCCGGAGCTGGGGGTCTCGCGGGCAGGGGCATCGAGTTGACATGCTTCAAGGATGCCCGGGAACGCGGATCCCTGGATTCATGATGCGGCCGCCCTGTCCAGTCTCCTGTTCTTCAGGGTGAAGCCGATGTCCAGGAGTACCATGAGTCCGTTTACGGCATACAGGGCTATCACCCAGTCAAGGTTGTAAAATATCTTGTGGAGAATTCCTGCGATGTAGCCCACGAATACGATGATCAGGAATGCCATGCTCTTGCCCTTGGCGGTTTTTGAAACGTAGGACTTGTATATGGAGGCGGGCCAGGCTGAACCGAAACAGACAAGCATGGTTATCTCGAAAACGCTCATAGTACAGTTCCCCTTGAGTGGAGGCAAAAGCCAAGGTGATGGTAATCTTGCTCTGATGTCATATTTGCGGAGTATTGTCCATATGCTTGATCTCTTTCATAAGACCCTTGCATGACTTCAGTAGAGCGATTAAGCCAGATGAGAAAAACCTTACCCTAACAAATGGTGGTTCCAGACTGGGACAAGCAATTTGCTTGTCCCAGTCTGGAACCACCATTTGTTAGGGCCAAATTTTTTGGTGCTGTTAAGCAAGGAGTATGGAGATGTGCAGGGTTCTTTCCAGCATTACACGAGAAAAGGCCGGAGGGCTCTCATGCCCACCGGCCTCAGGTTTGTCTTATTTGGTCGGGATCCGTTATACGGCCTGGGCCATCTGAAAGATGGGCAGATACATGGCCACGACAATAAAGCCGATGAGACCGCCCAGGAAGACCATGAGCATGGGTTCCAGAGCTGAGGTCAGGGCCTCCACCGCCGTATCGACTTCCTCATCATAAAAATCCGCGATCTTGCTGAGCATCTGGTCCATGGCGCCCGTGGCTTCACCAACCGCTATCATCTGCACCACCATACCCGGGAATATGCCTGTCTGCTCAAGGGGTTCGGACATGGTTCTTCCTTCGCTGATGGCCGTCCTGACCGACTTGATGGCGTTTTCGACGATTACGTTCCCGGCGGTCCTCGACGTGATATCAAGGCCGTCCATGATCGGTACGCCTGATGAGATCATGGTGCCCAGGGTGCGGGTAAACTTGGCCACGGCCACCTTTTTGATGAGGGGGCCGAATACCGGAAGCCTCAGGGCCATCTTGTCCGTGTAGAAACGCCCCTTTTCCTGAGACCGTGTCCATTTGAATGCGATGATTATTGCTATGATCAGGCCGATCATCAACCACCAGAAATTTCTGAAGAAATTGCTCAGGTCCACCACGATTTGCGTCGGACCCGGCAGGGCTGAGCCGAACTGTTTGAACATATCGCTGAAGGTGGGGATAACGAAGATCATGAGGATCGCCACCACGCCGAAGGCCACGCATAAGACAATAATCGGGTATGTCATGGCGCCCTTGACCTTGTTTTTCAGGGCTTCATTCTTTTCCATGTACACGGCAAGCCGGTTCAGAACCGTATCGAGAACGCCGCCGACCTCGCCGGCTGCGACGAGGTTCACATAGAGACTGTCGAACACTTTCGGATGCTTGCCCAGGGCGTCTGCAAAGGTGCTTCCTCCCTCCACGTCACCCTTGATCTGTGAAAGGATCTTTTTAAAGCTCGGGTTCGGCTGCTGGGAAGATAGTATGTCAAGACACTGGACAAGCGGCAATCCGGCATTGATCATGGTGGAGAACTGCCTGGTGAAGATGACGATCTCCTTGGTCTGGATCCCCTTCTGGAAGAGGACAATATCTTTCGGCTTCGCCTTGAGTTTTGTGGGCGCGATCCTCTGGCGCTTGAGAATCAGGGCTGCAGCGGCCTTGTCGGCAGCCTCGATCTCGCCCTTTTTAATACTCCCGTTGGCGAGTTTGCCTTCCCAAACGAATACTGACATGGATTATCTCCTCTCTGTCCCTGACACGTTTCTGTGTTGTGCAGGGGACGCCATCATCTGTCTGAGCTCCTCAGGGTCCATGGACCTACCCAGTGCATCGTCCAACGAGATGTATTTCCGCATATAGAGGTTCAGCAAGGACTGATTCATGGTCTGCATCCCGTGCTTTGTCTGCCCCACCTGCATCTGGGAATAGATCTGGTGAATCTTGTCTTCCCGTATGAGGTTCCGTATGGCAGGAGTGGATATCATCACCTCGGAGCTCAATACCCTCCCCTTGCCGTCCAGCCTGGGGATGAGCTGCTGGGCTATGACCGCCTCCAGAACAAACGCCATCTGGGCCCTTATCTGTGACTGCTGATGTGCTGGGAATGCATCCACTACGCGGTTGACCGTCTGAACCGCCGAATTGGTGTGCAAGGTGGCGAACACAAGGTGGCCGGTCTCTGATATGGTGAGTGCCGCCTGCATCGTCTCAAGGTCTCTCATCTCGCCGATGAAAACCACATCCGGGTCCTGCCTGAGGATGTATTTAAGGGCAGTGACAAAGCTCTTGGTATCTGCGCCGATTTCACGCTGGTTCACCAGGCAGCCCTTGTGCTTGTGAACGAATTCTATAGGGTCTTCAATGGTCACGATGTGGTCATGACGCTCGGTATTGATCTTGTCCAGGAATGCGGCCAAGGTCGTTGATTTGCCGCATCCGGTCGGACCGGTCACAAGGATCAGGCCTCTGGGGAGCGAAGAGAATTTCGTGACCACCGGAGGCAGGCCAAGCGCATCGAGTGCCACGATCTCATAGGGGATCATCCTGAATACCCCGGCCAGGGCGCCTCTCTGAATGAAGATGTTGGCCCTGAACCGTGCCACGCCTTTGATGCCGAAAGAGAGGTCGAGTTCCTGTTCTTCTTCGAATTTGTGCTTCTGTGCCTCGGTGAGGATGGAATAGATGAGCTCGCGGGTTGACTTGGGATCCATCATGGGCACATCGAGCGGATAGAGCTGCCCCCTGACACGGATCTGAGGCGGAGATCCCGTAGTGATATGCAAGTCGGACGCGCCCTTTTCAACCATGGATTTGAGTAGGTCATATATCGAATGTTCCAAGGAATACCTCCTAATTAGTCGGCCATTGTAGTTCTTAAGATTTCTGCAACCGAGATGGTTCCGTCAGCAACCTTGCTCAGCCCGCTTTGCCTCAGGGTTTTCATGCCCTGACTGATAGCCTGGTTTTTGATTTCGGATGCTGACGCTCCCATGAGGATAAGCTCCCGGATCGACTCTGCGACCGGCATTACCTCATAGAGCGCTATCCGACCCTTATACCCGGTATTCCCGCATGCATGGCAGCCCTTTCCAATCATACACTCGACATTTCTTGCAGCATCAGGGTCCATGCCCATCTGGACCAGCGTTTCATGGGATGTTTCTTCGTCCCGCGCCTTGCACTGGGGGCAGATTTTTCTTGCAAGCCTCTGGGCAACGATGAGGTTGACGGATGATGCCACCAGGAAAGGTTCTATTCCCATATTGAGAAGTCTGTTTATGGTGGAAGGTGCGTCATTGGTATGGAGTGTTGAGAGCACAAGATGCCCTGTCAAGGCAGCCTTGATTCCTATTTCTGCGGTTTCGAAATCCCTTATCTCGCCCACGAGTATGATGTCGGGGTCCTGCCTGAGGAATGACCTCAATGCAGTAGCGAAGGTCAGGCCTATCTCCTCATGCATCTGGACCTGATTGACCCCCGGGAGGTTGAATTCCACAGGGTCTTCGGCAGTGGATATGTTACTGTCAATCTTGTTGAGCTCGGACAGGGCCGAATAGAGCGTTGTCGTTTTACCCGATCCGGTAGGGCCTGTGACGAGTACCATTCCCCATGGCTTGTAGATGGCTTCCTTGAATCGCACAAGGGCCTGCTCTTCAAATCCGAGCTTGGTCATGTCCAGCTGGAGGTTGGATTTGTCCAGGATTCTCAAGACAACCTTTTCGCCGAAAAGGGTTGGCAGTACCGAGACTCGGAATTCAACTTCCTTGCCGCCTTGAATCTTGAGTTTTATTCGGCCGTCCTGGGGCAGCCTTCTTTCGGCGATATCCAGTTTGGCCATGATCTTCAATCTGGAGACCAGGGCATTTTTCATGCGGACGGGCGGCTTCATGGCCTCGTGCAGCATACCGTCGAGCCTGAATCGTATCCTGAGGAACTTTTCGTAAGGTTCGATATGGATGTCGCTTGCGCCCTTCTTAATCGCGTCTACAAGGGTCAGGTTCACTAATTTGATAACAGGCGCCTGATCGGCTTCCCTTTCAAGATCACCGACCGCCAGGTCATCACCTTCGGATGCTATCTCTACGGATCCTCCGTATTCCTCCATGCTGCTCAGGGCATCATCCAGGGATGCGCTCTGATCATAGAAATGGTCAATAGCCCATTTCAGAGATTCCTCTGACGTTACAAAAACCTCAATGGAATACCCTGTGAGAAACTTGAGATCATCGACAGCAAAGATGTTCGTGGGGTCCGTCATGGCCACCTTCAGGGTGGATCCGTTCCTGTCGAAGGGTATGGCATGATATTTCTGGACAACGTTGATCGGGATGAGTTTTACGATCTCAGGATCAGGGTTGAGGTTTCTGAGAATGACCGCAGGCAGCCGATATTGCTTGCCCAGGAAATCCACGAGCTGCTCTTCACTTATATGTCCTAGTTTTACGAGCTGCGATCCCAGCCGGATGCCAGAGACCTTCTGGGCCTTCTGTGCCTCTAGGAGTTGCTCGGTTGTGATGAGAGCATTTTTTACTAACTGCTCGCCAATTCGCTCATTTGCCATATCTCACCTTCCTATTGACTATCGGCAGTTGAAGAGTCTGACTTTAACTAGGTAAAATCAGCGATCAATGGTGTAATCGGATGGTGCTCAATTCTGTCGTTATAGACCACGGATCAAGGCTATAAGTACGATAATAAACCTAATCTTCAGGCTTGCTGCTTATCCTTTTTCTTCTGAGACGGTTTATCGATATCACCTCGGCAACCTGGGCACTGCTCTTTTCGGGCTTTTGTGGTTTTATGCACCCTGGCGGTCCAAGAGGGAGAATCTGTATGGGTATGTCTTTCATGGTAAACGGCGATCCTTCAATGTATTCCCTCTTCAGAATCCACGTAACCTCCTGGGGGGGAATGCTTAGAAAGAGGAGCTTTACCTGAAACCATTTGGGTTTGACATCGGCCTCTATGGATTCTATCCTTGCATACACCGAGGGTTTGTTGTCGATATGGATTATTACCACATCACCGATGGAATTCATGAAGTCTGTTTACCACAAAGATGGGAACATATCCACAGGTATGGAATACACCCTTTATCGCGGGTTTATCACACGATAAAGGTTCCTGAACAATTTGGGTCCGGCCGACTCCTTCGCTTGGCGTATTGCGCACTGAAATACGAGAAGCCGCCTGGTTCCATGCCATCCATAAGTCCAGGTACGCGTTAGTGGGATGAGGCACATCTTGATAAAATATTGTTTTTGTGAAAGACTGATGGTTCGGATTCGTTAGTATCTTTGACGCGGTATGTACGTAATGACCGAAATCCCTATGAGATTCCATCATAGCATTTATAATTTTATACACGAAAGTCGATGAGACTGTAGAGATGGCTGAAGAAATCCTGTTTGTCGATGACGAGGATTATATTCTTGATATTGCGCAGCAGATCTTTGCTGAGCGTGGCATTTCCATACTCACGGCAGGGAATGCAGATGAGGCCCTTGATATTATCAAGAGTCATGAGATCGCGGTGCTTGTATCCGATAACCACATGCCCGGAATGAGGGGAATCGATCTCCTCTCCCGGGTCAAGATGCTCTCCCCTGACACGGTAAAGATCCTCATGACGGGATTTGCAGATCTCGAGACGGCCCTTGATGCCATTAACAGGGTGGAGGTTTTCAGGTTCATTGTCAAACCCTGGGAGAACACCCAGCTCGTAGGTCTTGTCGAGGATGCCCTGGAGCGTTACCGCCTTATCAAGTCCATCCTCAAGGGCGATGAAAACATGATGCGCTCCCTTGTGCATGTCCTTGAGCTCAAGGACCCATATACGAGGGGCCATTCCGAGAGGGTAGCCGGATATGCCATCAGGATTGCGACCCATCTCGGGCTTTCAGAGGAGGAATTGACCTCCATACGCTATGGGAGCTGGTTGCATGACTGCGGCAAAATAGGGGTATCCGAGAATATCCTTCATAATGAAGGGCCATTGGATGAGGCAGAGATCCATGTGATCAGGAATCACCCCCTATGGGGGGCGGATGTGGCACGAAAAGGGCATTTGACCGGGTCAATAGTGACGGTGATTCTCTCGCATCACGAGCGTTATGACGGCAAGGGCTACCCTTCAGGTCTTCGAGGTGAGGAGATATCCCTTGGTGCGCGGATTGTCAGTGTGGCGGATGTCTATGATGCATTGACCACTGAGCGGCCTTACCGAATGGCTTATACAAGGGAGCTGGCCCTGGAAATGCTTCTGTCCATGAAGGGAAATGTTCTCGATCCGAAACTGGTTGATTGTTTTGTATCAATAATGAGTGAGGACGGAAGTCCGGATTCGATCACCCCAAAAGCCTGAACATAAGCCTTTATGAAGAACCCCCCCCGGGCCGGTATTTCCCCGGGGGGTTTTGTGGCGTCCCCAAGGGGATTTGAACCCCTGTCGCCGGCGTGAAAGGCCGGTGTCCTGGGCCTGGCTAGACGATGGGGACATACTTATGAGCCAGGAGGGACTCGAACCCTCGACCACCGGATTAAAAGTCCGATGCTCTACCAACTGAGCTACTGGCTCAGTTCGAACCCCCCTATGTCATGGTTGTAGAAAAATATCAAGGATAAAAAAGCTGTCCTGGCTGCATGAAAGCCTTTGTATGGGACGCCTGCGTAATTTTCAGAGTACTTCATTCCAAATCAGTGATTGAAGTGTTTTCCGTGGGACAGTTGTTATGGTATAGACAAACGCTATGATCTGGGCGATCCTCTATATTCCAATTGCCATTTTTATGAGCTATTCATATACCTCGCGGCTGGAACCGGTTTCATGGGCGATCGTCAGTGCGGTCATCCTTGGTTTTTGTATTGTGGAATGGCTTATGGTAAGGAAGGACCATGCCCGTTCAAAGGTAATACTTGTGGTTATGATTCTGACGCTGGCATCGCTTCTTGGGGGAGTGTTATTTCACTAAGTGGCGGGAAATAGTCGATTACGAGTTCACAAGCGTTACATGTCTTCGGAGTAGGCATAATCGTATATCTTGGATACCCTGATGCCCTGGATGGAGAAGTAGAACTCATCGCCTTTCTCTACTCCACTTACTTCCGCTACCCCGGATTCCTGGGCCTGGAATATCTTCGTATTTCCGAAATCGAAGATGGGCAGGGCCTTGCTTGTATAGGTCCAGATGGTACCGTCATCAGATATGGTGGAGATTATATACTCTCCCTGTTTCAACCATTTCTTTATACCCTGGAATTCGAATTTCCTGCTGTCCCTATACATGGCGGCCTCTCTTTTCATTGCTGCTTCCTCTCTAATACTCCTTATCGGAAGCTCAAAGAGAACGCTTAACGTTTTTGCTTGGGGACACCACCCTTCTTTGAGTCCTTGTACAGTTTATAGTCCATGCTGTCTACAAGGGCCATCCATGATGCTTCCAGGATGTTGCTCGATACACCTACGGTATACCAGTGATCTTTTTTGTCACCCGATTCGATGAGAACCCTTACAACAGACTCTGTCCCTGATCTGGACGAGATCACCCTGACCTTATAATCCAGGAGCGCCACCTCCTGGATCCCTGGGTAAAATTTCATCAAGGCCTTCCTGAGGGCCTTATCAAGGGCGTTGACCGGGCCGTTGCCGAGAGCCGCCGTATGTTCGGTATTGCCATCCACCTCGATCATGATAGTGGCTTCGGACATGGGGTCGGCATCATCACTCCTGCGCTCGGTGTTCACCCTGAATCCTTTCAGGCTGAAGGAGCGCATATGTTCTCCCAGGGACTTCTTCATAAGGAGTTCCAATGAAGCATCAGCACCTTCGAACTGAAAACCGCAATCCTCGAGATCCTTTATGATCCTTACGATTTCGTTGGCAGCCGTATCGTCCTTGGACAGGTCTATGTTCAACTCGCGCGCCTTGTACAGGATGTTGCTCTTGCCCGATTGCTCCGAGACAAGGACCTTACGGTGATTCCCAATGAGATCGGGGGAGATGTGCTCATAGGTTGCAGGGTCATTGATCACGGCACTCACGTGGATGCCGCCTTTATGTGCAAAGGCCGACTCCCCTACATAGGGCTGGTGTTTGTTGTGGGACAGATTGGCGATGTCATCGAAGAACCTGGATAACTCGCTGAGCATCCTCATCTTGTCAGGAGGGATGGTCTCGTACCCGAGTTTTATGCTCAGGTTGGGGATGATGGAGCAGATGTTGGCGTTCCCGCACCGTTCCCCGATGCCGTTGATGGTGCCATGGATATGGTCGACACCTGCCTGGACGGCGCAGACGGTATTGGCGACCGCCAGATCGCTGTCGTTGTGGCAGTGGATACCAAGGGGGGTGTTGATTACGCCCTTTAAGAAACCGATGACACCCATAATA
The DNA here is from genome assembly GCA_964600235.1 of uncultured Bacteriovoracaceae bacterium. Lineage (GTDB taxonomy): Bacteria > Desulfobacterota > Desulfomonilia > UBA1062 > UBA1062 > MWEI01. The sequence continues at coordinate 38,294 of CAZRIV010000003.1, read as the reverse complement.
TCCGAAGGAAGGGCACCACCATTGGTATCGCAGAGGATGATCCTGTCGGCACCGCCTGCAGCGGCAGCTCTCAGCGATGAAAGGGCGTACTCCCTGTTTGCCCTCAGGCCGTCGAAAAAGTGCTCGGCATCGAAGAAGACCATCTGGAAGAAGCCTTTCAGATAGGCAACCGAGTCGCGGATCATGCGCAGGTTTTCATCCAGAGTACACCCGAGCCCTCCTTCTCCTTTGACATGTGTATCCCATGTCTTTCCGAAGATGGTCACGCCAAAGGATTTGGCGCTGACAAGGTGTTTTATCATCCTGTCGTTTTCCGGCTGTTTGTCGGGTTTGCATGTGCTGCCGAAGGCCATAACCCTGGAATAGGATATGGGGAGTGACTTTATCCTGCTGAAAAGACGATCGTCCTTGGGATTTGCCCCGGGCCAGCCAGCCTCGACGTAGTCCAGCCCAAGCTGATCGAGTTTTATGATGATGGCGCACTTATCGTCCAGGGAAAGGCTTATGTCCTCTGACTGGGCGCCGTCACGCAGGGTCGTATCGTATATCTCTACCTTGCTCAATCAGAACTCCTTGGCTTATCAAGCTCGAATGCCTCATGAAGCACTCGTACGCCGAGCTCGATGAATTTTTCATCAATAACACAGGAGACCTTGATCTCCGAGGTCGAAATCATCTGGATATTGATCCCGACATCGGACAGTGTCTGGAACATTTTAGAAGCGACGCCTGCGTGGGATCTCATGCCCACCCCTACAATGGAGATTTTCGCGATGGTTGGGTCGCCCGCCACATCACGGGCCCCTATCTCTCCTGAAAGCTGCCTGACAATGCCGAGTGCCTTCTCGAAGTCGGTCTTGGTGACCGTAAAGCTCATATCCGCCAGTTTTCCGTCCGCGGATACGTTCTGAATGATCATATCCACGTTAATGTTTTTTTCAGCCAGGGGTGAGAATATCTTTGCAGCCACACCTGGTTTGTCCTGGACGCCGAGGATGGTGATCTTGGCCTCATTCTTGTCATAGGTAATTCCCGATACAACTTCCTTTTCCATTTCAGTATCCTCCTGCGTTGTGAGCGTCCCTCCTTCATCAGAGAAGGTGCTCTTCACCAGAATGGGAACATTGTGTTTTTTCGCAAACTCCACGGATCGGGTCTGGAGGACCTTGGCCCCGAGAGAGGCCATCTCGAGCATCTCATCATAGGATATCCTGTCGAGCCGCCTGGCCTTCTCGCAGATGTTGGGATCGCAGGTATAAACCCCGTCTACATCAGTGTAGATCTCACAAAGCTCCGCACCCAGCACTGCCGCAAGCGCAACGGCCGATGTGTCGGATCCTCCCCGGCCGAGAGTGGTGATATCCCGGGTGGCGGTAATTCCCTGGAAACCGGCTACGACCGCCACCTCTTTTTCGGCAAAGACCTTCTGCAGCGCCTCTTTATCTATGTCGAGGATACGCGCCTTCATGAACTCGTCATCGGTCTTGATCCCTATCTGAAATCCGAGCAGCGAGCGGGCAGGGATGCCCATGTCCTTCAGTGCCATGGCAAGCAGGCCGATAGTCACCTGTTCACCCGTGGAGACGATGACATCCATTTCCCTGGGGTCGGGAGAGGAAGAGATCTCCTTTGCGAGCCGTATGAGCTTGTCCGTCTCTCCGGACATGGCCGAAAGAACCACCGCGATATCGTTGCCTTCACGATACCTCTTGGCTACCTTGCCGGCAACGAACTTTATCTTTTCCAGTGATCCAACTGAAGTGCCTCCATACTTCTGTACGATTATCCCCATATTGGATCACCCCTCTGGAATAGTTGATAATATTCTTTTAGAAGGCACGCCCTCTTGGCTCTTCTCCATAACAGGCAAAAACCTCACCGGTCCCCGAGATCTTTAATCCATGGCAATTCAGAGGAAATGGTTATCTTTCTTCTGCAGTCCCCGGCATGGTCGATGGTGATATTCACGATTGTTCCCGTAAAAAAGCCGCAAGCCCTCTCAGCCCATTCGACAATAATGACATGCTCCATGTCCATGTAATCTTCAAGGCCCAGATTCCCGATCTCTTCAGAGTCTAGCCTATAGAGATCTACATGGATTATGTCAAGCCTTGCGTTGTACAGGTTCACCAGGGTAAAGCTCGGGCTGACCACGGTTGTCAGGGCATCAGGGTCCATGCCTTTTACAATGCCCTTGGTGAGAAGGGTCTTTCCCGCACCCAAATCTCCATTCAGCAGTATAATTTCTCCCCCCAGGAGGCGGGAACCTATGGATCGTCCGAAAGAAACCGTTCTCTCCGGTGAGTTGGATGTGAACTCAAACATCATATGCTCTCCAGAATAACAACCGCCACGGCACAGCCCTTGTCGTGGGATATGCTTATATGGTGCTTTGTCATCCCCGATTTAACCAGGAGGTCATGGGCTTTGCCTTTCAGCTGTAGCTGCGGAGCGCCGACGGTCATATCCACGGAGATATCCTTCAATGCGATGCCCGAGGATCTTCCTGCAGAAAGTGCCTTGATGGCCGCCTCCTTTACGGCAAACCTCCCGGCAAAACATGCTGCATAATCATATCTCTCCATGCAATGATTGATTTCATCTCTGGAGAAGACCCTCTCGGTGAACCGTCTGCCATACTTTTCTATGAGGGAGCCTATGCGCGAAATATCGACAATATCAATGCCGATGCCTATTATCACTCAGGCCCCCATAACAGATCGGATTGTCGATCTTACCCTGCAGGCATGCAGACAACTGTGTACGCGCACCATATCCACTCCCATCAGGGTTGCCCATGCGGTAATCGCATCCGTACCTTCTTCACGCTGGCCGGCATCACTCTCGAGGATCTTGCCGATAAAAGACTTTCTCGAGTGCCCCACCATGAGGGGAATTCCAAGAGAGCTGAATTCGCAAATATGGTTCAGGATGGAGAGGTTTCCCCGGAGGTCTTTCCCGAAGCCGATCCCCGGGTCCACGACGAGGGACTCAGCAGAGATCCCCGACGCAAGGCATGCCTCAATACGCTCATCGAGAAATGCATAGATCTCACCGATGACGTCTTCATAGGCGGTATCGTTCTGCATGGTTGTCGGTGTGCCCCGCATATGCATGAGAATGACGGCGCAGCCGCTCTCGCGTGCCACTTCCATCATGGCGGGATCACCCCTGAGGGCGCTGATATCATTGATTATGGTGGCCCCTGCATGCAGGGCTGCCCTGGCCACTTCCGCCTTGGTGGTATCGATACTGATGGGGATGTCCAGAGATGAGGACAGTTCCTTGATGATGGGCGCTGTCCTAGAAATCTCTTCTGCAGCGGTCGTGCCCGTTGATCCGGGGCGGGACGATTCACCGCCGACATCGATGATATCGGCACCCTGATTAACCATCTCCCTCGCGTGCTGAAGGGCCGGTTCAGGATCGAGATATTTTCCGCCGTCGGAGAAGGAATCGGGGGTCACGTTCAGAATGCCCATCACAACCGGGAGTTCGTTCCATTCCTTCATGGTACTGCACAGATCGAGTCTCAGCTGGTATTTACCCGGGAACACCTGTTCAGCGATGCACGCGGCCAATTGATCCAGACCGGGCTGGATTTTCAGCTTATCCAGGAGGAGTCTGTAGTGCCGCAGGTCGCCCATGATGACACAATCCGATGTTTCCGCCTTGCCGGATATCACCTGCCTGTGGACTGCGACATCACCGCCGATGGAGAGCATGCTCTGCTTGAGTATGTTGGCCGCATAAAGCCTTACCCCCTTCACCAGGAGATTTACATGGCTTAGCTTGGGTACGAGATATTCAAGGGAGGCCGGGTCCACTCCGCAACCGAGGAGGATGTCCTTGTCGGCATTGCGGAGCAGCCTAGCTTGAGGCAGCCCCATCCTGGACGATCTTGTCGATCTCCGAACCATCGATGACCTCTTTTTCCAGAAGGGTCTGGGCGATCTTGTGAAGGATGTCGAGGTTGCCCTCGACAATGGATCTGGTCTTGGAATAGCAGTCCATAACGATCGTTTTCACTTCCTCATCGATCTTCTGGGCAGTCAGCTCGCTGTAATCCACCCGTTTGGAGATCTCCCTGCCAAGGAACATTTCCTGCTCGACCTTACCGAAACTCAAGGGCCCCAGGGAACTCATGCCCCATTCCGTTACCATATGCCTGGCCATATCCGTTGCCCGCTCGATATCGTTGCCCGCACCGGTGGTCAGACACCCGAGGACCAGCTCTTCCGCCACCCTGCCCCCCATGAGGACAGATATGGTGGCCAACAGGAATTCCTTGCTGTAGGTGTGCCTGTCATCAATGGGCAATTGCTGGGTGATGCCCATGGCACGTCCCCTGGGGATGATGCTCACCTTATATACCGGATCCGCATTCGGCAGTTTTTTCGCCACTAGGGCATGTCCGGCCTCATGGTAGGCCGTGGTCTTTTTTTCCTCTTCGGAGATGACCATGCTTTTGCGTTCCACACCCATAAGGACCTTGTCCTTGGCCATCTCCATGTCGTCCATCATTACCTTTGTGCGCTTTTTACGGGCTGCCAGCAGCGCTGCCTCGTTCACGAGATTGGACAGGTCCGCCCCTGAAAACCCCGGTGTGGCCTTGGCAAGGGTGGCCATGTTGACGTCATCGGAAAGGGGGATGTTCCTGCTGTGGACCTTGAGTATGCCTTCTCTTCCCTTCACGTCGGGGCTTGCCACCACCACCTGGCGGTCGAATCTCCCGGGCCTGAGAAGCGCCGGGTCCAGAACATCCGGACGGTTGGTTGCAGCCATGAGGATGACGCCCTCGTTGGATTCAAAGCCGTCCATTTCCACGAGGAGCTGGTTCAGGGTCTGTTCCCGTTCATCATGGCCGCCACCGAGCCCTGCACCCCTGTGCCTGCCTACGGCATCGATCTCGTCTATGAAGATGATGCACGGCGCGTGCTGTTTGCCCTGGGCGAAAAGGTCCCGTACGCGGGAGGCCCCTACGCCTACGAACATCTCAACGAAGTCCGAGCCGGACATGCTGAAGAATGGTACACCTGCCTCACCTGCGACGGCCTTAGCCAGCAGGGTCTTTCCGGTGCCCGGGGGGCCCAGGAGCAATACGCCCTTGGGTATTCGCCCTCCCAGTGATGTAAACCGCTTGGGTTCCTTGAGGAATTCAATAATCTCCTCCAATTCTTCTTTCGCTTCATCAACACCCGCCACATCGGCGAAGGTTACCTTCATTTTGTCCTGGGTCATGAGCCTTGCCTTGCTCCTGCCGAAGCTCATGGCCTTGGTTCCTCCGGTCTGCATCTGCCTCATGAACAGAACCCAGACACCTATGAGGAGCAGCATGGGTATCCAGGAGATGAGAGCAGAGAAGTACCAGGGTGATTCATCCTTTGGCTTTGCAATGATGGAGACATTCTTTGCCGTCAGACGTTCTACAAGCCTGGGGTCATCCGGAGAGTAGCTGTCGAAGACCTTCCCGCTTGTCAGGATGCCCTTGATCTCATTGCCCTGGATCGTTACTTCTTTCACCTCTCCTTTATCCAGGACATTGAGGAATTCACTGAAGGACATGGTTGCTGTCTGTTTGGCGGGCTGATTGAAAAGGTGAAAGAGCATTACCCCGATAAGGGCAATGACCACCCACAGCGCCACCGTTTTCATCATGCTGGTATTTGAGTTCATGCCGGTCTCACTGGTTGGGGGTCTGCTTTGCTGAGGGGGAAGAGCCCAGTGAGGCCAGGAGGGTTTTGGCCATCTCGGAATAGTTCTCGGAAACGGCATTCAGAGATTTTCTCGCCTCATCGGTTTTGCCCAGGCCTATGGATGCATTCGCCTTCAGGAAAAGGGCCTGATCCTTAAGCTCGCTGGATGCGTTCTCTATGCATGCATTGAGTATGGGTAATGCCTTGGCATATTCTTTCTGGTTTATATAAGCGCTTGCAATGATAATATTGGCCTGCCAATGGTATACATCTTTACGGGTCCATTTATTCATGAACTCGTCAGCGTACGAGAGGGCCATCTTCTGGTTGCCTTGTTCAAGGGACATGCGTGCCAGCCTTAACTTTGCGAGTTTTCCGGCCTTTGTATCCGAGTATTCCTGGGCGACCTGGAGAGACATCTGGGAATTATTGGCAGCCTTCATGTATGCATTCATGCCATCAAATTCCCTGTTGGTCTTCCAGTAGTACACCCCGAACCCTCCGGCCAGGATGCAGACAAAGACGACTATACCGATGATGAATTGCTGTGGGTGCTCTTTTATCCAGACAAGGGCGCTGTTTGTAGTCGTAACGAACTCATCTGGTGTATTGAGCAGGTCTTTTCGTGTCATTCGTGCCATGTGTATCAAACCTCCGGGTAGATAGAAAACATATAGTAACTCTGAGAGGTGTATGTCAATTGCGTATTGTCGGAAATAAGGACTTATACTATTTTGTCCTGAATAGACTGCCGTACTGTTCATTGGTTTAAGATAGTTGTTCTATCATGGCAAGATTTAAAAAATGGAAAGTCCCTGCACGGATTGTGCAGGGACAAAGTATTTCCTTGAGTGCCCAGTCCTGGGGATAGTATCAATTACTGGTCAGGCCAAGAGGCTCGACAATCTGGGGTGTAATGAATATAAGGAGTTCCTTTTTTGTCTTTGACTTCGTCGATCCCTTGAAGAGATAGCCAATTACAGGGAGATCGCCCAGACCGGGAACCTTTTGAACATTATCGCGTTCCTCTTCCTCGATGATGCCACCGATAACAGTCGTCTCGCCGTTCCTGACGAGCACTTCCGTAATTGCTTCACGATTTGCTATCGATGGGTCGCCCAGAGAGTTTGTGATGGCTCCCAGAGAATCTCTTTTCACATTAACCTCCATGTTCACGCTCCCGTCGAACGCGATACGTGGAGTAACCTCAAGTACAAGATTGATATCCTTGAGCTCTGTGGAAAGCTGTCCTTCCTGGTTACGGACAACATAGGGATACTTTTCACCCTGTTTGATTATGGCCTTCTTATTGTCCATAGTTATCACCTTGGGTCTGGATAATACATTGACACTGCCTGTAGTTTCTCCGATGTCGAGCCGCAGATCAAGTGCCACGGCTGTTGAACCAAGCCTGCCGACGGAAACGCCAAATCCTGCGGCCTGGTTTTGCGGAAAATTCACTGCCATGGACGGGGTTGGAACCAGACTTGATGACCAGTTGGCGCCGGATCCGGGCGTTACGGAGGTGTCAAAGGGGTTCACCGTCGTGCCGGTATTGGTGCCCGACAGACCGAAAAGGTATTTGCCGGACTGGTTCCTAGTCGAGCCACCCCACTGGACCCCGAGACCCCTGGTAAACTCGCTGTCTGCCTGGACAATCCTTGCCGATATGAGAACCTGAGGTGTCGGCTTGTCCAGCCGCTTCACCATGGCGTTGATATCGTCGACATTTTTCTGGATATCTTTGACAATGAGAACATTCGTCCTGTTTTCAGCGGTGATACTCCCCCGCTCGGTTATAAGGCCCACTTCTTTGCCTTTGATGACGGTCGAGATTTCCGATGCCTTTGCAAAGTTCACAGGGATCACAGAGGTGATCAACGGTTCGAGCTGCTCCATGGTCTTTTTGGAGGCCAACTGCCTGTCCTGTGCATCTTTGATGATTTTTGCCGGTGCTACCCGCACAACGTTTCCTATGGCCATCTTGTCGAGGTCCTTGCTTTCTAGGACAACATCTAGCGCCTGATCCCAGGGTACATCCTTGAGCCTGATGGTTACGGTTCCCTTCACATCGTCCGAGGTAACGATATTGAGTCCGCTGACATCTGCGATTATCCTTAAGATATTGTGTATGTCCGCATTCTGGAAATCCAGGGTTATCTTTTCTCCCTTGTATTTTGGAGAGGTGTCCGTGTTGATGATATTGCTCTGGAACTGGGGTTCCTGCGAAAGACCCTTGATGTATGGCTTCTGTGAATCGGAGTCGTCCGGATATTGTACTGAAGCCGCTGATGTGTTCAGGGCAACGCTCTTAACCGGCTGGACCTTGTCTTTGATCTCCTCGGGAATATCGAAATCCATATAGAGGATCTTTTTGTCCTGGGACACGAAATAGGGGGTCACCTGCTTCATGGTGATGTCGAAGACCACGTCCTCTTTGTCCTGCCTGGGCAGGATTTCCCGGATAGCCGTCGCAAACTCGGAAGTGATATATGGTCTGGCAAGGTGGTTCGGGATTTTTGCCCTGTTTACCCGGAGCACCACATTATTCCCTTCCCTGTTCACGTCGTAGGAGGCCTGTCCGTCAAGGCCTATCTGGAGCCTTGATTTATTCTCGACATTCATGAAGTCCACGCTTTTAATGGTCAATCCGGATGCAGAGAACGGCATAGCCAGTAAGCCGATCATGAATAATAGGATGGTATGCTTCTTCATGTTACTTTACCCCCTCTTCCTTCTTGAGAGCCAATACAACTTCTCGGGTGGTCACGCGACCCATATAGTCTTTGAAATGTTGTTTTATCGTTACGCCGTCTTTGGAAACTTGTGTGACAATTCCATTATTCTCGCCGATGAGAGTTCCTTCGGTGATGATGAATCCCATTCCTGACGAGTCCTGGATAAGAGCGCGATTCTTTTTGCTCTGGATTACCCCTACGAGGTAAACCTGGGAAATAGAGAGCCGCTGCAGTGCATCAGGACCCGTGCCCGCATCGCCGGGGGAGATACCTGCGAAAGGCTGGAAAGGATCCCGCACCCCGACTACCTGATATTCGGCCTTCTTCTCTTCTTCTTGGGCAAGCACCGGCTTAACCACTTCCGTCTTTTTCTGGGTTGCCTGCGGCGTTGCCTGCGGCGCCTGGGAGGGCTGTTTGCACCCTGCGCTCGCCAGGAGAGCCCCTGTCAACCCGATGATAAGGAGAGAATAGATAAGTCTATTCATTAGTTCCCTCCTTTTGCCGGCTCGGCCACAGCTGGTTTTTGTGCTGTCCCTTGGCTTGTGTCCGCACCAGTCGGCTCGGCCTTTGCCCCTTCAATAAACTTGTAGGTGACGGCCTTGCATGATGTGGTAACCTTGGTTCCGCCTGAGGGATCCTTTTTGGGAGTGCCCGTAGTAATATCCAGGATGTTCACTATCCGAGGCATCTTTGATACATTGTTGAAGAAGGTGATGATATCCCGATATTTGCCTTCGATCTTGATATCCACCGGGATCTCGGCATAGAAGTTTTTGACGACTTCCGGCTTTGGCTGGAAAAGATTGAACTGCAGGCCGGCGGCAGTCCCAAGGGACGATACATTCTCCAGCAGGGTCGGGATCTCGCTCTTGTCGGGGAGCTGCTTCAGGGCGATGTACAGCTTGGCCCTTGTTTCCTCGAGCTCTGCAAGATATCTCGCCTTTTCCTTCACGATTACCTTTTTAGCGGCAAGCTCACTCTTGAGCTGGTTCAATTCAGGTTCTATTGTCCTGATCTCAGCGAGTACCGGTCTATAGAAAAACTGCCAGTAGATGCCGATGATCGCACCGATAATAACCACAAGGATTAGTACCTTAATGATCGGTTTCTGTCGTAAGAGTATGTCAATTATGTTCATAACCCACCTCAGGCCGACAATTTAATCTTGCATGTGATGGTGAATTTCTGCCTTCCCCCCTCCTGCTGAGAGAGGACAAGGGTTACGTTATCAAAATGTTTGGACGATTGTAGCTGTTTCATAAAGGTGGCGATGGTAGTATTATCGATCGCCTGACCATCAAGCACCATGTTGTCGCCGATATTACTGAGGGAGATGAGCCATGCCTTCTCGGGTATGATCGTGCTGAGCTCATCCAGGACTTCCACCGGGCCGGTCTTTTTGGCGTTGAGATCCCTTATCACATCGAGCTTTTGCTCCAGTTCCTGTTTCTGCTGCTTGAACTTCTCAATCTCTCCGGCTTCAGCGGTGAGTTTTTTTATCTCCAACTTGGTTGTTGCCACTTCTCGTATAAGGGATTCCCTCTGGGAAATTACAGAGGCCTGGAGAAACCATACAAATATGAGGGTGAGAAGGACGCACAGTCCTATGAGGACAACATGCTCCACCATGGCTTTTTTCCTGAGTTCCAGACGGATGGGTAATAGATTTATCCTTACCATTTATAGTCGGCCCTCCTTAATGCAAGGCCCACAGCCACGGCCATCTGTGGCGCGATATAGGCCATATATTCCGGATCAAATACCCTGTCGTCCCATTTGATATTATTGAATGGGTTGATGATTTCAACAGGGATCTCCATTTGTTTCTCCAATAGTCTGACGAGGCCGGGTATCTTGCTGGACCCTCCGCTCATATATATCTTCTCTATATTTTCATTGACCATGGTGGACAGGAAAAAGTCCAAGGTCCGCCTGATCTCCTGAACATAGGTTTCCGATGCCATCTTAAAGATATAGTTTATCTTCTCGAGATCAATCCCTTCTATGTTTGCCCCGGTTTTAATATTTTCAGCCCGTTCGTAACTTACGCCGAATTCGCGCTGAATCCTTTCCGTTAGCTGCCTTCCCCCCATGGAGATATCCCGGGCGAAGATGGACATTCCGTCTTTTATTACATTGATGTTGATCATGGAGGCGCCGGCATTCACAAGTGCCACGATGGACTCGGCCGCATCCGGGTAGTTCACCTCATACATGGTCTCGAGCGAGAAGACGTCGATGTCCATAAGCATGGGTTTCAATCCCGCATTCTTTACGGCCGAGGAGTAGTCATCAACCAGTTCTTTCTTGGCCGCAACAATGAGCACATCCATCATGTCGGTGCGCTCCAGGCTTTCACCGAGGATGTATGAGTCGAAATAGACATCATTAATATCAAAGGGAATATACTGCTCCGCTTCGATAGGGAGGGTCTGTCTGAGTTCAGCCTCGCTCTGGAGCGGCAATTCGGCCTTCTTTACGATGACGGAATGACCTGATATGGCAGTCGCCGCACCACGGGAGCGAACCTTCAGGTTTTCCCTGAGGTTCTTGATGGTGTCCACAACCGTCTCAGAGTCCATGATATCCTTGTCCACGATACACTCGGCAGGGATCAGGCCAAGCCCTAAGGCTTTAAGCTGGTAACCGCTCCGTGTCTTGGCTATATCCACCAACTTGATGGATTGTGAGCCGATGTCCAAGCCAAGCAGATTTTTTTCAAAAAACATCACACCACCCCGCGATCAAGACTTTTTCTTTTTGAACACTACGATGGTATCTCCGGATCTTACCAGGTTCAACTCCTTTACAATCACATGCTCGATGTAGGACATATTGTCCCTGAGCATGGTAGCATCCTTGGTGAGGACCGCGTTCTCCTGCTTGAGTGCTGCGGTACGGCCTTTCAGCGCAGTGAGTTCTCGATGAAGCTGGTAGCCCCGGATGATTCCCTTTTCCCCGGGAAGAGTGAATACGAGCAGTAACGCTATAACGAGAACAAGGCCATAAGTTAAGGAATGCGTTACCGTCATTGTCCTTTCTATACTCCATTTGTAAAGGAATCGCATTAAAAATCAGTTCTTCCCTATGCATAGCCTATCTATCGGGAAGGGGAAAGTGAATCTTTAGATAAATATCAAATTGGTAACAGCCCGTGCTCTTCGCATGGAAAAAGGCTGTTTCAGATTACATTGTCGTAATGGGTGTTTCCATCCTGCAGGGCATTGTCAGGCCTTTATTCATACCAGTTGAGATCAGTGTGAAAACCGATGGTGGATCCCGACAGATATGCCCATAAGAAACCCCCCGATATGGGAAAACCATGCGACCGAGCTATGGGAATGCATGCTGAGATATCCTTGTATACCCTGGAGGATAAACCATATGAGGATGAATATGATGGAAGGTACTTCGATGATTTCAAGGAGAAGTATCAATGGTATCAGGGTAAGGATGCGTCCCCTGGGGTTCAGGATAAGATATGCCCCCATGACGGCGGCGATGGCGCCTGATGCCCCCACGACAGGGACAGACGAGTGGGGATTGACGAGTGCATGTGCGTAGAAGGCCACGAACACGGCACTGAGATAGAAAAATATGAAGCGGATGATTCCCAGGTTCTTTTCCAGAGGCGGACCGAATACGGACAGGAAGATACAATTACCAATGAGGTGGATGTAGCCTATGTGGATGAATCCCGAGGCGAGTATGGACAGATGTATCTTCAAAAAATCTGACGTGCCCATGATAAGGTATGCGGCAATATCGGCAGGGCTTGCACGGAACATATGGAATATCTGTTCGCCGAGCCGGATCTCCTGCAGGAACATGGCCAGATTCAATATGATGATGCAGGCGGTAGCCGGTGCAAAACCTCGGGGAGCGCTTGTATCTCTGACAGGGATCATGCCCTGACGATCCCTTGCATGGTTTCTGAAGGGATGGCCTTTTTATCAGGGAGGGTCGTCAAAGACATTGCATGGTCATGAGACATCCCAACCATAAGAACATAGAGAATTGCCACGGCTATCCACCCCAAAAAAAACACATGAGTAATAATGGCGTAGCGATATCACGAAAACATCCTTCGGGCAAGGTTTGTCGCACGGAGAGTATCGCTTGAGAAAGAAAGCCCTGGCTTGCCGCCCGGCATGTTGTGGTGTATAGGCTCATACCATGAGGCAGCTTGGGATACCAATCATCTTCGCCGGGATCGTCCTGATCATCCTTGGCGTCTTTTTCAGTATGGGCGGAAACTTGTCATGGCTGGGAAAACTTCCCGGAGATATACGGATCGCAAGGCCTGGTTTCAATCTCTATTTTCCCGTCACCTCATCCATACTCATAAGCATCTTCATAAGCCTGATCGTATACCTTATCAGGCAGTTCAGGTGAGAGACGTGTTAATTGACGACTTCATAGCATGGTTTGTCCGCAGGAATGCAAAGGGATGTTTTGCCTTTGACGACGGGTCGGATGCATTTGTCCCCGAGGCCCCCTCCAGTCCTCTTCATCTATACATCCATATCCCCTTCTGCACACAGTTATGCCCGTACTGCTCTTTTCACCGGTATCCCTTCGAAGAGTATGCGGCGAGGGATTACTACAAGGCCTTGAGGCTCGAGTTGCAGATGTATGCGGACAAGGGCTTTCGATTTTCGTCCGTTTATATGGGCGGGGGAACCCCGACAATATTAATGGATGAACTCTTTGATACCATAAGGCTCATGAACACCTTGTTTTCACCAGGGGAGATATCTGTTGAGACCAACCCGGACCGGCTCGATAAAGCCGTTTTGACGGCCCTGGCCGGTGAAGGGGTGAGAAGGGTGTCGGTGGGGATCCAGAGTTTTTCCGATGTGGTGCTCAGGGCGATCGGGAGATATGAGAAGTACGGCAGCGGCGATGCCCTGGCCGGAAGGATTGCGGATGCCCTCGGTTCGGTGGAGACCTTGAACGTTGATATGATCTACAACTTTCCCCTCCAGGACACATCCATGCTCGAGCACGACCTTGATGCGCTTCTGCGGATACTCCCGGACCAGATTACCTTTTATCCCCTTATGATATCTCAGGCCACAAGGAGGAAGATGGCAGGCATCATGGGGGAGGTCGACCCCGGCAGAGAAAGGTTTTTTTATGAAAGGATCATATCCGCCCTGGAGCCCATGTATAATCCCAATTCCGCCTGGTGCTTTTCCAAAGGCGGGTCTTCCATGATCGATGAGTATGTGGTGGGCGGACAGGAGTATGTGGGTGCGGGCAGCGGGGCTTTCGGTCTGGTGAATGGGGCCATCTATGCAAACACCTTTTCACTCCATGAATATGTGAGGTCGATACAGGCAGGCAGGTTTCCCATCAGGCACTCCAAGGGCTTCTCGCGCCATGAAATGGCCAGGTATTATTTCCTGATGAATCTTTTCGGGCTCAAGCTCGACTTCGCATCATTCAGGGAACGATTCGGTTGTTCCGCATGGAGGCTGATCGGTCCGGAGTTGCTCTTCTTCATCATGGCCGGCGCACTGCGGATAACCCCGGGGCAGATGTATCTCACGGATCGCGGGCGCTACTACTGGGTCATCATGATGAGGGAGTTCTTCACCGGGGTGGACAACTTCCGGGACGCGAGCAGGGAGGCTGTGGGCCTGTAGGGTGGATGACCGACAAGGCCCCTGCGGAAATCCTGGAAAAAAGCATAAACGAGTGCCTTATGATTCATGTGTGCATAGTCAGGGTCGCTCAACTCATGGACCTTTTGCCACCGACTCAAACCCCGGGCCGGCTCCATACCCATGGTCGGGAAGACATCAGGCGCATTCGCTGTCGAGCTTCTCAATAAGAAAATCAATCTCCCGCTTCACCTTGAGATTCTGGGTGTACTGGGACTCTATCGTCTCCAGGGAATGGATGATGGAGGAGTGCTTCCGGGAGAATGCCTCGCCGATGATCTGGAGGGGTTCCTCCGTATAGCGGCGGCACAGGAAGATTGCCACCTGGCGCGGATACACGATGTCCTTTTTCCGGGAGGGGGATACGATCTTCTCTTTGGGGATGGAAAAATTCTTGGAGATGAAATCGAGGATGTACGGGATGTTTATCCGCTGCTGTTTCTCCAGCGTTCCTTCCAGAAGTTCCTGGGCGAGCTCAATGCCGATGGTTCGCTTCATGAGCGAGCTCATGGCGGCAATAGTCATCACCGCACTTTCCAGATCCCTTATGCTGGTGTGGACGGTGTTGCTGACGAAATCCACTACCTCGTCGGGCATGCTGACCCCGTTCTTTTTTGCCTTGTGGCGGACGATGTTGGCCCGAGTCGCCTTGTCAGGGCGTTTGATGTCGATGACAAGCCCTGAAGACAACCGTGACCGAAGTCCCTTGTCAATCTGCGGTATGGAGGTGGGCGGGCGGAATCCCGAGAGGATCACCTGCTTGCCTGCGCTGATGAGGTCATCGAGAACGTGGCACAATTCCACCTGGGTCTTCTCCTTGTTCTTGAAGAGGTGGACATCGTCGATGAAAAAGATATCCATGCTGTTGCTGCGGTATGAACTCTTGAAGGAGTCCAGGCAGTTATTTCTGACCGAGTGGACATAATCCTGCGTGAAATCTCTGGCCGTGGTGTACCGCACGCTGGTACCGTTCTTTAATGAAACCACCTTGTTGCCTATGGCATGGGAGATATGGCTTTTGCCAAGGCCCACATCGGAATAAAAGTACAGAGGATTATACCGCCTAAGATCCCCTTCTGATACCGCAAGGGCCGCTTCATACGCAAAGGCGTTGCATCTGCCCACGACAAACTCGTCAAAGGTGAAGTGCGAATTCAGCCCTGAAGATGCCGGAGTCGGCAGGTGCGCCGGCAGGCTCATCTGGGTGGGATGAAATTCATCTTGCTGCTGCATCCTGGTCTGATTCTTGTCCGGGGCATGCACGCAAAATTCAACATCAACGGGTCTGTCGAGGCAGGACCTCACACATGAGATGATAAGGTCTTTATAGACCCTTGATATATGCCTCTGGGCAAAGACATTTGGACAGCGTACGAAAAAAGTGCCGTCCTCTTCACACATCTCCAACTGGTCGATGAGAGCCCTGTCCGATGCCGCATGCGATTGAGAGAGAATAGATTCCTTAATAATTGCAAAGTGATTCACAAAAAAACCCCCATAGAGAGACTTCAGATTTAACAGTGGCCATAATGATTCGAGTGAGAAAAAAGGTCAAAGGTGAAACACCCCGGTTATAGGTGGCCCGTGTTAATTTTGTGTGAAGGATAAAATAACAAATAATAACAAATAGATAAATAGCAGATTGCGACATTCAGGGCATCTGGTGGTACCTGTTCGGGACTATGGTAGCTCCTGGTTCTTGTAGTTTTATCTACAAATTGTAGAAAACATATGAGCTCTGATTATCTCGATCTTTCTTTGAAATCTTTAAGATTACGATAGATGATAGAATACTCCTGGGCGGGCTTTGCCCAGCTCACGTCCTGTTCCATTGCATTGCTTATCATAGCATTAAGGGTGCCATTGCCGGCGGAGAAGAGGGAGCATGCCTGAGATGCCGCATCGATAAGGGCCCCGGTGCTGGGGTAGGCGACACGAAGGCCGTTTGGTCTCTCCCCCTCGCCCAGTGCCGTAACCGTATCCCTCAACCCCCCCACTCCGGTAACTATGGGTATGGTCCCGTATCGCATGCTGATCATCTGGTTCAGGCCGCATGGCTCGAACCTTGAAGGCATAAGGAAGAAGTCCGAACCCGCCTCGATTGCATGGGCCTTGGTCTCGTCGAACCCGATGAAGATGCCGACCCGGCCCTTATATTCCCCGGTAAGCTCCTTCAGCCTCCTTTCAAAGGCCGGATTGCCGTTTCCCAGGATGACGATCCTGGCGCCCATGGATACCATTTCGGGTATGGCGTCCAGGACGCAGTCGATCCCTTTCTGCTCCACGAGGCGGCTGATGAGGCCGAATACCGGCCCTTGGCCGGGATCAAGGGAGAACATCTCCTGCAGAGACCGCTTGCACAAGGCCTTGCCGCTCATGTCATCTTTGGAATAGCCCGAGGCGATGAGCGTGTCGCCTGCAGGGTTCCAGATGTCGGTATCTATGCCGTTGGCGATACCCGAGAGCTTGTAAGATATGGCCTTGAGGAGCCCCTCAAGACCGCTTCCGAACTCGCTCGTCTGTATCTCCCGGGCATAGGTGGGGCTTACGGTATTCACTGCATCCGCAAATACAAGCCCGGCCTTCATGATATTGATTCTGCCGTAATACTCCATGAAATCGGGGTGGAAGTACTCGTGCGGAAGGAAGAGCATGGACCAGAGTATGGCATCGAAAAGGCCCTGGTATGCGAGGTTGTGTATGGTGAACAGGCTGCCGACATTCTCGATCCCGGCATCTTTCAAATAGGCCAGAACCAGAGCTGTCTGCCAGTCATTGCAATGAACGATATCCACGTCACCCATGAGCCTGATCATCTCCACGCAGGCACGCGAGAAAAAGGAGAACCGTTCCAGGTTGTCGGGGTAGTCATGGCCTGCATAGGAATACAACCCGGTCCTGTCGGAGAAAAGCGGATGGGCTATGAAAAAGGTCGTGCCGTGAGAGAAGATCTTCGCCTCGGAGATCCCGCTGCCCGTGAGAACGGCAATATCTCCATAAGGTTTCATATCGAGCCCCATGTTCATGACCTCGCGGTACAGGGGCATGACCACCCTGCAGTCGACACCCTGCCGGTTGAGCTCGGAAGGTAAGGCCGCGCTAACATCCGCAAGACCCCCTGTCTTTGCATAGGGGGTGACCTCTGAGGTACATACCAAGACCTTCATAACATCCATATCTGCTACCATACACTAAGAATAGTAGGGCAGTAAAGATAGAGCCCCGTGTATAATTCATGGCAGCACTCCAGTGAGACCAGAAAAATTGGCCCGTACAAATCATGCATCTCGCCCATGTGCGCTGTATATCTCGCTAATGGGCGAGATGCATGATTTGTACGGGTCGACTCTTTCGCCTGGAATAGTGCGTACTGAAATACTTCGAATCCGCATGATTCCATGCCATACATAAGTCCAAGTACGCTTTAGTGGGATGGGCCTAAAATATGGAGCACTTCTCCGAAAAGGGAATGAAGTCATGCAGGGATCTCCGGTATGTGCCCTGAGTCATGCAGAGGACTTGAATAAGCGGTGCGGCCGAATGAGGGGTTTGCATTTAGTCTATCATTGGGTTATGTTCTGTCAATGACGAGAGAGGAATTCGAGGTCGCGCTGAAGGAATTCGAATCGCAGGTTAAGAAAAAGCTTCCTTCCATGATAAACAGCTATCTCATCAATAAGGGTAACCGTGAGTTCGAGGCGGCATACACCCACCTCATAGAAACCATGAACCGCCAGAGAAAGGCCCTGCTGAAAGATTTGACCAAGGTGGCAAAGATAGACCAGAGGACCAGGTATTTCAACGCCATCTATAATATGGACTCCCAGCTCAGGAGCATGGGCAACAGGGACGCCCTCAAACAGCAGGCGAAGCTGCGGAAACACCGTGTCCATACGCCCGTCGTCTATGACCTCGGCACGGGACCCGAGGCGGGAGATCTCTTGAATGCGGATGATGCCGGGCTCCTCCTGGAGACGAGCGAAAAAGTCACCATCGACCACGAGGTGAGGATAGACCTGGCAGGGAAGAAGGCCCGCGGGAAGGCCATGTGGTCTATCCCGGATGACACGGGGCGCATGGAAACGGGTGTCAAATTGCTCAATGCATCCGAAGACTTCATGGAGGAGTTGAAGAAAATCCTCACCCCTCCGGCTAAAAAACCCAGAAATCCTCATGATTGACACCCATACGGGTGCATAGTATTCCTCTAAAGGCTATGAGATTTGCCATTTTCACCCTGGGGTGCAAGGTCAATCAGTATGAAAGTCAGCGGATCCGCCAGGGGCTTATAACGGCAGGCCATACGGAGCAGCCGTTTTTCGAGCCGGGGGCCCAGTGCTACATCATCAATACCTGCACTATTACCCACAAGTCCGATGCAGAGGCCCGCAGGGTCATCCGCAGGGCGTTGCGCAACGGGTCAAGGGTGATCGTAACCGGTTGTCAGGTGGTCGTGGACGCCAAAAGTGTCCACGATGTCTCGGATGATATCGAGATCGCCAGGCCGGACCATCTCCCGGAGATACTCCAGGTGGATCTCCCATCGATTATCACCGGGTTCGGAGAACACCACCGGGCCTTCGTGAAGGTCCAGCAGGGATGTGACAGGTACTGCACGTACTGCATTGTCCCCTTTGCCAGGGGAAGGCCCGTGAGCAGACCCTGGCAGGAGGTCATCACCGAGGTGAAGGCCCTGCATGGCAGGGGTTATCATGAGGTGGTGCTTACCGGGATCAACATCGGCCTTTACGATGGTGGCCTTTGCCGTCTTGTGGAAAGGGTGCTTTCCCACACCTCTGTCCCGAGACTCAGGATCAGTTCCATTGAGCCGTGGACCGTCGAGGACAGCCTCATCTCCATGGTCGCGGAGGACCCGAGGATCTGCAAGCACCTGCACCTGCCGCTGCAGCACGGATGCGACCAGATCCTTCGCGCCATGGGCAGGCCGTACACGGCATCGTATTTCAGGTCGCTCATAGGCCGTATAAGGGATGCCTCGACGGAAACGGCAATCGGCATGGACGTCATCGTGGGTTTTCCCGGAGAGGATGATAAGATGTTCGAAGAATCGTTCAGCCTTATCGAGGACCTTGATATAACCTACCTCCACGTCTTCCCCTTTTCCCCGAGACGGGGCACTGCGGCAGCATTGCTGCCCGGACGTCCGGATGATTCGGTCGTCAGGGAAAGGTCGGCCCATTTGCGGGCGTTGTCTCAGGAAAAGAGACAGGCCTTCGCCCGATCCAGGCAGGGTGCCATCGAGGAGATACTCGTCACCAGGAGCTGCAAAGGGACCCTTCACGGTATGACATCCAACTACCTCACGGTTCGTGCGGAGGGGAGCGTTGAGGCCGGCAGCATGGCGAGGGTGCTCCTGAAAGATGCTGATGGACAGACCCTTTCAGGAGAGATCCTTGAATAACGGCGCCTTGGTCGATCTCCTGCTCGAGATGGCCCGAATCCTTGAGTTTCTCGATGACAACCCCTTCAGGGCAAAGGCCTACGAGAAGGCTGCAAGAGCCGTCTCCGAAATGGTGGAGCCTGTGGAGGAACTTATCGACAGCGGCGAAATGAGCCGGATCAGGGGGATAGGGGCGTCCATCGCCTCAACCTTGAAGGCCTTTGCGAAGGATCACGATTTTTCAGCCATGGAGGATCTGCGCGCACGGCTGCCCAGAGGCTATGACGAACTGATAAAGGTTCCGGGACTCGGCATGAAGAGGCTGAAGCTCCTCTGTATGGAACTGGGCATATCGACCCTCGATGAGCTGCTCCTGGCGATAGACTCGGGCAGGCTGTCATCGGTGAAGGGTTTCTCGGAAAAGGGAATTGCCAGGCTGCGGCGCTCCGTTCATGACGTCCTTTCCTACCGCGGGTGGTTCCTGCTCGATGGGGCATGGGGCTTTGCCGATGATGTGATTTCACTCCTTGGTGAGAGTGGTATACAGGCCCGTCTTACCGGCGCCTCCCGCAGGTCCATGGAGATCCTCCCCGCCATCGAGATCCTCCTGGAAGAAGTGCCGGGTGAACCTGATGCCGCTGCGCGCTGTTTTGCCCCGATCAGGGATGTGTTGCTCGCACGCGATGGGTCCGTACTCGTGGCGACATGTCCCGGCAAGCCTCCGGTAAGGATCCACACGGCCCCCCGCAGGCTCCTGGTTCCGGCATGGTTTGCAACCACCGGTTCGGATGAGCATGTGGGGCTGTTGAACGGTCTCGGGCGGGCTCCTTCTGTCAGGATAAGCAGCGAAGGGGTTTTCAGGGACGCTCGGATGGTGCCGGTCAATGACGAAGAGGAGATATACGGCCTCTTCGGATTACAGTTCCTCCCACCCGAGGCAAGGGAGGGGAGGGCTCTGGAGATCGATCTGGCATCGAGCGGCAGGGTCCGTGAACTCGTGACCCGGGATGACCTGAAAGGTCTCCTCCACGTCCACTCCACCTACAGCGACGGCAGGGCAACACTTCGTGATATGGTGCAGGGCGCCCGTGATCGGGGTTATTCCTGGGTCGGTATTTCGGATCACAGCAAGAGCGCCTACTATGCAGGGGGGTTGAGCATAAAAGACCTGAGACGGCAGCTCGACGAAATAGACGAGCTGAATCTCTGTGTTGACGGGATCACCGTCTTCAAGGGCATAGAGTCCGATATCCTGCCGGACGGCTCCCTGGATTACCCCCCTGAGGTGCTGAAACAGCTCGATTTCGTCATTGCCAGCATACATTCCCACATGGACATGGACAGGGCATCCATGACACAGCGGATCATAAAGGCCATACACAATCCCTTCACCACCATGCTCGGCCACCCCACGGGCAGGGTCCTGCTCGCACGCCGGCCGTATGAAGTGGACATGGATGCGGTAATGAACCAGGCGGCCGCACAAGGGGTCATGCTGGAGCTCAATGCAAATCCCTTGAGGCTCGACCTGGACTGGCGACTGATGCCCGAGTTCACCTCCAGGGGAGGACGTGTCGTCATTACACCGGACGCCCACAGTCTCGACGGGCTTGAGGACATGTGCTTCGGTCTGGCTATAGCCAGGAAAGGCCTCCTCCTGAAGGGATCATGCATAAACGTATTATCTGCGCGTGAGGCGAAGGAGGCCTTTCAGTCCAGATGGTCATAGAGTGTGTCGGGGTGTCCTACTGCTATGAGGTTCCGGGTGATGAATGGGCCCTTGCGGATGTGGACCTGAGGATCGAACAGGGCGAAAAGGTCCTCATCGCAGGTCCGGCAGGGTCGGGGAAGACCACCTTGCTCCAGCTGCTCGATGCGCTCGTGCTCCCCACCAGGGGTGACATCCTCTATGACGGACTCAGCGTGCGGACGATCGCGGGGAAAAAGGGCCTTCCCTCGGTGCGCAGGCGTATGGGGGTCCTGTTCCAGTTCCCTGAGGAGCAGTTCTTCCAGGAGACCGCATATGACGAGCTGGCCTTTGCCTTGAGGAATTTTTTCAGGCCCGCTGAGGAGCAGATCGAACAGAGGGCGCAAAGCATGGCCCAAGGTTTCGGCCTCGATCTCGACCGGCTGAAAAAGACCTCGCCTTTCAGCCTGAGCTCGGGAGAGAAACGTAAACTCGCCCTGGCATCCGCACTCATGATAGAGCCCGAGGTATTGATGCTGGACGAGCCCACGGCAGGCCTGGACGCCGCCGGCAGGCGGGAGCTCACGCGTATGATAACGGACCTTGAAGATACGACCGTGATCATCGTTACCCACAACCAGGAGGATTTCCTCTCGTTTACAGATCGCCTCATCGGTATCAGTTCAGGCAGGAAGGTCATGGATATTGAAAAGGGGGAAATTCTGAACAAGCTCGAGCTGATGGGGGCCTCCGGGATCGATGCACCCCTCGTTCTCCTGGTTCAGCACTGGCTGAGCAAGGCGGGGTTTGCCCTGGACCGTGCATTCTATGATATGGAGGGTCTCATCGGTGATCTGAGAAAAATGATACCCTGAAAAAATAATCGCTTAATCTGCACCTCATGGCATCGGGAATGGAGAAGCCTGCCCGGGGTGATTTTGAGTGTTTTTAGCGACAAGTATGGATTCATGAAGGGGGTCTTCCGAATCGGGTGATCAGGCCGGATACCGCGGGAATCTGACCTTTTGCGTATTGACTAATACCACCCATGGTCTTAATCTATCCCTTATGGAGGATACACCCATGTCGGGCTTTATAGAGATGAAGGTGGCTGGCATTGCGCTTGATCCAACCAATAATGCCCCCATCGTGGTGCTGAGGGACCTCGACGGCAAGTTCATCCTCCCCATCTGGATCGGCATCATGGAGGCGAGCGCCATAGCATCGGCCCTGGAAGGGGTACAGTATTCCAGGCCCATGACCCACGATCTCTTCAAGTCCTTCATCGAGACCATCGGAGCCACGATCGAGAAGATAGAGGTGGTTGATATCAGGGACAATGTTTTCTATGCCCTCATCACCATCGTTCACGGCACCGCGCGCCTTACCATCGATGCAAGGCCTTCGGACGCCATAGCCATAGCGCTCAGGACCAAGTCCGCCATCTTCGTTGCCGGCCATGTGATCAAGGATGCCATCCGGCTCGATCCCAAGACAAATGCCGGCAAAATCATGGTGGGATTTGAGCAGGATACGGAGAAGCTCAAGGAAATCCTTGAAAAGATGAACCCCGAGGACTTCGGCAAATTCAAGGCCTGATCGTCTTCAGGGACACAGGGGGCCCGCACGCCTTCCTTTTGTATTGATAGACCGGGCCTCATCGTGTATTTTTCATGTCTGTATGCATGCCCATGACGCTCATCATCAAACGGCAAAGAAGATCACCAAGGCCATCTTCCAGACCATGGTGGAAGAGGCCTATGAAGGCATCTTTGTCTATCAGGGACACCGGTTTTACTATGTCAATCCGGCCTTTGAGCGCATGCTGGGGTATTCCGCTGAATCCATCGAAAAGATGGGATTCAAGGACGTATTGCACGAGAGTTCCTCGGCCCTCATGGAGGAACGCTACACTGCCCTGACCAAAGGCCAGGAGGTCCGTCCCCGGCGGCTTGATGTGATCATCAAAACAAAAACCGGCCAGGAGCGCATCATCTCCGTGTCCACTTCCAGGATCACGTTGGCCGGAGGGATTCCCGCCACCTTGAACATCACCAGGGATATCACCCGGCGAAAGGGCATGGAACAGAGCCTGGAGTCCACGAACAAGTTTCTTTCCGGGCTCATAGCGAGCAGCTCCGATGCCATTGTCGCTTCCGACCTGAAGGGAAGGGCTCTTATCTTCAACAAGGCGGCCGAAGAGATAACGGGCTACAGTGCGGAAAACATGCTTAATCACAGGACAAACATCACCCAGTTCCTGGTGCCCGGAGAGCGCGACCGCATCCTGGCGATTCTGGATAAAGGCACGGAAGAAAATCCCCAGTGGGTCGTGAGTGAAGAAACCCTGGTCTATCACAAGGACGGAACGCTCGTCCCCATATCCCTGTCCATTTCCTACCTCTATTCCGAAGGCAGGCCCGTTGCCGCCATCAGCGTGTTCCGGGACCTCAGGCCCATGAAGAAGGTCGAGGACAAGCTTAGGGAGTCGGAACAGAAATACCGCATGCTGGTGGAAAAAACCCAGGACGGGATATTCGTGTATCAGGATCATTGCTTCAGGTACACGAATCCCGCATTCAGGGAGCTGCTGGGTTATTCCGAGGAAGAACTGGCAGGCATGGGGCTGAAGGATATCGTCAGGCCCGAGCTCTCCTTGATGATCGAGGCCCGCTATGCCAAGCGCATCCGGGGGGAGAAGGTCCCGGTGCAGTATGAGATTGCGCTGCGGAGCAAGGACGGCCAGTGGCGTGCCTTCGAGATCACCCCTTCCGTCATCGATTACGAGGGAAGGCTGGCCACCCAGAATGTAATCAGGGATATCACCCAGAAGAGGGAGGCCCAGAAGGCCCTTCGTGCAAGCGAGGCCAAGTATCGGGCAACGGTGGAGCATACCGGAACGGCCATGATGATCCTGGATGAGGACTACATGGTCACCTTTGCAAACAACCAGCTGGAGAAGCTAAGCGGGTATACGAAGGAAGAGATCGAAGGTAAGATGCCGTGGACAGCCGTGGTCCACCCGGATGATATAGAGCGCATGAAGGGATACCACAGGGCCAGAAGGCTTGGCGATAAGGATGTTCCATCCCAGTATGAGTTCCGCTTCATGGACAAGTCAGGCAAGGTGAGGGACTCCTTCCTCACCATCGGCATGATCCCCGGTACCAAACAGAGCATTGTCTCCATCATGGACATAACCGAGATCAAGCAGATGCAGAAAGAGCTGGAGCAGTCAAGGAAGATGGCTATCCTGGGCGAGATGTCCGCCCATGTGGCCCATGAGGTGCGCAACCCCCTGCAGAAGATAAAGACAGGAGTCGAGCTGCTTTCAGGCTCGCTCGCCCTGGACGAGCGCCATCGCCGGCAGCTCGACGGGGTGAAGCACGGGGTGGACAACCTGGAAAAGTTTGTCACACAGATCCTGGAGTGGACCCGCTCGGGCGAGCTCAGGCCAAGA
The DNA here is from genome assembly GCA_964600235.1 of uncultured Bacteriovoracaceae bacterium. Classification (GTDB taxonomy): domain Bacteria; phylum Desulfobacterota; class Desulfomonilia; order UBA1062; family UBA1062; genus MWEI01. Next base: position 13,643 of record CAZRIV010000003.1, on the reverse strand, counting down.
CCTCACCGCATCAGCAACATCATCGACGGCCTGCTCTTCAATCTCCAGGAAACCTTCAGACTGAAAGGGGTTAAGGTTGAGGCAACCTATGATGCACAGGCCGATATGGTCGTTGCCGACGGGATTCAGCTCAGGCAGGTCTTTGAGAACATCATCGAGAACGCCCTGGACGCCATGCCCGAAGGGGGCGACCTGTTGATCACGACCTCCCTCATCGCCGGGCATACCTTTCAGATACAGAAAGAGACCCTCGTGTGCGATGCCTCCGAGATCCGCATTCAAGATTCCGGCAGTGGCATCGACAGGGACGATCTTGAGAGGATTTTCCAGCCCTTTTTCACGAAGAAGGCCAAGGGGACAGGGCTCGGCCTCGCCCTGGTGAAAAAGGTGATCGACATGCACATGGGCGAGGTCGAGGCCTCGAGTGTCATGGGGAAAGGCTCGGAGTTCATCATAAGGATACCCCACTCACCAGGCGGCCCCATACGGTCGCACGGCAGGGCGAATCCCCCCGAAGGCGCCCGGCACTGACAAACAAGGAGAAACGTGGAAGAACAGAAAAAGATCCTGATCGTCGACGATGAAGAGGTCTTTCTCGAACAGCTCAAGGACGCCCTGGAGAACTCGAGCCTCGACCTCCGGATAGACACCGCGTCGGACGGTGTCGAGGCCCTGGAGAAGATGGAGGCCGAGCGCCACGATATCGTGATCACGGACGTAAAGATGCCCAGGATGGACGGGTACACCCTTCTCAGGGAGATCCAGAATCGTTTTCCATCCACCTATGTGGTGGTGATAACCGCCTTCGGGAGCATATCAGGGGCTGTCGAGGCAATAAAGTACGGGGCCTACGATTTCCTGGAGAAACCCTTCAACATCGACTCGCTCGAAATATCCCTCACCAAGATCCTCAGGCAGCACGAGATCCTCAAGGAGAATATCGAGCTCAAGGGCCAGATCCAGCAGCACACCGAGGGGCTGGACCAGCTGGTGGGATCCCATCCCAGGATGCAGAGGCTCTATGAGCAGATTCTGACCGCCGCAGAGACGGACCTCACCGTACTGATCCTGGGCGAGACAGGCACGGGCAAGGAACTCATCGCCCGTTCCATCCACTCGCGCAGTGACAGGCGTTCCAGGCCCTTTGTGGTGATCAACTGCGCGGCCATACCGGAGAACCTCCTGGAGTCGGAATTCTTCGGGCACGAAAAAGGCGCGTTCAGCGGCGCCATCAGCCAGAGGATAGGCAAGTTCGAAAAGGCTCACACCGGGACACTCTTTTTGGACGAGATCGGAGACATCCCGCTGGACCTTCAGGCCAAGATCCTGCGCGTCATAGAAGACCACAAGATCACCCGCATCGGCTCCAACCGGGAGATGGACCTGGATTTCCGTGTGATCTGCGCCACGAACCGGCCCATCCAGGACATGATCAGGAAGGAGCTCTTTCGGGAAGACCTCTATTACCGCATCAGCGTGTTCCCCATCATCGTGCCGCCTCTGCGCGAGAGGAAGGAAGACATCTCCCTGCTCTCGGGCCATTTCATCACCAAGAATGCCAAGAGGCTCAACTCGCCGGTAAAGGGGATCTCTCCCGTGGCCATGGACCAGCTGAACGCCTATGCATGGCAGGGCAATGTCAGGGAGCTGGAGAACATCATCCAGCATGCCATGGTATCCACCCGCGCAGAGCTCATCACCGATTTTCCCGAGCTCCGCAGCGTGTCTCCATCAGCGCAGGCGGCGCCTCCCGTGTCCATGGCCGAAGACCCTACCATCTGGGTGGATGCCGGAGAGGGGAATGATTATCATGCCATCAAGCAGGCCCTGCTGGAGCAGTTCGAGCGGAAATACCTCTCCCATCTGCTGGAAAAGCACGGAGGAGTCATCGCCGAGGCGGCCCGGGAGTCGGGGCTGAATTATAAGACGTTCTATCTGAAGGTGGAAAAGTACCGGCTTGCCAAGAAGAGGGAGAAGATACTCTAGGCGATCTACTCCCCTTAACGACATGAATGGCACTGATGGCTGTGTTACAGCAAAGGCCCTATGGAACAGAGCTCAAAACAGCTGACGGTTCTGGTTGCAGCGAGTCTTTCCTCCTTCCTCACCGCCTTCATGGGGTCTTCGGTGATCATAGCGCTTCCCTCGATAGCCGCGTCTTTTTCCATGGATGCAGTGCTTATCAACTGGGTGTCCACCTCGTACCTCATAGCGACCGCCATATTTCTTCTCCCCCTTGGCCGGGCTGCCGATGTGCTGGGCAGAAAAAGGATCTTCACCACCGGCATAGGCGTCTTCACGGTCATGACGCTCCTGGCTCCCTTTGCACCCAATGCCTGGGCCTTCCTCGTCCTGAGGGCGTTGCAGGGAATAGGCGGGTCCATGATATTCTCCACGGGCATAGCCATGCTCACATCGGTATATTCCCCGGAAGAAAGGGGAAGGGTGCTGGGCATCAATGTGGCGACCGTATACGCCGGGCTTACCCTGGGTCCTGTCATCGGGGGATTCCTTACCGGGCGGTGCGGCTGGCAGAGCATCTTCCTCATCAGTGTTGTGCTCGGGACCTTCGTTTTCACCCTTGTGTCCATCAACGTGAGGGAAGAGCCGCCGGAACGGGCAGGAGGGCGGATAGATCTCATGGGATCCATGGCCTACTGCCTGAGCATGGTATCACTCATGCTGGGGTTCTCCTGGCTGCCCGGACCGAATGGCTGGCTTGGGATTGCCCTGGGAACGCTGTCTTTCGGGGTATTTTTGCGGTACGAAGGCTCATGCAAGTCACCGGTCCTGGACACGACCATGCTCACAGGGAACAGGGCATTCGCTTTCTCCAATGCGGCAGCCCTCATCCACTATGGTGCGACCTTCTCCACAGGCTTTCTCATGAGCCTCTATCTCCAGTATATAAAAGGCATGAGCCCGGAGCATGCAGGCCTCGTCATGGTTACACAGCCTGCGGTCATGACCGTCCTCTCTCCCCTGGCAGGCATTCTCTCGGACAGGATCGAACCGCGGCTGCTGGCCTCCGGAGGCATGGCCATTACCGGAAGCGGCCTCTTTGCGCTGTCCTTTCTCGGTCCTGATACCTCAATAACCGCAATCATCGCGGTGCTTGCCTATATGGGATCCGGGTTCGCGCTGTTTTCCTCCCCGAACACCAATGCGGTCATGAGCTCCGTAGAACCCGGAGACTATGGGGTTGCTTCGGGAATACTTTCGACCATGAGAGTTACCGGGCAGGCCTTCAGCATGGGTCTCACGCTCATGCTCTTCTCCATGATCATCGGGAGGGTCCAGATAACGCTCGCGGTCCTGCCTGCCTTTATGAAGGCCTACCATGCAGGCATGATCTTCTTTGCACTGCTGTGCATACCCGGGATAGCCGCATCCTTTGCCAGGGGGGATGTAAGAAAGAGGGTCCGATAGTCCCGGCAGGGTCGTCGTTGAATAAACCCGGGTTGTGCGTTTGAAGGGTTGTAAAAACTTGATCCGTTAAAGCAAGTGATCTCTTTAGCCTGAAAGGAATGCTGAATTTACCGGTCTTTTCAGGCTAAAGAGATCACTTGCTTTAACGGACCTATAAAACATTTCCGTTCACCTAAGGAAGTATCCGTTGATGGGGGGTCCAATATGCCCCCGGAATGCACGCTTCACTACATCCGCCCCGCATAAGGTTAAGATATTTTGTCAAGATATAGGAAACACCTTTTCCAGAATATAGCCCACGCCCAGCAGTATCTGTGTAAACAGGATAAACATGACGTTACTGCCGAGAGCCGGAACAAGCTTGCTCCTGTCGTTGTATTCTCTCGACCCCTGCATGGCCTTAACAGCCAGCGGCAGAGTCAATAAAGCTATCAGGCAATAAGCCGGCATCACGACGCGTCCGGTAATGAAGGTGGCGAGTACACAACCAATGATCCAGATATAAACGGATACCGTGGTTGTGATGAAAAATTTACTTGCAGCTTCCATCCCGAATACAATAGGGGTCGTCTTCCTTCCACCCTTTCTGTCTGCTTCCACATCGGGGAATTCGTTCAGCAGGAGAAGATTGTGCACCAAGATGCCACTCGGTATCGAAGCAATCAGGACTGTCAAATCGTATTTGCCTGTCTGTATGAAATAGAAACCCAGTATGGGTAGGATGCCCAGCCCTAACCCCGGTGACCACTCAGGCCAGGTGGTATGCAGGATCACCGGCGTATATAAAACCAGGCACAGCGCTGCCGCCACAAGAAGTGGAATTAACTGCCAGCCGCTTACATTTATAAAAAAGATGCCTATTATCAGTGCAACAAGCGAGGTGACAACCCCCACGCCGAGGGCCTGATTCAAGGGGAGTTTCCCCTCGGGGACAAGCCCGCTCCCCCCACTGAAAGGTGTTCTCAGGACGTTTAAGTCAATTCCGCTCTTGTAGTCGAAATAATCGTTTATTGCATTAACACTGCCGTGAGTCAGCATCAGCCCGAAGCCAGCAAGCAGGGCGTAACCCAAGTTGACGGGGCCGGAGTACCACGCAATCGAAGTTCCAAGAAAGGTGAGAACAATGGAGAGGGTAAGGAACTGGGGTCTTGTCTCCTTGATCCACAGCATCAGTTTATTCATCAAATCTCCTTTATCGATCGGACGATTCCCAAAGTTATCTGTCAATACATTGATGGGTATAACAATGGAAGCTTTTCAAAAAGTCAAACAGGATTGTGGTAAGGGTCCCGGCAAAAGAACACACGGACCGCCGGATTGGCCTTCGAATATGAACATTGATCCCTGTGATGGTTGGGTGGCATCAGAAAGTATGGAAACCTGTGGTCTTGTCATGGTATATACCTTTGGGCAGGATTTCGATTGAGGATACCCTGGTCTTGATGCAGAGATTCAACATTGGATCAGACTCTGCCTGTGAAAGAGGTCAATTGAGTATCAAGAGCGACATGGCGGTTAGGAAATTCCTTGGGGGGTACAACTGTGCCCAGTCCGTTTTTTATTCTTTCCGTGATGACCTCCAACTTGATGAAAACACCGTATTGAAAATCGCATGTGGATTCGGGGCCGGCATGGGAAGGAAGGAGGAAGTCTGTGGGGCGGTAACCGGTGGGATCCTTGTCCTCGGGGCAAAACACGGTAGAGGCCAAAATGACGACCGCACAGCAACGGAAATCACCTATGCAAAGACACGGGAGCTGATGGAGCGGTTCTCGGAAAAACATGGAACGGTTATCTGCCGTGAGCTCCTGGGCGGGTGTGAACTCATGACTGATGAAGGGCAAAGACAATTCCTGGAGAAGGACTACCTGAACAAGATATGTGTACAGTGTGTCCAGACCGCGGTTGAGATACTTGAAAGTATCACATGAACAAAGAAAAACAATTCCGTTTGCCACGAATTATCTGATCAATGCACTTCTTAGAGTGTATCGGGTGTGTATGGAGATTTTCGACCGAGCATCCCGGTATTAATGCCGCGAGGAGAGCTGGAGGCAACGTTTCATAGGGGTTCGAGCCGGGTGTGCATCCGTTGCCTGCAGCCCTTCGTGGTGTTAGGGCGCCTCATGATGAAGTCCTTAGGGTGTGCGGTCGTAAGTTGTCTATCATGGTGCATGGCGCCTTCGTGTTGTCCCTCGCGGTCAGACGGGAAGTCGCCCTCCCGTATCTGTCTCGAATCAGGTGAATAAGCCGGCCAGCCCTTCCCAGTACAGCGTGCCCCAGGAGTTGATCTTGGGGTCTGCCTTGCAGGTAGGGCAGAAGAAGACGACAACGATGTGTTTCGGATCAGAGGTGGTGATCTCCTGGTGGCCGCAGTGTCTGCATACGGGAATCCCGCACCCTGAGCATGAGGTCTCGGTATGGATGCCGCAGGAACAGGTAGCTAATTTCCGTGCCGCTTGCATCGAGTGCTCCTTTCATTGCTCAATAGATGGATAGACTTCTGCGATTTCCATGCCAGGCTTATCGGCGGTATATTCATGGGCATGGAAATGAATAGTCCAGGGAAATCAAGGCATAACCTGTTTGAGGGGAAGGGCACGACATGCAGGCCATAACACAGCATTGGTCTGAAGGCCATAAAGCTATGGTCTTAAGGCCATAACACACGAAGGGACAAAGGGGCCGGAATTCGCAGGATCTTCACGAAATGTTCGATTAACCAGGCGGCTTCCTCAGTAGTTCCGGCCCCTCGTACCCGGGTGCACTCCCCATGCAGACACTTGATGCAGCCAGATCTTTGTGCACCCTTTGAATTTCCTTTTCATCCCCTCAGGCGTTCTCCTGCAGCTCGGTCTGCTGCATGAGCTTGAGCACGTCGAGGATGAGCGCCACGGAACCGTCGCCCAGGATGGTGGCTCCAGAGATGTTGTCGATGTTTCTGAGCATCTGGCCCATGTTTTTGATCACGGTCTGGTGCTGACCGATGACCTTGTCCACCACGAAGCCCACGCGTTTCTCGCCCAGTTCGGTGATGACCACCTGCTCGATGGAAGGTATTTCTCCCTTGATGCCGAAGACCTCCCGCAGGGGGATGTAGGGCACGATCTCTTCGCGCACCTTGATGAGGTGGCGGCCGTGTGCGTGCCGCCTGCCGTCTTCGGTGAGTTCCACGCACTCCACCACGGCGCCCAGGGGGACGACGAAGGACTCACCGGCGATGTTCACCAGCAGCCCGTCGATGATGGCCAGCGTCAGCGGCAGCTTGAGGGTGATGGTGGTGCCTGTCCCCTTCGCGCTCGCGATTTCCACGGCCCCGCTCAGGCTCTCGATGCTGCTCCTCACCACGTCCATACCCACGCCCCTGCCCGAGACGCTGGTTACATTTGTAGCCGTGGAAAAGCCCGGGGCGAAGATGAGCTCGTGGACCTCCTTGTCGGAAAGGACCGCATCGGCGGCGATGATGCCCTTGGCGACCGCCTTGGCCCGGATAACGTCCACGTCGAGCCCGGCGCCGTCATCGGCTATGCAGATGAGTACATGCGCGCCGGAGTGGGTGGCCGAGAGCTGTATGGTCCCTTGGGGAGGCTTGCCTGCAGCGGTCCTGACGTCGGGCCGCTCGATGCCGTGGTCGATGCTGTTGCGGATGAGGTGCACCAGGGGGTCGGACAGCTTGTCGATGACTGTCTTGTCCAGTTCCGTTTCCTCTCCCTCCATGGTGAAGTTGATGTCCTTTCCCAGTTCGGCGGAAAGGTCCCGCACAAGGCGCTTGAACTTGGCGAAGGTGGTGCCGATGGGCAGCATCCTGATGCCCATGGAGATGTCTCTGAGCTCGGAGCTGAGCCGCTCCACCTCCTCGGCTATGCCGATGAGGTCCGGGTCGGCCTTTCTGGCCGAGAACTCCGTGAGTCTGGCCTGAACCGTCACCAGCTCACCCACCAGGTTCACCAGGGAATCGAGCCGTGAGGCGGGCACGCGTATGCTCGATGTCTCATCGGCTGCCGCGCGCTTCTTGCGCATGGCACGGACCTGTTCCTGTTCGGCCAGGGCCGATGCTACCTCGGCCTTGTCCACCACGCCTTTTTCCAGCAGCACCTCGCCGATGCGCTTCTGGGTCGACAGGGCTGTTTCCAGGTCGTCCTTGGCAATGGCTCCGCGGTCCAGAAGGATCTCGCCCACCTTCTTGTATCCTGCGTCGGGTTCGGCTGAAGTCGGGGTGTCCACGGGCTCTATGGAGAGCTCGCAGGAGTCTTCCACGAAGATGAACACGTCCCTGATGGTATTGATGTCGCGCCTCGTGCTCAGGATGATGTCCCAGCTCGTGTAGCACGACTCGGGGTCAAGGTCCTTCAGGTCGGGCAGGTCCTTCATGTGGCAGACCACGGCGCACTCGCCCATGTCCCTGAGCTCGGCTATGAGGGGGATGGGGTTGGTGCCGTTGGCGAAGAGGTCTCTGTGCGGCCTGAAGCGGATGCGGTAGGTGGCCAGGGGGAGCGAGGCGTCCTCGGCGGGTTCGGTCGCGAACGCTTCCGGCTTGGCCGGTGCTTCCTTTTCACCTTGACTCTCTTCCCCGGGGAGAAACCTCTCGAAGGCCCTGCTCAGCTCGTCGGTCTTGCCGGCGGATACCGTGCACAAGCCCTGGGAGGCATCCAGCATGGCCTTGATCTGGTCTGCAGAGGCGAGCGTCAGGCTGATGAGGTCGGGGGTCACCTTGAGCGCCCGGTCCCTGATGAGGTCGTAGACCGTCTCGATGGTGTGGGTGAAGGCCGCGATGTCGTCGAAGCCGAACATGGCGCCTGAGCCCTTGATGGTGTGCATGGCCCTGAAAACCCTGCCCACGATATCGAGGTCCTCGGAGTTCTGCTCCAGCTCCAGCAGAGCGCCTTCAAGGGTTGCGAGGAGTTCGTATGCCTCTTCCCGGTACAGGTCCTTCTGTGCGTCCATATCTCACGTCCTCATATGTTTGGATGTATGTGCCGTGCTCATCCGAGCAGCCTCTTCACCACGGAGATGAGCTGTTCGGGCTTGAAGGGCTTCACGATCCAGCCCGTGGCGCCCGTCTGTTTGCCCGCATCCTTCTTGTTCGCGGCCGACTCTGTGGTAAGCATCACGATGGGGGTGAACTTGAAGGCCGCATCGGACCTGAGTGCCTGGATCAGCTCGATTCCGTCCATGTTGGGCATGTTCAGGTCGGTGATCACCATGTCCACCGCCTTGCCCCTCACCTTGGCCAGCGCGTCCTGGCCGTCCACGGCCGAAACCACGGTGTAGCCCTCTTTCTCAAGCGTGAATACGACCAGTTGGCGGATGCTCGCCGAATCATCAACGCTCAGGATGGTCTTACTCATATGCTCCTCCTGTGGCCCACAGGCACGTGCCATGGGGTTCTCTGTCGCAGGATCGGGGATCCAGTGCTATTGAATTCAATGACAAGGTGACGCCGGAAGATAATTCACCGGCCACACGCATGGTTTTTCCTGCCTTGAAAAAGGTCTTATGGGCCGAGCACAACACCTGCATGCATGCGACATCCATGGTGTCGGTCTCCATGAGGTCCATGATGACGTCTTTCCGGGTCGAGAGGGCTTCCAGAAGGTGCTCTCTCAAGACAGAGGAATCCAGTATGGACAGGCTTCCCTGTACGCGGATGATGCGGGCATTGTCTTTGTCTTCCAAGTGTATCTGTGCCATCGGCTGCTCCTTTGTATCCCTGATCAGAAAAGCTCCACGTTGTCGCCCAGTTCATCGACAGGCGGTGCAGGCTTGTTTTTTTCTGGTAGCCCGGCAGATCCTTCGACCTGCCTCATGTGGATCTCGCGCTCGCTTTCCATGGTGTAGAGCTTGTCTATGTCGGTGAAGAACGAGGAGGTTGCATCGATGCGCCTCGCAGGGCTGATCTTGCGTGCACCGTCCGCAACATCCAGGACTGCGTCCATCACCTCGTAAAGCCGCGTCTCCAGTTCCTTGTGTACGGTGATGCCCCCGGCCACTGCTTCGATATCCTCCATGAGGCGTTCCGTGAGCCCTGAAAGTTCGGTGAGCATAGTGAGCGCTTTCCTGTCGATGTCCTGGAGCGAAGAAATGAGTCCATTGAGATTTTCCACGATGCGCTCCATCGCCTGGCCCCGTCCTTCCTGGATACCCTGGTAGTCTTCCCTGAAGGTCCCAGAAAGGCTTACCAGGTCTGCGAGCATGTCACTGAGGTGATGTGTGTCTTCGCGTGCGGTCTTCGAGAGATCGTAGATGCCGCCGGAAATAGTGTCCAGGACCGCCCCCTCCCGGCCGAGATGTGCGGCCTTGATGCGGGCGTTCAACGCGATGAGCTGAAGATTCATGCCCATGGTCTCGATATCCCGGACAAACCCGGACATCTCGGAGACCATCTCGCTTGTCGAATTGACTGTCTGTGTGACCTTTGCCTGTTCTTCGGAGGAGTCCTTCATGGACGTGATGATCGAGGAGATGCCGGCATCGATCTCCTCCATGAACGAGACCCCTTGCGTTTCCGATGCCATGGCCGCGTTCTCGGTCACGTTCCGGATCTCCCCCACGCTCGCGCTGATGGCATGGAGGTTCTTTATGATCTTGGCCACGGCGCCTGTGAGGTCGTCCGTGGACTTCCTGATCTGGGCATGCTGGAGGTCGCACACGTCACGTACAAAGGCCGCGACGTCTTCAAGGCCGTGTCCTCCTTCATTTATCTTTGCGTCGAGGTTCTCGGTGACCTCTTTCACGTGCTCCACCTGCTGGCGTGTGATGTCGTGGAACTGCATGGACATGACGATGTCACCTATGGACGAGGCGATTTTCCTCGTACCCTGTTCGATCATGCGTGCCGACTGTGACGTGGCACGATGCTTGTTTGTCAGGCGCTTATGGTTGTCCGCGGCCTTTTCCAGCATGAGGTGCATCTGAGAGTTCTGTAAGGTTTTTTGATCGGCCACCTTGCCCTGGGCGGAACAGAGGAATGACAGCACCGAATCGGATTTCGAGCTAATCTGGTTGGACTTCTCTTTGATGGTTTGAGCAAGGTTTCTCACGTCCTCGGTGAGGCTTGCGAACCCCGTGGTATGGGTGAAGATGTGGGCGTTCTCCACGCGGGTGAGGAAGCCCAGCATGGAAAGGTTCAGTACGAGCATGTTGAGCCCGTCCAAGGACGAAGACACCTTCTTGAGCGTCGAAAGGTGTTCATTGAAGACCTCCACGGTCCCTCCCAGGCTCTTCTCCGGGCTTCCCATGAACTCCTCGAGCTCCTTCAGTATGTCACTCAGGCCGTCGATTGCCTCGGAAAAACTCTCACCGGTCATGACGGCGACCATGTCGCTCGATTTGCCGCACATGTCCTGGGCCCGCTGATAGAACTCCCTTAAGTGTTCTCCAAGGGAGAGGAAGGTCTTCTCCGAGGAGGCCACCAGGCCGTCAAGCCTGTGCCCGATGTCCTTCAGGGCCGCTGACCACTGGCTTATTTCGGCTGTTCCCCCATGAAGCGGGCGGCTGCGGCCTGATCGGTTCTTAATGTAGTGGAATATGCTTTTCATGAGCCCTGACACCTATCCTGTCTTCAGTGCGTACTGGTAGTTCCGCATGATCTCAGGGGCTATGGCCTCCAGGGCGAGAACCCTGTCCACGCCGCCTTGCTTGATGGCCTCATGGGGCATGCCGAACACGATGCAGGTTTCCTCGTTCTGGGCAAGGGTATAGGCCCCGGCCTCCTTCATCTCGAGCATGCCCTTGGCCCCGTCGTCCCCCATGCCGGTCATGATGACGCCGATGGCGTTTCTGCCTGCATAACGCGCAGCCGAGCGGAAGAGGACGTCAACCGAGGGGCGGTGGCGGGAGACGAGCGGCCCGTCCTTGATCTCCACAAAGTAGCGCGCGCCGCTGCGTTTGAGCAGGAGATGGTGGTTCCCCGGCGCGATGAGGGCATGGCCGGGCAGCACGGTATCGTTGTTGGCGGCCTCTTTCACGGTGATCCGGCACAGCGAGTCGAGGCGTTTGGAAAAGGCCGAGGTGAAGCCTTCGGGCATATGCTGCACGATGACGATCCCCGGACAGTCCCGGGGCATGGCCTCCAGAAAGGTTTTCAAAGCCTCGGTACCGCCCGTGGATGCCCCCACGGCCACCACCTTCTCGGTGGTCTGGAGAATCCCGTCCGGCCTGGCCTTGGAGATGATCACGTCCGCACTCAGCTTGGGCTGTGCCAGGACTGTATCCTTGGATATCTTTTTCGCCGTGGTCCGTGATGCAGCCACTACCACATCGCAGAGCAGCGTGCTGGACTCCTGGAGTATCTGTTTGGTTCCCAGGGCCGGTTTGTGGATCACCTCCACGGCGCCCAGCTCCAGGGCCTTCAGTGCGGTCTCGGTGTTTTTCCCGGCCAGTGACGAGCAGATGACCACCGGGATGGGGTGCTGGCTCATGATCTTCTTGAGGAAGGTCAGTCCGTCCATGCGGGGCATCTCGATGTCCAGGGTGATGACATCGGGAACATTTCTGCTCAGTTTATCAGCAGCACTGTAGGGGTCTGTGGCCAGCCCGATCACCTCTATCCTGGGGTCGGCCGAGAGGATGTCCTGGAGGGTCTGTCTCACAAGGGCAGAATCATCGACAATGAGGACCTTGATCTTTTTCATTTTTCCCTGCCCGTAGCCGTGATGTAATCCTGCGGCGCCACCTTGGATACGAATTTGGTAAACACCTCGCCCGTGTCCGTATAGAAGATCACCTTGCGTCCCTTGTGGCCGCCAACGTTCCATGCCTTGAGTTTCAGGCCCCTTTCCGCAATGGCCTTCATGGTTGCCTCTACGTTCTTGCTGCCCACGGATACCGTTTTTCCCTGCCTTCTGCTGTCATAGAAGATTTCCGAGCCGCCGAAGATCTTCACCTCGAGATCCTTGGCCTTGACCCCCATCTTTTCGAACCTGTCCAGCATCCATTCCATGGAGCTGTCCACATATTGGAATATATCGGTCGAAGAGGCCCTTTTCTTCGTGGACTGTTCGATGGCGGGCATCACGGCATGGCAGATGGCGCCGGTCCTCGTGCGGCGGTGATACATGATCACGGAGATGCACGACCCCAGGACCGTGACCACCCTGGCCGGCTCGGTTCCGAAGTACATCTCGCCCGGTTTCAGGTAGATGAGGGGGAGTTCCTGGATGGGCGCGATCTTCCTCCCGTGCATCTAGATCCTCCTGGAGACCGTGTTGGCCACTGCCTGTATGGGCAGGTTCATCCCACTTAAAGTCTCCGAATGACCGGTGAAGAGGTAGCCTCCCGGGTTCAGATGCATGCACAGGCGGCCTACCACCTTTTCCTGCGTGGGGCGGTCGAAATAGATGAGTACGTTCCTGCAGAAGATGATGTCCATCTTTTCCCTCAGGCCGAAGTCATCGTTCATGAAATTGAGCCAGCGGAAACGGACCTTCGCCCTGAGTGCCGGCACTATCCTGACATCCTTCCTCTGGGGATCCCTGCTTCTGAGGAGGTATCTCCGTCTGAGTTCCATGGGCACGGGCATGATGCGCTCCTCGTCATAGACAGCCTGCTTGGCCCTCTCCAGCATCTTTGTGGAGATGTCGGTGCCGAGCACCATGTACCTGAAATCGGGCCTCATCCTCGTGTATTCCTCGAGGGCTATGGCGAGGGTGTAGGGTTCTTCCCCCGACGAGCACGCGGCGGACCAGATCATGAGCGGTCTCCTGATACCGGCCCCTGTGGAGCGGATGAGGTTCGGCACGGCCACCTCCACGAGGTAGTCGAAGTGCTGGGCCTCCCGGAAGAAATCGGTCTTGTTCGTGGTGACCGCGTCGATCATGTGCACCAGCTCGCGTTCCTTGCCCTCCTTGCTGAAGAGGAGAGAGCAGTATTCCTGAAAGGACGAGAGTCCCAGGGCCCTCATCCTCTTGACAAGCCGTGCCTCCAGCATGGTCTTTTTCGTTGCCGGCATCTTGATGCCGCACGTGTCATAGATGAATTCAGAGAGCTTCCCGAAGAGCTCCTGGGACAAAACGGTGCCGGGGGCAGATCCCCGGCCCGTTTTCAGTATTGGTGTATATCCCGACAAGGTCTCTTTCCCCCGGCCTATGCGAGCAGGTCCACCGTGTCGGCCGAACCGGACGCCTGGCCGGAGTGGCTGACGAGGGAGAGCTCTTCGAGAGAGAACACCTTGTCTATGTCCAGGATCATGACGAATTCCTCGTCACGCTTGCCCA
>CAZRIV010000002.1:0-329635 GCA_964600235.1 uncultured Bacteriovoracaceae bacterium | reverse complement strand
AATGCGATCGCCAGACCGGCGACCGTGGGGGCGTGTCACGTTCGCGCGCAGTGATCGATGTTGTTGGTACCGATCGCCGCGCGGAAGAGCTTCTGCATCTGGTAGGAGTCCTCGTTGATGCTGCGGGCACAGCTGACACCGGCAATGGCATCCGCGCCGTGCTTTTCCTTTATCTCCTTGAACTTACTGGCCACCAGGTTCAGTGCCTCGTCCCAGGATGCCTCCCGGAATTCGCCGTTTTCCCTGATAAGCGGTTTTTTCAGCCTCTCCTCGGAATAGATGAAGTCATACCCGAAGCGTCCCTTGACGCAGAGCCGGCCCTTGTTCGGAGCACCATCCTCTACGGCCGTTACCTTGACGATCTTGCCGTCCTTCACGTGCAGCAGTTGCTGGCAGCCCACCCCGCAGTAGGGACAGGTAGTGCGGACCTTCTTTACATCCCAGATGCGGCCCAGGAACTTGGACTTCTTCTCAATGAGCGCTCCCACCGGGCATGCCTGTACGCACTGGCCGCAGAACACGCAGTCGCTCTGGTCGTAGCGGGTGTCGGCGCCTGCGATGATCTTGGCGTGCGGCCCTCTGTTGCCGAACGAGATGGCCTGATTCACCTGGACTTCCTGGCAGGCCTGCACGCAACGGCCGCACAGGATGCATTTCTTGAAGTCTCGGATAATGAAGGGGTTCACGTCCTCGGTTTCATAGGGCTGGGGTGAAACGGGAAACCGCAGTGTGTCGATGCCGTAGCGGTATGCCAGTTCCTGCAGCGTGCAGTCGCCCGAATTCTCACAGGTGATGCAGTTGTGGTTGCCGCTGGACAGGAGAAGCTCTATGTTGAGCCTGCGGGCACTGTTCACCCGATCTGAGTCCGTCTCGACGACCATGCCCTTCTCGGCGGGTGTTGAGCATGATGCCACCAGAGACCGTGCGCCCGCCACCTCAACCAGACAGATCCGACATGCGCCCGTGGGTGTACAGCCTTTCAGATAACACAATGTAGGGATCTTAATGCCGTTGTCTGTTGCAACCTCAAGGATTGTCTTGCCCGGTTGAAACTCAACCTGTTTGCCGTTCAATGTCAATAAGGGTCCGTCCATCGATCACTCCTCTATATGGGTATTGCGATGCTGGGGAAGGAATGAGCCTGCCACAGTATGCATTTTTTTGCACAACAAGCCTATGCCAAACAGCTTCATTATGTCAAGGATTACACAACATTCTTAAGAAGAAATATCCCGGCCCCAATGAGGTCTTCCCTCATTGCATGCTACGGGTGCTTGGGGTATAGGGAGGTCTTATGACTTCAAATGAGCGAGTCCTCCTTCACGTGTGCTGCGCACCCTGCTCCACTGCTGTCATCGAGAGGCTGAAGGAGAATGACTATGCTGTCGTTCTTTTCTTCAGCAATTCCAACATCCACCCGCAGGAAGAGTTTGAAAAACGACTGGCCGAGACCGTAAAGATCGCTTCAACCCATGGTTTGGAGCTTATCATGGACGAATATGACCACCAGTCATGGCTGGACCACGTAAAGGGACTTGAAGACGAACCCGAGCGCGGACGACGCTGCATCAAGTGCTTCGAATACAGCCTTGGCAGGACTGCAGCCATGGCTAAACAGCTCGGCATTCCGTGCTTTACCACTACGCTCACTGTGAGCCGCCACAAGTCATCGAAAGACATCTTTTCCACAGGGAGCGCTTTGCACGGATTCCTGGCCATGGACTTTAAAAAAAAGGACGGTTATGCGCGCAGCATTACCCTGGCCAAAGAAATGGAGCTTTACCGCCAGGGTTATTGTGGATGTGAATTTTCCCGGGCATCCGTCGAGTCCATAGAACCGCGGGAGTAATAATCCCCATTAGACCGCGTAATTTCAAAGGATTTGCTTTTTCCAGCAAGGACACTATAAAAGAGAAAGGCACTGCCCCACGAATCAAGGACGGGGCTGTGGTAAGGGTAGGCAATGAGAATATTCATCGGCATGGACGACACGGACGCAAAGGACAGCGAGTATGGAACGGGCAAGGTGGCCCGCTGGCTCGAGGATTCCCTGCCTTCAGGCTGCAGTCTCTGGGGGGTCGTGCGGCAGCAGCTCCTCGTAGACGACCGCATCCCGTACACCTCGCACAACAGCTCCGCCTGTGTCGTCGTTGACGCAAAGGATGCATCGCTGTTCGATCATATCATTACCATTGCAGCCGGACACATAGAGAAACTTGCAGTCCCGGGTAGCGACCCCGGACTGTGCGTCTGTGCTGACAACAATGGCAACCTCTCGGACATCATAACCTTTTCTCAGGACTGCACCCGCGAGGTTGTGTCTCAGGCACAGGCCATGAAGGCGGCGCATGACGCACACCTCTCGGCCCACGGCGGTACGGGCGACGGCATCATCGGGGCAGCCGCCGCTGTGGGTCTGACTGCATTGGGGCAGTGCGGGAGGTTCATCGAGTTCGGACGCCTCAGGGATCTGCCCGATCCGGTACCGGTATCCGTCCTCACATCGCTGGGTGTCATGGTAGTTTCCGTTGACAGGCAGGCCCCCCTGCCATCGACCTCGGACCTGGTCCATTCCCATGGGTGGCTGAGGCCGAGGCTGTGGGCAGGAAAGGCATTACTGCCGGTACAGCAAGACCCCAAGGGGGGGTGGACCTGTGTAGGCAGAAAAAAAGACAAAGGAGGCACGGATCATGGCGGGAAAAATCTTTTACCGTGAACGTACAAAGGCCGGAGAAGGCGAGAAGAAGCCAAGATTTCTCCTGGTTGCCGTGGCAGGCCTTGACCTCAAGATCCACGCCAAGCACCTGCGCAAGACCGAACTCGAAATGATCGCCAAAGACCTTGGCGCAGAGCTGGTTCTCCTGGCCCGCGATGAGGAGGGTAAATACAAGGGCGATGATGTGGAGGTCTGAAAAGGCCCAGAGTAATCTCGAATAAAGATTGAAAGGATGTATGCATGTCCCTGGTGAGAGAAAGAGACGGGAAACGTCTGCACATCAAGAGTAAGCTCATGGGCGAAAGCCTGGTGAGAAAGTCTATGTACGATGAGTTGGATACGCCGCCCCAGATGAGGATGTTCCCCGATGTGAACGTAATGAAAATCGGCGGCCAGTCCATCTGTGACCGCGGGGTCAAGGCACTGCCTCCCATCATCAAGGAGATCGTCGCGGTCAAGGAGAGGCACAAGATCCTGCTCACTGCAGGCGGCGGCACCAGGAGCCGCCACATCTACACCATCGGCTTGGAGCTGGGCATGCCCACGGGCATCATCGCCAGGTTCGCCAGCACCATATCCGAACAGAACGCCATCCTGCTCGCCACACTGCTTGCACCCTACAATGGCGTACGCATCCACCAGGACGACATCCTGAAGCTGCCCACCTACTTCTCCCAGGGGTGTATGCCGGTCACCCACGGCATGCCGCCATACGACTACTTTGCCCTGCCGCCTGAAGTGGGCAGGCTCCCCATCCATCGGACCGATACCGGCACCCTGCTCATGGCCAATCTCATCGGAGCAAAGAGCTGTATCCTGGTCAAGGACGAGGACGGCCTGTACACCGACAATCCCAAGACCAATGCAAACGCCGAATTCATCCCGGAGATAGGGGCGACTGATCTTATAAAACGAGATCTCGAAGACCTGGTGATCGAACGTTGCTTTCTGGAAGTCTTAATGAATTGTGAAACCGTGGACAAGATCCAGATCATCAACGGTCTCAAGAAGGGAAACATCACCAAGGCGCTTGACGGCATGCATGTGGGAACCATCATCCACAAGGAGTGATCACCGGCTACGATCAGCCTGTCTGTCAGTTTGTTTGACTCCTTATGACATGCACGGCCGAGGCCTTGAATTCGGCCTTCACTCTTTTACCGGAATCGAGCTGAAGATCTTCCACGGACTGCAGGGTTACGTGGGCGCTGAGCAGGAACCCGCAATCGATAACTACCCTGTAAAGCAGCCCGATGGGCTGCACCTTGGTGACAGTGCCTGCAAAAACGTTGCGTGCACTTGAGCCCGGCTGGTATTTGTCCGGGAATATGGTCACATGCTCGGGCCTGATGAAGCACTTCACCTGCTCGCCCTGCGCATACTCGCCGGTGCAGGAAACGTCGAATCCGTTGATGTTCACCTCGAGCGCTCCTCCGGCAATCCCTTTCACCCTGCCTTCCAGTATGGTTTCTATTCCCACGAAGGCTGCAACGGTATCGTTCACCGGGTGGTGCATCACCTCAGTGGGCGGTCCCACCTGTACGATCCTCCCGCCATCCATGACCGCTATCCTGCTGGAAAGCCGCAGGGCATCCATGCGGTCATGGGTGGCCATGATGGCCGTGGTGCGTTTTATCTTCATGACACGGCCCAGGTCCTCAATGATCGACTCCTTGGTTGGAGGATCCAGAGACGCAAAAGGCTCGTCCAGCAGGATCAGTTCCGGACCGGTGGCAAAGGCCCTGGCCAGGCTGGTCCTCTGTGCCTCGCCGCCGGAGATCTTGCGTGCCGAGCGGGAAGACAGCTGCGTGATGCCGAACAGCGCAAGGTTCTCTTCCACCACGGGGCGTATATTCGCCCTGCTCATGCCCCGGATCTTCAGCCCGGAGGACACGTTGTCGTAAACCGTGGTATCGAAGAGAAGCGGTTCCTGGAACACCATGGCCACGCGGCGGCGGAAGGCGAGCAGATCATCGCCGTTTTCCATGCGCTTCCCTTTGAAATAGATCTCTCCTTCCTCGCGTTTCACAAGGCCGCCCAGGCTCAACAGCAGCGTGGACTTGCCCGTGCCGTTGGGGCCGATGATGGACAGGAACTCGCCCTCGCGAACAGCTACCTGGGGAATATCCAGCACCGGGATGCCGCCGCGGCTGACCTTCAGATTCCTTACGGACAATATATCATCATTCATCGCGGGCGCTCCCGCTGCTGAATACCGGTGAGAATGGCATTGATGCAGAAGGAGAAGAGCAGCAGGATCACGCTGAGCGCAATGGCCACGTCGAAGTTGCCCTTGCCCGTCTCCATGACCGTTGCAGTGGTGAGCACGCGGGTATAGCCCTTGATGTTGCCGCCCACCATGATGGAGGCCCCCACCTCGGAGATCACCCCGCCGAACCCTGCCATGACCGCTGCCAGCAAGGGCAGCCTCGCCTCCTTGATGAGCAGCCAGATCATCTGGAACCGTGTGGCGCCGAGCGCAAGTATCTGGAGCCGGAAAGCCTCCGGAAGCTTCTGCATGGAGGCCAGCGAGATCCCGGCGACTATGGGCGTGGCAATGACGGCCTGGGCTATTACGATGGCCATCGGGGTATAGAGGAGTTCCAGCACGCCGAAAGGCCCGTTGCGCCATAAGAAGATTGTCACGAACAGGCCCACCACCACAGGAGGCACTCCCATGCCCGTGTTGATGAGGCTCACTACGATCCTGCGCCCCGGGAAGCGTGTCAGGGCCACCACCGTTCCAAGAGAGATGCCGATGAAGAGGCTGATGAAGGTTGCCGAACCGGAAACCATGAGCGAGAGGCCTGTGATCCCGAGCACCTCGGGGTCGAACGTTATCAGCAGCCAGACGGCCTTCCTGATTCCTTCGAGGATCAGTTCCATGGCACTTCCTCACGGCTCATGTCGAATATGAAGAACCGGGCAGGAAACCCTGCCCGGGTTGGTACACCTGAGCCTTTATTCGTATTCGGGCTTTCCGGCATCCGGGAAGAAGAGCGGGCTGCCGTACTTGTCCACCCCGAACTTGGCAATGATGCCCTGGACTTCCTTGCTGACCATGAAGTCGGCAAAGGCCTTGGCTGCCGGTGCGTTCACCTTGGGGAACTTGGCAGGGTTCACATCAATGACGTGGTAGACGTTCAGCAATACCTTGTCTCCCTCTACCAGGATATCCAGGCCGAGGTTTTTCTTCAGGGCCAGGTAGGTGCCGCGGTCTGTCAGGGTATAGGTCTTTTTCTCGGCAGAAACGTTCAGGGTCTGTCCCATGCCGAGTCCTGTCTGCTGGTAGTATTTCTGGCCCTCGGGGTTTATCCCTGCGGCCTTCCAGACATCCTTCTCCTTGGCGTGCGTGCCCGAGTTGTCGCCGCGGGACATGAAGACTTCGCCCTTGGCTGCGATCTGCTTGAACGCCTCGGCTGCCGACTTCATGCCCTTGATACCTGCAGGATCAGAGGGTGGGCCCACGATGATGAAGTCATTGTGCATGACGAGCTTCCTGCTTACGCCATTACCGTCAGCCATAAACTTCTTCTCAGCCGCAGGCGAGTGTACCAGCAGTACATCGGCCTCGCCCTTGGAGCCCATGGCCATGGCCTGGCCGGACCCGACGGCAATGGTCTTTACGAATAACCCTGTCTTCTTTTCGAACAGCGGGTTGAGCACGTCCAGCAGCCCGGTGTCCTGGGTGCTTGTCGTGGTGGCCAGGATCAGATTCTTCTGTCCTGCGGCCTCGACCGGTGAGCTTATGAACAGGCCTGCCATGCACAGTGCCAGTATTACTGCAACCGTCAGATTACGTATCTTCATGTTTTTCTCCTCCTATGTAATATGGCTTCTATTGCTTCTTGTTCTTTGCCTTGTAAGCGTCCGATTCAGGGAAGAAAAGTGGCTGGCCATACTTGTCCTTGCCGAAGGATTCGATAATTTTCTGACCCTTTTTCGGGTTTGTGAGCCACTTAACAAAGGCAAGGGCCTCCTTGTTGTATACCCGCGGGCACTTGGCGGGATTCACAGGGATGAGGGATATGTGATTGAGGAGTGCCTCATCACCTTCCACAAGCACCCCGACCTTGATCTTGTCCTTGACCGTCAGGAAGGTGGCCCGGTCGATCACGGTGTAGGATTCCTTCTGGTCGGCATAGAGAAGGGTCGCGACATTCCCCTCCGAGCCTTTCTCATACACGGTATACCAGGATCCTGAAGGCGTGATGCCTGCCTTGGCCCAGAGGTCCATTTCCGCCATGTGGGTGCCTGACTTGTCTCCCCTGCTGATGAAGGGAGCCGCCTTGGCGGAAATTGCACTTAGCGCCTCGGCGGCCGTCTTCATACCCTTGATCCCTGCTGGATCGGCAATCGGCCCCACGATGACAAAATCGTTGTACATAAGAGGTATGCGCTCAGTGCCGAACCCGTCTGCAACGAATTTTTCCTCCAGGGTCTTGGAATGCACCATGACAAGGTCCACATTGCACTTCGTCCCGATCTTCAACGCTGCACCCGTCCCTGCACCCACGTGCCTCACTCGTACTCCCGTCTCCTTCTCGTACTGGTCCTCCAAGGCAGCCACTATTCCTGAGTCAACAGGCCCGATGGTGCTGGCCATAAAGACGAACCCCGCGTCTTTTGCACTTAGAAAAGCAGGCTGACAAACCAACAAACAAAATAAACATGCTATGAGTAACTTTTTCATGATTCCCCCTCCCTTCATTCTTTGAACTGGTTATGACTCTATCTTGAAAAGGGCCTGGTTATCGGTTCCCCTTTACTACCTTGTCATTTCTTGTTTTCCGGTCTCATTCGGGTAAACAATCTTACCCGTATCACGGTCGCCGTATCCTTTCATGGTCCTGAGAAGGCCCTTGAATGCTTCAGATCTGATGAATTCAACAAAGGCCTGAATATGGCGGTCAAAGAAGATGTCCTTCTTTACGACCATATCGAACCGTTCATCAAAAATCGGGAAGAATATCAGGGGAGAACTTGCGGCTACCGACTCGGCGGCAATACCCACGTCCGACAACCTTGCGGCAATGGAGCGCACCACCTCGTGGTGCGTGAACACCTGGGTATCATAGCCCTTTATCTCCGAGGGCTTCATCCCTTCACCTGCCAGAAGGTGGTCAGCGAGTGCCCTGACCCCGGATCCTTGCTGCCGGTTCAGAAATCTCAGTTCATTGTCCCTGCATTCCTTCATGGACTGAACGGCCACATCCCTGGAAACGAACCCTATGGTCCGGTAAAAGAGGTTGACAACCACCAGCTCATCGGGGTTTTCAAAGTACTCCCGGATACAGGGGAAGTTGAAGTCGCAGTGCAACTGATCGTAAAGGTGGCTCACGGCAATGGTGCAGAACCCCTCTTTCAGGAGCCTGATGCCCTCCCTGCTCCCCACGATGGACGAAAAAAGCAGGAAGTCAGGGTAGTTCCTGTGAAAATGACCCTGGGCAATGGAGATGACCGGGTCGTCCGAACCGCACAGGAGGATGACTTTCTTGTTGATAAGCGATTCCCAGAAGGTTTTTTTTACCGACTCCCATGCCTTGCCCGAGACAAACCCTTCGAGTTCTGCCTTCGGGAACAGCCATTTTCCCGTTACCTTGGTCCCGGGCAGTCTCCCCTCGTTCGCCAATGCATAGAGCTTTTTCGCATTGATGTTGAGAAAGGCGGCAGCCTCTTTAACTGTCATTAACTCGCTATTTTCTTTTTTCATTTATCTCCATGAAATATACGTACTAATTGTTACCATAGATCATACATATCTGCCAAGGTTCAGTTGAGCAATACAACACTGACAGAAAGAACGAAGTCCCTGGTGATCTCATGTGGAACTGTGCATGGGTCTTACCCGATGGGTGAAACTCACCCTTCGGGTTTCACATGAAGAAAGATCGAATGGGTTCAGACAACAGCCCGTCCTGTGCGGCTTGAATCATCGCTGCCGCAACAGGTACGGGCCGGTTTTGACAAACAGATGCAATAGATATCAGGACTCGGAACCGCCTGCCTCAGGTTCAGCCATTGCGGCTTCAGGTTCGGCCTTGGGCTCTTTAGGCTTGGGTTCTTTCTTTGGCTTGGGGTCTTTCTCGGCCTTAGGCTCTTTAGGCGCCTTCTCGGCCTTGGGTTCCTTGGGGGCCTTCTCTCCCTTGGCCTTCTTTTCCTTCTTGGCTGCCGGGGCCTCTTCCACAGCCTTCTTGCCCTTTTCCTTCACAACCGGGGCGGCCTTCTTCTCTTCCCTGATCCTGGCCATTTCCTTGATCTTCTCTTCCTTGGCCGCTATTGCCCTTATCCTGGCCGCGGTATCCTTGATCTTGGACTTGATCTTGCGGACCACGGTGTCCTTATTGACTTCTTTCTCGCTCACGCCTTTGTTCTTCAGGATTTCCAGGCGCTGGCTCAATTTAACCTCCCAGAGCGCCTTCTGAGATTCCCTGGATTTCATCAACTTGGATGCCATTGCTGCTCCTTTCAATGTATCAAATCTGTTCCGGCTTACAAAGCATATCCCTGCCAAGGTTGGCAAGGGTTTAGTGTGTAGCACATCTCAACAGTATTTTCCAGCGTAAGGTAAATGGCAGTGAAATTATATGCCGGAGACTGATCCTGCCTTGCTGGTGCGATACATATGGCCCCAGAATCCTGACACTCTCATTCGCCCTGGGCTGCAGCCCCCTTAGCCTTGTCCCACTTCCTGTACACGACCGGGATAAGTGAGAAGGCGCCGAGCAGGGCAAGGGAAGCGAGCACCCTGGGACTTGCCGCCTGGCCGAGACTCTCTATCCCTGCAAGGCTGGCGCCGGCATTTGCGTATACAAAGCTGCCGGGCAGGATCCCGATCATGGTACCCGCGATATAGGTCTTCACCGAAAGGCCGGATATGCCGCAGGCCAGGTTCACCAGGAAGAAAGGGAACAGGGGCACGAGCCTGAGGAACAGGAGATAAGAGAGGCCGTTCTTTTCCAGGCCCTTGTCAAAGTCCTTCATCTTTCGACCGAACTTTTCAATTACCCAGTCCCTGAACAGGGTGCGCGCCAGGAGAAAGGCCGCAAGAGCCCCTGCCGATGCACCGATATTCACCCACAACGTCCCCATGACGCTCCCGAATATGGCCCCGCCGGCAAGGGTAAGGATCGCAGCACCCGGAAGCGACAGTGCTGTCTGGACGAAGTAGACGATGATGAAACCAGCGATAAAGGCCGCCCTGTGGTTCTCATAGGCGATCGTCAGGTTCTGCCTGTTCGCCTTGAGTTGATCGAGGGTCAGGTATTGCCCCAGATCCAGGAGGTAAAACACCGCAAACGCACCCACCATAATGACGAGTATCAGAATCTTCTTTCTCATGCCCCCCACCCTAGACCCAGGCAGTCTTCTTCACAAGCACAAGGTTATAACCTCAACAAAGTGACATATACAGAATCAACCCTTCTTGTATTTATCATCTCAGACAGTACTATTAACCTGAAAGGATCTTATTTTGCTGGAACGTGGTCAATGAATATCTATAAAGGAGGGTGGCGATGAAGGTACTGGTCCTGTTCTATTCCATGTACGGTCACATCTACCAGATGGCACAGGCCGTCGTAAAGGGAGCGCATGAGGTGCAAGGTGCGGTCGTGGACCTGAAGCAGGTCCCGGAGACCCTGCCTGATGAGGTCCTCGGAAAAATGGGGGCCCTGGAGGCGCGTAAAGCATTTGCCCAGATACCCGTCTGCACCATCAATGAGCTCGCAACCTATGATGCCATAATCTTTGGCGCACCTACAAGGTTTGGCAACATGTGCGGCCAGATGAGGCAGTTTCTGGACGCAACAGGTCAGCTCTGGTCAAAGGACGCCCTGGTGGGAAAGGTAGGGAGTGTGTTTACGAGCTCCGGAACCCAGCACGGCGGCCAGGAATCGACCATCCTGAGCTTCCACATCACCCTGCTCCACCTGGGCATGATCATCGTTGGCCTGCCCTATTCTTTTGAACTGCAGAAGGATATCCACGAGATCACGGGGTGTTCTCCCTATGGCGCATCCACCATTGCCGGCCCAGACGGAAGCAGGCTGCCGAGCACACACGAGCTCACCGGGGCGCGTTTCCAGGGAAAACACGTGGCGAGCATTGCCGCCAGGCTCTTTGCCTGAAAGCCTGCTGCAAAACCATGAGGTCCGGGATCGGGTAAGGCGAAGTTTTAAAATATCCCACCAGGCTGTTCAAGATACAAACCCAATATTCGGCCAGGACCATGCCTTGTATCTCTTGCAGGCAAAAGTGAAGATCATGCACTCATCCGGGGGCTGTTCCCCTCATAGTCTTCTTCTGCCTGCAGGAAAAACTGGGAAGGCTGGATCCCGAACCTGGAGATGGGTACACCCTTGACAATGTTCTTTTGAGACATCCCCTCATTGTCGGCCTGCACTGCAAGATTGATCATTTCACCCCTGGCGAGCTTTCCCGAATCCTGTTCCACAAGGACCATCACCAGGGGGAGTGTCTTCTCAACCTCATCGGAATATCCCATGACCAAGCCCGTTTCGCCGGTATTGAGCTCCACAAGTGTTCCTATGGGATATATCCCCATCATATTGATGAAACACTTCAATAAAAGAGGGTCGAAATTTTTGCCCCGCTCGCTCCACATGCGCCTCATGGCCTCGTCCGGGCTGAATGCCCTGGGACGGTAGTTCCGCTCGGAGGTGAGGGCCTCATACACGTCGGCGATACGCAATATCCTTCCTATCAGACTCAGCTTCTTCATGAAATGGGTCCGTGGATACCCTGAAAGGTCGGGGTTCAGGTGGTGCTCGAAGGGCCCGAGAATTATTCTTGACTTCAACGAGTGGGGTGCCTGCAGACCGAGTATCTTCCTTACGCCAATGAGCGGATGCCTCTGCATCTGGTCCCACTCATCTGAACTGAGCTGCCCGGGTTTGAGGAGTATGTCCTTCGACACACCCACCTTGCCCAGATCATGAAAGAGCCCGCACACGGTAATGTGTTCCAGGAAGACATGGGACAGGCCCACCTGTCTTCCCAAACATGTGGCCAGCAGCGCGACATTCACCGAGTGGTTATAGGTATAATCATCATAATCCTTAATTGTCGAGAGCCCCATCATGAGGGAACGGTCTTCCTGGACCAGGTCCACCATTATCTGGGCCAGACGCCTGGCCTTTCGGACACCCGCGATGCCTTTGGATGCCTTCTCGGCAACCTCCTTCACGATACTCAGGGCCTGGTGGTAGGTCTGCTGGGCCTTTTCTCTTCGCTGCAAATCAACACTCTGATTGCTTTCCTCCTGCTGTGGATATACTTCCACCCAGGCAAATTCCTTCATTGCCCTTTGTTGTTCAAGCCACTCAAAGGGGCCTTCATGTAAACCGGACTCGTTGAGAAGGCGTATGAAGGCGACGATGTCCTCGGGCGAGGCATCCGGGAATGTCGCGGCAAGGCCCAGTCCTCCCAGTTCCCGTTGGGAAAAAACCTCTGCCATCTCATTGACAACGTGATAATTCTCCCTGCGATAGAGAAGCTTTTCACCCTGCACATGGAACCTGCCCCGCCATATCATGATGGTAATATCCCCATGGCAGGAAAGTTCACGGACGATGTTGATCAACTGTGAGACACTGTCCTTTATCAACCTGTTGTTGTCCTGATGAATCTTCACCGCATTCATCAAATAATGGAGGGCCTTTAACAGGCTCCACCCCAACTGCTCGGACAGTGTCTTCTGCTCTGCCAAGGGTATCATCCCCCCTTCTTCTGCAACAATTCTTTTCTGACTTCTCTGGCTATGCGCCGCACACTCGGATATAGGCACCGGCCGGCATCATCCAGCACCTGCCTGGATTCATCGATTCCAAGAATGGCCAGTGCGATGGCAGCACCCTTCCTGTGCGCAGGCCTCCAAAAGCCTGGCATCCATCCCCAATGGAGCAGGGTCTTTTTCAGAAAGGGTATGGATCTTTTCGAGCCGCATTGTCCCAGGGCCACAAAACAGGCGCCAACGTGTTCACTGTCGGCCTTCTCAAACTCCTGGCGCTGGATATAGTCGAGGAGAAGCCCCTCTACTGCATGATCCCGAGAGCTGCCTATTTTTTTGAGGATCAGGGAACGTACAGCTGCATCCTTATCATCGATCAGTTTGAAGATCTCACGGGTCTGTACGGGAACCCGGTGGATCAAACCCTTCAAGGCCTCATGACGTATATTCCTTGACGGATGGCGGACCAGTTTTTTCAGGGCCTTCAAAGATTGTTCACCCTTCAGGCTCACGAGCACATGGATAAGGATTTGCCCGAGTCTTTCATCCGGGTTTTTCAGGAGGGATTCCAAAGGACCCTGATCTCTTGATGCCAGCGATATGACCACCTCTTGGAGCATTGCACGAAGCGCTGGAGGCTGGTCCTGCAGCATAATGTCAACGAGCGTATGCATGGCCTCGGGCTGAAGGAGCATGAGAACCTGCCTGAGTGTATCGAACTGCCTGGTTTCCATGTGTGGCCAGACTTCTTTTAACCCTGCAAGAGATCCGGTACCCGAGACAGTAAGCAGAAAATCCTCAATGAGTTGCTTGATCCAGGGTGTTTCCGATACGCACGATCGATACACATAACGGACATTCTGCAGGATCTTGAGGGATATATCGAAGCCTCTCCGGATAAGCGACCCCTTGAATTCCTCCTCAAGCACCTCCAGGATTATCTCAAAATTCTCTTTTTCCCTGTGCCCGAGCAGAGAGTCGAACAGCGCATCCAGATATTCAGTCGGGTCTGCCTCCTCCTCTGCCCGGACCATTTCTTGAAGCGATATCCTGTCCTGTGCAGTAATGATTATCGAGGCTTGATCTATAGGAGGATCACCCGCAGGCTCCCAATCTACCAGTTTGCTTTCTCTGAGCGAGGTCATTTCTTCATCCGGGACGTCTACATTTAAGCTGGGGCCTATGTCCGTTTCCTGCTCGGCTTCCCAGAAGGATTCTGCGACCTCATAGCTGACATGCGGCAGCCTGTTTTCCCACAGCGCCGTTACGATGTCACCTTCCGATCCATCCGTTATTATACTGTATTTGTTTAATATAGTTAGTATTTCGCCCACTTCTGCAGGCTCTATTCCCTCGGCGAACGCAATCCATTTAATCCCGTCACGGAAGAGGATAAAGGGCAGAGATCCATCTTCTAGCTGCCCCGAATAGACAACCTCACCGTGGTATATGAGCTGATCCTTCTCAACATCAAGCCTCAGATCGCCATACCTGTTCAGGCAGGCAACTAATTGTCCATGAATTTGATTCAGAGAATTCACACAGATGGAATGACCTTCCGGATAGAGGGAATAGTTCTTCTTTGCCAGTTGAAGGCCTGCTAAAATCTTCCTGGCAGAGTCCACCTCCTCCTTGGTGGGCTCGGGCATCGTGGATCTCATTGCACCATCATCTGAGTTCACGTTCAAAAATCCTCCGAGACTTACGCATGCTCAACAAACCTGTTCTCCACTGAACCCGGTGCATGCCGGCACCGCCCATTCGCATATACATCGCGCCGGGGTACAGAAAATGTCGTAAAGCTCATAACTTCAAGTAAAGAAGCGTCTTCTAGCCTTAAGCAGCAACAAACATTTCATATAAAAGACCGTTCCCTCATTATTATATATTCTCGGGTAATCGATTCTTTGACTTGAATGAGATGGTATCGTGCGGATTGTCTGCGAGACGTGCTGGTTAGTTCCGCAGGCGCTTTTTGAGTTCCTTGATGAGCGACAGACAGATCTGGTTCGCATCCGCCACGATGGCCACATCAGCCATCTTCATCATGGCGGCATTGGGATTCTTGTTGATTGCGATGATAAACCCGGCATCGATGATGCCTGCCGTATGCTGAATGGCGCCGCTGATGCCGAAGGAGAGCAGTACCTTGGGCCTGATGTGCTTGTCCGCCTGTCCCACCAGGGAGTCATCGTCGGCCCACTTGGAATATACCACCGGCCTCGTGGCGCCCACTTCCCCCCCCAGAATCCTGGCCAGATCATAGAGGTTCTTGAACTTGCTCCTGCTGCCCATGCCCCTGCCGCCGCATACGACAACATCTGCCTCTTCGAGTTTCTGGCTCGCCTGGGGCCTGCGCTCCGAGCTGATGAGCCGTACCCGCTCCCTGGGCAGGTCCTTGGGGAGCTCTGTCCGTATGACCTCTCCCGATGCCTGGTAATTGTGGGGGATCTCCTGGAAGACCCCCGGCCTTACCGTGGCCATCTGCGGCCTTTTTTCAGGGGTGATGATCCTGGTGAGCAGGTTCCCGCCGAATGCCGGTGCGGTCTGTACGAGCAGTCCATCTTCATTGATGTCCAGGCCCACGCAGTCGGCGGTGAGTCCCGTGCCGAGCCTTTTGGCCACCCGGGGCGCGTACTCCCTGCCAAAGGTGGTGGCCCCGATCAGGATGATCTCGGGCCTGTGTTCCCCGGCAAGGCGCTCCATGAGCGTAACATAGAGGTCTGTGGAATAGTCCTTGAGGGACTTGTCTTCGACGACATACACCTTCCGGGCGCCATGGGCGATGTATTCCCCTACCCATTCATCCACCTGATAGCCGAATACGGTGGCGCATACACGCGCGCCCAGCCTGTTCGCAAGGTCGGTAGCCCGCGAAAGGAGCTGCAGGGTTACCCGGTTCTGGAAATAATTACGGTAGTCGCCGAATACCCAGATCTCAGGAGTGCTTGGTTCCATATGCTCTTCTAGCCTTCCTTCTTGAGGTCTTTCCTGATGACGCCGCCGATCATGTTCTCAAAACGTTCGAAGAGCTCTTCGACAATCTTCTTGGGAGCTCCGGTCAGGAGTATATTCTCCTTTTCGGCCCTTGGCGTGAACACATCGATTATCTTGGTCGGCGAACCCTTCATGCCGATGCGCTCGGGGTCAAGCCCGAGGTCTGATGCGCTCACTGCAAGTATGTTCAGGTCCGTAAAGGCATCCTGCAGGCCGGACAAGGTTATGTACCTGGGCAGATAATGCCCTGTGTTCACCGTTACCAGACAGGGCAGGTCCGCCTCGAGGGTTTCCAGGAAGTTGTCTGAAAACCTCTTGACCCTGATGACCCCGGATTCCAGTTCCAGGGAGTCCACATAGGATATCCCGGGTATGCCCAGCTCCTCCGAGAGCTGGGGGCCGACCTGGGCGGTCTCACTGTCGGTGGTGTGGCACCCGCACAGGATCAGGTCGTAATCAGGGCAGAAGATCTCTATGGCCCTTGCCAGGGTAAAGGAGGTGATGTGGGTGTCCGCGCCGGCCATGGCCTTATCGGTAAGCATGAGGCACCTGTCGGCACCCATGGCGATGGCCTCCCTGAGGATCTCCTCGGCCATGGGCGGCCCCATGGTGATGGCGGTGATATGTCCGCCATGCTGCTGCTTGAGCGTCAGTGCCGCCTCGAGGGCATGCTTGCAGGCAGGGTTCATCATGCCGTCCGACAGGTCTCTTTGGAGCGTCCCTCTCAGAGCATCC
The DNA here is from genome assembly GCA_964600235.1 of uncultured Bacteriovoracaceae bacterium. Classification (GTDB taxonomy): domain Bacteria; phylum Desulfobacterota; class Desulfomonilia; order UBA1062; family UBA1062; genus MWEI01. The sequence goes on along the minus strand of CAZRIV010000002.1, from coordinate 313,436 downwards.
CAGGGCAGCTCGGTCGCCATGGGGACCTGCTTGATGCATACGATCATCTTTACCATGCCCGATTCCCCTTTGCCCCCTTAAGTCGGCTCACTCATCACCGAACGTGAAATGACCAGTCGCTGGATCTCGCTGGTGCCTTCGTAGATCTCCGTGACCTTGGCGTCCCTGAAATACCGCTCCACGTCATATTCCTTGCTGTACCCATACCCGCCGTGAATCTGGACGGCCCTACTGGTTACGGTGGAGCTCACCGTAGAGCTGAAGAGCTTGGCCATGGCGGCTTCCTTGCCGAAGGGAATACCTGCGTCCTTCAGGGCACATACCCGGTAAACCAGGAGCCGTGCCGCATCGATCTCGGTGGCCATATCGGCCAGCATGTTCTGGACGGACTGGAACGAGGCTATGGGCTTTTTGAACTGCTGGCGCTCCTTGGAATACTTCACAGAGGTCTCAAAGGCGGCCTGGGCGATTCCCAGTGCCTGGGCCGCAATACCGATGCGACCCGTGTCCAGCGTTGCGAGCGCGATCTTTATCCCGTCACCTACCTTGCCCAGGAGATTCTCCCGAGGCACGTGGCAATCCTCGAAAAACAGCGATGAAACAGGGTTTGCCCTCATGCCGCAGAGGTCTTCTATCTCACCTACCGAATAGCCGGGCATGTCCTTCTCCATGATGAACACGCTGGCGCTTCGTGCAGTATCTGCGGAACTCGTCACGGCAAAGATGAGAGGCACCGAGCAGACCCCGCCATTGGTGACAAAGATCTTGGTCCCGTTGATGATGTACCCGTTGCCCGTCGCCACGGCATGCGTTTCGACACCCGACGCATCGGAACCGGCATTCGCCTCGGTGAGGCAGAAGGCCCCGATCCACTCCCCGCTGGAGAGCCTGGGTACGAAGCGCTCTTTCTGCTCGTCCGTGCCGAAACGCAGTATAGGATAAACGCCTACGCTGTTGTGAACAGTGAGGCATAATCCCATGGCGCCGCTCACGCGGGATATCTCCTCGATGGCGATGGCATAGCTGATGCTGTCCAGGTCTGCCCCGCCGTACTGTTTGGGCACCTGCAGTCCGAAAAAATTCAAGGGCCGCATCTTCTCCACAACTTCCCATGGGAAGCGGGCCTCCCTGTCCATCTCGTGGGCAATGGGCCCGAGTTCCGCTTCGGAAAACTCGCGGACCGTCTTGCGGACCAGCTTGTGCTTCATACAGGGGTCAAGTCTCACGTGATGCTCGCCTATTCGTTTGAATTATAAGCCTAAGGGCCAAAGGCTTGGCGCGCACCATAGCCTAAAACAGGCGGGATTTCAAGGGCGCAACAGGCAGGGATCCTGACTTTCGCTTTTAACCGGGGTTTCCCGACTTCAGATATGCGGGGACTGGTATGGGCTTTTCATAGGCCACAAAGCAGTTCCTCTTCTCCTTGGCCTTGTACATGGCATTGTCGGCGCTCTTAAGGAGGGACTGCGCGTCGGGTCCGTCATGCGGGTATGTGCCGGCTCCGATACTCGGCGTCACGAAGTCTATCCGGATACCCTGGATGATGTAGGGCTTTGACAGGCTTTGAAGGATGCGATCGGCTATCCTCTGGATATTCGGCTTTACGGGATTGCCCAGGATAATGGTGAACTCGTCCCCACCGAGCCTGCATACATAATCGGAATCCCGCATGGTCTCGATCAGTCGTGTCGCCACCTGCATCAGAAGCTTGTCTCCGACCTCATGGCCATAGACATCGTTTACCCTCTTGAAATGATCGAGGTCTATATAGAGAATGGACCGGCAGTGCTTGTATCTCTTCGCCTCACGCAGGACCTCTTCGATCTTCTGGAGAAAAGCCTTACGGTTATGAAGACCTGTGAGAGCATCATGGTACGCAAGGTAGGCAAGCTCGTGCTCGGTCTTCTTGCGGTCGGTGATATCCCTGACTATTCCGCAGAAGCCCACGGGGTCGCCATCCCTGTTCCTCTGCAGGGATACCGAGGCCTCGACATACATCTTGGATCCGTCCTTCTTCATCATCTCCCAGTCAAAGCTCTTGGTGGGGGTACCGGTCACGAATACCTGGTGGAAGGTCTCGAAAAGACGTCTGGCATTCTGCTCGTCCACATATGACTTGTAGTTGAGCCCGACACATTCATCGTATTCATACCCGAGATGCAATGGTATGTTATCATTGAAAAAAGTGAAGTTGCCCTCCAGGTCCACCTCGAAATAACCATCCTCAATGGAATCCAGGATGGACCGAAACCTTATCTCGCTCTCGATGAGGGCCTGTTCGGACTCCAGCACGTCGGTGACATCGCGCGCGATACCCTGCACCGTCCGGCTGCCATCGGGGTGTAATGCGAGATAGGTCTTGTGTTCCACAATACGCTCCCGCCCGGACTTGGCCGTCAACCGTATGAGGCCCTCGTCACGCCTGTTTTCAACCACCCTGCTGATATAGTCATGGAATCCCTTCTTGTCCTTCTCCGTGAGGAGGTCCTTTACGTTCAGGCCCAGCATCTCCTGGCGGCTGTAGTTGAGGAAACCCACGAAACGTGGGCAGATACCGGTAAAGAAACCCTCCAGGTCATGCTCGAAAATGAATTCGTTTACGCTGTTGTAGATTTCTCCGAATATATGCTCGCTGTCGCACGCGGATTTACCGAGCTCGGCTATCATCCGGGCGATCTCTTCACGAGAGAGCTTGTCGGTCAATTGCCGATCCTCCCGTTAAAAGGCATGCTTGACAGCCTGGCCTGGAGCACTCATACAGCCCACCACTATATCCATCCAACGTCACTTCCCCTGTCTCCCGCAATTAATGCAGAGTAAACAGTACACATATCGGGAAAACAGCTCGTAAACATTATCCTTTCAGCGGCCGGGATCAGTATAATTGATCAGGCCCTGCACATTACTGTCCCCCTGCGAGATACAGGCGCTTCGTACAAGGCCTCCATTTCATATCATGACCCTCCGGCCATCAGGAAAGCACTCCGAGCGCTGGAGTATCCCTGGTTTTCTGTGAAAATCAGCAGGGGTGGAGAACATTACAACCTTTTTCCTGCTTTCTTGATCCGATTTCCGTGATTTCCGACCAAAGACCAGTGATTTCAACTGACAAGAAGATGATCTTTTATCTTGATGATATTATTGGTATTTATTTTCTTTTAAATATGCGGCTTGCGTCTTTTGAGCCCTTGACTTGGACCTTACAGGACTTATCATATACAGCAAGCCTTGGGACCGCATTTCAAAGGGATTATTCCCATAGACCCTCGCTTGAAATGTCCCCGAGGCTTTCCTATTGTCGGATGCACCGTCAGACATCCATGCCCATATGACCGACCACGCTCATGTACAGCACGCTCTCGTCAATGCCGTCCAGTCCCAGGATCTCGTTCACCTCGTCATCGAATATGGCGCCTATCTGACAGCTCCCCAGCCCTATGCTCGTCGCCACAAGCGCCAGATTCTGGGCCATGTGACCCACGTCCATATAAATGTAGCGGTATGCCCGCTGTTTATACTTCCACCTGCAACGCTCGAATACCGCGGTCCATATGATGACAACGGCGGCCTGGGCGCACATGATCTGGCCCAGTGCCGCCTGTGATATATGGGGCCTGAGATCGCCCTTCTTGAGCTCTTCCAGGGCATGATGCCTCACATTGTAGTGATATAAACCCTTTCCGAGACCTTCCACCCGGTGAGCGACCATGTAGGTCTCGATGGGGTACAGCCCCCCGGCGGACGGGGCGGTACGGAACTGGAAACTCATCTCGTTACGCGCAGTGCCGCTCGCGGCCCAGAGCACACATGAGAGCGCGTCCATGCTCAATGGTACATCTATGTAGCGGCGCACGCTCTTCCTGCGGAGAATTGCCTCGTACAGACTCATGTCGCCGCACCTCGCGGGCCTCTCCATGTCAATCCTGGTCGCATGAGGGTATTCCTTGTACAGCCCGGGCTTTCTGTTCCAGTCAATGGAATGCTCGGGCATCCTCCACCTGTCATACTTGGTTTCCTGCTGAAACCTCTCGCCAATAGATCTCCCCATGATCTCACAACCTCCATATGCACTCGTCTCGGATAAGGATACAAAAATCCTTCCCGGCCGTTCGGCCGTATCTCGTAAATTAAGACCCAGGTCTGAAAAGTCAAAAGTCGGGCCGATACGGTCCAGTGGAATATGGGTTGAAGTATCCAGAGGTGCGGCAGTAATCCTTGATGTCTTCGCCTACTTGTTCCTGTCCGATAAAGCGGCCTTGCCATAACTGGAGTCCAGGATCTTCTTGATGGTCGATCCCTTCTTTTTCAATATCTTTGATCCCCTGGTGATCTTGCACAGGCTGATATGGTATTGCAACGCAATGCTCCGCTGGGTCCTGCCCGTGTAAAGATCCTTGAGGAGCTGCCATCTCAATGCGAGATCATTGAGTTCCTTTGCAGTAAAGATCTCCTCGAAAAGGGCGATCATCTCGGGATAGTCCGTAATGTCTGCAAAGATCCTCTCCAGCTCGTGCGAGGATTCCTTGGCCGGTATGTCTTTTGTCATGGAGAAAAAGTATCCGAAAGGGCATGCCGCTGTCAAAGACAATTTCTCAAGGCCTGAGTATCTACTGATGCATACCCCGGCGCAGGGAACAGAGTGCCGGGCAGAATGATATTTTCTCCGACAGCACTTGAGCGCACCTGAAAGTCTGGTATAGTAGCATACATATACGACAACCTTATCAAGGAAATGCATATGAAGATGATCTCCTGGAACGTGAACGGTCTGAGGGCAATACTCAAGAAGGACTTCATGGACGTCATGAAGGATCTGAACCCTGATATCCTTTGCCTTCAGGAGACAAGGGTCAATCAGCATGAGGTCCATGTCCCGCTTGAGGGTTATCATCAGTACTTCAACAGTGCGAAAAAGCGCGGATATTCCGGCACGGCCGTATTCAGCAGGATTGAACCCGATTCCATAACGTTTGGTCTTGGCATGGGGGAGCATGATGGCGAAGGCCGGGTCATCACCATCGAGTTAAAGGGGCTCTACCTTGTGAACGTCTACACGCCCAATGCCCAGCACGAGTTGACGCGCCTGGATTACCGCCAGAGATGGGATGCGGATTTTCTTTCCTATATAAAAAGGCTGGAGCGGGATAAGCCCGTTGTCTTCTGCGGCGACCTCAACGTGGCCCACAAGGAGATCGACCTCAAGAACCCCAAGTCCAACGAGCGCAATCCCGGTTACACTATCGAAGAAAGGAACGGCTTCGAGCGGTATATCAAAAGCGGTTTCATAGACACCTTCCGCGAGTTCAACAAGGAACCGGACAACTACACCTGGTGGTCCTACCGCTTCAATGCCAGGGCCAAGAACATCGGGTGGCGCATCGACTACTTCTGCATATCACATGTTCTCAGGCCCAGGCTGACAGACGCCTTCATCCTGAAAGACATCATGGGCTCGGACCACTGTCCGGTGGGGATTATCCTCGAATGAGGCATGACAAAAAGGCATCGGCAGAAACGGGGCCTATGGAGTCTCCTCTGTCCCGGATTTCTCGTGGCACCAGGCGAACACCCTGTCACGGATCGAGTCTCTGATGCTGCGCAGCCGGGTTATCTTCTCCTCCTCGGTTCCCTCGAGGGCTGCCGGATCAGGGAAGCTCCAGTGGATCTGCCTGATGAGACCCAGGAACACCGGGCACTTCTCGGCAGCAGCCTGGTCGCATACCGTGATGATGTAGGAGAACGTCGCGCCCGACTTGTATACATCGAAGACGCTCCTGGGCTTGTTGGACGAGATGTCCATGCCCGCCTCCCGCATGACCTCCACCACCAGCTCATTCACGGCCGGGCCAGGGGTAATGCCTGCGCTCTCAGCAGAAAACCTCCCGGGGCAGAGCTTATTCATCCAGGCCTGGGCCATCTGACTCCGGCCGCTGTTATGGCCGCAGACAAAAAGAACCTTCTGCATCCATCACCTTAGGCTCAAGGATCATTCCCGGACCTTGTCACTTCCAGCTGAACTTCTCGCGTTCCACTCTCTCGGGGCTGACACCCACCTTCTGAAGGTCAACCAGGGCGGATTCCATCATGGGTGGCGGACCGCAGAGGTAAAATGCGGCTTGTGGAACGACACCGTGCCTCTTGAGGACATCCTCGCTCAGGCGGCCACTTTCATACAGGACTCTCGGGTATGACTGCTTCACGTATCGGGTCACGTCATCATCACGGCTCAAACAGTGTACCATGGTCAGATCCAGATCCTGTGTCATCTGCAGCATTTCATCGGAACAGAAGACATCGTCAATGGTCTTGTTTGCCCAGAAGAGCTGTATGGAATTGAGTGCCTTGGTGTTTCTGAAATGCCTGAGAACGCTCATGAACGGGGTAATGCCCACGCCTCCGGCTATCAAGACCAGGGAACGCTTGCTGTCGATATCCTTGCAGAACACGCCCAGAGGTCCCATGCACTTGACCGGGGAGCCTGGTTCGAGAGAGGGAATGGCCGAGGTGAAACTTCCCTCTTTTTTAATGGTCATCCGCAGGAACGGATCTTCGGGGGCACCCGAGATGGTGAAGGGGTGCGGCTCGCTCCAGCCATCAGGCCTCATGATCCGGATGCTTGCGTACTGGCCGGCCTTTCTGGCCGCAAAGGCCTCGTCCGACCCTTCCAGATACAAGGAGTTGGTATTATGATTCTCAGGTACTACCTTAATAACCTTCCAGATGTTCTTCTGATCCTGACCGGTCCCGGGTGTATCCATTCCCTGCCCTCCTCACATGCTCAGGATGATACCTTCTCTTGGAAACATGATCTGTATTACTTTATTGTCTACTATAGACATATCCGTGTTCTTACGCAACGAGGAGCTCTGTTGCATGAAATAATTACCCGTTCAGATCATGTATCTTGAGAAGGCATCGGGTTGCAGGGGATGTGTCCTCATGGGGCGAGATACCTGACAAACTCTTTTTATTTTCCCTCCGTTCATCCATAACACTGTATTATGTGTGAAAGGCAAGAGGAAATCGGCCTACAGGCTCTGTCTGACATACATTACACCCGCCGGAGCGGCTTTTTAACCGTTTGGCGGGTGTAAAAATTGTGTCTCCCGGTAAATGTCCTTACGGGCGATTATGCCCCGTCGAGTCCATGATGCTCCATCTCCCTGAACCATGCATGCGGGTCTTTCAGGTATTCCTCGATGTTCTTGAGGTGAATGAAATTCTCCTTCTCGGAGAGGGTGATGGATTTCAATAATTCCCGGCCGGCCGGGTCCTTGAGCGCCTCGTACGACCTGTTCAGGAACCGGGTCGTCTTCCTGACAAACCTCGCGGCCATGTCCAATGCGGTGATGTCGTCGAAATCCGCCAGGGCCTTGTCCATGCTGCCGGTGAGCTTCTCCTCGTAGTCATCAAAATCCATCTGTACGATGTTTGATGCCTGTTCTTTACCGGCCGGATTCCCCTTGTCTGAAAGCTGGGCATGCAGGTCTTTCAGGCTCTGGCAATTCAACTTGCCCTTGTCGGCATAATCTTTGAAAACTGCCTTACCAAGCGGGCTCTTGATGCGCTGGGCCATGCGCCTGAAGAAGGCAACCTCGCGGCGTTCGCTTTCAAGGGCTCCTTCAATGATAGATAGGGTCTCTGAGCTGTACATGAAAACCTTCCTTTCATCATGAAATTATCAAATCAACCATGACGTATCTTATCAAGATAACGAGATAAAATAAAGGGTTTTTTCACAATCCGGCATATCATGGCGGGTGGATATCTGATTTATCGGCAATACTTAGGTTTTTGTTCCCTATGTAATAAGTAAATACCTTTGCACAAGTCCCTGATATTTAGGTGGAAGGCATGGATTTTTATACACTTGCATGAGCACGTGTGTTCCGCTTTACGACAGGGGACTGGAAAATTATGGCAAGGCTCATCCGTACCTTGGCAGGTCCTTTGTCTCCTCATAAAAAACCTCGAGCCCCTTTCCCTTCATGGCCGTGTTCATCTCCACCCACCTGTGCCTGAGGTCCTCATCGAAGTTCGTCCGGTCACACGGGAAGGAACTGCACTGGAAACAGAACGCCACACCGCGTTCTTTCGTGCACGAAGGCACTATGCACCCGGGATAGCGGCACGCCCCGCTGCGGCATCCGGGGCAATCGCCCCTGGTAAAATGCTCCAGGAGTTCCTTGAACTGGGGATATCCGTTGAAGACCTTCTGGAAGGTCGCGAACCTCCGGGCGTATCGATCAAAGGAACCCAGCAGCCGTAAGAGTCTCTCACTCACCGCCCTGATCTCGCCGTCTTTGTACGCAAGGCATTTCATGCAGTTAAGCCCGCACGGCGCAAGGATTGCAACGATATCATGATATTCCATTGTCAGGACCTCCAGTTCATCTTCAATCCATCCTGAGCACCTTTGCGCCACGGATCCTTCGCTGCTTGAGTTCCATGATCGCCACATTGGCATCTTCCAGCGGGTATTCCTGCACCTCGGGCCTGATGGGAATGGCCTCGGCGAGTTTCAGGAATTCACTTATGTCGGCCCTGGTGACGTTCGCCACGCTCTTTATCTCCTTTTCCAGCCACAGGTGCGCCGGATAATCGATGCCGGCGAGACATCCCTTGTCCTCGTCTTCCTTGCGGATGGCGTTGATCACGAGCCTCCCTCCGGCCTCCAGGTTTCCCAGGGCCAGTACAACGGTCTTCCAGACAGGAGTGGTGTCTATGATGCTGTTGAGCCTTTCAGGCGCTCTCTCCTGGGCAGGGCCCGACCAGACCGCTCCCAGTTCCCGTGCAAAGTCCCTCTCGCCCTCGCTCCTGGCGAACACGTAGGTCTTCACGTTCGGGTACAGGTATTTCACCATCTTGAGCACGAGGTGCGCCGATGCACCGAAACCGGTGAGTCCGAGATTCTGGCCGTCATTGAGCCCGGTGAGCCTCAGCGAGCGGTAACCGATGGCGCCGGCGCATAAGAGCGGGGCGGCCTCGGCGTCGGTGAATACATCGGGTATGGGGTGGGCGTAGTCCTCCGGCACGGTCATGAGCTGAGCGTAGCCGCCGTCGACGTCCCTGCCTGTGGCCCGGAAGTCGGTGCAGAGATTCTCCTGGCCGCTCACACACAATGCGCAGGTGCCGCATGCCGAATTTATCCACCCGACCCCCACTCGCTCGCCTCCGCTGAAACGCCTTGCATTCTCGCCGAGCCCTATCACCTCACCCACCACCTGGTGGCCCGGCACGACCGGCAGGTGCGGAGGTGCAGTGCGGCCTTCGATCTCGTCAAGCTCGGTATGGCACACCCCGCAGGCCCTCACCCTGATGAGGATCTCGCCCCTCTTGGGCACAGGGTCGGGGAGGTTCCTGGGGACAAGGGGAGAGGAAGTCTCGCTCAGGACGCTGATCTTCTCCAGGACATAGGCCTTCATCATCTCACCCTAGTGCGGTTTGGAAGTGCGTTCATCATAGAGCACAACAGTCCTCCATGCAAGTCCGGCATCCTGATCGGCAACCCCGGCGTTGACTTTCTGCCGTCCTTGAAGGTAAGGTGTATGCAGTTTTGATAACGTGCGGCATCGAAACCAAAGATGCCGCCCACTGTTACATGGAGGGAGGGTCTCATGGGTCAACGGCATCATGTCCTGAATTTATCCACTGTCGTTATAACCATTATTCTTTTTGTCTTTCTTTCATCATGTTCGGACAGCAGCTCGGGCGGGCATAAGGCAAACAGCCCTGCAGAGGAACGGCTGGACGTATATGACTTCGACCTGAGCAACATGAACAGTGATCCGCTCCTGATATATTATACTGCGCTGAAAAAGAGCGTAGAGGTCAAAGAAGGGTCCACAGGTGTGTTCAACGGCACCTATGCCCCCAAGACAGGCGCATACGCCATCAACAAACTCTCCGCCATAAGTGTCAGTGCAACCCTCTGGGACGACCTTTCCAACATCTTCTATGTAGAGGTCAAGGATGCCGTCAGGTCTACAGGCGGTGAATACCCGGAGGAAGGTACGCTCCGGATCATCGACAAAGGGGCGAACCTTATCACCGTAAACCTGTCCTCAAAGTCCGTCAGCCTGACGTATAACACAAGCGGCGCCGTAACCCTTTCGTGGACCGAATTCCTGAACCTCATCGGTTCCTCGGCAGAGACCTGGAAACAGCAGGCCTCCCTGGCGTGGTCGGTCATGACCCTTGTCACCTCGCAGATAGACATGGCCATGGGCTGCGCCATTTCAATCCAGGACAACAGGGACGCCATTGTCCAGTCGGCCGAGCACAAGCTGACGGTCCCCTGCGGTGTGCTCCCGGGACAGGACCAGGGAATCCGGTCTCTCCAGTGGAATGATGCCAACGGCAACAAGACTCTGGGCACCGGCGACGACTTTCTTCTCACACTGGGCAACTGCTGGGAAAATGACCTCGATACCAGGATCGACACCCTTCTGTTCGGTCCTGTTCATCTCCTTGATTACGTGGAAGAGACGAAAGCGACCGGCAACACCGTGCTGCTCACAAAGACCGGTTTCGGCGTCGCATATGACGGCCTCACCATTTCCGAGACCGTAGAGAGCCCGTCGGGCACCTTCACCGTCGATCCTGCCCGGACAAGAATCCTTGACGGCGGCTTCTCCCTGACGCTCTGTGAGCCCATGGAGTGAATTATCAGGGACGGTTCTTTTATGTCTTTTCAAGACTGAAAAATCTCTTCGGGCCCTGTTCAACGACGTACCCCGGGGTAAGTACGGCCGGATCCGATCAGTCATCACTATCGAAGTATTGACAAAACCTGAAAAATCTTTTTTATGAGTTCACCAGTGACACCTGGTCACGTTTCTCTTTACAAGCACCCATGTTCTTTATTGATACAGGGGGGAACAGCAATGATCCATGTGGAAAAACTCACCAAATTCTATGGCGATCTGTGCGCGGTGAACAGCATCGATCTCGACATCCGCAAAGGCGAGATCCTGGGCCTGCTGGGCCCCAACGGCGCAGGGAAGACAACCACGCTGCGCATGCTCACGGGTTATCTGGAGCCGAGCGCGGGGAGCATCCGTGTGAAGGACTTGAGCACCGTCGATGACATGCTCGCCATCAAGCGTCTCATGGGCTACCTCCCCGAATCGGCCCCGCTCTACCACAACATGCTCGTGTACGATTACCTCGACTATGTGGCAGGCATCAAAGGGCTTGACGGAAAGAAGAAGACCGAGCGCATCAGTGCCATGGCATCCCTGTGCGGCCTCAACGGCATCATGCACAAGCCCGTCGGCGAACTCTCCAAGGGGCTCAGGCAAAGGGTCGGCCTGGCTCATGCCATGATAGACGACCCGGAGATCCTGGTGCTGGACGAACCGACTTCCGGCCTGGACCCGAACCAGATCGTGGAGATCCGCGACATCATCCGGTCCATCGGCAAGGACAAGACCATTGTCCTGTCCACCCATATCCTCTCCGAGGCCGAGGCGACCTGTGACCGCATCGTGATTATCGACAAGGGCAGAATCGTTGCCGACGGCTCCACCGAGATGCTCAAGATGGGCTCCGGCCAGGAGAGGTCCATCTACCTCGGCCTTTCGGGCGCAAGCATGAGCCTGGCACAGGAGGTCCTGTCCGGCATTACAGGGATATCAAAGATCCAGGAGGAGCCCTCTACGTCCGGCGAGCTGAGACTGAGGCTTTCCATAAACACGCCCGAAGACCCGCGCGAGGCGATCTACCTCGCCATCAAGGCCACTGACTGGACCCTGCTGGAGTTCCATCAGGAAGGCAAGTCCCTGGAGAAGATCTTCAGGGAGCTCACCCAGGAGGTATGACATGGTCCAGGCCCGGCACATCTTTGTCAAAGAGCTCAAGGATTACTTCGTCTCGCCAATAGCCTATATCGTGATCTGCATCTTCCTGCTCATCTCGGGGTGGTTCTTCTTCTCCACCTTCTTCATCATAGACCAGGCGAACCTGCGAACCTTCTTCGCCATGCTCCCGCTCATCTTTCCCTTCGTGATCCCTGCCGTAACCATGCGCCTCTTTGCCGAGGAGCAGCACATCGGGAGCCTCGAGATGCTCTTGACCCTGCCCGTAAGTCTCTCGGACGTAATCGTGGGCAAGTTCCTGGCATGCGTGGTGTTCGTGGCTATCATGCTGGCGCCCACGATATCGTATGCGCTGTGGGCATCGCTCATGGGCGACCTTGACTGGGGCCCGGTCCTGGGAGGCTACCTGGGCGCCGTGCTCCTGGGAAGCGCCTACAGCGCCATCGGCCTGTTCGCCTCGGCCACCAGCAGAAACCAGATCATCGCCTTCATCGTGGGCATGGTCATCTGTTTTTGTTTAAGCCTGGTGGACAAGATGCTGTTCTTCTTCCCGGCCCCGCTCCTCCCCTTCATCCACTACCTCGGGGCGGGCTTCCATTTCGAGAACATCGCCAAGGGCATCATCGACACGCGTGACATCATCTACTTCCTGAGCGTTATCTTCATCGCGCTCTATAGCACGAACCTCGTCATGCAGGACAAACGGTAAGGAGAATGGCCATGACGAAAAAAGCGCGCACTGTTAAATTCGCCGTCTACCTCGCAGCCATCGTGCTTGTAAACCTCGTGGGGGCCACGCTGTTCTTCAGGGCGGACCTCACCGGGAACAAGGTATATTCGCTGTCCGACGTGAGCAAAGACGTGGTCTCCACCCTGAAGGAGCCGCTCACCATCAACGTCTTCTTCACCGGCAACCTCCCCTCCCCCTACAACACGGTGGAACAGTATCTCAAGGACCTGCTGGGTGAATACTCACTGCATTCCAATACCTATTTCAACTACCGGTTCTACGACGTGAGCGCCGAGGGCGAGATCGATGCGGCCAGGACCGAGACCAACCGCAAGCTGGCCCAGAACTACGGCATCCCCCCGGTGCAGATCCAGGTGGTGGAAAAGGACGAAATGAAGTTCAAAAAGGCCTACATGGGCCTGGTCATCATCCATGGCGACATGGTGGAGCGCATCCCCACCATAACCTCCACCGACGGGCTCGAATACAAGCTCACCACCTCTATCCAGAGGCTCAACAGCAAGATCAGCGCCCTGCTGAACCTGAAAGACAAGGTGAAGGTGAGCCTCTACCTCTCCCCTTCCCTGCAGAGCATTTCCGGGCACATGGGCATCAAGAACCTCCAGGCCGTTCCGGCCGAGGTGAAAAAGATCGTGGATGAACTGAATGCGCACATGTACGGCAAACTCGATTACGCATTCCTCGAGACCTCATCAGAGGCCGAGATGACGGAGCTCTCCAGGAAGTACAACCTCATGATGCTCAAGTGGCCCGCCCTGGAGGGCGGCGTTCCTGCAGGGGCCGGCGTCGTGGGCCTGGTCATGGAATACGGTGCGAAGTCTTACATGCTCCCGGTGCTCCAGGCATTCAACCTCCCCCTCTTCGGCACCCAGTACAAACTCGCTGAGATTCAGCCGTTGAAGGAGTCCATGGAGCAGAGCGTGGAGGCTCTCATCGGCGTCAATGAGAACCTGGGGTACCTCGCGGACAGGGGCACCATTGACCTGTTCGGCAGGCCCGGCTCCCCTGCATCAGTAAACAACTTCAACACCCTCGCATCCAGGAGCTATTCCATAAAGGAAGTCACCTTCAAACAGGGCATCCCCGAAGGACTCTCGTCCCTGCTCATTGTCAGACCGACCGAGCCCTTGGGCGACCATGACCTCTACCAGATCGACCAGGCGCTCATGAGGGGAACCAACCTGGCCATATTCTACGATCCCTTCATCGAGGCCCCCCAGGGCGGGTCTCCCTATCCGCAGCAGCAGGGCCAGATGGTCCCGGTGAATACCGGTCTCGAGAAACTGCTGGTGCATTACGGCATCAAGGTGAACCCATCGCTGGTGCTCGACGAGAACTGCTTCAAACAGAGGCTGCCGGAACAATACGGCGGCGGAGAGCAGCAGGTCTACTTTGCCCCCATCATCGGGGCTTCCCAGATCAATAACCGCCTCGCATATTTAAAGGACATCAAGGAGTTCGTCACCTACAAGATGGCGCCGCTCTCGCTCGTGGAGCAGCAGATCAAGGCGGCCGGCCTGAAGGCGACGCGGCTGTTCTCCTCTTCTGAAAGATCCTGGGAGATGAAGGACCAGATCATCCTCAACCCCATGTTCATAAAGCCGCCCGAAGGTGGCCAGGGCATGGGGGAGAGGCCCCTGGCCTATATCATCGAGGGCGTCTTCCCGAGCTATTTCAAGGGGAGGCAGCTGCCCGACGAACCCTCTGAAGGGCCGGACATGCACCCTGATGGAGGCAAGCCCGGAGGAGGTACGACAACGACTCCGGCAGCCGGCGCCCTTGAAAGCAAGGGCGGCTTCCTGGCCGCATCGAAGCCGGCCAAGATCTTTGTCATGGGCTCTTCCGAGATGCTCACGGACAACCTCATATCGGAGCAGGGCGAGAATACCAACACCACGCTCATCATGAACATCATCGATGTCCTGAACGACAGACAGGACATAGCCATCATGCGCAGCAAGGTGCAGACCTTCAACCCCCTGGAGGTGAAGGACGAGAAGGTCAAGGCGGCCGCCAAGATGTTCAACATCGCAGGCCTTCCCATAATCGTCGTGGCATGCGGCCTTATGGTACTGCTCAGACGGCACGGCCGCAAGAAGCGCATCGAGGCCGCGTTTAAGGGATAGGGGGTAAACCATGAAGGTGAAAAAGGAATATATACTGCTGGCGCTGCTCATCGTGTCATCCATAGGATACCTCGTGTTCAAGAAGACGGACCGGGTCCACTACACCCTGCCCGAGCTCGGGACGCTCAAGGCCGACGACATATCGTCCATCGAGACATCCCGCGCCGGGCAGAAAACCGTGCTCGTAAAAAAGGACAAGGCCTGGTACATCTCACCATCCAACTGGCGGGCGGACCAGACCAAGGTGTCCGAGATGCTGGAAAAAATCGCAGGGCTCACGGTGACCGAGCTGGTGTCCGAGTCAAAGGCCTATGAGCGCTACCAGCTGGACAATGCGAACAAGACCGTACTGAAGGCCTTTTCCGGAAAGGAGCTCAAGCGCGAGCTGGACTTCGGCAAGGCCGCCCCCACCAACTCGCACACCTATGTCAGGCTCCCCGGCGATGGCAGGGTCTACCTCGCAGGCGGCGACCTGCCCCGCCTGTTCCAGACGCCTGTCGCCGAGTTGAGGGACATGCAGGTGCTGAATTTCGCGCCCGAGGAGATCACGACAATCGAGATCCTTGATTCAGGCAAATCCATGGTTCTTGTCAAGGAAGCCCTGCCTGCTGAAAACACGAAGGAGCCTGCCAAGGATGCGGTTAAGCTCTTCGCCTGGAAAAACGGGAAAGGCGTGAGTGTGGACAAGGCGACAATCGACACCTTACTTTCGGGCCTGAGCCGTGTATACTGTGAGAAATACCTGGACGACTCCATGAAGGCATCACTGGTCAACCCGGCACTGTCCTTGAAGTTCAAGGGAGCAAGGGAATATACCCTTTCCATCTTTGAGAAGGACGGTGAGATCGTCCCTGCCGTCTCCTCCGAGAACGGATCACCCTTCGTGTTCCCGGGCTACAAGCTCGAAACCCTGAGAAAATCGCTTTCCGAGATCAATAAAACAACGGATCAATAGGTATTGTACAGGTATCAGGGGGGCGATATCGTCGTCCGGAACAGGCCGGCTCTACAGCCGTGATCCGCGCCACATCAGCCAGACAGGGGGCGAACCGCCCCCTATGCCGATTATTCGCATGACTTCAAAACCGTGCCTCCTGTAGAACGGCAGGTTGGCCTCTTTGGAATTCTCAAGGTACATGCCATATCCATGACGATCGCAGTATTCCATGACAGGCCGCAGCAGTTGGCCTCCGATGCCTTTGCCCTGATGGCAGGGGTCGACCCCGATGAATTGAAGATAGTAGTGTTCGTTTTCCGGGTGCATCCTGTTGAATACGTCCACGGTCCGGAGCAACCGCACAATGCCCCAGGGCCTCACCACCTGGATCATCCTGGGGAGCAGGGGGGCCTGACGTATGATGCTGATCCTTGATTTGCCCGGAGGGGTCCACAATGCCCCACCCGTGCAATCGTGGGTGACATACACTTCCTCGTGCGGCATGCCGAAGGTCAGCAGGCATGTCCTGAAAAAAAGCCTCATGGCATGGGCACGCCTCTCGTCCTGCCGCACGATCCAGTTGACCACGGGATCGTCGTCATAGGCGCGCACGTATGTCCGGACCAGACCCTCTACATCCGAATACTCAGCCTTTCTGACGCCATTATCCACAAGAAAGCCCTTCTTCTTTGCCTTGATGAACTGTTTAAGATATTCTATCTAACCTTGCCGGGCTTTACTATTGTTATTATTTTTATTATATTATTAAATCATTAAAATATATTGATGTTGCATTTGGAATTAATACCCCTCGGTGTTTGGCATGATGTTTTGTAGGACGAGGCACCATACTATGGTCCCGCTCCCTGTTTTGATGAAAAACCCCGTTATCCCACAAGTACAAGGAGGTAAGTTATGAAAAGGCTCAGAACCAGGCATGTGTTTGTATACTTTCTTGTTATTGCAGCCTTGTTCGCAACCACGACGGGTGCGTACGCGGCAACAGGGCGTCAACTGGCGGATACCGCCATTGCTGCCCTGAAGGCGTCCGCCCCCGGTTCCACATCGAAGACGGTCATGGCGACCCTAAGCTGGTCATGGCTTAAGGTTGATTATGCCTACAAGACCGGCGAGTATACCTACCCCGTAACCGTGGACCTGCTGGGAAGCAATTTCACGACGGCGAACAGGATCGTGTATATGCTCCCGGGCGGCGGGGCGAACTTTGCCTCCAGCTACTTCACACCGCTGGACAAGAACCTTGCCCAGTACTTCCGCAAGGCAGGCTATCTGGTGGTGGGCATAACCCCGCGTGAAGACAGTGCGCCTGGAGGCATATCCTACTCCTTCATGTCGGACTGGGGCATGGATATGCACAAGAAAGACATCCGCGAGGTGATCTGCACCATCGAGTCGAGCCTCAAAAAAAGCTACCGGGTAGTGGGTCATTCCTTCGGTGCTGCATATGCCCTGGATTATGCCGCTTCCTATGCGAGCCCTCTGCTGGAGAAGACCATCGCGCTCGACATCTACAGCTTCAGCGGTTCATATGACGCGGCGGTCTCACAGGCCATGTTCGCTGCAGCTGCCTCCCAGGAGCCCTATGTGGATGCATCCTACACCGACATGAAGTCCCTCGCCCTTGCCTCTCTGCTCCTGCCGAAGATCGATTCGGGGATGCCGAGGGGGGATTTCGGCCCCGGCAACTTCACCTATGAAGGGCTGTTCTACTTCGCGCTCATCAACAGCATCTACATGGAAGGAGCGGACCTTCTGGACTGGCCCCTTAACCAGGGCTATGCGGCAGGAAGGTACTATCCTGCACCATGCCCCCTGTTCGATTATTATTACCTGACCAAATCCGACATCAATACCGTGAGATCCATGATCTTCCTCCTGGGGAGCGGGGTTGTTCCCTTTGCCGTATACCGGGACTTCTTCGACTGCAACGGTTATAACGTCGACTACGGCATCACCTGGGAAGCCGTGAGCAAACCTCTCATCTGGCTCAACACGGAACTGGGGTATAACGACAACATGGCAGGCGCCGACCTGGTCCCATCCGCTGTTCCGGTAACCACCGGGGTCATCCCGGGCTATGGTCACCTGGACATCCTCCTGGGCAAGGCTGCACAGGCCGATGTGTGGGATAAATACCACCTCGCCAACTAGGCGTATTACGGGATAAACATATCCGCAAGGGGCGTTTTCCAGGCGCGTGGGCATGCCGCGCATGGAAGCGCTCCTGCACTGTGTTCAAGGCCCAAAGGCAGAGTGTGCCCTGTTTTAAGGAAAGGACCCGGAAGCCCGACCCGTATCAGACCACCATCAGGAGCTGAATATCGCAGACATTGGTGAAGGTGGGCCCTGTTTTGAAGAGCAGGTCCTGCCCTTGGAAAAAATGGTATGCGTCGTTGTTCTCAAGGTGCCTGGCTGCCTCGGATGAAATCACCTCCATCTTCTCCATCAACCCGGGGGTGACAAAGGCACCCGCGGCATCCGTGGGCCCATCAGTGCCGTCCGTGCCTGCCGAGAGAAAGTAGATGTTTCCGGATAAGGGACATATCCTGTGAAGAGCGCATGCAAAGGCAAGGGCCATCTCCTGGTTCCTGCCGCCCTTTCCCGTTCCCTGAATGGTCACGGTAGTCTCTCCCCCCAGGATGAGTACGGCCGGTTTTTTCAGGCCCGAAACACATGAGTCCATGTCCCTGGCGAGAGCGGCCAGACAATCTCCTGCCCTGCGCGACTCCCCGGTCAGCGTGGTGGTCAGGATGTGCGCGTCATAACCGAGTTCTCCGGCCCGGGAAAGGGCTGCCCTGCAGGCGAGCGTATTATTCCCCACGATGATATTGACCACGTTTGTGAATGCCGGGTCATCATCCTTGGGTGTGTCGGGGATCTTACCCTCAAAGCCTGACCGGAGCAGATCACGTACGGATCCCGGCACCTTGTCCTCCAGCGAGTATTTTGCCAGTATGCCAAGGGCCTCGTCAAAGGTGGTGGGGTCAGGGGCCGTAACGCCCGATGAAATGGTATCCAGCCTGTCACCGATAACGTCCGAGAGGATGAGACTGATGAGCCTTGCCGGGTAAGCGATCTTTGCGAGTCCGCCGCCCTTGACCCTTGAGAGATGCTTTCTGACGCAGTTCACCTCGTCTATACCGGCGCCGGAGGCCAGCAGGGCCCTTGTGGTTTCCATCTTGTCCTCGAGGCTGACCGTGTCCGCAGGCCAGGCGAGCAGGGACGAGCCGCCTCCCGAGATGAGGTTGATGATGAGGGTATGTTCATCGGCCTCGCGCGCCGCCCGTGTGAGCATCCGGGCGCCCTTCAAGCTGTTTCCGTCGGGGATGGGGTGTCCCGCTTCCAGGACCCGTGTCTTTGCCAGGGGCAGGCCGTGACCGTATTTCGTGATGATAAAACCCTTGTCCAGATCTTCTCCGAGGATATGCTCCATTGCCCCTGCCATGGCTGCGGAGGCCTTGCCGATGCCCAGGACGATCACCCGGTCATAGCGGGCAAGGTCTTCTGCGACCCTGATCTCTCCGGTATCGATAATGAGGGTGCCGCTCTCTTTCTTCACGTGCCGGCCCATGAGTCCGGCAGGGTCGACCGCACGCACCGCATTGTTGAACAGGTCAGCGAGGTCTCTGACCTGTCTCACTGCATTTTCTCCCATGGTAACTAAGATAATCTATACGGACCCACTTTTAAAGACCCTTTCATGCCTTCAGGCCTCAAAAAGCACAGATTCTGCCATATGACATGCCGGCCCTGCACGCCCGATCACATGAATCCAAGATTGTGCGTTTGGAAATGTACACATGTACCTGATACAGTCCAAGAGTGCGCTGGCATATGGTTCGTGCCAGGCAAAATTGTTTTCATGAGTCCGTTCAAGGCAGTGATCTCGCCGCCTCAAGCAGCCGGCATCATAGGCATTCATCGAAAAGCGGCGAGATCACTGCCTTGAACGGATCAATCTGAAACACCTTCAAACGCACAATCTGGATGGATACGCAGCCTTCGCCCGATAAAACTGAAAATCCGTGTTGAACACTACCCTGGTTTCATACATACTGATGCGTAAAAAAAGGCTGCCTTCCGGGAGAGAATTCCATGTCCAGAGATCGTGAACCCAGGATTTTATCGCAGGACATCGGTGATGTTGACCTGTCGTATCTCCTCTATGAGGGTGACGGCCCGACCCTGATACTTCTGCATGCCACGGGGTTCCTGCCCTGGCTGTGGCACCCCATAGCCCGGGAGCTCTCCCCCAGGTGGCGGGTCATTGCACCATACTTCTGCGACCACCGGGAGTCGGACCCTGAAAAGGGCGGACTCAACTGGCTGACCATTGCCCAGGACCTGGCAAGCCTGTGCAGGGCTCTGAACATCGAAAGGCCTGCCATGGCTGGCCACTCCATGGGGGCTACGGTCATAACCATTGCCGAGGCATGCTATGGGCTTGACGCATGCGGCCTTGTCCTGTTCGAGCCCATATTCCTCCCTGAGGATTTCTACAAGATGCAGATCACCGTGGATCTGCACCCCCTGGCCTCCAAGTCCATCCGCAGAAAAGACACCTGGAACGACACAGGCGAGGCGCACGCCTATCTCAGATCAAAGGCCATGTTCAGGAACTGGGATGAGGAGATGCTCGATCTGTATGTGGAATACGGCATGAAAAGGCTCGATGCCGGAGGCCTCCGGCTGGCGTGTTCACCCCTTCGCGAGGCGTCGCTGTTCATGGGCGGAATGCAGTATGACCCGTGGCCGCTGCTGCCGAAAGTGACCTGCCCTGCCCTGGTCCTGGAAGGGGAAGTCAGCGAGAACCGGGCATACATAGACCTGAAAAAGGCGACCTCCATGTTCCCCCGGGGCACCTACCGCCTGGTCAGTGGTGCAGGCCACCTCATCCCCCAGGAGAAGCCCCTGGAGTCCCTCGGGATAATTCAGGACTTTTTCGTCAACTTATGAAGAGCTGACATGGGTCGACATCATTCATCATATGTTTAATTGCCTGTAAAATATACCTCTTATGATGCACGATACCCGCAAGATCATCCATGTCGATATGGATGCCTTTTATGCCTCGGTGGAGCAACGCGACAACCCCGGGCTGAAAGGCAGGCCTGTAGTAGTCGGGGGTGTGCCTGATCAACGCGGCGTCGTTGCCGCGTGCTCGTATGAGGCCAGGAAGTTCGGCATCCACTCGGCCATGTCGTCGGCACGGGCCAGGAGGCTCTGCCCGCACGCCGTATTCCTGCCCCCGCGTTTCACGGAGTACGAGGCGGCTTCACAGAAGATCATGGAGATCTTCTGTGAGTATACGGACCTGGTCGAGCCCCTGTCTCTGGACGAGGCGTTCCTGGATGTGACGCTCAACAAGAAACACTCTGCCCTGGCCGGAGGGATCGCCCGGGAGATCCGTCAGAGAATACGGGACTCCCTCTCCTTGACCGCCTCGGCAGGGGTCTCCTACAACAAGTTCCTGGCCAAGGCCGCTTCCGACTTTCGGAAACCCGACGGACTCACGGTCATCCCCCCGGCAAGGGCGCTGGAGTTCATCGCGCATCTGCCCATAGGTAAGTTTCCCGGCGTCGGCAAGGTCACCGAGCAGAAGATGCTCTCTCTGGGCATAAAAACCGGTGCAGACCTCATGGAAGTCTCCCTGGACGACCTCATCCGCTGGTTCGGCAAGACAGGAACCTTCTTCTACGGCATTGCCAGGGGATATGATCCGCGCCCCGTGACGCCCGAGCGCGAGAGAAAATCCGTGGGAAAGGAGGTCACGCTGGCTGAAGATATCGACGACCTGGCGTACATGCGCATCATCATAACCAGGCTCGCATCGAATGTATCCCGTATCATGAGGCAGGAGGGCCTTGCCGGCAGGACCGTGACCCTGAAGCTGAAATATTTCGATTTCCAGTCCGTCACCAGGAGCGTTACCCTCAGGGAATTCATGGACGATGCGGATACCATAGCCGGGCAATCCCTGATCCTGCTGCGCGACACGGACGCGGGCATGAAAAAGGTGCGGCTTTTAGGGGTGAGTGTCTCCCACTTTCCCCGCTCTCATCAGGAGATCTTCAGATATACCCAGATGCTGCTGCCCTTTGAATGAACCCCTCTCAGGACCTTCTCTTGCGGCGCACTGCGAGGGTATCCGGGAAAATGCTGATGCCGTCGGACCTCCGGCTGCAGAGCTTTTTCCATTCCTTGACGTCGGACACCTTGTAGATGACAATGGCAAGCTCGAGGGTATCGGACTCGGTGCGTATCACATCACCCCAGATGATGATGTTCTCTTCTTCCAGAACAACCTCTATGGGCCTGCCGACCACATGTCCGGCATTTGCAGGGGTTAGGCTCCGCCTAGCGTCGAAGGGAGAACCGACGATCTTCAGCGACATGCCGCCGATGGAGATGTTTTTCGTTTCCGCCATGGCAATCACGCTCTGTATTCCCTGAAGTATCTTGCCGGAGTTTCGGCTTGAAAGAGATATCTTCAGCCGTGCGGGATGCCTGACCTGCTGGCGTTCATGCTTACGTTTATCCTTAACGTTTCCCCTGATATCAGACATAGTTACCTTCTCGTCATCCGGGCCTGGATACTTTATACCGCCTTATGCATGACCCTTTCCCGGACTGAACGCCCCATACGTCCCTTTCTCCTCGCTTCTCTTTTAAAGAAATGTGGTGTATAGCCTTTTTCAAGTCAGGAACTAAAACAGTCCTGCAACGCAAAAGAGAGCGCGTCTCACAGAAAGGAATCATGCCATGGACTCGGAGAATGCTTCGCACGAGCGGCGCAGAGAACATAGACAAAAGGTCAAGATAACGGTGCTGCTCAAGATGGGCGTACTGCTCAACGGCCGAGGAATAGCCCGCGACATAAGCATCCATGGGATGTGCCTGGTATCGCCCCAGATCTTCAAGGCCATGAGCTCTGTTCAGCAGAAAGAGTTTATCGGTGCGCCGCTGCGTGTCATGATCCCTGCAGAGGCCCTTACCGTCAATGGCATCCTGGCCTGGGTGGACCTCAAGAAGGGTGAAGGCGCCATCAGCATCACGAGCACGTCGGACGATGAAAAATGGAACGAATTCATAAGGAGCAATACCTTGTAGCCCCCTCTGACACCTGCTCATGATGAACAGCCGGGTCTGAGCTCATCTGTGAAATGCCCTAGAACAACCTGGATTCCTTCATCTCGGCAATGGCCTTTTCATATCCGGAATCCGCTTCCAGATCCTTTCCCTGGGCAGCCTTTTTCGCCAGCACATCGCACCGTTCGTTTTCCGGGTTGCCTGCATGCCCACGCACCCATCTGAAGACCACATCATGGTGTTCAAGCAGCATGAGCATTTCCGCCCACAGGTCGCTGTTCACGGCCCTGTTGTTTTTGTCGCGCATCCAGTTCTTGGAGCGCCATTTGAGCGCCCACCCCTTCTCAATGGCATTGGCCACGTACTTCGAATCCGTGAAAAGAACGGCCTGGGAGTTTTTCTTTAATGTCCCTATGGCCTTGATGCAGGCCATGATCTCCATGCGGTTGTTGGTGGTGAGCCGGTACCCGCCTGAAAGCTCGATGCGCCTGTCCCCCTCCATGATCACTGCCCCGTAACCACCGGGCCCGGGATTGTCCAGGCAGCCGCCGTCGGTATATATATGGATGGGCCGAGCGGTATCTGAGGGTTTGTCATCGGAGTTTTCCAGGTCGTATGCCGTGGTCTGGCGTCTGACTGATGAGATGGGCCGGGCCATGAAATCCCTGGCTTCTTCCATGGTGGCAAACCCGCGGTAGACCGCTCCGGCAAAACCCCTTATCTGCTCTTCAGCCCCCCCGGGGCCGAACCAGCGTGAATAAATACCCGGCACCCTGCCTCTCGCCACGGTATAATATTTTTTCTTGTTCTGCGACACGGTCCACCTTTACAAGGGGAATCTGCGAGAGATGCCGTACGTATCAGGACTTCCTGAACATCTTTTCGAGGATCTCACGGGCTCCGCTATGGCCCTGGGAAGCGGCCTTCTGAAACCATTCCATGGACATCCGGTGGTTCTTGGCAGCCCCCTCGCCCCTGCCGTACATGAAGCCGAGGTTATACTGGGCCTCCGGGTCGTTCTGCTCGGCAGCGAGATGAAACCATTTGAGGGCCTCCTCATGATCCCTCTCGACTCCTTCGCCGTGATAGAACATGATGCCCAGGTTATACTGGGCATCCATATCTCCGGCCTGGGCCTTTGCAAGGTATTTCTGGAGCCGCCCGTCACTGCCTGAAGGGACAGCATCAAAGGCATGCTCCTGAGGTGTCGCCCGGGCTTCGGGTTCAGTCTCCTGGTGCCTGTATGTGATCTCTGTATGGATAATCTCGTTGCCGGACAGGTGCTTCTTTTTATAGATGGTCCACTTTTCCGCCTCCAGGATGACCGATGCACGTTCATGGCCCTGGGTGGCGGCCTGCAGGTACAGGCGGAATGCCTCTTCATCGTTCTTCTTGAGACCCGCCCCCTTCTCGTACATGGAAGCGAGGATATATTGAGCCTCTGAATGCTCCTGTACGGCGGCCTTCTGGAACCACTTTGCAGCCTCGGCATCGTCGCGGGTTACGCCCTTGCCTTCATAATACAGCTGGCCCAGCCTGAACTGGGAATATACATCTCCCCGATCAGCCACTTCACGCAGGCCTTCGACACTGTCGGACTCGCCCCTTCTTGCCAGGTGAGAGAAAAACCACAACACAAGCAGAAGCACACCAAAAAGCACGACAGCGATGATGAGGTTTGTCGACATGTCCATTCCCGTAGGCTACCTTAGTAGTCCCTTTCGTTTCAGATGCGGTCTATGAGCTCCGCAAATTCCGTATCGGAGAGCAGTTTCTTGGCGAACTTCAGATACTTCATCACTATGGCCCTGACTGCAAGCTGCAGGGCATAATTCCTCACCGGCTTTTCCAGCAGATGGTTCACCCCGGTGGCCAGACACATGTCCACCACATCGTCACTGGCCATGCCCGAGATCATGACCGTGTCCGGTTGTGCGTTGGGATATTTCTCGGCAATGGCGTCCAGGAAGGCAAACCCGTTGCTGTCCCCCACAAAGACATCCAGGACAAAGACCATGAGCCCCCTGTCCCGGGCCAGGCAGTAGGTAGTGGCGCTCTCATAATCGTTGAACGTGAGGATCTCCCCCCAGGTGTAAAACTTGCTTATGGTCTCCGAAAGCACCTCGCATACGTGCTGCTCGTCATCCACGATGATCAGATCAAGTCCGTCGGACATCACTGCCTCCATTTTTATTTCATTATATTCATTGAAGCCTATCGCCAGTGAGCAGTGGGCTTAGTATTGTTATACAAAACTTTACCTGGGATGACAAATGAATCCGGCAAGTGATTTGCAAAGTTGATGTAACCGGGTGAGTGTTAAATGAGCAGGGGCGTCTATCGAATGAATTCATCCTGCGTGTCGCCCTCTCGAAAGCGGATATCCATAATTGTTCAATATAATCAAATCCTAATAAAATTGACATTACAGGGGCAAGACCGGTGTATTTCAATCCAGGCAAGAAGGAACCTCAACATCGAACATGTACTTTTAACCCCGGGACCGCATGAAACAGGGCCCCGGGGTGCATTTATTATAGAGAACCCTACTGCCTCATCCATTTGAAGGCAAGGATCTCATCGCCGGGCAGCAGATCGAAATGCTCGATCATTATATTGCCATCGTCTTGGAACTCCAGATAGCCTGTCTCATCAGGCAGCTTCGTAAAAGGGCAGGAACCGCTGACAGAGAGGAACTTCTTCTTGAATTTCAAATCACTGCCAAGAGAATATGAGTTAATTTCTTTGCAACTGCTGTTCATATCCTGTTCTTCCCATGTCGTCTCCGTGACAACCAGCGTGAATCCAATCCCTGATGTATCATCCTCATCCCATTCTCCATCAGTGTCATCGGGCAGGAAATTGATCAGGATCCAGTTGCCTATTGCCTGGCTGCTGTTCCCGCCGGATGTATCGGAATCATTGTCCTCGCTTGCCTGATCATTCGTGGATTTGCTGCCGTCCGAACCTCCGCTGCCTCCGCAACCGGCAAATAACGCTAGAAAAGATAAAGCAATGATCAACTTGATAATGCTCTCAGCCCTCATAAAGTTCATATGAATCCCCCATCAGATTTTTTCGCAGTTCCTGTGCAGGTGAAAAACACCAAGGAATTGTCCTAGATTATAAGAGCAATGTCAATGCCATGTTATTTCTTATTTATTTCATTATGTTATATTTGATTCTTATATGGCGGATATTCTTTAGTAGTATTTATTTACCTTTGATAGCTATTATTTTTCCCATTCGGCAAACAGATTAAGGCAGTCACGCCAAATATCTTTCTACACGAACAGCAGCCCCACAAACCAGGCGCTCACACCCGCCAGAACCACGTAGTCGGCCCGGTTCATGGCGAGCTCCTTCATGCGGGTTCGGATAATGCCGGGGGTATACCCCCGCAGCGTCAGGGCCACGGCCAGGTCGTCCGCCTTCCTGAACACGCTGTGCAGCAAAGGAACGATGACCGGCACCAGCGAGCGGACCTTGTGCACGATGCCCGGAGATTCCAGGTCCACACCTCTGGCCTTCTGGGCCTTGATGATCCGGTCGGTCTCCTCGAAAAGAAGTGGGATGAAACGTATGGCCAGCATTACCACCAGTGCGATCTCGTCCGTGGGGACGTTCATGTACTTCAGGGGCTTCATGTACCATTCCAGCGCCCAGACCGTGTCCAGGGGCGAGGTGGTCAGGGTGGCGAGCGTCGAGATCCAGATGGCCAGCATCAGCTGACACGCCACCCGGCCTCCTCCAACGAGACCCTGCTTTGTCGCGTATGGTATCCACAATGGGTCGCCGGGCGTCATGAACACGTGGAGAACCGCGGTGAACAGGAAGAGCCACAGGAAGGGCGCCAGCCCCGTTGAAATGCTCCTTAGGGATATCTTTGCACCCAGGGTGAAGGCGATGCAGGTGAGAAAGAGTGCCGCCAGTGGTGCCGGTCCTTCAAGTTTGAAGGTCACCCCGATACCGAGCGCCATGAGGAAGAGCTTAACCCTAGGGTCGATGCGGTGCACAAGGGAGTCACGGGGAAGGTATTGTCCCAGGGTCATCCTCATGGCTTTTGTGACCTCATGGTCGTGGGATTACTACCCGCTTAGGCCTTTGCATTCATCAGGTGCTCGGCGATCTGCACCGCATTGAGCGCAGCCCCTTTGCGGATATTGTCGCACACGCTCCACAGGACGATCCCGTTGTCGCTGGAGAGGTCCTGCCTGATGCGGCCCACCAGGCATTCATCCGTCCCGGCCGCATGGATGGGTGTGGGGTAGAGGTTTGCCTTCGGGTCGTCCTGAACCATGACACCGGGCGCCTTCGAGAGGATCTCCCTGACCTCATCGGGTGTTATTTTCCTGGCCGTCTCGATGGTGACGGACTCGGCGTGGGAGTAGAAGACAGGGACGTACACGCTCGTGGCGGAGATGCGCAGGTTCCTCTCACCCAGGATTCTCTGCGTCTCCCGGCAGATGGTCATCTCCTCCTCGGTATAGCCGTTTTCCATGAACGGCCTCACCTGGGGCAGGGCGGAAAACGCGATCTGCTGGGGGAACATGTCTCCCCGGGGCTCCCGGAAGCTGAAAAGGTCCCTCACCTGGCCGGTCAGCTCGTCGAGCGCCCGGCCCCCGCTGTCTGAGACTGCCTGGTACGTGGAGACAGTGACGCGCCTTATCCTGGCCGCCTGGTGGATGGGCCAGAGCGTCAGTGCCAGCTGGACCGTCGCGGCCCTGGGGCATGCAATGATGCCCTGGTGCTGCTTCAGCGCGCCGGGATTCACCTCGGGTACGACAACGGGCACGGAGTCTGCAAGCGAAAACCGGGAACTGAAGTCAATGATCGTGGATCCCGATGCCTTGGCCCTGGCGGCATGCTCCATGGTCGTTGCCGTCTCGCATGAAAAGAACGCCAGATCGACCCCCTTGAACGACAGGCTGTCAAGGACCCGTATCGGCCACTCCCGGCCCTGGCACTCGGCCTTCTCTCCTGCCGTGCGCCTGTTGCCCAGCAAAATGAGCTCGGCAAGGGGGAAATTCCTCTCCTCGAGGATCTTGATGATCTCGCTTCCCACCAGCTCGGTGGGATCGAGGACGGCTACCTTCAGAGCGGACTTCATGACACGGCCCCGGAATGCGACGTCTTATAGGTAGTATGCATAGGCATTGCTGTAAGGCATCTATAAGGTTCAGATGCTCCCCCGCTTCCTGATGTGCTCCATGAGGCCGCCGTCATTGATGAGCTCCTGCATGAACGCAGGGATGGGGCGCGCCTGGAACTCGATTCCTGTCGTCAGATCCCTGATGAGCCCGGTGTCGGCGTCCACCTCGATGGTGTCTCCCTCGGCGATTGCAGAGGCGGCCTCGTCCGATTCGAAGATGGGCAGTCCCATGTTGAAGCTGTTGCGGAAGAAGATGCGCGCGAAGCTGGGCGCGATGACGCAGCTCACCCCTGCGGCCTTGATGGCGATGGGTGCATGCTCACGCGACGAACCGCACCCGAAGTTCTTGCCCGCAACGATGATGTCGCCCTGGTTCACCTTGTTCGCGAACTCCGGGTCGGCGTCCTCCATGCAGTGCTTTTTCAGAATTTCCGGGTCCGAGGTGGAGAGGTACCTGGCCGGGATGATGGCGTCCGTATCGACATCGTTGCCGAATTTGAATGCCCTGCCCCTGAAGTTCATGATGCCACCTCCGCCGGCGCGCTGATCCTTCCGGTTACGGCTGAAGCGGCCGCAACTGCAGGGCCGCTGAGGTAGACCTCGCTCAGCGGGTCGCCCATCCTGCCCACGAAATTACGGTTCGTGGTGGCAAGGGCCTTCTCGCCCTTGGCAAGGATTCCCATGTGGCCTCCCAGGCATGGTCCGCAGGTGGGCGGACCGATGATGGAACCGGCCTTGAGGAAGATGTCTATGAGCCCCTCGCTCAACGCATTGGCATAGACCTCGGGCGTGGCGGGCAGTATCAGGCAGCGCAGGCCCTTTGCCACCTTGTTCCCCTTCATGACCTGTGCGGCGATGCGCAGGTCTTCTATCCTGCCGTTGGTGCACGACCCTATAACCACCTGGTCCAGTTTGACAACCCCTGCCTGGCTGATGCCGCGCGCGTTCTCCGGCAGGTGGGGGAACGCCACCTGGGGCTCTATATCCCCGCAGTCGAAGGTCGCCACCGACTCGTAGACAGCATCCTTATCGCTTGCATATACGGTGTAGGGCCTTTTGGCCCTGGTCTTCACATATTCCCCGGTCTTGGCGTCCGCAGCTATGATGCCCGCCTTGCCCCCGGCCTCAATGGCCATGTTGGACATGCTCAGACGGTCGGACAAGCTCAGCGCGGTGATGGCAGGCCCTTCGATCTCCATGACCTTGTATAGGGCGCCGTCCACCCCGATCTTTCCGATGAGGTACAGGATCAGGTCCTTGCCCCCGACCCAGGGCTGCAACTGCCCCTTGAATATGAATTTCATGGTCTGCGGCACCTTCATCCAGGCCTGGCCGGTCATCATGGCCGCGGCCAGGTCTGTACTGCCCACGCCCGTTGCAAAGGCGCCCAGGGCGCCGTAGGTGCACGTGTGGCTGTCGGCCCCGATGACGAGGTCGCCCGGAAGCACAAGGCCCTTTTCCGGCAGCAACGCGTGCTCCACGCCCGCTTCACCGCCGTCGAAGAAGTTTTTCATGCCCTGCTCGTGAGCGAAGTCACGTACATACTTGCACTGGTTGGCCGACGCGATGTCCTTGGTGGGCGTAAAGTGGTCCAGCACGAAAACCACCTTGTCCGCATGGGCTATTCTTGCAGCACCGCTCCTGTTGAACTCCTGTATGGCAATGGGCGCGGTGATGTCATTGGCAAGGGCCACGTCCACATCGACTTTTATGATGTCTCCCGGCTGGAATGATGCGGTCTTGGTATGTGCGGCCAGGATCTTCTCTGCAATGGTCATTCCCACTTTCCGATATCTCCTCAGCTCTTTTCAGTTATGATGGTCGTGCCCGGTGTAGCCTTCATGTGTATCCACCTTCAGGCCTGCCCTCGCCCTGCGGGACTGGATCATATGGACTATGCCGCTGTAGATGGCCCCGCCCGCTATGAAGGTGAAGGCAAGGGTGAAAAGCATGATCTCGGGGGCCAGGGCCACCACCACGAGCAGCAGCAGGCCTGCCACCAGGAGCTGGAACGGGTGCGCCTTGATGTAGGCCACGTGTTTGAAGCTGGGGTACGCTATGTTGCTCACCATGAGGAAGGACAGGACATATACCCCCATGAGTATCGCAACAGGTGGTATGTACAATGCCGTACCGAACAGGGTGGACAGCTCCTCGGTGAGCAGGTAGGTGCTTACCACGCCGGCCGCGGCCATGGGGATGGGAAGCCCGGTGAAATTCGTCATGGACCCGGAGCTGTCGATGTTGAAGCGCGCCAGGCGCAAGGCACCGCAGGCCACATAGAGGAACGTCGCGATGAACCCGAGCCTGCCGAAGGCGTTGAGCTGCCAGAGATAGGCCATCATGGCAGGCGCCACGCCGAAGGCAACCAGGTCGGAGAGCGAATCGTACTGCTTGCCGAACTCGGATGTGGTGTTGGTCATGCGGGCCACCCTGCCGTCGAGGCCGTCTATGAACGCGGCAATGATGATGTAGATGGCTGCCTTGTGAAAGTCCGCCTTGAGTGCGAACATGATGGAGTAGAAGCCGCAGAACAGGCTCATGGTGGTGATGAAGTTCGGCAGAAACGGTACGGCCTTCTTCTGCTTTTCTCCCGGCTCGTGGTCATGTCTTCTGCTGGTCGGTCTCATGCGTCCTCCTTCCGATCACGCTGCTCCCGGCGTGTACCGTCTGGCCCATCTGACATACTGCGGTATATCCCTTGGGCAGGTAACATTCAAGGAGCGAGCCGAACCTGATGAGCCCGATCCTTTTTCCCTGGACAGCCTGGCTTCCCGGGGTGAGCCAGCAGATGATCCTGCGCGCTATGAGGCCGGCCACCTGGTCGACCCTGAAGACCCCGTTTTCCGTATTGATATACATGATCACACGTTCGTTGGCCTCGGTTTTTTTGCCCAGGCTCGCCACATGGAACTTGCCCGGTTTGTAGAGAACTTCGAGCACGGTGCCTGAGACAGGGGCGCGGTTCACATGCACGTTGAAGACCGACATGAACACCCCCACCTTGGTACACGGCCCTACCCTGGCCTCATCGGTCTGGGAAATCTCGATCACCTTGCCGTCGGCAGGAGAGACCACCAGCCCCTCGCCTGCAGGCACCGTCCTCTCGGGATCTCGGAAGAACCAGGTGACGAACAGGACCGGCACGAGCCCTATCACTCGCAGCACCATGCCACCTGCGAGGAAAACCAGGCCGAACAGGGCGGACGCTATGGCGATGAATGGAAAGCCTTCCTTGCGGATCTTCATGGTTCTAATTAACCTTCTTGTCCACCTTCCTGTCCTTGCCGATCCAGGACATCATGCCCCTGAGCTGGGCTCCCGTCTTCTCGATAAGGTGCTCCTCGCCCTTCTTGGTGAGCGCATTGAAGGTGGGGCGGCCCGCCATGTTCTCGAGGATCCATTCCTTGGCAAAGGTGCCTTCCTGGATATCGGCGAGGATCTTTTTCATCTTATTCTTAACCTCGGTATCGATGAGCACAGGACCCCGGGTGATGTCGCCGTACTGGGCCGTGTTGCTGATGGAATAGCGCATGTTGGAGATGCCGCCCTCGTAGATGAGGTCCACGATGAGCTTGAGCTCGTGCAGGCACTCGAAATAGGCCATCTCAGGGGCATAGCCCGCCTCCACCAGCGTCTCGAACCCTGCCTGGATGAGTGCGGTGGTTCCGCCGCACAGGACTGCCTGCTCTCCGAAGAGATCTGTCTCGGTCTCTTCCCTGAACGAGGTCTCCAGGATGCCTGCCTTGCCGCCGCCTATGGCGCTTGCATAGGACAGGGCCAGCTTCTTGGTGTCCTTGGTGGGGTCGGTGTGTATGGCTATGAGCATGGGCACGCCCCTGCCCTGGGTGTATTCATACCTCACCATGTGTCCGGGCGACTTGGGCGCCACCATGAAGCAGCTCACGCCCTCGGGAGGCGTTATCTGGCCGAAATGGATGTTGAACCCGTGGGCGAACACCAGGTACTTGCCCTTTTTCATATGCGGTGCGATCTCGCTCTTGTAGACGGCTGCCTGGAGCTCGTCGGGGATGAGCATCATGACCACATCGGCCCACTTGGCGGCCTCAGAGACCGTCATGACCTTGAGCCCTGCCTTCTTTGCCTTGGCAGCCGACGAACTGCCTTCCCTGAGGCCGACCGCAACCTTCACGCCTGAATCCTTCAGGTTGTTGGAGTGGGCAAAACCCTGTGAGCCGTAGCCCATGATGGCGACCTTCTTGGATTTGATCAGCCTGAGATCGGCGTCCTTGTCGTAATAAACCTTCATTGATCAGTCCTCCTCTTTGCCTGCATTTCTCTTTCCATGACGATTGTTCCTGTGCGGACGTAGTCGATGATGCCGGCCGGGGCAAGCAGGTCTATGAATGCCTTGAGCTTGTCCTGGTCGCCGGTCAAGGCTAAAGTGAACGATGCAGGGGATATGTCGAGCACCTTGGCCCTGAAGATCTCCGTAAGGCGGAACACCTCGGCCCGGGTATCCTCCTGCGCCTTGACTTTGATGAGAATCATCTCCCTCTCCACGTAATCCTTGTCCATGAAATCAACGACTTTAATGACATTGATGATCTTGTTGAGCTGCTTCTTGATCTGCTCGAGCACCTGCTCGTTGCCCGTGGTGGTGATGACCATCTTGGACTTCGTCGGGTCCAGGGTGGGTGCCACCGAGAGCGACTCGATGTTGAAGCCCCTTCCTGCAAACAGCCCCACCACGCGGGAAAGCACGCCTGCCTGATTGTCCACAAGTATGGATATCGCATGTCTCATGCTCATTATAATCCCTCACACCAGCAGCATGTTGTTGATGGGTGCGCCTGCCGGGACCATGGGGTAGACGTCCTCTTCAGGCTCCACCCGGAAGTCCACAAAGACCGGGCCCTTGATGGAGAGGGCCTCTCTGATGGCATCTTCCACCTGGGACGGATTGTCCACGCGGATCCCGTGCGCCCCGTAGGCCTCGGCCAGCTTGACGAAGTCGGGCGAGACGGCCATGGAGGTATGGGAATACCTTCCCTTGTAAAAGAGGGCCTGCCACTGTCTCACCATGCCGAGATACAGGTTGTTGATGATCATGACCTTCACGTTCAGCTGGTACTGGACGGCCGTGGCAAGCTCCTGGATGTTCATCTGGATGGACCCGTCTCCGGCGATGTCTATGACCGTGCGCTCGGGAAAGGCCACCTGCGCTCCGATGGCGGCCGGGAAGCCGTAACCCATGGTGCCCAGCCCGCCCGAGGTGAGAAAATGCCTGGGTTTCTTGAATTTGAAGTACTGGGCGGTCCACATCTGGTTCTGGCCCACTTCGGTGGAGATGATGGTGTCAACAGGCGCCAGCTCGTTGATCTTTTCGATCACGAACTGGGGCTTGAGCGATGTGCCCTGTTCGTAGCGCAGAGGCTGCTCGCGCTTCCACTGGTCTATGAGGTCGAGCCAGGGTTGAATCGTTGTTGTGAGCTCAAGGGTATCGCGGGTTTTTTCCCGGATATCCTCGATCATATCTGCCAGTACCCCCCTGCAGTCGCCCACCACCGGAATGTCCACCCGGACGTTCTTACTGATGGAGGTGGGGTCGATATCGATATGGATGATCTTTGCCTTGGGCGCAAACTCGTCGATCTTGCCCGTGACGCGGTCATCGAAGCGCGCGCCAATGGCTATGAGGCAGTCCGTGTCCGTCACCGCCATGTTGGCCGCATAGGTGCCGTGCATGCCCAGCATACCCAGCCAGAGCGGGTCATCAGCCGGGAACGCGCCGAGCCCCATGAGGGTCGTTGTCACGGGTATGCGGAGCTGCCTGGCAAGAGCCGTGAGCTGCTCGGATGCGTTGGACAGCACCACGCCTCCGCCCGCATAGATGACAGGCCTCTTGCTCTTGAGGATGGTGCTCACGATCCGTTTGATCTGGCCCATGTGGCCTTTGTAGGTGGGGCAATACCCCTCGAGATACACCTTGTCAGGGTATTTGAAGGCTATGAGCCCCCGCATGACGTCCTTGGGGATGTCCACGAGCACAGGCCCCGGCCTGCCGGTGGCGGCGATATAGAAGGCCTCCTTGATGACCTTGGGCAGGTCGTTGCAGTCCTTCACCAGGTAGTTGTGCTTGGTACAGGGCCGCGTGATGCCCACGGTATCGGCCTCCTGGAAGGCGTCGTTGCCGATGAGGTTGGTGGACACCTGCCCGGAAAAGACCACGATGGGGATGGAATCCATGCAGGCCGTGGCTATGCCCGTGACCGTGTTGGTGGCCCCGGGGCCCGATGTCACCAGGGCCACTCCCACCTTGCCCGAAGCGCGTGCATATCCGTCTGCGGCATGGACCGCACCCTGCTCGTGCCTCGCCAGTATGAACTGAATATCCGGCGCATCCATGATGGCATCGAATATATCCAGTACGGCCCCGCCCGGATAGCCGAAGACGTGCTTGACGCCTTCGCACCGCAGGGCCTCGATAAATGCGTATGCTCCCGTTATCTTCTTCACGCTCACCTGTTCTTGAAACCTCTCTAGTTCATTTCAAATGAATCTGTATCCGCTGATACCCTATTCGCTGCGGTATCTGCTGAGGATCTGCTCAATCTTGTCCTTGCCCGCCAGCTTGAGCTTCTGGATTTCCTTGCGCCGCATCTCTTCCTCGGTGCTCAGATATCTCCTCTTGTTCAACTGCTCAAGCTTTTCCTCGTAATCCTGATGCTCATCCCAGAGGCCCTTGAGCTCCTTGTCCTTGGGGATGAGCTTGCGAATCAGCGCAAGATCCATCTCTTCCATATAATTCACCCCTCGATTTAACGGTAAGGTACATCTAGACCATAGATATTCCAAGCTGTCAACAGCTCGTTGCCCCTTTAAGAATGCGACTTTAAAAGGGTTCATGCATCTGTCGCGGGATATTTACCCACGAAAATCACAGTACTCTATCCCCCGGGGAAAACGCCGGCATCACGGGAGATACGGTGAATCGCTCCACTTCGGGTAAGGTCTTGTTTTCTCTTTGCCTCCCCTTATGCCTTCTTGGCGCTGAACAGCCTCATGAAGCTCGACGGTATGGGCGTCTCAAACCGCAGTTGTCTTCCGCTCACCGGGTGATTGAATGACAGGACCCGGGCATGGAGGCCGAGCCGGCTGATGGGATTCAACTCCGCTCCATATTTCTTGTCCCCTATGATGGGGTGACCCTGCTCTTTCATGTGGATACGGATCTGGTTCTTCCGGCCCGTTTCCAGCCTTACCTCCAGCAGTGAGTATTCGCTGTTCTTCTTAACGACCCGGAAATGGGTGACTGCCTTCAGCCCGTCCTCGGGTGTCGGACTGGAGTACATGACATGCGCGGCGTTTTCCTTCAGCCATGAGGTGATGGCGCCCTTGTCCTGTGCGAGGTTGCCTTCTATGACCACTGCGTACGTGCGTTCGATGACATCATCCTTCCAGTTCTGCTGGAGTATCTGCTGTACTTCCCAGCTCTTGGCAAACATGAGCAGCCCTGAGGCATCCCGGTCGAGACGATGCACCACAAAGATCCTGGCCGTGGGGTCGGTTACCTTCATCTGGTCACTGAGTATCCTGAACGCCGTCCGGTCCTTTTCCTTGTCCGTGGCTATGGAAAGAAGGCCTGCCTGCTTCTCGACGACAATGATGTACGGGTCTTCGAATACGACCTTCAGCCCCTTCCCCTTCTCGACCTGGAGCACGGTGGACCAGTTTATGATCACCTGCTGGCCCGGCTTGAGCTGATGATTGAACTGTGTCGTGGTCTTGTAGTCCACGGAGACCTGGTTGTGCGCCAGGAGGGATTTGACGGCCGTGCGGCTCTTGCCCGGCAGCTGCGCCATCAGGAATTTCATGAGCTCCGCTGGCTCGGCGACCTGCAGAAAAGTCTGCTTCGTCTTTGATGATTCGGGGCTGCGCCCTCTGGGTTTCCTGTGCATTGCTTTTTCTTCCTTGGAGGGGAGGATATTAACTTTCTCGATTCCCCTTTTCTCCTTTCATTTGTAGGTATGTCTCGTTGGGCAAAGAGAAATCCACGAAACGTTCAGGATGAGGATACCATGTTCATGAGAACCTCATGGGCAAGAGTGTATTCGGTCCTCATGCGGGCAATTCCGGATATGACCCTTTTCTGCCATCCTTTCCCGCGAGTTATGATGGCTTCCCAAGCCGATTCCAGATCGCCGGGCCTGTCCGAAGCCAGCACCTCGACAATCTGAGCGGACTGGAAAACATCTTTCAATGACTTCGATTGCCTGGCGGCATCGCGTTCTCCGGCAACGATAAGCTTGTGCAGGGCGTACATGGCCGGGTCCGGTATGGAAACCAGGACACCGCCGCCATCAATGACCGCGGCCTGGACCGGGCGTTCGATGAGATAGTCCAGGAACATGAGAGGCAAGGCTGCCGTCTTCATCCTGGGGATATAAACCGGATCAGCAAGGGATGGTTTTTTCATGGGTGTGAGTACATCAACCCTCAGTTCCCTGCCCCGGATCTTGAATGAGGTGGAGGGGTGCTTGTGGTTCAGGGGCGGGATGGGGATGAACCCCATGTTCAGACTCTCAAGAGTACTGGGGACATCAGCGGCCAGCTCGTTGATTGCCACCTCAAGACGCAAAGGTCCGGCAATATCGATATCCTGGGTTCTCAATGAAGCCTTCTCCCATTTTATTCCCAGGATATTGCCGATGATTCCGAAGGCGTGAGTGCCGATGAGCACACCGCCCAGCCTGAAAAAGCCGCTGTCGGAAAGCGCCTTGAGAACACGGGCTGATTCCGGGTCTGTTATGTTGGCGCCGCCCAGTCGGAGCTGGCTGCAAAGCCTGTTTATGGCATCGTTTTCGGCTTTCCCCTCAAGGCGTTTGTCTGCGAAGCCTTCTGCGAATCTTTCTATTTCCTGTGTTGCCGGCCCCAGGTATATCTGCCGGGAAATTCCGCCCGGCTCCCTTGTCTGGAAATACACATACTGCCGGTCCTTGACGGTCTTGTAGGTGAAGCACCCGGGCAGATGTCCGAGAGTCCTGTGCGCATCAAGGGCGGTGAGCTGTTCCAGCAGCTCGGAATAGAGGGTCTGCGTGACAAGAGGCAGTCTGTTCATAAGTTATACGCAGGGTAGCTGATTATTGCGTATAACTCAAGGGGTGATTCGAAAACTGATCATCTTGTTTTAAATCCTATGATAATCAAACTTCAGGTATAAAAAGCTTCTATGGCACATTCTATTCAATTTCTAATTGCATATAAAACTGATGCTTCTTTTGCGGAATCAATGGTTGCGCCAAAAACATGGGAACCATCAATTCATGGAAGAAATATACAATCTAGGCTGATCGTGATAAGTGGCACGTTATCTATACTTTAATATCGCCGTTGAGTTGTTCCGGAAGACAGGTCATTTTCGACGTGGGTTACAGAGTCACTTCCGATGGCTTGTTGTTGGCTTATGTCATTTCCTTCGACCTATTGAACTCATCATTCTCCTGCTCAATGAAATGCAAGAGTTGTTCAATCGTATTTATGTAACGTTGATGCCATGCAACATCTGGCCCTATATATTGTGAAACTTCCCGCAGCATGATGCTCGTGAATAGTGAGATTGTATATGCACAAGTATGAAATAGGTCTGGTTTGTACTTTGCACCGAAGAATGCACACGCTTCACCATTATAACTGCCGAGGTGAGGCAATACAACAAGCGAGTCGGTGTGAGCAAAGTGGCATAGAGTTCCATACCACTCACGAGCTGCTGCTTTGTCCTCGATGAATTCAGGCCCCAGAGCTTTAAGCATATCGGAGTGTCTTGGGGGCCTCTTATCGGCACATAGCCAAAGGTCTGCCTTTTTGGGGAACCGTGTAAGGTAGTGAAACGCTATCCAGTTTTCATAGACACACCTTAAGAGGTCTATGGACTGTGTGTAGTATCCTCGTGTAGCAAGGTCGATGCTGCATTTCAGGGAATTCAGGTTTTGACTGAAGAGCCCCATCTGAGCGTGTGTTGATCTAGTATTCTGAAGTTCAACTTCTGTGAAACCGTCTGCGAGGGTAGAGAGTGCTCCTTGAAGCAGTATGCAAATACTCTTAGACTGCTGTGCTGACATTAACGCTACCTCGACAGCCTCAGCTTCTAAGCTATACCAAGTTGATATCGTCATGACTCTCCTGGCCAATTGATTTGCTTCTGATATTCAGGCAGATGACTTCCTTACCGTGAGTCTATTACCGCAAAACGTAATCTTTTAAGCCAAAACTTTATTCGTCGGGATAGGCCAACTTACTCTGTTTATCTAGTCTCGACCTCAATCATATAGGTTGCACATTTTGTTTTTTCAATTGCTTCTTCTCGCATTACCTGGCTCTTTTGCGGCGTTTCCGTCAAATTAAGTAATGGCCTTATATAATCTGCCTTAACTGCCCAGTTAATATTTTGGGGGATTGTCCCCGACGCTTTTATAAATGGCAATACTGCCGCAGTGGAACTAATAACACCAACTACCTGCCCCTTTTCATTGACCAGAGGCCCGCCAGAATTTCCAGGCTGAACAGGAACTGTAATCTGCATAAAGGATGCTGCACCCTGGATTCCACTCAAGGAACTGATTACACCCTCGGTATATTTTTGCTCTTGTCCAAGTAAATTACTCATTGGATATCCGATAGTAAAAACCCTTTCGCCTGTTTTTGCAGACCTTATAAGAGCAATAGGCAAAAAAGCTGGTGTGGTCTTATCGATTTTGAGAATGGCGACATCGTTTAACGGATCACTCTTTACTAGTAAGGCTTTCAGTATAGTGCTGCCCTGGAGGGCTTTTATTGAAACAGCATTGGCAATAACATGATTTGCAGTGACAATAAAACCATTTGGAGAAACAGAAAAACCGGTTCCATATCTTGTTATGATACCAGGTGTCATCTCGTTTGGCGCAACTTCATTTGGTACAATAGAACCATCTTTGCTTTTCCCGCTTTGCTTCTTTGTCCATTTCGATGATAGCTCTTGCGCTTCAGCTATCTGACTTGGTGTCATTTGATGTTCAAGAAGATTTCTTAATTTTATTGCGTTTTCTGATTTTTGAGATGCCGCTAGATTCAACCACATATATGATAGGATGTAATTCCGTGGCACCCTTTCGCCACTATAATACATGGCACCCAGACTACCTTGAGCAGAGGCATCACCCTGATCCGCCGCCATTTGGTACCACTTCAAAGCCTCGGTATCGTCCTTTGATACACCTAGGCCTTTGTCATACATCCTTCCGAGGTTGAATTGGGCTGTGGCAATTCCCTGGTCAGCCGCTTTCCTGCTCCACTTCAATGCCTCAGCATAGTCCTGCGAAACACCTTTACCAAGAAGATACATGGCACCCAGCATGCATTGAGACATGGGATCACCCTGATCCGCCGCCTTTTTATACAATATCAATGCCTCAGCATAGTCCTGTGGTACACCTTGACCGTGAAAATACATGTTCCCCAGGGAGAGCAGCGCTCTGGAATGACCCTGGTCAGCAGCCTTCCTATACCATTTTACCGCCTCAGCAAAATCTTGAGGAACGCCCAAGCCAGTTTCATAATGAGATCCCAGCATAAACTCAGCCTGGTCTCTCCCTTGGTCAGCAGCCTTCCTATACCATTTCGCTGCTTCAGCAAAATCTTCAGGAACACCCTGACCAAGACCATACTTGTTTCCAAGTTTGATTTGAGCAAGGGAATACCCCTGGTCAGCCGCTTTTCTATACAATTTTAATGACTCAGCATAGTCCTGTGGGACACCTTGGCCGTTTTCATACTTGTCTCCCAAGGATACTAGGGCCTTGGTATAACCCTGATCAGCCGACTTTCTATACCATTTTACCGCCTCAGCAAAATCTTGAGGAACGCCCTGACCAAATTCATACATAACTCCAAGGTTGTACTGGGCCTCGGCATACCCTTTTTCTGCAAGGGGTTTCAATTCATGCAATGCAGCTTTGTAATATGCATTTTTGAAAGCTTCATTGTCGTCTCCTTTGGACACACCGAGAAATACAAGGAATAGCAGAACGATGAGAACGATAGCCTTTTTCAAGGAATCCCCTTGTTTATCATTAATCTGCATATACAAATCACTGCACGGTAAAAACAATTTAATATCTTATCACTATACTATTGAAGGGGCAAGTATAGGTGAACGCATAAAAGAATTTCCATTAAGGATGATAGGTAATAAAGGGTGAATTCAGTGAAGAGAATGAATAATTATAGAATAGAGATTTCTGAGGTAAATGATCGGTTTCACAAGACCTTAAAAACTTAAAGATATTGTGCCACAATCGTTGGCCTGGCTTGAACAATGCCCTTTGTAGGTAGTAACTCATACTCAGCACTTTGCTTGGACCGGTGATTCCTTCATATTCTGTTCAACCTTGAGTATAGTCAAAAACTGAAGATCTGCTGATGCTATCTGGATAGATTAACCTGGCTACCCAAAGTCCACATCATGGCACGACATCTTTACTTCCAGTGTAAGTTGTAAGGATCTGCTGTTAGACCTCATTTGCAGCCTTCATTCCCATATGCAAGATCAGATTGCAGCCAGTACAAATTATAATCAATCCTTGCTCAAAGCCCATATAACCTACACCCAGATTGGACACTGAATGGACCCGCAGCTAAAACAGCACCAAGCAGTCTGCGACGGCCATGCCGGCGCGGGTGGGACGGATGAAGCCGTCTTTTATCTCAATAAGACCTTCCCTGCTCCACAGCTCCAGCTCTGCTGATTTTTCCCTCAGGAGATCAGATCCGTATCGTCCCCGGAACTGCTCCGCATCGATTCCCGTTCGTGTCCGAAGGGCGAGGAATGCGGCTTCCATGCATAACTGCTCAGAGGTGAGGCTCTCGATACCGCTTACAGGAGGCGTCCCCATATCAAGATCGTGCAGGTAGTCATCCAGCGATGCATGGTTCCACCACCTCCTTCTGTTTTGAAATGAGTGCGCTGACGGGCCGAGACCCAGGTAAGGGGTATGGTCCCAGTACTTGCTGTTGTGGCGGGACGCCTTTCCCATTTCTGCTGCAAAATTTGAGATCTCATAGTGGATATACCCCGATTTTTCCAGGAGCTCGGAGGTACGGATGAAGAAGTCCCGCTGTGATTCTTCCGTGGGCGTCTTGAATTCACCAGCCTCCAGCCTGCGCCCAAGCGGTGTGTTGTCCTTGAGTTCCAGCTCGTAGCACGACAGGTGGGCCGGGTGAAGACCCAAGGCCTGTGTGAGTGAGGACAACCAGGCTTCCCAGCTCTGGCCGGGCAGGCTGTACATCAGGTCGATGCTGATGTTGTCAAACCCTGCGAACATAGCGTCTTCAAGGGCACTCAGCGCCTGGTCGCTCGTATGCCTGCGGCCGAGGAAGGTGAGCTCGGAATCGCTGAACGACTGCACACCGATACTGATGCGGTTGACGCCCATGCCCCGCACCTCACTCAGTTCTATTCGTCCCCAGTCTGCCGGGTTCACCTCCATGGTGATCTCGGAATCCGGGACAACCGAAAAGCTACTTTGTATCTTCTTGAGTGTCCTCTCGATCTGATGCGGGCTGAGCAGCGAGGGTGTCCCGCCGCCGAGATAGATCGTGTCGAACTCCGTGAACGCATCGCGGTAGAGGTCCATTTCCTTGAAGAGGGCCCGGAGAAAATCATCCATGCGCCCGGCAGAGGCAATAGAGTAGAAATCGCAGTACGAGCACTTGGCCTTGCAGAACGGGATATGGATGTACAGCCCGGGGGCCGCTTCCTTATCAGTGTTGCTCAATCCGTGTCCGATTTCAGAACCGCCAGGAAGGCGCTCTGGGGGATACTCACCGAGCCGATCATCTTCATGCGCTTCTTTCCCTTCTTCTGCTTTTCCAGCAGCTTGCGCTTGCGCGTGATGTCGCCGCCGTAGCATTTGGCCGTCACGTCTTTCCTGAAGGCCGAGATGGTGGAACGCGAAATGATCTCGCCGCCGATGGCCCCCTGGATGGCGATCTTGTACATCTGCCTGGGGATCTCGTCCTTGAGCCTGTCGCAGGCCAGCACGCCCCTGGCCCGCGCGCGGTCCCGGTGCACGATCTGGGAAAGGGCGTCGACCTTCTCGCCGTTGACCAGGATGTCCAGGAGCACCAGGTTGCTCTCGCGGTAGTCGATGAGGTCGTAGTCAAAGGAGCCGTATCCCTGGGTCATGGACTTGAAGCGGTCGTAAAAGTCGAAGATGACCTCGGAGAGCGGCATCTCGTAGGTCAGCTCCACGCGCCCGGGGCTCGTGTAGTGCATGTTGGAGTTCACCCCGCGCTTTTCCACGCACAGGCTTATGACCGACCCGAGGTACCTTTCGGGCATCATCATGGAGGCGCGGATATACGGCTCTTCAGAGCCCGCAATGCTGATGGGATTAGGATAGTGGGTGGGGTTGTCCACATAGATCACTGATCCGTCCTTCAGGGTGAACCGGTAGCGCACCGAAGGCACGGAGAGGATGATGGACAGGTCGTACTCCCTCTCGAGGCGCTCCTGCACGATGTCCAGGTGCAGCAGGCCCAGGAAGCCGCACCGGAAGCCCTGGCCCAGGGCCGCTGAGGAGTCCTTCTCGTAGACAAAGGCCGCGTCGTTGAGCTTGTACTTCTCCACGGCCTCGGCCACGTTCTCGTAATCGTCCGATGCTATGGGATAGATGGAGGCGAAGACAACGGGTTTCACTTCCTTGAAGCCCGGCAGCGGTGCTTCGCAAGGCCGCTCATCCAGCGTGATGGTGTCGCCGATGCTCACGCTGGACACGGTCTTCACGCCTGCAATTATGTACCCCACCTCGCCCGCCGAGAGCTGGTCGCGTTTCTCGCGGGTGAGCCCGAAGCGTCCCACCTCCTCCACCCGCCACACGGCGTTGTTGTACATGAAGCGGATGGTGTCGCCCGCCTTCACCGTGCCTTCGAAGACCCTGCAGTAAATGACCGTACCCCGGAAGGAATCGTACTGGGCGTCGAAGATGAGTGCGGCCAGGGGGGCCTGTGTATCGCCCTTGGGCGCGGGAATCCTCTCCACAATGGCCTCGAGGATTTGGTCGATGCCCGTGCCTTCCTTGGCCGAGCACTTCAGGTGCGTGTCCGGGTCGAGCCCCAGCTCCGTGTCGATCTCTCCTATGACCCTCTCCACATCCGCGGACGGCAGGTCGATCTTGTTGATGACCGGGATGATCTCCAGGTCGTGCTCGAGTGCCAGGTAGAGGTTCGCCAGGGT
Source organism: uncultured Bacteriovoracaceae bacterium (assembly GCA_964600235.1). Classification (GTDB taxonomy): domain Bacteria; phylum Desulfobacterota; class Desulfomonilia; order UBA1062; family UBA1062; genus MWEI01. The sequence goes on along the minus strand of CAZRIV010000002.1, from coordinate 270,306 downwards.
CTGGGCCTGCACGCCCTGGGCTGCGTCTATGAGGAGCAGCACCCCTTCGCAGGATGCCAGCGAGCGCGACACCTCATAGGTGAAGTCCACGTGGCCCGGCGTGTCGATGAGGTTCAGGGTGTAGGTCTTCCCGTCCTCGGCCTTATACGGCAGTGAAATGGCCTGGCTCTTGATGGTGATGCCCCGCTCCCGCTCGATATCCATGTTGTCGAGCATCTGGTCCTTGTAGGTACGGGCGTCGCAGACCCCGGTCTTCAGGATCAGACGGTCCGCCAACGTTGATTTCCCATGGTCGATATGGGCTATGATGCTGAAATTACGAATGTCTTCCATATAGTGATCTTGATCCTTCAGGCCCTTGGCCCAACCTTGGCATGGATGGCACCCAAGGCCTTTGCACTGGTGTCGTAGTAAATGCCGCCGTGTTTGTCAATGGCTGCTTCATGCCTGGGCAATTCAGTACATGACTATATCGAAAAGTACATCAACTTCAGAGAACTCATTCATATCCGGGTCATGGTGTTATTTAAGGCTTTTCAAAACCTGACCTGTACAAATGGTGTTTTTGCCGGGAACAGGCTGTTTGCCTGTTCCCGGCAAAAACACCATTTGTACAGGCTAATTTTTCCTTGCAAAGAATATCACGTGCTTCATCCCAAAGTATTCCACCCATTCGCATAATTTTCGGATATGGTATATTCAACGACAAGGAGAGCACGCACAGGTGATTTACAACTATCAGATGAGCAAACGATTTTTCGCCCAGATCGCCGAGGGCATGGAGGAACTGGGTATTGAAGAACTTTCCCGTCTCGGAGCCGGAGATGTGAAGCCCACCTTCCGCGGGCTGTATTTTTCCGCCGAGAAGGAGACTCTCTACCGCATCAACTACACGGCCCGGATCATCAGCAGGGTGCTGGCGCCGCTGCTCACCTTTGACTGCCACAGCACGGAGTATCTCTACAAGACCGCCCGCAGCATACCCTGGACCGAGCTCTTCAGCCTGGATGAAACCTTTGTGATCTCTGCGAACGTGTCCAACAGCATAATACGCCATTCCCAGTATGCAGGGCTCGTCCTGAAGGACGCCATCGTGGACAGTTTCAGGGACACATATGACGACAGGCCAAACGTGGAAAGGATCAATGCCGACATCTGCTTCAACCTCCACATCTCGAAGAACAAGGCCACCATCTACCTGGACACATCGGGCGGGTCGCTGCACCGCAGGGGATACCGGGATGAGGCGGTGGATGCCCCCATGCAGGAAACCCTTGCGGCCGCCATCGTCCGCCTGAGCGACTGGGACGGGTCCACCCCCCTGTATGACCCCATGTGCGGATCAGGCACGCTGCTCTTCGAGGCCCTCATGCATTACTGCGCAATCCCTTCGGGCTATTTCAGAGAGTCTTTCGGGTTCCGGTTCATGCCCGACTTCGACGAGCGCACCTGGAATTCGGTAAAGAAGGAAGCGGACCGCCAAATCCGGCCGCTGAAGGAGGGCCTCATTGCAGGCAGCGACATCTCGGAGAAGGCCGTGGCAATGGCACGGATGAACAGCCGCAACCTGCCCTCGGGAAAGAACATCCGGTTTTCCAAGATGAGGTTTCAGGACATAGGGTCCATCAAGGACACAACCATCGTATGCAACCCGCCCTATGGGCTCAGGATGAAAAACAGCCAGGACATGGCTGAGTTCATGAAGGATTTCGGTGATTTTCTCAAGCAGCGCTGCACCGGGTCAACGGCATATGTATATTTCGGCAACCGGGAGCTCATCAAGAAGGTGGGGCTCAGGACTGCCTGGAAAAAGCCATTGAAAAACGGCCAGCTGGATGGAAGGCTGGTGAAGTACGAGCTGTACTGACCACCCTATGACTTTTATGATCCTTCCATAAGCCCGTCAGCCTTTTGCCCGCCACCGGGCACTATCAGGGGAAAGTACATGCCCATTTCCTTCAGGAACTGTCCCCTGCCCTGATAATGGATGGCATGCATCCCGCAGGATCGCGCCCTTTCCACATGGCCGATGGTGTCATCGATGAAGAGAGTCCGGCAGGTCTCCAGCCCCAGGGCCGCCGTGACATCCGTGAAGATGCTCGGATCATGTTTGCTCTTGCCCAGGTGATAGCTGTTGAACACCCGTTCGAACAGGCCGGAGAAATGCAGCCTCTCATCGAGTTCGTCAAGCCAGTTGGTCTGGTCGCTAAGGATGGCCACGCGGATGGATTCCTCCTTGAGCTTATTTACGAGGTCTATCATCCAGTCCCGTACGATGAAACGATCGAGAATAATCCTCTTGAGTTCCTCATCCGAGCCCTTCACTCCTGTTTTTTCCCGGAGCTGGTCCCAGAAGAAACTTTCGCTGCAGCCCCCGGTAAGGTAACCGCTTGAGGAGATGAGACTTCGTGTCGTACTGAAGAAATCCTGGGCGTTGATCCCGTTGAGCGATGCAATGTGGAAAAGGCCGTTTTTAAAGCCCTCCTCCGCCAGAACGCCTCCGAAATCGAACAGTACAGCCGATATTTTATGTGATTCCATCCATCCCCCTTCTCATTAGACCAGTATCCCGAGAATAAGATCCCTGAACATGAAGAGCACAGGCAGTATCCCCACAAGAAAGATCAGTGAATTCCAGACGAACAGGTTTGATGCAAAACCCGCCTCAAGGTCGAACAGCACCGATGAAACCACGGAATAAATGGCGGCAGGCATGCATGACTGGACGAATATGACGGTTTCGATGGCAGGGTCGAGGTGGACTGACTTGAGGGTGAGAAGCGTTGCTCCAGGCACCAGGAGGAACTTTATTGCAGCAAGGGCTGCATTCTCTTTGCCGGACATGAAAAAGGCGGGCAGCTCGAAATTGAGCCCCAGGGTGAAGTAGTAGAGCGCCATGGAAATGATGATGAAGCCGTCGACCGGGAAATGCATGCGCGGCCTGTCGAGTCCGAAGGCCAGGAGGACCAGTGCGCTGATGATCGCAAAGAGCGGCATGTTCTGCAGGCTCAGGAAAAACTGTGCTGCAGACCTGAGGGTATAGGGTTTTCCCGTGGATTTCCTGCCTGCATAGGGGAAGACCACCAGGAATATATAGGGCATGAAGTAGGAAAGGAAGAGAAACGCAAGGCCCAGCCCCTGCTCACCCAGGAGGAGGTAACAGAGAAACGCCCCCATGGTGAAGCCGTGGTTGGCCAGTGATGAGCTGATGAGAAAGGTTGAACCTTTCTTCTCGGAGAGGCCGAGTATACGTTTGAATGCAGCCCCGAAGGCCATGCCTGCCAGCACGAGGAACAGCCCCGAAAGGGGGAGCCAGACAAGTTCCCCTGTGAGCACGAGCCCCCATGTGCTCCAGAGTGCTATTATGGGCTCTATGGCCATCAGGTTGACCTTGATGAGTCTCTTGGTGAAGGCCGAAGGATCCTGGATTCTGAAAATTTTCTTTACCGCAATGCCTGAGACAAAAGGGAGGATGATCAGTGCCTGGAAGAGAATGAACCGGGTCGATGTATCCATGTCAGGATTGAATTGATCTCCTTATATTCATGTCCATGAATCCTGCGTCTTTTAACACAGTTCTTGAAGTACGAGAAGCGGTGTGAAGCCGCAGAAAGGGGGCATGACAAAATGGCCCCAACTCCTATACAACTCCTTACCCATAGTTGAACAGCACCAAAAATTGGCCCGAACAGATGATGGATCCAGGAATTGACAAGCAAATTGCTTGTCAATTCCTGGATCCATCATCTGTTCGGGTAAGGTTTTTTCTTGTCTGGATTAATAGCTCTTCCGAAGTTATGCAAAGGGTCTTTGATCTGAACGGGTAAAAATATCTTTCAAGGTTCTAAGCGATAGGTGAGATGCTTTTTCGCCTCGAGGTGAGCTCTGCGACAACGGTTAAGGTTTGTTCAGCTCTGATCTGACCGCCCTGGCCAACTCGGACAGGTGGTACGGCTTTCTGATGTACGCGCCGGCACCCAGACTCAAGGCCTCTTTCACCCTTTCGGATTCGGAGTAGCCGCTCACGATGATGGCCTTCTGAGAGCCGCAGAGATCGAGAACCCTTTTATAGGTGTCCAGGCCGTCGATCCCCGGATCCATGATCATGTCCAGCAGCAACAGGTCAAACGGATGTTCCTTGATGAGGTCAAGGGCATCCTCACCGCTTTTCGCCACTTCCACAGAGTACCCGAGCTTGTTCAGTATGTTTCTTGTCAGTTCCCTCTGCTCTGCGGAATCATCGACGACAAGAACCGACTCCTTTCCGGAGTAATTCTGTATCTGATCCAGAGCAGGTTCCTTTTTGGCGGCCTTGTCGGTGATGGGGAAATACAGATAGAACCTGCTTCCCCTGCCTTCTTCAGATTCCACATCGATATAACCATGGTGGTCTTTCACCGTTGACCAGACGACGGTCATTCCCAGGCCCGTACCGCTTCTCCCCATGATCTTCTTCGAGAAGAACGGCTCGAATATCCTCTTCAGGTCTTCAGGCGATATGCCGATGCCGTTATCCTCCACAATGACCACCACATACTCGCCCCGCGCCACGGTGTCATACCCCTTCAGCGGCCGGTAGAGAAACCGGCGCTCGGTCCGCACCGTCACCTTGCCACCCTTGGGCATTGCTTCAGCCGCATTGGACACGAGGTTCATGATGGTCTTGGATAAATGGACCTCGGAGCCGAGGATGGGCTTGATGTCGTCTCCAAGCACAGCCGACACTTCTATGTGGGGGTGATAATCCTTGAGCCTCCGGAACTCCGGACTGTCGAGATAGTCACTTATGACGCCGTTGATATCGACCACATTCGAGATATTGACACCCCTTCGAGCGAGGGTAAGAAGATCGTGAACAATGGCGGCCGCCTTTTCACCGGATCTCTTTATGGTCAGTACGGCCTTCCTCATGGGGCTGTCTTCCTTGATCTCCATGAGAAGGAGCTCGGGGTAAGAGGTCAACCCGGAGAGGATGTTGTTCAGGTCATGGGCGACTCCGCCGGCAAGCGCGCCTATTGCCTCCATCTTCTGTGCCCTTACCAGCTGTTCTTCGAGCTGCTTCTTTTCTTCTTCAGCCTTCTTGCGGGAGGTGATGTCGCTGCCCACGCAGAGAACTTCCATGATTGCATTGTCTTTATCTCTGATGGCCTTGTTGCTCCAGCTCACCCAGACGCGATCTCCGGTTCTCCGGACACACTCGCTCACGGCGGTGACATAGGCCTCCGGCTTTCTGAGAAACTCATTTACAACGCCTGAAAGAACCCTTCCCCGTGAATCGCTCTCGGGAATAATGAAACCGATGATTCCCTTACCAAGCATTTCCTGTTCGGAATACCCGTAGAATTCCTGGGCAAACCGGTTTACAAAGGTTATCCGTCCCTGGGGATTCACCCGAAGGATTATGCTGTTGGCACTCTCCACGAGCACCCGGTACTTCTCCTCGCTGGCCTGCATCTTTTCGAAAGTCCGCGCATTGTTTATGCTTACTGCGATCTGCGGGGCGATCCCCATGAGGAGGTTGAGGTCGCTCTGTTTGGGCGGTTCTATGGCCTTCGTATTGTCGAACGAGAGAACACCGAGGGCTTCATCCTCATACGCGATAGGAACACAGATGAACGACCTGGCGCCCGAGGCCCTGACAAGTTCCTTGCTCCTGACGGAGAGATCGTCAAAGATCTCGTTCACATCGTTTACGAGATATGGCTTTTTGTGCCTGTAGGCCATGACGAACGGCCCCTTTGATCCGGGGTTGTCAAGGTGCAGCTCGGTGTTTTTCAAGAACGATATCTGTTCACTGGTATATCCGTAGCCTGCCTTTATCTGCAGGCGCTTCTTCTCCGGATCAGCCAGGAGTATCATGCCCCTTTCGAAATCGAGGTGTTTCTTGAGTGTCAACATGGCAATATTCAAAAGTTCATCAATATCGAGCACGTTGGAGATGGCATGGCCAAGCTCCTGGATAAGTTCCGCGTCGCTGAATCGGCGGTTCGATTCAGCCATGAGCTCTTCTGCCACCTTGCCCTGGTGCTCGATCTGTCGCCTGAGATCCTGCTTTTCCTTCATCCCTATATAGCTTGAAAATCCTAGAATCATGGCCAGGAGTGCGAGTCCGATGTCAGCGGTATGGGTGAACGTAAGGAAAAAAGAGGACGTAACGGTAATGAGAATACTTGAAACAAAAAGATAATTCCTTATCCGCTTGAGCTTGAGATGGTAAGGCTCATTCCAGGTTATGATATACCTGCAGCAGGTGGCCCCTTTGTGAATGCACTCCGGATGCTCAATGGTCGCGAACTCGCCGGTAAACGGCATGGCTGTGGCTTCCATGGTCCCCAGCCTGTTCTCGCATTGATAAGGTCTTTCCTTTACCCCCGGATTCAATGCAAAAACCGCTTCCACCTTGTCCTGTGCGAGGTTCCTGATGGTAACACTTGTGCCTTTTGTCAGCTTTGAAGAGATCTTCCCAAGGAACTCATAGGCGGTGGATGGCGTGATTGTACCAAATACATACTGTCGTATTGTACCGTATGAGGCCGAAATTGCATTATACCTGCCCACATCCCTGGCAATGTTCTTGTGCCTGGTAAGACGGTCTACGATCTCATGAAAGTGATCTGCCTGGTCCTGGGTAAACCAATATCCATCGTCATCCAGTTCGGATCTTGTAACACCGGCATATTCAAGAATCTGATTAATATCTATATTGGTATAGTTCTTCTGGATAAATTCAATGTATGTTCTCAGAATTCTAATATTATAAAGATGCGACTTTTGTTTTCCATTCACGTTCATAGCTTGGCCCAGCACCTATCCGGATGAATCCTGTCAGGGGGCAGTTCGGTAATGATTTATCGCCTCTACTTTCACATTCATCCTGACAAGGTTGCTATTTATTTAGTCAGGATCGGCATTCCGGGGTTAAAACATGAGATTAGGCTCCTCTCAATTCCGATGCCTGGGGAGATCTTTTCCGAGGTGAATGGATGTATCCTATTTTCTGCGTAGCGTTGTGCGAAGGAGATGCATGAGGAGTTTCCAAGGCCTGAACTTCGCCATACGTTTCAGACTTTCAGTATAGTCATCACCAGCCTGCGCACTCAAGGCCCAGAGGTTATACCTATGATTGTAGGCAATGCCATGTTCTTCCATGTATGTATGTGGATAGACGAGCAAGGGGATCATCTGTCTCCCATAGGTTTCCATGAACGTGCCCAGGGAGGCATAAAGGATGTTCCAGGGCAAGTCGTCGCATGTTACTATGATCTTGAGACTATTGAGAAATTCCGACAGGTTAACCCCCATATCGGATTCGTCGGCAACAAGAAAGGCCTTGGCGATTCCCTGCTGCTTCAGAGAAAATACCTGGTACCTTCTTGTTAATCCATACCTTTCATACAGGGCGCTGATGTTATCCTGGCCGGCTTCTCTATTATCAAGGCTCAAGGCGTCTATCATAAGCCCCCCGGAGCGCTTCTCATACCATGCTCTCAATGAGGCCATATCCCCGGGTGAGCACTCATCAAGGATCCATCCTTCCGGCAGCGAGTCTGATGGCGGGAGTGGAGAGCAGTTCAGATAAGCGAAACAATCCATTGAACACCCTTTAGGATTGTTGTATTCCCTGCAGAACCCTCCAAAAAAGTAGTCGGGGAACCTGTTGTCAGGACGGAAGTAGAAGATCATATAATCCATCCCTGTCGATGGCAGCCGGCAGAATCCATCGAAACAGTACATCACATGATTCAGGACATGCAGCCCCACGCTCTTCTTGCCCATGGGTTTTGCAGCGAGGTGATGAATCATCCAGGTACGTTCATACGCCTTGATCCAGGAAACATGTCCATAGATATTTCCATTGCTCTGGTATGTGAAATTCGCAAATATCTCCGGGCTGTTACAATAGAGCCTCTCATATGTTTCCTTGAAGTTTTCCTTATAATTGCAAAGGTTTTCATACTTCTTGGGATATATGAACCCTGACTTAAAAAAGAATTCCCACAGGGCATCCATGTCGACTTCACGGGTGACATTGGCGTGCTTGTCGATTGCAGAGCTGTAGATATTAAAAAATTGATTATACGTGACCAGGTCCATGTCAAATATGGCGAACCCGTATTTGTTTATACCCTTCTTCTGCCTGAGTGCATGGACAACCTGCGCGGAGCATTGCAGCTTGAGTCCGCCCGAAAAGACCATTAAGACTTCATGCATGATCATGCCGGGGACAAGCTGACCCATGTCATCTCCCTCCAGCACTGAAAAACCCGAATTTGTGATATCCGTCACCTCGAAGGTTACCTTTCTATTGCTGAAAGGATGAATAAAACTGACCTTCGGCGTGGGTACCAGGCACAATCTGGGGTTTCTCAGCTTCCTCTCCTTGAATCTGGGGTGCTGTGTCTGATTCGGTTTGAGGATCACGGAACTTGGCTCTACCCCCTGTTTTAGAAACAAGCAGTCTCCACTATAGACCAGCTTATCTCTATTATACAGAGCCAGGGTAAGCGACTTCTCACGATCAAAAGAGGACTTCAAGGTGTCGATATCTTCATTGATCCGGATATGCAGTGCTGTTGAAGTAAAGTCCTCAAGCTGTCCTGAGAACTGGTTTGAACCCTGACTTACATCCGCATGGACAAAGGAGCACTGAAACCGCTTTGTCTGCCTTTCCTTGGAGATTATGCCCTGAACATGCAATCTCAAGATAATTGACCTGTCCGAAAACCGGACGGGTTCAACTGGAATGATCAAGACAGACTGGCCATCATCAATAATCAGATCCTTCAGAATAAAGGCGTTCAAATCTGTAGAAGCATCAGTCATGGCTGTTATCGAAACCGTATCATCGATGCATGGACCGGGGTACACCTTGAGAAGAAATTCCTCACCGGTCAACTGGTGGGACATGAGCAGAATTGCAGGATCTCCTGTAAAATGGAGGTAATTCAGCGTGTTGATGAATATCTTCCGGTCAATCTTTCTGGAGTTCCTCACTGCCCGTTCAATGGCATAATGCCTCAAGGGAATCAATGGAGAGGGCTGTGTCTCTCTTTTCTCCAGATCCTTGATCTGAGGATGCACTCCATCCTTGAATAAATCACGATCCATGTGGTAACCCCCATGTAATAACCCCTGCATCTCCATGCAGGATAATAATTTAAGAGAATGAACGTCTTGAAAAACGTCTTCTACTCGTCATCAAAGATATCTTCCACTACGAGTCATGTAACATATCAAATATATGATATTAATATACCGGAATGTTTGTTGAATGTATAATTTTACTTATTTTGATGTAAATTCAATAGGTTCTGGAGTGGCGAATTAAATACATTAATAATTCTATTTAATTGTCATCATTTATTTATTATCATCAAGGGGATTTCTCCCCGTGCACAGAATCAACGGTGTATACGTAAACCGCCTCGGGTTGTGAAAGAAATCATTAAAGTCTTTAAAGAAACCCTCGTACCCACCAGGATAGCCATCGAAGAGATCCCTGGCCTTCACAGACGCCATTTCAATTTTTTTTATCCAGTTGAAATCGTCACTCGACTGAAGATTTCCATAAATGAGGTGGTGGGGAATGAGACTTACCTCGATATCACCGAACCCCAGGTCATACATGTATGTGTACAGCTTCCTGCCCACGAAGGCATCGAAGTTGTATCCGGTCATCATTTTCTGCACTAATCTCTGAAGGATTGCCTCCATCTCGGGTTTCAGGGGATAATGACTGAGACAGTTATAATCGAGATCCAGGAGACAAAGCCTCCCATTGGGCTTCAGCCTTTTGGCTGCATTCCTTATGATATCGAGCGCTCCTTCAAGGTAATATTCAAGCACAAACCTGACCCAGATGAAATCGAAGACCCCCAGTTCATCAAGGGGCTTCATGATATCCATGCATCGGAATTCGATGCCGTCTTTGTTTCCGTAATGCTCAAGTGCATAATCCACCCTGTCCCGGGCGAAGTCTATGCCTACGACCTTACCGCCAGGCTGAACCATCTCATGGATAATGGATGTGGTCTTTCCGGACCCGCAACCGGCATCAAGAACCCTGGCCCCGGGGCCTATACCGCATATCCGGGCCTGCCTTCGCACTGCATCAGGGTCTGTCTTGACGTCAAGCCTGAGGGATTCCTCTGGATTTTCCATGAGATATGCATCGGGACCGGACATATCACCTCCTCACAGGGTAAGGCCCGCTTTCTTGTCGAGCCCCGCATTCAGAATACATCTAATTTTGGGATCATTCTACTCGGCCTCGATCCCCGTGGACATCATTGAGTGATGCCCCTGACCTTTCCCGGGCGCGCTTCGCCCTTTTCTGCTTCTGCTTTCGCGCCTTTTCGACTTCCCTTGCCTTGGCTGAACGGCCTGGGTGAAGAAACTCGTCTATCTTTTCGCTCAGGAGTCTCCGCGCGAAATATCGGTTCATGGCCTGGTTCCTGGCCTTCTGACACTTTACCTCGATGCCGGTGGGCACATGGATCAGATACACGCAGGATGAAGTCTTGTTTACCTTTTGCCCGCCCCTGCCCTGAGCTCGAATGAATTTTTCTTCAATGTCCTTTTCTTCTATACCCAGGTCTCTCATGCGTTTTTCCAGCGCATGGACCTTTTCAGGGCTGATGAATGAATTACCCACGAGACCCGAAGAAGAAGATGCATCCTACCCGTAGATCATTGCCGGCCATGTTCTCAGTGGAAATAGACAAGATAGACGACCGAGAAAATGATGTACGCCAGCCCGATCAGCAGGGTAACGGCAAGTTTATCGTAAAAGGAGAAGGGACCGAAGAGCCAGTAGCTGCAATGGGGGCACTTGATGAACCACCTGCGTTGGATGATTCCCCTGCAGCGCGGACAGTAGTTCAGCTTTCCCGCTTCTCCCTGTTCCCTGAAATCAATGTTCCTCTTCAGTTCCTTATGAACATTCAGGCGCTCTCCACATTTACCGCACTTGATATCAGTGGGCTGGAAGTCATCCCATACCGTTTTCTTGCCGCATGTAGGACATTTGACTATAAACATAAGAACCGATCTCCCCTCTGCGAGTAGTTGCCTTTCATGATGAGGTCCATCTCCCCCCCTGCATTACCTCGAACCGGATCGTAATGGCGTCCGTTCCATAGTTCACTTCCATAGTAACATTTTTTCCTGCAGGCTTGAAGAAAAGATCCAGCGGCACTGCTCCGGACACGTGCACCTCTCTGGGGAGAGTAGCGCTGTCAACATGCAGGACACCCCAGGAATAGACGACCTTCATCCCCCCGGGCATGGATTGTTTATACAGGTATCTCTGCGAAGGCATATCGCCGGCGATCAGGCCTGCCACTCCTGCTACCGGCAGTTGCAGGTTGTCCATCTCCTTGCCCCACAGGTCCTTGATGATAAGCTTATCCGCCTGAATATCGATGGTATGAGAAGGCATCCCCCCGTTCAGGTAGGTCTGAATAATCCCCGTATCGCGGGAGGTGAGATACAGTGCCCCGCTCGTATTCATGCCTCTGCCCTGTATGCTCCCCTGGGCAACGAATTCGGCACGGAATGGATACGCATTCCGGGTTGGAACTTCCAGGTGGGCGCATCCTGCCAGGAACACGATACAGGCAAGGAGGAGTAAGGCGTATCTCATATAAGCCTCCATATACAGTGTCGGGTTTACAATGGCAAGAATAGCCGTCCATGATTTTCCCGCCCAGGTTTTTTTACATTGCAGGAACAGCTATATTGACAAACAAGAAATGATAGTTAATTTCATATACCATGATCAACAGGATACTCATCCCCACGGATTTCTCTCCGACGTCCCGCCATGCATTCAGTTACGCCATTGACATGAATAAGCTATTCAACGCGAGGTTGTATCTCGTGCATGTGCTGCAGGACTTCACCGAGTTCTCGGAGTACACCTTAAGCGCCACAATCCTGCCGCAGCTCTATATCGAGTTCGAGCAGAACGCTACCAGCAAGCTCGAAGAGATGGTGGGCATGGCCGTACCCCAGGATATGCATTGTGACACCTACATCCTTCATGGCGTCCCCTTCTATGAGCTGATCCAGTTCGCCCGGAACGAGCAGATCGACCTCATCGTCATAGGCTCCCATGGCCGGACGGATCTTAAACACGTTCTTTTCGGGCATACGGCGGAAAAGATCGTCAAGAAGGCCCCCTGCCCTGTCTTGTCGGTGAAACACCCGGAAATGGAATTCGTCATGCCCTGAGCAGTCGTTGTTTCGTAAGTATTCCTCAAAAAATAAGTATTCCTCAAAAAAAAGAATGTCCTGTTCGGAAAGTGGATCTGCGAACAGACTTTTTTTATCCCGGATTGTGCGTTTGAATGTGTCCATACACTCCCGATACACGCCAAGAGTGCTTTGACTGATGATAGAGTGATGAACTGATCTGTTTTTATCGGTCCGTACAAACCGGTGATCTTGACGCCTCTGCTGAATGCATAATTTGCCGGCCATTCAAAGGCGTCAAGATCACCGGTTTGTACGGAAAAATATTTAAACACCTTCAGTGGGTTCATTTATGAAACGAAGGCCATCGGGCTTTCACTCGCGACAGGCTCGAAGAATATTCAGCGGATAGGATTGATGGGTCCTTCCAGCAGACCTTCCACGAACTGCCTCACCAGGGGGTCTTGAGTCTGATTGAACTCTTCGGGTGTGCCGTGGAATGCAACCTTGCCCTCATAGAGAATCGCCATGTTGTCGGCCAGTTCAAAGGCGCCATGGATGTCATGGCTGATGACCAGGCTCGTGGCACCCGACTTGCCCTGGACACCCTTGATGAGGGAGTTGATGGCGCTGGTCATGACCGGGTCGAGACCGGTGGTGGGCTCGTCAAAAAGCAGTACCTGCGGATTCATGGCAAGTGCCCGGGCAAGCCCCACCCTCTTGCGCATGCCCCCGGAGAGCTGCGCCGGCATCTTTGCCTCGATGCCCGCGAGGCCCACCTCCCTCAGAAGCGAAGCCACCTCCGCCGCAATCTTTCCCTTATCGAGGTCCGTGTGCATGGCAAACGGAAATCCCACATTCTCTCCGACGCTCATGGAATCGAACAGGGCCGAATCCTGGAAGCATACCCCGAACTTCTTCCTGATTTCGGTCAGCTCTTCCTCTTCCATGGCGACAATATCCCGGCCGTCAAAAAAGATCTGCCCCGAATCCGGTTTCATAAGCCCGAGGATGAGCTTGAGAAGCACGCTTTTACCCGTGCCGGTGGGGCCCATGATCACGGTTATCTTCCCTTCGGGTATATCCAGGTCAAGATTGTCAAGGACCTTCTGACTCTTGAATGTCTTGGAAAGCGAACGGATCTCTATCATGATCCACCTTTCCAGTTCGTCTGGTAAAGATCAAGCCTGCGATGTGCGCGCAGAGGGAACTGGGTCCTTATCCTCTCAATATCAGCCATATCCAGCCTCACGACCTTGACCGTTTCACCGGCGCCGGCGTCACAGAGAATATCCCCCCATGGGGATGCTGCCAGGGAATGTCCCCAGGGCACATACCTCAGGTCAGGATTGTATGCGGGCTGCACCCCCACGACAAAGGCCTGGAGCTCAATGGCCCGCATCCTGACCAGCATCTCCCAGTGGGCCTTACCGGTTGCCTTGGAAAAGGCCGCAGGGACAAACAGTAACCTGATATCCCTGTCCGCCAGAACCTGAGTCAGGGGTGTGAAGCGGATATCGTAACACACGATCACCGACGCCCTGCCCCAGGGGGTTTCAAAATGTCCGATGGAATCGCCCGCAACCGTCGTGTCGGATTCCCTCACCGACGGCCCTCCGGGAGGAGTGCAGTCAAAGAGGTGTACCTTGTCGTGGTGGTGGATAACTTCACCATCGGGATCTATCACATAAACCCTGTTGTAGAGCTTTTCCCCGTCCGAGGGCCAGGGCATGGAGCCTGTCACGATATGGATCTTGTGGCCGGCGGCCTTTTCGCGCAGGGAATCAAGGGCCCCAGGGCTGTAAGGTGCCGCAGAGCGGATGGCCTTGGGCTCATAGGGGGTAAAGAACATCTCAGTGAACACAACGATCTGAGCCCCCGAGCCGGCAGCCTTGTCCACCATGGAAAGCGCCCTGGCAATGTTTTTCTCAAAGTCGTATGTAATGAGATTCTGGCACATGCCTATGGTCGCGTGATCTGCCATGACGCATTCTCCAGGCCCCGGCCGGCCTTATAATGTTTCGTATAAGAGCTTATGATCGCCGGTGATTTTTTGTATCCACAATGCCCGAAGGAGTCAATCCTTTTCATGAAGGAGCGACATTGAGACGGCTCATCCGTCCTCCCGGGTACAGCTCCTCAGGAGGGGTATGATGGCAAGGATGCTGCCAATGTCCCCCGATACGATAAGCTGGTCATCCGCCAGGAGGACCTCTTCCCCGCCCGGGTTGATGATGGTCTTGTCCGCACGCCTTATGGCGAGGATGCTCGCCCGGTATTGTTTTCTGATCTGCAGCTCGGTGAGGGACTTTCCGACCACCATGCTTTCCCGATGCACCTTGAGGGTATTCACCTTGAAGTCCGGGAGGTCGTTCTGGAGGCTCCGCACGGTGGTTGCCTCGCCTGAGAGGCTACGGAGCATCTCATACCCGCTGGAGCGGAGCTCCGAAATGAACCGTTCGATGTCGTCGCGGGGCACGAGGTACTCGGACAAAGCCCTCGAGAAGATCTCGATGGAGGTTTCGAATTCTTCAGGGATCACCACGTCGGCGCCCAGCTCCGCCAGCGGCGCCACCTCCCTGAGATACCTCGTACGGGCGATGATATGCACCGACGGGTTCAGCTTGCGTCCGAGCTGTGTAACCCTGCGTGCCGCAGCCACATCCGGGATGGTGATGACCAGGACGTGGGCATCATGTATGTCAACGTGCTTGAGAACGGCCTCCTGGGTTGCGTCGCCGTAAAAGATGGGTTCCCCCTTTACCCTCTCGGAGCGCACCGTCTCAGGATTCATCTCGATGATGACATAGGGGATCTCGGCGAGCCGTGCAGCCCTGGAGAGATTTCTGCCGTTCACCCCGTACCCTATTATCACGAGGTGGTCCTTCTTCCTGGCGGGCTGATCTTCATCAGGCATGACCTTCAGGGGCCTGAGACCGCTTATGATCCGCTGAGGGAACGGCAACCTGACAGACAGGTTGGCGATCTTCGGGGCCGCGTTCATGCAGAATGGCGTCAGGGCCATGGTCACCAGCGAGACCCCCAGGAATGCCTGGTAGGCGTTCAGATCGAGAATCATGTTCTCAAGGCCTGCCTTGCCCAGGATCAGCGAGAATTCCCCCACCTGCGCCAGCGAGATGCCCACGAGTACCGCAGAACGCAGGGGGTAGCCCATTACCAGGGTGGCGAAGGAACCTGTCATGACCTTCAACACAATTATCAGCAGGACGAATCCGAGTATCAGCAATGCATGTTCGTAAAGGAACGGCAGGTTAAGGAGCATCCCGATGGAGATGAAGAACAGGCTCAGGAACACGTCCCTGAAGGGGAGTATCCTGCCCAGGGCCTCCTGGGCATATTCGGATTCCGAGATGATGAGACCTGCCAGGAACGCACCCAGGGCAAGCGACAGCCCCAAAAGAGAGGTGACCCACGCCACGCCCAGGCACAACAGGATTACGGTCATGAGGAAGAGCTCCCTGCTCTTGGTGCGGGCCACCTGATAGAGAATCCCCGGGACAATCCACTTGTATGCCGCGTAGAGAAAGAGGATGAACCCGCACGCCTCGGCGAGGACGAGAGGAGCTGACCCCTCCATTCCCGTATGACTGCCTGCCATGAGGGGGATCATGATCATGGCGGGGACGACGAGGAAGTCCTGGAAGATAAGGATGGAAAAGGCGTTCTTCCCATGGGGGCTGGTCATCTCCGCCCTCTCATCGAGCATCTTGAGCACAATGGCCGTGGAGCTCATGGAGACGAGCAGGCCTATCAGCAATGCCTCCTGGTGGCTGAGCCCGATCAGAATGCACGCTGCGTAGGTAATCCCCAATGTCGCACCAACCTGAACGGCCCCGCCGATGAAAATGCTCCTCCTGATCTCGAGAAAATCCTTCAGTGAGAACTCGATCCCGATGGTGAACAGGAGCAGGACAATGCCGAGATCGGAGACAAAGGCCACATTCGAGGAACTGCTGATGAGTGCGAAACCCTGGGGACCTGCCAGGATGCCCGTAAGGATGAATCCAATAATGGCAGGGAGTTTCAATCGCAGGAACACAAAGATCACCGCGGTGATGAGACTCAGGAAAATAATGATTTCACTGAGAAAAATTGTCTCCATGGCCTGTCTGCACAAACCTTTTGTCGTGGGACCTCAGAGAGGGATTAAATCTCCTTGAGAAACCAGTGAAGCCGCACAATGCTCATTCAGTCATTTCCATACAAGAGAGGCCCTGCAATAATCGGCAGGGCCTCTCTGTGCCATTTTCAAAGATCCCGGACCGCGAGCCTCATCAACCCAGCTGCTCCACACACCTGGGACAAAGCTCTGGGTGTGCCTGACTCTGGCCGATCCCCTCGCGGTAGTGCCAGCACCTGGGGCATTTTTTCCCTGTCGCCTTCTGTGTCTCGATGCGGAGCTGGGCGAAGTTCTCGCTCTCTATATAGGGACCCTCTCCCCTTGCCACTTCAACCCCCGAGCAGATGAACACGTCCTCGAGGAACTGCTCCACATCTTTGAGAAAATCGTAGGTGTCGCCGTCCGCAGTAAGTATCACCTTGGCATCCAGGGGATGGCCGATGACCTTGTCCCTGCGTGCGCCTTCGAGCACCTTTGACACCTCCTGCTTCAACGCCAGGATACGCTCCCACTTTTCTTTGAGCACCTCATCCTTGAGGCCGGGGTCCGTGGCCGGCATGGTTCCCAGGTGCACGCTGTCCTCCTTGCCGGAAAAGGCCGGGACATAATCCCATATCTCTTCTGCCGTGAAGGCCAGGACAGGTGCGATGAGTCTGGTGAGATCCACCAGGATCCTGAACAATGCGCTCTGGGCGGACTTTCTCTCCCTGGAGCCTGCCTTGTACACATAGAGCCTGTCCTTGAGCACGTCCAGGTAGAAGGCGCTCATGTCCACCACGCAGAAGTTGTGCACCTGCTGGTAGATGACATAGGGCTCGAACTCTTCGTAGGCCCTGCGGACCTTTTCAATAAGTGCCTGTGTGGTGTGCAGTGCATAACGGTCGATCTCGAGCATATCCTTGTACGCAACCATGTCCGTGTCGGGATTGAACCCTGCAAGGTTGCCCAGGAGGTAGCGGGCCGTGTTCCTGATGCGGCGGTAGGTCTCCACCAGCCGCTCGATGATCTCCTTGGATATCCTTATGTCGTTCTTGTAGTCCTGGGCGCTGACCCACAGCCTTAAGATCTCGGCACCGTACTTGTCGATGATCTCCTGGGGGGCAATGGTGTTGCCCAGGGACTTGGACATCTTGCGGCCATCACCGTCCACCACGAACCCGTGGGTGAGCACGGTCTTGTAGGGCGCAGCGCCGCGTGTGCCCACTGAGGTGAGCAATGTGCTGTGGAACCATCCACGGTGCTGATCCGAACCCTCGAGGTACATGTCCACAGGAACGCCCAGTCTCTCATCGTCCTCGCATACCGCCGCATAGCTCACACCCGAGTCGAACCACACATCCACGATGTCCTCTTCCTTGACCAGGTTGGTCCCTGAGCAGCCGGCGCACTTCATGCCTTCGGGCAGGAGGTCCTTCTCGGAATGCGTGAACCATGCATCCGCGCCCTCCTTCTCAAAGAGCTCGGCTACATGTTGGGCCACCTGCTGCGACGCCAGCACCTCGCCGCAGTCCTTGCAGTTGAAGACCGGGATGGGAACGCCCCAGGCCCTCTGCCTTGAGATGCACCAGTCGGGCCTGTTCTCCACCATGCCGTAGATGCGCTCCCTTCCCCAGGAGGGGATCCACTTCACGTTCTGGATGGCCTGCAATGCCTTCCTGCGGAGGTCGCCATGCTCCAGCGAAATGAACCACTGGTTGGTGGAACGGAAGATGATGGCGTGCTTGCACCGCCAGCAGTAGGGGTACGAATGGCTGTAGCTGTCCACGCCCAGCAGCGCCCCTTCCCTCTTCAGGGCCTTGTTCACGTCGTCGTTGGCATCGAACACGAACTTGCCTGCAAACTCTTCGACCTCCTTGGTGAACCTGCCCTCGTTGTCCACCGGGGCATAGATGTCCAGGCCGTAGACCTTGCCGATCTCATAGTCTTCCTCGCCGTGTCCCGGCGCTATGTGCACCAGTCCGCTCCCGGCATCCAGCGTGACAAAGGGGGCCAGGATGAGCAGCGACTCGCGGTCGTAGAGCGGGTGGCGTGCCTTGAGGCCCTCCATTACCTTACCCTTGAATACGGCCAGGGTCTCATGGGCCTTGACCCCGATCTGCTGCGTGACCGCATGCACCAGGTCGTTGGCCATGATGAGCACGCCGTACCGGTCGGTCTTGACTGCGGCATAGTCCAGGTCCGGATGGAAGGCCACGGCGAGGTTTGCCGGGATGGTCCATGGCGTGGTGGTCCAGATGACCACATAAGAATCATCCTTGTGCTCTTTGAGCTCCGGCACTACTGTTGAAACGTCGGATATCATCTTGAACCGCACGAAGATAGCGGGCGTAGTCTGGTCGTTGTACTCCACCTCGGCCTCGGCCAGGGCGGTCTGGCAGGTGGCACACCAGTAGACGGGCTTGCGGGCCTTGTAAAGTGACCCGTTGCCGATGAACTTGCCCAACTCGCGGACAATGGTGGCCTCGTACTTGTATGACATGGTGATGTAGGGGTCTTCCCACAGGCCCAGCACGCCGAGACGCTTGAACTCGTTGCGCTGGATGTCGAGGAATTCGCCTGCATATTCCCGGCATTTCCTGCGGATATCAGCCTTGGTCATGTCCGCGATCTTGTCGCCTGAGGATATCTCCACCTGGTGCTCGATGGGCAGCCCGTGGCAGTCCCATCCTGGCATATAGAACGTGTTGTGGCCCATCATGAAGAGGGACTTCACGATAATGTCCTTCAATATCTTATTCAGCGCCGTTCCCAGATGGATATGTCCGTTGGCGTATGGCGGTCCGTCATGGAGTATGAACTTGTCCCTGCCTGCTGAGGCCTCAATAATCTTGTGGTAGAGCTTCTCCTGCTCCCAGCGCTGAAGTATCTCAGGCTCCTTCTGCACAAGCTTGGCCTTCATGGGGAATTCGGTATTCGGCAGACACAGCGTTTCCTTGTAGTCCATTCCTTCCTCCTTCTTGTAACAAGCCACCCGAATCTATCTCACAAGACAAAGGATTGTCAATGCCCTCAGGGCCGTGTGGTGTTTGTGAAGTGTTGTGAGGAGGTGGTCTGCGGATGGCAAAGTGTCCGGCGAATGGCACCGGACACTTTGCTCTGACATTAAAAGAATATCTTAGAGCACCCTGACCGAGATGACTCCCTCAATCGAGCTGATTTTCTTTAACAGGTCATCCTTAATATCGCCATCAATGTCTATGATATTGTATGCAACATTGCCTTTGCTCTTGTTGAGCATGTCCGCGATATTGATCTTGTTGTCGCCGAAGAGGTGCGTGATCTTTTCAATCATACCCGGCGAATTCTGGTTGGAGATGGTCAATCTCTTATTACCCGATCTGTCAAGGAAGCACTCGGGGAAATTCACGGAGTTCTTGATATTCCCGTTCTCCAGAAAATCCATGAGCTGCATGGCCGCCATGATCGCGCAGTTTTCTTCAGACTCCTCGGTGGAGGCCCCCAGATGCGGGATGGCTATGCATTTGTCCATCTTGATCAGCTCTTCATCAGGGAAGTCGGTTACGTAGCAGCTCACGATACCGTCGGCAATCGCTTTGTTCAGGTCAGCGGTATTGACCAGTTCCCTCCTGGCAAAGTTCAGGATTACGGCGCCTTTCTTCATGACTGCGAATCTCTCCGCATTGATGTATCCCCTGGTGTCCTTGTTCAAGGGCGCGTGAAGCGAGATGAAATCACACTCGGAGAACAGCTTGTCCATGCTCGCCGCCCTTTTCGTGTTGCGGGACAGCCTCCATGCCGCTTCGATGGACAGGAACGGATCGTATCCCCATACTTCCATACCGAGGACTTCGGCAGTGTTGGCAACCATGGTGCCTATGGCGCCTAACCCGACAACTCCAAGCTTCTTACCCAGGATCTCCGTACCGCCGAACTTTGACTTCCCCTTTTCGATCAGGTCGGGCACCTTGTCGCCCTCGCCCACCAGCCCCTTGGTCCAGATGATTCCCTGCGTCACCTTCCGTGATGCCAGCAAAAGACCCAGTATGACGAGTTCCTTCACCCCATTGGCGTTCGCACCCGGGGTATTGAAAACAACGATGCCTTTTTCCGAACACTTGTCGATGGGTATATTGTTGACCCCGGCCCCTGCACGAGCAATCGCCTTGACACTTGGAGGCAAGGTCATGTCCTTCATTTCCTTGCTCCGCACCAGGATTCCGTCCGGTTCAGGAATGTCGGCCTTATACGTGTACTTTTCCGAGAATAGACTCAGGCCCTTTTCCGAGATGTTGTTCAACAGATCGATCTTGTACATATTACCCTCCTCTCTCTGAAATTACTCTATTGCAGAAGATGCATTCCGTGCCAAGCTAAAAAACTGCAGAGGTCTCGTGTGTCGGAAAAATGATCTGATCAGGCGGGGGTTTCCAGCTGCCCTGGATTACTTAAAGGTATTCTGCAGGGTTCTGCACCCCTTCACCGGGGTTCTGAGAGTCTTTCTTCACTTCTCGGCCGTTTGCGCTTCATCGGGTTTTTCAAACTCGGTCCCGCACTTCCTGCACTTGGGCACATCGGGATAGTTGAGGCTGCCGCAGTCGGAGCAGATATGGATGGTGCCCGTGCCGCTGCCGGAGATGGTGCCCGTATAGGGTATGCCTGCCACGGCCTTCAGGAGCCTGATGATCTCTGAAAAGGCACCGAAAATGACATAGAGGACCAGGCCTGCAACCAGGATGAGCATGCCCACCGCAAGGAGATTGAGCTTTCCCGTGATGCTTCCCGCAATGATACACCCCAGCACCCCCACGATGCCGGCCACAAGGCTCAGACGAGACAGCATGCCAAGGCCTGCTTCCTTGCCCAGGACATCCTTATACTCCTGCCTGATGATCTTTGCCTTGGGAGCCGGTTCATACCCGGATGGACTGTGTTCTTCCTGGTTCATTTCAACACCACTCTGCCTGGTCCTGATCTCGTCCATATGCCGCAGCGTCATACTGCAATCTCCGCCGAGGATCGAACGGGTTAACAATGATTGTATAAACAATGGCGCATGGTTGCAACATGTTTTGCACAATTCACGTCTAAGGCCCCGGATGTTCACCGGGCAGACCAACCGTTGGCAGGCCCGGTGAAACCAGCATAGCACATATGGGAATATCTCTCTTCCACCCCTTCGTTTCCTTCCGCAAAGAATTGCCTTGACATGGACATGAAGGAATATTGATATATATCTTAAGGGGCAGGTCATTGGAAACGGCCCGGAACGCATGTATCACCATTACGCTCTAAAATGAAAAGGGTGGGTTATGATCGCATATCAACTGACCGTTCCTGTCGAGAACAAGCCGGGCATGCTTGCCCGGGTGTCAGGAATCCTCACCAGGGAAAAGATCAACATCCGGGCCATAACCATCTCATCCTTCGGCGACAAAGGCTTCTTCAACATCCTGGTGGATGATCCGAAACTCGCCCTCAAGGCCCTCACCAAAGAAGGGGTGCAGGCCAGCCTGAAAGAGATCATCGCGGTTGTCATCGACGACAGACCCGGCGGCATGGACAGGCTCGTTCAACTGATGGGCAAGGCCGGCATCAATATCGAGAATGCCTATGGTTTCGTGCTCGAGAGCAACAAGTCCGCCGTCTTCGTCATAGATGTATCGGATTTGGAGGGCGTCCAGAAGATCCTGAAGGAAAACCGGTTCAAGACCATCAGCGCCGAGGCCCTGGCAACCATCGAACCGTTCCATTACATGAAATACTGATATACCCCGGACAGAAGAGCACTATTATATTCAGACTTCTCCTCTGGCAACTCCCCATCTTTCGGTTTGCGTCCCTGTCCCGGGTCAGCTTCCAGTCGGTCTTTATCCCTTATCTTACTTTATCAGGCCCGGCAGAAATGTGGCCAGCCGGGGGAACGGGATGAGCAGAAATGTAAGGAGGATAATCGCTATGAGAAAGGGTATGCATCCCTTGAAGATCATGTGCAGGGGCACGTCGCGGGCAACCCCGCTCACCACGTAGGCGTTCACCCCCACGGGCGGCGTGATAACGCCTATCTGGGTAACGAGCACGATGACCACCCCGAACCATATGGGGTCGAACCCCAGCGTCATCACCACCGGGAAGAAGATGGGGACCGTCAGCATGATGAGCGCCAGGGCATCCAGGAAGCACCCGCCCACGACGTAGCCGAAGATGATGAAACACATGATGACCCAGGCGGGCAGGTCGAACCCGGTTATCCATCCCGCGATGTCGTAGGGAATGCGGGACACCGCAAGGAAATGGCCGAACACGGTGGCGCCCGCCACGATGACCATGATCATGCAGGTGATGCGCGTGGTCTCGGACAGGGCCTGCAGGAACCCCTTCCAGGTGAGCTGTCTGCGGATCACGGCTATGACTATGGTGAAAAAGGCACCCATGGCACCCGCCTCGGTAGGTGTGAAAAAGCCTATGAACAGCCCGCCCATGACCAGCGAGAAGATGATAAGTATCTCGGATACGCCGGAAAGCGATGCTATCTTGTCCTTCAAGGAGAACCTCGGCCCCTTGGGTCCGAGCTCGGGCCTCAGGGTCACCCATATGAGGACTGCACCGATGAAGAACACGGTCAGGAGGATGCCCGGCACTATTCCCGCTATGAAGAGCTTGCCGATGGACTGTTCGGTGAGTATGCCGTACACGATGAAGATCACGCTCGGCGGTATGAGTATACCCAGGCTCCCGCCTGCAGCCACTACCCCGGTGGCCAGCTCGGGTCTGTAGTTGTAGCGTTTCATCTCAGGCAGGGTGGTCGATGCCATGGTGGCGGCCGTCGCGTTGGTGGAGCCGCAGATGGAAGCGAAGAAGGCGCATGCCCCGATGGTGGCGATGGCAAGTCCGCCGGGAAGATGGCCCATGAATTTGTATGCTGCATCGAAGAGCCTTGAGCTGATGCCCGAGTGGAACGCAACCTGTCCCATGAGCACGAAGAGCGGGATCACGGTGAGGCTGTAGGAGGCGAAGGTTGAGAAGGTGTCCTTTGCCAGCAGGTTAAGTGCGGCATCAACTGAAACGATGGAGGCGAATCCGAAAAATCCCACCAGTGCCATGATGAAACCCACGGGCATGCGGGAAAAGAGCAGTACGACCAGTGCCGCCAGCCCTATGAGACCGATCATGGTGGGAGTCATTCTATCTCGGCCCCCTTCAGCTGCCTGAAGAACTCGACAAGCAGTACCAGAGCCAGGAGCGCACAGCCGGCCGCAATGCCGTACACGAAGGGATATATGGGCAACTGGAGCGTGGAAGAGACCTCGGCACTCTTCCTCATCCCTCTGGCGAACACCACCGACTGCCACGAGACGACACTGAACAGAACCATCGACACAAGTGCATTTACTGCATTGATGATGACCCGGGCCAGCCAGGGCATCTTCTGCACCAGGATATCCACCGCGATGTGCCCCTTTTCGATGCTCGTGTAAGGGAGTGCAAAAGCGACCACTGCGACCCCGATGAACCCGACGACCTCAAAGGTTCCCGGTATGGGCGAGTTGAAAAAACGGCCGATCACATCGGCGACCGTAAGCAGCATCATGAACACGAGAGCTGCCGCCCCGATCCAGTTCATCTTTTCAGAAAGCCTTGCAACAGACCGCTCTATCCGCAAGAATGAAATCATGGACCCCTACCCTGGATGTAATCCGGAAGCGGCTCCCTGATACTCGTGCAGGAGGCCGCTTCCGGTGTTTAACGCAGTTACCGCTCTACTTATGGTTCTTCGCAATGAGCTCTTTCAGAAGGGTAACGGCCTTGGCGCCATCGATGTTCTTGGCCTTTACCTCATCCACGTAGCCCTTCACCACGGCCGCCACGGCCGTCTCCCACTTCTTGGCCTCGTCCGCGCTCAGTTCGATGACCTTGTTCCCGAGCCCCTGGACATAGGTCAGTCCATCGGCGTCGGCATCATCCCAGACCTTGCCGTGGACGGCGATCCATTCACTGCTCGTATCGGTGAGGACCTTCTGGATCTCCGGCGAGAGCTGGTCCCACTTGGCCTTGTTCATGACCACGAACATGGCCGTGGTATAACCGATGGTCCTGCAGTTGGTGGTGGATTTGACGACCTCGCCCTGCTTCCATCCCTTCATGGTCTCCATGGGTGCAAAGGTGCCTTCGACTACGCCTTTCTGGAGTGCCTCATAGGTGCCTGGCTGGGGCATGGCGACGGGAACGGCGCCCAATGCTTCGACCACTTTCGCGCTCAGACCCGTGGAACGGATCTTCATGCCCTTGAGGTCCTTGAGTCCTTTCACCTCTTTCTTGGTGTGCAGAAGGCCCGGCCCGTGGGCATGGACGTACATCAGGTGCACGTCATCAAGCTCCGCCGGTTTCATCTGTGCGTAATATTCATTTGCCGTAAGTGTGGCGACCATGCCGGTGGGATAGCCCAGAGGTAGATCCACCGCTTCCATGACCGGGAAGCGGCCCCGGGTATAGGCAAAACAGGACATGCCAAGATCCGAAATGCCTTTGACCACGCCGTCATAGCAGTCATTGGCGCTGGTCAGAGTTCCGCCTGGATAGACATTGATCTTAACGGCGTTGTTCGTCCTCTTCTCCACCTCCCGGGCCCAGTCCTCAGCAGCCTTGCACTGCGGATGGGTCGGCGGGAAAAAGACGCTGTAAGAAAGCTCTATGGCCTTTGCCTTCTCAGCCTCGGTGGCAGCCGGCGCCGCCTGTTCCTCTGCCTTCTTGCCGCATGCGGTACAGAGCAGCAGGATCATGGATACACACAGAACAGCCTTCATCAACTTTTTCATTGAACCTCCCCCTTTTCATAATTAGATATTCTTTCCATGAAATTGTTTTCAATTCCACCCGGCACACTGGTCTCGACATTGACATCGGGTCATGCACAATTTTCTGCCTGATCCTTAATTTCTGTTAGAAATACTATCTACAGGTTGTATACCTGCTCACCTTTCAGTACCGTGAAACCTCCGTTCATAAGCACCTCGATGGCCTTCTCGATATTGTCGAAGCGGAAAATGATCACCGCGTTCTCGCCGCTGCGCTCCACAAAGGCATACATGTATTCCACATTGATGCCCTCCCTGGTCAGCAGGTCGAGTATGCTGTGCAGCCCGCCTGGCTTGTCGGGTACCTCCACCGCGATCACATGGGTCCTGCCAACGGCAAAGCCGTTCTCGTTGAGCACCTTCTTGGCCTTGTTCACATCGTCCACGATGAGCCTCAGGATCCCGAAGTCGCTCGTGTCGGCGAGTGACAGGGCCCGGATGTTGATACCGGAATCCTTGAGAACCTTGGTCACGCCAGACAGTCCGCCGGGTTTGTTCTCCAAAAAGATCGAAATCTGTTCCACCTTCATGACAGGCCTCCCTTTACATGGTCCTCTTGTCTATCACACGCTGAGCCTTGCCTTCGGAACGCTGCAGCGATTTCGGCTCCACAAGCTTCACCTTTGCCGAGATGCCGATGTAATCCTTGATGTCCTTGGCGATGCGGCGTTCGAGGTTCTGAAGCTGCCTGATCTCGTCCGAGAAGATCTTCTCGCTCATCTCCACCCTGATCTCCAGGGTGTCAAGGGAGCCTTCCCTGTCAAGGATGAGCTGATAGTGCGGCTCAAGCCCTTCGATTTCCAGGATTACACTTTCGATCTGGGACGGGAATACATTGACTCCCCTGATGATGAACATGTCATCACTCCTGCCCGAGATACGCTCCATCCTCACGAATGTCCTTCCGCACCGGCAGACCTCCGGCATGAGCCTGGAGATGTCCTTGGTGCGGTACCTGATGAGAGGGAAGGCCTCCTTGGTCAGTGTCGTAAACACGATCTCCCCGCGCTGGCCATAGGGAAGGACTTCGCCCGTGGCCGGGTCTATTACCTCGACGATGAAGTTATCTTCGAAAATATGCAGCCCGTGGCGGCCTTCTATGCACTCCATGGCGACACCAGGTCCGATGATCTCGGACAGGCCGTAAATGTCCAGCGCCGTTATATCGAGCCGGTTCTCTATCTGTGTGCGCATGCGCTCGCTCCATGGTTCAGCACCGAGAACGCCCACGCGGAGCCGCAGGGACTTCATGTCTACCCCCATCTCCTCGCCCGTTTCGGCCAGGAACAGGAGGTAGGACGGGGTGCAGCATATGGCCGTAGGGCCGAAGTCCTGCAGGATCATGATCTGCTTTTTCGTGTTTCCGCCCGACATGGGTATTACGCTCGCCCCGAGCTTTTCAGCACCGTAATGGGCCCCGAGACCGCCTGTAAAGAGGCCGTAGCCATAGGCATTATGGATGATGTCGTTCCTGGTGAGCCCGGCGGCCGCAAAGGACCTGGCCATGAGCTCGGCCCAGGTCTCAATGTCACGCTTGGTATAGGCCACTACCGTGGGTTTCCCTGTCGTCCCGGAAGATGCATGGAGCCTCACGATGTTGCTCATGGGCACGCTGAAGAGCCCGAAGGGATAGTTGTCGCGCAGGTCCTGCTTGCTGGAGAATGGCAGGCGGTTCAGGTCGGAAAGGGTCCTGATGTCCTCCGGGGTGACTCCGGCCTCTTCGAATTTCCTGCGATAGAATCCCACCGTGTGGTAAACACGCTCGACCACCTGCTTGAGACGCTTGAGCTGCAGGGAGTCCAGTACCTCCCTGGGCAAAGTCTCGAATTCTTCATTGTAGATCATTACCTTAACCCTCCTGTTTGAAGATGCATCACGAAGCCGTCAATTTCCTTCCCTGCTTGAACCCTTCTATATTCTGGGCCCTGATCTTCTCGGGAAGCATATCTATGATGGTATCCAGCCAGAGCGCCTCGCCCGGTTCAAGCATGGTGGAGAGCGCACCCAGCAGGATGACGTTAACACCACGCGGATTGCCCAGCTCTCCTGCAAGCGCACTCCCGTCCACCATTCGTATGTTCTGGGCTTTTTCTTTCACGACCGGGATTATGTCGGGATAGGCCTCCTTACCGGCAATGACCGTAGGCGGAGAAAGCCGGAACCGGTTGATGATGACGGTTGTATCCTCTTTGAGATACTGCAGGTATCTCCCGGTCTCCAGTTCCTCGAACGAGAGCAGGATGTCGCAACTGCCGTAGGGGATGAGAGGAGAGGAAACATGCCTGTCGAACCTCACATGAGACATGACGCTGCCGCCCCGCTGGGCCATGCCGTGGATTTCTGACTTTTTCACATCCATACCGAAGCGCATCATTACTTCGGTCAATATATCGGAGGCGAGGATGATGCCCTGTCCTCCCACGCCGGTCATAAGCACGTTCATAGAGCACCTCCGATGGCATCCGCGGGGCAGAGTTCAGCACAGACGTTGCACCCCACGCACATCGCGTTTATATGCGCCTTATCACCCGAGAATTCAAGGGCCGGGCAGCCAAGGGAGATACAGACCTTGCAGCCCGTGCACTTCTCCTGGTCCACACACAGGGGTGTGCCCGACAGGCCCTTGGCCCTGAGCAGAACGCAGGGTGCCTTGGAGATGATGACCGAGGGGCCTTCAAAGGCCAGTGCCTCTTTCACCGTCTGCCTGGCCCCTTTCACGTCATAGGGATTGATGGTCTTCACCCACTCTATCCCCAGGGCCCTCACCAGGCCCTCCAGGTCGATATTGGTGTTCTTCTGCCCCTCGATGGTCACACCGGTACCAGGGTGGTTCTGTGCGCCGGTCATGGCCGTAGTCCTGTTGTCAAGAATGACGATCAGCGCCGCACCCCGGTTATAGGCCAGGTTCAGAAGGCCCGTTATCCCGGAATGGTAGAACGTGGAATCGCCGATGACCGCGGTGAGCTTTTCCTTTCCCGGCCCGAACACCTTGGACATTCCGTGGGCGTGGTTGATGCCGGCGCCCATGCACAGGCACGTGTCGATGGCGTCGAGCGGCGGCAGGAAGCCCAAGGTATAACAGCCGATGTCTCCTGCAATGAAGGTCTTGTTGCGCCTCAGTGCCCAGAGCATACTCCGGTGGGGGCAGCCGGGACACATGGATGGCGGCCTTCCGGGCAAAGCCGCCGGGGCCGGCTTCACTGCAGGCTCTCCTGAAATGGCTGCCTTGATGAGGTCAGGATTCAGTTCACCGCACAGGGATATGGGGCCCTTGCCGCGGCATGTGATGCCCAGGGCCTTAACCTGATCCTCGATGAAGGGATCGAGTTCTTCAACGACCCACAAATCTTTCACCTTGCCTGCAAACTCCTTTACCAGCTCGTCCGGGAAGGGATACGGCATGCCGAGCTTCAGGAAGGAGGCCTGGGGAAAGGCCTCCTTGGCATACTGATATGCCACACCTGAAGAGATGATTCCCAGGCTGGTGTCAGCGATTTCCATACGGTTCAAGTCTGTGGCGTTCGAGAATTTTTTCAGCGCAAGTACGCGCTCTTCGATGACAGGGTGGCGCCTGCGTGCATTGGCCGGCAGCATGACCCATTCTGCAGGATGCCTTTCCAGGCTCGGAGATTTCCTCTCCAGAGGCTCGGTCAATTCGACTATTCCCAAGGAGTGAGCGATCCTGGTGGTGGTACGGACCATCACCGGCGTTCCGAACTCCTCGCTGATCCTGTACGCCTCTTTGGTAAAATCTTTGGCCTCCTGAGAATCAGAAGGCTCCAGCAGGGCAATTTTGGCAAATCGCGCATAGTGCCTGTTGTCCTGCTCGTTCTGGGAAGAAAACAGCTCCGGATCATCTGCGCTTATAAGTACTATGCCTCCGCGGATGAGCGTGTACGGCAGTGTCATGAGCGGGTCTGCAGCCACATTTACTCCCACGTGTTTCATGATGGCCAGAGATCTTGCTCCTGCATAGGACGCCCCCACGGCCACTTCCAGTGCAACCTTCTCATTGGGGGCCCATTCGGAGTGTATCTCCCTGTACTCCTTTGCGATGGTCTCGAGTATCTCGGTGCTGGGGGTGCCGGGATATGCTGCAGCAAATGATATGCCCGCCTCATATGCTCCGCGCGCCACCGCCTCGTTGCCGCTGAGGATCTTTTTCATACGTTATCCCCTTCCTCGCCTGTAGATAAAAAAAGGCCATGGGTTTTGCCCATGGCCTTGTCTGTTGGGGTTACCGGCAACCAGGCCTATGGGCAAACGCCCTTCCTAAAGTAAAATCCGTAATAATAAGCCTTGGTTGCTGTCTTTTCAAACATCGTTTGTTTATATCCACTTACCATAGCTCTCTGTCAAGCGTTTTCTCAATGAGACCTGCAATCCGCACTGTCCATCGAAAGTTCATGTCCTCGGTGGTCTCCCTCTAGCAAACCCGGCGGCATCCGCCAACACCATTTATCCCGGATTGTGCATTTGGATGTACCCATACACACCCGATACATCTTTAAGAGTGGATAAGACGGATAATTCCATGGTGAACGGTATTGTCTTTATAGGTCCGTTAAAGCCAGTGACCTCTTTCGCTTCAAGGTATGCTTAATGTACCTGACATTCCAGGCTAAAGAGATCACTGGCTTTAACGGATCAAGTTTTTAAATCCCTTCAAACATATAATCCGGGTTTATATCCAGTTATTTTCCGGTTTAAATATTTCAATTCTGAGAGCCGGATCATCAGGACCGGATCCTTTTTTACTGGTAAGGCACTCTGGGCTTGCTTTTCAAGCAGAATTATGTTTTATAATTAAAGTTCCGATTAAAATAACACGGAAGGAAGCAAAATCGGATATAACATAAAGTATTATTTAATGAAGTGACGGGAGGGATACCCAATGAAAAAAGCATCGTGCATGA
Source organism: uncultured Bacteriovoracaceae bacterium (assembly GCA_964600235.1). Classification (GTDB taxonomy): domain Bacteria; phylum Desulfobacterota; class Desulfomonilia; order UBA1062; family UBA1062; genus MWEI01. The sequence goes on along the minus strand of CAZRIV010000002.1, from coordinate 240,241 downwards.
TTCTATTCATAGCACTTACGGTCTGTTCCTGCAGTGCCGGCAATAAATCTGTTTCTCTTATCCAGAATAAAGATTACCAGCATGCACTCATGGAGTTACTTCCCCTTGCCGAGCAGGGGAATGTCCAGGCCCAGTATAACCTTGGGCTCATGTATGTCAACGCATGGGGAGTGCCTCAGGACTATGTCAAGGCAGCCAGATGGTTTACCAAGGCAGCTCAGAACCACAACGTGGAGGCCCAGTTCAACCTGGGTATCATGTACTATAAAGGCATCGGCGTAGCACGCAACTACAACCAGGCAGCCAGGTGGTTCGCCGAGGCATCCGAACAGGGCTATGTAAAGGCACAGAGCAATCTCGGATTCATATATTACAGAGGCCTGGGGGTGAAGCAGGATTATGCCCTTGCAGAAAAATGGTACCGCAAAGCTGCAGACCAGGGAGATGTGGAGTCGCAAAGACGACTCGGCAACATCTATTATCATGGCAAGGATTTACCCCAGAACCTGAAAGAGGCTGTCGTGTGGTACAGCAAGGCTGCCGAGCAGGGAAACGTGGAATCCCAGAGCATTCTAGGAGACATCTATTACAACGGCTTGGGCGTCAAGAAGGACTATTCCGAGGCCATCAAGTGGTTCGGGCTGGCTGCGGTCCGGGGGAATACCCACGCCCAGAGCAGTCTTGGTTTCATACATCTCAATGGTGAGGGCGTACCGCAGAACTTTTCAGAGGCCGCCTACTATTTCCGCATGGCAGCCGAACAGGGCGATAACCTGGCGCAGGGTTATGTAGGGTATTTTTATGACCACGGGCTTGGTGTTCCTCAGGACTATGCCGAGGCGGCCAAATGGTACCTCATGGCAGCGGAGCAGGGCGATGCGGTAATGCAGTTCAACCTGGGCCTTCTGTACTCTAATGGTAAAGGGGTGCAACAGAGCCACGATGAGGCTGCCAAATGGTTTCAGAAATCGGCAGAACAGGGATATGACAAGGCATTGTATAATTTAGGGATTCTTTACAGCAACGGCACCGGGGTGCCAAAAGATTATATGCAGGCCTATCTCTGTTTCAAACTTGCGGCGGAACAGGGCATTGAAACCGCCAACTCCTACCTAGATTCCATGGCCAATCAGATGACCCCGGCCCAGATCGCCCAGGCCCAGGAAATGGCAAAGGCATGGAAACAGGCTCCGAGTTCCGCTAATTGATCTCTTACGCATTGAAACCTGATCGTTTTACACGGTGAAGCTGTGTGCTTTGGCTCCCGGATCAAAGACAAGCGAGTTAAGCGCGCGCCATAAGCGAGATCAACTCCTGTTTAACTTGAAGACCGGGCTTTTAAAAGAATCTCAGCGTGAACGGGCTGACCTGATGCCGCACGTTCACATGTATGCAGACTTGATGGCTGCAGGACCAACGGGAACCGTCGGGAACCAGATCCAACGCCCAAAGATATTCAGGTATCCACAGGGTGGTCACGGCAGCTAGAATCACCAACACTCTCTTCATAAGTCCCTCTCTCTCGTTGCGTGCGGCTCTTCGATAATCTTCCCCGGGGAACAAATAAATGAACCATCATGATCAAATATATAAAGGAGATACAGCAAGATCCATGCCCCTTTATATCGTTCATTATTTCTTCATATTACGGGTTATTCAATCGAAGGTTTCCTCTCAATAGTGGCAATGAATTTCCCTTCGATAAGATATTTTTTTCTCATACTGCTCTTCACAAACATCCTTGACATGTACCTCCGAGTTCTTATAGCCTCCCAAATCCTGGAGAAGGATTGATCCGCATGAGCACAATTGAGTCATGGATCGCATTGGACCTCTTGCCGGCTATAGGCCCGAAAACGGTCCGGAGGCTTCTGCAGATCTACCAGACACCGGATTCCATCCTTGCCGCACGGGTATCAGAACTCAAGGAACTCGGCATACTCAATAAGGCACAGCTCGATTCCTTTGCAAAGGGGCCTGATGATAAACGGGTGAAAGAGGTTATCTGCAGCCTCGATTCCGAGCGGGCACACGCCGTTTGTTTCGATGATCCGGCATATCCCCAGACCTTAAGGGAGATCGATGACCCTCCCTGCGTGTTGTACGTGAAAGGCACCCTCGATGATCTTCAGCCGGCCGTGGCCATTGTGGGAACCCGCTCCCCTACCCATTATGGAAAGGATATGGCTTACAGGCTTGCACGAAACCTGAGCACCCAGGGGATATCCATCATATCCGGCCTCGCCCGCGGCATAGACGGTCAGGCCCATCTCGGCGCCCTGGAGGGTATCGCCGGGACTGTGGCCGTACTTGGCTCGGGTATTGACGTCATCTATCCCCCTGAACATGCAGCGCTTGCTGAAAAAGTATCCACGAAGGGTGCCGTCATCTCCGAGTTTCCTCCGGGCACAAGCCCTGACGCCAGAAATTTCCCCAGAAGGAACCGGATCATAACAGGGTTGTGCCAGGGCATAGTCGTCGTGGAGGCAACTCTGAGGTCCGGCGCAATGATATCTTCACGCTATGCACTGGAACAGGGAAAACTGATCATGGCCGTTCCGGGCAATGTTTCCAACATGCGTACACAGGGACCCCACCAGCTAATCCGTCAGGGGGCCGTTCTCATCCAGGACGCAGATGATGTGCTCTCAGAGCTGGCGCCCCAGATCAAGGGCACGCTCAAGGAATTTAAGCCTTCACTGGACGGATCCGATGATATCCTTACTCTGGTTGCCTCAGCCGCCTTGAGTATCGACGAGATAGCTGTTCAACTGGACATAGATGTCATAGAAGCGGGCCGCAGGGTCAGCATGCTCGAGCTCACAGGAGCCATCGAGCGGATAGAAGGGAATCGGTATACAGTAAGGAGCATAAATGGCTAAATCTCTCGTAATAGTAGAGTCACCGGCTAAGGCAAGGACCATCAAGAGATACCTGGGAAAGGGCTTCGAGGTGGAGGCCACCATGGGCCATATCAAGGATCTTCCCAAGAGCAAGATCGGCATAGATATCGAGGATGGCTTTCAGCCGGGATACAAGGTAATTCCCACAAAACGTGATATCGTGAAGAAGATAAAGAGCCTCTCGGACAAGGCAGATGCCATCTACCTCGCATCGGACCCTGACCGCGAAGGAGAGGCCATAGCCTGGCATGTGGCCGAGGAGATAAAGAAGCCGGACTCTGCCGTTCATCGCATCACCTTCCACGAGATCACGAAGAAGGCCATCGACGAGGCCCTGAAAAACCCCAAGGAACTGAACCGCAAACTCTACGACGCCCAGATGGCAAGGCGCTCCATGGACCGGATCGTGGGATACACCATGAGCCCGTTGTTATGGAAAAAGGTCAAGCGGGGGCTTTCCGGCGGAAGGGTACAGTCTGTGGCGCTGCGGCTCATATGCATGCGCCAGGAAGAAATCGAGTCCTTTGTCGCACGTGAATATTGGACAGTAGAGGCCCTCCTCATGACTCCCTCCAAAGACACCCTCACTGCAAAGGTAGTCATACCGAAAGAGATGCCTAACGAACAGGCGGCACATGCCGTTGTCGAGACGATCAGATCTGCAGGCACACTGCAAATCTCAAAGATAACACGGCAGGTCAGATCGAAGAACCCCCTTCCCCCCTTCATAACCTCCACACTTCAGCAGGCTGCATCATCACGGCTGCGCTACTCGGCGAAGAAGACCATGGTGCTTGCACAACAGCTCTATGAAGGTCTTCCCATCGGAGGGGATGAGATTACCGGACTGATCACTTACATGCGGACCGACTCCCCGGTTATCTCTGAGCAGGCCTTGGAAGAAGTGCGGCAATTCATCCCTGAAACATTCGGTCAGGCGTATCTGCCCGAGAAACCCAGGCGATACAAGGCCAAAAAATCAGCCCAGGAAGCCCACGAGGCAATCAGGCCCACAAGCCTGAAAAATACCCCTGAGTCCTTGCGCCCATACCTGAATGATGACCAGTTTGCCGTCTATGATCTCATATGGAAACGATTCATCGCTTCCCAGATGAACAGTGCATCATTCGACCAGACAGGTGTGGATATTTCCGCGGGCGATATCTCCCTGAGGGCAACCGGGTCCATCATGACCTTTGACGGCTTCCTCAAGGTGTATGACACGACCAATGGCGACGAAGACGAAAGCGGCAGACTCCCTGATTCTCTCAACGAAGGGGATGCGCTTGATCTGGAGAAGGTGGATAAGGAACAGCACTTCACTCAGCCTCCTGCACGCTACACGGAAGCGAGCCTCATCAAGGAGCTCGAAGACAAGGGCATCGGCAGGCCGAGTACGTATGCCCCGACTCTGTCCACCATCGTCGACAGGGGCTATGTAAGGCTGGAGGCCCGTTCCTTCATGCCTACCGAGCTGGGAAGGGATGTGAACGCCCTGCTGGTGAAGCATTACCCGAACATTCTCGATATCGGCTTTACTGCGAAGATGGAAGATTCTCTCGACCTCATCGAAGAGGGGCAGGAAGCCTATGTGAAGGTGATGTCGGATTTCTACCAGACCTATAACTCGGAACATGAAAGCGCCCTGGTGAACATGGAAAACATACGCGCGGAGCAGAGGCCGTCCGGATTGATGTGCGAGACATGTGGCAAGGAGATGCTCATCAAGCTGGGGAGAAACGGATATTTTCTCGGATGCGCCGGCTACCCGGACTGCACGAACACCAAGGAGTTCACCCGCGACGAGGCGGGAAATATCCGTGCAGTTGAAGAAAAACCGATGGAAGAAACCGGCGAAACATGCGAGAAGTGCGGCTCCCCCATGGTAATGAAGCGGGGCAGGTTCGGACCTTTCATGGCATGCAGCAACTACCCCGAATGCAAGAACACCAAGCGCATCACCAAGGCGCCCGAGCCCACTGACCGGGTATGCGACAAATGCGGGGCTCAAATGGTTATAAGGCAGGGGCGGTTCGGTCCCTTCCTGGCCTGCGGAGCCTACCCCAAGTGCAAGAACATCATGCCCTACCCGCTTGGCGTCAAGTGCCCCATGCCGGGATGCAAGGGTGAGATTGTCCAGCAGCGGTCGAAGAAAGGGAAATCATTTTACTCCTGCTCCGAAAAAGACTGCACCTTCATCAGCTGGACAAAACCCGTAATAAAAGAATGTCCGGGCTGCGGAGCAGGATTCCTCATCAAGAAAGGGACCAAGCTCATCTGCGGCAATCCTGAGTGTACCTACAGCGAAGATGCCTAGGGTCCGTGTCATCGGCGGCGGGCTTGCCGGGGTCGAGGCCGCGCATTTCCTTTCCAGGGCAGGCATACATGTGGACCTGTTCGAGATGCGCCCTCAGTCGAGTACACCTGCGCATAAGACTGATATGCTCTCAGAACTCGTGTGCAGCAACTCTTTCAAGGGTTTCGATCCGCTTACAGCCCATGGGATCCTCAAGAGGGAAATGGCTTTGCTCGGCTCTCTTGTTCTGGATGCTGCTGAAAAGACACGAGTCCCTGCAGGGAAAGCCCTGGCAGTAGACCGGGCAGCCTTCGCGTCGCTGATCACCACGCATATGAAGGCTCAGGAGAACATCACCATCCATCGCCAGGAAGTGAAGAAACTCGACAATGACTGTCCTACCATCATCGCAACAGGGCCCCTTACCTCTGATGCCCTGGCCCAGGAGCTTGCGGACATGACCGACCACAGCCGCCTGTTCTTCTACGATGCCATCTCTCCCATCATCGAAGCGGACAGTATCGATATGGATCATGCCTTCTTCGGCGCCCGTTGGTCGGATGACAGTTCTGATTACCTCAACTGTCCCCTGGATGAGGGTCAATACCTGAAGTTCACAGAAGAGCTCCTGAAGGCAGACCAGGTCCGCTCCCGGGAATTTGAGGAGGCCCGTTTCTTCGAGGCATGTCTGCCCATAGAGGTTCTTGCGGCAAGAGGGACTGATGCATTGCGGTACGGCCCCATGAGGCCTGTGGGCCTCATGCTCCCTTCAACAGGCAGGCGGCCTTTTGCCGTTGTACAGCTTCGCAAGGAAAACCTTCCTGGGGATGCCTTTACCATGGTGGGTTTCCAGACACGGATGACCTACCCTGAGCAGAAAAAGATCCTGGGTATGATCCCGGCCCTGTCGCGTGCCAGATTCCTGAGATACGGCAGCATCCACAGAAACACTTACATGGATTCTCCACGGGTGCTGGACCCGGACTTGCGCCTGTCAGGCCATACAAAAATATACCTCGCTGGCCAGATAACAGGGGTGGAAGGATATATGGAGTCAGCAGCAACGGGTATCTTTGCCGGTATGTCCATGGCTGCCGGGCTCGAGGGAAAGCCCTTCCACCCGCCAGGACCCGAGACGGCGCTTGGCGCTTTGATCCATTATATAACCGACAGGACTGTAAAACTCTTCCAGCCCATGAACATCAATTTCGGCATCATGTCCATGCCCGATGCACACAAGAGCAAGCGCGCCCAAGCAAGGAGTGACCAGGCACTTTGGTCTTTCGCGCAATGGAAGAATTCCCTCTCAAGTCTCTAGGATAATTTTTTAAGATGTTTTTTCAGTTTCTGTTGATGAACCTTGACAGTCCGGTCGATAAGTTTTATGATCGAACATGCCTGGATTATGGAGAATATCAACAGATTAAACCGCGGTAAAACCCAATAGATGTTTTCCCCCGGAATATGATAAAATCCATTTTCCAGACATTAACACCAGAGCCCCGTCCCTCTTGCCAAGGGTTCAGGCTCAAAAGAACGGAGGTATGAATGGCTACAGGAACAGTTAAGTGGTTCAACGAGAAGAAGGGATTTGGTTTCATCACTCAGGATGGCGGCAGCGACGTATTCGTGCACTATTCAGCAATCAAGGGAGATGGGTTCAAGACGCTCACAGAGGGAGAAAAGGTCACATTCGAAGTGACCAACGGGCCAAAAGGTCCGCAGGCATCAAACGTAATGAAGCTGTAATCTGCTACCGGGGCAGGTTTCTCCTGCCCCGGTTCTATGATAATTCAGCATACGCAACAGAAACCACGTAGTATTTATTCATACATGGTTTTAATAAAAGGCGCGTAAAGGGTGCGCGCTTTTGACAGAGAATTAACGGTATATTTTTATCTTTTTGAAAAGATGGCCCTGTGTCTGATTTTATTTAAATAAGAACTGTGGGTTATCAGATCAAAACAATTCATGAAGTCACTTCATGGGTTTATTCTGTTTATTCGGCATGTTTCTGCTTTCTGCATATGAGGATCCTGTTCAGCAGGTACACTGCTGTTGAAAATCATTGTTGAACCGTCTCCTGCAAGCTGATATCCCTCATATTACGGCTGGTTTCTTATGGAGGGAAATCATGAAGGCAATTCAAGGTCTCAATCCCCAGAACCTCTGGCGAAGCTTCTGGGAGATTTCTCAGATACCTCGCGAATCAGGCAATGAGTCAGCCGTCGCGGACTACATCTGTAAAAAAGCACAAGGGCTGGGTCTGAACTGCCGCATTGATACGGCGCGTAATGTCTTTGTGAAAAAACCGGGCGTCAAGGGCTCCCGTCCTTTGGCATTGCAGTCGCATACGGATATGGTGTGCGAGAAGAATCTTGATACCCCCCATGATTTCAGTAAGGATCCCATACGTCTTTTACTGGACGGATCCTGGATCAGGGCTGACGGCACAACTTTGGGTGCCGACAACGGCATCGGGGTTGCCGCCATGCTCGCCGTCATGGAGGATCCCGACCTTATCCATCCGGATCTCGACCTGATCTTCACGGCCGAAGAGGAGACGGGACTTACCGGGGCCTACCAGCTGTCTAGGGCCTCATTCAGAGCACCTACACTCATCAACCTCGATTCGGAAGAAGACGGTACCTTTTACATCGGGTGTGCAGGCGGCATGGATACCGAGCTTATCTATGAACCTGAATTCATGACAGTCCCCGAAGGCACTCTCCCTTTATCAGTAAAAATCTCAGGTCTCAGAGGCGGTCATTCCGGAGTGGACATCCATCAGGGCCTGGCTAATGCCATCAAGCTCCTCAATCGCTTTCTCCATTGTACCTGTGAGGCATATGGTTATCACCTGGCATCCATCAGGGGCGGCAATAAACATAACGCCATCCCGCGTGAGGCCGAGGCGATAATCCATGTGAAGCACTCGGATGTTGAAGCACTAAGGCAGGAAGCCGTCCATTGGAACAACATCCTGAGGTCCGAGTTCAAACATATTGACGATGGGGTTGCGCTCACCCTTGAAGAACCAGGTCAAAACGCCCCCAGGGTAATCGTACCCGAGGATGCCGGGAAGTTGTTCAACCTGCTCCAGGCCTTACCACATGGTCCGCAGAAGACGGATCCTCTGCTGGACAATACGGTTGTCACTTCTACAAATCTGGCGGTCTGCTCCTTCAGGGGTGATGCCTTTGTCGTCACAACCAGCCAGCGCAGCATCATCCAGAGCGCTCTCCACGACATTGCTGCTCAGATAGCCTCCATCGGGGAACTGGCGGGATGCCAGGTCAATAAGGGCAACGGGTACCCGGCATGGAAACCGGATCTGTCTTCCACCATCCTGAAAACCTGCACAAGCCTCTACCAGGGCCTATTCATGAAAGAGCCTAAAGTGAAGGTAATCCATGCCGGGCTTGAGTGTGCCGTAATCGCCGAGAGGATCAACGGTCTTGATATGATCTCTTTCGGACCCACCATCGAGCAGGCCCACTCACCAAATGAGCGTCTGGAAATAAGCAGCGTCCAGCGATTCTGGAAATATCTGGTGGCGCTGCTGAGACATACGTCGGGGAAGTGATTTCTTCTGCATCATCTACCTGCAGTAAGGTTTTACGTTAATCTTCTGACAGGGGAAATGAACCTCGTCAAAGTGGGGGTGTTCGTCGGGCCTAAAACCGGTAAGACGAATACCCCCTTTTTTGTGAGATCAGATAAGAGCACTCCTGCTCCCAGGGAGAACAAAAATCATTAATCCAATCATGAATCAGAGCAACGATTAATGCCACCTTTCAACTGATCACCATCTGGTCCTCTCTTGTGGTTGACACCTCAAGAACCATTTGTTAAAAGTGCTCCGAACCTATTATTCCGGCGCAGGAGGCACCCTTGAAGATCCTTGTGAGCGACAAGCTGTCCGAGGGGGGGGTTGAGATTCTTAAGAGCTGTGGTTTCACGGTCGATGTCAGGACCTCCTTGAAACCTGAAGAGCTTCTAGAGATCATCGGGGATTATGACGCTCTCGTTGTCAGGTCTTCAACCAAAGCCACTGCCGAGATCATTGCCGCAGGGAAAAGACTGAAGGTAATCGGCCGCGCAGGGGCCGGAGTGGACAATATCGATTCATCAGCCGCATCTAAACAGGGCGTCGTGGTCATGAATACCCCTGGCGGCAACACGATCACCACAGGAGAGCATGCAATTGCCATGATGATGGCGCTCACCAGGAACATACCTCAGGCCAATGCCTTCATGAAGGATGGCAAATGGGAGAAAAAAGCCCTTGAGGGCAGAGAGGTCACCGGCAAGACCTTAGGTGTCATAGGCATGGGCAGGGTCGGAAGTGTGGTCGCGTCACGTGCCCAGGGCCTTAAGATGAACGTCATCGTCTATGACCCCTTCGTCACAAAGGACCTTGCAGAGAAACAGGGAATAGAACTGACGGCAAATCTTGATGACCTCTATGCACGCTCCGATTACATCACCGTGCATACACCCAAGTCCAAAGAGACTACGGGGCTTTTAGGCAAAGAAGCATTTGAGAAAATGAAAAGGGGTGTCTTCCTTATCAATTGTGCACGAGGCGGCATCGTCGACGAAAAAGCGCTTGTCGAGGCACTGGATTCCGGCAAGGTGGCAGGGGCAGCGATAGATGTCTTCGAGAAAGAACCGCCGGAGGACTGGTCCCTGCCTAAACACCCTAAAGTAATAGCCACGCCGCATCTCGGGGCGTCCACGCATGAGGCCCAGGAAAATGTGGCACTGGCCATTGCAGAACAGATCGTGGATTATCTAAAAAACGGCATCATTCGCAATGCAGTCAATGCCCCGTCCGTGTCTCCTGAGATGCTCCCGAAGGTAAAACCCTATCTGGAACTCTCCGAGAAAATGGGACGGTTCATGGGCCAGATCATCGGCCAGGTGATCTCAGACCGCCTCAAGAAGGTCACTGTCAATTATACCGGGGCCGCAGCAACCATCGACACGAAACCGATAACCGTAGCCGGGTTTAAAGGGCTTCTCTCGGCTATCGCAGATGACGTCAATTATGTGAACGCTCCGGTCCTCCTCAGGGAGCGCGGCATAGACCTTGTAGAGGCTCATTCTTCCAAGGAAGAGATATTCACCAATACCATAGAGATGATCCTCGAATTCGATAAGGGAACCAGGTCTCTCGTGGGCTCGGTATTCAAGTCGGATGACTTGAGGATTGTCAGGATAGATAATTACGCCATTGAGGTGATCCCGGAAGGGACCATGCTCGTGATTTATAATAAAGACATGCCGGGCACGGTCGGCAACATCGGCATGGCACTTGGTGAGGCCGGTATAAACATAGCAAGGCTCTTCCTCGGCAGAGACCGTCAGGAAGGAACTGCTATCATTATTATCAACGTCGATGCAGAAGTACCAAAGAAGGTCATTGAGAAGATCAGGAAGGTGCCGAACGCCCTTTCCGTCCAAGAGGTCATTATCTAGGCCTATAGCCAAGGAGGATCCTTACACATGGCAAACATCGTGGTGGTGGGCACCCAATGGGGTGATGAGGGAAAGGGCAAGATCGTAGATCTGCTCACAGAGAAGTCCGACCTTATCATCAGGTTTCAAGGCGGCAATAATGCAGGCCATACCCTCGTCGTCGGGGAGAAGAAGGTTGTTCTCCATCTGATCCCATCGGGCATCCTTCATCCCGGCAAACTCTGCGTAATTGGCTCAGGCGTGGTCCTGGATCCGGAGATACTCTACGAAGAGATAACTGCCCTGAGGGAAAAGGGGTACGATGTTTCTCCAGACTCAGTTGTCATAAGCGACAGGGCGCATGTGATCATGCCCTACCACCGAATTATCGACACTGCCAGAGACTGCACCCAGGGCATAGGCACCACGGGAAGGGGAATCGGTCCGGCATATGAGGACAAGGCTAGGCGGGTGGGGCTGAGGATGGTCGACCTGATCCACGAAACCTATCTCAAAAAGAAGCTCGATGCCGCCTTTGAAGAAAAACAGGAGTACATCACCAAGATACTTAAGCTCAAGGCCCTGGACAAGAACAGTATGTATGACAAGCTTGCCCAGATGGGAGCTCAGCTCAAACCCTTTGTAAGGGATGTCCCTGTATTGATCGATGCCAAAATGAAGCAGGGGAAGCATCTACTCTTCGAGGGTGCACAGGGAGCCAATCTGGACATGGATCACGGGACCTATCCTTATGTCACATCGTCCAATACCGTAGCCGGTCAGGCATGTGTGGGCGCCGGTATAGGCCCTACGAAAATAGATGCTGTCTTGGGAATATGCAAGGCCTACACTACACGGGTAGGGGGAGGACCTTTTCCCACCGAACTCAGTGATGAGACTGGCGAACGCCTTCGTGCCTTTGGTGGCGAATACGGTGCAACAACAGGCAGGCCGAGACGCTGCGGGTGGCTTGATCTTGTAGCGCTTCGCCATTCCATACGGCTGAGCTCAATTTCTCATCTTGCCATAACCAAGCTCGACGTTCTCTCAGGTTTTGAAACCATCAAGATAGCCACAGCGTACAAGTCAGGCGGTGTTGCCATGGAGAACATGCCGGCAAACCTCGAGATGTATTCAGATCTCGATCTGGTTTTTGATGAGCTCCCTGGATGGGAAGAGCCTTTGAATGATATCAAGTCGTTCGATGACCTGCCGAAAAACTGCAAGGCTTATCTTGGATATATTGAAGAAAAGCTGGAAGTTAAGACGGCCATTGTTTCAGTAGGCCCTAAGCGCGAGGAGACCATCGTCCTGAAAAATGTCTTCGAAAAGCCCTGACCGGGCCTTGAGTTTTCTATCCTCAGGAAAAACCTTTCGAAGAACATGACGAGGTGGAGGCACAAGAGCTACAGCCTCCTTTACTGGATGCCGTTGCGGATATCTTCTTTCTTATCTTCTTGCTCTCACACTTGGGGCAGGAAGGACCTACCTTGGCATTCATGGAAACCAGAGCTTCGAACTCATTCCCGCATTGCTTGCATTCATATTCATAGATGGGCATGACTCAATCCTTCTGTTGATTTAGTATATCTGCATTTAGGTAGTTCCCGCCATGAGACTTGTCAAGGTGTAAACCAAGTCAAGATATCTTTTACCCGTGACATGAACGGGTAAGTCCTTTCTCCCCTCACTGCTGTGCCTTTCTCAGTTATGCAGAGACCTCATTCGTGTAATAATTATTCCTATCTCATGGGCAATAATTTACCCACAATTCATTTTTTACCCCTGACCCTGATTGTTTTATCTTATTGATATAATTGACTATTGCTTTTTTTGTATCAGTTTATACCTGATACTTTGCTCGGTATTAATACGTATTTTTTAAGGCACTTTTTGGCATGCTAAGTGAAAGAAGAACAAGTGATGAATACTTTTAGCGAACAGGGCAAACACATCAATGATCTTACACTAACCAGTTGTTACCCGCAGGAGGCCTTATAATGAGAGCTAATGTCCAGTACTCATCCGTCAATGCCCATGTCATCGAACAACCCTTCTCCAAGGTGATGCCCCTCGATCTGTACAAAACGAAGAAGCGATTCAGAGAGATCGGCATTGATATGTTCACCCAGGAAGAGCGTATAGGATATCTCAAGAAATACGGCAATCACTGCATGTCCTTTTCACATTTCCAGCAGGGCATGAGCTTCTTCGATGTGTCAGGTATAGGGTATATCGCTTACATGAAAAAATGGGGCGCACGCTATGTTTTGGCAGATCCGGTCTGTGCGGAAAAAGACCGCGAATATATCATCGGTGAATTCCTGAAAGATAAGACCTATACTGCATTCATCCAGATTTCAGAACCGGTTGCTGAGCTTATTCATGATAAATTCGGCCTTTATTCAAGCCAGTTCGGCATAGAAAGCATCGTCGACCTTAAAACCTGGGACCTCAAGGGCAAGAAAAAACAGGTCCTGAGGACATCGATCAACAAGGCTCAAAAGGATGGAGTACGTTTCGCGGAGATGGACAATGAGACAAATGACGATGAACTGACCAAGGAATGGATGAGCACAAGGGCAGTAAAAAATAAGGAAGTAGTCTTCCTCATCAGACCCAAAGACCAGAACTACCAGGAAGGAACCAGAAAATTCTATGCCTTTTTAGACAATGAACTCCTTGGATACATCCACTTTGACCCCATCTATGAGAATGGGAAGATCCTCGGTTACGTACCTAATATCTCGCGATTCTCTCCCAAATTCAAACAGGGTATATTCTATCCCCTCATGGTACATGCCATTGAAACCTTCAAGAGTGAAGGGGTGCCCTCTCTCTATCTCGGCATCTCACCGGCATACGTGGATGAGCAGGACAAGACCTGCGAGTCAAAGATCTTCAAGTTTTTCGTCAGGCAGCTCTATAAGTTTGGGAACTGGGTTTACAGTTTTCAGGGCCTTCATTTTACGAAGTCCAGGTTCCAGGGCAAAGAGGTCAAGACTTTTTGTGCACACGCTGGAATGCTGCCCACAAGGGCATTCCTGACAGTTTTTCATATGTGCAATATCATATAAAGAACGGCTGGGGAAACCATACAAAGCCGTATCCAGGAAACAATCTACTTATGTGGCTTGGGCCATAAGGTATCCGGCATGAGATACTTTCTCTAATTGTCTGCAAAGAACGCCTTTGAGACCGCATATTCTCTGATATGTATGGCCCTGCCCTGTGAAGCCGGGTCTTACCTCTTGCTTCCAAACTGGCCCTTACATTTTTTCCTGACTGCTACCCGGGAGGCAACTCAAGAACTTATCACCATAAATAATGGTTCGTATTGATATCCAAACCTTAAAGTATGAATTTAACCTTTGACAAGATTGCAAGAACCAATTAACCTTTAGTTCAGAGAGGAGGATATAAGCCATGACAACCAGTTACAACTTCTATATCGTCGAGAAAAAAGAGGCTATCGCGTGGGTGTTCCTCAACAGACCTGAAAAAAAGAACGCCATGGGGCCGGATGCATGGAAAGAAATCATCCCTATATTTGCAGATATTGATGCAGACGATGCCATCCGGGTGGCCATTATCGCAGGACAGGGCAAGGACTTCAGCACCGGCATTGACATCATGGGCATGGCACCCATGATCCCTACCATGAAGAACTGGGATATGAGCGCCAAGGGAAAGGTGAAACTCTTTCACGACATCTTCCCTCTCCAGGATGCCATGACCTGTGTGGAAAGATGCTCTAAACCTGTTATCTGCTGTTTCCACGGATTCTGCATCGGTGCCGGACTCGACCTTGGAAGCGCCTGCGATATCCGCCTTGCATCACAGGATGCAAAGATCTCTCTTCGTGAGGCTGCCGTGTCGTTCATCGCAGATGTGGGAGTCCTCCAGCGCCTGCCTCACATCGTAGGCCAGGGTATCACCCGTGAGATGGCCTATACTGCAAAGTTCATCGATTCCAAAAGGGCAAAAGAGGTAAACCTGGTCAATGAAGTCTACCCTGACAAGGAAACCCTCATCAAGGAAGCTGAGGCAATGGCCATGGAAATAGCGAATCAGGCCCCACTGGCCGTTCAGGGTGCCAAAGAGGTCCTGAATTTCTGCCGCGGCAAGAGCATAGCAGACGGCCTCGAATATGTCGCCGCCCGCAGCGCCATGGTACTCCCATCAGAAGACATTGCAGAAACCATGACCGCGTTCATGGAAAAGAGGCCCCCTGTTTATAAAGGAAAGTAATCGGATCTTCTCCGGTCAATTTTGCCGTAATGCACCAAGAACCCCCGCTCATGCCGGGGGTTTTCTATTTAACTCTATAATGAATTTGATTATTTTTTAGAAGATATTTTCTTTTGGCTATCACAACATTGATATCATTGCCTTTTATAAGGATCTTTTTCGTGGTGCCTTGCCTTAGAGAAACCTTAAAGTTTTGTATCTCGGCATTCCGATGAGACCATAAGATGGAAAAGCGAGAGACCAAAAGAAAAAGGACACATACCTGGGAAGAGCTCCAAGCAAAAACGAAGATCGGAGGTCAATCCTTTCTGTTTCCGGTTGTGGATATCTCCATAGGAGGCATCGGGGTACTCGTAACCGACGGGTTCTCTCTTCTCCAGGTAGGCACCCGGATAGAGATCGAATCGCTGGAAAAAAAGGGGCGGATCATCGCCACCGAGATCCCCGGTCGGATTGCATACCTTGGTACAGGGGTCCCGTCACGCGTAGGCATAGACTTTTCGCCCGCAGACACCCCCATTGAGGCATTTGCACAGCTGAACGAGACCATTCCTGATACTGGAAGGATTATCACCGACAAGGACCAGATTCTTCAGACCTTTGATAATATCAAATCTCTTTCCCGTGGATTTGGCGATATGCTCATGATGCACCGCCAGAAGGCGATCCCTGCCGAATTCTTCTACCTGAGGCCCGAACAGGACAACATGGTACTGCGCATTGTAAGGATCTCAGAGCTCAAACTTCCGTTCCAGCCCCAGGTGGATATGGTCTACCCGTTTTATCTCTTCAAGGGTGTGGATGTCATGCTCTTTACTGCCAGGATACAGGACATCATAAAGAACATCCTGGAGACCTCCTGGCCTGACTCTCTCCGGCATATCAGCAGACGAAGCGTGCTGAGATACCTCGTCACCGGGAACGATCCACTGACCGCAACGATTGTCCACCCTTTGAGTTCCGAGAAGATCAAGGTCCTTGTCTGGGACATCAGCATCGAAGGCATGGGGGTGGAGATTCTCAATGAGAAGACCCCGCTCATCGAGGGCATGAGCCTCCCGACCATATGGATAAATCTCCCCGGTAAAACCATCAAGACCATCGGCGTGGTACGCTCGATACGGAGCGAGAACGTGCTGGAAAAGACACAGGTCGGTATCGAATTCTTGGGTGGCGCCGAGCACTATCAGGACAGCATTTTAAAGTTCATCCTTGCAGCAGACCTGCCCTCAGAAGTCATCCTGAAACAGGCAAGTCAGACCCGATAATACTTCCTGTACCATTCGACGAAGCGCTTGATGCCGACCTCAACAGGTATCTGCGGCCTGAATCGGGTTGCTTCCTCCAGATCTACGGAATCAGCTATTGTCTCCTTAACATCACCTTTCTGGAGCGGCAGCATATTCTTAACAGCCTCTTTGCCAATCTCGTTTTCCAGGACATGTAAGAAATGCATGAGTTCGACAGGGTGTGAGCCGCCAATATTGTAAATCCTGTAGGGGGCAAAACTGGTGCCCGGATCTGCCTGTCGGCCGTTCCAAAACTCATCAGGTTCTGGAATCAGGTTCATGATCCTCACGATACCTTCTATGATGTCATCAATATAGGTGAAGTCTCTTTTCATATCCCCAAAATTATAGATATCTACGGGGGCATCCTCCAGGAGTGCTTTGGTGAATCTGAACAGCGCCATGTCCGGCCGCCCCCAGGGGCCATACACGGTAAAGAACCGCAACCCCGTACACGCGAGGCCATAGAGGCTTGCGTAGGTATGCGCCATGAGTTCATTCGCCTTTTTCGTTGCGGCATAGAGCGATATGGGGTGGTCCACATTGTCGTGAACGGAAAAAGGCATCTTCACGTTCGACCCGTAAACCGAAGACGAGGAGGCATAGACCAGGTGGGGAACAGATGAATTCCTGCAGCCCTCCAGGATATGAAGGAACCCCACAAGGTTTGAGTCAACGTATGCATGTGGGTTCTCTATGCTGTAACGAACCCCTGCCTGGGCAGCCAGATGCACGACAACGTCGAATTCTTCATCCTTAAAGACCCTTTCCATCCCGGCGCGATCCGTGAGATCAAGTCTCTCAAACCTGAACTTTGGATGGGGGTTGAGAAGACCCAGTCTGTCATGTTTGAGCTCCGGGTCATAATACGGGCTCAGGTTGTCTATGCCATATACGCTTGAACCTTCTTCGAGCAGTCGCCTTGCCAGGTGAAATCCTATAAATCCTGCGACTCCCGTGACAAAAACCTTCATTCCATATGCTCCTGCCATCCACCCATCAGGCTATACCGGCTATGAACCTGGGTATCTCATATATATCCGGCACGCTCAAGCAAAAACCCTCCGGATCCTCGGCGCCTACAAGCACCGCAGACATCCCCACACTCAGGGCGGTGCGGACATTGGCGATGCTGTCGTCCACGACAAGAAAATCCTGCGCGGAACCTCCATACTGCTGGATGACCTTGTAAAACGGCCACGGTAAAGGCTTTGGAACAAAATCCATATGTTCGATGGCAAACAGTTCGCACACCATATCGTCGATACCCAATACGCGCAGGACACGGCATGCATAGTCATATGAGCCATTGGTGAAGGCCACCAGCCTGCAACAAAGTGACATGAGTACATCACGAAGTTTTGAATCCCTCGTAAGCAGTTCTTCAACCGGCACGTCATGGACATCCTTGAGATAGTGCCCGGGATCAATGCCGTACTGGCGCATGAGACCCTGGAGTGTCGAGCCGTATTCCCTGATGTAGTTCTTTCTCAGTATGCGGGCATCCTCCTGTCCGATATTACATACGGCCATTACATAGCGGTCGATCCTGCGGTTTACATGGATAAATGGCCCTGTTCCTTTTGGATAGAGCGTATCATCCACATCGAGCAGGATCGTATTCATGGTTGGATAACCTTGTCTCTGGCCGCCTATTTCAAGAAAAGACAGCCGGTCTGAACATGCGGCAGTTACTCATCTTCGCATATTTCCATCTGCTTCGCCTGGGGCTGCAGGTTGAGTGCCTTGTACCCCTTGGCACACACCTGCCTGCCTCGGGGGGTGCGCCTGACATAACCCTTTTGAATGAGGAAAGGCTCGTAAACATCCTCGATGGTGTCCTTGTCCTCGCCGATGGATGCAGCCAACGATTCGATGCCTACCGGGCCTCCGGAGAACGAACCTATCATGATCTCGATGATCTTCCTGTCCATGCGGTCAAGCCCGGTCTTGTCTATGTCAAGACGCGTAAGGGCCGAATCGGCGATCTCATGCCCGATCCTGCCGTCTCCCAGTACATCCGCAAAGTCCCTAACCCTCCGCAGAAGCCTGTTGGCAATCCTCGGAGTGCCCCGCGACCTTCGCGCGATCTCATAAAGGCCTTCCTCATTAGCACCTATGCCCAGGATCCTGGCTGACCGTCTGATGATCGTGGCAAGCTCGTCATTGGTATAGAACTCGAGATGCCCGATAATGCCGAAACGGTCGCGCAGCGGAGAGGTGATCATACCCGCCCTCGTAGTGGCGCCGACGAGCGTAAAGGGGTTGAGGTCTATTCGGATGGAACGGGCGGACGGCCCCTGTCCGATAATGATATCGAGCTTGAACTCCTCCATGGCAGGGTACAGGATCTCTTCAATGGCAGAGCCCAGACGGTGGATCTCGTCAATGAAGAGAACATCCCTCGGTTCAAGGTTCGTCAGTATTGCGGCCAGGTCACCCGACTTCTCGATGGCCGGCCCGCTGGTCACCCTCAGGCCCACCTGTAATTCATGGG
This sequence comes from uncultured Bacteriovoracaceae bacterium, assembly GCA_964600235.1. GTDB lineage: Bacteria > Desulfobacterota > Desulfomonilia > UBA1062 > UBA1062 > MWEI01. Next base: position 221,542 of record CAZRIV010000002.1, on the reverse strand, counting down.
CTATGATGTGGGCGAGCGTGGTCTTGCCCAGCCCGGGAGGACCGTAAAACAGGCAGTGGTCAAGGGCCTCTCCCCTTCCCCCGGCCGCCTTGATGAAGACTCCCAGGTTATCCTTCAGCGACGTCTGCCCCACATACTCCTTGAGACTCTGGGGACGGATACGGGCCTCGATCTCACACTCCTGGTGTCCCTGTGCCGTCCCGGCAAGATCTTCTCTCATAAGAGTTCCTTTAATGCCTTTCTCACCAGTTCTTCAACCGTATCCGCCTTGACGGAACCTACGGATTTACGGGCCTGGTTCTCGGAATATCCGAGTGTTACGAGTGCAGAAACGGCATCCTCTCCCATATCCCTTGATGAGCCCCGGGCCACGGTCTTATAGTGCCGTGCTATCCGCTCCTTCAGCTCAAGTATGATCCGCTGTGCCCCTTTGTTGCCGATGCCCGGCAATCCCATGAGATAAGATATGTTCTCGCTCACCACCTCCTCCAGGAACCTGTTCGGATCAACGGAGGAGATGATGTTCATGGCCGTCTTGGGACCTATGCCCGAGACGCCCAGCAGCAGGGCGAAGATCTCCCGCTGGCGCTGGTCGGTGAATCCATACAGGTCCATGCAGTCCTGGCGTACGATGAGCATGGTATACAGGGTCACTCCATTGCCGCTTGAAGCATTCAGGAGTGTCCCGGCGGGCACGTGCACCAGATAACCCACTCCGCCCACCATGAGGACCACCTCTCCACCCGACTGCTGGACAACCTGTCCTTGAAGCATGCTGATCATTGCAGAAGCCTCCTCATGCGCCGCGTGGAAGAATGGCATACGCAGATGGCCAGGGCGTCGGAGGCATCGAGAGATCTGATATCACCCTTTGCGAGATGCAGGATTGTGCTCACCATGGCGTGGATCTGGTCCTTGCCTGCATGTCCATAACCGCAGGTGGCCTTCTTTACCTCGGTGGGCGTATATTCGAAAACCGGTATTTCCAGGAGGGCGGCTGCGATCATGATCGCCCCCCTTGCCTGCCCTAGCTTGAGGGCCGTCTGGGAGTTCAGGGCATGAAAAGAGCTTTCCACAGCAACCTCCACGGGACGGTATTGCTTGAATATCTCTGTCAATCCGTCAAATATCTCCTTGAGCCGTCCTGCTGTTTCATCAGACCTGGGTTTGATGGTGCCGTGAGCCACATGAATCAGGCTCGAAGGCGACGATTGCATGTCTAGGATACCGTAGCCGGTGGCCCGGGTACCAGGATCTATTCCACAGATTATCATTATCCCTGGAGCTGGGCCATCTCCTCATCGCTGATGTCGAAGTTCGAGGATACCGCCTGTACGTCATCGAGGTCTTCCAGGGCATCCAGGAGCTTCAAGGTCTGCTGTGCCGGCTTGCCGGTCAGCGTCACGTTGGTTTGAGGGATCATCTGGACTTCAAGAGAGCTGTATTTGATGCCTTTTGTCTCCAGCGCGGTACGCAGTCCTTCGATGTCTTCAGGGGCCGTAAGGATTTCGAAGGCATCCCCGGTGTCCGAGATGTCGTCGGCCCCTGCGCCCATGGCCACATCATAAAGGGTTTCCTCGTCGACATTCTCCTTGTCGATGGAGGCATAGCCCTTCTTATCGAACATCCAGTTCACGCATCCCGTCTCTCCGAGGTTGCCGTTGTACTTCGAAAACAGATGCCGTATATCCGCCACTGCCCGGTTCTTGTTGTCCGTGAGCACCTTCACCAGAACCGCCACACCTCCCGGTCCATACCCTTCGTAGGTGATCTCTTCAAAGGCGACGCCTCCAAGCTCACCTGTGCCCTTCTTGATGGCACGATCTATATTGTCTTTGGGCATGTTGGATGCCTTGGCAGAACTTACCGCAGCCCTCAACCGCGCATTCCCCTCGATGTCACCGCCGCCCATACGGGCCGCCACCGTGATCTCCTTGATGATCTTGGAAAAGAGCTTTCCGCGCTTGGCATCCGCAGCACCCTTCTTATGTTTGATTGTAGACCATTTATTGTGGCCGGACATACACTATCCTCCCCTTTTCTCTCGAATCCATTAGGTTCATTCGTATTTATCACAGTGAGTGCATAATGACAAGCAGGCCTTCTTCACGAACACAGCCTGCATGAAAGCACGATCGGAAGATGAGAAACGGGTGGGCTTATACTTACAAAGGTGCAGATTGTCCTTTATTCCCAGAGTGTTTTGTTTCTGGAGAAAAACCTTACCCGTTCCCCTCTTTCCTGCTGATCTCCTGGCTCATGAGCACGCCCATGATAACCAGGGCTGAAGCTGCATACTGTACCGGCGTGAAGAGTTCATCCAGGATTATCCAGCTGAAGAACACCGTGAGCACGGGAATGAGGTTGACGTATGCCGATGCCTGGCTCGCAGGAACCTTGCTCACGGCATAATTATACAGTCCATAGGCCCCGAGCGTAACAAAGATGCCCAGATATACGATGCTCATGGCCGGAACCGGGTCAAAAACCGCGGGTAATTCCGTTGTCGGAAAGAAGAGAAAGGGCAGGAAGAAGATGCTTCCTGCAAAGGCCTGCATGGCCGTGAGAAACAGCGGTTCGTAGCGCGCCGAGAGCCGTTTCAGGGAGATCGTGTAGCCGGTCGCGCATACCATGGCTATGAACTCGAAGAAGTTGCCCTTGACCGGATCCGGCGCCGAGTCATTCGACAACGAGGTGAGACTCAGGATGCATGCCCCCAGAATGGCCACGAGAAATCCGAGGACCGTCTTTATGGTTATGGATTCCTTAAGGTAAATCCCGGCGGCAATGGCCACCATGAGAGGAAGCATGGCAGTAATCATCCCGGCCTGTGATGCGGTGGTATTTTTCAGGGCGGCGGCTTCGAATATAAAATAAAGACATGGCTCGCAGACGAGCATGAACACCAGTACGGGCATGTCTTCCTTCCTGAGAGGGTTCCGCTTGTATACGCCAATGAAGGGTATGAAGCAGATACTCGCGGTGATCATCCTTCCGAAGATGACGACCATGGGGTCATAGGCCCTGAAGGCGAGCTTCAGCGCAATGAACGAGCTGGCCCACAGCACCATGGCGCCCAGCAGACAGAGAATGGGGACGAACCTGTTCTTCTTCAGCAATTTTCACCCTGACCTGGCGGGCAGCCCCGCCAGAAGACACTGCACACCCATACCATGTGAGCGCTTTTCAAAAAACCGGAATCTTTCCGGAATGATTCCATTGCAGGAGGGCACAACTAAGATGTATAAAAAGCGTGTTCATGTGATGCGTCTTATCTTGAAAAGGTGAGCTGTATATGAAGTTTTGCCCTTACTGCGGACAGGAACTCGTGCAAAGAACCATTGACGGGAAGCACCGACTTGCATGCCCCTCGCCCCCCTGCTCCTATGTGTTCTGGGACAACCCCATACCCGTTGTGGCCGCCATTGTGGAACTTGACGGCATGGTAATCCTGGCAAGGAACAGGCTCTGGCCGGAAAAGATGTTCGGCCTGGTGACAGGCTTCCTCGAAGGGGGTGAGACGCCCGAGGCTGCCGTACTGCGCGAGGTGAAAGAAGAACTTGGTCTCACGGGGACCGCGGCCTCTCTCGTCGGCCTCTACAGCTTCTTCGAGAAGAACCAGCTCATCATAGCATTTCACGTCCCGGCAGAAGGCACCATAAATCTGGGCGAAGAACTCGCAGAGGTGAGGCACGTCAGCCCGGATCGTCTCAAGCCGTGGCCCTTCGGCACCGGCCATGCCGTGAAGGACTGGCTTGAGAAGAGAACTGCCTAGAAACCGGGCACGGCATATGCCGCAAGGATAGACCGATCACACAACCAAGGAGTTGTATATGGAAAGGAGAATGTTCATAGTCATGATGATCTTGTTCAGTCTGCTCAGCACACCGGTGGAAGCGGCCAAGAACCCCAAGGTGGTCCTTGAGACGAGTATGGGCAACATCACCCTGGAGCTCTACCCCGACAAGGCCCCTGCAACAGTGAAAAACTTCCTGGCCTATGTAGATGATAAATTCTACGACGGCACTGTCTTTCACAGGGTAATCAGCGGGTTCATGATCCAGGGCGGCGGCATGACCGCGGATATGAATGAAAAGGCCACCCGCTCGCCTGTCAAGAACGAGGCGGACAACGGCCTGAAAAACGACCGCGGCACCATTGCCATGGCGCGCACCCCTGACCCGAATTCCGCTACGGCCCAGTTTTTCATCAATGCCAAGGACAACACCTTCCTGAACTTCAGGAGCAAGACCATGGAGGGCTACGGCTACTGCGTCTTCGGCAAGGTGACCAAAGGCATGGATGTAGCTGATGCCATTGAAAAAACACCCACGACCACAAAGGGGTTTTTTCAGGATGTACCGGCCAAGCCTGTGATCATCCTGAAGGCATACCGTCTGAAAGAGAAAGACAAGTAGACCACCACACATTACCTTGGCCTATGAATCCTCCCCCTTCAGGGGGGAGGTGCTTCATGTTTGAGATGCATGGGTGCGGGCAAAAATCCAAAAGGGGCGGCATTGGAAAGGGGCTCGAGGAAACAGATCATTGCCTGGGCCATGTACGACTGGGCCAATTCCGCCTTTGCCACAACGGTCATGGCAGGGTTCTTCCCCATATTCTTCAAACAGTTCTGGAGCGCCGGGACTGATATCCCGCTCAGTACGGCCAGGTTGGGCCTTGCCAACTCCCTGGCCGGTATAACGGTGGCTCTTGCCGCACCTTTTCTCGGGGCTATAGCCGACAGGAGCGCAGGCAAGAAAAAATTCCTTTTTACCTTTGCAACCATCGGGGTGACTACGACCATGGGCCTTTTCTTTGTGGCAGAGGGGCACTGGATGGCGGCAACCGTGCTCTATGCCTTAGCCCTGACAGGATTTTCCGGTGGGAATGTCTTTTACGACTCACTCCTGAAAACAGTAGCCTCTGAATCCCGGATGGACTCTGTCTCGAGTCTCGGCTATGCCCTGGGGTACCTGGGAGGGGGACTGCTTTTTGCGATGAATGTCCTTATCGTCCTCAAGCCGGCCCTCTTTGGCCTGGGGAATCCGGCCGAAGCGGTAAGGCTCTCGTTCATTACCGTGGGCCTCTGGTGGGCCCTTTTCTCCATACCCCTTGCACTGTTCGTGGACGAGGGCCATACCTGGGAAAGAAAACGGGTCGGCCGGATGATATCCGAGGGTTTCCATCAGCTTATCCGCACATTTTCCGAGGTGCGGAGCATGAAGACCATATCCCTTTTTCTGCTTGCCTATTGGCTCTATATCGACGGCGTCGACACCATAATCGTCATGGCCGTGGATTATGGGCTGTCCCTGGGATTCAAATCAGAAGACCTGATATCCGCACTGCTGCTTGTCCAGTTCGTGGGGTTCCCCTGTGCCATCGCCTTCGGTCGCATTGCCGGACGCCTGGGCACAAAACGGTCCATCCTGCTGGGCATCTGCATCTACCTGGGTGTAATCCTCTGGGCCGCCTTCATCAGGAACCGGACTGAATTCTATATCATGGCAGCTCTCATCGGCATGGTCCAGGGAGGTGTCCAGGCGCTTTCCCGATCATTTTTCGCCAAGATCATCCCTGCCGACAAGGCCGCCCAGTATTTCGGATTCTATAACATGCTGGGCAAATTCGCAGCCATCATCGGCCCGATACTCGTAGGGACAACGGTCGTGCTTTCGCGATCATCGGGGATGAGCCCGGATGTTTCTTCCCGGCTGAGCATCTCCTCTGTTGCCATTCTCTTCATAGCAGGGGGAATCGTGCTCCTGAAGGTGGATGAGAAAAAGGGGAAGCAGGAGGCGGAATATCTCATGAATGGCGCTCGTCATGACGCGGTGTGACAATGCCAAGTGCATTTCAAGAAGACCCGACCTTCTTGTGAAGATCTCCTGAGGGATTTCCATGTTGCACAATAAACAGCTCACAGGTATCATTACCCTGTTGAGACCCCCCTCTCAATTGTTGGGACTGATTTTGTGAAAGGGACCTGCAAAGCCCTGATGCCCTCCTTTACATGATCCAATGAGGATCAGAGTCCCTGAATATGAGCGGTGGGCCGGAGGAGAATGATGAAATACCAAATGGTTAAATCAGTACTCATCCTGTTGCTTGCCTTTGCCCTGTCCGGCTGTGCGGCCCTCTATACGGACATCAAGACCCCTCTCCCTTCACTGAGCACGAATACCGAGGGCCAGGGGACTTCTCACGTGGGAAAGGCATCCTGTTCCTCCTATGTATGGGTCGTGGCCTTGGGAGACTGCAGCGTCCAGGCGGCCATGCTAAACGGCGGCATATCCAAGGTGCACCATGTGGACTCTGAAATAAACAGCTATTTCTTCGGAATATATACCAGGTTCACCACGGTGGTGTACGGGGATTAGCCCACAGTTTCATGGGCCTGCAGGCCTTGGATGACATTTGGGCACCCAAGGCCTGTCGCCAGTATCGGCCTTGCTGTCAGAGTATCGTCCTTTTCCCGTTGTACCGCTCCACATCGTAGTACTTGTCGACCTCCACGATCCTGAGCCTGTCGATGACCTCCTTCATGGGGACCGAGGTGATCTCGCCGTGGAGGTAGCTGACCATCCTGCCATAATCCTCATTGATGATCATGTCGATGGCTGCTATCCCGAACCACCTGGCCATGAGACGGTCCCGGGCCGAAGGGGAGCCCCCCCGCTGGAGGTGGCTGAGGTTGACATAACGGGACTCGAATCCGGTCCTCTTCTGGATCTCGTCGGAAACATAGGCGGCAATCCCGCCCAGGGAACGGTGGCCGAATTCGTCCACCTTCTCGTCCTTGAAGAATTCCTGGATTCCGCCGAGTTTTGCGCCCTCGGACACCACGATGATACTGTATTGGACCTCCCGGCCCCTGCGCTCCTGGAGGAGATCGCAGATCTTATCGATGGAAAACGGATACTCCGGAATCAGGATGATGTAGGCGCCGCTGCACTCACCGCCGTGCAGTGCCAGCCAGCCTGCATGCCGGCCCATCGTCTCCACCACGAATATCCTGTTATGCGAGCCTGCCGTGGTCCTGAGCCTGTCTATCTCCTCCATGATGATGTTCACGGCCGAGTCGAAGCCCAGGGAGTATTCGGTTCCCACCAGGTCGCCGTCGATGGTCTTGGGTATGCCGATGGTCTTTACCCCCTGGCGGTAAAGCTTGTAGGCCACACCCAGGGTATCCTCGCCCCCAATGGCAACGACAACATCGATGCCGAGCCTGCTGATATTCTCAATGACCTTCTCAGACCTGTCTTTCTTGGGGTTGAAGGGATTGGTCCGGGAGGTGCCCAGATTGGTCCCTCCGTAACGGTCCCAGGTCCTGACCACCTCTTCATCGAGGCCTATGATATGCTGTGCTATGCTCGCGGGGTCATCGGGATCGACCTCCACCAGGCCTTTCCATCCTTCTTTGATGCCAAGCACGTCGAATTTGATCGACCTCTTCTCCTCAAGAAGGGGATCAAGTGCTGTTTTCGTCACCCATTTCACCGCACCATTCAACCCCGGACAATCTCCGCCACCCGTCAGAACAGCTATTCTCATGCTACACCTATCCTCCTGTTTTCTGATGCCAAAAGCAGCCTTCACAACCGGCCTTTTCACCATTATAATCCTGAAATATACCTCGGCAAGGTATATATAAAAATTGAGTATCTCAGGTGTTTGTTTGCACCGATGCACGGATTTCGGATAAACTACCGTAAAGGATGGTCATATGAAGGTCATATTCCATGAGAAATTTTACCAGGTATATACCTCAGACCCGGCATCCGATGAAGGCAGAATAGAGGCGGTCATGGAGGTTATCAGCGGCAGGGTTGATCTCGTCATGGCACAAGAGGCCTCGTTGACGGATATAGAGGCGATACACACCCCTGCCCACATGGAACGGGTAAGGAACATGGGCCTCCACGAGATTGCATCGCTGGCGGCAGGAGGTGCCGTGCAGGCGGCACGGATAGGCATGACTGAACCATGTTTTGCCCTCGTCAGGCCTCCGGGTCACCACGCCTCTTCCGATTCGGCCTGGGGCTTCTGCTTCTACAGCAACATGGCCATAGCCATAGATCACATGAAACGTGCCGGTGCCATTCAAAGAGCCCATGTGCTCGATATCGACCTCCACTATGGTGACGGCACGGTGAATATCCTTGGGAAAAAAGGCTATGTCACCCTGCACAACCCCTCGTCACACGACAGCAAGGCCTACCTCAAAGAGGTCGATGCGGAACTTTCTCGTGTGGACGCCGATCTCATCGGGATTTCGGCAGGTTTTGACAATCATGAACAGGACTGGGGAGGGGTTCTCAGTACCGAGGACTACCGGCTGATCGGCAGGCTCGTGAGAGATACAGCAAAACGTATCGGCGCGGGATATTTCGCGATCCTGGAGGGCGGATACAACCACGAGGTCCTTGGTCACAATGCCTGGGCGCTCATGGAAGGGATGGAGGGCAAAGGTTAAACGACATGGTTCTCCAGGCCCCCTGTTTCCACATATGGAGTGTTCCCCCTCTGGTCCCGTGCTCCCAACCAAGAAATTGTGAGCCACTCACATTCACCTTTCATGTCGTTCCATACGATATGAAGTAGTATTGATACACGGAGGCAATGATATGAAGATCAGTACCGTTTCCGAGATGAGGGCACTGGACAAGGCAGCCATCGAGCACTGGGGCATTCCCGAATTATTGCTCATGGAAAATGCAGGCCTTGCCTCCTTTGAAGTCATCAGGCAGGAATGCGGTATCCCCGGAAAATCCTTCATAGTGGTGGCCGGGGTTGGAAACAACGGGGGCGACGGGTTTGTGGCGGCCCGGAAGATCCACTCCATGGGTGGCGAAGTAAAGGTTTTCCTCTGCGGAGAGGCCGGCAAATACAAAGGCTCTGCACGGTCCAATCTGGAAATCATACGGAAATTGCCCATCAAGATCACTGAAATCCCTTCTGTAAGGGACCTGAAAAGGGACCTTGTCCACTGCCACGCCATAATCGATGCCATCTTCGGCACCGGCATCGCCCGGGAGGTCTCGGGCACCCATAAAGATGTCATCGACCTCATCAATAACTCAGGGAAGACGGTTATCAGTCTTGACATCCCTTCAGGTATAAACGGCGATACAGGCATGGTGATGGGCTGCGCGGTGCAGGCCCACCATACGGTAACCTTCGGGCTGCCAAAGACAGGCAACCTCCTCATGCCCGGTTTTTCACACTGTGGAAGACTCATCGTATCCCACATATCCTTCCCGCCGGATCTGTACGGATCAGATTCACTGAAGACCGCAGTTAATGACCCGCTGCCACTCCCCCCAAGGGCGCCAAACGGTCACAAGGGGGTCTTCGGTGATGCGCTTTTTATCGCAGGCGCCAAAGGATACCTGGGCGCGCCTTATTTTGCCGCCCTTTCCTTTTTGAAAAGCGGCGGGGGGTATTCCCGTCTGGCAGCCCCCGCATCCATAACCCCCTTCATTGCCTCCAAAGGCAGCGAGATTGTCTTCCTGCCCCAGGAGGAGACCTCATCGGGGAGCATCTCTCCTGCGAACAGGACCAGACTCCTCGAACTCTCCGAGAAGGTTGACTTCGTGGTCCTCGGCCCCGGACTTTCTCTCGACCAGGAGACTTCTGGGCTCATCCTGGAGCTGTCCCGGAAAATAAACAAACCTCTGCTCCTGGACGGAGACGGTATAACCGCCGTATCAAAAGACCTCGGCTGTATAAGAAAAAGAACGTCGCCCACCATACTCACCCCTCACCTGGGCGAGATGTCGAGGATCATGGGGAGACCGGTGAAGGACATCGAGGAGAACAGGGTTGATTCGCTCCAGCGCGCAGCCGCCGACCTGAATGCCTTCATTGTCATGAAGGGGGCCCATTCGCTCATAGGGTACCCTGACGGACGGGTATTCGTGAACCTGAGCGGTAATTCCGGGATGGCGACCGCCGGCTCCGGAGACGTGCTGACAGGTACCATCGCGGCAATGTACGGGCTCGGACTCCCCCTGGGGGATGCCGTGCGCAACGGCGTTTTCATGCACGGAGCATCCGGTGACCTGGCTGTTCAGGACAAGGGGGAAGACGGCATTACGGCCCAGGACATCCTCGACAAACTACCCCATGCCATGGCCCTCATCAGGCAGGGCTCACTGGCGCAAGATTATTCACTGCCTGTTATCCTCTGAGGTTATATCGCAAGTGGCCGGCCGACAGAGCCGGGGCATTATCTGATGTTGTCGCACCTTCCCGGAGACCAGGCCAAGGCTCTAAAACTGCCTTTATTAAATTTGTTCAACTTGCCTGTTAAGTCAATGGCACCTTGTGTCGATAAAGTACTTAGCCAGAAAGAGTCAACACTCTCTTCATAACTGCCAGGCCACGTTAGCTTGGCTTTTTTTTTGCCTTGTCGAAGCAACCTGTTAACCAGAAGATGAAAACCTGCTATGGTAGTCCAGGAAACGGCATTATTACAGTGCGGGGGTAATCCATGTTCAGCAAGATCCTGTATCCGACGGACTTTTCAGAGGTTGCCAAGAAGGCCCTGCCCTATGTGGAGCACCTTCGTAATGCCGGCGCCCATGAAGTCGTCATTCTCCATGTGATCGACTCGGGAAGCCTTGACCTCCTTTGTTACGACCCGGGCAACTACAGGACCATAGAAAATAATCTGAAGGAGCTTGCCCTCGAGAACTCCTCCTTCATAAAGAAGCATATCGAAAAGTCAGGCCTGTCCGTCAAAGTGGTCGTCAGGACAGGAAACCCTGCAAGCCAGATCCTGAAGGCGCAAAAAGAGGAGCAGGCATCGGTGATCGTTGTGGGTTCGCACGGCAAGAGCAATATCGCCGAGATGATCATCGGGTCTGTTTCTGAACGTGTGGTCCGCAATGCCTCCTGCCCGGTGCTGGTGGTGAAACGCTAGGGTGATACTGCAGCAGGTCATGCCTTCAGCGCCCGTTTGCAACCGCTGCTTTTAGAGCGGAGAAGCGTTTAAACAAGACCGTACATATCTGCTTTATTGATATGTACGACTTGAACAGACCGGTCCTTTCTGCAGGTATCCTGTGCATAGTGATCCTTTGTTCTCATCCCGAGGTGTGCCCATTACCAACCATGACGGTTGCAGGTAATTTTCCGTTCATAATCCGGCAGACATGCAGCTGATGAAATCCGCCCATGTTATGTGATCTTCCCGGTTGCAGGAAAGGGTCGAGTATTTCAGGAGATCCCTGGAAATATTGAGTCCCGGGGCAGGAAGATAAATGGCCAGTCCGTGGGCCCTGTCAATTGGTTCATCCAGGTCTGAACTGTAGCTCAGTTTTTCCATGACGAGATCTTCGAGCGCGCTGTCCAGCGATGCAATGGCCGCCAGGAGCAGCTGATCCGTGGTCTGCATTCTCAGCTGGTCGAGAAAATCACCAAGATCACGGTAGATATAGGAATAATATTCCTCGGTGTTCCCCACTGCGGCCCGGATACGTCCCCCCTCTCCTGACATGGAATTTATGAGAACCTCTGCAAGGTCATTCACACATATATGCACTTTTTCGATCTGGGAGGCCCTTACGGCCGATTTGGTGAAACTGTAGCCCAGATCGACATAGTAATCCTCGCAGGCCGAGATCACTGCATGCGCCAGACCTTCCCCGTTGATTTCAGGCCGCAAGGTCAACTCACTCAAGATCATGCTGTATGGATTACCGAAGATGGGGAAGAGCGCTTCAGAGAAGGTGATGAAGTCCGAGAGTCCCTTCAGTTCGTAGGCAACCTCATACATGCCCATGAGGCAGGAATCAAAATCAATGATATCGAATTTCACCCCGCCGGCCTGCAGGGCATCGGCAATATCAGGAAGCGGCATGATATTATTATCCCCGGCCGATGTGAAGTCCTGTATCATCCCCTTGCCCGAACCTTTCCACCCGAGACCATGACTCCACAGGACGATTGCATAGTGTTCGGCAGGGTATCGCGTTCTCGCCCAGACGATGAAATCAGCAAGTGTACCGGGGTCTGTCATATCGAGGTTTCCCATATCGTAAAGGGTGCTTCCGATGGTCTTGTCATCGCTGTCCTGGGTGATCCTCCCCCTCAGGGTATTCCCGGGCAATGACGGCGAAAACTCGGGGCTGAACTCGGCCTGCACAACGATGTTCACCTGGCTCGTTGAACCGATCTCTTCCATGTCGTTTAGATTACGGAAAGCGGCCTGGGATATGTCCGAGTCGCCCGCCATGAAGACCATGAAAGTCCACCGGGCTTCGGGAAGGGGGCCCTCACCCGTGCTTCCTGAACCACCGCTCCCGCCGCAGCCTGCAAGGAACAGCGACGTGATGACGGAGATTATCAGGAATGAGCATATACGTGTGGATACCTTGCGCATGTCGTGAAGGAGGATACCACACTTTCTCCTGAGCAATAATTGAATCTTTTCTTTTCCGGACCCCCTGAGGCATTGCACTGTGAAAGATATGCCTCACTCGAAAAATATTCTTCCCCGTTCCTTGACAACTCGTCCTACTGTCTTACTATTATTACCATGAGATATTTCAACAAACTATGGTCTATTGTGCCCGCATGTTCATGGACATGAAATTCTCATTCAGGCAACATCAGCCGCCGGCATGAAGATTATGTGCATTAAAGAGTCTTGAGGATAAGCGAGGGTATTCCGATGGACATGAAACGCGACTACTTTGAGGATATCGAGCTCTTCAGCAGCGGCACCATTCTCTTCTGGTCGGTGGCATTCCTGATCTTTCTCTTCACGCTGCCGCTGTATATTCCTTCCTATAACATCTACCTCTTCAACATCATCATGGTCCACGTGATCCTGGCCGTTGGTCTGAACATCCTGGTGGGGTACACGGGCCAGATCTCTCTGGGCCATGCCGGGTTCTTTGCCATCGGGGCATATGGAACCGCGCTTCTCATGGTGCACCTCCACCTGCCCTTCCCTGTGGCGCTGATCCTCGCGGGTCTTCTCGCCGCCTTCTTCGGATTCATCATCGGACTGCCTGCGCTGCGGCTCGAAGGGCCGTACCTCGCCATCGCGACACTGGGCTTCGGGCTTACCATCATGCACATCATCGGCCGGTGGGAGGTCTTCGGCGGCCGCATGGGAATCAGCACCCCGCCACTTGACCTCGGCCTTCCGGACTCCGCCTTCAGCCTGGTCATCGAGGGCGACGTGAAAATCTACTACCTCATCCTGACCATCACGGTGCTCATGGTGATCGGGGCCCGCAACCTCATGAGGACACGTGTCGGCAGGGCCTTTGTGGCCATCCGCGATGACGACATCGCCGCAGAGGTCATGGGCGTGAACCTCACCATCTTCAAGACCATGTCCTTTGCGGTGAGCGCCTTCTATGCCGGGGTGGCGGGCGGCCTGTACGGTTTCGTGGTGAGTTTCTTCGACCCCTTCACCTTCAACCTGATCCTGTCCATCGTCTTCCTGGTCATGGTGGTCGTAGGTGGTCTGGGCTCGGTCCTGGGTGCCGTCATGGGGGCCACGCTCATCACTTACCTCCAGTACGACCTTTTGAAGAATGTGGAGGAGATCCCCTACCTGGGCGATCTCCTGGTGCAGTTCTCGAGAAAGTTCCTCACCGTCATCGGGCTGGCCAACTTCGGCAGCATCGCGCTCGGGCTCATCATGCTCGGCATTGTTATCTTCGAGCCATTGGGCATGTTCGGCATATGGATCAGGATCAAGAAGTACTGGAAGACCTGGCCGTTCTAGAAGGAAAGGGATGGGGCTGATATGATCGAACAACTCATAATAGAAGGGCTGGCCATCGGGGCATGTTACGGTCTGTTCGGCGTGGCCGTGGCCATCATCTACAAGACCTCCGAGGTGGTGAACTTCGCCCAGGGAGAGATGGGCATGATAGCGACCTTCGTGGCCTTCCACGTGCTCACCGTTTACCACGTCCCCTTCTGGCTCGCCTTCATCATCACCATGGTCTTTGCCATGCTGCTCGGCATGCTCATCGAGATCTGCTTCCTGAGGCCTGCCAAAGACCCGACCGTGCTGGGCCTCATCATCATCACCCTGGGCGTGGAGATGCTCCTCATGGGCCTGGCGGGCTGGAAGTGGGGGGCCGAGCAGAAGGACTTCCCCTTCCTGCTCTCTGTGCAGAAGACTCACGAAATACTGCCCGGACTCGCCCTGAACGAATGGTCCATCGGGGTCTTCGTGCTCACGGCCGCGATCATGGTTCTCCTGTTCCTCTTCTTCAGGTATTCAAGGCTGGGAATCGCCATGCGGGCCACCCAGCAGAACGTGAACGCGGCAAAGATCATGGGCATCAAGGTTGAACGTGTGTTCTCCATCACCTGGGCCATGAGCTCGCTCATCGGCGCTGTTGCAGCCATGTTCTTTGCGGCACGTTCCGTGCTCGATCCCAACTTCATGATGGAGCCCTTCATGCGGGCCTTTGCCGCCGCCGTGCTGGGAGGGCTCACCAGCATCCCGGGCGTGGTTGTCGGCGGCATTCTCCTGGGCCTCATCGAGAATTTCTTCGGCTATGCCTGGCCCGAGTGGAAGCCCATCGTGGCCTTCGTGGTCATCATTATCATCATCACGGTGAGGCCGAGCGGGCTGTTTGCGAAACATTACATCAAGAAGGTGTAGGTGCGGAACATGCGTAAGATGAAGAAGACCATACTCATCACGGTAGCGGTCATAACCGCAGCCGGCATTGCAGCCATTGCCCTGTGGGATGTACCGAGGTACAGGCTCGAACTTGCCCTGGACCGGTCCACTATAGAGCAGACAGTGCAGGCATACTTCAAGGCAGAGATGGAAAAAGACTACAAAAGACTTTACACATTCCTGGCGCCGTCGTCCACATACCGGCGCACCCATACCTACGATCAGTATTTACAGGATGTCTCGGGTTCTCCTGTTGGGATAAAGACCTATCACATCGTTGACATCTACCGGCTCAGGGGCAACCACGACCGCGCGACCTACCCGGCGGTCGATCGCTTCGTCCAGGTGGAGGTGGATGTGGACCTGGGCTTTGCCGACACCGGCTCCACGAGCACGTGCAATTTCTGCTTCACCTTCATCAAGGAGGGCGGGCGCTGGTACAAGGGGTAAGATAAACAAGTACGCCGGGAACAGACCCCCGGCATTATATCAACCAAGGGGAGAGGGAGGTTCTATGAAAAGAGCATTGTTAAGCATGATAGTCATGTGCTCCGTTTTACTTTTAACTGTTCCGGCATTTGCCGCACGTCCCGGGTTCGACGCCAAGGAGATCCGCATCGCCCAGTGGGGCCCCCAGACAGGCCCGGCTGCCCCATGGGGGTCAGTGGCCCGGGGAAGCGACCTGATATTCAAGATGGTGAACGATGAAGGCGGCATCCACGGCCGCAAGATCAAGTACTTCATCCGGGACGACCAGTACAACCCCGCCCAGACCAGGGCCGTAGTCAAGGAACTGGTGGAACGTGAAGGCATCTTCGCCTTTGTCGGCGGCGTCGGTGCGGCCTGCGGAATGGCGGTCAAGGACTACCTGGCACAAAACAAGATCATCTGGGTGGGACCGTCCACGGCCATCGAGGAGTATGTGTTTCCGGTGAATCCGTACCTCTTCGCCGTCTACCCACTCTACGATGACGAGGCGAGTATCCTCACCAAGTATGTGGTGGAAAAGATGAAGGCAAAGAAGATTGCTTTCTTCTACCAGAACGACGCCTATGGCAAGGCCGGCCTCGACGGCTGCAAGACGCGCATGGATGCCCTTAAGATGAAGCTCGTGGAAGAGATCTCGGTGGAGCCAGGGGAAAAGGACCTCTCGTCCCAGATGCTCAGACTCAAGAATTCCGGCGCCGAGGTGGTCATCCTGTGGGTGAATCCCACGAGCGCGGTCATCGCTCTTAAAACCTGTCAGACAATCGGATACAAGCCCAAGTGGGTGTCATCCAACACCCTGTCGGACTTCCCACTCATGCAGAAGATCAGCGGCGGTCTCTGGGAGGGTGTGATTACGGGAGGATTCGGCATACCGCCGACCTCCGATGACCCGAGAATCGTCAAGTACCGGGAGGCGGCCAAGAAATATGCGCCCGAGGAACGGTACGGCACGTTCTATCTGGCAGGCGTCCTGTGGGCCGAACCACTCATTGAGGCCCTCAAGAAGACCGGCCCCAAGCTGAGCACTGAGGCCTGCCTGAAGCAGCTCAACTCCATCAAGGGCTTCCAGGGCATCGGGCCCAAGATCACATGGTCGCCCAAGGTTCATCAGGGCACCGACTCGGTCTTTATCCAGCAGTGCGGACCGAATGCCAGCTATATCATACTCCAGGACTGGGAGCACAACGACCTGGCCAAGTGGAAGAAGTAGCATGAAAATGACAAAGCGGCCCGGGTCACCGACCCCGGGTTGACAAACAACGGTGCGGAAAAGGAGGTTGTATGAGGAGACTCATTTTTGTATTGGCTGTCATCAGTGCCGTGGGCATCGCGGCCGGTCCTGCATTCGCCGCGCGGCCCGGTTTCGACGCCAAGGAGATCAGGATCGGGCAGTGGGGACCACAGACAGGCCCAGCGGCACCATGGGGATCCGTGGCCAGGGGGAGCGGCCTGCTTTTCAATGTCGTCAACGAGCAGGGCGGCATCCACGGCCGCAAGATCAAGTACTTCATCCGTGATGACCAGTACAACCCGGCCCAGACCAAGGGTGTGGTCAAAGAGCTGGTGGAGCGCGAGGGTGTCTTCGCCTTCGTGGGTGGAGTGGGAGGCGCCTGCGGCCTGGCGGTCATGGACTACCTCCAGGAGAAAAAGGTGATCTGGGTGGGACCGTCCGCCGCCATCACCGATTTCGTCTTCCCGGTAAAGCCCTACGTGTTCGCCGTGTACCCTCTTTATGAAGACGAGGGCTGCATCCTTGCCCAGTACGTGGTAGATAAGCTCAAGGCCAAGAAGATCGGGTTCTTCTACCAGAACGATGCCTACGGCAAGGACGGGCTCGAGGGCGCCAGGAAAAGGCTCGCCACCTACAAGATGACCTTCGTGCAGGAAATCCCTGTGGAGCCGGGCGAGAAAGACCTCTCATCCCAGATGCTGAAGTTCAAGAACTCCGGGGCCGAGGTGGTCATGATGTTCGTTAACCCCACGGTGGCCACCATTGCACTCAAGACCTGTTCCACCATCGACTACAAGCCCCAGTGGGTGTCTTCCAACACCCTTTCCGACTACGGGCTCATGCACAAGATCACGGGCGGTCTCTGGGAAGGCGTCATCACCGGGGCCTTCGGGATGACGCCCACGGCCGACCATCCCCTCATGAACATGTATAGGGAGGCCGCCAAGAAGTACGCCCCCGAAGAGCGGTGGGGCACCTTCTACCTCGCGGGCATCGTCTTTGCCGACCCTCTGGTGGAGGCCCTCAAGCGCGTGGGGCCCAAGCTGAGCACGGATGCATGCATCAAGGCCCTGAACTCCATAAAGGACCACCAGACCATCGGACCCAAGGTCACCTGGACACCCAAGATCCACCAGGGCACGGACTCCATCCAGGTCCAGAAGTGCGGACCCAACGCCGAATACATCCTGCTCCAGGACTGGAAGGCCAATGACATGGCAACCTGGAAGAAATAGACATGAGGGAGAAGCCTCCCGGATGAGGGCTTCTCCCTTATTAGAAAGGAGCGCTAATGAAAAGAAGTCGATATCTTACAATATTTATTGGGGTCCTCTGCATCCTTTTCATACCTGCGATCTCCAGTGCCGCCAGACCTGGTTTTGACGACAGGGAGATCCGCATCGCACAATTCGGGCCCCAGACCGGACCGGCCGCCCCGTGGGGGGCTGTAGCCCGGGGCGGCGCCCTGCTGGCGGACGTGGTGAATGAAGAGGGCGGCATCCACGGGAGAAAGATCAAATACTTCATCCGGGACGACCAGTACAACCCGGCAGTGGCCCAGATGGTGGTCAAGGAACTCGTGGAGAAGCACGGCATCTTTGCCTTCACCGGCGGAGTATCCGGGGCCGGGGGTCAGGCGGTGAAGGATTACCTGGCAAAGAACAAGATCCTCTGGGTCGTACCGGGCACAGCTGCCCTGAACACGGTGGATGACCGGGGCAAAGACGGAAAGCCGAGCCGCTACCGTTTCTGTTCGTATCCCCTCTTCCAGGACGAGGCCAGCATTGTCACGAAGTATGCGGTGGAAAAGCTCGGGTTTAAGAAAATAGGCTTCGTGTACCAGAACGACGTGTTCGGCAAAGGGGGTCTTACGGGCTGCAGAGAGCGCCTCGCCACCTACAAGATGAAGCCCGTGGAAGAGGTCCCGGTGGAGCCCACGGAAAAGGACCTGTCCTCCCAGATGCTCAGGATGAAAAACTCCGGAGCGGAGTGCGTGCTCATGTGGGTGAGCCCCACCCTGGCGGTCATAACGCTCAAGACCTCTCAGACCATAGGATACAAGCCCCAGTGGATCGCCTTTGACGGCCTGTCCGACTACCAGATGATGCACAAGATCACCGGCGGGCTCTTCGAGGGGGTCATCACGGCTGCATTCGTTCCGCCGCCGGACTCCACGGACCCCCTGGTGACGAAATACCGGGAGGCGGCCAAGAAGTATGCGCCCGAGGAGCGGTGGGGTACCTACCCGCTGGCCGGCATCCTCTTCTTTGAACCTCTTGTGGAGGCCTTGAAGCGGGTCGGACCGAAGCTGAGCACCGAGACCTGCATCAGGGAGTTGAACAGGTTCAAGAACTGGAAGGGCCTGGGCGCGCCCATCACCTGGTCGGAAAAGTGCCAC
Organism: uncultured Bacteriovoracaceae bacterium; assembly: GCA_964600235.1. Taxonomy (GTDB): domain Bacteria; phylum Desulfobacterota; class Desulfomonilia; order UBA1062; family UBA1062; genus MWEI01. Next base: position 202,756 of record CAZRIV010000002.1, on the reverse strand, counting down.
CAGGGCACAGATTCGGTCCAGATCCAGAAGTGCGGCCCCGGAGGCAGTTACACTCTGCTGCAGGACTGGACAGCGAACGACCTGGCCACGTGGAAGAAATAAGGGCATGTTGCCGGGGGTGGGCGATTCCGTCCCCGGCAGCATGCATAAGAAGGGGTGGGTGCACATGGCGCACTTCAAGGTAGAGAACCTGGGCATCAGCTTCGGCGGCATCAGGGCCGTGGACAACGTGAGCTTCGAGGTGAAGAAGAACTCCATCTTCTCCATCATAGGGCCCAACGGGAGCGGCAAGACCACCATCTTCAACATGATCAGCGGCATTTACAAGCCCGATTCCGGCCGGGTCATCCTGGACGACGAGGACATGGTCGGTTACCGTCCGGACAGGATCGCCCGCAGGGGTATTGCCCGGACCTTCCAGAACATCCAGCTCTTCGGCAATGCGAGCGTCATGGACAACCTCATGCTGGGCAGGCACATCCACATGAAGACCGGGATCATAGGCGGCGCCTTCATGTGGGGCAGGCACTCGGGGACAGCCAGGGAAGAAGTGGCAAACCGCGAGATCGTAGAGCACATCGTGGACTTCCTGGAGCTCCAGTCCGTGCGTGACCAGTTCGTGTCCAACCTGCCCTACGGCAAGCGCAAACTCGTGGAGCTGGGCCGGGCGCTCGCCCTGGAGCCCAAGGTCCTGCTCCTGGACGAGCCGTCCGCGGGCATGAACACCGAGGAAAAGGACGATCTCAGAATCTGGATCAAGGACATCCAGGAGGACTACCAGGTGACCATCCTCCTCATCGAGCACGACATGAACATGGTCATGGGGATCTCGGACAGGATCCTGGCCATCAGCCAGGGGGTAGCCATAACTGAGGACATACCCTCCGAGGTCCAGAAACACCCGGAAGTCATAGCCGCCTACCTTGGCGAGGAGGAGTGATGCTCTCCATAAAGAACATCGAGACCTGGTACGACCTCATCCGTGCCCTGCACGGCATCTCCTTCGAGATCAATCAGGGCGACATCGTGGCCCTGCTCGGAAGCAACGGGGCAGGGAAATCCACCACGCTCAAGACCATCATGCGCCTGCTGGACGACGACCAGCCGGAAAAGGGTTCCATCGAGTTCATGGGCAAGCGCATCGACCGGCTGGACACCGAGGAGATAGTGCGCATGGGAATCAGCTACGTGCCCGAAGGCCGGGAGGTCTTCCCAGAACTCACGGTCATGGAGAACATCCTCATGGGCGCATACACCAGGAGCGACCGCAAGGGCGTGACCGATGACATCGAGTCCATGTTCAAGCTCTTCCCCATCCTGGGCCGGCGGAAAGACCAGCAGGCCGGGCACCTCAGCGGCGGGGAGCAGCAGATGCTCGCCATCGCCCGGGCGCTCATGAGCCGACCCAAGCTCCTCATGCTGGACGAGCCGTCGCTGGGCCTGTCCCCGCTGCTCACCAAGGAGATCTTCACCATCATCCAGGACATCAACAAGAAGGGCGTCACCATCCTGCTCGTGGAGCAGAACGTGAACATGGCGCTGAAATACTCCACCTATGCCTTCCTCATGGAAAACGGCCGCATCGTACGCGCCGACAAACCCGAGGTGCTCCGGGAGGACGAGGACGTGAAGGAGTTCTACCTGGGCATTGCCACCGAGCAGTCCGTGAAGGGATACAAGCGCTACCGGAGAAAGGTCAGATTCAGATGATACCCTACTGCATGGACAGAGAGGTCCAAAATGGATGAAGTCAGAACCCTGCCACAGGCCTTGAAAAAACTCGTGAAACTGCAGCCCCACCGCGTGGCCATGCGGATGAAGGACTACGGCATCTGGCACGACATCACCTGGAGCCAGTACTACGAGAACGTGAAAAAGGTGGCCATGGGCCTTCATGCTCTGGGCGTTAAGCGGGGCGACCACGTGGCCATCGTGGGTGAGAACAAACCCGAATGGCTCTTTTCCGCGCTCGGCGTCATGTCTCTGGGAGCCACCTTCGTGGGGGTGTACACCACCAACCCCTCTGCCGAGTGCGAGTACGTGGTGGGCCATTCCGAATCCGTGGTCTTCTTCTGTGAGGACGAGGAGCAGTTCGACAAGGCGCTCGAGTGCCGTCCCCGTACACCCAAACTCCAGAAGGCCATTGTCTGGGACATGGAGGGACTCAGGCATTTCGACGACCCCCTGCTCATGAGCTTTGCCGATCTTCTTGAACTCGGGACCAAAACCGATGCGGGAAACCCCGGGCTCTTCGACAAAATCATTGACGAGGGCAAACCCGACGAGGTCGCGTCCATCATTTACACCTCGGGTACCACCGGACCGCCCAAGGGTGCCATGATCGCCCACGAGAACTACCTGTGGATCGCAAAGGCGAACCTGGAGATCACGAGGATGAGCGTGGATGACCAGACCATCTCGTTTCTGCCCTTGAACCACGTGTACGAACAGATCTTCGACCTCATGATGCACCTGAGCGTGGGGCACACCGTGAACTTCACCGAGAACACTGACACGGTCATGAACGACCTGCGCGACGTCTCCCCCACCCTGTTCCATGCCGTGCCCAGGATCTGGGAGAAGTACCACTCGGGCATCGTGCTGAAGATGGCGGACGCCACCTGGCTGAAACGGACCGTGTTCGGTCTCGCCTTCAAGATCGGCTCGGCCTACAACTCCTACAAGCTCGCAAAGAAGCCAGTGCCCATCTACCTGAACATCGCCTACGGGCTTGCCTATTTCTGCGTGTTCTGGAAGCTCAAGGAGCGGCTCGGGTTTGACCGGGTGCGCCTGGGGTTCTCCGGAGCAGCGCCCATCTCCCACGAGATCCTCAAGTTTTTCCAGTCCATCGGCATCCCCATCCGTGAAGGCTATGGGCTCACCGAGACCACGGGCATCACCCACATCTCGGACGAGGAGCACTTCAAGCTGGGCACTGTGGGCAGGGCGCTGCCGGGTTCCAAGGTTATGATAGCACCAGACGGCGAGATCCTTATCCAGCACGGCGGAATCTTCAAGGGCTACTTCAAGGAGGATGAGGCCACTGCAGCCGCCCTGGAGGGCGGATGGTTCCACACGGGCGACGTGGGCGAGGTCGACTCGGAGGGATACCTCAAGATCACGGACCGCAAGAAGGACCTCATCATCACCGCGGGCGGCAAGAACGTGGCACCACAATACATCGAAAACCTGCTCAAGTTCTCGCCCTATATCAACGATGCCGTGGTCATCGGCGACCGGCGCAAGTTCATCAGCGCGCTCATCGTCATCGACGAGGAGAACGTGGTCAAATACGCCCAGGACCACAAGGTGCAGTACACCACCTTTGCCAGCCTCACCAGGACCGAGGAGGTTATCAGACTCATCGAGGATGAAATCACCAAGGTGAACAAGCAGATCGCACGGGTGGAGAACATCCGCAAGTTCAGGCTGCTGGACAAGAAGCTCTACACCGAAGACGGTGAGGTGACGCCCACCATGAAGGTAAAGCGGTCATCCATTGCCAAGCAGTACAAGGACGTCATCGAGGAGATGTACCGGGAAGGCGACTAGCATACTTCCCATACCTTAACGGGTTTGAAATAAAACGATCCTGCACGTTATGGTATCGTTCCCAGAGGAGTACGGGCTGTCCTTAAGGACAGAAATCCACTTCCGTTTCGTGGAAAGTTTTTTCTCATATTTTCAACATGTTCTTCCTGCTGTTTCAGGTAACATATTGATTATTCTAATGGCTTTAAATTGCATAATTATTGCTTAAATAGGTCTAGACTTTTTGCGCGTTTTATTTTGCAGGACAGGGTATGTCATGTGCTCATGCTAAGATCATAGAACGGCCAAGCCCAAGTGACATGGAGAAGATGAGCACCTTTTTCGTGCCCCATTACAATGCAACGGGAGGAAGGGGGAGAGATTCCATGAGAGTTAAGCGGATTGCGATAGGCATCATGGTGATGCTGCTCTGCTGGTTGTTTTTCACAGCTTGCAGCAAGGATGATTCCGGTCACAAGGCGTCCGCTGAGGATGCCCTGTCGGCTGCGATCACATCACCCGTTCAAAACATGATCGTCAATGAAGGTCAGTCAGTAACCTTCCAGGGGACGGCGAAAAACGGCACGGCTCCTTATACCTATCAATGGGAGTTCAGCGGTGTCATTTCAGATTCGAACGAGCAGAATCCGGGTCCCGTAAGGTTCGATACCCGGGGTACCTATACCATCACGCTCGTGATCAAGGACGCAAAGAAGGCTGAAGCCAGTGATACCAGGACCATCATTGTTCAATCCTCGCGGATCGATACATGGCATCTTTTAAGCGCCGGGGAGAACCACACCCTGGCGATTAAGCCAGACGGGACTCTGTGGGCGTGGGGATATAATGCCTACGGTCAGCTCGGTGACGGGACCTGGACGAATAGGGCAACACCCGTTCAGATAGGCACTGAAAGAGACTGGGTTGCCGTGAGCGCCGGCACGCAGGTCTCATTCGGCATCAAGTCGGACGGGACTCTCTGGGCATGGGGCTCATCAGCATCATTAGGGACAGGCTCCTACAGTGACAGCAACGTTCCCTCTCAGATCGCTTCAGATCGGGGATGGTCCGCAGTAAGCGCCGGCAGAGGAGGCTTTGTCCTTGCCATCAAATCCGACGGCACCTTGTGGTCATGGGGAGATAATTTCTACGGTCAGCTTGGGGATGGATCACAGATCAACAGACGGTTGCCCGAACAAGTCGGCACAGACACGAACTGGATCGCCGCGAGCGCAGGCATGGGTCACAGCGCCGCGCTCAAGACGGACGGGACAATCTGGGAATGGGGCACCAAATACAGCCCTCCCCCTGGCTACTCCTCCTGGTTCATCGACACCACTCCGGTTAGGGTGGGCATGGATACCGACTGGGTTTCCATAAGCACGAGCGGGGATCATACCCTGGCCATCAAGACCGACGGATCTCTCTGGGCATGGGGCAACAACTGGGCAGGACAGCTTGGAGACAACACCCTCATTTCGAAAAGTACACCGCAGCAGATTACCACGACCACAGGGTGGACCGCCGTAAATGCCGCCTCGGACTACAGCATTGCCCTAAAGTCCGATGGTACCATCTGGGCATGGGGAACCAACTACTATGGACAGCTCGGTGACGGCACTGGCACTGACAGAAAGATCCCTACCCAGGTGGGGGCAGACAATGACTGGTCCATGGTGAACGCCACGTACACGCATACCGTTGCGTTCAAGTCGGATGGTTCTTTCTGGACCTGGGGCTCCAACTGGTCAGACCAGCTTGGTAACGGCATGATCGGAAATTTGAGCGCGCCGGGGAAGATCGACTTCTAACCATACTGATCTTCGGATGCGCTGCGTTTTGGGGACGGCACGAACGGTGCCGTCCAGACACCCTTATCCTCTCTCCCTGAAAGGCTACTTGTCGTCGAGTATCTCACGTATCTTCTTGGACAGATCCGCCATGCTGAAGGGTTTCTGGATGAAACCCCTGCATCCGCTCTTCATGATGTCCTTTGCCTGGCCATCCAGGCTGTAGCCGCTTGAAAGCAGGACCTTCACATCCGGATTGACACGGCGCAGGGTCTCAAAGGTTTCCTTTCCCCCGAAATCAGGCATGATCATGTCCAGGATCACCAGCTCCACCTCATCTTTTACCTCTTCGTACAACTTAAGCCCCTGTCTCCCTCCCGGGGCCGTAATGACCTCATACCCGAGACCCTTGAGCATGCTCGAGCCCACTTCCAGGATCATCTCCTCGTCGTCGATGAGAAGTACCTTCTCCTGACCTTTCCTGATCTCGCCGTTCTTTTTCTGTTCTTCGGGCACTTCCTTATCCGTTGCCGGGATATAGATCATGAAGGAGGTGCCCAGGTCCTTTTCGCTTTCCACCTGGATGAAGCCGCCATGGTTCTTGATGATTCCATATACCGAGGCCAGACCAAGCCCTGTTCCCCGGCCCCGTTCCTTGGTCGTGAAGAACGGCTCGAAGATTCTCTCCTTTACCGCATCGTCCATTCCGATGCCCGTATCCGTGATGGTGACCTTTACAAACCTTCCGGGAAGGATGCCCAGGGGACTCACCTCAGATTCATCGGGCGTTTTATTCTCAACGGAAATGTAAAGATCGCCGCCGCCGGGCATGGCCTGCCAGGCATTGACGAACAGATTGAGCATTACCTGCTCCATCTGCCCCCGATCAACATCCACGCTCCAGAGGTCGTCCGAGATCTTGTGGTGGATGCGGATCTCCTTTTTCGTCCGGCCGAACATGTCTGAACTCTTCCGGACGAAATCGCCCAGATTCGTGGGCTTCACCTCATACTTGCCTCCACGGGCAAACCCGAGCAGCTGCTTTGTCAGATCGGAGCCGCGCTGCACATATTCCTCCATGCTCTTGAGCCTGTCATAGAAGGGATGCGTTTCATCGAAGTGCATGAGCATGAGTGACACATTGCCCAGAATTCCCATGAGCAGGTTGTTGAAGTCATGGGCAATGCCGCCTGCAAGCGTACCCACCGCCTCCAGCTTCTGAGACCGCAAAAGCTGATCCTCGAGGTTCTTCTTCTCGGTGACGTCGATGAGGAATCCCCTGAGCCCTGCTGGTTTGCCGTCATGGTAAATCACCGTGGTGTGTACAAGGGCCGGAAAGACAGTACCGTCTCTGCGCTTGGCATAATATTCGTTCAGCCCGATCATCTCGCCATTCATGATCCGGGAGTAGTTCATTATGGCCCGCTCATGGTCTTCCGGCGCGACCACATCCAGCAAACTCAACCCACTGTCCACCTCTTCCTGGGTATACCCGAAACGTTCCAGAGAGCTCTGGTTCACGAAGGTGAATCTCCCCTGTTCGTCGGTTTCGAAGACCGTCTCGGGAAGAAGTCTAGCCAGGTCGCGGAACCGTTCCTCGCTCTCGCGCAGGGCCTTTTCCCCCTTCTTCCTTTCCGAGATGTCCATGAGAGACGCCACGCTTATCATGGTGCCGGGGATGAGGGCTATGCTCAGGAAGACATCCCTTGTCTGGCCCTGCCGGTCAACGAAGGTGAACTCATATGAATCGGGGGCGCCCCCCCCCTCCTTCCTGCGCAGCTCATGATACCTTTTCATCTTTGCCAGGTCCTCTGGGGATACGAACACGGTCCAACTCATCTTGTTTTCGACTTCATGGCGTTTATAGCCCGAGAGCTTCTCAAAATTGGAGTTCACCAGCAGGACGGTGGTGTCCTTGTCGAGCAGCATGGATGCATTGCCCGTGTTCTCGAATATGGTCCTGTAGAATTCCTCACTCTTCTTGAGGGCCTCTTCGGCCTGTCTGCGCTCCGTGATGTCGGACTGGGTGCCTATGATCCGCAAAGGCCTGCCGTCCTCGGAAAACCGCAATACCTTGCCCCGGTCCAGTATCCACTTGTAAGAACCGTCCTTGCACCTGATACGGTACTCGCTCACATAGACCGGAGTTTCACCCCTGAGATGTCTGTTCAGGCATGCATCGGAGGATTGCCGGTCATCGGGATGTACCAGGCCGGCCCAGACCTCAGTGCCCTCGCTGATATCGTCCTCGCTGTAGCCCAGCATTTCCTTCCACCTTCTTGAGCGGAAAACCCGGTTGTTCTCAACGTCGTAGTCCCACACCCCGTCACCGGCACCCTCCAGGGCGAACAGCCACCGCTCCTCGCTCTCGCGCAATGCCTCGGCCGCCTTTCTCCTCTCGCTGATATCGTGGGTTATGCCCAGCAGCCCTGCAGGCGCACCGTTCTCGTCATAGAGTATGTTCAGGGTAACCTCTGTCCATACCGTTGACCCGTCCTTGCGGATCATCTCGAGATCGATGTTATGTGTCCATTCCATTCCGTGTTTCTGGCCGCTGTTCTCAAGGAGTTTTCCCTCGGTAAAGAGTTCGACTGCCCTCTGGTAGGACTCGGGGGCAAGGACCTCCTTCATTGTCTGAGCCATGGCCTCTTCCGGTGTATATCCCCTGAGCCGCATCACGGAAGGGCTGACATAGATATACTTCAGATCAGCGTCCAGGACCCAGATCACATCCCGCAGGTTTTCGGCCAGGAGGCGGTACTTCCTCTCGCTCTCCTTGAGGGCTCTCTCCGCGAGGATCCTGGCGGTTACATCCCTGCCCACACCGCCGAAACCGACGGGCTCCCCTGACGGTCCCCGCATGAGGGAGATAGACATCTCCACGATCCCAGGAGATCCGTCCTTTCTTATGATCTCATGATTTATGAGCGTTCTCTTATTCCCTGTGCGATATATCTCGTTGAACAGCCTGTAGAGTCCCGCAACAGTCTCGGGCCGGGATATGTCCTTGTAATTCATTCCCGATATCTCTTCACGGGAATACCCGATAATTCTGAGGAACGAATCGTTGAAGAAGGTGAAGGCACCAGCAAGATCCACCTCGAGATACGCCTCTTCCATGCTCTCCAGGATGGTCCTGTACTTCTCTTCGCTTTCCTTGAGGGCCCGGGCGGTTTTTTTGCGCTCAGTGACATCACGGGACAACCCATGCAGGCCCACGATGTTTCCCTGCTCATTGCGGATGCCCGTAATATTGTTCTCCAGCCAGACCCGGGATCCGTCCTTGTGGCAATACTCGCCTTCGAAGATTATGGTCCTCTCCGGATCCACGCCCGGCTGGGAATCCCGTTCCAGTTCGTATGAAAGTATCCTGAGTGCCTCTGAAAAGGAATCAGGGGTCAACTGGTCTCGGGGGTCCTGTGCCATGCGTTCTTCGGGCGTAAAACCCAGCACCCTGGTGATGGATGGGCTGACATACGTGGTGCGCAGATCGAGACCCATGGTCCATACTACATCGTTCATCTTTTCCGTGAGGAACCGGTACTTGGCCTCACGCTCCTTCAGTTCCTCTTCAGCGCGCCTGCGGTCCGTGATGTCCATGCACGAGGCCACGCTTTCCATGGTGCCCGGGATCATGACAATGGTGAGGAACATATCCCGGAGTTCGCCTGAACTCGCCTTGAGCCTGAACTCGTAGGATTGCGGCGCCAGAGATGAATCGACCCTGCGCCGTTCATGATACTGCTTCATCCGTTCGAGGTCTGCTGCCTCAACGAATGTTGTCCAGCTCATCTTGCCTTCCATCTCCTCCTTGGAATAGCCCGTGAGCTTGGCAAAGTTGGAGTTGGCAAGCAGGATGGTCGTGTCCTTGGCGATAAGGATGGAGGCATTGCCGGTGTTCTCGAAGATGGCCCGGTAGCGCTCCTCGTTCTCCCTCAGGGCCTTCTCCGCACTCTTGCGGGAGGTGACGTCGCGCACCAGTGCATGGAATCCCACTGTATTCCCCGATGCGTCCTTCATGGGCCATACGGACAGCTCGTTGTCACGCAGCGAGCCGTTCTTGTGGATCACCTGATAGCCCACCAGCTGCTGGGGCATGCCGGTCACATACACCTGGTGGAACGTCTCGAACATGCGCTGCTCCGTATCGGGAGGGGCGTACTGACGGTAGTTCATTCCCTGGAGCTCTTCCCTGCTGTAGCCAGACATTGTCATGGCCGCTTCATTGAAAAAGGTGAAGTTGCCCCCCAGGTCCACCTCGAAGTACGACTCCTGCATGCTCTCCAGGATGCCCCGGTATTTTTCCTCGCTGGCGCGCAGGGCGTCTTCCGCCTTTTTCCTCTGGGTGACATCCCGGACCACCCCCCTGAACCCCATGGGGGTTCCCTGTGCATCCTTTCTGAGTGAGACCGATGCCTCCACTGTGATCTTATGCCCATCTTTGTCGAAGAGCTCCCAGTCAACCCCTGTAATGGGTTCTCCGGTGAGGAAGACCTGGTGATAGGCATTGAAGACCTTTTTCGCATTGGCCTCATCCATGTATTTCCGGAAATTCAAACCCTTGAGGACATCGTCGCTCAGACCCAGGGACTGCCCGGCCCTCGGGTTGAAGAAGGTGAGGTTACCCCCCAGGTCCACTTCATAGTACGCCTCCTCCATGGACTCCAGGATGCTCCGGTAGTGCTCCTCGCTCTCCTTCAATCGTTCTTCGGCCTGTTTTCGAGGGGTTATATCATGCACGAGCACATGAAACCCGCACGGCCTCCCCGCCTCATCCCGCGTGAGCCCTGCGGACAGTTCGTGGTTGCGCAGTGACCCGTCCTTGCAGATCACCTCGTAATCCACGAGCCGCTCCGGATTGCCGGTCTCGTAGATCCTGCGGAAGATCTCGAGCATGAGCGCTGTTGTCTCGGGCGTAGTGAATTTCCGGAAATTCACCCCTGTCATCTCCTGGGGTTCATATCCCAGCATGGTGTATGCGACGCTGTTACAGTAGGTCAGGTTGCCCTTGAGATCGAACTCGTAGTACGCCTCCTCTATGCTCTCCAGGATCTTACGCTGCTTTTCCTCGCTCAGACGGAGCTTCTCATCCGCCAGCTTGCGTGAAGTGATGTCGCGGGCAATGCCCTGGACCGCATACGCCATGCCGTTCCGGTAGATGACCGAGGAGCTGGCCTCCACCCAGACAACACTGCCGTCTTTCCTCCTGAGCCGGTATTCCGAGGGCTCTTTCTGGAACCCTGCGGTCTTCATCTCATTGAAGAGCCGTACTGCCGCCGGAAGATCCTCTGGGAAGATAATGGATGCCAGATTGTGCTGAGGGATCTCGTCGCGCGTGTACCCGAGCATCTCCAGGGCCTTGTCATTGGCGTCCAGGAAACGGCCCTCGAAATCGTGGACATAGAACATCTCCACGGAATGCGCAAAGAGCGACTGATAGCGCTCCTCGGTCTGCCTGGCCGCTTCCCTGACAGAGCGGTTCTCCTGCTCCAGTTCCTGAATCTTCTGTTCCAGATCCGCCTTTGTCGGCTTTTTGCTCATCATGTTCTCCCGGAAATTTCCCTTATTGCTGTGCCCTGCATATACTGGTCCTGCAGGTATGCACTTTATCGGTATTTCATCAGGCATTTCTTAGAGTTCCTGCCCTGAAAATAGAATGGGGAATATGGCCTGATAAGCCCTTAATAACAATGACTGTCCTCATCAGTTTCCAGGATGTCTTCCTGGGCATGAACGTCCTGCCTGGATACTGGCTCCTTTTGAGCAGATTTCTGTCGTGGGGCAGATAAATATAAAAATGGCATTATCAGGCATGTCGCGGCCCCCAGAGCAGGTCGTTCAGGCCGGAACTGCGGAGGGTCCTGCGCTCGACAGATCGTGCAAAGACATCATGGTCCGTACGGATCTCGATGGCCACACGGGCCCGGGTGATGGCCGTATAGATGAGCTCCCGGGTGAGCACCGGGGAATCTCGGTCGGGAAGCACGAGCATTACGCGATCGAACTCCGAGCCCTGGCTCTTGTGCACGGTCATGGCGAATGCGGTCTCGTGGGCGGGCAGGCGCATGGGGGAGATCATCCGGACCATGCCGTCCTTGTCGTGGAAGCAGGCGCGGAGCTCGCCGCCTTCATCCCTCGTGATGGTCCCGGTATCGCCGTTGAAGAGGCGCAGGGAATAGTCGTTCTCCGTTACGAGTATGGGCCGGCCGCTGTAGTGCAGCCCGGCCGGCTCCAGAAGCCCCGAAGCGGCCAGGATGTCCTGGATCAAACGGTTCATGGCCTTCACCCCGTAGGGCCCTTCCCGCACCGGGCAGAGCACCCGGAAGGTATCGAAGAGGTTCAGGCGCTCCCCTGGATCGTTTGAAGAGAGAAAACCCTTGTACCCGCTGATTATGGCATCCTGCAGCTCTTGGCGCAGCGCCTCGGGACGCGGCAGGCCCCGGGCGCAAAGCCCGTCACCTGAGCAGGACCGCAGGATCTCCCGGCTCTTTGCAGCATCCCCCTCATTGACGGCAGCGCTCAAGGTGAAGATGGGGCTGTCTTCACGGAAGCGGTAGGTTCTGGTGAGCTCCACCAGGGAATCCTGCATGCCTTCGAGGCCTGCTGAATTCGCCTTGCATCCGGCAACACGCCCCGCCAGTCCTGCAAAGTCCTTAGAGTAGGCATGGGTCCGGCCCGTGTCGCAGATATCGCCCAGCACGTAGCCTGCAGCCACGGACGCCAGCTGGTTCCTGTCGCCCAGGAGGATGAGCCGGGAACCTTCCTTCAGCGCCTGCACCAGGTTCGCCATGAGGGCCAAATCGGCCATGGAGGCCTCGTCGATGACCACCACATCGGCGTTCAGCGGGTTGCCCATACGGTAGCGGGGCCGCGTCGAGCCTGTGCTGAAACCCAGGAGCCTGTGCAGGGTTGAGGCCTCATGCGGGATCTTTTCCTTGAGCCCGGCCGGGCAGTCCAGCCTTTCAGTCCCCGCCTGGATGGATTCCGCAATCCTTCGTGCGGCCTTGCCCGTTGGTGCTGCCAGGGCGATCTTCAGGTTCGGCTCCATATCGAGGAGCAGGGCCAGTATCCTGCAAACCAGCGTGGTCTTGCCTGTTCCCGGTCCGCCCGTGATAACGCACAGGGACCTGGTTGCGGCCATGAGAGCGGCGATCTTCTGGGGCGGCTCGGCTTCCCGGAAAAACCCCTTCATGGATTCCCGGAGCCTGTTTTCATCGAATTCCCTTTTCTGTGCGTTCATATTGAGCAGCTTTTCTGCAAGCATCCGCTCTTCCATGAAGGCTCGGTGAAAATATAACCTGCCCGCAGCGTCCAGGATCAGGGGGCGAAATTCTCCCGGGGTGCCCACCACAGGCTCGGCCCTCAGCGCTGCTATCCACGCAACGGGATCAGGCAGATCCATGTCAGGCCCCGACACATCTTCAACAGAAACGGAGCCGAGAGGACTGTTGAGGTCCAGGCAGGTGTGCCCTTCACTGCCCAGCCTGCTCACAAGGGCTGCTGCGAGGGCGAGTTCGCGTTTCTTCGAGTTTGAGATCCGCATGATGAACCGGGCGAAGTGCAGGTCGATGGGGGCGAAGATGTCTTCGGGCAGCCCGGCGGGGAAATCTGATCCTGTCAGGATTGCTGATGGGTCTTTAGGCATCTTCACTTTTTCCCTTCAAGTTATTGTGCAAAGAGATATTCATTTGTGCTTTTTGCAAGTCTTCGACTTGGCCTCTTCAAGATGGGTAAATACATCAAGCCGGATACCCGGCTTGATGTATTTACCCATCTTGAAGAGGTAGGTTTTTTCACGTTTCATCATCATCCTGTGCAGGTTCTTCACTGTTCATAGTCCATGAGCGCACGGGAGAGCTGATCGATCGTTTCCTTTTCCGGCTTTGCCCTGAATATGCCGTACTCCGACCCCCTTGCCGGATCCACGCCCCTCAGGTACACGTAGAAAACCCCGCCGAAGTGCTCTTTATAGGCATACCCCTCCAGGCGGTTGGACAGGTACCGGTGCAGCGCCACACAGTAGAGGTGGTACTGGAGCACGTAGCCGTCTTTTACCATGGAATTGAGCAGAGCATGGGGGTGGTAGTCCTCCACCTTGTCTCCCAGGTGGTTGGATTTCCAGTCGATGAGGTAATACCTGCCTTCATGGTTGAAGACCAGGTCCATGAAGCCCCTAAGGAAGCCCTTGACCGGGTCGAAGGTGAAGCGGGGTCCCGGCACCGGGATGCCGCCAGGCATGCAGCCTTTGAGGGCCTCATCCAGGTCCGCGGGTGTGAGCGGCTTGAGGGGGAACAGGAACTCCAGCTCGGTGAGTCTCTGATCTCTCTTCACCAGCCCAAGTCGTACCCCTGCCAGGTCTGCAGAGAGGACCTTCCTGACCATGCCGGTGAGTATATCCGCCCATGCAGTGTCGAATCCATTGTTGTGGAGCGTTTCCTCAACCTCGGCCCGCACGATATCCTCATCCGCCGTGAAGTCCAGCTTCTCGAAGACCGCGTGCAGGAGCGTGCCTGCCCGTGCACCCCTGGGGAAGGAGAAGATGTCTTTTGCACGCTCCTCCTTTTTGCTCACCTCTTCTTTCACAGGCTGCAGCAGGGTGTCCCGGTCAGCGGCGTCACTGCCTTTGTGCAGGCCCTTGATGAACGAGGTGTAGCTGGCCATGCCCCATCTGCGGTCAATCTCACCCCTGAAGATCCTCTGCGCAGGTTCAGCCCCTGATGACCCTACGCCATGGAACACATGGGGCTCTTCTCTGGGCAGGAGCTTCACCTGGGCGCGTCCCGCCGACCTCTCAATCAGCTCACCCAGGCCCTGCTGGAGGTCAGAGCCGTTGTGGCCCTTCATGAGATGCGCCATGGCCGACCCCTCGGCCTTCTTCACCGCTGCCAGGGCCACGTAGCACCGGTTTTTCGCCCGGGTAAGCGCCACGTAGAGGAGCCGCACGCTTTCTGCCAGGCCCTCCCTGGCAGAGCGTGCACGGTGGTCGTCCATATCAACGGAGCCCAGGTCCAGTACAGGGTTGGACCCTTCGTCATGGAACACCACGCCTTCCCCCCTTTCCTGCCTCGGCGCGCCCCAGGCAAAGGGGCAGAACACGATAGGGAACTCCAGGCCCTTGCTCTTGTGCACGGTCATGATCTTCACCGCGTCCTCGTCGCTCTCGAGCCTGAGCTGGTACTCGTCGCTGATCGGCAGCGCCGGGTCCCTGCGCTCGGCGAGCCACTTCCTCAGCCCCTGCATGCCGAGTTTCTCCATGGCTTGAGCCCTGCCCAGGAGCTCGGCAAGGTGGAGCACGTTGGTCAGCGAGCGCTCGCCAGCCTCAATGCCCAGCAGACGCCGGCGCACCCCCTGGGCATCCAGCAGGGTGCGGATCATGGGCGTGAACCCCAGGCGCGCCCAGAGATCGTGCCAGGAGCGGAACAGGGCGACCCAGCCCTCCCAGGCTGCCTCATCAAAGGCCAGCACGTCGATGTCGGCCGCATCCAGGCCTATGATGCGGGTCATGAGCGCAGCACGCACGAGCCCCTCTTGCTGCGGCTCGAACAGGGCGGCCAGCAGCACCTCCATCTCAAGAGCCTCTCTCGAGAAGAACACGTTCTCGTCGCTGTAGAGCACGCAGGGGATGAGTGCTGCACTCAGGGCATCGCGTACCATGCGGGCCTCTTTATTGGTGCGCACGAGCACGGCCATGTCAGATGGCTTTATTCGAACGTTGCCTATCTCCACGGCATCGGCTCCTGCAAGGTTCAATAGCCGGGAGATCTCGAAGGCCGTAGCCCTGCACACCTCGGCATTGGCACGCTCCACCGTGAGCCCTGTCTCCTCGCCCTGGTCCAGGTACCAGACCATGAGCGGACCGTCCTCAAGGCCGGTGAGGGTCTTCCTCTCGGGTTTGTCTGCCGGCAAGGCTGGCTCGAAGCCGATCCAGTCGAACACGAAGGGTTCTGCTGCGTGCGAGAACACCGCGTTAAGAGCCTGTATCAGATCGGGTTCGCTACGCCAGTTGTGGATCAGGGTGTGCTTGTCAGCCTCGTTAACTGCAGAGGCGGCCCGGGCGTAGGTGAACACGTCCGCGCCCCTGAAGCTGTACACGGCCTGCTTGGGGTCGCCGATGAAGAACAGGGTCGAGGCAGCAAAACATCTTGTGAAGATCTCGTACTGCAGCAGGTCCGTGTCCTGGAACTCGTCGATAAGGGCCGCCTTGAACCTGTGCCCCACTGCAGCTGCCAGGGCATCGCCGCCTGGGGCCAGGATCGCACGGTGCACCTTGAGCAGCAGGTCGTCGTAGTGCACGAGGCCGTAGGTGGCCTTGCGGCGTTCGAGGTCATGTACCAGGAAGGAGAGGAAGGCCGCCTTGAGGCCGGTGAGAGTCCCTTCCATGGCGGCTTCCAGCTCGGTTGAAGCCCGGAGCAGTGCCCCGCACAGGGCGAAGGCCTCATGTTCCGGTACGGTCAGTCCCTTCTTCGTGGCCTTGGCCACGGCGTCGGCCGTGAACCTGGACAGGCAGCCGGCATCGGGCAGCATGACAGGGCCCATGGCAAGAAAACGGTCTATCTCTTCGAGATACCCCGGGATCCGGCTGAGCTTGAGTATGTTCTGTTTGATTACGTCCGTGTCGCACACGAGCCGCTCCACCTCAAGCTTTGCCTGCGGCCAGGCAGCAGCCAGTCCCTCGAAGGCCAGGCGGTACGCACCGATCCGGGCCTCCATACTATCTGTATCTGCATGGCCCTCACCCTCGGGGATGATCCGGGCCGAGAGGTTCTGCTTGGCCGATAACCTCATGAACCACTCCGGGCTCACGCCACGGTTTCTGCAGAAGGCGATGAACTCCGGCACGCTGTGCGCCGTTATGTGTGCGCGAAAGAAGTCCTCGGCCGCAGAGGCCACCAGGTCCGACTGGTCGGTCACCAGCTCGGTTTCGAAGGGGCTTGCGGTCTCGAAGGCCATTTCTTTGAGCATGCGCTGGCAGAAGCCGTGGATGGTGGAGATGGCGGTCTCGTCGAACCTTGCCAGGGCGCCGTCCAGGACACCGATGGTATGGGCCTCGTTGCCGACCCTCTCCATGAGCCGGGCCATGAAGGGGTCATGGGAACTCCCCTGGGCAAAATCCTCCCGTGCCTGACGAAGCCTGGCGCGGATCCTGTTCTTGAGCTCGTCCGTGGCGGGCACGGTGTAGGTGACCACCAGGATATTCTCCACTTCTATTTTCTGCTCCAGCAGCAGCCTCAGAAAGAGCGAGGCAATGGTGTAGGTCTTGCCCGTGCCCGCGCTCGCCTCGATCAGGTGCGTGCCGGACAGGTCTATTGCCATGAGGTCAAGGGGCTGTGCCATCACTTCGCCTCCATGCTTTCAAGGAGCGGCCCGAATACTGCCGTGGCCAGGTCCCGGAACCCGCCGTCCAGTGGATCCGCGCCTGCAAAGCAAAGGTGGGAAGACGCATCCCCTGACTCGCCGCCCAGGTCCCAGGTGCCCTCCCACTGCTTGCGCGCATCCTGCATGGCCCGTTCCTGGCTGGCATATTTCTTCCAGGACTGGGCATAGGCGAGTGAGCTTCTGGGGAAAAAGTGCACAGGTCCGCTCAGTCCCTGCCGGTATACGCCCAGCAGCCCCTTGAGAACCGCGAGCGGCTCATTGACCGGAGCGAACCGCACCAGCCCCTCCTTGTGGATGTGCATGCCTGCCATCTCCACACCCGGATGCACGGCCTGGAGTAGGAGCGTGCTCAACCAGGCCCTCAGAAGATCTAAAGGCGTGGTCCTGGCATAGCGGAACGAGAGGAACCCGGTGCCGCCGATGCTGTCCACAACCCCGCTCACCGTGAATCCGTCCACTGCCACGGCAACACTCGTCTTCTCGAACTGCCTGCCTGCCATGGCCTGTGTTATGAGAGGCAGGAATGCATCTATCTCGTGGGCCATACCCGAGAGCGTCAGCTCGCCCGGCACCCCGTGGGGCAGCACACCCTCGGCCCTGAGCCTCGCCAGGTCCGTCTCCACACCCTCGCCCGCGAGCCTCTCTCTGAGTACCCGCTGCTGCAGGCTGTAGCGCTCCAGGCCGGTAAGCGTGAAGGGCTCCCGGTCGAGCACGGCCTCCTCCTCGCGGGGCAACATGACGCCCAGGCGGTGCTTCAGGAAGAACCGGGCCGGTCCCCTGAAGAACTCGAGCAGGCGCTCCAGATCAACACTGCGCCACGGCTCATCAGGCACGCCGCCAAGCGCCTTCCTTTCCGGCCTTGCCGCCGGCCCGGCACGAAGAGCCCGGGCCGCCAGGGCATTGTCCTTCGAATAGCTGAACAGGCCCGTTCCTTCTAAGAAGTACCTGGGATTGAAGGCCTGGAGGCAGTGCTTCACCACCACGGCCTTGCTCACCTTTCCATCGGCCGCCTTGAAGGCCCGGTCCAGGTATTCCAGCAGGCTGCTCACCACCACCGACGGCGGGATAAGGGCGTTGTCCTGGATGCCCTGGCCGATGTAGCTGATGACCAGCACGTCCCGGGCCGAGAGCAGTGCCTCCAGGAACAGGTAGAGGTCGTCCTCGCGCCTGGAGCGGTCGCCCTTCTTCGGCTTCATGGCCACGAGGTCGAGCCCGCTTAAGTAGTCCCTCCTGGGGAATGCCTCGTGGTTCATGCCCAGAAGGCAGATCACCTTGAACGGGATGCTCCGCATGGGCAGCATTGAGCAGAAGGTGACCCCGCGATCCAGGAAACCCGCCCCTTCCGCGGCGGAGCCAAAGGCCCTGGCCAGGTGCTGCCGCACCACGTCGATGCCCAGAGTGCCCGTAAAGGAGGCATCCCTGCCTGTCTTCTCCAGTCCACGCACCGCGGACTTCAACCGGAGCAGCTCCTGCACGCCGTCGTCGTCAACAGCGAACAGGCCGTCGATGACCTCCAGGAGCTTCTCAGACCACTCGCCAAGCCCCCGCTCCCGTCTGAGGTCTTCCACAGCCGCAAAGAGCCTCTCCACAAATTCCATAAAGCTGCCCAGCAGCGCTGCCGAGGCAGGGTCCATCTCGGTCATGGGAGCAATGCCCGCAAACAGGGCGTCACCGGCCATGGCATAGCCCAGCAAAAGCCGCTTCAACCCGAATTCCCAGGTGTTCTCTTCGAACCCGGGCAGGCCCATGGCCTCTTTCTCCCTGCCGTCCCTGCCCCACCGGATGCCCGAACCAGCCACCCAGGCATGGATCTTTCGCAGGGCCCCTTCGTCCAGGCCGAACCGGGCTTTTACCGGCTCCCTGTCCAGCAGGTCCATGACGTACGACGCCTCGAAGCGCCGGCCTGGAAGGTCGAGGAGTGCCATGAGGGCATCGGCCAGCTGGGAGCTGCGCCTGAACGACCCATCCGAGATGCTGTAGGGCATGCGGCGGCCATCGTCCCTGTCCATGTCGAACACGGCGCGTATAAAGGGCGCATAGGCCTCTATGTCGGGCGCCATGACCAGCACGTCTCTGGGCTCCAGGCGTGAGTCCTTCTCGAACAGATCCAGCAGCGTGTCCAGCAGCACCTCCACCTCCCGCATGGGGCTGTGGCAGGAGTGCACCTGGATGGAGCGGTCGCCCGGCCCCACTTCAGCCATGCCCTCCCCGCTCAGGTCCCTCAGGTTCAGGATCGCGTCCTGGACCTGTGCCAGCATGGTGCTGCCTTCACCTTCCTCGAACAGGTCCACCTGCTCGGGGTCCAGGCCCATGACCATGTCCAGGAAGTTCCTGCCGAGCTTGCCCCAGGTCGCCAGCAGTTCATTTCCGGTTTCCATGTGCAGTTCAGCCTCCGGCGCCCTGGCAGCAACCCGGCTGATGCGCCTCTCCGGAATTATGTCAGCCCAGTATTCCCTGCACGGGTTCAGACAGTAGATGCTGACATTGATCTTCTCAGACAGCCCCTTGAGCACCTCCAGGTGGAATGCAGGCAGGTAGGAGATGCCGAAGACGGATACCCGCTCGGGCAGCCTCGACCCATCCGAACGCGCAAGCCCCTGCATGAAGAGCTGCTTGAGCCGGGCGCGGTGGTTCGCCTCGTGCCCCTCGATAATCCTGTTCCAGAGAACAGCCTGCCAGTCCTCGGGATAAGCCCTGGCCGCACCGCTGCCCTCTTCCCACCCGAGCACCAGCTCGGGCCTGAATATGACGTACTGGTCATAGATGTTCGCCATCATGGCGCTGAACTGGTAGAGCTTCATGCCCGCGGTGTCGCCCTTAAGGTAGTCCCTGACCCGTCCGAAGGAGCTTAAGTCCAGGAGCCCGGGCAGACAGTCCATGATGCGCAGCATCAACGCATCCTTCTCGAACAGAGCGGGCTGCGTGACCCCGGGCAGGACGCGCGAGAACATGTCCAGCACAAAGGCGTTGGGGAACGGCCAGGAGACATTCGCGCATACCCCGCTGCTTGCCGCCAGCTCCATGGACAGCCAGCGCTGCATGCCCCGGCTCTGCACCACGATGACCTCGGGGGTAAGCGGCGAGGAGAGCGGAGAGGACAAAGCCGCGGCAAGGGCCTGTGAAAGGACCTCCAACCGGTTGCTCTCGATGAGTCTCAGACCTGGCAAGGTAACGCCTCCGTGCATGACATCAAATGCGGGCATAGTATATCCCTTTTCACGCACGGCATGAACTCATAATGCATGAAATGGGATTGCCGTGATGTTGGGCGACAACGGCAGGGATTTACTGCCTAGATGGACGAGCCAGCCTTTATCTGCCTTGGCGGAATAGTCTTCCATGAACGAGATAAGGCCCTTTGCCATTGGAGGCCTTGGTGTGGCGGTCTGCTTTACCTCTACGGGGATGAGCCGTCCCTGGTGTTCGATGACGATATCCACTTCCTTTCCATGGGTTGTCCGCCAGAAGTACAGGCGCGGTTCGAAACCACTGTGGAACGACCTCTTGACAAGCTCTGAGATGACAGCAGTCTCGACGATGGCCCCGGCCAGTGGTCCTGCAGAGGCGTGGGCCGGGTCGCTGAGTCCTGTCAGGTAACAGAGCAGGCCCACATCGGTGAAGTACACCTTAGGTGTCTTCACGAGGCGTTTGCCCATGTTCTCGAAGTACGGTCGAAGAACGATGACCTGAAAGGTCGCTTCCAGCACCGAAAGCCAGGCCTTTGCCGTGTTCACCGCAATGCCTAAGTCCCTCGAGACATCCGTGAGGTTGAGCAGTTGGGAACTGCGGGAAGCCAGTACGCGCAGGAAGTTCTGGAACCCGGATAGGTCACCGATCTGCTTGAGTCCCCTGACATCACGTTCGAGATACGTTTGAACATAACTGGAAAACCACAGCGCCTGACTTCGAGTGGGCTCTACGGCAAGCTCGGGGTATCCGCCCCTGAGAAACTGCTTCCAGAGGTCCTGAATAGGCACTTCACGTTTCTGCGCAACACGGCCCCGTTCCCAGGGGAGCCTTGAGAGGGGATTGTGGTCCAGCTCGCTGTATGAAAGCGGCAGCAGCCTCAATATTGCGCTCCGTCCTGCAAGGGACTCCGTCACCCGCCTCATGAGCATGAGGTTCTGTGATCCGGTTATCAGGTATCGGCCCTTTCGCGACCGCTCGCTGTCTATACTTTCCTTGATATACGGCAGCAGTTCAGGAGCATACTGGACCTCATCCAGGATGACCGGAGGTCCGTAGATATCGAGAAACCCGCGGGGGTCAGAGAGTGCAGCCGACCGCACATCCGGTGCCTCGAGGGACACATAACGGTGGCTCCTGCCGAACAAATGCTTGAGTAGTGTGGTTTTGCCGGACTGCCTGGGTCCGGTCAGGACCACTGCGGGAAACTCCCTTGCGGCCTTTTTCAATACCGGCTGGAGGGATCTTTCAATGTATATGTCCATGATCACCTCAATTGTGTAATTATGCATTCAGATTGCACGATTGCACATAGCATGTCAAGAGATCTTAGCAGGTTTTTGCGAGATATCCGTGCGTGGAATTAGAAAACAGCCCTGGCAATCGCCCCTGATAGAAGAGCGCTTCACCGCGCCGCGATTGTCAGGGCTTTATATTTGGGTTGTATGCCATGAGGAAACTTTCAATATAGCTTGATGGAGGGCCATCTCTGATGTCGGATGTGGTCACAAAGGCGATTTACTTCTCATCACCCGGCGTTGATAAAAATCCTATCTGACGCTTCTTTCTCACAGGCGCAGTCATGAGCTGCTGTATAGCGTTGATGATCATTGAGATGTCCCTGTCGTGAGACATTACCTTTTGATCAAGTTCCCCTAGTTTCAATGCCAGCTGCTTATTCGTCAAGAGCAGTTCCCGCAGACGCACGAAGGCCCTGACTACAAACACGCTCATCTCAACCGCCCTTGGGGTATTTAAAATAGTGGCTGCCATGATTGCACCATGCTCAGTGAATGCATATGGTAAATAGCGGCGACCTCCACGTCCTGCCTTTGAGGTCGCTTTTTGCGACCTCAAAGAAATATACTCGTCAGGCGTAAGTTGGAACAAAAAGTCTCCAGGGAATCGTGCAATATTCCGTTTGACCTGCTCATTAAAACGTTTGGTTGGCACGCCATAGAGGCAGCCAGGTCTTCATCGATCATGACCCTCAATCCCCGTATTGTATAAATCCGGCTCAGAACGTACTCGATGCTGGTGTTATAAGAAGAAGACATAAGCCCTCCTCAATTTTCCAATCACAAGTACACATCAAGTTTATGGCAGTATATCCCATGAGATAAAAGGAGAACAGATCAATTTTGGCAATCCTTCTGGATATTGCTAATATACATAAATGTCCTTTCACTTAGTTGCTGAAAACCTCCTGTCATGTACGGCCCCGACAATCATGTGGTGGCTGCATCGCCATATAATCCATCCCCCCGATTGACCGGGCTCTCCCTGGCCGTTATTATATTCCCTGTTCATCTGCATCCCATCATGACCCGGCCTATCCATACCTTGTCATGACAGAAAAAGGAGGTTACCCATGTCATTTGATCTTTTGAAACGTCGAACAACACACTTCGTCCTCTGGAAGCCCCAAGGCCCGACTGCACCCGTTCTCGTCCTTGGGACAATGGTCCCCGGCAATCCGCCGGCCTTTTCGCAACTGGTCGCACAGCCGCTCATGCCGGGGTCCCACCCGGGGCTGTGGGAGCTCGAATGCACCTCGCTCGGCCTGTCCGGCGGCATCTATCACTACTGGTTCAGGGTCGATCACCCGTCCGTGCCGAACAGCACCATGCTCTGCACCGACCCCATTGCCTACACCGTCGATTACCGGATCCTGTCCTCATCTGGCTCCCAGCCGGCCTCAGTCATCAAGATGGATGCCGGGAAGCTGGTCCCCTGCGACCCCGGGGGTGAAACGGCATCTCCAGGCGGTCCGCCCGCGCTCGCCACGCTGACGCCCAACAATCAGCTGGTCATATACGAACTGCCCACATCGTGGTCGCGCGCCGGCATCGAAGGCTCCAACCCCGCCGAACGGGATGTCGGCACCTTCAGGGACGTACTCGCGCTCCTGAACCAGGCGGCGCCAGGCGCCAATTTCAGCGACCTGCCCGAGGTGAATGCCGGGGAGATCCTCGTGCAGCTCGGCATCAATGCCCTGGAGCTGCTCCCACCCGCCGACACCAGGGCGCGCCGCGAGTGGGGGTATGCGACCGCCCACTACTTTGCGCCCGATTACGACCTGGGCTTTCCGAGCGGGAATCAGTCGCCCACCGCGACGTCCGACCTGACGGCCCTTGTCAGCACATGCCATGCCATGGGGATACGCTTCTTCACGGATGTCGTGCTGGCGTTCGGACATGATCCCTATGTCCAGATCAGCTATCCTGATTTCCACATTCAGCCCGGTGACGAGCAGGACAATCCGGATTCCTATCAGTCGAGCCGGACAAATGAGCTCCGCGACGGATTCGGCGGCCAGAGCTGGCGCTATGTAAAGACGGTAAACGGCTACGACCCCGAAACCGGGATGTCCGGTCCCATATGCCCTGCCCGGCAGTTCCATCTCGCCCATCTGGAGCGATGGATGTCGGATTTCCACGTCGACGGCCTCAGGCTCGACAGCCTGAACAACATCGCCAACTGGGACTTCATCAGAGGGTTCAACGAAAGCTCCAGGGCCCTCTTCGCGTCGAGATATTCCTCCATGCCCCGCGCACACTGTGACGCCAGGTTCCTTGTCATCGGAGAGGAGCTCCATGTCCCCCTCGAACTCATCGCCCAGGGCTGTGTCAATGCCCTCTGGAATGAACATTTCCAGAGCCGGGTACGCTCGGCCGTCATCGGCGAATCGCTCCAGGGTGAGGACTTTGAGTGGACTGTCCGCAGGATGATCGACTGCCGCCTGATCGGTTTCAAAGACGGGGCCCAGTCCATCAATTACATCACATCGCATGACACCCAGGGCTACCGCAAGGAACGCCTCCATGATTTTCTCCAGGGGTGCGGCATCTACGAAAAGGAACAGCGGGCCAAACTGGCGCATGTGTGCCTCTTGACTGCGGTGGGCGTTCCCATGATCCTTGCGGGTGAAGAGTTCTGCGACCAGCATGACCGCCCTGCCGTGCACCCCGCAAAACAGATTGACCCCGTCAACTATGCCAGGAAGAGTGACCCCTGGAGATCACGTGTGTTCCAGTACGTTGCCCGCCTGGTACGGCTGAGGACATCCTCGGCGGCGCTCGGCGTCAATGACACCGAGTTCATCCACATGGACTTCGAGCAGGGCCGGAGGATCATGGCCTGGGTGCGCGGGATACCGGGCATACACAATCTCGTGGTCGTGGTGGCCAACTTTTCAGACTGCCATACGCCCGGGCCCGAGTATATCGTGGGCAACTGGCCTGCTACCCCTTCAGGGAAGCAGTGGCGTGAGGTCACCCAGGTCCGGCAGGTGCCTCAATACTGGGCCGGCAGGGAACCTTTATTCCCATGGGAAGCAAAGGTGTATGAGATGTATTGACCTGTCCGCGACGTGGCAGTGGCAGGCAACGGGATTCAGTTTCCCCGGCCGTTTTGCAGCAGGCTGCCGCGGCCGGTGGGTCATGGCATGCAGCCTGTCCCGGCCGGGGTCACGCCCCAGATCCGCACACCGCCCGGTCCTAAGTGAGCCAGTCGGTCATTCGGATACAATGCAGAGATGACTCTATCCAGCACACGATGACAGCGGTATACGGCCATGCGAGGTTAACGCAACCCGGCCCCACCACATGTGTCTCAACATCCCTGCATGCCCTGTCATCAGCCCTGCACTGCCCGAAACCGATAGTACGCACACATCCTCGCATACGCCTTCAGCGCCCTCTCGGGTGTGGGGTACACGGGGACCCCGTTTTCGTGCAGGGGCCCCAGCAGCTCGGACTGGTCGATCTGGACGAACCCTGGATATGCAATGGCCATGATGTGTTTATCCGAACGTTCCCTTGCCCGGATGAGCCCCTGTACGTAGTCCGCGCTCATGTCCGTCGAGGCACCTCCCCCGAGCATGACCACGGCATCCACCCCATTGTCATCAAGGATTATTTCGAGGGCCTCCTGGTAGAGCCGGAGGTCGAAGGATGCGCTCAGCCCCACGTCGATGGGGTTTGCCCATGAGGTGCCCGTAGGCGGAAGCAACTCCTTCAGTCTGCGGATACTCTCCCGGGAGAGCCTCGCCATGACAAGGCCGTTTCTCTCCACCGCATCGGCCGCAGACACCGCTGGTCCGCCGGGGCCGGACACGATGGCCACCCGGCCCTGTCCGCCAGGCCCCATGTGGTAGAAGGCCATGGCCAGGTCGCACATCTCCTCGATGTCGCACACGTCCAGGATGTGGAACTGCCTGAACAGGCTCTTCCACAACTCGCCCTGCCCTGTCAGCGCACCGGTGTGGGATGCGGCGGCCCTGGAACCAGCTGTCGTGAGCCCCACCTTCCACATGATCACGGGCTTCACGGACGTCGTCTCCCTCAGGGCATCGAGCAGCCCGTGCATATCGCGCACACCCTCGCAGTAGGTGCAGATGACAGCGGTCTGCTCATCTTTACCCATCCATGCCAGCAGGTCTGCCAGTTCGACGTCAGCGCCGTTGCCGCTGCTGGCGACATGGCTGAAGAAGAGCCCCTTGGCAGAGCAGAGGTTCACGAACAGGTTCACCAGCGAACCGCTCTGGCTGATGAACCCAAGCTTCCCGGAAGTCCTGGGCATGCCGGGGAAAGGTGCGATCCGCGAGCCCGGCGAGTAGACACCCATGCAGTTGGGCCCCAGGATGCGCAATCCCCCTTCGTGCGCCATGCGCCTCATGCGCGCCTCGTCTTCGCGCCCGTCAGCCCCTCCCAGCTCGGAAAACCCCGAGGTGTAGAGGATCACCGCTTTCACCTTCTTTCTGGAGCATTCGGCCAGCACATCAAAGACCGTCTCTTTGGGCGACATGATGATGACCAGGTCCACCTGGCCCTGCACCGCATCAAGGTTCCTGTATGTCCTGTAGCCGTCGATCTCGGAAGCACTCGGGTGAATGAGGTAGATGGGTCCCTTGAAGCCCTGGTCCAGGAGCCCCAGGAAGAAGACCTTGCCGGCCTTGAACCCCCTCGGGATTCCGTAGAGCGCTATTGATCCAGGAGAAAACAGGCTTTCAATCGTGTCATGCATAACAAGAACCCCCATTGACAGGAAATGGACCAGACCTGAGCTGCATATACATGCAGCCCAGGAGCATGCATGCACATAGTATCATCAGTTCAGGTATGCATCAATGTGTGTAAGGACACGTCAACAGATTTATTTTTGTAAAAACCGGCAACACAAAGCCTGCCGGCCAGACAATCAGGGAAAAGTGAGCCTTCATGCCATCATGCATCACGCTCACGGACTTAAAAAAACAACCGGCCCATTCTTCATCCATTCACATCTCGGTCATCCATCCCTTGCCCTGGGCCTCGGCACCCTTTTTCATGAAATTAAGGAATCTTGACCTGAGCGCATCCCCCATGAGGGCCTTCTTCACCGGTGCCAGCTTCAAAAATCCGCCCACGAACGATCGCATGAATTTCTGGGTAACGCTCTGGGGGTTGTCGAACAGCAGGTTCTGCAGGGTGCCCCTCTCCAGGCTCATGAGCAGCGACATCTCGAAGATCGTTTCCGGATGGATCACCCTTTCGCCCCGTTTTTTCATCTCAATGGCGCCGGGGGTACAAGTCGATGCACACAGAGCGCAGCCTATGCAGATTTCAGGATTCACGGAGCTCTTCTTTTTCTTTTTGTTTTTCGGGTCGTTTGCGGAAACAAGGCTCATGGCCCCGACCGGACATGCATCCACGCATTTACCGCACCCCGTGCACTTCCCTTCGTCCACGGTCGAGATGAAACTGGAGGTGACAATCGAATTTGAGTAGCCGAACCTGTTCCACCCGGAAAGGAGCCCGCAGCAGCACCTGCAGCAGTGGCAGATCCCCGTGACATTCTTCCTGGTGTTGATCGCGCAGAATACCAGGCCGAGGTCCTTTGACCTGGCGAAATTGTCGATCATCTCCTCTTTCGTGACCGGGCGCGCCATGTTGTTCTTCACCAGGAAGTCGGCCCCCATGTCGAAGGAACTGCAGCACTCCAGCGGTCCGTCGCACTCCTTTTTGCCGACCTGGGACTTCTCGACCCTGCAGGAGCATGGACCGATGGCGAACCGCTCGGCGCCATCGATGATTGACGAGGTTTTTTCATGATCGAGAAACACCATGTCCCCGCCCGCGTTGATGGTCTCTTCAACGGGGATGACCCGCATGACTGAAAGCCTTTCGCCGTGGGAGAAGTTAGCCGCATAGAATGAGTCGTCCTCCTGCATGTATCTGTGAAAGAGCCTCGCCCATTCCCTGGTGTTGAGACCACCTGCCTGCCTCATCATGGTGAACTCGAAGATCCCGATGGCTAAAGGCAAGGTGAGGTAGTAGTATTGATTTTCCCTGGGGTTCCATATGTCCATGACCAGCCCCTTGCTGCACAGCCTTTCCAGAAGGGTGCTCAGCCTTGTCTTGTCCATCCCGGTCACCATCGAGATCCGCTCAAGCGTCGAGAGGGTGTAAGGCATCCTGGCGACCACGTCCGCCTCCTCTGCCGTGTAGAGCTCCTTCAGCAGGCTGTGAAAGGCCTCGTTCCAGGGTGCCCGTGTCGTGAGGCTGTCGATCTTCTCTCCCAGGGCGCGATAGACGTCTCCCTTTTGTTCCTGTGCCATGGCCTTTCCCCTTAAAAGGATGTAAGTCTCTGCACTGCCGCCCTGATCAGACATCATCATGATAATCGAGCTTCGTGTTGATCGACGGGCGCTTGAACATGTAACGTTATAAAATTACAGGCGCACTGAATGACATCATAATACATTCGTGTTGAGGCAAGTCAATGGACTAAAGAGGGCAAAATGGAGATCCTCCCGATTGATTATCGCACGTGTCCCGAAAAGAAAACCTTCCCGTTCACTCTTTCCTGCCTCACGCTTCGAATCCCTTCGACAGAGAGAAACCGGGCCTTCATATCCTGTAAGGATGATATCCCCCACTCTTAATAAGCTGATGATACCCGGGAATATCCATTGCGTTTCATCGGCCCTGCTGCAAGCAGTTTTTCATTGATGCCTTCTGCGTCAGCATTGATCTTGTTTTTCAGTTGGGCCAAGGCCTTGTTCAGCGCCACGGTACGTGCAGCCTGGCGGAGTGGCAGGGAATTATATCCCCACAAGAACGCACTGTATTCAGTATCGTCGGCCGTTACTGAATATTTCGCTATCGACTGGTCCTTTGAATTCAGCAGTTCTACATCCATAGTGACTTCTACATTGAGAGACCCGAGTGGTATCCCGAACAGGTTAATCGTGCACAAGGACAGACCAGACACAATTGTCCAGGCTATGTTCAAAAAATCGTCACGCTTGATATTGATCTTCGCATGGCCATAGCGGTCGACCGATTTTGTGAAGATATTCTCTGAAAAATCACTGTGTATGATCAATCTCGATTCATCTCTGGTAAGTATTGATTTATCAAGATCATCCACCTGAAGCTCAAGGGGCATGATCAGTTTGTCCATCTTCCCTTTCGGCTTGTACAGTTCAGGCTTCACCGCCGCGCATCCCGTCAATACCATGGCCGATATCATCAGAAGACAAACCAGTCTTATTTTCAACATGACACTTCCCCCGGATTCATAATGAGTGATCTCAAACAGTACCCATGCAAAAGTCTTAATATGCCATTCATAGACACCCTTGCCCGCTTAGTAACAATGAAGATATCCATGTCCCTTTTATTCCAGGGCTTTTCTGCATTCCTGGCTTTCCTTCTTGCAGTATGCCGACTTCTCGTTGCATTCACTGATGGAGGAGTAATCGCTTCGCGCAGAGGTGATTGTATTGCCGAGAAACTGACCTGATGCCGATGAACCCAATGTACTGCCTGCAGTGACAACGCCCACCGCCAGCATGCCCACCATTTTACCCGTGTTGTAAAGTGCCACGGTGTCATATTTCCCGGATGCGATATCGAAATATTCGATTGCAGCCTGATAACACTCCCGTGCCTTGTCTTTGTTGCCGTTTGAACCGTGGTACAGGGCAGCGGCCTTGAAGGACTTGGCCGTTAGAAGGCAGGCATAGGGGTTCGCATCGAGCTTTTTGATCTGAATGCCTGCTCCTATGAGCACACGAGAGACATCGAGGTTGTCTTTGTCCATGGCCATGCTCAATGCGTTGAGGCCATCAACTTCAGCGTTCAGGTCCGCCCCTTTCTTGATCAAAACTTCGGCTGTTCCGGGAGAATTACCATGGGCGGCATAGTGCAGTGGGGTCAACGAATCGACTGTCTTGGCCTCAATATCCGCTCCGCCTTCGATTAGCCTTGCGGCTATTGCAGGGGTATTTCCAAAAGCGGCACAGTGTAACGGTGTGGAACGGCAATCGCTCTTTGCATTTGCATCCGCCCCGGCCGCCAGAAGCCTCTCTGAAATTTTTGCATACGCCTCTTGCGTTCCATGCCCCTCATCGAAGTACTTTATGGCGGTCTCACGGTCTTCACCGGTTAAGGGAATGATCCTGTCCATATACCGATATTCATCCGGGGATATTTTGCCACCAAGGGCCGCGTAGTGCAAAGGAGTCATGAGCAGAAGGTAATCATAATTCCTGTCGTTTACATCTGACCCTTTACCTATCTCCTCTGCAACCTGCCTGTCATCACCGTGCCTGGATGCCGCCATCAGCGGGGTGTATCCGGTGAGTCCCAGGTCTTTACGCATGGTATTCAGCGGTACGGGATAGAAAGCACACCCTGAAAAAAGCAAGGTGACGATAATAATCCCCACGGATAACGTTCTTGAAAGATGGACGTACATGAACACCCCTCTACATTAAAATTAAATTAATTCCGTTGGCATTATAAGTCGTAACACTCTAGACCTCAACAAATATTTAGAATTAAACATGAAGCACCCCTTTGTATTGCATAAGGCTGAAAAGGAGAACCATCCGGTTCAACCGGCTGTGGCCTCACCCTTGAAATACGGACATGTCACCCGTATTATCCCATGTATCAGGTCTCGAAAAGGGGCACACTCCATGAAGAACAAGGTCTTCCTGGCCATTACCGCCGTGGTGCTGATCGCGAGCCTGTACCTGCTCTATGCCACCTATCGTACCGTTGAAGACAAGACTATTCAGCAGCTCGATGCCCAGCAGACAATCCATGCCCGGCAGGCCATCCTGAGCATACAATCGGTCTTCCATCACGATCTGCAGTTCCTGTCCTCCCTGGCCGGCAACCCGCACATCAGGGACCTGGACGACCAGGGCAGGACCCTCATGGACCAGTATCTCGAGGGACACCGTGAAGATATCTCGGCCGTCACCCGGATCAGTGCGGACGGCAATATCGTCTATACCGCCCCTGTGGTGCCCGAGGCGCTGGGGAAGAATGTCCTGCATCAGAAGCACAACCTGCCGCACATCTTCAGGTCGAACGCCCCGGTCATCAGCGACGTCTTCGTGGCCGTCCAGGGATACCCCGCAGTGGCGGTTCATGTCCCGATAATGCATGAGGGGACCTTTTACGGGCGCCTGTCCATCCTCCTGCCCTTCAAGGTCATGACCAGAAAATACCTTTCCACCGTGAAGATCGGTAAAACCGGCCACGCCTGGCTCGTGGGAAGAGACGGCACCCTGCTCTATCACCCTGACGAGTCATATGTGGGCCGGATTGCCTCCGAGGTCTTCAGGGATTCCCCCGAGGTGCTGGCCCTGAGCGCAAAAATGCAGGCTGGCCGGAGCGGCACGGCGAAATACACGTATCAGGGCCGGTTGATCAACACGGTCTATTACCCGATAGAACTGGGTACGACCCGGTGGGGCCTGGCAGTCTCCACACCCCAGGAAGAGGTCCTGGCCATTACCGAGGATTTCAGAAACCAGTGGATCATTATCCTTGTTCTCATGCTCCTGGCCTTTGCCATGTACGGTTATGGGAGGTTCCGCGACCAGGCGGCCCTGGCCAGGCGGGCTGACGAGCTTTCCATGGCCAATGAAAGCCTTAGGAAGGCCCTTGACGAGGTGAAGACTTTAACCGGGTTGCTGCCCATCTGCTCTTCCTGCCACAAGATCAGGAACGATTCCGGCTACTGGGAGAAGGTGGAGTCCTACGTGGAAAAACACTCCCATGCCCAGTTCAGCCACAGCCTCTGCCCGGACTGCTCGGAGAAGATCTACGGTGACCAGGACTGGTATCAGGAGATGAAATCCGTAGGGAAAGACCCTGACAAGGACTGACGTCTGCAGCCGGATAAAACCTTCCGGATAATCCCCCTGCAGCCTCAGCTTCCCCGGCCGTTCCGCAGCAGGTTGCCGCGGCCGGTGGGCCAGGGCATGAGTCCTGACCGGGCTGAAGGCACATCCCAGATCTGTACGCCGCCCTGTCCCGAACCCAGGGTATCTTTCAGCGAAATGACGATCTCGATGGTTCCATCGCCATCCACATCTGCCAGGGTCGGCGGGCTCATGCTCCCCCTGCCCTGGAGGGGAATGACATGCAGGGCCTGGCCTGCGGCATTGAGGATGATCAGGCTGGATACATCTGTGGCCGTGGAATACGTGGTAAAGACAATCTCGGGCGTGCCATCGTGGTTCAGGTCGCCGATAACCGCCCCGGATGCACCGGTGAAGGGAGCGCCGGCCGAATCGAAGCGATAAGACCACAGGGTGGTGCCATCAGGTGAGAAGCAGCGCATCAAACCGTCATAGGACGGGACCACGATCCCGGGCCGGCTGTCATCCGCAATCCGGCCCAGGGCGGGCGCCGGGGCAACCTGCACGATGTTGTCTTCGTAGCCGGTGTACAGGGGCATACCGGAGCAGATGGGGACTTCGAATCCATGCACCCGGGTCATGTCGGGGTTCAACGCCCACAGCGAGTTGCCCCTGTTCACGTACTCACCTGCCTTTTCATGGTCCGCATAGAGGATGATCTCGGGCAGGCCGTCGCCATCGAGGTCGCCGAACACGGGCGGCGAATCCGTAAACTCGTCCCGGTCGTTTCCGTCGGCCCCCCAGCCCTGCAGGGCGAGCCCGATATCATGGAACATGGGCACACTGCTCGCGTACGGGCCTTCGAACATGGGGTCGGCGGCGAAAGGAGAACCGTCTGCATGCATGACGCCTATGGAACAGCAGTCGTAGGTGCTCACGACCTCGGGGGTTCCGTCGCCATCGAGATCGGCCGAACCTATGTTCTGGTTATACCCCCCGTATTCGTTGCACTCGGGGCAGCCTACCACCTGAGGCCAGCCCGGAAAGGTGCTGCCGTCGATGCGCCATACCATGGTCACCGGCCCATCGCCCGTCTTGACGGCCAGGATCTCCATCATGCCGTCACGGTCAAGGTCATCCGCCGCTATGGACCTAATCTCGCCTGAGGTGCCGGGAAACTCTTTCGGCCACCCGGGCACGAGCCGACCATTACGATCGTAGAGGGCCACCTTGTTGCTGTAGGCTACTGCGATCTCTCCGTACCCGTCTGCGTCCAGGTCGCCCACCACAGGAGCGGCGTACTGCCGGAAACTGCCGTGGTCGTTGGCCGATGCAGCGTTTTCTCCCACCGGGGCTCTCCAGGCAAGCGTCCCTGCACTGCTCCAGACATAGAGCACGCTGTGCCTGCCCGCGATGATCTCCATGCCGCCGTCCCGGTCGAGGTCAAAGACAGCGGCAGAACCGAACCAGTTCTCATCCCAGCTTGCAGGGAGAGTCTGCCTGAGCGTGGGGGCCGATACGTCGGAGCTGACCGTGCCCGTGTCCGTTCCCGGCCCTGTGCCGCCGTTTCCACTGCCGGAAGATCCTCCCTCTGTGCACCCGCATAAAGCCGCTGCAGCCAGAATAAAAAAGATCAGCCTCTTCATGACACCTTTCACCCTTTCCACATAACACACCTAGCAATTCACGAGCCAGACGGAAGTAACGCGTGCGTGCCTCCCTGCGGTTGCAGCTTTTATCTAAGGGAAGCTGTATCCTCTCTTTCCTTACAGATGCCGGACCATTATACTATTAGTACCCTTTTCGTCCGGAAAGGCATGTGAAAGAATACGAATCTGAACTTGCTTTAAAACGGCACCGGGGTCATGCACCTGAGGTGATCTGTGAACAAAGGCAAGCAAGACTTCCGGATGTCTGGGTTCTTGCGCAGAGCACAACAAAGGACTACAATTCGAAACAGCCACGAACGCACTATCTTTCCTCATGGACAAGACTCTATTCAAGGGGGGGCGTCATGAAGATAAAGGCCATAGAACTGTTCCATGTTTCCATTCCGCTCAAAGAGACCTTCTGGCCCACGTGGATCCCGGGCTATCCGCAGACCCACAACCGCTTTACCCTGGTCAGGTTGACCACGGACGACGGCATCACCGGCTATTCGGCCGGAGCTGCCATGGGCCGGGAACGCGAGGGCCTGGGCGACCTCATCGGCAGCTACCTCATCGGCGCGGATCCAACCGACATCGACCGCGTCCAGGGACTGCTCAAGCAGGCCGGTTTCCTCGGGTGGAGAAACTTCTGGATCGAGCCCGCCTGCTGGGACATCATGGGCAAGAGCATGGGCAAACCGGTGTATGAACTCCTGGGAGGCAGGGCCAGGCCCATCGACGTCTATGTTTCCACCGGCGAGATGCACGACCCCGACAGGCGGGTCGACGAACTCCTGGCCATGAAGGAGCGCGGGTTCAAGACCGCCAAGCTCAGGGTGAAAAACGTAAGCCTCCACGATGACATCCGGCATATCGAGGTGGTGAGCAAGGGGCTCAAAGGCACCATGAAGCTCGGGGTGGATGCGAACCAGGGCTGGCTTGTCACCATTGTGGACAAGATCCCGGCATGGGACCTGGCGCGCGCCAGGAGCTTCGTGGACGCATGCGCCGACTGCGGGATTGAATGGCTCGAAGAGCCTCTGGATTCGCACGACTACGACGGCAATGCCGCACTCAGGAAGATGGCGAGGGTGAAGATCTCGGGGGCCGAACTGAACTACGGCTGGGATGAGATCAAGATCATGTTCGAGAAGGACTGCTTTGACGTGTACCAGCCAGATGCCACCTTTGCCGGAGGCATTGCCCAGGTGAAGAAGGTGATTGACACATGCAGGCTGAAAGACCGCCTGTTCAGCCCCCACACCTGGACCAACGGCATCGGTTTCTACGTGAACTGGAACATGGTGCTCGCGGACAGGGACAACACGCTCCCTCTGGAATACCCGCTCGAAGAGCCCTCATGGGTCCCGGAGTTCCGGGAGGGGATCATCGACCCCATTATCCCGGACAAGGACGGCATGCTCCAGCCCTTTACCAGGCCGGGCCTCGGCTTCGAGATCGACGAGAGGCTCCTGAAGAAATATGGCAGGCGGTTCTTCAAGCTTACCGAGACCGGGCTCAAGTTCAAGGTGATCAGGGAAAAGGGCCTGAAGGCGGCGCTTAACCTCAAGAAGCGCAAGGAGCAGGGTTAGGGGCACGAGGGTCCGCCGTCTCATGACCCGGTCAGGAAACGGAACATCTTCCTGGACGCTGTCTGCCGGGATCCCTTGAACCCGGCCCGGCATCGGGGTCGATCCCCTGTTCAACCCGAGATTGTGCGCTTGGAAGTGTACATATTCATACACTCCAGGAGTGCGTTGGCATATGGTTCGTGCCAGGTAAGATTGTTTTTCATAAGTCCGTTCAGAGCAGTGATCTCACCGCCGCAAGCAGCCGGCATAACAGGCATTCATCGGAGGCGGTGAGATCACTGCTCTGAACGGATCAAGCTGAAACCCCAACAAACCAAAGATCCAGGTTCAACCAGAGGCCGCCGCAAGCACTGCATCCAGGTCAGCGTGGTCCCCGGCCGACTTGTTGCGGTGCTGGAAGAGCATCTTCTCCCCCGGGCCCATGACGAAGACACCGCCCTGCTGCCAGAGGTCGCCGTCCGTGCGGCCCTGGCGGAACCCCTTTCCCATGGTCTGGATGCCGCGGATCAATGATGCGGGGCCGAGTGTCCGCCAGATGCCGCGCTCGAGTCCGAAGGCCCTGTACGCCCTGAGATCCGGGTTTACATACATCTCGCCTTTGAATTGGAGTTTTTCCGCAAAATGCCTCGCACCGCCCGTGCTCCCGCTCCCGATGGCAACCAGGGCAACCCCTGTCTTGTCCAGTCTCTCCTTGATTTCCATGAGGGCAGCAGCCTGCTGCCGTGCGAACATTCAGCCGAAATGCCTCAGGAAGACAAGCACGACACGCCTGAGTGCCCACAGTGACTCGACGGTGACTTCCCTGTCCTGGAGGGATTCTACGGTTACCCCTTTGAGGCGGGTCTTCAACTCATCATAGGTCATTGCGCTCTCCCGTGCATACGCGGCCCGTTCAGGCCGGTGCCGTCTGAAAGAAAAAAGCGGTTCCGGACAGACAGGGGCTTACACGAACAATCTGCCTGCCGCACCACCACCGCTGTCTCCCAAGTATATGTATAAGGCCGCGGTTTTTCTTTTCAAGGACACCCCCGCCTGGTGCAGGCATCAGGACAAGCTGAAACCACGGGGGATGCCGTATGCACAGTTTCAAGGCCGGGCCATAACAGCTCTCTTACCCCTTGCCTTCCCCCTTGAGTACGGCGGCAACGACCCTGTTGATGCCCAGGATCCCTGCGATGAAGATGATGCCCACGACCATCTCGACCCCCATCCACACGTAGGGACTCTGGCCGGGCTCCTTGGAGGCAATGGCGGAGACGAGAAAGAACATGAAGGCGTAGCTGTTGAACACGTAGGGGATGGCGTCCTTGAGAAGCACGATGGCATACACAAAAAGGCCTATGAAGGTGAGCTTCGCGGCCTCCTCACCCATGTAAGGCTCAAAAAGATGTATGAACTCCCG
This sequence comes from uncultured Bacteriovoracaceae bacterium, assembly GCA_964600235.1. Classification (GTDB taxonomy): domain Bacteria; phylum Desulfobacterota; class Desulfomonilia; order UBA1062; family UBA1062; genus MWEI01. The sequence continues at coordinate 167,081 of CAZRIV010000002.1, read as the reverse complement.
GCAGAGGATGACGCAGACTATGCCGGCCAGGCCGCCGATGAGGATGTTGGGGGCGAGGCTCACCTCCTCGTGGACCACGAAGAAGAAGATCATGACCATGAATGCGGGCCATGCGGGCAATCCCATGCGGGCGAGGATGATCTCGAAGACGATGATGAACGCCACCAGCAGAAACCCGAACAGGATGCCCTCCCTGGAAAAGACCTTGGCCATGAATACCTCCTCCTTTCACGAAGATCGTGCTGCAGTTATTCGAGGGCCATTACGGCACCCCTGGAACTTCGAATGCCCGCAGGCTGCCGAATGATACCTATGCCCCGAGCAGGCGCCGTATCTGACTTATTGCGGAATCGAATACCCCGGGGTCCATGACCCGGGTCATCTGCAGTGCTCCCTGCATGACCGCGAGCACGACCACGGCCTGGTCCCTGGGTGACCCCGGAAACGAGAACGATCCCCTCTGCAACGCCTCTTCCAGGAAGGTCTCCAGCCAGGTCAGCAGGTCTTTCACCAGCCCTCTGGCCTCGGCCTGCATGGGCGGCGGCAGCGTGGTGAAATCCGTTTCCAGGGCGCCGCTCAAACACACGGATCTACTCCTGGTCAGATAGTGGCGGTAGATCCCGAAGAAGCTCTCGAGCCTTTCACGGTCAGCCATTTCCCCGGTTTTCCCGCTGGCTGCCCACCTGGTGAACCGCTGCCTGGAGCGCTGAATGACAGCCAGACCCAGGTCGCACTTGCTGGGGAAATGGTAATGGACGGCGGCATTCTTCATCCCCAGAGCCGCTGCGATGTCGGCATAGCTGAAGCCGTTGAATCCCTGGCCCAGGAGAAGCCTTTCTCCAAGGTCAATGATCCTTTTTTTCGTATCTCCGTGCCTGCCCATGGTATCCCCATTAATTACTTACTAGTTAGTAAGCCTCAGGTCAATGGGTCAGATAAGGGGCGCAACGATCAGCGAAGTTCAAATCATGCATAAGTCCAGGTAAGCTTCAGAGCAATGTGCCATTCATAAAGAAAGGGCACGGAATTGTTTTGTATTCCCGTGCCCTTTCAGGTATTCCGGCTTCCGTCTGTGATTTTTTTATCCTCCCTTTCCTGCCCCGTGTCCGTCCGGGCTCACTTGGTTATGATGGCAACCCACCTTTCACGCCCTCTGGTGACTGCTCTTTCTGGAGTCATTGTCCGTAGACAGCCCCATAGGGGTCGAAGTTGGATGATCCTTCCACTTTCAGGTGGCCTCTCAGGTCATTCAATAAGTGGCGGGAGATCCCCTTGACCTTCTTGAGATCATCGATGGAACTGAAGGGTCCATTCGAATCCCTGAAGATCACGATGTTCCTGGCAGTTTCCCTGTCAACGAACGGCAGCATGCTCAGCTCCTGGGCGGTTGCAGTGTTGATGTTGAGCGCACCGCTGGTATTGTCGCTGATGCCGGCATCGCTGGCATATGCACTGAACCCGATCCCCACGATTAAAACCGCCAGTGCCGCTATATATTTTATGCTCTTCATGGCCTTTTCTCCTTTCATGTGCTCTGAAACCTGCAGCGCTAGTAGGGGATGCCAAATCAGGAGTCAAGGCCTCCAATTATATTATTGGTACTTCATTGTTATTATTGATTAATAGTATGGCACCTCTTTACTTTCCCTTCATGGGCCGATATTAAAGGTTACGATGATAACGGACCTGAGAATGCGCATCATATGCCTGATTGCTTGCATCGCCCTGCTCCTGGCCATGGGCGCCAAACTGCGGCCGGAATTGCGTGAACAGGCCTCAAGCAAAGGCAGGAACCCTGCATCGTACCTTGCTCAAAAGGCTGCTTCGCACAGGCTCATCCTGCTCGGTACGAGGCACGAGAACAAACAGGCCAATGACCTGATCCTTGATCTCCTGCCCGGGCTTGCCAAAGAAGGAGGGATAACAACCCTTTTCGTGGAGATACCCTCGAGCCAGCAGGGTGTCATCGACCGCTTCAGGAAGGGCCTGACTCCGGCCCATGAAATCAAGATACATGAGATCATAGGCTCTCAGGACTATTACAGGATCATCGTCAGGGCGCAAATCCTGGGCCTGGAGATCATAGCCATTGACCATGACGGTAATGCCCCAATGACAAGGGATCAGTGGATGGCCTCGCGTGTCTCCGACTACCTGGCGCTCCATCCCGGGTCCAAGGGGCTGGTTGTCGTCGGCAATTCCCATGTATACAAGAATATCTGCTGGGAACGCGATGTACATACCTCGCTGGCCGACCATCTTAAGCCCTTGAGTCCGTTTTCCGTGGTCATGTGGCCGGGCGCCATGGAAACAGGCCAACCTGTGGCACTTGACACCGATTACCATACCTTTTCAGGGATAAAGGACCCCACACTGACATGCATGAGCATCGGGCCCCAGACCTGCCTGGCCACGTCTGTCGACGGGGTCATCCTTCTGGCCGATCCCCTGTGACGGCCTGATTCGAACCGTAAACGACCTCCCTCTGCAAGAATCTTCTTGCCTGTGATGGGACAAAGACGTTAGGCATACATCAATGCAGATACGTTCTCTTCTCATGCTCCTGGTCCTTGCCCCGCTGATCCTTATCTGGATCAGGCTGGAAGGGGGGCTTCTGCCAAGGAGGTCCACCCGCGATTTCTGGCGCCTGTCCGACATGCCATTCCTGAAAAAGGTCGAGGGGTACTTCTATGGCGCCAGGCCTGCCGTCTATCTGAGGCCTGCTACCTGGAAGTGGATGATCCGCCTCTTCGGCCGCGCAGAGCAGGGCGAGACCTATCACGGCAAGGTCATGACCAGGGAGGACACCACGCGGCTGATCAGGGTGGACGAGCCCGTCGACCTGGCCGAACTGGAGCATGTCATCCCATACGGCGTGGCCAGGAGCATCATCCTTCAGGACCCGCTGCCCAGCCTGGCGGCCATGGACTGCCCGTGCCGCGCCCAGAAGAAAGACGCCTGCGAGCCCAGGGACGTGTGCATCGTCATGGGCGAACCGTTTGTGTCGTTTGTCCTGGAACACCACCCGAAAAAGTCGCGGCGCCTCAGCGTGGAGGAGGCACTCAAGATCATAGAGGAAGAAGACAAGCGGGGCCATATCCATACCGCATGGTTCAAGGATGCCATGCACGACCGGTTCTACACCATATGCAACTGCTGCGGCTGCTGCTGCCTGGGCATGAAGTCGTTCTTCCGGGGCACCCCGCGCATCGCCCATTCAGGCTACAGCCCTGCCATCAATGCAGACCTCTGCGTAGGGTGTGGGGCATGTTCGAAGATCTGCCCGTTTAATGCCATTGTCGCGCAGGATGAAACGTACATCATCGATACGGGCAAGTGCATGGGGTGCGGCCTCTGCGCCAACCATTGCCCGAGCGGGGCCATAAGCCTGTCCCTGGCTCCGCATAAGGGCACGCCCCTGGATATTGATACGCTCACGCAGCACCATAAATAAATAAGTCAACCATCACCACTTCATTGTGCGGAAATAACAGCCCTTGTCTTTTGTTTGATATCAAACTATACTGCATCCATGAATCCCGAGCTCATTATCCTCCAGATCGGCAAGATCCGGGACAAGGCCAACGCCTTCCTCACCAAGGAGCTTGCACGCAGGCATGTCAAGGGTATCGCCCCCTCCCACGGAGACATCCTCTGGGCGCTCTTCACCTACGGCGAGCTGCCCATGAAGAGGCTCGCCGAGATCATCAACAGGGACAAATCCACCGTCACGGCCCTGGTGGCCAAGCTCATCGACTGCGACTATGTCCAGAGAAAAGCCCACGAATCGGATCTGCGCAGCAGCATCATCTCCCTGACGGCCAAAGGCATGGCGCTGCAGAAGGATTTCTGGGAGGTATCCGAGAGCCTGAGGCGCACGGCATACAAGGGGTTGACCGAGGAGGAAAAGCTTACCCTCATGAAACTCCTCACAAAGATCCACGACAACTTCTAAAAAAATTTAGGCATGTAGTTTGACATCAAACCATTAGGAGGCTTTATGAACATGGACGAAGGGACACGGAACATGATCCAGGCCCACCTGGGCTACACGGACGAGGAAATGGCGCTGTTCATGGAAAATCCCAGGAATACGGATGTCATGTCAAAGGCGCCCGAACTCCTGGGCAAGACCATCATCGTGGAGGTCAAGGAGGCATCCGGGTGCAACTCCGGGCACAAGGCGGGTGACCGTTTCATCTTCGACGGTGCCGGCAACCTGCTTACCTCGCTCAACCCCAAGAAAATCTGCTGCTTCGCCCTGAGCCCGGTCCTGCCGCTGATCCACGCGGCGAACGAGCTCATCTACGCCGGCGTCGACCCCAACGGGATGCGTTTCAAGAGGACCGGCTGCTTTGACACGGGGATACGCTGCGGCGGATGGGGCCACATCGTCATGGAGATCAGGGTGGAAGACCGCAGGAAAGGTTGATCTTTTGTATACTGAAAGGATCATTGGGAGGATTATCGCATGATGATGACAAAGGAAAAGGCCAGGGAATTCGCATCACAGTGGCTGCCCGCCTGGACAGGGAACAACCCGGAAAGGCTCGCCGACTTCTATAGTGATGACGTGGTGTACCTCGACGGGTCCGTTCCCCAGGGGCTCAAGGGCAAGGATGCCCTGCTGAAGTACCTCCGCAGGCTCCTGGCAGCCAATCCGGAATGGGTTTGGACGCAGATCGAGCCCTTCCCCATGGAGGACGGTTTCCTGAACAAGTGGCACGCCAGCATCCCGGTGGGTCCCAAGGTGATCGAATGCATCGGTGTCTGCCTCGTGCAGTTCAATGACCAGGGAAAGATCCGGCGCAATGAGGTCTACTTCGACCGGCATGAGCTGGTTACTGAGATACTTAAATACACAAAGGAATAAAATTATTTCTGCCATGGTGTCACACTTCATGAACTCATGCGTATAAGGGTACACAAGGGATAACTCACACATGGGTTTTCCTTTTTGCCGGTGGTCGAGCGGTATATGCTCGGAGAAAGGGCCATCGCAGGGTATTACAGAAACGTTTGCCGGGAGGATGACGTGTACAACCCCTTCATGGAGAGGCAGATCGGGATAGCCGAAGATCAGGACCTCATCGAGCGGGCACTGACAGGCAGCGGCGCCGACCTGGAGAACCTGATACTGAGGCACCAGGCCTGGATCTACAACATCGCGCTCGGTATGACCTGCGATGTGACCGCATCCGAAGATATCACGCAGGAGATCCTCATCAAGATGATCACTGCGCTTGCCACCTATGACCCAAACAAGGCTGCGTTCAGGACCTGGCTCTACCGGATCGTTGCCAACCACATACTGTCTCAGCGACGCTGCAAGAAGGAAGAAGTCTTTTCCTCCCTAATCAATGAAGAGGCATACCATGAGTACGTGGAAAGCATCCCGGACAAGAAGGCGGAGAACACTCCGGAGAACACTGCGCTTTCCAGGGAGGCGAGGAACACCTGCCTGGCGGGCATGCTGCTGTGCCTGGACAAGCGGCAGCGCCTGGTCTTCATCCTCGGTGCCATCTTCGGGGTGAACGACGCCGTGGGGGCCGAGATCCTCGAGATGTCCCGTGTTAATTTCCGGAAGATCCTCTCCAGGTCCCGCAGCAAGTTAGGGAATTTCTTCACCAGCAAATGCAGCCTCGTGAACGATAAAAACCCCTGCAGGTGCAGCAGATGGGTGGAGCCCATGAAAAGGCTCGACCTTATCGGGAAGACGGATAAAGAACGGCCTGCCCCTTTCATGCGCATCGCCCAGGTCGTTCAGGGACGCACCAGGGAACTTCATGAACTCTACGATAAAGAGGTGGTGGGCCTCTACCGGGAGCTGCCCTTTGCCCAGGGCCCGGACATGGTCTCCTGGATCAGGAGGGCCATAGCCACGGACCAGTTCAAGGGGCTCATGGACCTCCACTGAGATCACAAGGGCACTTATGATAAGGCCAAATACGTTGAACGCATACAGGGGATACCCCTGCGCGCGACGGGAAACAAATGCTTTTCATAAAAAAGGAGAATAACCATGAACGACATGCTTTCGTATTGCGGGATCGACTGCAGCGCCTGCCCTACCTACCGGGCCACCCAGGCAAATGACGACGCCAGGAGGGCCAAGGTGGCGGCATTCTGGTCAAAGATGTTCGGCACGCAGATGAGCGTGGCGGACATCAACTGCGACGGGTGCTCCCAGGGCGAAGGAAGGCTCTTCGGCCACTGCCGCACCTGCGAGGTCCGCCTGTGCGCGCGGGACAAGGGGCTCAAATCCTGCGGAACCTGCAGCGGTTATTCCTGCGAAAAGCTGGACGGCCTGCTCGCGATTCTGCCCATGGAAGAGCCGAGAAAGAACCTGGAGGCCATTAAGGAAGGCCTGCTGAAATAGTGCACTGAGGGACTGGGGCAAGAAGATGAAAATGGTCCCGGCAGCGTTCTTATCATGGCCAAGGCCATGTCTCCCTTCTCAGACCTCGATGGCATCCTTTGCGATGAGCTCCTCCACGGTGATGGCCTCGGCCATGATGGTTCCGATGATCCTGGAAAACCGCGCCGGGTCATCCACCTTGGCGCCTTCGGCTATGAGCGCCAGGTCGAGCAGGACGCGGGCATAGTCCTTCAGGAGCGGGTCCCTGGAGTCCTTGTCGAACAGGAACTTGATGTTGGACACGGCCGGGTGGTCGATGTTGAGCTCGAGGATCCTCTTGGCAGGCTCGGTCTTCTGCCCGGAGGCCTTCATGATCTTTTCCAGATAGGGGCTCATGTCATAGGTCTCGCCGGAGAGACAGGCGAGCGAATCCTTGAGGTGCGTGGACGCCTTCACGTCCTTGACGGAGTCCTTCAGCTCCTCCTTTATGAACTCGAAGAAGCCGCCGTACTCGTGTTTCTTCTTCTCATCCACAGATACGAGGCTGAGGTCGCCCTTTTCCGCGCTTAAGAATTTCTTGCCCTCAAAGGCCCTTAAGACCTGCACCACGAATTCGTCTATGGGGTCGGTCATGAGCACCACCTCGATCCCCTTTTCCTTGAGGCGCTCCAGGTGGGGGCTGTTGAGCAGGGTGGAGGCATTCTCGCCCGTTATGTAGTAGATCGCATCCTGGTCCGGCTGCATGCGCGCCGTATAGTCTGGAAGCGAGATGAAGTTGCCGTCGGAGTTCGTGGTCTGGTAACGCAGGAGCTTGGTGATCCTGTCGCGGTTTTCGTGGTCGGTGGGAATGCCGATCTTGAGGATCGGTCCGAATTCGGCATAGAACCGGCCGTACTTGTCCTGGTCCATGCCCTCTAAAAGGTCGAAGAGCCTCTTGATGAGGTTCTTGCGGATGTTCCTCACCAGGCTGTCCTGCTGGAGTATCTCGCGGCTGATGTTGAGGTTCAGATCCGGCGCATCCACCACCCCGGCGATGAAGCTGAAGTATTCGGGCATGAGCTCCTTGCAGTCGTCCATGATGAACACGCGTTTGCAGTAGAGGTGTATCCCGTGCTTACGCTCGCGCATGGCGAAGTCAAAGGGGACCTTCGAGGGGATGTACAGCAGGGCATTGTATTCGGTGGTGCCTTCGAAGTGGATGTGAAGGCGTTCCAGAGGCTCGTTCCAGTCGTGGCTGATGTGCTTGTAGAACTCGGCATACTCGTCGTCCGTGACTTCCGATTTGCTCCTGGCCCAGATGGCCTTCATGGAGTTGAGCGTCTCTTCACGCTTGACCTTCCTGGTGGTTTCTCCAATGGGTTTGCCCTCGCTGTCCTTGAGGAGCTCGGCTTCGGGGATGGGCTCGTCACGCTCCACGTCCATGACGATGGGGTAGTTCACAAAGTCTGAATGGCGTTTCACCACGTCCCAGATGGTCCATTCGTCCGTATAGTCCGGCTCGCCATCGCCGCGATCCTTGAGCTTGATGGTGACCGTAGTTCCCCTGCCCTTCTTGGTGGTCTCCTCGATGGTGTAGGAGCCGTCACCCGTGGACTCCCACCTGGTGGCCGTCTTTGAACCTGCGGCTTTTGTGACGAGGGTTACCTTCTCGGCCACGATGAAGGAACTGTAGAAACCCACGCCGAACTGTCCGATGAGCTCGGGCGCAATGCTGGAGCCCTTCTTCATGGTTTCGATGGCCTCCAGGAATGCCTTGGTTCCGCTCTGGGCAATGGTGCCGATGTTCTCCACCACCTCGTCGTGTGTCATGCCGATCCCGTTGTCCTCGATGGTAATGGTCCGGGCCTTGAGGTCCGGGACGATCCTGATCTTGAATTCAGTGTCCTTGCCCAAGATGCCGGACTCGGTCTGGGAGCGGAACCTGATCTTGTCGATGGCGTCCGAGGCGTTCGAGATGAGCTCCCGCAGGAAGATCTCCGGGTGCGAATACAGCGAGTTGACGATGAGTTTTAAGACCTTTTGTACCTCTGCCTTGAACTGGTGCGTCTCTTTCTTGTGCTCCATGTCACCTCTCCATGTAATCAGCTGTGAATTATGTCGGATATCATTGGATTACATAGGTTCTCCCGGCTGAAAAATCAAGGAGAGGAATGACATGTGCCGTTATTGACGTGAATTGTACGTATCCTGGGGTAAAATTGATCCTTTCAAGGCAGTGATCTCGCCGCTTCAAGCAGCCGGCATAACAGGCAATCATCGGAAGCGGCGAGATCACTGCCTTGAAAGGACTTATATAAAAACAATCTTACCTGGCACGAACCATATGCCAACGCACCCTTAAAAGTGTATCAGGTACATGTGTACACATTCAAACGCACAATCTGATACTGACACGGTTCTTTTGTCCATGAGTAATACCCGTTGACACCGACATGCAACTTATTTAGAGTCTGAACCATAAGGACGGCATGTCTGAAGAGGCCGCCCCAAACCCGCCTGGATTATTCTCGAATATGGAAAGGAGAGTGAAGCGATGTCCTATGAAACCATCACCTATGAAACACCTGAAAAGGGAATTGGAGTCTTGAGCCTGAACCGTCCGAACGCCTACAATGCCGTGAACCTGAAGATGGTCGAGGAACTGGAAGGCTTCTGGAACGAGCGCCTCTATGACCTGGACACCTCGGTCATCGTCCTGAAGGGCAACGGCGAGAAGGGTTTCTGCGCCGGGCTTGACATGAAGGAGACCGTCGCCCTTGCCCCGACCATGGATATCCCCCAGTTCTACCGGTTCCAGATGCGCCTGGCCCGCCTGAACCTGGCCATGCGCCGGGCTCCCCAGCCCATCATCTGCGCCGCCCACGGGGCATGCTCGGGCCAGGGATTCAGCTTTACCCTGGCCTCGGATATCCGCGTCATAACGCCTGATGCCCGGTTCAATGCGGCCTATATCAATATCGGCCTGGGCGGAGCGGACATGTCGTGCAGCTACTTCCTGCCCCGGATGATCGGATGCGGCCGCGCCTATGAATTCATGTACACCGGCGATTTCATGTCCGCGACCGAGGCCCTTTCCCTTGGCCTGGTCAGCAAGATCGTGGAACGCACCGAGCTTTTTGACACTGCCATGGCATATGCAAAAAAGCTCATGACCAAGAACCTCATGGGCCTGAGACTGACCAAGGAGGCCATCAACGTCAATATCGACGCGGGCGGCCTGGAAAATGCCCTGCAGGTGGAGGACCGGAACCAGACCCTTCTTTCCGTGGGCCTGTTCCTCGTGAAGAAATAGCTTCGAGAACGGTCTGATGCTGAATCCTCAAGGGGCGGGCTTCCATCGGGATGCCCCTTGAGGATATTCCTTATTTGAAAAGTATTTTGAACATTCCCGCACCCTAACGCGACCCGGACCGGGCGGCCAGCACACCTGCCAGGAAGACCAGGATGGATCCCGTGATGCTCAGTGCATCGAGGGACTCTCCCCAGAACACCCACCCGATGATGGACGCGAAGACCACGGAGCAGTAGACAAACGGGCCCACCTGCGCAATAGGTGCCAGGCCGTAGCCCTTGGTCATGAGCAGCTGCCCGGCCATGGCAGCCAGCCCCATGAAGACGAGGATGACCCAGGCTCCTCCGGTCGGGGTCTGCCATGCCCACAGAAGCGGCACGGCGGAAACGATGGTGGAGAGCAGGGTATAGGAAAACACGATGGTTTCGGGGAGTTCCGTGGCCGACATGCGCCTGATGGAGACCATGCCGAGTGATGCGAACAGGGCCGCGCACAGCGCAATGAGCGAGACCGGCTGAAAAATGCTCAATCCCGGTTTGAGGATGAACAGCACCCCTGCAAAGCCCATGATGATGGCCGCGCGGACGCGACCTCCCATGGGCTCGCGCAGCCAGAGGAAAGCGATCACGGGTATGATGAGCGGGCTCGTGTAGGCGAGCAGTACTGCCTCGGCGAGCTTCATGTGGGCAAGGGCATAGAAGTAGCAGTACATGGACACGAGGCCCGCCAGTGCCCGGAGCACATGGAGGTGCACCTTGGCTCCCGTGATGACCGGTGTTGACCTCCTCAGGGCAAAGACCGGCATGAGGAAAACCAGGACAATGATGTTGCGGAAAAAGACCACCACCTCGTTGGGCAGGGTGGCCGACGCCGCCCTCACCAGAGCCCCGATGAGCGCGAACATGAACGAGGCCGCGAGTATGTAGAGTGCGCCTTTTAACGGCTGGTCGGCATTCCTGTCAGGGTGGCGTGATGAAAGGGGCACAATATTTACTTCTCAAAAAAACCGGCTGCGATGACTTTTACCGTTCAGCATCCGCTACCTCTTCAGAAGCCCGGAGAGCTCCATGGCCCGCTCCATGATGAGCCTGGCGGAATCGAGGCCATTATCGTCCCGCTCGATGCCGAGCCGGACGGACTTGTCGTACTCGCCCGAGCCGTGTTCACTCGCCAGGGCAGAGGCGCCTATGGAACTCACCCCCGAGTGGATGCTTGCAGGGATCATCTCCAGGGTCAGGAATGCACAGATGTGCGAGAGGTGGGTGGTCTCGAGCCCGCCGTGCCTCAGCCAGGCAACGGCGGCGCTCACGCCGACCTTGTTCCTCAGCCTTCCTCCCGCGACATTGCCGAACACGAACACCCTGAGCCTGTCTATGAATGCCGCCATCCTGGCGGAGGTGCGCATGAAATAAACCGGGCTCGCCAGGATGATGATGTCCGCCGCCTCGGCCTTTTCAAACACGTCCTGGGCATCGTCCTTGAGCGCGCAGTATTTCCCCGGCGCCTGCCTGGACAGGCAGAAGTTGCAGTGGATGCAGTCATCGATCTTCAGGTCGGAAAGGTCTACAATTTCAGAGACAACATCTCTATCCGATACGCCCTCGATCATCGCCCTCACAAGGGCCTCCGTATTCCCCTTCTTCACCGGACTGCCTGAAATGCCAAGGATTCTGCAACTCATCTCTTCGCCCCTGCATGGATGGAATCAGCGTACTCTATCACTCATTCTCACGCCAGGGCCATAAATTTTTGAAGGCCAACAACATAAGATTGGCATGGGGAACCATGGTAATCATCTTCTGAGAAAGCATCATGCACATCGGGGGGAGCAGGAAAAGGATGGCTGAGATGAAACTCGGAATTAACGGGTGTGTTACTGGGGCTTTTTCTTACCCAGGGGCTTGATGGATAATGCCACTGATTTGCCATATTCGTTCGTGTTGTACTGAACCCTTACATACTCACCTATCACAAGCTTTTCGAGGGGTATGGCCTTCCAGTCTTGTCCGTATATCGTGGTTGTGGACCTTATCAGGAAGGAGTAGCGCTTCCCGTCTTCACCGGTAATCGATATCTCGGGTCTGATGCCCATTGACGGGTCAGCCAGTCTCACTGCCTCCGTCCTGCCCCTCACTTCCAATGGTTTGATCTCAGGGTTGGTAATTTTTTTGGGAAGAGAGGCAGGAGGAGGAGTCCCCTTGGTCTGCGCGTGCAGGACCAAATCGGATCCGAAACAGGTAAGGGAGAAAATCCCCAGGAAGCATACATACAATGCTATCCTTTTCATTCTCCTTCCTCCATGCCTCTTGTTTTGTTGGCTTACTGCTTGGCAGCCGGTGCAGCAGGTGTAGCAGGTGTAGCAGGTGTTGCTGCCTTCTCTTCTGCCTTTACTTCCTTTTCTGCCTTCTTCTCTTCCTTCTTTACTTCATCCTTCTTAACCTTCTTTGTCTTCTTTGCCTTCTTTGCCTTCTTTGCTTCCTTCTTCTCAACTGCCTTGTCGGCAGGAACGGCTGCCTTGTCGGCAGGGGCGGCCGCGTCAACCTTTACTGCAGCGGGTGTTGCGGGTGTTGCGGGAGTTGCCGATACTGCCGGCTTTGCTGCATCTGCGGGCTTTGCTGCATCAGCTGCAAATACCATTGTTGCAAAGCCTACCAGTGCGAGTACTGCGATCAGACTAATAATCTTTTTCATAAAACTTACCTCCGGTTTTTTTGTGATATCGCGCCTATATCCGTTATAAGATTAAATGATCATTAGAATAACATTAGAAAAATCTAATGTTGTTAAGCCGTAATCAGGGCGTACGCTTTCATCAAGTGCCTCATATGTTGCTGAATCTCAGCTCACGCTCATGCACGGTGTAGACAACCGGGTGATCCCATACGTCACAAGAGATAAATGAGAGAAGTATGCAGTCGTGCCGGCATAAGAAAGGGGAGAGAAATGAAAAGACTTACTCTTATACTGTTTGTTCTGATGATCATGGCCCCCATGACAACGGTGATGGCAAGAGATGCAAGGCATCCTAGATATAGTTATGAAAGGCCCGGATACGATCAAAATTACCTGTCCTTCAAACTCGGCGCATTCATGCCCGATGACGATGCCGGTTATCTTGATACCGGCTATACTGTCGGGGCTGCCCTCGGTCATAAATTCAACAGGAACTTCGCCCTTGAATTCGGACTGGATTATACGGTCACCGACTTTGATGAAGACTATGGTTATAATTACAGGGATGTTTACATAACCACGCTGGGCATACCCGTGACGGCCAAGATCATCGCTCCTCTTTCAAACCAGGTAGACCTCTATGCAGGTGTGGGGCTTGGTCTCTATTTCACCGACCTGGAGTATGATGACATATACGATGACAGGTACTATCATGAAGACAGCGACAGCCTCGATGAGACCTTTACCGGTTACCATCTTCTTGTCGGTGCGGACATCAAGATGAGTCCATATACAGCGCTGACAACGGAGTTGAAATACACGGGAGTTGACGAAGATTTCGACGATGACTATTTTTATGACCTTGAAGTCGGCGGGACAACGGCATCTGTGGGACTCAAGTTTCTGTTCTAAACTGATGTCCTGTGTGGGATGACACCGAAGACGGCAGGCGGTTCACCGGATGATAATCACATAATCATCCGTTTATTCGGTATCTCGAAACAGATCTCCTGCCGCACATCTTCACCTCAACAATCTGATAGAGAAATATTTCAGCGTGGAAATTCCGGGTAGATCTGACCCATGATCTCACACCGATTGACTTAATAAATGAGGCTCTTATAATAAAGATTGCAGGGCGATAGACGGCCCGAAGACAACCCATCAACCCTTTGGAGAAATAACCTCAAGGAAGAATCTCCCTGCAGCACGGTTCAAGGAGGAGGGATCTATGAAGATATCCTTTTATCATTCCAGGTCCATATGCGTGACCTTCTCAGCGTGCCTGCTTCTCCTCATCTTATCCTGCGGGGGCGGCGGGGGCGGCGGCGGGGATGTCGAAAACACCGATGGCGGTGGAGTGGGTACGGGCGAAGACAATGTGACCATCTTCTGGCAGGAGTTCGGCAGGCCTGATTTCGGCGCGGCACGATCCGTCCGGCAGACCGCGGACGGAGGGTTCATCCTGGCGGGATATATTGGTTCGGTGATCGGAGGACCAACGGATGCCCTTCTGATAAAGGCAGACGCATCAGGCGCCCAACAGTGGCAGAAAACCTTTGGCGGGTCAGGCTACGATGAAGGCAGTTGTGCCCTCCAGACCTCCGGCGGGGGCTACATTATGGGCGGATTCCAGAGAAGCGCTGAAGGGACGGTGTCCTATCTCACCCGCACCGATGCAAACGGGGAGGCCCTGGCCGGATGGCCGAAAACCTATGCGAACACTTCCATGGACGGCATCTACGGCCTCTGCGAGGCATCCGGCGGTGACGGCTTCGTATTCGTGGGTTCTTCCGCATCACAGCAGTTTCTGATGACCAAGGTGGATCCGGACGGCACCCTGCTCTGGGAGAAGACATTTCAGGGCACCGAGTCCGGGTGGGATATCGCCTACTCCATCGCTACATCTCCTGACGGAGGGTACATCATTGCCGGTTCAGACGGCAGAACGCCCGATGATTATGTGTGGGTTGCCAGGACCGATGCCGAGGGCAACCTGAAGTCAGGATGGCCGCGAACCTACGGCAAAGGCAGCGCCGTCTCGGTGAAGAATACCCCGGACGGGGGATTCGTGCTTGCGGGCAACACACCGGACACCCAGGATGGTGTGGATGCAATCCTCATCAAGGCTGACGCAACAGGAAATCAATCATGGAAGAAGACCTTCGAGGGTGTGCGTAACAACGAACTCAGATCAGTTGACGTCACGGCGGACGGGGGCATCATAGCCGTGGGGGGGACGCAGTCCCATAGTGCAGTGTACGACCCCGGCCAGCTCTACCTCACCTATGACGTGATGATGGTCAGGATCGACCAGTCCGGGAACACGCTCTGGCAGAAGGTGCTCGGCCGCACGCCTGATTGTGTCGACGTTGCCGAATCCGTGCAGGTCCTCTCCGACGGGGGCTTTGTCCTGTCGGGCGGATCCAATGCATACCCCATGATGGCCAAGATGGACAAGAGCGGGAACACGGTGAGCATGGGCGCCAGGGAGCTCAAGGTGACCGTCTCCGAGACCTCCGGCACGATCGGGCTCGGGAACGCCTCACTCATAGCAGGCAGGGGAGCCGGGTCTCTCCTGCTCATCCAACAGCTGGGTTCCTTCGGGCTGGACCTCCTGCTCGATGTCCTGGATAACCCAAGTTATGAGTACTGCACCACAAGCGGAGATTCATTGATATCGCCATCCCCGGTTGCGGTTACCGCGGGGGATTCCTATACCATAACCATGACGGACTGCGTCACGGGAAGCGGCGAAGACCAGGTGGAGTTCGACGGTTCCCTGGGCATGGAGGTGGGCAGCCTCACCGGCACCCCGGCCAGCGGCGGAACCTACACGATCGACCTCACCTACTCTCCAATCGATCTCAGCTTCGTGGATGACGTGGGTCTCACCGCTATCGAAGGCGCCCTGGCCTTCTCGAGACAGGCTGATGGGAGCGGCCTTACCGAAAGGGTGGAGATATCCCCCTCACAACCATTGTCCATCGATGAGGACGGCACACTCATGACCGTCACATCGTGCTCCCTGGGCATCACAAACGCCGGATCCCATGCCCTGGGTGTTGCAGGCGATTCTGAGGTATTCGAACTGGAGGGCATCTCCGGGACACTCACCCTGACAGTCATCGCACCGGTAGTCGGCATCAACCCTGAGAGCCCTGACAGCGGCGAACTACTCATTGAGGCAGAGGATGGAAGCTCGGTGACTGTCACGGTAACCTACGGGGACGTGTTACTGTCCATCGACACCGATGGCGACGGCATCGATGACGGTACACTCTCAGGAACCTGGGACGAGATGAACTAGCCCTTCAAGAGTGGTTCAGCGCCATGGCCGTATCCTTAACCGGCCATGGCGCTGCGCACCATAAAATTGTGGAAAGCTTATTATCCCATGCCACCGCAAGGACAGGCCTGGTATAAACATTCCTGTTTTTTAACCCTGTAAGCTGGCAGACACAACTGGCAGATGAGGGTACCGAGGCATTATGTGTTTATGCCATGCAGAAATTCTATTCCATATATCAATTGAATGCAAAAACACCCAATGTGTGGTAAATCTATTCTTGAGATGTCTGTTTCTTACAGCAGTATACAATCTGAATCCAGGGATCGAGCAGCACAGGGAATTATTACCGCTGTTTCTTCAAGGCTTTGGGAGGGGCAAGCTTCCATGAATGATAACGTGCACAAGGCTCTCGTCACCATCCGTTCCCTGCCTTTCTTCCCGGCCGTCATGACAAGGCTGAAAAAAACAACCATCAGCATATCGTTCATGTTCTTCGGCCCGGCCTTTGAGGTGGTGAGCAAGGTGGCCCCCGAGCTGAAAAAAGAGATCGAGGACTGGGAAGACGGCAGGCGTTTCGCCATCGGCGTCCTGCCGGACGGTCCGGCCATCACCCTTGAGAAGAACGGCGGACTGATCCTATATGTGGGCAGAGGTTACCATTCCCCCGTCATCACCATGGCCTTCAAGAACCTTGATACGGCATTGCCCGTATTCCTGGGGATGAAAGGGACATATCAGGCCTTTGCGGAAAACAGCATCATCATTCACGGAAACCTGAGCCACACCATGGAGATCAACAGGGTGGTCGGTATCGTCACCGGCTATCTTTTCCCGGGCATCATCCTGCCGAAAGTCCTGAAACGGCCGCCGAAGATGACCCTTGCACGATGCGTTACAAAGGCGAAGGTATATGTTGGTATCGTTCCCGCATTTGTCAGGCATGTCCTTACGCATGCCCGGCCAGCTTAGCACCTTGGAGAAGGAGGAATCCCGCATGCTCCCGAATTATTTTCAGCACTTCTGCCCGGTAAAGATCCTTTCAGGGAACAAGGCTGTGAGCAATATTCCCTATGAGCTGGAAGTACTCGGCTGCAGGAAGGCCATGATCGTCACTGACAGGGGGGTCGTTGATGCAGGTCTGCTCAATATCATAAAGGAGGCCTTCTCCGACTCCCGAATGGATATCGGGTGCATCTTCGATGAGACGCCTCCCGATTCCAGCAACAGGATCGTGAACAGGCTCGCAACTATCTTTCGAGCCGAGGCGTGTGACTGTTTCATTGCCGTGGGCGGAGGCAGCGTGCTGGACACTGCCAAGGGCGCCAATATCGTCGTCTCGGAAAATTCGGATGACATACTGAAATTTCAGGGCAGCGATGTGATCAGGAAGGCCCTGCTTCCCATGATAGCAGTGCCTACGACCTCCGGTACCGGCTCTGAGGTCACAAAGGTCGCTGTCATTTACAATGAAGATGTGAACACTAAAATGGCCTTCGTCTCTGACAGGCTCTATCCCAACGTTGCCGTGCTGGATCCGCGGATGACGCTCACGGTCCCGCCGAAGCTCACCGCAGCGACAGGCATGGATGCCCTGACTCATGCGATAGAGGCCTACACGTGCCTCCAGAAGAATCCCATAGATGACATCTTTGCACGTGCAGCCATAGAGCTGATCAGCAAGTATCTTTTAAGGGCCACCCAAAACGGGAAAGACGAGGAAGCACGCCACGGCATGGCCAATGCATCGCTCTTTGCAGGCATCGCCTTTTCAAATTCCATGGTGGGCCTGGTCCACTCCCTTGCCCACGCAACGGGCGGGGTGTGCCACGTGCCTCATGGCATTGCCAACGGGATCTTTCTCCCGTTCGTACTGGAATACAATCTTGAAAAGGTTGCCCCTTATATTTCCGAGATCTGCCCCATGCTCGGGGCAACCGATCGGAGCGGCGATCCGCAGAAGGATGCCCGTAAGACCATTGTACTGATCCGAACGTTGCAGCGCTCCCTCCATGACGCAAGCGGCCTTCCGTTGCGCCTCCGGGACGCGGGGGTTACCGCAGATAAGCTGCCGGCCATTGCCAAGGCAGCCATAAATGACGGCTCCCTTGCATTCAATCCCACGGAGGCGGACTATCAGGATGCCCTTCGCGTGATCAATAATGCCTTCTAGGGGATGAGCGGGCTGAAAAATCAAACACATCAGGAAAACTAAAGATTAGCCTGCACAGGGAATGCCTCTGCTCCTGATTCAGGATTAATGCCTGAACCCGGAGCAGAGGCATTCCCTGTGCAGGTCAGGTTTTTTCTCCCATGAACACTGCTTCGATGGATATGTACGAGATACTATCCTTGTCTTTATGGCCGAATCCAAGTTTTGAGACCCCCCCTTGAATCAATCTCTTGAAAGGTTATTATTTCAAACACGTTCATTTTGTTGATTCTCATGAAAGACAATCTTATCTTGAAGGAGGGACAATGTTCTATTTACAGCTGCTTGAAATCATAAAAGACAATGCGAATGAACTGTCGAGACGTACATGCAAAGACCTGCTCAGCATGGATGAAACCAAGGGCTACCGCATGTTCTCCTATGAAGTCATCTATGAACGTGTCTTTGATGTCTTCAACCGGCTCAGCTCCTGGCTGGGCTTGGATAATCACACTGCCAGCGAGATCCAGAAGGTGTATACCGAGCTCGGAAGAAAACGGTACCGGGAGGGTCTTCCCCTCCACGAGGTGGTCCTGGCATTCATGCTTATCAAAAGGCATCTCTGGGTCTTCATACAGGAAAAACAGTTCTTCGAGACAACGTATGAATTCAGCCAGGCCCTTGACCTCAACAACAAGGTGGTCCTGTTCTTCGACAGGGTCATCTACTTTGTCACCATGGGGTATGAGGAGGAGCTTCTCAAGGACAAACTATAGCTCAAGGGACATACCGATCATGCGCAGGCTCCTCTAGTGGACCGGCATGACACTTCCACCCTCTTTGGGCCTCTTCAGAACCAGAACAAGCGGCAGCACACACGCCACGATGAGGGCCGAGACAAAAAAGGTATCCACGAAAGAGGCCAGGGCCGCCTCTCTCATGAGCTGCTGGTAGATGACACCGCCCACCACCATATCCGGTGCGGCGCCCGTCTTTGCCTTCACGAGAGGCGCAATCTTCTGCAGTGCCAGCTGGAAGCGGGGATCAAAGGGATTGAGGTCCTCCACCAGGCGGGACTGATGGAACTGGGTGCGTCTGGAAAAAAGCGTTACCACAAGGGCGGTACCGAAGCTCAGGGACATGGTACGCAGAGTGGTGTATACGCTGGTGGCATTCCCCATGGCCTCTTTATCGATTGAGGAAAAGGACAGGCTTAACAGCGGCACCACAACCATGCCCAGCCCGATACCCATGACGACCCTCGTGAAGGCAATGGTTTCATAGTCGATGTAAAGGTTGATACGTACCAGCATGTGCATGGAGTACGCGGCAAGGCAGATGCCTGCCCCCAGGATGAGCTTCGGATTGACCTTCTCCACGAGCTTCCCCACCACGGCCATGGACAGCAGCATCCCGACGCCGCCCGGCATGAGGGCGAGCCCTGCCATGAGCGCATTGTACCCCATGAGCTGCTGGAGGAACAGCGGCAGCATGATGAGGGTGCCCATGTACATGCTGAATGCACTTGCCTGGATAATGGTCCCTGCACTGAAGGATCTATCCCTGAATACCCGCAGGTTCAATACGGGCTCTGGTATCCTGAGCTCCACGATTATGAAAAGCAGCAGCGCAGCAGCGGACACTATTGCCAGGGTGGTGATCAACCTGGATGAAAACCAGTCCTCCCTCTGACCATGGTCGAGGACGAGCTGGAGGCAGCCTATACCTACAACGATGAGGCCAATGCCTATATAGTCGATTTTTTCCTTCAGTCCCGAGAGCTTCTTCAGGTAGGGAGGGTCTTGTATGAACAGGTTCATGAGGACCAGGGAGAGGATACCCAACGGGATGTTGATGTAGAATATCCAGGGCCACGACCAGTTGTCCGTGATCCAGCCGCCCAGGACCGGCCCGGCGATAGGGCCGACCATAACCCCGATGCCGAATACGGCCATGGCTACCCCGTATTGGGCTGGGGGGAAAGCCTCAAGCAGTATGGCCTGTGACAGGGGCTGCAGTCCTCCGCCCGCTATGCCCTGGAGAATCCGGAAAACCACCAGGGCGCCTAAAGAATGTGCGCTGCCGCAGAGAAACGAGCTGATGGTGAAGAGGGTAACCGAGGCCATCAGATAGCGTCTCCTGCCGAAAAGACGGCTCAGCCATCCGGCCAGAGGGATGATTACGGCGTTCGCCACCAGGTATGCGGTGATGGACCAGGTGGCCTCGTCCACCCCGGCGGACAGGCTTCCCCGGATATGGTCGAGGGACACGTTTACTACGGAGATGTCCAGCACCTCCAGCAGGGTGGGAAGTATGACCGTCAGGGCGACAATCCACTTATTTACGGGCTTCATCTTTCGTGAGGATGGTGGAATTGCAAGACATTCCTACATGCATTTTATTCTGTCCTGTCGTCCCGTCATCGAAAACGATCTTTACCGGGATGCGCTGGACCACCTTCACATAGCTGCCAAGGGCATTCTCAGGCGGGAAAAGAGAAAAGGCCGAACCCGTCCCTGCCATGATGCTGTCCACCCTCCCGACAAATACGCTTCCTGGGTAGGTATCCACCTTGATTTCCGCCCGCTGGCCCACTTTCACGTTCCTGAGCTGCGTCTCCTTATAGTTCGCTGTCACCCAGACGTCGCTCATGTCCACCAGAGCCATGAGGGGCTGGCCTGCCTGTATCTGATTGCCGGCCTCAACGGACTTCTTTGTCACGCAGCCGTCCGTGGTGGCATAAACCCGTGTATACTCCAGGTTGCGCAACGCAATCTTCAGCTGTGCATCGGCCGCCTTCAGCTGGGCCTTTGCCAGGTTGCAGGCCGTACAGGCATTCTCGTAGCGCTCTTTGGGGAAGATCTGCCGGTTGAATAAGGCCAGGGCCCTATCCCTGTCGCGCACGGCCTGATCCAGTACGGCCTTCTTCACTTCAAGGCTTGCCCTTGCCTCGCTTACCTTGAGCTCAAAATCCACGGGGTCTATCTCGAAGAGCAGCGCACCCTTTTTCACAGCCTGATTATCCGTGACATGCACCTGCTTCACCGTGCCGCTGATCCGGGAGGCAACAGTGTGGACACGGCCCTCCACATATGCATCATCGGTGGTGATCCGGCTGAAACCCCTTACCGCCTGCACGGCAAAGAAGACGATCAGCGGTATCGCTGCAATGCATGCAAGAAAAATCACGATCTTTTTTCTGTTTTCTTTCAGATTCATTTATTCCGCCCAATCCCCTTGGTAAGAACCCTGTTTCCACCCGGGTATATAATAAGATTTTCAAATATCAGCTGCATGATGGTCTCGACGTTACGTTCATATGGGTGTTTCTCTGGGTCTTCGAGCCAGAGGAAGAGAAATGAGTTAGTCAGGCTGGCAACGGCAACGGCAAGGTAGTACGGCTCCATCATAGGCCTGAACAGCCCCTTTTTGATTCCGCTCTCAAGAACATCTGCAAGCCGGTGCATGAAGTCCTCATAAATGGCTCGGAGCTCCACATTCAGGCCGGACTTGATGCCAAAGCTTGTCTGGCGTGTCTCTGCAAAATAGAGCCTCATCATGGAGCGGTTGTTCTTAAAGATCCTCCCCTTTGCTGACACATAGGCGCGGATGCGCTCCACCTCGTCCCCCGGACTGTTAAGGGCCTCGAGGAGTTCATGGTGAAAGGCGAGAAAGTTGTCTTTCACCAGCACGGCGTAGAGGTCTTCCTTGTCCTTGAAGAAGTTGTAGAGCGTGCCAATGGAAAACCCCGATTCTTCTGCGATCAGGTGCATGGATACATCGTGATATCCGTGGGTTGAAAATAGCTCCTGGGCCGTCTTGAGTATCAGAGCGCGGTTATAGGACTTCAGCTCTATACGCCTGGATACGGACTTTGGACGCATGGAAACCCCTTCATAAAATACAAGCAAATCTCAAACCTTCAATAATGAACAGTATGTCATTCTCTGAACGTTGTGTCAATTAATCTAATTATATTCTATTATGAATAGTAATCTGGGCATTCTAACGAAGGTGGTTTTGAGAGAGCCGCACTAAGATTTTGCAGGCCTTACACAATCGGGAGTATCCCTTTAAAGCTAGAACTGTGTTCCCGAGGCCTTGCTGGCTGCAGCAGATGCCTGGTGGGCCATATCGATGGAACGGCCAAGGGTATTGAGTACCTGGTCCTGATTATGGAAACCCATGCTGTTCTCTGCAGCCACCATATCCCAGAACCACTGGGCCTTGCGCACAAACTCCCTGGCCTTCTCGAGGCCGGCCCTGTCGGCTTTTCCCGATGCGGTTGCCTTGCCGATGACCTCATGCGCCCGGGCGATGGCCTGCCCTGCCGAGTGCTGGAGCTGCCAGACATTGTTCTGCTCGGTTTTGACCCTTTCCAGAAGCCATTCCGATCCCTGGGTGTGGCATGTCCGGCAGGTGGCACTCTGTGCAGGCAAACTGTTTGTGAAGAGATCCCTCCCACTGCTTGCCAATACCCTGCATCCTGTGGCATGCCATGCAGAATAAAGGGTTCCCGGTAGCATGATAGGTGGCAGCGCCGGCAATGGCAATGAAGAAGCCTATGATGACACCAACGGCAAGAATCATCATTCCTGGTTTGTTCAGCTTGTTCTGCGATGACACATGATACCCGCTTTTATTATAGAATATGTTTAGAAAAGAAAAAGACTATCGTGAAATGATTTCTATCATGACGAGTAAGATATGAGCCCCTTGACAAAAACCTTTCCAGGAATACTGTAAAGGTACGAATCGCCGGGCTGTTCCAGAAATCCGGGAATGACGTCATCGAGGTCTCTTGGAGCGGCAGCCTGGAGGGCTACAGGGCCGCGCGGGTCATGAATACCACATAGGGAGGTCTTTTGAGAATGATTGTTACCACCACACCGACCATCGAAGGCAGGCGCATCCGCGAGTATAAGGGGATCGTCACGGGCGAGGCCATCCTGGGCGCAAACCTGTTCCGCGATCTCTTTGCCGGCGTGCGCGACATCATCGGGGGCCGATCCGCAGCCTATGAGAAGGAACTGCGCAGAGCCAGGGAAGTGGCCATGGCCGAAATGGAGCAGAACGCAGCCCATGTGGGTGCCAATGCCGTGGTGGGGGTGGATCTCGACTACGAGGTCCTTGGCCAGGGCAACGGCATGCTCATGGTAAGCATTAGCGGTACGGCGGTTGTCCTGGACTAGCAAGGTGCGAGTGATCTCCGATCGCTCGGTGCAGGAGTTTCTCAATGCATTGGCAAACACCTGTCATTTGATGTAAGTACCTGTCCATGAATCGGACACTCCTGCCGGTCAGCCACCACCCGGGCCGTCATTGCGCGAGCACGGCACTGTGCAATATGGCCAATTTCCACGGTATCGACTTTACCGAAGCCATGTGTTTCGGAATCGGGGCCGGACTCGGAATCTGGTACCTGGACACCGGCTCCATGAAGCCGGGAAGGATGATCCACGTACGATCCGCGGACATAGAGGCACAATTTTTCAGACGCATTGGCTGCCCGTTTTCCTGGCAGCAGTTCACAGACCCGCTGGAAGCCCAAAAGGCCCTGTGCCTGAGCATCGATAAAGGGCTGCCTTCGATCATCCAGACCGACATCTATCATCTGCCTTATTATGGCTCGAAAACCCACTTCCCGGGCCACGACATAACGGTATGGGGCTATGATGCCGGGGAAAGGGTCTTCCTCATCACGGATACCGAGCGCACCGGCCTGCTCAGCGTTCCCTTTGAAGACATGCTAAGGGCCATCTACTCGGGGAACGGCTTCTTTCCTATGAAGGGCAACCAGTTTTCCCCCGAGAGGCTCGCCCTGTCCCATGACCTGCCAACGGTCATCCGTCAGGCCATTGCCCACAACAGCCGGGTGATCCTTTCCGCGAAACATGACTTCCAGGGTATTGCGGGACTGGAAAAATGGATGTCGGAACTTGTAGGCCTCTGGCCGGGCTTGCCCGACTGGCAGTGGACAGCCCGCTTCGTCTATCAGGTCATCGAGCGCCGTGGTACCGGCGGAGGGGGATTCAGGCTGATGTATGCCGACTTTCTGAAAGAGGCCGAGGTCTTCTGCCCCGAGATTGCCGCCCTCGGCCTTTGTGAGATCATGCGGCGGATAGGCAATGCCTGGACAGACCTGTCCCTTGCCCTCAAGGCCTCATCCGAGGGTCCAAGTCCCGATTTCAGCATAGTGCTTGACAGGGTCAGGGAGGTTCACAGGCTCGAGGCCGATTATCACTGCATGGGAAAATCACTCGCATGATGGCAGCAACCAGCAGGATGCCCCCTGGACAACCCCATACACGCGGCTGATAAACACTGAGAATCAAGCCCGTACAGGTCAGGGACCTTGTCCATCATTTCTTCTCTTCAAAGAACCTGTACACAAACCCGCCGAGGATGCCGCCGATAATGGGCGCCACCCAGAACAGCCAGAGCTGATGCAGTGCCCACCCGCCTGCGAACAGGGCTACACCGGTGCTCCGTGCCGGGTTCACGGATGTATTGGTGACCGGTATGCTGATGAGGTGGATGAGGGTGAGGCACAGGCCTATGGCTATGGGGGCAAACCCCTTGGGGGCCCGCTCATCGGTCGATCCCATGATGACGAACAGGAACATGAAGGTCATGACAATTTCGCACACAAGCCCCGCCCCCAGTGAATAGCCGCCCGGAGAGTGCTCGCCGAACCCGTTGCTGGCGAATCCGGCCGTTACATCGAACCCGGGGGTCCCGCTCGCGATGACATAGAGGACACATCCGGCCGCTATGCCGCCGATAACCTGTGCGACGACATAGGGTATGAGCTCTTTTGCCGGGAAGCGGCCCCCTGCCAGGAGACCAAAGGACACCGCAGGGTTCAGGTGACACCCGGAGATGTGGCCGATGGCATAGGCCATGGTCAGGACCGTCAGCCCGAAGGCCAGTGCCACACCCAGCAGACCGATGCCGACATTGGGGAATGCAGCGGCCAGAACCGCGCTGCCGCAACCGCCGAGCACGAGCCAGAACGTACCGAAGAACTCCGCCAAGAGCTTCTGAACCATGAAGAACCTCCTCGAAATTTTATTCTTCATTGGAGAAGGCACACAGGTGACTGGACACATGATATAATAAGTATCTCCAACCCATACACAATACGTATTCTAAAAAGCGTGATTCATTCAATCCGGATTGTGCGTTTGAAAGTGTCCATACACAGCCGATACACTTTTAGGAGTGCATGAAACGGATCATTCATGGTAAACTGATTTTTTTATCGGTCCGTCAAACGCAAAATCCTGGTTACAAAGTCCTCACATGACTTGACCCATAAAAAAAGCCGTCCGGCAGGTAACTACCTGCCGGACGGCTTCCTTAAGCTCCGAAGATCAGCGGCCTCAGCTTGCCGCCTTTGCCTGTTTGAGCCCGGACTTACCGGCAGCCTTTTCCGGGACGAACACGTGCTTGAGCACATCGTCCATGGAGCTCACCGGGTAGAACTTCACCTTTTTCTTGACCAGCGGCGGAATATCCTCGAGGTCCTTCTCGTTCTCTTTCGGGATGATGATCTCAAAGATCTTGTTGCGGTGTGCGGCCAGGGTCTTCTCCTTGAGCCCCCCAATGGGCAGGACCTTGCCGCGCAGCGTTATCTCGCCTGTCATGGCGATGTCCTTGCGGACCGCCTTGCTGGTCAGCGCCGAAATGACCGCCGTTGCCATGGTGATGCCCGCTGACGGGCCGTCCTTGGGAATGGCCCCGGCCGGCACGTGCACGTGGATATCGTTGTCTTTGTTGAAGGTGTCGGCCAGGCCGAGATCCTTTGCCCGTGAGCGGATATAGGTCAACCCCGCCTGGGCGGATTCCTTCATCACGTCTCCCAGGTGGCCGGTGAGCACCAGATTGCCCCCCTTGCCCTCGCCGCACTTCAGGACCGAGGCCTCGATATAGAGGATCTCGCCGCCGTACTGCGTCCAGGCAAGACCTGTGGACACGCCGATCTCATGCTCCTTCCGCTCCTGCTCGGGCAGGAACTTCTGCACGCCCAGGTAACTGGACACCCTGTTGGCCGAGATCCGGTATATCTTCTTGCGCTTGCCGTTCTTCTCCGCGATATCCCGGGCCACCTTTCTGCAGATGGACCCGATCTCACGCTCAAGGTTCCTGACGCCGGCCTCCTTGGTGTAGTGGTTGATGAGATCGAGAACAGCCTCGTCCGAGAACTTGATGTCCTCGACCTTCATGCCGTTCTCGGTCACCTGCCTGGAGACCAGATAGCGCTTGGCGATCTGCAGCTTTTCCTGGTCGGTATAGCCCGGCAGCTCGATGATCTCCATCCTGTCCTTCAACGGTCCGGGGATGGGGTCGATGAGATTGGCCGTGGTGATGAACATGACCTTGGACAGATCAAAGGGCACGTTCAGGTAGTGGTCCTGGAACGAGAAGTTCTGCTCCGGGTCGAGTACTTCCAGCAGGGCCGAAGACGGGTCTCCCCTGAAATCGGAACCGATCTTGTCCACCTCGTCGATCATGAAGACCGGGTTGTTGGATCCGGCCTGCTTGATCCCCTGGATGATGCGTCCCGGCATGGCGCCGATATATGTCCGCCTGTGTCCCCTGATCTCGGCCTCGTCACGGACGCCGCCGATGGAAAGGCGGTAGAACTCCCTGCCCAGGGCCCTGGCAATGGAGCGGCCCAGAGAGGTCTTGCCCACGCCCGGGGGCCCCACGAAGCACAGTATGGCGCCCTTCTTTTCAGGGTTGAGCTTGCGGACGGCCAGGTATTCGAGGATGCGCTGCTTGACCTTTTCCAGGCCGTAGTGGTCCTCGTCCAGGATCTTGGCCGCGGCCTTGACCTCGAGCCTGTCCTGAGTGGATTTGCCCCAGGGCAGGTCGGTCATCCAGTCGAGGTAGGTCCTGATGATATTGGCCTCGGCGGAGTCCTGGTGCATCATGCGCAGCCTGTCGATCTGCTTGGTGGCCTCCTTCTTCACATCATCGGGCATGCCGCCTGTGTTGATCTTCTCCTGGTACTCTTCTATCTCCTTGCCCTTTTCGTCCACCTCACCCAGTTCCTGCTGGATGGCACGCAGCTGCTCGCGCAGGAAGTATTCCCGCTGGGTCTTGCTCATCTCCTCCTTGGCCTGGGACTGGATACGGGCCTGGACCTCGGAAAGCTCCATCTCCTTGCTGAGGAGCTGGTTCACGTGCCGCAGACGCTCGATGGGGTCCACGATTTCCAGGACATGCTGGGATTCCTCAACCTTGAGCCTCAGGTTCGACGCCACCAGGTCGGCGAGCCTTCCGGGATCGTCTATGGCCTCGAGGATGGACAGCGCATCAGGAGACACGATGCCCCTGAGCTGGAGTATCCTCTCGGACTGCTCCTTGACCGTGCGCATCATGGCCTCGACCTCGACCGTGATCTCCTTGAGCTCGGGCTCGTCGATCTTCTCGATATCGACGCTGAAAAACCCCTTCTCGTCCTTGGTGAACTTCTTGATGCGGGCCTTGGCGACACCCTGTACCAGGATCTTCACCCTGCCGTCGGGAAGCTTGAGCATCCTGATGACCATGGCAACGGTGCCGACCGTGAATATCTGGTCTTCGGCGGGCTCCTCTACAGTGGAGTCCTTCTGGGCTGCCAGGAAGATATACCGGTCCTTGTTCAGGGCCTCATCCACCGCCTTGATGGACAACCCTCTGCCCACGAACAGCGGGAGGATCATGTACGGGTATATGACGACATCCCTGATGGGAAGAAGCGGGACGTTTTCTGGTATTTCTATGGCCTGTTTCTCATTCTCCATTCAATCATCTCCTACGCAATCTCTATTCGCTTGACCTTCTTAACACCGTCTTCGGCCTTGGCAACCCGGATCTTTAAGACGCCGTCCATGAACTTGGCCTCTATCTTTTCCAGGTTGAACCTCTCGGGGATGTCCAGCTCACGGGAGAACTTCCCGAAGCCACGTTCCATCCTTATGTAACGGACACTCCGATTGTTCAGCGCATCCTGCTTCATGCCGGAGACTATCAGTGTCCTGCCGATCACCTCAACGTTCACATCGTCCGGGTTCACCCCGGGGATCTCTATCTCGATGCACAAACCTTCCGAATTTTCATACACATCAAGGGCCGGATAGCAGACGCCAAGCCGTTCCTCATGCGCATCCGGGCCCAGGAGCAAACCTATAACCTCTTGAAATCGCAAATTAAACATTTTTTTACCTCTTTTATCAATAAGTCACTCATACCTTTATAGGATCAGTTCATTGCAAGTCAAGATCCAGCGCCTTCATAGGCATACTCTTCGGATAAAAGGAGGTTGATTATTTAATATTCTTATCACCATACAACATTTTTTTGAATAAAAAGCGAATCAGGCACGGGGGACCCCTCCGTTTTCCATGCAGCAGGGCATACAGGATTAATTAGCTGATCCGTTGAGAGGACATGCTCAGCAGATGCGCGGGATCAACTCACCCTCAGGAAGGTCAAGCTCCCGTGATCCGCCGATGACAGTGCGCAACACAACCCGGCCCCTGCCGCGGTCAGCAACCCGGCCGATAACAGCCGCATTGACTCCCAGAGGGTGTTTTTTCATGATGGAGAGCACCTTGTCCGCATCACGCCCGGCGCAAACGACAACCATTTTACCTTCATTGGCAATGAACAGGGGCTCAAGCCCGAGAATTTCACACAGGCCCCGTACATCGTCACGCACAGGTATATACCGCTCTTCAATCTCAAATGAACACGACGAGCTTGAGGACGCCTCAGCCAGTACGGCGCCGAGCCCCCCTCTTGTGGCATCACGCATGAAATGTATTCCCTTACTGGTCTTAAGGATTTCTTCCACGAGGCCGCCAAGCGATGCTGCGTCGGAGACGATGCTGGAGCGGAAGCCCAGGTCCTGCCTGGTGGAGAGGATGGCTGCTCCATGATCGCCTATGGTGCCGTTCACGATGATGGCATCGCCCGGTTCAATGGACTTGGCCGTTATGGCGGTCTTGTAGTCAACGATTCCTATGCCTGAGGTATTGATGAAGATCTTGTCGGCCGATCCCCTGGCCACGACCTTCGTGTCTCCGGTCACTACCTGTACACCCGCAGCCTGGGCAGCCCTTCCCATGGAAACGACAATCCTCTCAAGATCATCGGAGGGAAAGCCCTCCTCCATGATGAAGCCCGCGCTGATAAACATGGGCTTGCCGCCGCACATGGCGATATCGTTCACCGTGCCATGGATGGAAAGCGAGCCGATATCGCCGCCAGGGAAGAATATGGGGTCTACCACATAGGAATCCGTGGTAAAACAGACCTTGGTCTTCCCAAGGGCAAACACCGCACCGTCTCCCATCACGTCGAGGTACTGGTTCTTGAACGCCGGCATGAATGTATCGCGGATCAGATTGTTCATGAGCATACCGCCGCTTCCGTGTTCAAGGAGGATTCTTCTGTTGTTCATAGTTTATGTCCTTTTTTCACATCTGTTCTTTAAAAGGCGTTTTTGCTGTGCGGATCGTGCTTAAAGACGATCCTGCAATGAATTCATCACCCTTGTCCCTGCAACCACGGCCTGTCCCAGTGCCACACCCCCGTCATTTGCAGGGATCCTCCGGTGCGTGTACACGGTAAACCCATTGCGTTCGAGTCCTTCGGTGCACCCTTCGAGGAGAATCCGGTTCTGGAAGCAACCCCCGGAAAGGACCACGCGGTCGATACCCGTGTCGTCCCTGACGATGTCGGCCATATCCACGAACGATGCAATAAGGGTGGCATGGAATGAGCTTGCCAGAGCGCTTGTATCCATGCCTGCGAGCGAACCTTCCACCAGGGCCCGTATGGCGGGTATGAGGTCGAGGATCGAGGTTTCCCCATCCCGGACGATCGTGTAGGGAAGGATGTCCCCGAAACCGGCCCTTGCTGCTGCCTCCAGATCCATGGCTGCCTGCCCTTCGAAACTGACGCTGCGCTTCAGGTCCAGCAGGGAGGCAACACCGTCGAAGACCCTGCCCAGGCTGGAAGTCAGCGGGCTGTTCATGTCGGCGGCGATGATCCGCGCAAGGATTTCATATGAATATCCTACCGGCACGAGACCCAGCAGGGAGGCCACATCCGCCCACTCGTCCCCATAGGCCTGACTCAGGAGGCTCACAGCGAACCGCCACGGCTGCCTGATGGCCGCATCCCCTCCCAGTAGGGGCATATACTTCAGGTACCCTGAGCGTTCATAAACGGCCTCGTCTGCGATGAGGAATTCACCGCCCCAGATTTTCCCATCTTCTCCATAGCCTGTTCCGTCCATGGCAATACCGATGACCCTGCCCTCAATGCGGTTGTCCGCCATGCAGCTCACGATATGGGCATGGTGGTGCTGGACCCTGACGACATCTTTCGCCCCCAGCATGGAGGCCAGCCGGGTGGAGTAATATCGGGGATGCAGATCGCAGGCGACAATACCGGGGCTGACCTGCACGATTTCCTGCATGCGCCCAATAGTCTCATGGAGGAGATCCCTTGCATGCGGTGTCTCCAGGTCGCCTATGTGGGGGCTGAGATACGCCAGGTCGCCGTTAATGATACAGATACAGGACTTGAGATGCGCACCGAGGGCCAGGACATCAGGAAGCTCTTCCTTTAGAAGCACCGGCCTGGGCGCGTAACCACGGGAGCGTCTGAGGACATATGGTTTTCCACAAGCCACGAGGGCTACTGAGTCGTCACAACGGACCAGGATCTCCCGGTCGTGTACGAGATAGGCATCAGCAATGCCCGCAAGGCGCCTTACCGCCTCGTCATTGTCGATGCAGATGGGTTCGTCGGTCTGGTTGGCACTCGTCATGACCAGCGCAGTGAACCCCGCGTTCATGATAAGGTGGTGGAGCGGGGTGTAGGGAAGCATGATGCCGAGCATATTCATGCCCGGCGCCACGAGGGTGGAGATTCCCGAATCCTGCCTCGCCTTGAGCAGCACGATGGGCCTGGATGGAGACATGAGGAGCTGTTTCTCCTCGTCCGACATTTCTGCAAGGGCACGTGCATGATCCAGGTCTCTGACCATGATGGCAAGGGGCTTTTCCTCGCGGTATTTACGCTCCCTCAGGCGTGTAACGGCATCAGAGCTTGTGGCATCGACGCACAGGTGAAATCCGCCGATGCCCTTGATGGCCACTATCAATCCATCCATGAGGAGCTTTACCGCATCGGCCAGGACATCATCGGACCGTATGGTTTTCCCTGTCTCATCCAGGAGCATCAGCCGGGGTCCGCACACCGGACATGCATTGGGCTCGGCATGGAAACGCCTGTCTGCAGGATCTTCATATTCCTGCCTGCACTGCTCGCACAGCCCGAAGACAGACATGGAGGTTCGCTCGCGGTCATAGGGGATATCCCTGATGATGGTGAGCCTGGGCCCACAATTGGTGCAGTTGATGAAGGGGTAGTTGTAGCGTCTGTCAGCCGGATCGAGGAGCTCTTTAAGGCAATCATCGCAAGTGGCGATGTCCGGGGATATCTGCGCACGGGAAATGCCGGTCTCAGCGCTCTGAAGGATACTGAACTCCGCATCCCCTGCGGGTGGAACCTCGGATGTTGCGACCTCGTAGATCTCGGCCAGTGGTGGGGTTTCCTGTCTTACCCTGGCAATGAATGTGTCTATATCCGCCGGATCGCCTTCAACTTCGGCATACACGCCTTCGGTGGTGTTGTGTACGAACCCCGTCAGGCCGCAACTGACTGCCAGACGGTAGATGAAGGGCCTGAAGCCCACCCCCTGGACAATCCCTGTAAACTGGTAGCGAATCCTTCTGGTCACGCACGCCTTTGCTTATGCTGCTCGATCTTTTCTGTCAGCCATGCAAGCCATGCCTGAAGACCTTCACCCGTCTTGCAGGAGACCTCGAAGATCTTCAGCTCAGGGTTGCACTTCAAGGCATCGGCCTTTGCCTTTTTCAGATCAAAGCTCACGTACTCCATGAGGTCCATCTTGTTGATCAGCAGCGCGGAAGACTCGTGGAACATGAGCGGGTACTTGGAAGGCTTGTCCGCGCCTTCCGGGGTTGAGAGGATCATGACCTTGTCATTCTCGCCGATCTTGAACTCGGCCGGGCACACGAGATTGCCCACGTTTTCGTTGATGAGCAGGTCCACCCCGTCAAGGGTGAGGTCGGCCATGGCCTCACGCACCATATTGGCATCGATGTGGCACCCGCCGCCCGTGTTTATCTGCACTACGGGGATCCCCAGCTTTGCCACCCTCTCGGCATCGTAGGTGTCCTGGATGTCGCCTTCGATAACCGCTATCTTGTAGGTGTTCATCAGTCCTTCGATGGTCCTCTCCACAAGCGTGGTCTTCCCCGCACCCGGCGAACTCATAAGGTTGATGACGTATATGCCCAGCTCATCGAAAACACTTCTATTGCCCGCCGCGATCCTGTCATTGGCATCAAGTACCTGTTTCACAACGCTGATGGTAGCCACGATCCCTCCTTGGTCTTTAGTTGCACTTGTAATACGTGGAGCAGGTGCCCTCCCGGGACACCATGCAGGGGCCTATGGGGTTGGCCGGGTTGCATGCGTGCCTGAAGAGCGGGCACTCATCCGGGGTGGCAATGCCTCTTAAAATGGAGCCGCACATGCAGCCCATGATGTCGCTGGAATCCAGGATGGGAAGATCGAACCGTGCTAAGGTATTGAATCCCGAATAGACATCATTGAAGATCAGGCCGCTGTGGTCAATAATACCAAGCCCCCGCCACTCGGCAGGCGCACTCATGAAGACCTCCTTGAGCAACTCTTTGGCTTTTGCGTTTCCTCCAGGCTTCACCGCCCTGCAGTACTGGTTTTCTATTGTAAAGTGCCCCTGAAGGATCTGCTCCAGGATCATGCGTATCCCTTCAAGGATATCCACGGGTTCGAACCCGGTAATAACCGCCGCCCTTCCCCGCTCAACGATTTCTGCATACCCTTCGAATCCGATGATGGTGCTCACATGGCCCGGGCAGATGAATCCGTCAACGGCCAGTTCAGGGTCATCAAGCAGCACCTTTATGGCAGGGGGGATAACCTTGTGCACTGAGAATACGGAAAGATTTTTTATGCCCCTTTTCAGACAGTTCTTCACCATGGAGGCAACCGTCGGCGCGGTGGTCTCAAACCCGATACCCATGAACATTACATCTTTTGATGGGTTATCAACGGCAATCTCTATAGCCTCCAGCGTGGATCCGACTACCCTGATATCCGCCCCCTGAGACCTGATCTTCTGCAGGGTGTTGCCGCCGGTGCCCGGCACGCGGAGCATATCACCGAAGGTGGTGAAGATGACATTCTTCTTGAGGGCAAGGGCCATGGCCGTTTCCACATCCCTGCCCGAGGTCACGCACACCGGGCAGCCCGGACCTGAGATAAGTCTTATGGAAGCCGGAAGCAGCTTCCTGATGCCATAGTGGCCGATGGCATAGGTGTGGCTTCCGCATACCTCCATGAGGGTGACGGGCCTTCCGATCAGAGAAGCCTGCTTTTCAATTGCATTTTTCAGGTGTGCGGCCAGTTCGCCGTCACGGTACTCGTCGATAAATTTCATGCTTCCAGGAGCTCCCTGAGCAGGTCGAGCTTTTCTGCAGCAAGGGCCTCATCCACCTTGTGAATGGCAAAGCCGGCATGGCACAGTACATAGTCTCCCAGACCCACCTGTTCATCAATGATATCGAGGCACACTTCCCGTCTGGTGCCCCCGATGTCGATAACCGCATTATTGTTCTCATCTATTGACATGATCCTGCCGGGGAATCCGATGCACATGATTTGTCTCCTAGTCTACGTCCATTTCCACAATCCTGAGCTCCTGCGTCCCTTCCTTCAAGACCACGTCATCCGTTTTGCAGCACGGGCACGGGGCAGGAAACTCTTCTACTTCAGAGTCATTGCCGCAGTCAAGGCAAGTGACGATTATGGGGCGAATATCGTACTCCAGCCTCGCCCCTTCGGCCGGCGTTTCCCTGGAGAGCACCTCAAAGGCAAACTCAAGGGCACTGGGTTCGATGCCGCTCAATGCCCCAAAGGAGAGCTTTACGCAATTGACCTTGGTGAAACTGTGGACGCGCGCGTACTCAAAGATGATATCCATGATGGATGCCGTGAGTGACATCTCGTGCATCAGTCCACCTCGAGGGGCCTTATTCCCAGCATCTCCAGCTCCTTGAAAAGAAGCCTCTCCATGGCGGGGAATGCTTCAGTCATCTTCGGTGTCATATCAAGTTCCATAATGCCATACACCTCGGGCACGATGCACAGAAAGACGACCTCGGGCATCTCGTCCATGAGCTCGGCCATGCCGAGCACGTCCGGGAATTCCACCTCGTGGGCCGTGGTGGGATCGGGCATTTTGAGGCGCATCTGTTCGGCAGTGAACCGGTATATGGCACCCACTTCTTCCTGGAGCTTGATGCAATCGATGACGATCAGATAGCTCGAGCTCGTGACGATATCCAGCAGCCGGTAGCCCAGCGTGCCCCCATCGAGGATCCGCAACGCTTCACCGAAGGTGTGCCTTTTCAGGAACCACCTGATGAAGTGAACGCCGAAGCCCTCATCCTTGAGCAGGATGTTGCCGAGGCCGAGGACCGTGATGCGTTTTGTTTGGGCCATATCTGTTAACCTATCTCTGATCCTCATTCCCCTCTGTCCATCGGATCCGAGTGTGAGTGTGCGGGAAAGAGGTATTTCATTCTTCCATCCAAACCACACCAGGGTACGTGAAGGGGGAAAGGCCAAAACCTTTCCCCCTTCAGATATTCATAAACCCGGGGCGATCTCACCCCATGAGCCATACTTAGTCGTGCGCCTTCCGGAAGACCCTCCCGCTCACCATGGATGAGATGGTCCCTTCCTTGAACACTATGTCATACCAGAACGCCATGTAGATGTGCACCACTACGAACAGAACGACAAGCCAGGTGAAAACGTGGTGAATGAACCGCACGGTTGCAAGCCCTCCCAGGGCCTTCTTGACGGGATTGAGCCCGGCAGCGGCAATCCCGATCACCCCTCCGCTGTAGTCGGCACCCGTAAGGATCAGACCGGTGATCACCAGCACCAGGAGCATGAGCAGCAGACCGCCGTAGGCCAGCGACTGCAGGGGGCCGTAGAGGTAGTTATGCTTGGGCTTCTTCTCAGAGACGAGCAGGTAGAACTTGATCTGGGTCCAGAAGTTCCTCGTGTCGGTCCATGCGAGGAAATCCCTCCAGTCGGCATGAAAGCGGCTGAAGAACATGAGGTACATCCTCCAGATGAATACGAAGGTGAGTATGATCCCGCACATGAGGTGTAGATATCGTGCGTAGCCCATGAAAAATTTGTTGTAGGTCTCGGCCTTCACGAGTTCAACCGTCAGTACCGGCGGGATGAGGCTGTGTAAAGTGATGTCGGTGGTCTCCGGCGACAGGTTCGTGAACGGGCGCGCGATGTAAAAACCAGTGATTATAAGACCGAAGATGGTGATGACCATCAGCCAGTGGTTTACCCTTATGGCCAGGCTCCACTCTTTTTTTACGGTTATGGTATCCACGTGAGTCCCTCCTTAGTCGTTACAGAACCCGGAACTCTTTTATCTCGTCCGAGTCGGGCCTGATGATGTGGACCGCGCATGCCATGCAGGGGTCGAAGGAGTGAATTGTCCTCAGGATCTCGAGGGGCTGATCCGGGTTGGCAAGCCTGGTGCCGATAAGGGATTCCTCGTAGGGGCCGCGCCTCCCGTCCTTGTTGCGCGGGGCGCAGTTCCATGTGGAGGGGACGATGGCCTGGTAGTTCTTGATCACATGGTCTTCGATGACGACCCAGTGTCCGAGCGCACCGCGAGGCGGTTCCGTGAGGCCCCGACCCTTGCCGCTCTTGGGAACCGCGCAGCGGGTCCAGGTGCGCGTGTCTCCGGCCTTGATGTTGGCAACCAGTTCGTTCACCCAGACTTCGGTGTAATCTGCAATCAACTTGGTCTCGAGCAGCCTGGCCGCGGTCCTCCCCAGTGTGGAGAAAAGCACCGTGGCCGGAAGGCCGGTGGCCTTGAGTGTGTTGTCCACAAGGGGTTTGATCCTCTCGTCGCCCTGGGCATAGCCCAGCACCATACGTGCAAGCGGCCCCACCTCGAAGGGCTGGCCTTCATAGCTGGGCGCCTTGCACCAGGTGTACTTCTCGCCTCCCTTGACATTGCCCTTTGCGTCCAGGCCCGTATATTCCGGATCGGTTGTCCCTACATATGGGTGTTCGGGCTGTCCGGCCTTATACCATGAATGGGTGCTGTCCTCGGCAATCTTGTTTTCGTCGAGCGGCAGGGGTCTGCTGATATCGCCGCCTACTATGATGCCCTTGGGCAGCAGGTTCTTGGTATACCCGTCATCCAGCGGGAATCCGCCGTAACACAGGTAATTCTTCACACCTGCGCCAACGCCTGCCAGTCCTTCGTCCTTGTAGGTGCCTGCCGCCATGATGACATCGGGGATATATGCGGTCTCGATAAAGTTCTTGAGCTCTTTGTGCTTGAAGAGGTACTCAGCAATCCTGTGGGCATCGAGCACGTCCATGACCGAGGTGATGCCTCCCGCAACAAGCGTCTGCGGGTGCGGGTTCTTTCCCCCGAAGATGGCCATCATCTGCGCTCCGATCTTGGAGACCTGGAGTGCATCCAGGTAGTGGGACGTGATGACGAGGTTTGCCTCGGGTGAGAGCTTGAAGGACGGATTGCCCCAGTAGGCATTGGCAAAGGGCCCGAGCCTGCCGGACTCCACGTACTTCTTGAGCCGGTTCTGCACCGCCTTGTAGTGGGTCGCAGAACAGTTGTAGGGATTGTCGCTGTACTGCCTGGCCAGGGAGACCGCCTTATCCGGGTCAGCAACGATGGCCTTGGTTATGTCCACCCAGTCGAGCCCGTGCAGGTGATAGAAGTGCATGACGTGGTCGGTCATGTTCTGGGCCGCATGGATGAGGTTCCTCACGAGCCTGGCATTGGTGGGTGGCTTCACTCCCATGGCATCTTCCACTGCCATGATGCTCGCCTCGTAATGGGCATAGGTGCACACGCCGCAGAACCGCTGCACCATCAGGGGAGCGTCGCGAGGGTCCCTGCCCTTGAGTATTGTCTCGATACCTCTCCAGAGCGTGATGCTGCTCCAGGCATCTTTTATGGTATGGCTCTCGTCGAGCTCAACTTCTATACGTAAATGTCCCTCGATCCTGGTGATCGGATCAACTATCATTCTCATGGTATATCCTC
Organism: uncultured Bacteriovoracaceae bacterium; assembly: GCA_964600235.1. Classification (GTDB taxonomy): domain Bacteria; phylum Desulfobacterota; class Desulfomonilia; order UBA1062; family UBA1062; genus MWEI01. Next base: position 130,059 of record CAZRIV010000002.1, on the reverse strand, counting down.
CCCTTTACTGTTGCGGCTATTCGTGCGAACCGTTCTCCGGCTCTGGCTTCTTGGGCTGGCCGTGTCCCTTTACTCCTGTGAGTCCTGCATGGGCGGCTACTCCCACAACAGTGGCCGCGGTCAATGCCACGCCCAGGGCATCGACCCTGGACGTTACGCCCCAGCCGCCCACAAACTGATCACTGATGGGCTTCTCCAGAGGCGCCATGGTGTCCCAGAATCCCGGTTCGGTGCAGCCCATGCACCCGTGGCCTCCCATAATGGGCCAGGACGTGCCGTCGTTGAACCTGACCTTGGCGCAGTTCCCGTAGGTGTAGGGACCCTTGCATCCCATCTTGTAGAGGCACCAGCCCTTCTTGGCGCCCTCATCGCCCCACTCTTCCACGTATTCGCCCGCATCATAGTGAGGCCTGCGCTCGCAGTAGTCGTGGATTCGCTTGCCGTATGCCCAGATTGGCCTCCTCAGGTTGTCAAGCGGAGGGAAACCGCCGAACATGAGGAAGTGCAGCACGGTGCCCACGAAATTCTGCGGGCTCGGCGGGCAGCCTGCGATATTGACCGTGGGAACGCTCAAGGCATCGAGGATGCCCTTGGCGCCGGTTGGATTGGGCTTGGCTGCCTGGACGTTGCCGAAGCAGGAGCAGCTGCCGATGCAGATGGTCGCCGCAGCCTTGGACGTTACCTCCCGGCCGATCTCGATGCCGGTCCTGGCCTTGGGCCCGAGCCTTAAGTACTGGCCGTTCAGCCCCGTGGGAATGGCCCCTTCGATGACGCAGACGTACTTGCCTGCGAAGTCCTTCATGCACTTCTCCAGGCACTCTTCCGCCTGCTTTCCGGCAGCGGCCATGAGCGTCTCGTGATATTCGAGCGATATGGTGTCCAGAAGGATATCGTCCACGTTCGGATACGATGTCCTTAAAAAGGCCTCGGAACAGCCGGTGCACTCTGCGAAGTGGAGCCATACGACGGGCAGCCTGCTGAAATTTTCAGCCGCACGCGCCACCATGGGCTTGAACATGGGCGGCAGCATGAGCGCTGCGGTCATTGCGGTCGTCCACTTCAGGAAGTCTCTCCTGCTCACACCCCGCTCCTTGAGGACTTCGCCGAAATCCTCCCGGGCCTGGGGCAGCTCCTTGTCCATGCGGTCCATGTGAACCTGGCACTGCTCCATCAGCTGGTTGTAGTAACCGCTGATCCTGCTGCGATATTGAGCATCCCGATCTTTACCCATACTCCCCCCTCTTGTGTATTTTCCGGCCTTCCACTCTGCTGAAAAGCCATGCTGTTCAGGAACGTGATATCATTTCGTGCCCTGCCCATGTTTAATTATGCTGTCAACCACTTAACAACCGACCCTATACAAAAGATAAGGGCCTCGTCAATGTCAATGCATCATTATTAACGAATTTTAATCTTGTTGACAAAACCAGTTCTGTTATTAATACAGCCTGTTATGCATTGCCTACTTGATATTGACATTCTCTTATAACCTGTTGTCCGGCTCATGTCCCATGAAAACACCTTTATAAAAGCCTCTTTCATCAAGGTGTTTTCATTTTATTTATATAAGCGATTACCCTTTTATCAGATAAGCTTTTCCTTTATATATGGACATCCTTTGCAGAATACCCCATTCACTATTTCAATAGAGAAGAGAGGATTATGCACTTTTTATATGTTATTTTCTGCATAATAAATATGCACTACCAGACCCCTCATCATTGATCAACCATTTTCTCTCTATTATTATCTCATCGTGATAGGACATTTTGCCGCTGGGGCCGGATATCCCGTCTTCATCGCATCTTCTTCTGACCGGGCCTCCCTTTACATCGCGGGACCACGGTGCTAGTATCGTCCCTTGTGCCAAAGAAGAACGACATACGCGTGAGCGCCATCTGGGGGTTCGAGGCAAAAACCAGGCGCGAGGTCCCCCTTTTCACTGCGGGCATCTCGGCCGGGTTCCCCTCGCCTGCGGACGACTTCATCGACAAGAAGCTCGACCTGAACGAGTTCCTCATCGCGCACCCGTCCGCCACCTTCTTCGTGCGGGTGGAGGGCACCTCCATGATCGAGGCGGGCATCCACCCGGACGACATCCTCATCGTGGACAGGGCAAACGAACCCAGGCCCGGCAATATCGTGATCGCGGTTGTCGATGGCGAGTTCACGGTGAAGCGGTTCCAGAAAACCCGGGGGAAGAGCTTCCTGCTGGCCGAAAACCCGGGTTTCAAACCCATCGAGATCACCGAGGACATGCGCGTGGAGATATGGGGCGTGGTCACCTACGTAATCCACAAGGTGTGAGGAAAATCAAAAGAATCGGCTCGGGCAAATGAAGGATTTGTAGAGGCCAGGGGCAAAGCCCCTGCAAAAAGATCGGAGGTCTCTGCACAGGACGACAATGGAAAGCTGTGACAGTGGAGGCAAAAGGAAAATCCGGGAAAATGTTCCCGTTCAAAGCAGGCAAGTTCCGGCCACCTGAGTTATGTGCCATAACTGATAACCCAGCGGCCGCAATTTGCCTGATTTGAACGGGCCGGCAAAAACAAAAAAACATGACAATAAAAAAGGTTTACGCCCTGGTCGACTGCAACAACTTCTACGCCTCCTGCGAGCGGGTCTTCAACCCCACGCTCGAAGGCCGGCCCGTGGTGGTGCTGTCCAACAACGACGGGTGTATCATCGCCCGGTCCAACGAAGCCAAGGCATTGGGCATAAAGATGGGACAGCCCATATTCCAGTGCAAACAACTGGTGGCTAGAGAAGGAGTGCACGTCTTCTCGTCCAACTACAGCCTCTACGGCGACCTGTCGCGCAGGGTCATGGAGACGCTTGCCACCTTCACCCCGGACATGGAGGTCTACTCCATCGACGAGGCGTTCCTGGACCTAACGGGCATTGCGGGAGACCTCACCGAATATGGGAGGACCATCCGGAAGACCGTGAAGCAGTGGGTGGGCATCCCGGTAGCAATCGGCATCGGCCCCAGCAAGACCCTTGCCAAGGCCGCGGCCAAGGCGGCCAAGAAGGTGCCGGGCTGCGCAGGCGTGTTCGACATCACGGGCCATGAAGAAGAGGTCCTTTCAGCCATAGAGGTGGACGACGTCTGGGGCGTGGGACGGCAGTACGCCAGGTTCCTCAGAAGGGCCGGCATCCTCACCGCACTGGATCTGAGAAACGCGCCGGATGCCTGGGTGAGAAAGCACATGACCGTCATGGGCCTTCGTACGGTCCTGGAGCTGAGAGGTACATCCTGCCTTGAGCTAGGCGAGGCCGAGCCGCCCAAAAAAGCCATTCTGTGCTCCCGGTCCTTCGGCAGGAGGGTGTACCGCCTGGCCGAACTGGAAGAGGCGGCGGCGGCCTATGCCTCCCGTGCGGCAGAGAAGCTTCGCGACCAGGGCTCGGCCGCTTCATGCATGCAGGTGATCCTCATGGAGTTTCCCTTCAACGACGGCCACCCCAAGACCCGCATCTGCTCCGCAGCCATCCCTGTGGCCACCGCCCACACGCCCGAGATCATCCGCTACGCCAAGGCCCTGCTGCGGCGCATCTACCACAAGGGCCCGGCCTACCGCAAGGTGGGTATCATGCTCACGGGCATCGTGCAGCGCGGCCAGGTGCAGCTGAACCTGTTCCACGCCAGCCCCGAAGGCGAAAAAGAGCTGAGTCTCATGCACACCCTGGACACGGTGAACCGGCGCTGGGGCAGAGGCACGCTCGCCTTTGCCGCGAGTGGCTTCGAGCGCCCCTGGTGGATGCGCCAGACCAGAAAATCGCCCCTGTTCACCACCTCGTGGAAGGACCTGCCCAGGGTGAGGGCGTATTGAGTTTCAGCGCCATCAGTTACCGGTGGTCGGGAAAACAGCGACCGGTGACTGAACATGTTCATTGTGGGTATCCCAAGGCTGGCTTTATTCGCTGTTATCCATGGAAGAAACTTATTGCGAGAGACTTTGAAATTCCCCCATCGAGAGAGGTTAGGGAAAGAACACCCGGATCATTCAAGAACAACTGCGTATTCAGAACTGCTCCGGACAGATAAGTTTAACCGTCGGGAAGTAAGATCTTACCCGGGCTGTATCCCGTGTGATAAGGGGGTATCCGGCAACAGCGGCATGAGCCCCGATAAAAAAGTCAGGAAGGGGAGATGTCTTGATTCCCTTTCTCCTGCGGTATTTCAGGAATGCCTTGCCTGCCAGGAAAAGCGCTTCCCTGGGTATTTCTTCCATGACCAGAGCGCAGCCTGAGACAACCATCTCTACTTCTTCGATCCTCTGAAAGCCGATGGATACTTCTGTATAGATAACGGGGTTGATACAAAGCACTTGGGAAGTACGACAGTGATCCAGGATGGATTCCGACCAGTCGGCCCACCTGGAGTCATTTTCAAACACATCCAGCAGGACATTTGAATCTACCAGGATACGGTTCACCTATGAAGACCTCGTCAGCTTCATGATATCATCCGTGCTCATCTTGACCGTTGCACTCCCGCGGAATTTATGGAACCCGCCCTTTTTTAACCCTGCTGCTTTCTTTTTTACCATAAGGACATTGCCGTCCCTTTCCACAAAGTCCACCTCCGCACCGGGCCCGATGTTCATCTTCTCCCTGATCTCCTGGGGAATCGTTACCTGTCCCTTGGTCGTGACGCGCATATATGCCTCCAGTAAGGGTAATACCGGTAATAGTAATACTAAGATATGTGCAAATCGGAACCGTGTCAAGACATGATAAAAATAAAGGGGGCCGGGGTTGCAGCCCCCACTACATACTTACTTGCTGAAATTGGCGTTCACGAAATCCCAGTTAATGAGCCTGTCCATGACGGCCTGAAGGTAATCGGGCCTGCGGTTCTGGTAGTCGAGGTAATAGGCGTGCTCCCAGACGTCGATGGTCAGCAGCGGAGTTTGAGAGTGCACCAGCGGGGTATCGGCATTGGGGGTCTTTGTGATCTTCAGCTCGCCCTTTTCCAGCACGAGCCACGCCCACCCGCTGCCGAACTGGGTGACACCCGCATTCTTCAGTTCTTCGAAGAACTTATCAGCGCTGCCCCATGTGGCAGTAATCTTCGATCCGACGGCGCCGCCGGGCGCACCTCCCCCACCCGGTTTCAGGCACTTCCAGTAGAATGAATGATTCCAGATCTGGGCCGCGTTATTGAAAATACCTGCCTTTGCAGGGTCGCCTGCCGCCTTCTTCACGATATTTTCCAGGCTTTCGTTCTCCAGATCGGTCCCGGCGATGAGCTTGTTCGCGTTATCCACATAGGCCTTGTGGTGCTTGCCGTGGTGGAACTCCAGGGTGTTCGCGCTGATGACAGGCGCCAAGGCATCCTTGGGGTATGGAAGATCGGGAAGTACTAACATTTCTTCATCTCCTTTCTCATGCTCATGATATTTTTTTCAAGGACATGCGTCCATTCAAGTTATTATAGAGCATGATTCTGAAAATGGAAGATCTGCAGGTGGAGTTTTTAGGATAATGCACATGGTGGCCATGAAACAGTTCAGACCCGGCCTGCGCGTTTGAATGTATCCACACACAACCGGTACACTTTCAAGAGCGCTTTAAGTGATGATTCGTTTTGAACTGACTTGTTCTCGTCAGTCCGTTCAAACCCCTTCAACTGCAAAATCCGGGTTTAAGGGAAGCCAAGTATCTTGTATCCGGAGGCTGCTGAAAGGAAGGATTTGAACTGATCGTTTTTTTCTGCATACATACAACATCCGGGCAAAAAAGAGGGCCCCGTGCGGGGCCCTCTGAGGTTATTCCTTCTTTGTGTTCCAGTTAGGCAACGTTTTCAGACCCTGGCTTCTTCTCCCTCTCCGCAAACCAGCGGGGGCAGTGTGTCTCGCACCAGGCCTTGCTCACCCAGCCGGTGATCATGGCTGAGACCGTGCCCGGGTTGCCGATGGTACCCAGATACAGGTGGATCATGATGAATGCGCCCAGGACAACTACTGCACCTGCATGAAGCATGTATGCCCAGCGTGCGATCTCCGAGTTGACAAACGCCGGATTCCACAGCCACATGAAAAACCCGGTCGCGATGATGATGAGGCCGCAGCCGATGAGGCACCAGAAGAACGCCTTCTGGCCGGCATTGTACTTGTAAACAGGGGGCAGATTCTCCACCGGCCAGAGGTACCCGCCGGCCTTGAGGATCCAGCCAACGTCATCGGACTCGAATTCGCAGTCCTTCTTCCACAGGAAATAGCAGCGTACCAGCATGCCCGTGAAGATCACCCCGGAATAGATGTGCATCATCTTTGTGGCGTAGTGGCCGCCTAAGAGCGTGGGAATGATGCTCCAGGAATGGTACATGAGGCCCAGGCCCGTTATCAGACAGAAGAGGCAGCTCCCGGCCAGCAGCCAGTGGGAGATCCTCTCTTCCACATCCGTTATTCTTACCATGTTCTCTTCATGCGCAGACATCTATTCACCCCCTTCTTTCTTCTCGTGCACCTTGTGCGGTCCCTTGGTGATGTAGTGCAGGAAAGACCCGCCTAATACGGCGCCGATGCCGATGAGCGCGAACGGTTTGAACAGGTTCTTCCACAGGAGCACCGTGAGCGGCATCTTGGGGTTGGGGTTGGTGTGCGCAAGGTCGGCCGCCTCCACCCCTTTGGGCAGTATGTACATGACATGGGTCTCGTACTTGGGGTTGTTCGGATAGATCGTTCCGCCGACGGCCTCGGCCCTCTTGTGGGCCTTTTCGAGCATCTCTTCCTTGGTTCCGAAGGTGAGGCAGCCGGTGGGGCACGCGGTCACGCATGCGGGCTTCTTGCCCTCGGTGATGCGGTCATAGCACAGCGAGCACTTGGCCATCTTCTCGATCTGTGGGTTGGTCCGGGGGATATCGAAGGGGCAGGCCGCGATGCAGGCCTTGCACCCGATGCAGTATTTCGGGTTATGGACCACCGCACCTTCATCGGTCTTTATGAGCGCACCCGGTGACGGACAGGCCTTTACACATGCCGGCCAGTCGCAGTGCATGCACGCGTCGTGGCGCATGACCCACTTGAGCTTGCCGTCCTTCTCCAGTTCGTCGAACCGGATCAGAGTCCAGGTGTTGTACGAGAGATCCTTGGGATTCTGCAGAGACCCGGTGAACATGGTCTTCTCGGCAGGGAGACTGTTCCACTGCTTGCAGGCCACCTGGCATCCCCTGCAGCCCGTACATTTCGTTACGTCGATAAGTTTGATATATTCAGCCATGTGTCACCCCCTACACCTTTTCGATATTGACCAGGAAGGCCTTGTATTCAGGTATCATGGTGTTCGGATCACCGATGAACGGCGTAAGGTCGTTCATGTTTCCTCCGGTGACCAGACCTTTGTACCCGAAGTGCCATGTGGTACCCACCATGTGATGGGTCTTCCCGGCTATAACGAACGGCTTCAGGCGTTTCGTGATCATGGCATATGCCTCCACGCCTTCTACATTCCTGATTGATGTAAGTCTAACCTTGTCACCGAATGTAATGCCCTTTTCCCTGGCCAGTTCCTCGCTGATCTCCACGAACTGCTGAGGGACCATCTCGGCCAGCCATGGCAGCCATCTGGTCATCTGGCCGGTCTGCCAGTGTTCCACCACGCGGTACGTGGAGCAGATGATTGGATAATCCTTGGCTTCCTCACTCCCGAAGGTCGCTGCGATGCAGCCTTCAGCGATAAGCGGGTCGCAGGTTTTTTCCTTTGCCTTCTCGTCCCAGCGTGTGATCACCGGGGATACCTGCTGTGCGGACATGGAATTCTTCACCTGAGTCTCCAGGGGTTCGTAGTGCTCAGGGAAAGGACCGTCGGCCATTCCTATGGCAAAGAGCTGACCGCGACCGTGGGGTACCATAATGAATGGATGTTTGGCATCCGGCGGCCACGGCCCATCCGGTACGTCGCCTTTCCAGGTCTTGGTGAGGGAGTCCCACCAGATGACTGGTTTTTCAGGGGCCAAGGGCTTACCTTCCTTGTTCACGCTGGCCCGGTTGTACAGGATCCTGCGGTTGACAGGCCAGCACCAGGCCCAGTTGTGGAAGAACCCGAGCCCGGTGGGATCGGAATTGTCCCGCTTCATCATCTTGTTCTCGGTGTTGGTCACCGAGTTGCAGTAAAGCCAGTTGCCGCTGCAGGTGCTGCCGTCGTCCTGGAGCAGGGCGAACCCCGGCACCATGTCGCCGGCCTTGAACTTCTTGATCTCGCCGGTGGCCTTGTCTTCAATATCCTTGTCCACCAGGAAGTATCCGTTGATCTCCTTGGCCACTTCGCGGGCAGACGGTTTGCTCGTCTTGCCGAATTTCCAGCTCAGGTTGAGGATGGGATCCGGGAACGCACCGCCTTCCTTGGCATAGAGCGCCTTCATGCGGGTGATGATCTGGGTCATGATCCACAGGTCATCCTCGGCGTGCCCGGGCGCGTCCATAGCCTTGTATCTCCACTGGGACCACCTGCCGGAATTGGCAACCGATCCTTCCTTTTCCACGGAAGACGCTGCAGGCAGGAGGAAGACCTCTGTCTGAATGTCTGCCGGGTTGACACCCGCCTCTTTCTGCCAGAAGGCAGCTGTCTCGGTCTCCCACAGGTCCACGGCAACCAGCCAGTCAAGCTTGGCTAGAGCCCTTCGGACCATGCGGGCGCTCGGGGTGCTCACCGCCGGGTTCATCCCCCAGCAGAAAAGGCCCTTGATCTTGCCCTGGGCCATGGTTCCGTAGAGCGGGATGATGGAATAGTTCACGCCGTCCTGGTTCTTGGGGAGGTACATGTATGCCTGATCGGGTGGGACATCCTGCCACCATGCCTTGAGAAGGCTTGTCACATACTTCGGTGTGTTGCCCCACCAGTTGGCGCTCTTGGGGTCGGTGCTCTTGGGTGTGGTGTCTTCCAGATACTTCTGCAGTGACTGCTGTGATGCGGCGGGCGCCTTAAGGTAGCCCGGAAGGATATGGAAGAGCGCTGCATGGTCTGTGGAACCCTGCACGTTGCTCTCGCCTCTGAGGGCTGCCACGCCTCCGCCCATGACGCCGATATTGCCCAGAAGCAACTGGATCATGGCAAATGCGCGGACATTCTGTGATCCGTACGTATGCTGGGTCGTACCCATGGCGTACATGATGACTGCAGACTTGTCCGGTTTATACGTGGAGGTATAGATGTCGTAGACCTGCTCGTATTCCTTCGGGTCACCGCCGGTAATGGCAGTGACCAGCTTGAGGGTATAGCGGGAATAGTGTTTTTTCAGGAGCTGAAATACGCAGTTCGGGTCCTGGAGGGTAAGGTCCTGCTTGGGTATCCCATTTTCATCGACCTGATACTTCCAGGTGGCCTTGTCGTATTTGCTTCCAGTGAGGCCCGAATAGACTCCGTCGAGATCGATGGGTCCCTTGAAATCCGGATTCACCAGATATGCACAATCAGTATTATCCCTGACGTAGTCGATATTGATGCGGTTGTTCTCAAAGGCATAGTTGATCATGCCGCCCATAAAGGCAATGTCTGTCCCTGACCTTAGACGGGTGTAGTAATCCGCCGTGGCCGAAGTGCGGGTGAATCTTGGGTCCACGTTGATGAGTATGGCGCCGCGTTTGGCCCTCGCCTCATTGACCCACTTGAAGCTGATGGGGTGGTTCTCCGCTGCGTTGCTCCCCATGATCATGATACAGTCGGAATACTGGATGTCGTTCCAGCTGTTCGTCATTGCACCACGCCCGAATGAGTTCGCCAGACCGGCGACTGTCGAGCTGTGTCAGATACGGGCCTGGTGTTCTAGATACACCAAGCCGAGAGCCCTGTTCATCTTGACCAAGGCATATACCTCTTCGCTGTCAAGGGAGGCGCCTCCGACCGAAGCGACGGTCTCGGCACGGTTGACTATTTCGCCCTTGTCGTTGGTAACAACGAATCCGGCATCACGTTCCTTCTTAAGTTTTGCCGCGATCCTGTCAAGTGCCCAGTCCCACTCGACCTCGGTCCAGGTATCGGCTCCAGGAGCCCGGTAACGGACCTTATCGTTTCGCCTGTCGTTGTTGGCGATCTGGTAGAGCGATCCGCCCTTGGGGCACAAGGATCCCTTATTAATGGGATGATCCGGGTCGCCTTCCGTGTTGATCACCTTGCCGTCTCTGACATGGGCGATAATCCCGCAGCCCACACCGCAGTAGGGGCAGATCGTTGGGACTTCCTTCGCATACTCGACCTTCCTCGGCTGGGCAAAGGCCGGCTTGATGCCGATGCCGGTCCCCATCCCGGTCGCTGCAAGGGTGCCGCCCGCGATCTTGAGGAAACTTCTCCTCGTGATATCCATAAGCACACTCTCCCATGGTGGATTTTTTTTACTTGCAGCATAATAAATGAACAATCATTCATTGTAAATTATGTAAATAATTGCATAACATACATGCGCATAATCAGGAATTTCTTGACTTGGTCCGGAATATGACCTACCCTCCCCAGCATGAACTGGGAATCACTTATTGAGGCATATCCATCCCAGGCCAACGAGATCATTGGAGTCAAATCGCTACGTGATAAAATCGAGTCGGCCATGAGTGGCATAGACATCCCCACCATCAGCAAGACATGCCGGGAAATGGGCGATCTGGCATCATTTGCAGACTTGCTCGTGCCTGTATGCACCTCGGTATGGAAGGACATAACCGGATCGGAACCCGCCTTTGACATAAAAGAAGTACTCACGGCATGTATCAAAGGAGAGGAGTTGAGCGGCATCGACGGTGCTGAAATCGAGATATTCGACGCCGTGGCACAGAATTCCCTATCACGTCTGCTCCACCTGCTCAGGGAAAAGAACGCGCAACTCATACCTGGCTCGTGGTCCCAGGGCGATTGCCCGTTCTGCGGGGCCTACTCCCGCATCGGCTTCGACGCGGAAGACAGCCGGACCCTGCACTGCCTGTCGTGCGGACACGCCTGGAGATTCGCCCGACTCAAGTGCCCCTCGTGCGGCAACAGCGACTTCAACACCCTGGGCTACTTCGAGGCCGAAGGGATCGAAGGCGTCAGGGTCAGCTTCTGCAGAGAGTGCAACCGGTACTTCAAGATAGTGGACGTCAAGAAGAAAACCGCCCATGACGCAGAGACGGAAGATGCGCTGACCATGGAACTCGACGACCTTGCCGCAAAAGAAGGGTTTGTCTAATCCCGATCAATGCCATCTACCTTGATCAGGGATCACACTTACTTCTCCGGCTTCCACAATGGACATATCTGCGACGATGCGGGCCTGTAGTTTCTGCATACACCCGGCCTTGTCTCATAGATGGAGCAGACGGCGCCCACGTCATCCCAGGTGAGAAACGGGCAGCACATGAGGACCCTTCCGTCGCGGGCCGACACGAAATGATCGCCCGCCCAGAACGCCTGTTCGTTGTCGATGATACGGAATATGTCGTCCCTGCCTTCCCTGATCCACCTGGCCGTGTCTTCCTCGGTGACATAGCCGATCATGTCGGCGAGGCAGCATGTTCCGCAGCGTTTGCAGGGGATGCTATCAAGACGCTTCACTTTTAATATATACTCCTCGGTCAACGCTTGCGCAAGCAGGACATTACACGCTTCTTTACCGATCCGCATATCAGTTTACCCTTTACATGCACCGGCCTTTGTTTTAGAATGAACGGCGATTCATTTGCTCGGCTGCAACGATATGCCTTATATGCATAAGGCCACTAATTCTTGAAGAAGGGGAGGATTCACATGAAGGATGTAGTCATTGTTTCCGCATGCAGGACAGCCATCGGGACATTCGGCGGAACGCTCAAGGACATGATCGCTGCGCGCATCGCCAGTGTTGCCATGAAGGAGGCGATAAAACGTGCCGGTATCGACCCGGCCATGATAGACGACGTACGGTTCGGGTGCTGCATGGACCCGGCAGACACGCTGAACGTGACACGGGTGGCCGCACTCTTTGCGGGTATTCCGGACACCGTCACCGCCGTGACCGTCAACCGGGTATGCATCTCCGGTATGGAAGCCACACTCAGCGGCATGGCCATGATCCAGGCCGGCATGGCGGATATCATCCTTTCAGGCGGCGTGGAGCACATGTCGGGCGTCCCGTACATATCTCCTGATGCCCGCTGGGGCTGCAGGCTCCAGGACAAGGTCTTCGTGGACGCCATGATCCATGCGCTCCATTGCGGATCCCATGTACAGCCCCTGGCCGAAGACAGCCCGATCCACGGCTTCCCGCTCTTCGACATGTTCAAGGGCAAGCCCTACATCATGGGCCACACCACCGAGTTCATCGCCCAGATTCACAACATCAGCCGCCAGGAGATGGACGAAGTGGCGCTCAAGAGCCACAATGGAGCTGAGCGGGCCACTGTGGAGGGCGACTTCAAAGAAGAGATCGTGCCCATAGAGCTACCCCAGAAAAAGGGCAAGCCGCCCAAGATTTTCGACAAGGACGAGCATTTCCGCCCCGGGATCACCATGGCCGACCTGGCAGCCCTGCCGCCCGCCTTCATCCCCAAGATCGGAAAGGTAACGGCCGGCAACTCATCAGGTCTGAACGACGGTGCATCGGCCATGATCATCATGTCTGCGGACAAGGCGAAAGAACTCGGCCTCAAGCCCCTGGCCCGCATCAGGGCATTCGGCCGCGGCGCAGTCCATCCCTCGGTCATGGGCCTCGGGCCGGTTCCTGCAGTAAGGGACCTGCTGAAGAGAAACCCGGACCTCAACCTCGAGAGCTTCGAACTCATCGAGCTCAATGAGGCCTTTGCAGGCCAGTACCTCGGCTGCGAGAAGGAACTCGGAATCAACCGTGACATAACCAACGTGAATGGTTCCGGTATCGGCCTGGGCCACCCGGTGGGCAGCACCGGATCCCGCATCATAGTCACCCTTCTCCATGCACTGAAGAAGCGCGGCAAGTCGCTGGGCCTTGCAACGCTCTGTGGCGGCGGCGGCGTGTCCATGGCAACGGCCATCGAGATATTGTAAGAAGTTTTTAAAAATCAACCCGTTCAACCATGTGATTTGTCTTTTCGCAAATCGCATGGTTGAACGGGCCAAATCTTGGTGGACTCCAATTAATTCCAACCTGCCGCCATACTCATGAAAGAGGGAATCAATGACTCCCCGGATATTCTGGATTCCCACTTTCGCTGGAATAACCTTTGCCGGCATACATAGTAAAAAGGCAATTAGCATTGTAGTGTTGGAACGATGGGCTTTAGCTTGAAATGAAGCTTGTGCCGTTACTTGCAATCTAGGGTTGGATCTCATCGCCAGTCTGATGCCCCGTAATCTGTAATCTAAGGTTGGAATTATAGCAGCAATGACTCTGCCCTGGTTCGACAGAGATATGATTTTACAGACAATCAAGGACTTTACTGAAGAGAGCATCCCATCACAAAAGAGCAAACTATACTTATAAAGTGAACCAGGCTTTTACCAATGAGCTGACTTTATCGATACCCTGGTCTGCAGTCTCTTTCGTCTATCCCTCGAAGTTGGGAATCCAGAACACCAGTCAAAAACATCGTGGCTAACGCATCTCCCACCTTTTTGCATGGATGGCAAAAATGGACGATCGACAGGTCGCCCGAAGGGCATGGACAGGGATGGAGCGAGTCAGATATAAAGAAGAGGGCTAGATTTATGATATGATTTATTGCGTCAATCAGCCCAACCGGTCATATCTCATCTCTGTCAACCGTCCGAGGGCTTAAGGAATCAGAACGAACTTGCCAACATGTTTCTTCTTGAGGAATTCGCTCTGTGCGTCTGCAATCCTTTCAAGCGGAAAGGTTTTCGCAACAAGAGGCTGTATCTCTCCGCGCTCGATGTACGAGACAAGATTCGGGAAAACTGGCTCGTCCCATGCAGTGCAGCCAACCAGCGTCAGGTCTTTCAAGTACATGGTCCGCATATCGAGAGTCACGAGCGGTCCGCCGATCGCACCGGAGGACACATACCGCCCTCCCCGCTTCAGCACCTTGAGCAAACAGCCAAAATCAGGCCCGGCAACATTGTCGACAACTACATCGATACAGTTCTCGCCGAGACCGATAGTGAGATCCTCGCCGCGGGCGATGACACGGTCTGCCCCAAGGGAAAGAACCTGGTCCATCTTTTCCTTACCTGCGATTGCCGTCACGAAAGCACCGCGCCGCTTCACCAGTTGCACGACAGCCGAACCTACACCTCCCGATGCACCGGGGACGAGAACGTGCTCGCCCCTTTTCACCTGCACACGGTGCACCATGTTCTCGGCCGTTCCGTAGGAGCAGGGAATCGAGCCAAGTTCGACATCGCTCCAGTCACAGTCCACCTGGAACACCTCGGATGCGGGCACTTTTACAAACTCGGCGAAGGCTCCGTCGAAGTCAGACCCCATCCAGATATTCTCCATAGACTCAAATCCATATGGGCGCATGCACGGACGAACGAGTACACGTGTACCGATGAGGCTTTCGTCACTGCCGGGGGTTACCTCGACAATGCGACCGCAACAGTCCGTGCCCTGGATGAAAGGAAATGGAGTCGCTTCGTTCCACCCTCCATCTGCCTTTGCTGTGGCTTTGCGTTCTTCTGCACTTGCCGCCTCCTCCGTACCTGCTGTAACCGAGGAAGAGTACCAGCCAACGCGTGTATTGATCTCGGTATTATTGACGCCGGCCGCGAGAACCCGCAGCAGGACCTCTCCGGGCGCAAGGGTCGGAACAGGAACATCGCAATACCGGAGTTTGTCGTATCCGCCGTTGCCGATGGTGACAACAGCCTTCATCGTTGCATTTGCGTATGTTATGTTATACCGGTCTTTTTTGAGACTCATGCCGGGCTCAGTTTTCATGCAGGACCTCGCTTACACGTCCATCTTCGATGGAGTGAGAAGGTACGTTGTGAAAAGTCGACATATGTTATTCTCATCAATCACGTAAACCCCATATCGGTTAACGACACACATCGTACTTTGGCCACAAATCTGCCGAGCGCATATCACGGCAACTTTAATTCTGGCTTCTGCACCACCATTGAACACCCATCTGGTTGCCGACTGTTTGCCTTTTGTCAACTTTTCAACAACGTCTTCTTGATCGATTACTTTATCAGGTTCTTGCCCTTTAACCACTGTGTGGCCACTTCATTCACCTGCTTGTGTTCTACATCCACGGCCGCATTGAGCTGCTGCATTTCTTCGGTTGTGAGATTGTCTGCGATGGGCTTGAGGATGTCTCTGATCTTCGGATACTTATCGAGTATCTCCTGCCGAACCACGGGCACAGGGTTGTAAACCGGGAAAAATGCCTTATCATCCACAAGGTTGACAAAGCCGAAAGCCGCGATACGACCGTCGGTGGCAAACCCCATTGCAGAGTTAACCAGGCCTTCCTTAAGTGCCTGATAGGTGAGTCCCACCTGCATCTTCTTGACCTGTTTGGCCGGCAGGGAGAATTCGTAGGTCTTCATGATCTTTTTGAAACCATCGGGGCGCTCCCAGAACTCGGAGTCAAGGGCAAAGATGAGTTTATCCGGGTTCTTGTTCACATACGCGGCAAGGTCCGAGATGCTCACGATCCCGAGCGAATCAGCCTGGGTCTTCGTCATCATCAGCGTATAGGTATTGTTGAACTTGACCGGGTCGAGCCACACCAGACCCTTCTCGGCATCTTTTTTCTTTACCCAGTTGTAACACTTTTCCGGAACAGTCATGATATCAATGTCCTTCTGCTTGTAATACACCGTATACGCGGTGCCCGTGTATTCATAGTAGAGATCGAACTGACCGTTCTCCAGCGATTTCCTTGCAATGACCGAACCGAGGCCGGTCTTAACCTCAACATCCATCCCGGCATCCCGCAGTAGAATCCCTGCCAGCTCTGCGAGCAGGTACTGCTCGGTATAGTTTTTGCCGCCGACAACAATGCTTTTATCCTTGGCAAAAACACTGCCAGGAAGCAAAAGCTCTGCCATCAATACAAAAACAATACATCCTTTCCATATAATCTTCATAAAATTTCCTCCTTTGTCTGGTTTTGCACCGAGGTGCGGAAGGGTTATTCTTTTCATTCTGAAAGGCGCAGTCCCTTGGAGACCAGCATCACTCTCAGAAGTTCGCACAGAAGATCCGCCAGCAGGGCCAGAAGGGTCACGGGGATGGCACCTGCCAGCAGTTTTTCTGTCTGCATCAGGCTGATTCCCGTAAAAATCAGGTCTCCCAGCCCGCCGGCCCCTATCAGGTAGGACAGCGCGGCTGTACCGATGTTGATGACCAGAGCGATCCTGAATCCTGCAATGATTACCTGTATGGCATTAGGCAGTTCCACTTCAAGGAGGATCCTGATGGGCGTCATCCCCATTCCTTTGCCGGCATCTATCAATGCCGCTGGAACCGCTGTGATTCCGGCCAGCGTGTTGCGCGCCACGGGCAGGACAGAGTATATAGTCAGGGCGAATATGGCCGGCTTGAGACCAATGCCTAGAAAGCTCATGGCCAGGGCAAGTACAGCCAGTGAAGGGATAGTCTGCCCAAGACCGACGATGTACATGAACACCCCGGCATATTTTCTAAACCGTCTCCTGGTGAAAACAATGCCGACGGTCAATCCGATAATCGTGGCAAAGGTAATGCTGACTGCCACGATGTACAGATGCTGCCAGAACAGCTCCAAAATGACCGAACGTTCGTACGGGTCGGAGACCAGCTCAACCAGGCCTGTCCGCTCGATCGCAACACCTGCGGCAAGGATCAAGGCTACCAGCAGAAACCGGTATAATTTAATCAACAGGCTCATCATCGCGCCAGCTTCCTTTGAAGTTTGATACCTTCAGGCGTCATCTTTCGCTCCAGCAGGGCCATGAGACCATCCACCACAATTGCCAACACGGAAACGAGAATGGCGCCGCTCAAAATCATCTCGGGATATACCCGCGCGATGCCTTGTTCTATAAAAACCCCGAGGCCTCCGGAGCCAATATAAACGGCAATAGCGGCGATCCCGATATTCATGACCGCCGCAGTCCTTAACCCGGCAATGATCACGGGGATGGCCAGCGGAATCTCCACCTCGACCAAGAGCTTCCATCGGTTCATGCCCATGCCCCTGGCTGCATCCACCAGCGCTGGCGGAACATTCTTGATGGCCGTGTAGGTGTTCCTGATAATGGGGAGCTGGCTGTACAGGACTAGGGCTATGACGGCCGGTACCTTTCCCAGCCCCATATTAAACAGAGAGAGAAGGGGCAGCATGATACCGAACAGGGCAATGGACGGAATCGTCATAAGCACGGTTGCACTGTTTAAAACACGGGTGGCCAGCTGCTCGTGACCGGTTATGTAGATTCCCAGGGGAACACCGATCACACTCGCGATCAGGAGCGCCATCCCCACGATCCATATGTGCTCCCAAAACAGGAACATCACGAGTGCATGATTGTCCAGGATGAACGAAAGAGTGCTCATGGAGACACCTTGGTCTCATTAGATTCTGTCTCGTCGGCATAACTCTCCCGCACCACCTGCTGTATGTCGTTGTATGTGATGGTTCCGGCGAAATCACCGTTTTCGTCCACGACACATAAGGTGACCTCGTCGTACATGAGCATGAAGGAGAGCACATCACGCAGCGAGGTGCGTTCCTTGAGAAACAACGGATACGGCTCAGCCACGTCCCTAACCATGCATTTTTCATATTTGAGTATCTTCTGGGTGACAGAACCGATGGGCTTATCCCGCTCAACCACAATACCATAGCGGAACCCATTCTCGTCGAGGAATTTCAGGGCATCCTGTGTGCGATCAGAGCCCTTGATCACATTCTTGGGTTTCCGATTGATCGTATCCTTTACCTGCTTGAGTCCGAGGATCTTAAGTGCCCGGTCAGCCCCTACAAAATCCACGACGAATTTATTCTTGGGCTGCGTAAGAATAACCTCGGGAACATCGTACTGGATCACCCTTCCCTCGTGGAATAGGGCGATTCGGTCGCCCATTTTGATAGCTTCGTGGATATCATGCGACACAAAGGCAATGGTCTTCTTCAACTTTGCTTGCAGCTTGATAAACTCGTCCTGAATCTGTTTCCGGTTGATGGGGTCGATGGCGCCGAAGGGCTCATCCATCAGCAGGATGTCAGGATCCGCTGCGAGACCCCTAGCCACACCCACCCGCTGCTGTTGGCCGCCTGATAGCTCTGCGGGATATCGGTCACGGTAGATGTCCGGATCCAGGTTGGTCATCTCAAGGAGTTCGTCGATACGCTTGCTGATTCGTTGCTTGTCCCAACCAAGAATCTTCGGCACCGTTGCGATGTTTTCGGCAATGGTCTTGTTGGGGAAAAGCCCGATGGCCTGGATGACATACCCGAGACGCTGCCTGAGTTCCACCGCGTTGGTGTCCATAATGTTGAGCTCACCAATAATGATGTTGCCTCTGGTGAGCATCTCCAGCCTGTTTGTCAGGCGGAGCAATGTGGTCTTGCCGCACCCTGAAGGCCCGAGAAATACAACAATCTCACCCTCTGGGATGGTAAAGCTCACGTTGTCAAGAGCAGTTACGGCATCTCTGCCAGTTCCGAACACTTTTGTGACCGCTTCATATGTAATCATAGAAAGCCCCACTGATAGAGGTATGTATAGATAATGATGGCTAATTATTTATGGTACTTTATTCTGTCATGAAATGAAGGCCAAAGATATTCCCAGACAAATAACTTTATGTTGCTACCAAACAATGTATTCATAAGGTTTATTAGTATAACAAGGTAAAGTTATCGTGTCAAATTACGCTGGGATAAATCAGTCAAGTCCCATATTGTCTGTAAATTCTCTTCTCCGACATCAGCGTTAAGCAGCAAGTAGATCTTCTTGTGCCCTTCTGTTCGATATCTTATCTTTGAAGATGGATTATGAGGACAATGATTATTCCATGCCATACATCCTCGGGTTGTCAGTAGAGAAGATTCCTGCAATAAATGTGAGCCCCCCATTTCAGCTAGCCAACTGTTGATCACGCAAAAAAGGTGTCGGTTACTGAAACTCTGAAAAAGCAGAGATAATATGCCGACCTTCATGGCTTGGCCTGATTGAAGATCTCATCTGCAAATCTCAATAGTTGGGCTACAGAATTAGAATCAAAGTTTCTTTTCCCTGGGTTATTTTCAGATCAGCTCTCGATCCCCTCCCTGGCATCCACACCCTTTGAATAGTAGTGCTTCACCTCGTTCATCTCGCTCACCAGGTCCGCAGCCTCAATCATCCGCTCCGTGGCTCCCCTTCCTGTGAGCACGAGCTCCATGCCTTCGGGCTTGGCGCGTATGACATCGAGGATATCGTCTTCCGTAATGAGTCTGAACAGGCATGCCGTGATTATCTCATCGGCAATGAGGATGACGCAGGCGTGCGCCTGCATGAGCTCGGATATTCGCTTTAGCGCCGAGCAGGCCCGCGTTACATCCTTTGGATCAGGGGTTTCATTGAATGTGCAGAACGTAGGGTGCCCGAACTGTTCGATGGTGATGAGCCCGCCTGTCATCTTGACGCCATCGAGTTCGCCGTAGTGCTGGCCCTTCATGAACTGCACCACATGGGACTTCAGGCCGCGGCCGGCTGCGCGCAGTGCCAGACCCAGGGCTGCAGTGGTCTTGCCCTTGCCGTTGCCGGTATAGATATGCACATAGCCTTTGCCGATGCTCTTCATGCCCTGACCTACATGTTCCTCCGGTACTTTCCGCCCACCTCGTAGAGTGCGTGCGAGATCTGGCCGAGGCTGGCTACCCGTACGGTCTCCATGAGCACCTCGAAGATGTTGCCTCCCGAAAGCGCCGTGTCCCTGAGCTTTTTCAGGGCCGCCTCGGTCTGCCTGGCGTGCTGCTTCTGGAACTTGCGGCAGTTGTTCAGCTGGGAGAGCTTTTCCTCGTACGATGCTCGGGTAAGCGGGATGCAGCTGCCTGCATCCTGGCACCCTGCCTCCTGGGCATTCGGGTTTTCAAAGGTGTTCACCCCGATGATGGGGAGCTTGCCCGAGTGCTTGAGGTGTTCGTAGTAGAGCGACTCTTCCTGTATCTTGGAGCGCTGGTACTGGGTCTCCATGGCGCCGAGCACCCCCTTGCGGTCGCTGATGCGCTCGAACTCACTGAGCACCGCCTCTTCCACCGCGTCCGTGAGCCAGTCCATGAAGAACGACCCCTGGGCCTGGTTCTCGTTCATGGAGGGCCCGAATTCCCGGTTGATGATCATCTGGATAGCCATGGCGCGGCGCACCGACTCCTCGGTGGGCGTGGTGATGGCTTCGTCGTAGGCGTTGGTGTGAAGCGAGTTGCAGTTGTCGGCAAGCGCGGTAAGGGCCTGCAGCGTGGTGCGGATGTCGTTGAACTGGATCTCCATGGAGTGCAGTGAGCGTCCGGAGGTCTGGATGTGGTACTTCAGGCGCTGGGACGAATCATCCGCGCCGTAGAGGTCCCGCATGGCCACTGCCCAGATCCTGCGGGCAACCCTGCCCAGCACGCTGTATTCAGGGTCCATGCCACTGGAAAAAAAGAACGAGAAGTTCTTGGCAAAGTCGTCGATCAGCATGCCGCGGGACAGGTAGTACTCCACATAGGTGAACCCGTTGGCCAGGGTAAAGGCCAGCTGACTGATGGGATTCGCCCCTGCCTCGGCTATATGGTAGCCGCTGATGCTCACGGAGTAGAAGTTCTCCACCCCCTTTTCGATGAAGTACTCCTGGATGTCGCCCATCATCTTCAGGGCAAACTCGGTGGAGAAGATGCAGGTGTTCTGGCCCTGGTCTTCCTTCAGGATGTCCGCCTGTACGGTGCCGCGAACGTTCTTGAGGACCCCGGTCTTGATCTGTTCGCGCTCGGCGGCCGTGGGCACCCTGCCCTTTTCCTTTTTGAAGGCTTCAACCTGCTGGTCGATGGCCGTGTTGAAGAACATGGCCGTCATGATGGGCGCCGGTCCGTTGATGGTCATGGACACGCTCGTGTTCGGTGAGCACAGGTCAAACCCGGCATAGAGCTTCTTCATGTCGTCCAGCGTGCAGATGCTCACCCCGCTCTCGCCGATCTTGCCGAAGATGTCCGGCTTCTCGTGGGGGTCTTCGCCGTAGAGCGTCACGCTGTCGAAGGCCGTGCTGAGCCGCGTGGCATCGTCGTGCCGGCACAGGTAGTGGAACCGCCTATTGGTACGCTCGGGCCCACCCTCGCCGGCGAACTGGCGCTTGGGATCCTCCCAGTCGCGCTTGAAGGGGAACACGCCCGCGGTGTACGGGAAGAAACCAGGCAGATTCTCCTTGCGGAGCCATGCGAAAAGATCACCCTTGTCCTCGAATGAAGGCAGCGCGATCTTGGGTATGTCGAGGCCTGAGAGCGACTCTCTTGTGAGCGAGACCTGGATCTTCTTTTCACGTACCGTATACGAGTATGACTTGGACCGGTACCGTTCGCTCAGTTTTTCCCAGGTCTCCACGAGTTCCAGGTCGGCCTTGGTGACCCTTTTTTTTGCCGAGGAAAGCCGTTTGCGCAGAGCCGCCGTCTCTGGTGCGCTGCCGTCTTCAGCAAGGAGCCCTTCGATGGCGTGGATCCTGCGGATCCCGGAAGCCACCTCATGGGTGCGGGCATGGTATGCACGCACAGTCCTGGCAATCTCGCCCAGATAGTGCTGCCGGCTTGACGGCACAATACCCTCGTGTGCCATTCCCTGGTTGATCTTCTGCAGGGGCATCCTTTCCCATTCGATGAGCCCTTTCTCGATGAGCGAATCCACCATGTGGGCAAAGGCCCGGTCCATGCCCGGATCGTTGTATCTGCTGGCCACGGTTCCGTAGACGGGCAGTTCCTCGGGCGAGTGGTCGAACAGCTCGTGGTTGCGCATGTACTGCTTGCGTACATGCTTCAGGGCGTCCAGCGATTTTTCCTGTTCGAATTTGTTGATGAGCACCATGTCGGCAAAGTCGAGCATATCGATCTTCTCGAGCTGGGTTGGTGCGCCGAACTCCGCGGTCATTACGTACATGGAGAAGTCGCTCACGGACGTGATGGCCGTGTCCCCCTGGCCGATGCCGCTCGTTTCAATGATGATGAGGTCGTATCCGGCAGCCTTCACGATGGCAATGGCGTCATCGATGGCCTCGGACAGCTCGTCTTTGGAGGCGCGGGTGGCCATGGAGCGCATGAAGACCCTCTCGTCGTCGATCTGGTTCATGCGGATGCGGTCGCCCAGCAGGGCGCCGCCGCTGCGCGAGCGTGTGGGGTCCACCGAGATTACGGCCACTGTCCGATCAGGGTAATGGGTGATCACCCGCCGGAGCAGCTCGTCGATGATGGAGCTCTTGCCCGATCCGCCCGTTCCGGTAATGCCTACAATGGGGCTTGTTGACTTGGTACCTTTCAGAAAGGCCCGCATGGGATCGAAGCCCTTGTCCTTAAGCGATCGGGAGCGCTCGGCCGCACTGATGAGCCTGCCCACCACGACGGGGTCAGTCGAGCTTATGGTCCGGGCATCCATCTGCACATCAGGGATGACAACCTTGGCGGCAATGCCCATCATGTGGGATATCATTCCCTTGAGCCCCATGGCCTTGCCGTCTTCAGGCGAATAGATCTTGGAAACCCCGTAGTCCTCGAGTTCTTTTATTTCGTGGGGCACGATTACCCCGCCCCCGCCTCCGAAGACCTTCACATAGCCGCAGCCTCTGTCTTTGAGCAGATCGATGAGGTACTTGAAATATTCCAGGTGCCCACCCTGATATGAGCTGACGGCCACCCCGTGGGCGCCTTCCTGGACGGCTGCATTCACGATCTCTGCGACGCTCTTGTTGTGTCCCAGGTGGATCACTTCTGCCCCGCTGTCCTGCAGGATGCGGCGCATGATGTTGATGGACGCATCGTGCCCGTCAAAAAGCGACGTGGCGGTAACAAAACGAAGCGGCTCTCTGGACGTATCTTTCTTCTTCATGTAAAAACCCCCGGTGCAGTGTAACTCTCCTAGAGATAGTATATTGTTTTCGAGACTGCAATAGATAGCAGAAAAACAGGAGAATTACCAACGCATGCTAGGCCCATGCCGGGCGCTAAAAGGACTCTTCCATATCTCTTTATATTGTCTTCATCCCTTAGAATGCTATATATGATTAATGCACCTGCATGCTTAGAAACATTCGATCGGGAATTGAGGATACCCCATGAGCCTCAGGAACAAGATTCTCATCACTCTTCTGGCAATCATGGCGTTCTCACTGTTCTCATACTACGGCATATTCCGCACGGTAATCATCAGGAGCTTCATTGAACTGGATGCCGAACATGCCACGATGGATATCGAGCGCTGCAACGCCGCGCTGAAAAGGGAAATACGTCAGCTCAACACATTCACCCATGACTGGTCATCCTGGGATGACACCTGCCGGTTCGTAAGCGGGGCCGACAAAGATTACATCACGGTAAACCTCCCCAAACAGACCTTCATTGACCAGAAGCTCAACCTTCTGCACATCTACGACAAAGAGGGCCGCCTGATCTGGGGCAGATACTACGACCTTGCCGCTGATAAAGAGATTCCCCTGGACCTGAAAGCAGATCTGGGAACGGAACTTTTCAGCAGGATCGTGAGCCAGCACAACCCCAACACCTCGACAAGCGGTATTATTTCAACCCGTTACGGGGTCATGCTGATCTCATCTAACCCGATCCTTACCTCTGAGAATGAAGGACCCAGCCGCGGGGCCTATGTCATGGGCAGGCTGTTCACCAGGGACATGCTCTCCATGATCTCGGAGCAGGTGAGCATAAAACTCGATGCATGGCCCACCGGGACACCCGGCCTTCAGAGTGAACTATCCTCCGTCATCAACTCCTTCACCGAAAGGGATCAGACAAAACTTAAAGAGGCCTCGCCCGAAGAAATGCACGCCTATTCTCTCATCAGGGACCTCCGCGGTGAGCCTGCCCTTCTGATAAGGGCCTCGATCCCCAGGGAAATCATGGCCAAGGGAAGGCTGGCGACTGCCTATGGGACGGGATTCACCATAGGAGTGGGCCTCCTGACACTCCTGATCATATCGGTCATGGTGAATTCCCTGATTCTTAAACCCGTAGCAGCGCTGAAGGACAAGGTGACCACTATCAGACCACCCTACATGGACATAAATAATTTTGAAACAGGCAGACAAGACGAGATAGGCACCCTTTCCCATGAATTCGGCGACATGGTGCAGAGGCTCTCCAAGAGCGAAAAGCGATATAGAGACATCGTAGAGAGCATTCAGGATATCTATGCAGAGGTGGATCTCGAAGGGAACTTCGTGTTCTTCAACGAGTCGCTGTGCCGGATGACCGACCATTCGCATGAAGAGATCATGGGGAAGAATTTCAGAGACTTCGTAACTTCCGATACTGCACAGGATATCTACAGGTTTTTCCATGATATCTTCACAACAGGAAAGCCATCCACCCTGAAGGACTTCGAGGTTATGAGAAAGGACGGCACAACCGTGGTGCTCGAGCTCTCCGTGAATCTCATGTATGATGAGGCTCTCAATCCGACAGGCTTCAGGGGGACAGGCAGGGATGTAAGCGAACGGAAACTGGCTGCCCTGGAAAGAGAACGGCTGATCACTGAACTTCAGCAGGCCCTGGTGGATATAAAGACCCTGAGCGGACTGCTTCCCATATGTGCAAGCTGTAAAAAAATCCGTGACGACAAAGGATACTGGAATCAGATCGAAAACTACATTTCAGAGCACTCTGCTGCTGTCTTCAGCCACAGCATATGCCCGGAATGCTTCAAAAGGCTCTATCCGTATCTCAAGGACAAGTAAAGAACGACCCTCATCAATCACTCTGATTCAGCTCCTCAAGCCCCTCTTTGATGTTGTCCCTAATGAGGTTCAGGACCTCCATGTTGTTCAGGGGCACCTGTCCGAGGCCTTCCCTGACCTCCCTCGTATCGAGGACATAGGTGTTATTGTTTCTGTGATGGGTATACACGAAGTCGATATCCGGGTTTCCCAGGATGAGCATGGTGATGACGCCGGCAATGTCACCCAGGGGCTGCCTGTCGATGTGCGAGTGTCTGAATTCGGCGTGGACCGTCGTTCCCTTCCCCTCTTCCGATACCAGGGAAAAACCACCGTCCGCGGTTATAGCCGCATGCTTGAGCATGGGCAGGCCCAGCCCGATGCGCCGGACCTTCTTGGTGGTATAGAAGGGGTCCAGGGCTTTCTCCATGGTCACTTTGTCCATGCCGCGGCCGTTGTCCTTGATCTCCATGGAGAAGACGTCCTTCTTCAGGTCTTCGACTATGGTGATCTCCACGAGGCTCGCTTCGGCCCGTGATGAGTTCTCCGCTATATCGAGCACGTGCAGGGCAAGTTCGAGCATTTTCTACTCCATGACATATCTGCCGGAAGATTTCGAAAGGGCCAGCCTGATCTCGGAAAAGGCCGGGCTCTCCATGAACATGCGGATGCTTGCCTTGCCGATATCCCGCACATAGTGGGCATCGGATGAGGTGACAAACTGGTATCCCCTGAGTTCGGGGTATCGCTCACGGGCCTTTTGTATGCCCAGATTCGCTGAAATTTCCAGCGCGTCGAAGGGGACCCCGGGCGGCACGAACCCCAGCTGTCCGAGCAGGCCGAAAGAAGTCCGGTCTATGTGTGAAGCGATGGCGAGACCGCCGAGAGAATGGATCAGGTCCACTGCATCGTTGATGGGGATGTCCGTGGCACCTATCAGGAGATGCTCATTGAAACCTTCCACCTCGCCTGCTTCATTCACCACGGCCTGGATACCGAAGGCGTCCTCGTCATTGGTGCCTGAGAGGTTCGCGTACACGACTTCCTGCAGGCCGCCCAGCTGCTGCAGGTTTTCGAACAGGGCCACGATATGGACTTCCTCGCGGGTGGACAGTTCCATGCCCGGGATGACAACCAGGTCGGTATGAAGGGCTGCATTGAGAACGTACTGCACATTCTCGGACGAGTTGTGGTCGCAGATGGCTATGATGTCGAGCCTCTGGGCAATGCATTCCTTCACAATGGAGGTGGGGTGCATATCAAGGTCGCCGCAAGGAGAGAGACACGTGTGCATATGGAGATTGCAGCGATATACCCTGCCCATGGCTTAAACCCGCGGGAGAAAAGGGTCAGCCCCTCAGGCCTGAGCAGGATGAAGGAGCTGGTAAAGCCTGCCCACCACCTCGAATTCGTTCATGTCCGCCACCAGGATGGGAATGCCCTCCTTGGTAGCCTTGTCCAGGGTCTCCTTCTCCGGTGTTGCACCCTGAACTACAATGATTGCCGCATGTTCCTTCAGGGACGCGACCGCAACGATATTCTGGTGAATCTGCCTGGTCACCCAGACATTTCCTGCAGTGCTGTTTGCCATGACATCGCTCAGGAGATCGCCCGCATAGCCCCCCGACACCTCCCGCGAAAGGTTCTCCCAGCAGCACTTGCATTTCAAC
Source organism: uncultured Bacteriovoracaceae bacterium (assembly GCA_964600235.1). Lineage (GTDB taxonomy): Bacteria > Desulfobacterota > Desulfomonilia > UBA1062 > UBA1062 > MWEI01. Next base: position 103,623 of record CAZRIV010000002.1, on the reverse strand, counting down.
GAGAGCTTCTCCGATATGGTTTCTAGTGTAATCACGTTTTCACTCCTCACTCGGCACTTTTCCATTGAGCATGATGGTGCACTTCACACAGGTCCCCTTCCCGGGCTGCGAGGCAAGATCAAAGATGTCGGATGACTTTTTCATGTTCGCAAGTCCCATGCCTGCACCGAAGCCCATCTCCCGGATGGAATCATCGGCCGTCGAGTATCCCTCCTGCAGAGCCAGGTCTATGTCCTCTATCCCCTTGCCCTCATCGACGGCTTCGAAGATGATGGAGTCGGGCAGGACATAGTAGCTTATCGTCCCATGATCGGCGTACGAGATGATGTTCACTTCCGCCTCGAATGCGATAATGGCTATCCTGCGGATGATATCCTCGTGAATACCCTTGGCTTTCAGTCCCTTCTTGATCCGGCTCGATACGAGACCGGCATCGACGAAATCCCTGCCATGGACTTCGAAGCTGCCCTCAAGATAGTGTTCGTAATCATTCCCGGGCACTTAAACCTTCCTCGTCGAATATCTCCCTCACACATCCCGTTATGCCTTCACGATAGAGCCTGCCGCAGGTCTCGAACATGATCAACGGGGTCCACATTACCGGGATCTCAAGCTCCTGTGCAATCTCCACAAACTTGTCATTCAGGGACTTTCCCCTGCATATCACGATGGCGGCTATATCAAGGGCATAGGCGGTCCTGACGGCCTGGACATTGGAAAGACCCGTAATGAGCAGGCATTTGGACCGGGCAAAGGCAAGCACATCGCTCATGAGGTCCGCACCAAAGGCGGTGTGGACCTCGGCATCGAGCTTTTCCTCGCCTACGACCATCTTCGCTTCCAGCAAATCCCTTACCTCGGCCAGTGTCACGGTAACTTCCGATGCCTCCTCATTATTAATAATATTTCATTTCAATGCCTCACCGGTTCCTACGCACCCAGATTCCTGCTCAGGTCCAACCCGGCAAGCTGCGGCAGGGCTTTGATCTTGAGGGCATCGGTAATGCCGTTGACGCTGGTGATGACGACACGGCCATGACCCTTGCCAAAAGTGTTCACAAAGTCATAATAGGCTCCCACCACGGTGAGCTTGCCCTCGTCCACCAGGGACTGGTAACGCTTGACCGCCGCGGTTACCTGGTTCAGTATGTTCTGTTGTACATTCTTCACAAGGGCCTCTTCGAAGCTTCCTGTTCCGGGCTCCCTGATGGTGGCCTTGAGGTTATCGAGCTCCGCCTTGATGGCGTCGTTCTCATTTTCATATCCCTTCATGAAGGCCTTGACCGCCCCGCAGTCGCTGTGCCCCAGGATGAGCAGGACCGGGGTGTGGAGGTGCAGGACCCCGTAATCGACCGAACCCTGTGCCGAGGCAACCTGGTTGCCGATGGTCTCGATGGTGAAGACCTTGTCGATGGCGTCGGGCTCTATCACCGTGGGCTGGACCCTGGAGTCGCAGCAGGCGACTAAAGTGATCTTGGGGTGCTGGGCCGCCGTGTGGGGCTTGAAATATGCCTCGCCGTGGGCCGAGACGAATGAGCCGTTGTTGTCGATGATGCCCTTGATGATGTCCTTGACCATGGATCGTCCTCCGCAGAATATCAGGATTCATTCTTTATGGGTGAAATCGGCCGGATTGTAAAGACATTTTCCATGCATCCGAGCCCTGTTTTCCAAAATAACCCCTCTATTTTTGGTTTCTTAGAAAGGTCAGCCCCGATCTGGAGCACCAAAGGGTTGACAGAGGGTGTCCCGGTGCTTAAAATAGAAAATATCCTTTCCCATCAATAAGATAATTAATTCCCTCAAGACATGAGAAAAGCGATGCATAAAAAAGGGCCGAGGCGGCTCATTGTTTTTACCGACCTGGACGGGTCGCTGCTGAATCACAGTGACTACTCCTGGGTGTCGGCCCGGCCCGCCCTGGACAGGATAGCCGAACTGGGCATACCGCTGGTGATCTGCACAAGCAAGACTCGCGCGGAGGTGAAGGTCATCCAGGAAGAGCTCGGCATACAAGGGCCGTTCATCGTGGAGAACGGCGGGGGCATCTTCTTTCCGCCCGAATGCGCCTCTCTCCAGATAGGCAGCGCCGTCATCACGGAGGACTATAGGTGCATCCCCCTGGGGATCCCGTACGCCAGGATCAGGTCCTTCATGGAAGAGGCTGCGAGGCAGTACTCCATCAGGGGATTCGGCGACATGAGCCTGGAAGAGGTCTCTGGGCTAACCGGGCTCCCGCCTGAGAAGGCCGCTCTGGCGCAGGCGAGGGAATTCTCCGAGCCCTTTGTGCTGGGGCGCGAGGAGGAGCTCCAGGACCTGACGAAAACGGCCAACCTCAAGGGCCTCCTGATCACCAGAGGCGGCAGGTTCTTCCACTGCATGGGCTATGGCAACGACAAGGGCAGCGCGGTTAAAATGGTGATCGACGTCTTTTCACGGCACTGGGAGACAAAGGTGGTGTCCATGGGCTTCGGGGACAGCCCCAACGATTTTCCTCTGCTGAAGGCCGTGGACATACCCGTGCTCATCCCCCACGAGGACGGGCGCCTGGAGAACCTGGATCTGCCGGACCTCGTTCAGGCGCCATTGCCCGGCAGCAGGGGTTGGAACGAGGCGGCGCTGGCCATAATCGCCGACATAGGGTTGAAAAAACGGGGAACACATAAGGTCTGATAGACCCGGAAGACAAGAAAGGAGAAGCAGCCATGGCAGCAACCAGGAGGTTTTCCACGGCACTGAGGGATTATGCCCGGGAAAAGATCGAGCGCCTCGGCAGCGCGGAGATCCTGGTGGGCATACCGTCCTACCTCTGCGACAACTCCATCGTGAACGTCATCAAGACCATCCGCAAGGGGCTCGACACCCATTACCAAGGTGCCAAGGCCCTCATCATGGTCTCGGACGGCGGGTCCACGGACGATACCCGGGACACGGCCATGGCCTACGACGTCAAGTCTTTCAACATCGAGAAGATCATCACCATCTACCGGGGCCTGCCCGGCAAGGGCTCGGCCCTGCGGGCCATCTTCGAGGTGGCGAACTTCCTCAAGCCGAAGGCAGTTGCGGTCTTTGACTCGGACCTGCTCTCCATCACACCGCTGTGGATCAAGAACATCATCGATCCGGTCCTGAACGGGTACGACTTCGTGGCGCCGGACTACATGCGCTACAAGTTCGACGCCACCATCACCAATTCCATCGCCTACAACCTCACCAGAGCCCTCTACGGCTGCCGCATCCGCCAGCCCATCGGCGGCGACTTCGGTGTCTCGCCGAAACTCGCCAAGCACTACCTCGACCAGGAGGATGTCTGGGAAACGGACGTGGCTCGCTTCGGCATCGACATCTGGATGACCACCACGGCCATCGTAGGCGGGTTCGACATCTGCCAGGCAAAGCTCGGTGTGAAGATCCACGGCGAGAAGGACCCTGCCGGCGACCTGGGCCCCATGTACCGCCAGGTGGTGGGCACAAGCTTTCAGCTCATGGAGATGTACCAGGATTACTGGAAGCAGATGAAAGGCTCCCGTGAAATCCCCTCGCTGGGCGAATACCCACACGAGGAACCCGCACCCTTCGATATCAACCAGGACGACCTCATGGAGTATTTCAAGACCGGGTACTTCAATTTCGGCAGCGTCTGGCAGCAGATGGTCGAGGAGCCCGACATGGCGGTCATCAAGGACCTGGCGGAAAAGTCAGCCGGCGACGTGTTCCTTCCCATCGAAACCTGGGTGCGCATCGTGTACCGGTATGCCAATGCCTTCCACTCCACACCCCGCCAGCGCATAAAGGTCCTGAACACCATGATACCGCTCTACTATGCCCGGGTGGCGTCTCTGGTGAACGAACTCAAGGACAAGGACACCATGCAGGCCGAGGCCCTGTTCCAGGAGCATGCCCAGGCCTTTGAGGACATGAAGGACTATATCATCCAGCTCTGGAAATAATAAGGAGGTATGTTATGGCGGATTTCTACCAGCACCCCATGATAGCAACCCTGCAGAAGCTGAAGGACCGTCCCGTTGATCAGATCGAGGACGAGCTCCGCCTCATAAGCCTCAAGCGCAGGATGGTCCTGCTGCTGCCCGCGCTGGTGACCGAGTTCGACACCCCGGCCATGCCCAGGATCATCGACGAACTCACAAGCGTTTCCTACCTCAACAAGATCGTGCTCTCCCTGGACAGGGCCAACTGGGACCAGTTCGAGGACGTGAAGAAGAAGATGTCGGTCCTGAACACCGAGGTGAAGGTGGTCTGGCACGACGGTCCCCGGCTGCAGAAACTCTATGACGAGCTCAAGAAGAACGACTTCCAGCTCGATATACCGGGCAAGGGCAGGTCCGTGTGGATGACCATAGGCTACATCCTGGCCGACCGGGATGTGGATGCCATTGCGCTCCACGACTGTGACATCGTGAACTACCGGCGCGAGATCCTGGCCCGGCTCTTCTATCCCGTGGTGCACCCGGCGCTCGATTACGAGTTCAGCAAGGGGTATTACGCCCGGGTGACCGACCGCATGTACGGCAGGGTGACGAGGCTGTTCTACCTGCCGCTCATAAGCACGCTCAAGCGCATACTGGGGTGCAACTCGTTCCTGGAGTATCTCGGGTCCTTCCGCTATGCGCTCTCCGGCGAGTTCGCCATGATCAGCTCGCTGGCACGCGGCATCAGGATATCGCCCACCTGGGGCCTGGAGGTGTCGCTCCTGAACGAGGTATATCACCGGACCTCGCCCAGCCGGATCTGCCAGGTGGAGCTCATCGAGAGCTACGAGCACAAGCACCAGACCCTGGAAAAGGACAAGCCGGAAACGGGCCTCATCCGCATGGCCACGGACATCGCCGAGGCCCTCATGCGGGTGCTCAGCCAGGACGGCGTGGTCCTGAGCGAGGCGTTCTTCAAGACCCTGCTCACCTCCTACATCGAGGAGTCGCGCATCGCCATCGAGAAGTTCCATGCGCTCGCCCTCATCAACGGGCTGACCTATGACCGCCACACCGAGATCGACGCCACAGAGGCCTTCGTGGACTGCCTGAAGAACGCTGCAGCCAACTTCACCTCCGACCCGGTGGGCATCCCCATGATGAGCGCCTGGGCCAGGATCAGGGCCGCCATCCCGGATTTCCAGGACCGGATGAACGAGGCCGTTGAGGAAGACAATGCGCTCTGAAAGTCGCCTGGAAAACACAGGAGGAAGCCATGGCTGAACCGTTCGTGGTGAAAGACTGCGCGCTCATCGCCATAGCCACAGGCGAGCATGTGCAGACCCTGAGGGAACTCAGGGAAAAGATCCGGACCATAGGGGCCGGCAGCATCTACTACCACTTCTGGGGAGGGCTTCTGCGTCCCCGGTTCGATGACCCCGAGTTCCAGAACGACTTCGCCGTCTGGTCTTCCAGAAGCCTCCACGACAAGACCCTGGCCGAGCGGCTCGCGCTCATAGACCCCACGGACTTCGATACCTTGGACGACCTCAGGAAGGAGCTCGTCGAGGTCATCGAGGAACGCCTCGAGGAGAGCGAACTGCTCCCGCTGCAGACCGCATCGAACAGGTTCTATTTCGTCCGCTCCCAGATCGTGGTCTTCGATACGCTCAAACGGGCCACCACGGTGGAAGAGATGACATCCCTCCTTCCCCACCTGTCTGCCGGCAGCATCTTCTACCACTTCATCGATGCCCGCCGGAGGACTCCGCTCGCCAAAAACGACTTCTCCATGTGGCTCATGGACTTCGGAGACGAATGTCAGGAGCTCCTGGAGAGCATCTCGCTCATCGACCCCTACTTCACCACTCTCACCGAACTCAGGGAAGACCTCTACCGGGCCTTTACCCGGCACAAACGGGAGAATATGCCATGAGCATGGGACTGCTCGAACAGTACGCCGAGATAGTGGGTGAGGACGTCATCGATCAGCTCAGGCAGCTCGGGTCGCACCTCAAGGGCATGAAGGTGGTGCACGTCAACTCCACCAAGGAAGGCGGCGGCGTGGCCGAGATCCTGAACCGGCTCATCCCGCTCAAGCGGGAGCTCGGCATCGATGCCGTCTGGGAGGTCATCACCGGCACCGAACCATTCTTCCGCTGCACCAAGCTCATGCACAACGCCCTGCAGGGCAACTCCGCAGAGATCGGCCAGGACCTCCTGAAGGAATACGAGCGCGTCAACGCACAGAACGCCGAGTCCCTGCGGCATTCCCTGGAGGATGCGGACATCGTGTTCATCCATGACCCGCAGCCCGCGGCCCTCTTCAACTATACCCCGAACCGCAGGGGCAGGTGGATCTGGCGGTGCCACATCGATGCCGGCCACCCCTTCAGACCGGTTTGGAAATTTCTCCGGCCCTTCGTGGAGCCCTACCACGCGAGCATCTGGTCCATCTCGGAATTCGCCCAGGCCCTGCCCCACCCTCTCTACCTCGTTGCCCCGAGCATCGACCCCCTGAGCGAGAAGAATGTGGAGCTTCCTTCGCAGGAGATCTCAGGGGCCTATCACCGGTGGGGGCTGGACCCACAGCGGCCCATCATCACCCAGGTGTCCAGGTTCGACCGGTTCAAGGACCCCATCGGCGTGATCCACGCGTACCGTCTTGTGAAGGAGTTCATACCCATCCAGCTCGTTCTGGCCGGCGGAGGCGCATCGGACGACCCCGAGGGGGAGGAGGTGCTCCGCCAGGTCAGACAGAGCGCCGGGGCCGACGAGGACATCCACGTCTTCGTCCTGCCCAGCGACGACCACCGCACCATCAACGCCCTGCAGCGGATATCCGACATCGTGGTCCAGAAGTCCACCCGGGAGGGCTTCGGGCTCACCGTGACAGAGGCCATGTGGAAGGGCAAGCCGGTCATCGGCGGGGACACCGGAGGCATCAGGCTTCAGGTCGTGAACCACCACACCGGCTTTTTAGTGAGCACCTCGGAGGGCGCTGCGCTACGCATCAGGTATCTCCTGAGGCACAGGGAAATCCGCGAGGAGATGGGCAGGAAGGCCCACCGGTTCGTGCTGGAGAACTTCCTCATCACCCGGCACTTGAGAGAGTACCTCACCCTGATGCATGCAGTGATGTTCGAAAGCTACGAGAGGATCCAGACGGGATGATCATTGCCCTGAAGCCCTCCATCACACCCGCCGGCCTGCCCTGGTTCTGGGACAGGCTGCATGCGGCGCGCAGGAGCTTCCTGGCCCTGGACTACGACGGGACCCTGGCGCCGTTTACCGTGGAGCGCATGGAGGCCCGGGTCCTGCCCGGCACCATCGAGCTCATGGAGAAGATCAGGGACAGGACCGGGGGCTCATTGTGCGTGGTCTCGGGCAGACCCATATCCGAGGTGCTGGAACTGCTGGGCGACCTCGGGATCATGCTCGTGGGCAGCCACGGACACGAGTTTCGCTATCCCTACGGAAGCCTGGTCAAAAGACAGCCCACATCCCGACAGTCAGAAGGTCTCGAGATGGCACGTGAATACTGCATTGCCCGCGACCTGGACATGCACATCGAGAGAAAGGTCGCGAGCATCGCCCTGCACACCCGGGGCCTGTCCCCTCAGGAAGCCCTGCGCATGGAGACGGATGTGGCTTCCTCCTGGGGCCGTATCGCCGGTGCGCACGGCCTGGACCTGAGGAGGTTCAACGGCGGTCTCGAGCTCAGGTGCATGGGAATGGACAAGGGAGATGCCCTGCGCACCCTGCTCTCCTTCCTGCCCGGCGATACATTCTCGGTGTACATCGGCGACGACGACACGGATGAGGACGCCTTTCGTACCATCAGGGACCGCGGGATCGGCATCAAGGTAGGCGATCCCGGAAGACATACCGAGGCCCAGGGGTCGCTGCCGGATATTCCATCAGTACAGGCGTTCCTCAAGGGCTGGCTCCAGCACGCCCCTGAGGGATCGTGGAAAGAGGTTGCATGGAACCAAGAAGATTAGCGGTCGTTTCCAACAGGCTCCCCATTGTCCTGAAAAAAGAGAAGCGGGGAAAGTGGCAGATAGTGCAGGGATCGGGCGGCCTGGTGACCGCCCTTGGCCCGGTGCTCAAGCACCGTGACGGCATATGGATCGGCTGGATCGGGACCCATGCGGAGGAGACACCCGCAGGACCCCTGCTGAGCGACCTCCTGAGCCGGGGAACGAAGGAAACCGGGTATTCCCTGAAGCCCGTGAACCTGACCCGGGAGGAGGTGGACAGGTACTACTACGGGTTCTCCAACGAGATCCTCTGGCCGCTCTTCCATGACCTGTTCTCCCACTGCAACTTCGACCCCACGTACTGGGAGGTCTACCAGCGGGTGAACCAGAAGTTCGCCCGGGCCGTCATCGAGCATACCGAGGAAAATGACTACGTGTGGATCCAGGATTACCACCTCATCCTGGTGGGCCGCGAGCTCAAGCGCCTGGGAATCTGCCGCCAGACAGGCTTCTTCCTCCACATCCCCTTCCCCCCGCTGGATATCTTCCTGAAGCTGCCGTGGCGCTTCGAGATCCTGGAGGCCCTGCTGGAATATGACCTCATCGGCTTTCAGACCGCACGGGACCTGCGGAATTTCATCGGATGCGTCAGGGCACTGCTGGGGTACAAGGTAACGGGGAACCGGAGCCTGAACACCATCTTCATCCACGACCGGGAAGTCCATGTGGGGGCCTTCCCCATCAGCATCGACTTCCGTGAGTTCGCAGATCTCGCACGGTCAGAGGAGGCCTCGGAAAAGGCGTGGATCATCCATGCGAACCTGCCCAAACGCCAGATCATCCTGGGAGTGGACCGCCTCGACTACACCAAGGGTATCCCGGAGAGGCTGCTCGCCTTCGGCGACGCCCTCTCACTCTACCCGGACATGCGCAGGAAAGTCACCTTCATCCAGGTGGTCGTGCCCAGTCGGGGCAGCGTGGAGGAGTATGCCAGGCTCAAGCATGAGATCGAACGCCTCGTGGGCGAGATCAACGGGAAGTACACCGACGTGGGATGGATGCCGATCCAGTACATCTACCGGTCTCTGCCCCGGCCGGAGCTGGTAGCCTACTACCGGACCTGCGAGATCGCTCTCATCACCCCGCTGAAGGACGGCATGAACCTCATCGCCAAGGAATACTGCGCCTGCAACATCGAGGAGAAGGGGGTGCTCATCCTGAGCGAGTTCGCGGGTGCCGCCTCCCAGCTCCATCCCGGCGCCCTCATGGTAAACCCCTATGACCGGGTCAGGACCGCGGACGCCATTCACCAGGCCTTCGTCATGGCCAATGACGAGCGCCAGGCACGGATGCGCAAACTCAGGCGGTCCGTTCAGAGGAACGACATCATCAACTGGGTCAATTCCTTCCTCAGGGCGGGCATCTCCCGGGACCTGACGGATTTTCCCCAGGCCGAGTTCTTCGTTCCAAGCCCCTGACATTCTCATACGGCCTGCAGGGCCTCTGTTCCCGGTTACCTCTGCGTATCTGCGCACACGTTTCTCAGGAACACGATCCTCTTTTCATTGACCTCCTGGGCTTCGTCGGTTAGTGCCAGGGTATGGAACCCGCCTTTCACGATGAAGAGCTCGGAACCGGGTATCGACCTGGCAGCATGCTCTGCATGGGCCAGAGGGACATCGAAATCATCGGTCCCGTGGATGACCAGTGTCGGTGCCGCCACATGCTCGAGGGGCAGCCTCGTGATGAGCTTCAGCTGCAACAGATCGTTCCTGAGGCCTTTCGTGCGGAGACGCGGGGGACTCATGCTCCTGATCAAGTCCATGAGGATCTGCACCCTTTCACGGTCCGACATGATGTCTTTCAGGAGATGGAACACCTCGTCTTCCCTGAGCGAGCTTTCCATCTCCGCAGTGGCAAATCCCACGAGCACGGGGGCGTGGTGCGCGATCACATCCGCCAGCCAGAGGGAGGGCCCGTTGAACATGAGATGTCCGAACACAATGCGCTCGCCGATATTGTTCCGGTTTATCTCATAACGCTGGCTTACGGCGCATTCGAGGATCAGCCCGCTGATCCTGTCCGGGTGTTGTACTGAGAAATGTGTGGCAGGCGGACCCCCGGCCGAGTACCCTACGACCGCAGTCCTGTCGATATCCAGTGCATCCAGGAGGGCAGCAAACACGTCTGCCTGCTCCTCGAATGTCCTGGCCGCATCCAGGGGCGTGCGGACATAACCGGGGCGGGACCAGCTCAAAATCCTGAAGCCCCTGTTGAAAAGACCGCTGAAAAGGGCCGCTGTCTGGTCATAACCGCCCGGGCATCCATGCATGACCGCCACGTAAGGTCCTTCTTCACCCTGCATGGAATACTCTACCGGCCCTCTCCGGGTTTCCACGAGAGCGCTTCCTTCCCTCAGATCGCGGATCAGGCCCCTTTTCCAGCGTATAAACGGTCCGTATTTCTCCCTGGCCCTTTTCAGGATATTCAATCCGTCGGAATACCTCCCGTGATTTGCACTTCATCCTCTCGATAATTCAGCATCCTGTCCGGCACCGGGGAGTAAACCCGTCCGCCACACCTGTGCCCCATGATGCCTTTACACTGTCCGACTGAACTTATTCAAGGGAGATACCCGTCATTTTGTCATGACTATGAAGTGGTCTCTCCTGTTCTTCGCCCATGCATCTTCATTATGCCCGGGGTCGAGCGGACGTTCCTTGCCGTAGCTGATGGTGACGATGCGGTCCTTGGCGATGCCCACATCCACCAGATAGTCCTGGGCAGACCTGGCCCTTCTCTCCCCCAGTGCGATGTTGTACTCGATGGTGCCCCTCTCATCGCAGTGGCCTTCGATCTGTACCTTCATGTCGGGGTTGGTCTTCAGGAAAGCGGCCTTTTCATCGAGCACCGCTATTGCATCGGCTCTGAGGTCGTATCTGTCGAAATCGAAATGGATGTTTTTTCCCTCGAATGCCGCTATCTCCTCAGCCAGACCGGATGGCGCAGGTGGTGCGAGTTTCATCTCCTCCTTGGGCGCTTCAGGAGCCGGTGCGGGTTGCGTGACCGCCTGTGGCGGCTTCACCTCCTCAGCCTTCTCCATGGGTTCTTTCTTGGCACAGCCGGCTATGATCAGCCCGAATCCTATAACCCATACGACGATCATCATTCCCCAAAGCCTTTTCATACACGTTCTCCTCTCCTTATGGATTCTGTTCCATTTGGCGATGGACATGCCAAAGCCCTGCTTTGCTGGCAGAACAAGAAATAATCTCATTCCCAGTACTTAGGTCGGCCGTAATAATCATAAAGTCTGACTTCGTATTCCCTGTTCACCGGTTCCCTTGGGTCGAACTCCGGGCTGTTTCTCACTGAATCCTTTGACATCTCGACATGAACGGATGACTCGCTCCAACTGATATGATTAATCCATCTTGGAGCCATGAGCACTTTTCGCTCAGGAAGCCAGTGCCCGGTATTTACTACCAGGTACTGGATGATCCAGGCTTTATCATCAATTATGAAATCATCTACATATCCCAAGTCACCGTCGGTTGCGTGGATTGCATAATTCAGGATCTCGTTACAGCTCCTCAGGTGATGGTTGGCACTATCCAGGTCATGATCGTGTTCATCAGCCTGGGCGTCCGGAGGCAGTATCGGTGGGGGTATGTCCGTCGGGGTGGCTCCTTGCCAGTAATACGGCCACCCGTAATATGAATGGAGCAGAATCTCGTTCTGGCGTGATACCGGTTTGTCGGTTTCAATATCAGGACTCTTCTCGACCTGTTCCCTGCTCAGCAGGGTTTCAATTCCCATTTCTTTCCATTGAGTCTTCGTGAAGACTACGGGCGAGAGGAGAACCTGATGTCTTGAGATCCAAGTTCCCGTCCTGATGATGACATATCGGATCTCCCAGGTCTGATCATCAAAGTACATGTCATGCACTTTTCCGATCTCACCGTCACTGGCAAGTATAGAATAACCTGTGAGTGATTGTACGCTTCTCATCATTGCAACACCTCCGCGCATCCTTCCCGTTCCGGCATGACAGGTACGTAATCAAGATGAGAATAACACGGAATATTCTTTTGAAACCGGGATCCAAACAGCATTTAAAAAAAATAAAGATGATGCTGGAAACTCATTCGATGGCGAAATGTTAATCATGAATAAGTAAAAAATAATGCTATAATGATGAAAGTCAAATGCTGCCAAGGCCGTGTAATACATTTTGATTGCAGATTTGGGGTTGCCATCTCATTCCAGATTGTTAAAATAATAAAGAAAACAAATGCCCCGAATATAACCCGTTTCCCTGAAGCATATAGTATGTAACCGAACTAACAAAAAAACCAGGGACGACAATGAGGAGGACCATGAATATGGACATATCGCAACTCTTCGATTCCGCCAGACTGCAGTCACTAACAATGGGGGCGCTCCATGTGGCACTTACCCTTGTTATGGCATGGATCGCAAGCATCATCGTGAAAAAGCTGCTCAAGAAGATGAAGACCCACCTGCTGGAGAAGAGCGGGTTTACTGAAGATCCGACCGGGGAGGCCAGCAAGCGCGCCGAGACGCTGACCCGGCTCATAAGGCAGGCAGTTCTCATAGGTCTGTGGGGCATCGTGATCCTCATCATCCTCAAGGAGCTGGGCATCGAGATCGCGCCTATCCTCGCCGGCGCAGGCGTCCTGGGGCTGGCCGTCGGGTTCGGCGCCCAGAACCTGGTCCGGGACGTGATCTCGGGTTTCTTCTTCATCCTCGAGGACCAGGTGAGGGTGGGAGATGTGGCCGTGGTGAACGGAACAGGCGGCCTGGTGGAGCAGATCAATTTCCGCACCATCGTGCTGCGGGACCTTGCGGGCGTTGTCCACGTCTTCCCCAACGGCACGGTGAACACCCTGAGCAACATGACCAAGACCTGGTCCGGCTACATCTTTGACCTGGGGGTCGCCTACAAGGAAGACACGGACAAAGTGGTGAACGTCATCGTGCAGGTGGGAGATGAGATGAGGCGCGACGCCACATTCGGCCAGCTCATGCTTGACGTGCCCGAAATCTTCGGCGTGGACAAGTTCGATGATTCGGCGGTCGTCATCAAGGGCCGCCTGAAGACGAAGCCTATCCAGCAGTGGGTCGTGGGCAGGGAGTTCCTCCGCAGGATCAAGTACGCCTTCGATGCGGCAGGCATCGAGATCCCCTTCCCGCACCAGACCCTGTACTTCGGCGAGGCGAGCAGACCCTTCGAACTCAAGCTGATGGAGGCGGCAAATAAATGCCAGCATCCAGCACCGTGAGGTCTTGGATAATTTTAAGTAATCAACGAATCTCTTATATATCATTTCGTTTTTGAGATCCTTTCATGAGGGCGTAAGATGTCGACAACGATAATAAAGAACCTCGCCTGCGGTTTCGTTTGGAGACAACCCGTCATCCCATACATCCAATGAATCGCTTCAAATGATACATGCAGCGGGCTGTTGATAACAGGCAACTTTCAATAACATTATTCTGGTAATTTTAACAAAGGGTTACATTCTTATTATTTATCGACATATTCACGCAACGTGGTGAACCCTTTATAATATTACCAGGAGGTGATGCTGTAATGGGTTATATGAAGGACTTCAAGGCATTCATCATCAAGAAGAATGTGGTGGACATGGCGGTAAGCATAACTGTCGGAGCCGCTTTGGGCAAGATCGTTACATCCATCGTGACCGACATCTTAAAACCCGTGATAAGTATGGTCGCAGGGGAGATCACCTTAGGTGATTCCATGCTTGTGCTTAGAAGGGCGGCCAATGGACGACCGGTCATTGTTCTGATGTATGGCAGATTGATGCAAACAGTCATGGATTTTTTCATCTTAGCAATGGCGATGTTCCTCGTGGCCCAGGCAATCAAGCGCTTCAGGAAAACAGATGAGCAGGGACCGGCATAATCCTCTTGATGAAAAAGATCTACCCCATGTTCTCAACCAGTTTGAAAACTGATATCGAATGAGATCCGGATTTCAGGAGAGATGCATGGAAATCAGACAAAAAAATTACATCACCGGACATGGAACATGACAATGTAATTTCTCAGGAACCTTTAGAGTGGGCAGTTGATGCAGGTATCTACACCGACTTCTCCGGCAGATCATGGCATTTCTCGTGCGCCCTAGCAATGAAATAGGCGGTGTCTTGAATCAAGGTTTTTGGTGCTTATTATGATAAAAATGAACAAATCTTGATCATCAACTGGTTGAACTCTTCTGTACCTTTCAGTCTTGAAAGACCCGAGAACCAGGGCCGAAGGAGGCAATCATGATGAACAGGAACCTTGTCCGTTGTCTGGCGTGCCTCGCTGCATTCCTCGGGATCAGGCTCCTTGTACCGGCTCCGGCCGATGCGGACGAGATCATCCTGAAGAACGGCGATCATTTTACAGGCACTGCCGAGAGCATGGAAAACGGTGTCCTCGCGTTTACAACAAATTATTCTGAACCGATGAAGATCAACCTCTCAGCCATCAAACAGATCATAACCGACACACCGGTGGAGATACACCTGACCAGCGGCGAGATCCTGAAAGGCACTATCATCTCGGAACAGGAGGGTTACATCTCAATTGATTCAGAGGGCCTGCAGGCAGGTGCGATAGTAGAAACGGAGAAAATTGCCGCTATCAATCCTCCTCCGATTAAGTGGTATGGGGGGATCACCCTTGCCGGGAACATCCAGACCGGAAATACGGACAAGACCGGGGCATCGGCGGCAATCGAAGGGAGCAAGCGCCGCGAGAAAGACCGCATCAGTCTCAGCTATCTCTTCAACTATGGCGAGGAGGACAACCAGGTGACCACCCGTAACCACTTTGGCGCATTGAAATACGACTACTTTTTCCTGAACGGGATGTATGGATACCTGAGCCTCGAAGCCCTCAATGACAGGTTCAGGGACATACGGTTGAGATCGACCATGGGCCCCGGCTTGGGCTACCAGGTCTGGGAGGATTCCGGAAAGACCTTGGGGGTGGAGGCTGGTCTTTCCTACCTCTCAGAAAACCATTATGAAGCATCCAACACTGATTCCTTAGCGCTAAGGCTGGCGGCCAACTTCCTCTACCACCTCGGAACATATCTGGTCTTCGCCGACCAGGTTGCCTTCTACCCGAGCCTGGAAGGCGGCGAGACAGACCTTCTGCGGAACGAGGCGACCATCAGTGCACCTCTGGGCGCTGGCTGGTCCTTGCGGCTCTCCCATATACTGGATTACTCGAGTAACCCGCCGGATAATGTAAAGAAGACTGATACCACCATGCTTCTCGGGCTTCAGTATGCATTCTGAAAAAAGAGATGCCGTGTTGACCGCGCGGCGAAACACAACCATATGGGACCGGCCTGAAAATGCCTAATCTGCTTATGATATGTTTGCCACCACTCTTGTAGAGGCCAAATCTTGCATAATAAACTGACTTCCTTATTTTATTCTCTATTCAACACATTACAAAGGTCAACAAGGAGGAGTCCGTGAAGGTCTGGCCGGGAAACCCATACCCGCTCGGCGCCGTCTTTGACGGCTCCGGCACGAACTTCTCCGTGTTTTCGGAGATCGCAGAACGCATAGAGCTCTGCCTGTTTGACGACGAGGGCATCGAGAGCCGGATCGACCTTCCGGAGGTGACGGGCTACTGCTGGCACGGCTACATCCCGGCCGTAGAGCCGGGACAGCGTTACGGATTCCGCGTCCACGGCCCCTGGGACCCCGCATCCGGTCACCGGTGCAACCCGGCCAAATACCTGCTCGATCCCTACACCAAGGCCGTGGAGGGTATGATTCAATGGAACGAGGCGATCTTCCCCTACCGCTCAAGCGAGTTCCCCGATGAACCGAGCGAGAGCGACAGTGGCCCCTTCATGCCGCGCAGCGTAGTTCACCAGCCGCACTTCGACTGGAGCGGGGACCGTCTCCTGCAGATTCCCTGGCACGAGACCATCATCTATGAGACCCACGTCAAGGGGATAACCGCCACGCACCCGGACATCCCGCCCGAGGTGCGAGGGACGTACGCCGGCCTGGCGCACCCGGTGATGATCGACTACTTCAGGCAGCTCGGCATCTCGGCTGTCGAGCTCCTGCCCATCCACCGCTTCATCCACGACAGGCACCTGGTGGAGAGAGGACTGAGGAACTACTGGGGATACAACACCGTGAGCTACTTTGCACCGCACAACGAGTATGCCTCCGACAAACGCCCGAGCGCAGCGGTGGGCGAATTCAAGCAGATGGTCAAGGCACTGCACCAGGCGGGGATAGAGGTCATCCTGGACGTGGTCTACAACCACACGGCAGAGGGCAACCATCTCGGCCCCATGCTGAACCTCAAGGGCATCGACAACGCCTACTACTACCGCCTCACCGAGGACAGGCGGTACTACAAGGACTATACAGGCGCCGGCAACTGCCTGAACATGCGCAACCCCCACGTGCTCCAGCTCCTCATGGACTCGCTCAGATACTGGGTCACTGAGATGCACGTCGACGGTTTCCGGTTCGACCTGGCGGCAACCCTGGCGCGCGAACTGCACGATGTGGACCGCCTCTCGGCGTTCTTCGACCTGGTCCAGCAGGACCCGGTGATCAGCCAGGTCAAGCTCATCGCCGAACCCTGGGACGTGGGGGAAGGAGGATATCATGTGGGCAACTTTCCCCCTGTCTGGTCCGAGTGGAACGGCAAGTACCGCGACTGCGTGAGGGACTTCTGGCGGGGTGTGGACCAGTCGCTGGGGGAGTTCGCCACGCGCTTCACCGGCAGCTCGGACCTGTACCAGTACACCTCCCGCCTGCCCTATGCCAGCATCAACTTCATCACCGCGCATGACGGGTTCACCCTGAACGACCTCGTGTCCTACAACGGGAAGCACAACGAGGCCAACCTCGAGGACAACCGCGACGGCACGGACGACAACCGCTCGTGGAACTGCGGCGCCGAAGGCCCCACTGACGACCCTGAAATTCTCCGACTGCGGGCACTGCAGAAGCGTAATTTCCTCGTGACGCTCCTCCTCTCGCAGGGTGTGCCCATGCTGCTGGGCGGAGACGAGATCGGGCGTACCCAGCGGGGAAACAACAACGCCTACTGCCAGGACAACAAAATCACCTGGTACGAATGGGATTCCATTGATCAGGACCTTCTCTCTTTTATCCAGAAGCTTGTTTCCTTCCGGAGGAACCACCCTGCCTTCCGCCGCCGCCGCTGGTTCCAGGGCAGGCCCATCCACGGTGGCAGGGTGAAGGACATTGCCTGGTTCACCCAAAAAGGAACGCAGATGTCGGAGAAGGACTGGGGTGTCGGGTATGCCAAGTCACTTGGGGTGTTCCTGAACGGTGAGACCATCCCGAACCCCAATCCCAGAGGCGACCTCATCGTGGACAGCAATTTCTACATCATCTTCAATGCCCACTATGAACCGCTGACGTTCACCCTTCCCCGATCCAGATGGGGGAGACTCTGGGTGAGGGAGCTCGACACGGTGAAGGGCTTTGCTGATACCGAAGAAACCTATGGACCGGGAGACCGGATAACGGCCGATGCCCGCTCCCTGGTGGTGCTGCGCCATGTTTCCTGAGCCTTCTGCCACCTATCGGCTGCAACTGAGGCCCGGCTTCGGCTTCGATGAGGCTGCCGAGATAGCCCAGTATCTGGCCGATCTCGGCATCTCGCATCTGTACCTCTCGCCCTACCTGCAGGCGGCCTCAGGCAGCACTCACGGCTACGACATCGTGGATCCCGGTCACGTGAACAGTGAGCTCGGGGGGGGCGGGGCACATGCCAGGCTCTGCCTCACCCTGAAGACCGCCGGGCTCGGCCAGATCATCGATGTGGTGCCGAACCACATGGCCATGGCGGGCAGGCAGAACCCCTGGTGGTGGGATGTCCTGGAAGACGGACCATCGAGCCGCTATGCCACGTATTTCGATGTGGACTGGGAAGCCTCCGAAGACCGCTGGCCCAACAAGATCCTCCTGCCTGTCCTGGGCGATCACTACGGCAGGATCCTGGAGGACGGACAGCTCCGGCTGTCTCACCAGGAAGGGGTCTTCACCCTCCATTACCAGGGGCACGTGTTCCCGGTGGACCCATCCAGCCTCGGAGTTCTCTTGGCGAAAGCCGCCGAATCATGCGGCTCCGAGGTCCTGGCGTTTCTGGCCCAAAGCCATGCCCGGCTGCCCCGTCCTACGATCACCGACCGGCAGCAGGTGATCCGGCGCCACCGCGACAAGGCGGTTCTCGCCGATCTCCTGGCCAGGATCTGCCGCGAGGAGCCATCGGCCGACGCTGCCATAAACGACGAAGTCGCGCTCCTCAACCAGGATCCTGCGGCGCTGGACGAGCTCATCGACCAGCAGAACTACCGGCTCGCATTCTGGCGCACCGCGAGCAGGGACCTGGGTTACCGGAGATTCTTCGACATCAAGGATCTGGTCGGACTGCGGGTGGAGGACATCGACGTGTTCTTCTCCACGCACCTGCTTCCCATCACATGGTTACGGGACGGACTGGTACAGGGACTGCGCATCGATCATCCCGACGGCCTGCGTGACCCTCTTGAATATTTCCGTCGGCTGCGCGATGTCTTTCCCGAGAGCTGGATCGTGGCGGAAAAGATCCTCACTCCTCCGGAAAAACTTCCTTCGGACTGGCCGATAGACGGGACTACCGGCTATGACATGCTGAATCTCGTGGGAGGCCTCTTTATCGACCCGAACGGTAAGCAGGGAATGACGCGCATATACGAGGAGTTCACCGGAGGGCACATGAACATGACTGCCCTTGTGCGCGAGTGCAAGCACCTGGTGATCACAGAGCTCCTGGGAAGCGAGCTCAACCGGCTCACCAGCCTGTTCGTGGCTGTTTGCGAACGTCACAGGCGCCACAGAGATTACACGAGCCATGAGCTGCGCGAAGCCCTGAGCACGGCTGCGGTCTGCTTTCCGGTGTACCGCTCGTATGTATCCGCCATCAGGAACTCGGTGGGTCTGGATGACGAAATATACATCAGCAGGGCCATGGAGTGCGCTGTTACACAGCGCCCGGACCTGGATCCCGAACTATTCCACTTCCTCAAGGACCTGCTTCTCCTGCGAAGATCCGGATCACTCGAAGAAGAGCTTGCAATGAGGTTCCAGCAGATGACCGCTGCGGTCATGGCCAAGGGCCTCGAGGATACCGCTTTCTACCGGTACAACCGCCTGATGTGTCTCAATGAGGTGGGAGGAGATCCAATGCGGTTCGGGGTCAGCCCTGCCGAGTTTCACCGGGTGTGTGCAGAGGCAGCCATGGAGCGGCCGCTGAGCATGAACGCCTCCACCACCCATGACACCAAGCGCAGCGAGGATGTCAGGTCCCGCCTGGCCCTGCTCTCGGAAATACCCAGACGGTGGGCAGCCGCCGTTAAGAGGTGGTCCGCTCTCAACGAGGGCCATCGACGCGGTGATGTGCCTGACAGGAACACCGAGTACCTCTTCTACCAGACCCTGGTCGGAGCCTGGCCCATCGATTTCTCACGCATGAGCGCCTATATGGGAAAGGCGGCCCGAGAAGCCAAGGTGCACACCTCGTGGTTCGCCATAGATGAGGGCTACGAGCGTGACCTGCAGGCGTTCATCCATGACGTGCTTCAGGACGATGCGTTCATCCTCGACCTGAGCGGCTTTGTGCACAGCCTCATAACTCCCGGCAGGATCAACAGCATGTCACAGACCCTTATCAAGCTCACGGCCCCAGGGGTCCCGGACATCTATCAGGGCTCCGAGCTGTGGGACATGGGCCTGGTGGACCCCGACAACCGGAGGCCCGTGGACTTTGAACTGCGCAGGGCCCTGCTCCAGGAGATGAATACCCTCTCCCCGGAAGATATCATGGACAGGATGGATGAGGGGATGCCCAAGCTCTGGGTCATCAGGCAGGCCCTGCACCTGCGCAGGGAAAGGCCCGATCTGTTCGGCCCCAAGGGGTCTTACCTGCCCCTCATGGCGGAGGGCTCCCGGGCCGCTCACGTGGTTGCCTATATCCGCGGCAAGGGGGCGATTGCCGTCGTACCGAGACTGATACTGCGTCTGAAGGACAACTGGTCCGACACGGCGCTGACGCCGCCGGAGGGGAACTGGGTCAACATCCTCACCGGCGACAGGCTCAAAGGTGAGGCCGTCCCCGTCGGGGAGCTCCTGTCGCGGTTCCCGGTCGCACTTCTGGTGCGAGAGGAATAGCAGTTATGGCTGCTGTGAACGTATGGGCCCCGAGCGCGCACCTTGTGGAACTGGTCGGCAGCGGCCGAAGAATGGCCATGAAAAAGTCCTCAGAGAACTGGTGGACCTTGGATGCTCCCTTCATCAGGCACGGTTCTGACTACGCCTTCATCGTCGACGGCGAAGGCCCCTTCCCCGACCCCTGCTCACCCTGGCAGCCCTATGGAGTGCACGGTGCGTCGCGGTGGGTGGAGCATGGCCTGTATGCCTGGAACGACAAAGGCTGGCAGGCACAGCCGCTGGATTCCGCGGTCATCTATGAGATGCATGTGGGGACGTTCACCCCGGAAGGAACGTTCTCTTCCGCAATCGAGCACCTCGACCACCTTGTGGACCTCGGCATCACCCACATAGAACTCATGCCGGTGCCGGAGTTCCCCGGTGAGCGCGGATGGGGCTATGACGGTGTTGACCTCCATGCGCCTCATCATGCATATGGAGGTCCCGAAGGGCTCAAAGGCCTGGTGGATGCCTGCCACCTGAAGGGGCTTGCCGTGCTGCTCGACGTTGTCTACAACCATCTCGGCCCCTCCGGGAACTATCTCGGCAGGTTCGGCCCCTACTTCACGAACCGCCACACCACTCCGTGGGGCGAGGCGGTGAACCTGGACGGGCCTGAGAGCGATGAGGTTCGGAGGTCCCTCGTAGACAACGCGCTGATGTGGCTGAGAGACTACCACATGGACGGACTGCGCATAGACGCTGTCCATGCCATCGTGGACACCTCGGCCACCCACTTTCTCGAGCAGCTCTCCTTTGAGGTTAAAAGCCTGGGCGCCAGGCTCGGCCGAAGACTGGTGCTGATAGCGGAGAGCAACATGAACGACCCGCGCATCGTCCGTTCTCCCGACCTGGGGGGGTTCGGGATCCATGCCCTGTTCAACGAGGACTTCCATCACGCACTCCACACCGTGCTCACCGGAGAGCAGGACGGCTACTACGCCGACTTCGGAAGGCTTTCAGACCTTGCCAAGGCACTCACGGAAGGTTTTGTCTATGACGGCCGCTACTCCGTGTACCGCAGGAAGAGCCACGGCCGGCCCCCAACAGGGATTCAAGGCGGCAGCTTCGTGGGCTATCTCCAGAACCATGACCAGGTGGGGAACAGGGCTGCGGGGGAACGGACAGGCCATCTCCTCACCCCGGGCCAGCTCAAGATCGGAGCGGCCATCCTCATGACCTCCCCCTTCGTGCCCATGCTGTTTCAAGGCGAGGAATGGGGCGCCTCCACCCCGTTCCTCTACTTCACAGACCACGGCGAGCCGGAGCTTGGCAAGGCCGTGAGGCGCGGCAGGCAGGAGGAGTTTGCCGGATTCGGCTGGGACGCCGATGCCATACCGGACCCCCAGGCCCGGGACACATTCCTGCGCTCAAAGCTCAGGTGGGATGAAATTGCGCATCCGTTTCACCGCGACATGCTGCTCTGGCACCGTTCGCTCATCGCACTGCGGCGAAGCCATGCAGGACTGAGAGACAGGCGTATGGATAAGGCCAGGGTTAATTATGACGAGACAGCGCGATGGTTGACCATGGTGCGGGGCACGGTAACGGTCGTGTGCAATTTCTCGGATGCACCTCAACACATCCCCTGTTCACCTTGCACGGGGATGAAGATCCTTATGTCTTCAGCAGAGCCGGTTATTGTAGACAATTCAGTCCAGCTGCCCGGGCATGCGGTCGCGATACTGGATTGTGATGAAAACACCGGCGGTTCTGCAGATCATCACCAGGGTCCCCGGTGAATCCGCGTGAAATGCATTATAAATTTCCCCTCGCTTCCATGAATTCGTGAACCCTCCTTTTCAGATTCGAGACATCGGAAGACTTCACGACATAGGCGTCCGCCGCCATGGCAATGGGGTCGTTTCTATAGCTGCCGTAGGCAGAGAAAATAATCACCGGCAGTTCCAGCTTGAGCTTCAATATATGGGCCATGGCGTCCAGCCCGTTCATGCCGGGCATCCTGAGGTCCAGAATAACGAGGTCAGGTCTGTCGATTGAGTCACTCAGGACGGACAGTGCCTGCTTGCCGTTTGAGGCAACCGACACCTGATACCCGTCCTCTTCCAGTTCCTCCTTGAGGAGCCTCTGAATACGGTCATCATCGTCTACCACGAGTACTCTCTTCATGGTCCCTCCTATAATCGGTGGGCTGCTCTCAGCATAAATCCAAGTGAGAGGAAATCTCATGTCAGGCAGGGGTGCAGGGCATGTGCAGCATCGGGAATAGGATAACAACGCAGTACATTATAGCGCTCAGATAGGAATAATCAAGAGAGTGAATCAGCCGACGCTGCAAAGGCCGCCCGTGTAATCTCGGTGTATGGAAAGGCGGCGCGTACTGCCATGAGTCTCCCTGTGTCAATGATACGACATTGCCGGACAGTATGTCTGGCACACGGGGGATCCCACACCTGTATTGTTGTATCCGCTCCGCCTGCCTTGCCCGTGGCCTTTCCAGACACACAAGTCATTGGAATCCACACCATTTTTATGCATAATAGAATCATGCATGAATACCTCATGGTGGCGGCGGCAGGCATCCTGATCCTGGGCATCACGGCCCAGTGGATCGCATGGCGGCTGCACCTGCCTGCCATCCTCCTGCTCCTGCTCACCGGGATCGTCGCGGGACCCATAACCGGCCTCCTCGACCCGGATATGCTCTTCGGCCCCTTCCTGAACCCTGCCATCTCACTGTCAGTGGCCATCATCCTCTTCGAGGGCGGCCTGAGCCTCAACCTGCATGAACTGCGGGAAATCGGCCGCGTCCTGTACCTGCTCATATCAGCGGGCATCGCTGTCACATGGCTCCTGGCCACCCTGGCCGCATATGCCCTCCTGGGCCTCCCGCTTCCCGTGGCCACCCTGCTCGGCGCCATCCTGGTGGTGACGGGACCAACGGTCATCGGCCCTCTGCTGCGCCACATCAGGCCCATTGCGAGCGTGGCGTCTCTGCTGAAATGGGAGGGCATCGTCATCGACCCCATCGGTGCGATGCTGGCCGTTCTCGTCTTCGAGGTAATCCAGGCCAGGCATGTGAACGAAGCCCTGACCTCCATCGGGATTTCCCTGTTCAGGACCATTTCCATCGGCGTGCTCGCGGGCAGCGTATGCGCGTGGCTGCTGTCCCTGATGATTAGGCGCCACTGGGCTCCGGATTTTCTCCAGAGCCCGGTGACCCTCATGACCGCTCTGGCCGCCTTTGTGGGGTCCAACCATTTCCAGAGCGAATCCGGCCTGCTGACGGTGACCATCATGGGTATCGTGCTGGCGAACCAGCCCCAGGTGCCCATCAGACATATCAGGGAGTTCAAGGAGAACCTGAGGGTGCTCCTCATATCGAGCATATTCATCATACTCGCGGCCAGGCTCCAGATGGCGGACATGAAGATCATCGGGGTGGAGCACATCGTGTTCCTTGCTGCGCTCATCTTCCTGGTGCGGCCGGCGGCGGTATACCTCTCCACCTTGAGTTCGGGCATGGCCTGGAACGAGCGGGCCTACCTGGCCCTGCTGGCCCCTCGAGGCATTGTTGCCGCGGCGGTATCCACCATCTTCGCCTCCCGCCTGGGTGCCGGCGGGTTCCCCGAGGCCGCGGTCATAGCGCCCATCACCTTTTTCGTCATCATCGCCACGGTGGCCTTCTACAGCCTCATCGCCCATCCCCTGGCCATCCGCCTCAAGGTGGCCAGGTCAGACCCGCAGGGACTGCTCATAGTGGGCGCCCAGGACTGGGCACGCTCGCTTGCCAGGGCACTGAAAGACCAGGGTATTCTCGTGAGGCTCATCGACACGAACTGGAAGAACGTAACAACAGCCAGGCTGGAAGGCCTGTCCGCCTACCTCGGGAACATCCTCTCCGAGGACGTCAAGGACGACCTCGACCTCGAGGGGATAGGCCGGATACTCGCGCTCACCTCGAACGACCAGGTGAACGCGCTGGCTGCCCTGAACTTCACGGAGCTCTTCGGCAGGACCGGGGTCTACCAGCTCGACCTCCTGGGCGACGAGCGGAGCTACCGGGAATCCATCTCGGAAAGCCTGCGGGGAAGGATCCTGTTCAGGAGGGGCATGAACCATGCGCTCATCAGCCAGAGGTTTGCATCCAGGTGGTGCATCAGGACCACGAGCCTGACACCCCAGTTCGGGTACCAGGAATTCATGGACCTCCATGGAGAGACGGCCGTTCCCCTTTTGCTGATCACCGAAACGGGAACGGTCACCCTCTTCACGGAAGACAGCAGACCCTCACCCCGCCCCGGCCAGATCCTCATCAGCCTTACAGAGCCATTACAGTAAAAGCCAAAAAGTGAAAGATGTGCCGGGATGGTTCATACATAAGGCCGCAGGAGTGTCCGATTCATGATCCGGTCTTGGGATCAGGGCCTTTGCAGTACTCGGGATAGAGCTTCCTGGCGCATTCCGGGCAGATACCATGGCTGAACTCAGCCTCCGAGTGGTCCCTGATATAGGCCTCCATCTGGGTCCAATACCCTTTATCATTACGGATCTTCTTGCATGAGGCACAGATGGGCAGCAGACCCCTGAGCACCTTAAGTTCGTCTAACGCCCTCTCCCGGTCTTGTATGGCCTTCTCTCGCTTCTCCTCAAGCATCTTCCGGTGGTGGCTGATCAGGGCTGTCGTCCAGATGGCAAACAAGGCAATAATCCGGTTGAAGATACCCTTCCACATATCTCCGCCTTCGGGTGAGAAAAGGAACCCGACAAAAAGGAGCAGCGATGAAACAATGGCCATGTGGATAATGAATCTCTTCCGTTGACACTGAAGGGACACCAATATGACCACAATATAGAGCACACCTATGGCATATCCCAGGGGAACCACCAGATCAGCCACAAAAAAGACGACCAGCAGCGCTGTGCAGCCGATTAAAACAAGATAAGAAGTCTTTGTTCTTGATCCGTCGTTGTGTGTCATGGGTTTGCTAACCATCGGCACCCTTTGCTCAGGGGCATAACTGACTCATGCAACACGTTGTGGTGATATATATCATAATAGCCCTGGAGATGGTGCAGTGCAATGTCTTGTGAACGGACAGGAATAATTCCGACTGGTTCTATTGAAGGTTTACTTCTTCCATACGCATCTTATAATATATTTCCATGACATTCAATAGATTGAAAAAACTCGTTTCCTTCACCACCACGATCTCATGTCTCACAGCCTTTCTCACTCTCATGCCCTGCGCGGCCATAACGGCTCTTGCCGAACAGACACCCGCGCTCTCGACATCGCCGATGTCTCCTTCCAAACAGACAGATGACCAGGCAAAGCGGCTTGAATCCCTCTTGCAGGAGATACTTGTCCTGCGCGCGGCCATTGCCGGACAGGCGCTGGAGGGTGGCCGGCTCGAAAGGATACTCTCGATCGATTACTGCGACCAGGCTTCAGTCGATGGAAAAAAGGCCGGTCTCCAGGGACTGGTAACTGAAAAGCGTAAAGAATTGCAAAAGGCGAACTGGTCAGGACGACCCCCCTTTCCGGATCTTCAACCGCAGGATTACGTGGGCCCATCAGGGTTGAGAGCCATATCCGTCCCAGAGCCGACGAGGTTTCATACCCTGCTGGCGGAATATGAATCGCTCAGGCTCCAGCTTCGGTTTCTTTCTCTGAGCGCTTCTGATCGTGCGGCTTTCCATGAGAGAGAGGCCGAAGCAGACCGCATGGCCCAGGAGAAAATAAAGGAGGAGGAGCAGAAAAGGCTTGCGGAGAAAGAGGCTGCCAGGATGGCAGAGGCGAGGCGTGCAGCCGAGGAAAGGACAGAGACCGCCAGGAAGGAAACAGACCGCGCCATAGCAGGAGAACGTACCGCCCTCGAGGCTATCGGCTCCGAACTCGCTGCTTACCTGAACAACATTGCATTCAACCAAGAGCAGCTCTCCCTGACCGAACAGGAACGCCGGGCCCTGTTGGTCGTGCTGAGGAACAAGGCCAATACCGCCCCTGCCGAAAGCCCTGCCATGGATGCCCTCTACGACGAGATGGTGCAGATCATGCAGACTGCCAGGAGAGACCTCGCCTCGTCCCTGGATTCGTATGCAGCACTGCCCCCGGCTCCCAGTTACCGGGGAGACCTCTCCTCCCTTACCCCCATCGTCGAAGATCAGAAGACAGCAATTGAGGAACTGAAGGAACTCTCCAAACAGACTGCATCCAGGGCTCGCAAGGCCGAGACCCTTGCAGGCGACCTGGCATGGAGCCGACTGAAAGCCACCATTGCCTGGTCAGAGGATGTCAGCACGCTGCGTCTCGATGTACTTCAGAAGGTGAGCAGGCCCAAACGGGCCCTTCTCCTGGGAATAACCCGCGAAGGTATAGCCCAGCTCAAGCGCGAAATCACGGACATCGCACTCTTCCTCAGATGGACAAAAGCCGGGGGGAAAAAATTCCTGATCGAGGAGGTTTCCTCCCTGAAAGACCCCTTCGTTGCAGGGGGATTCGCCTCAAAGGTTCTCTGGATCATTCTCCTCCTGGCCGTGTACGGATATGTCATCCGACATGGAAAGGGCTTCCTGGAGCGCCTCCAGGGCCTTGCCAACGATGTCCTGCGGAGCCCCCTGCTCCTGCGCCGCACGAGGCAGGTCTTCTCACTGGTCCAAGATATGTTCAGGGAACTGGTCCTGCTGGGCGCAGTCATTTCTTCGCCTGTCATCATCGGATTCGACCCTGCGCGGAAATACTGGCATGTGGCGTATGCCATAGCGCTCTGGTATGCGGCCTACCGGCTCTTGGTCAGGATCAGCCTGCACACCATAAACTGGCTCATGCCCGGTGATCAGCTGGATATCCAGCTGGGACAGAACAGGCTCCTCCTCCGATCCGTCGTGCTTGCCGGCAGATACATCCTCATGATCAACGTAATCCTCATCATTGCCGAGGCCATCTTGGGCCAGGGATACCTGTACCATATCGTGACGAGCATCGCCTGGATAGGGGCCTTCGTCATCTTTGCGATCCTGATACGGTGGTGGAGAGAGGGCATTTCACAGGCCTACCTTAAGATCAAGCCCTCAGGAACCTTAGCCGGTTTCGTGCAGGCAACCCGAGGCAGATGGTACGGCTTCTTCGTGGCCATAGCCGCCTTCGGCGTGCTCATGGCAGACACACTTGCCCATGCATTTCAGAGGTTCATATACAGCTTTGAACAGTCGCAGCGCATGCTCGCATATCTGTTCAGACGCCGGCTCGAAAAGAAGGCCCTTCTGACAGAAGGAGATGCCCCGCCGCCACTGGGCCTCCCCCCGGAGGCCGCCGCCTTCTTTAATGAAGGCCCCTTGAGGGAGCCCTCGTTGCTCATCGACTTCTTCCCACACATGGACCTCTTCACAAAGGCGGTGCAGGAGTGGAAGACCGGCTCCCATGTCGGCGCCTTCGCCATCGTGGGGGATTTCGGTTTCGGCAAGACTACCTGGCTCATCGAGGCCCGACAGAGGACCGGTGACGGCAACACGGCTTTTCTGGCGATCACCGAGCGCGCCACGACCCAAAACGAGGTGCTGACCTTTCTCGCCTCAGGTCTCGGTGCCCCCGCAGAGGCGGGCAAGAGTACCGAAACACTTTCCACATGGCTGCGCAGGGGAGAGAAGCGACTGGTTATCGTGGATGACCTGCACTTGTGGTTTCTGAGATCCATCGGGGCTTCCGAGGCACTGCGCGCCTTCAACACCATCGCCCAGCTCACCGGAGACCACATCTTCTGGCTCTGCTCCCTCTCGAACTACCCCTATCGCTACTATTCGTGGGCATCCGGGGACAACACGGTGTTCCGTGCGGTGGTGACGCTGCCTCCCTGGCCCGAGAAGACCATTGAAACCCTGCTCAGGACCAGGTCGGATCTTGCGGGATTACGCCTGAACTTTGACGGACTGCTCATGGAGGGCGCGGAAAACTACCAGGCCAAGACAGATCCGGCAGCTACGGCAAAGGATTACAACCGCCTCATCTGGGACCTTTCTCTGGGCTCTCCCCGGGCCGCCATCCAGTACTGGGTCACATCGCTGTCGGTGGATGCCGGAGGAGTAGCCCGGGTAAGGTTCTTCAACCGGCCTGACGGCAAAGTGCTCGACGACCTGAACGAGCAGGACAGGTTCGTCCTTGCCTGCGTGGTCTGGCACGAGCAGGCGAGCATTGCGGAAATCAGCTCCATGCTACGCTTCCCGAGTGGCACCTGCACTGATGCGATATGGAGGCTCAGGGAGCTGGGGGTCCTGCACGGCAGGGGCGATTATTTCCGGGTTACGGCACAGTGGTGGCCCGAGACGGTCCGCTATCTCAAGCGCAAACACCTCATACCTTCCGAGTCATAAGGACAGAAACGCATGGAGACTCCAGGAGCCAATATCATGGAATTCATCCGGGTAGGAGGGATCTTCACCGGGCTGTTCATCCTCCTGGCCACCTGGCTTGCCGCACGCATCGTGGGGAACACCCTGGCAAGGCTGAGTGAACGGTTCACCCACAAACGCCTCCAGATCAATCAGGTATCCACCCTCGTGCGGTTCGCCATCTACATAATGGGCATCATCCTTGCGGTGATGGCGTCCTTCAGGCTTTCAAGGGAGGTGATCCTCGCCATCACGGGTACCGCAGCAGTGGCGTTGGGCTTTGCCCTGAAGGACCTCGCCGCATCCATCCTCGCAGGTCTCATCATTATCATCGACCGGCCGTTCCAGGTTGGAGACAGGGTGAACTTCAACGGCACCTATGGGGACATCATATCCATCGGCCTGCGATCGGTGAGGCTCTTCACACTGGACCACAACGTGGTGACCATCCCCAACAACAAGTTCCTGACGGACATCGTCTCGTCGGGCAACTGGGGAGACCTGGAGATGCTTGTCCAGATGGACTTTTACATCGGCCTGGATCAGGATCTCGGCATGGCGAAACGCCTGGTGGGCGAATGTCTCACGACCTCGCCGTACGCCTTCACCGGCAAGCCCTGGGTCGTCCTCGTGAGCCAGACGGCCGTCGACGACTATATCGCGCTGCGCCTGAGGGCAAAGGCCTATGTCCTGGACGTGCAGTACGAGAAGGCGTTCGAGAGCGACGTCACGGAGCGGGTCATGGAGGCCTTCAACCTCTACGGCATACACCCTCCGGCCATCCTGCACATGCAGATCACCCGCCAGCCGTCCGTCATGCCATGACGGCGATACCCGGCATAATACCGATCAGCGGCCAGAGATCGTTGCCATACACATTGGTCCGAAAGTGAGATGATCGATTCCTCGACTCGACCGGTTAACTTATCCGGTTTTTTTACAGCACAGAGGGTTTCCTGACCGTACCGTCCCCACGGCAGAACCTGCCCTCATAGAGACCGGAAAAAAAGTTCCGGGCGTTGATCCCGATGGACCTCGTGTTGTATCCGCCCTCCTGGACCACCAGGAGGGGCAGCCTGGTCTTTCCGATGATCCTGCCCACGTCCTCGAAGTCTTTCGCCCTGAGGCTCCAGGTGCCGGTCGGGTCTCCGCGGGCCGTATCCAGGCCGAAGCACACGATGAGATATGCCGGGTCGAATCCGGCGATGCGCTTGAGCGCCCGCGCGCATGTACGGATATAGGTTCGCGGCGTTATGGTCTCGGGGAGGGGGTAATTCCGGTTGAATCCCTTTCCCGGGCCATTACCCATCTCGTCCTCGAACCCGCTGAAATACGGGTAGGCAAACCTCGGATGGCCGTGAATGGATACGGTGAGCACGTCGTCCCGATCATAGAATATCTGCTGCTGCCCGTTCCCATGGTGATGGTCGATGTCGAGGATGGCAATCCGCCCGTACCGGCTCAGATAATGCGCCGCCACGGCAGCGTTGTTGAAGTAACAGAACCCTCCGAAAGAACGCATCTCAGCATGGTGGCCCGGCGGCCGTACAAGGGCATAGGACAGATGGAATCCTTCCAGGAGCGCCTGCGCGGCGGTCAGTGTGCAATCCACCCCCCTGCGCGCTGCCAGAAAGGCATTCCTGTTCAGTGGCGTGAAGGTGTCGATACAGTAGTAGCCCGCACGGACGGCCAGCACTTCGGGAGGCCGAGCCGAATTCCTTATGGGGAAAACATACGGGTATATGGAGATGCCGGCCTCCAGGGAAAGACTCATATTTTTGAAATATTTCACATAGGCCTTATCGTGGACATCGGTAATCGCGCTCTGGGGAAACCTTTTGGGGCTGAGCTTGACGAAAAGATCCGTCTGGTCGAGCTCCTTGAGAATCGCACTTATCCTCACCGGTGACTCCACGTAACCACGTTCCCTGACATGGTGTATCTCATGCCGGTCATTGATCACCAGCGCGATCCTGCTCATCCGTTTTCTTCTCAAAGGTATCGGGCCTTCTGTGATTGGTCTATACTTCGGCTCCCGGAGTTGTACCGGATCGTCCTTAAATGATCCTACCACCATGTCCACATATGCTGGCGGGCACCTGTCCCCGTATTTCCTCTCCAGGATGGTCCTGACGATCCTGCGCGCATCCTTGACGCCCAGATCCTTTTCCACGTCAAGGCCATCGAACACGAGATAGGGAGCGCAGTCATCTTCAGGGCTTAACGGAGTCTCATATGCCGTATTGACAATGGGACGGGCCCCGTAGCGCTCATAGAACTTGAGCCTCTGCCTGTTCTGCCTGATCCACGTCTGGTCCCTGCACAACCGAGGATCATCGGGCAGGCACTCATACAGCATGCCGACCACATCCAGGTCCCTGGCCTCGGCGCGTACACACTCGTAGAGTACCCCGCCTATGCCGCTCCCCTCCAGCTGCATGGATGAAGAGATGTAATCCAGGAAGCAGAACTTCAGGTTCGGCTCGTGGGAAAGAAGGGCGAAACCCTTCACCTCGCCCCTGCCGTCCTGTGCCACATACAGTATGGATTTGAACCGGTACTTCATGGGATTCGAGAGCATGTCGGGTATCTTGTCCACGTCGATGCTCCGCAGGTCGGGAAACTGCTGCCTCAGAATAAGCCTCACCTGTTGCAGGGCCTTCTTGTTGACCGGCAGGATATCGTCATGGATCCGGCGGATCATGAACATCGGGTGCATTCTCCTTGTTATGCGATATCCTATAATATCCCTGAGGGGGATAGAAAGGCATTTTTCATTATTTATCCAGCCCTGGTGCAAACATCCGCCCCCGATGTCGAGGATACAACCGCCCGGGCCATGGACACGTCAATGATCACGAAAGTACGAGGCCGAGACGCATAGGCCCTTGAAAAAATGCATATACGAATTATCGTTATCCATAGACACCCTTCGTATGCTTACTCGATGAAAGTGTCTTGGAACAAAAACCTGGAGGTGATGCAATGTACGAAAAGATCCTGTATGCAACCGACTTCTCGGACATGGCAAAAAAGACCCTTCATTATGTCAGAGGATTGCGAGGCTCAGGTGCAAGGGAGGTAATCATCCTCCATGTGGTCGACATAAGGGGCATCGATCCCCTGTCCAGCCTCACGGCCATCGATATCCTGGCTGTTGAAAAAGGGTGGGAGGAGCTGGCCCTGAAAGAGACCTCGGCCCTTGAGGACGAACTGAGCAAAGAGGGACTTTCCGTGAAGACCCGCGTTGAAAAAGGCATTCCGTTCAAAGAGATCATAAAGGTGGCGGAAGAGGAGGACGTCTCGGTCATTCTCCTCGGATCTCATGGAAGGAGCAACATCGTCGAGATGCTGCTTGGCTCAGTTGCGGAAAAGGTGGTAAGAAAGGCGAAAAGACCGGTCCTGGTAATAAAAAGATGAATCATGATTTGAAATGTGAATAGGAAAGAACCGGGCATGAAGAAGTTCGACACCGAAGTCCGCCTGAGCCGCGAGATGGGGCTCCTGGATGCCACCATGATCGGCGTGGGCGCCATGATCGGGGCGGGGATCTTCGTCCTCATCGGCATCGCCGCAGGCGTGTCCGGGCCCGCGCTCCTCGTGACCTTCGGGCTCAACGGCCTGGTGGCACTGCTCACCGCCATGTCGTACGCCGAGCTCGGCTCCTGCTTCCACGATGCCGGCGGCGGCTACCTCTGGGTGAAGGAGGGTTTGCCCAAGTGGAACGGCTTCCTGTCGGGATGGATGAGCTGGTTCGCCCACGCGGTGGCCTGCAGCCTCTACGCACTGGGCTTCGGGGCATACTTCGGCTTTGTCTTTGAGGAGCTGGGCTATGTGATCCCGCACTGGGGTTTCCTGTCGCCGCAGAAGACGCTCGCGGTCTGTGCCTCCGTGGTCTTCGCCTACATCAACTTCCGCGGCGCATCGGAAACAGGCAAGGTGGGCAACTTCGTCACCATAACCAAGATCGTCATCCTGGCGATCTTCATCGGGTTCGGCCTGCACCTCATGTCCGCCAGGGGCAACTGGCAATCAGCATTCACCCCCTTCATGACCAACGGGTGGGGTGGGGTCTTCAAGGCCATGGGGCTCAC
This sequence comes from uncultured Bacteriovoracaceae bacterium, assembly GCA_964600235.1. GTDB lineage: Bacteria > Desulfobacterota > Desulfomonilia > UBA1062 > UBA1062 > MWEI01. The sequence goes on along the minus strand of CAZRIV010000002.1, from coordinate 70,963 downwards.
CTTCATCGCCTTCCAGGGCTTTGAGGTCATCTCCCAGAGCTCCGAAGAGATCAAGAACCCCCGGAAAAACATCCCCAGGGCAATCTTCCTCTCGCTGGTCATCGTGATACCGATCTACCTCCTGGTAGCCATGACCGCCCTGGGATCGGTCAATCCCGGGGCCATGACACCGTGGGACTTCCTCTCTCTGCACAAGGAGCTGGCCCTCGTGGCTGTGGCCCGCAATTTCTTCTACGGCGGCGGGGTGATGATCCTGATAGGGGGCCTGATATCCACCATGTCCGCCCTGAACGCCACCGTCTACTCCTCCTCTCGTGTCGCCTTCGCCATGGGCAGGGACCGGAATTTTCCCAGTTTCTTCAGCACGGTCCACACGAAAAACTTCACCCCCCACTGGGCGATCCTCATCTCGCTTTTCATCATCGTGTTCATGTCGGTCACGCTCCCCATCGAAGAGGTCGCAAGCGCTGCGGACATCATGTTCCTCCTGCTCTTCCTGCAGGTGAACATCGCCATGATCCGTCTGAGGAAGAAGCGGCCGGAACTCGACCGCGGCTTCCTGACCCCGCTCTTCCCATGGCTGACCATCGCGGGCATCGGTGCACTGCTCTTCCTGGCCGTGTACATGTTCAGCTACAGCCTGAGGGCCTGGGCGGTCACCGGTGTATGGATCGGCCTGGGGCTCGTCATGTACAAAGTCTATGCATCATCAAGAGAAATCGAGCATATCCGCAAGGTAAGGGCCCTGGAGCGGATCGAAAAGAAGGAGTACAGCATCCTGGTTTCCATATCCAGTCCCAGGACCGTTTCCAGCCTGACCCGCATCGCCCTGTCCATTGCCGTGAAGCACAACGCCGAACTCATCTTTGTCCATGTCATCGAGGTGCATGAGGGAAAGGTACTCATGGCAGGGCTCGAAGAGGCGGAGCGCATCAAGCCTCTCTTCGCCGAGGCCGAGTCCCTGGCCGCCCGGGAGGATGTTCCATGCAGGTCCATCATCAAGGTGGCGCACCGCATCTCCCAAGGTATCGTGGACACCGCCCTCGAAGAGGAGTGCAACTTCATGGTGATCGGCAGGCTGAAAAACCCGAACCTCCTCGACCGGATCTTCTCCACCCTGATCTACACGGTGCTCCAGGAATCGCCGGGCGAGGCGGCTATCCTGCACGGCGAGCTCCCCGAAAAAGGGATAAAAAACATCCTCATCCCCTACGGGGCGAATATTCATACCCGCCTGGCCCTTGAAGTGGCGCCTGCCCTGGCGGAATATTTCCAGGCCAGAGTCAGGGTCGCGGTGGTTTTCGAATACGGCGTCCCCAAGGCGGACAGGGACGCGGTCATCCACACAATCCAGGGGATCATGCGATCCAGCACCCTAACAGCCGAGATCGTGGTGATAAAGGAGAGCGATGTCCTGCAGGGGATCCTCAGGCTGTCGGAAAAGGCCGACCTCATTCTCATGGGCGGAAGATCTGCAGCCCCCGTCGAGCTCTTCTTCGCAGCCTCACTGACCCGGCAAATCACCGAGCAGTCCATGTGCCCGGTCCTTTGGGTCAGGGAGTATGAGGAACAGGTGCCTTTCTGGCGATCGCTCCTGTCGCCCCTCAAGAGAGAAGGAGTCCAAGATGAATGAGCAGTTGCACAACCTCTTCGTGAATATCACCAACAAGTTCTTTGCATTCATACCCTCTTTCCTGGTGGGGGTCATCCTGGTCGTCATCGGATGGGTCCTCGCCTGGATCGTCAAACGCATGGTCATCCAGATGCTCATACTCCTTAAGTTCGACAGGGTCCTGACCCGGTTCCCCTGGGGACGGTCCTTCTCCAAGGCCGACGTCCGCTACGGAATGTACAGTTCCCTCGGAAACATCTGCTTCCTCATAGTCTTCCTGCTCTTTCTCTACTACACGCTGCTCAACTGGGGGCTCGGGTTCATCTCGGAGCTGCTCAGGGAGGGAATCCTGTTCTTCCCGAGGCTCATAGCGGCCGCAGTCATCCTTGGGATCGGATGGATGATCGCCGCGTGGGCGTCACGCTCCCTGAACAAGTTCCTCTATCAGGAGCAGATACCCAATTCCGTACTGATATCGTACTACGTAAAGGTCACACTCATCATCCTGTTCTCCGCCATAGCCGTAGCAGAGCTGGACATCGCACGCGAGATAGTCATCATCGGGTTTTCGGTCACGTTCATTACGCTCGGAGTCATCGCCGTAATCCTCATCATCTTACAGGGAAGGAGGCCACTCGATTCCCGGGGGAACACCCCGGACTTGCCTGAAACACAAGGCCCTGATGACAGGGATGATAAGGCCCGTGGTTGAGTGTGGCCGACCCTGGTGGGGAACGGCAGGGCCACAAGGCCTGCCGACAGGGCCATGACCATATCGAACATGCATCGGATCCACCCTCTTAGGTCTGGTATTTTATGAAGAATCAGATATATCTATATCATGCACACATCAACATCACCTGAGATTTCCTCATGACACGGACGATCGAGCTGTTCCGCAGGTTCGTCGCCCTCATCAGGGGTCTGCCAGAGAATACCCGGGACCTCCTGCAGACGATCCTGCTGAGCGTCTCGGCTGCGCTTGCCGCCGTGGCCTTCCTGCTCCTGACCAACTTCGTCTTCAGGATAACCTTCCTGTTCTTCATGGAGCGCTCGCTTACCTTTTTCCTCACGGCGAGCTTCTGCGTCATCATGGCCACATCCCTGGCCGTGGGTCTCCTGATGAACAAGATAGAGCCGGATGCGGCGGGCAGCGGCATCCCACAGCTCAAGGCGGCGTACTGGAAGGAGGTGGGCTATGTCCACTGGCGTCCGGTCGTCGTCAGGTTCATTGCCGGCGTGCTCAGCCTGGGCGGCGGTACGAGCCTGGGCCGTGAAGGCCCCACCGTGTACATCGGGGGAGGCCTAGCATCGGTTCTCTCAGGGTATCTCGGTTATCCCAAGCGCCTCAGGCGAGGCGTCACGGTGATCGGCGCCTCGGCGGGCCTGGCGGCCGCCTTCAATACCCCGCTGGCGGCCATCACCTTTGTCCTGGAAGAGATCATCAGCGACATCAACAGCCGCATCATCGGCCGGGTGGTGCTCTCTGCAGTCCTGGGTGCCTTCGTGGTCTACGCCATCGTGGGCAAGCAGCCCGCCTTCACGTTACCCGCCATCGACGACGTCTCCCTGGAGATCTATGTGGTTTATCCCCTGGTGGCACTGGCGGCCTCGCTGGCAGGCGTCATGTTCCAGCGCACATGCCTCGACGTTCGGGACCGGCTGAAGGTCCAGACTGCCGTACCCCCCTGGTTCCTGCCCTGCTGCGGCGGGTTTGCGACCTGGATCATCGGGTCGGCCTGCTTCATGGCGACAGGCAAGATCGGCGTCTTCGGCCTGGGCTACCACGACCTCTCGGAGGCCCTGTCCCACGGTCTCATCTGGTGGATTGCGGGCATCCTCGTCGTGGGAAAACTCTTCGCCTTCATCGCATCCTACAGCTGCGGCGGATGCGGCGGTATCTTTTCGCCGAGCCTCTTCATCGGCGGCATGTGCGGTTTCTTCGTCTCCGGCCTGGCCGGGTTCTGGCTGCCGCTCACACCGTCGGACCACATCGCCGCGGCGGCCATCGGCATGGCAGCGTGTCTGTGCACCATAATCCGGGCCCCCCTGACCTCGGTGCTCATCGTGTTCGAGATGACCCACCAGTTCGCGCTGGTGCCCGGCCTCATGCTCTCCATCATCATCAGCAAGATCATTGCAAAACAGGCAGGAGATCTGAATTTCTACGATGCCCTGCTTGTCCAGGACGGTCACGAGCTTATCAAGATACGGCCGCCGCTGGATATCAGGGCCTGGCAGAACCTCCCGGTGTCCGCCATCGCCAACCACCGGCCCGTCATCGTCACCTCCCTGGATCACGACCACCTCAGGGAGATCCTGGAGAAACACCCCTATCAGGGCTTTCCCGTGGTCCTCAACGGGGAACTCCAGGGGCTCGTCACCCGCGCACATATCAAAGAGGCCCTCGAGGGGGGCAGACAGATCGAGCTCGAGGAAGCCGTCACCTGCTCTTTCGACCAGCCGGTACGCGATGTGGGGGACAAGTTCATCGCCTCGCCCTCAGGGGTCATGGTGGTCATGGACAGGGCCACCTCCCGGGTTGCGGGCATCATAACGCTGCACGACCTGCTGAGGGCCCAGGCATCCATGATGGACTGAGATGGCCCGAAGCCGCCAGGATTACCAGACGTTCCACTAACCGTTATGGGAAGCCGGGTCTGTATTATTTCCAATCTCCCTTACCTCAAAGGGCCTGGATGCGACTCTCCGGCAGCCCGATTATTTTCTGGATTTTTCTCTATACCGATCGTTCCATTTTCAAAATTACGCTGCCGGGAACCGGGCCGCGCAAGGTGCCCCAACGGTATTTTCTCCGTTTATCGGTCAATGGCGTGACTCTATGCGGACCAGGTATCCCTGGGAAACAGGGGGAAGCTCCGCTGCATTCGCCTCGTCCGTGTCTATGTGCATCTCCAGTTTGTAGTCCGGCCTCACGCGGACCAGCACGTTCCCCAAGATGAGCTCGCGCTCTCCCTCGATACGGACCATCACCATGTCCTTGTCCCTGACCCCGTAGGCCTCGGCGTCATCGGGTGACATGTGGATGTGCCGCATGGCGCAGATGACGCCCTCGGGGATCTCGACCCTCCCTGCCGGACCCTCCAGTATGATGCCCGGAGTCCCGTCCAGGTCGCCTGATTCGCGGACGGGCGCGTCGATGCCCAGCATGAATTCCTCTGTCCGGGATATCTCCACCTGGGTCCTGGCGCGCTCGGGGCCGATGGCCCTGACTCCGTCCACGTGGCCGCGCGGGCCTATGAGGTTCACCGTCTCGTTGGAGGAGTAGTCGCTTTCCAGATAGAGGCGCTTCTTTTCGGTGAGGACATGTCCCTTCCCGAACAGTGCTTCCACGTCGGCCTTGCTCAGGTGCACATGCCTGACGGAGACGGACAGGCGGATGGGCCGTTTGTCCGTGGCCAGCAGGTCATGACGGATGGAACTCCTGAAGTCCAGGGCCCGGGCACATTGCCTGGCTATCATGAGCTCTTCGTCCGTCGCTGTCACCAGGACATGCACGCTGGAGTAGCGGGCCCCGATATCGCACACGGGCGCGGCGGCATTCACGCTGCAGCGGGCGTTTCGTACAGGGTCCACCGCGAAGCCCAGCTTTTCAAGGCCCTGCAGACAGCGTGAGCGGATGCCGACGCTGTTCTCGCCTATACCACCCGTGAAGACAAGCGCGTTCGCGCCACCCAGCACGGCGTGGTATGCACCGATGTAGCGCTTGATGCGGTAGCAGAAGCTCTTGATGGCCAGGAGCGCCTGTGCATTCCCGGCCTGTGCCGCTGCAGCGATCTCCCGCATGTCGGAGCTCACCCCCGAGATGCCCAGCAACCCGCTGGCATTGTTCAACATCTTGTCCAGTTCATCTAGTGTCAGGTTCTGCGTACGCATGAGGTAGGGGATGATCCCGGGATCGAGATCGCCGACTCGTGTACCCATGATGAGCCCCTCGAGGGGACTGAACCCCATGCTCGTATCAATGGAGTGCCCGTGCTGCACGGCGCAGACACTGGCACCGTTTCCCAGGTGGCATGAGATGATATTCAGCCGCCTGAGCGGGGTTTCCAGATATTCGGCGGCCTTCATCGCAACATATTCGTGGGAGTTGCCGTGAAAACCGAACCGCCTGACGCCGGCCTTGAAGACCTCATAGGGAAGGCCGTAGATAGCCGCCTCGTCAGGGATGGTCCCGTGAAAGGCGGTATCGAAGACGGCCACCTGCGGCACGTCGGGCAGCGCCTTCCGGCAGGCCTCTATGCCTGATATCATGGCCGGGTGATGCAGCGGCATGAGCGGGATCAGCCGCCGGATCTCTTCCATCACGTTGGGGTCGATTATTACGGGGCCGTGGTAGAGGGAGCCGCCGTGGCCGATGCGGTGTGCCACGGCACTGATCTCGGCAAGGCCCTTTACCGGTGCTCCCTCGATGCCTGTCACTGCCGTCAGGATGAAGCCGAGCGCTGCGGCGTGGTCGGGGGCATCGATGTGCGCCAGGCTTTCCCTGCCCCCGCAGGTGCAGGTATGCCGGGCGTCTTCCATGCCGATGCGCGTAACGGAACCGCTCATGAGCGAGGTCTCGGTGTTGAGGTCGAACATCTCGTATTTGAGAGACGAGCTGCCGCTGTTGATGACCATGATTTTCATGCTCACTCCTCTTGAACAAGCTGATGAAAAGCCAAGCCGGACAATGTTACCGCCTTCTCGTACCACGGTCCCCCTGAAGGGACCGCTCCTTGCCCCTGACCACTGCGCTGCATGTATGGACAGGGCCTCAGGCCCCGGCTCTCCTGTCCCTGCGGCGCACGAACCACTTCTCGATGCCCACCGCCACCATCACGATGGAACCCACCGCCAGGATGCGCACCCACGAGGCGGGGCCTAAAGGGGCGCTCTGGAAGGCGGTGTTCATGGCCGGCACGTAGGTGAAGAGCATCTGCAGCAGGATCATCGCCGCTGAGCCGCCGAACACCCAAGGATTGGAAAAGAAGCCCACCTCGAAGACCGATTTCGTCAGTGAACGGCAGTTGAAGAGATAGAAGAGCTCTCCCATGACGAATACGTTCACGGCGACGGTCCTGGCTTCGGCGATTAGGGCCCCGCCAAGCAGTTCCCATTTGAAAAGGCCGAAGGCGCCCAGAAGCAGCAGGAAACCCACGATCAGTATCCGCCAGATGAGCACACGCGTGAGAATGGGCTCTTTGGGGTCGCGCGGGCTTCTATCCATGATGCCCGGTTCCTTGGGCTCGAAGACGAGCATGAGGCCCAGCAGCACGGCCGTTGTCATGTTGATCCAGAGGATCTGAACCGGCAGGATGGGCAGGGTAGCGCCCACGAACACGGCAGCCAGGATCACCAGGCCCTCGCCGATATTGGTGGGTAGCGTCCAGACGATGAACTTGGTGAGGTTGTCGAAGGTGCCGCGGCCCTCCTCCACCGCCGCCTCTATGGAGGCGAAGTTGTCGTCGGTGAGCACCATGTCCGATGCCTCCTTGGCCACGTCTGTGCCCGTGATGCCCATGGCCACGCCGATATCCGCACGTTTCAGCGCCGGGGCGTCGTTCACCCCGTCGCCGGTCATGGCCACGACGTTGCCCTTCGCCTGGAGCGCCTCCACCAGGCGGAGCTTCTGCTCCGGGGCCACCCGGGCATAGACCGAGACGTCTTCGACGGTATCGATCAGCCCAGAGTCGGTGATGTCGGCCAGTTCCCTTCCCGTGATGACCTTTCCCGCGTTGCGCAGGCCGATCTGCTGAGCTATGGCCGAGGCCGTGAGCGCGTGATCGCCCGTGATCATCTTCACATGGATGCCGGCGCTGTGGCAGTTCCTCACCGCCTCTATGGCCTCGGCGCGGGGCGGGTCTATCATGCCCTGCAGACCCAGGAAGGTCATGCCTGCAGCGACATCCTCATGGCCTATGGAGCCTTTCTCCTCAGGCATCTCCTTGCGGGCAAAGGCCAGAACGCGCAGTCCCTTCGCCGCCATCTTCTCCACGGCGCCCGTGATGGATGCCACGTCGAGCCCGGCGGGCGTGCCGTCGGGCGAAAGCCCTGAAGTACATCTCTCCACGATGGCCTCCACCGAACCCTTGGCATACACCAGGCAGGCATCCCGCGCAGCGGCATGGAGGGTTGCCATGTACTGGTGCTGCGATTCGAAGGGGATCGTGTCGAGGCGCCTCCACCTGGCGGACTCCTCTTCCATGAAGAGGGCTCCCTTTGCCGCGGAGGTGATCAGCGCCCCCTCGGTGGGGTCGCCCTGTACGGTGAAACGGCCTTCCTTCTCCACCAGGAGGCTGTCGTTGCACAGCAGGCCGCACCTCAGGGTTTCCAGGAGTGCCGCCCCGGGGTTTTTCACGGCCGCGCCTCCATTGTCGAGGATCTCGCCGGATGGAGCATAGCCCGCGCCGGTTACGTCGAAGATCTCACCGCCCGCCATGACCTCCTGGACCGTCATCTGGTTCTCGGTGAGCGTGCCCGTCTTGTCCGAGCAGATCACCGTGGTGCTGCCCAGCGTCTCCACGGCAGGGAGTTTGCGTATGATGGCCCGTCTGCGTGCCATGCGCGCCACACCGATGGCGAGAGTAATGGTCATGGCTGCGGGCAGCCCTTCGGGAATGGCCCCCACGGCCAGGGCCACCGCGGCCATGAACATGTCGAGGGCGCTCTGGCCTCTAAGGAGGCCCACAGCGAAGGTGAGCGCGGCCAGCAGGAGGATCACGTAGAGCAGGACCCTGCTGAACTCGGCGATCTTCCTGATCAACGGGGTCTCCAGTTCCGTGGTGGTGGAGATGAGCTCCGAGATGCGGCCTACCTCGGTATGGTCACCGATGGCGATGACAATGCCGGCGGCCTGGCCATAGGTGACCAGGGCGGACCCGTAGACCATGTTCTTCCTGTCCGCGAGTACCGTGTCATGGGGCAGGATTGCATCGTTCTTTTCCACGGGCACGGACTCTCCGGTGAGGGCCGACTCATCCGCCCTCAAGTCCCTAGCAGAGATCAATCGCATGTCCGCCGGGACCTTGTCGCCCGACTGGAGCAGGACGATGTCGCCGGGGAGCACCTCTGTCGAGGAGATCCTTTTCTTTTCGCCGGAGCGTACGACCGTGGCCTCGGTGACCATGGTCCTGGCCAGGGCCTCGATGGCCTTGACGGCCTTGGACTCCTGGAGAAACCCGATGACGGCATTCACGAGCACCACTCCGAAGATAACCCCCGAGTCCACCCATTCCTGGAGCAGGGCGGTAATGAGTGCCGCTGCCAGGAGGATGTAGATCAGGGGCTGGTGAAACTGGAGAAGAAACCTCAGCAGGGGGCCCCTGCCCTTCTTGGTGCTGATCACATTCTCGCCGAACCGCTTGCGTCTCTCTTCGATCTCGAACAGATCAAGTCCCTTTTCCCGGTTGCTGTCCAGGAGGTCGACTACTTCTTCGGCAGGCATGTGGTGCCAGTGTTTACCGATCAGTTTATCCATGGTCAGGCTCTCCTTTTTATGGTGGTGAAGGAAATGACCCGCAGTGAGCGCGGCCTCGTCCTTTTTCATGATTTCTCCGCCCTGGCAAGCCGGGCCCGGCATCTGCATCTCATGGTCGGGGCTGTTGTCGATGTCTGTCGGGTGTTGAGATGCAGACCTTCACTATAACAGATACCCACATGGAAAAAAACCCGTTTTGGTATTTCCTTACGGGTGAAGGGTTCAGCCGGGTTCCCTCTCATGCCCAAGGTTGTGGACCACCTCGGCGCCGAAGAGGAAGATGCACGCGGCAAAGAATATCCACAGGAGAAAGATGACAAAGGCGCCCAGCGGGCCGTAGATGTTGCCGAACCGGGAGAGCTTCACTACGATGTAGTATGAAAAGGCGTGCTTTACGATCTCGAAGAGGACGGCTGTCAGCATCGCCCCCAACAGTGCATGGCGAACCGGCACCTTCCCGTGTGGGAGCACCGTGTAGAGGCCCGATGCCGTTACGAACACAAGAAAGACGGGCAGGACGACCCCGATGAACACCGTGACCATGTTCCAGTCCATGATCCCCGGGAACAGCCGCGATAAAGGATCGAACAGGGAGATAACCGTGGAAGCCCCGAAGGAGACCATGATGAGCACGATGAGCGCTGTGATGACGAGCAGGGAGAGCACGAGGGAACGCAGTAACGGGCGCTTCCCTGGTGTCTGGAAGATCGTGTTGACCGAGTTTTCCAGGGAATAATAGAGCTGATAGGAGAAGTAGGCGTACACTGCCAGGGTGAAGATGCCGATCCTCTTGTAGGTAATGATCTTTCCGAGTTCAGAGGTGATCTCGGAGGTGGCCTCCGGGAAGAACCCCGCGAGCCGTGTGGCCAAAAAGTTGTAGAATTCCAGGTGCTCTCCAAGGATGTAGCCGAAGACGGACACGAGGAGCAGGAAGAACGGGACCAGCGCCATGAGGGAAAAGCAGGTGATGGCGCCGGCCAGCATGGGACCGTCATGCCTGAAAAAGTCCAGTATGCTCTTCCACAGCAGTTTCAAAGACACATCGCAGCTCCCGGAAAAGGTTTCATGTGGTTTTTCATACTGTCAGCAGTGCAGTCCATATCTTAGCATCCTTGACCCGTATCAGGAACGTAAAAAGTCGCGGGTTATGCCCGATGAACGTCACGAACCGAGGTAACATTCGGACCTTCCTCAGTGGGCGTCCCCCCCCCACTTCACTAACCTGCCGCATTAACGGCAACCGGCCTACACACTGTCCTTCCCTTTCCAGTCCTTGGTCCCCCTGAGCAGGCGGTCCTTCACCTTGGCCAGCCTGCGGGCCTTGTACCGCTCATGGCTGGCATCACCCTGTTCGTTCCTGATGTTGGATGCCCTGTCCACGATCTGAAATTCGCTCAGGACATGCACGACCCGGGAAGACATCTCTATGCCGGGCGCCCAGACCTCCAGCTGCCGGTCTTCCAGGCGAATGGGCAGGTCGACGATGAAGTTGGCCGTCCTGAACGCCTTGCTCGTCTCCGGGTTGGACGGCCCGAGCATGTCGTTTTCATACATCAGGTCCACCTGGAATTCCGGAATCATCTTTGAGATGCGCGGATGCCTGCGGATGAAATCCTTGAAATCGAAGATAGAGTTGTGGCTCTCGCCCGGCACGGTGTAATGAAACGGGAACAGGTGCTGGCTGAGATACGCGACCACAGGCACGATTTCTTCGATGGTTGCCGTCACGATGCGGAAGCGGAGCATATCGAAGAGAAGTGCCCTGTTACCCTGCCTCTTGCTCAGCAGCTTGGTGATGATGGAGTCACGGGTCTTGTGACTGCTCTGAAAATCGATGATCGGGTACCCCTGATCCTTCATCTCCCCTATGACACGAGATGTCTTCTCCTCCACCAGGTGAAAGAGTGCACGGTCGGAGATGTTCAGCCTGGACTTGAGCTCCCGGGCATCGACATTGTGCACGACATGCATGACCTTGAGCACCATGCATGCCTGCCTCCTGAGCGCCGCTTCCCCGCCGGTTGCCAGGAGCATGAGGTCGGCCGTCGATCCGGCCCGGGATATCTCTGCATCGAAGGTGAAGCCGAAATTCCGCTGAAGGTAATCCATGGCGGACAGGCGTATCTCCCGCAGGTATGAAGCATCCTCTTCATTCTCCGGGTCGAACCCGTTTGCACGGATGATGGCGTCGCACTCATGGGTCGACCTCACATCCAGGCGCCGCCAGTCGAGCACCGATCCGCCACGCAGAACGAGGCGCGCCCGCTCCACTTCACCGAGTGACAGGTTGATGATCAACGTCTATACCCCGCAGACCGCGTTTATGTTCATTTTTTTTTGTCTTATATAACCCATGCAGAACATGTCTGATATCATTCGAGATGATCATCCTACATGAATCTGAATGCCGATAAAAGTCATATCTCCCTGTCTCGTCAGGGGCATGAGGGACCTGGATTACGGATGCGGGCCGCCCCCCGCATTGAGCCTCCTCATGGGAGAACGCGGCATGCACTGTAAGAATATTGACCCCATGCAAAGCCCGCCCTCATGAAAAGAAGTGCCGGGCATGTATGTCCCGGCACCGGCAAGAAGGGTTGTTACGGGGAGAAACAGCGGTTTTCCGCTGGCTCTGATCTTTATTTATTCGATATCACGAACTGGCCCCTTCTGTTCTTGGCCCAGGCCTGCTCGTTTTGGCCGGGGTCCACAGGCCTTTCCTCACCGTAGCTCACCGCGGTTAAAATGTCTTCCGCAATGCCCGAACTCACGAGATAGTCTCTGGCAGCCTTTGCCCTCCGTTCTCCGAGGGCCATGTTATAGGCCGTTGTACCCCTTTCATCGCAGTGGCCCTGGATCTCTACGCGAACCTCGGGGCGCGCCTTGATGAAGCGTGACTTTTTGCTCAAGGTCGCCTCGGCCTCGGGTGTGAGGGTGAACTTGTCATAATCAAAGTAGATATATTCATTCTCAAAGGCATCGATCTCGTCTTCCATACCGGGTGTCATGACGATTTTTTCGGCCTCACCCTTTTCCTGTGTGGCCGGTGCAGCCCCCTCTCCAGTTTTCATCTCCCCTGGCGCCGAAGGCTGAACTTCCTTTTCTTCGATATGCTTCTTCGCACAGCCTCCGCAAAGGAGTACCAGGCCGATAACGAACAATCCCAAGAGTCCGACAAGTCTTTTCCCTTTCATGTCACTCCTCCGCCTAGGTTATTTCGGGAAAATCTCCCGATATTATTTGAAATCAATGAGAAGGATTGATAAAAATGCAAGCGGCCTTCATCTCAGGCTATGCGATTCAAATACAAAGACAGCCACCTTCCCTGTTATCAGCGGATGGCGGCCCGACCATCTCTTACCTCCGGCCTGAGGCCGGACCCTTTGTGATACATGAATATACCCGTTCCTCCGTTCACCAGTCAAGAGGCAAAGGCCTGGGCGTAATCAGACATGTCCCTGATGATTGACAATCTCAGATCCATCGGTTATGCATCAAAAACAGTGCCGGGGATGGAGTCCCCCCCCTTTCAACCGCCACACAGGCTGATGACTCCTGACAGAGCTATCTGAAAGGGGTGTGCATATGGTGCCGACATCAAAGAGAGCGTCCATCCCGGATGTCAAAGCTCTCCTCGACAGCGTCCGCGAAGCAGCCGGTCGTTTCAACATCGTCTCCCTGAACCGCCAGATCGAGGTATGCGAGGGACTGCTCGAAAAGAACCCCCTCATCGATGTGGCCATCCTCGGCCAGTTCAAGGCAGGCAAGAGCTCATTCATCAACAGCCTCGTGGGCAGGGACATCCTGCCCGTGGGGGTCATCCCGGTCACCACGGTCATCACCCGGTTGTTCTACGGCCCAACGGAACGCTCTGTCATCACCTTTGTCGACGGCACACAGACCGAGGTCGTTCTGGACGACCTGGGAATGTTCCTTTCAGAGGCCGAGAACCTCTCCAATGTGAAGAACGTGGATGTGGTGGACATAGAGCTGCCCCTTCTCGATGCATACCCGGGGCTGCGACTGGTGGATACCCCGGGCCTGGGAAGCGTGTTCTCCTACCACAAGGAGGTGTCCGAGAACTGGCTTCCCGAGGTGGGTGCGGCCCTGCTGGCCATCAGCGCAGACCGTCCGCTTTCCGAACACGACCTGAATCTCATCGAAGACCTCTCCCGTCACACGCCCATGATCGTGATTCTGCTCACCAAGGCCGACCTTCTGACCCCGGATCAGCAAGACGAGGTGGTTCGGTTCTTCCAACAGACCTTAAAGCGGAAACTGGACCGGGAATATCCCATTTACCTCTACTCGACACGTTCCGGCATGGGCCATTTCAAGCACCGTATCTCCACCGAACTCCTGTCCGGGCTCTCACGGGACCACGACCGGGAATTCAACCGCATACTCAGCCACAAGACCCAGTCGCTGCTCAGGAATTGCCCGGCGTACCTGGGGATCGCCATGAAGACCTCGGTCCAGGCTGATCAAGACCGGGATACGCTCCGCTCAAAGATCCTGAACGAGAAAGTGGGATTCGACCAGATCCGCGAAGAACTTGGCGTCATCACGAGGGAGTGCCAGAGGCAGACCAGGCCGCTGCTGGCGAATCACCTCTCGAAATTCAGGCACCCCCTCACCGGGAGGGTTGTGGAAAAGCTGTCGGCCGAGATGCCTTCATGGGAAGGTAATCTGTGGAAGCTGACCAGGAGGTATGAATCCTGGATGGCCGAGACCATGGAAGAGGAGATCCGGCATATCTCAAAAGCGGAAAACAGGCACTTTTACGGCACCCTGAACAGGGCTCACAACAGCCTCACCCGCTACCTCGAGGGATTCAGGATGATGCTGGACGACACTATCCAGAAGGTTCTCGGGGTAAGGCTGACCCAGGCGCAATGGAAGATCGAGGTGACCGAACCCGACAACCCGGACATCGTGGTTCTCTACACCTTTGACTTCAAGTTCGACCTGCTCTGGTTCCTCATCCCCATGTTTGTCTTCAGAAGGTTTTTCGAACAGCATTTCCTCAAGGAGATACCCTGGGCGGCTGAGGTGAACATCTCCCGGCTCATCACCCAGTGGGAGACCCGTATCAACAAGGCCATCGATGCCATGCGCAAACAGACGGAAGGCTATATCGCAGACGAGCTCTTTACCATCGATGCCCTCCTGTCTAAAACCAACGACCAGACAGACGAACTCGATGCCTTGATCCGTCATCTCCAGGATAAGATTAAGCATGCATGATCTCACCTGTACACCGAGTAATGATAGAACCTCTATACAAAAGCAACTTGGGGTTGTACACGGCCTTGCTTATATTGTTTATCGAATAACTGAGTTGCACCTTCTCATGGTGTTCACGCCTCTTGTATCCGACGGCGAGCACAATGCCGATGAAGAACAGCGCTGCCGCAATGGAGAGAAAACGGGCCCTGAACTGGGCAAAGGCCAGCGGGCCCGCTGTTTCTATTTCTTCTCGCCCAGCGGCAGGACGACCCTCCCGAAATTCTCGTTGAGCACCTGTGCCATGGCGCAGTAGATGGCGGAAGCCCCGCAGAAAATCCCTTCATATCCGGTGAGGACCGCCCAGGAACCCTTCCAGGCAAAACCGTCCCTGGCTGCAAGCATCCAGAAAAGGATGGTCAGCGTCAGAAATACAACCTGAAGGCCCCGGTTGGCTTTCCATGTGCCGATCCACATGAAGAAGGTGAAGAGTCCCCACATGAAGAGATACCAGGACATGAAGAGCTCACTGTTTTCAGGTATACCGAAACTGTTGTTGAAATAGACCAGGAAGACAAGGGTAAGCCAGAAGAGGCCGTAGGACGTAAAGGCCGTTGTCCCGAAGGTATTGCCTTTCTTGAATTCCATGATTCCGGCAATCACCTGGGCCAGGCCTCCGTAAAATATCCCCATGGCAAGGATTCCAGCACACATGGGGAAAAACCCTGCATTGTGGATGTTTAGGAGTACCGTTGTCATACCAAAGCCCATCAGGCCGAGTGGTGCTGGATTTGCCAGATTGTTCGTCATGCTGTCTCTCCTCAGGATTTTCTCGACATTATAAAATATTCACATATAATATTGTATATTTATTAGTTTTAGCGTAAGATATAAAGTGGATGTGATGGTGCTGCGCTTCTTTCTCCCTCCCCCGACCAAAATAACCGGACTCCCGCAACAGCCAAAATGAATCACTATTCAATTGACAGATCTTCTTGATACCAGTATATACGCCTGCTATTGCACCAACCTTATTAAAAATTATTTGGAGGGGGTTTTCCATGTCCGACAGCTCTAAGCTTTTTGGTATGAATGCCGAGTCGGGGAGATGGCTGTTCGTAATCCTGGGCTTGATTATCAACCTCTGCCTCGGCAGTGTGTATTCATACAGCGTTTTCAAGAATCCTGTGGAACTCAGCTTTAACAAGGTAACTGCCCAGCAGTCGGTGCCCGAGATCAAGGACATCAAGGACGACGTACTGGGCAAGGTATTCGCTCTCAAACCCGAAGGGGCAGACGAACTCAAGGCAAACTTTGCCACCCTTGATTCTGAGCTTCTCATCAAGCTCTTCAAGCTCGACCCGGAAAAGGATGCCGAAAAGGCAGCCGACTTTGTGAACCAGCTCAAGGTGCTCACCCCGGAGCAGCTTGAAAATCTCCTTTCGATCCAGAAGGTGTCTTCCTTCCAGAGCAACCTGCCCTTCATGGCGTTCCTGGCATTCTTCTCCATACTCATGTTCTTCGGCGGACGCATCCTGGAGAAGCTCGGTCCCCGGAACCTCGCAATCATCGGGGGTGTCATCGTGGGAGCAGGATGGTTCCTGTCAAGCTTCGCCACCAACATCAATATACTGACACTGACGTACGGCGTAATAGCAGGCGGCGGTGTTGGCCTGGCGTATGGCTGCCCGCTCGCGGTCTGCGCCCGCTGGTTCCCTGACAAGAAGGGTCTCGCGGTCGGCCTCTCCCTTGCAGGCTTCGGCGGATCGGCACTCCTGACTGCAAAGATCGCCGACGTGCTCATAACTTCCGCTGGCCTTGCCACCACATTCAAGTACTTCGGCGTAGCATTCCTCTTCATCATAGTCATCCTCTCCCTGCCATTAAAGTTCCCGGTAGCCGGCTGGAAGCCCGCAGGCTGGACACCCGCTGCAGGCACCGCCACAGCGGCTGAACTCACCACAGGCGAGATGATAAAGACAGGCGCCTTCTGGGGGCTCTTCCTCTGCTACATCATCGGATGCCTTGCAGGCCTCATGGCCATCGGCATATCAAAGCCCGTGGGGACCGAGGTCATCAAGCTCGACAAAGCCCTTGCCACCACCCTCGTGAGCATCTTCGCCATCTTCAATGCAGTGGGACGCCCGATCTTCGGCACGCTCACCGACAAGATAACACCGCGGGGCGCTGCAATCCTTAATCTGCTTGTCATCCTTGTCGTCTCCGTCATGATGCTCATGGCAAAAGAAGGGAGCACAACGCTCTATACTGTTGCATTCATGGGTTTCTGGCTCTGCCTCGGGGGCTGGCTCGCCATCGCTCCTACCGCCACGGTCACCTTCTTCGGCATCAAGAACTACGCAGGGAACTACGGCGTGGTGTTCTTTGCGTACGGCCTCGGTGCCATTTTCGGCGGTCTGATCTCCGGCAAGGCCAAGGACCTCTTCGGCTCCTTCACCTTCGCCTTCATCCCCACGGCAGTCCTGGCAGTTATCGGCATTATCCTTGCTGTGATGCTCATCAAGCCACCGAAGCAGGCGTAAAGATCATTGAATAATCAAAAAAGAAGCGGCCCAAATGGGCCGCTTCTTTTTTGTCCGCTTCTGCACCACAACCCGTGCTTTCTATCAGGCACCGGGGAAAGGCAATCCGCCAGGGATTCTCTGAGGACTGCCCATCTCCCTCACAAATTGTAAATTCACGCATCGATCAATGGGTTATGAACCCATATTTTGCATTTAGGATGTGTATTTTTCCCCTAAAATCTCCCACTAAAGCATCCTTCTAAGGACTGGGGTAATCAGACTCTCTCAACTGCTGCTTAGGCGAGAGATTTTAGCAGTCCTATAAAAACAATAGAGAACACCATGAGTCTCGTCCTTAAGCCATTCATGAAGAGTTAAACCCAGATTGTGCGTTTGAATATGTCCATACACATCCAGCAATCTCCATGCATGCTTCAACAGATGATACGTGGTGCACTTAATTGTTTTTTATAGGTCCGGTGAAGCAAGTTATCTCGCAGCTTGGAATGACCTGCAAATTCAGCATTTCTCGAAGGCTGCGAGATAACTTGTTTCACCGGAAGAAGGTTTTAAACCCCTTCAGATGCAAAATCAGGGGTAAAGACTGTTTATGGCCACTTTCAACAGTCGCATCCGGGGTTAAGATTTCCCCAAATGCCGTGAACATGATCCGGATAGATATCGGGCTCATGTGAAAAAGGCCATGCCCTTATGGGGCACGGCCTTTCTATGTTAAGAGCGCTGGAATATGAATACTTGCCAGACTATCCCTTGCAGGTGTTCATCTGCTTCACGTAAACCATGAAGTACGCAAGTCCTACGAATACTGCCCCACCGACGATATTCCCCAGGGTGACCGGTATGAGGTTGTTAATAAAGAAACCACCCCAGTTGAGGAGATCGGCCTTTGCACCGAGGGCCGTAACTGCATCCGCCATGGCGGCATCACCCTTGAGCAGGATACCCATGGGGATGAAATACATGTTGGCTACACAGTGCTCAAACCCGGATGCAACGAACGCCATGATGGGGAAGAAGATGCCGAAGATCTTACCGACCACGTCCTGGGATGCCATTGCCAGCCATACGGCCAGACAAACGAGCCAGTTGCAGCCTATGCCCCGGTAGAACGCCTCGGAAAAGGAAAGATTTACCTTGCCTGCAGCAATACCCAATGCAGTAGTACCCACTGCGTTACCGCCCGTATTCCAGAGATTTGATTCGTACATGATGTACACAAGCAACAATGATCCGATGAGGTTTGCGATGTAGACGAATACCCAGTTGTAGACGAGTCCGGTGAGTCCGAACTGTTTCTGGGAGAGCCCTATGGTCATGAGGTTGTTCCCGGTGAAGAGTTCCGCCCCTCCAATGACCACCAGCATCAGGCCTGTGGAGAACACTGCGCCTCCGAGAAACTTCGTCATGCCAAGCCCCAGCTTGTCCGCCGTACCTGTCATCACCATGGTTGCGAGCTCTGCTCCAAAAGCGATGTACGCCCCTGCGAAGATACCGAGAATGATCATCTGCACGAACGGTAGACAGGATTTTGTTTTCCCTGCATTTGAAACTGCTTCTGCTACTTGTAGCGGTGTATTAAAACCCATATTTCCCCCTCCATGTCTTTTATGTACTTCTCTTTGACTATGATCTTCATGCTACCATAAAATAATCTATTACGCTACCTTGCGCATATTAACCGCACAAACCTTGTACTGAGGGATGTTGGCAACCGGGTCCATTGCCGCTATAGTGAGCCTGTTCACCGCTGCCTCATGATAGTGGAACGGGATGAACACCACTCCTTTGTCCACCTTGCTGGACACATCCGCAATAACCTCGATGGCGCCTCTGCGGCTCGCGATCTCCACCTTGTCGCCTTGGGAGATGCCCAGCTTCCTTGCATCTTCGGTGTTGATCTCCACGAAGGCCTCCGGTGTCCTGGAATTCAGACCCTTGGACCGCCGGCTCATGGTGGCGGTGTGGTACTGGTAGAGGATGCGGCCCGTGGTGAGTACCAACGGGTACTCGGCATCGGTCTGCTCGGCCGGAGGCAGATACTCGCATACGGTGAACAGGCCTTTGCCCCTGGTGAATGCAGCGCTGTGGAGAATGGCGGTGCCGGGGTGCTCGGGGTTGGGGCACGGCCACTGGATTCCCTTCCACTCGATGCGGTCATAGGTGATGCCGGCATACGATGCGGTCACCTTGGCGACCTCCTCGAAGACGGCCTTGGCGCTCGCATAGTTCCACTTGGCGCCCATCTTTTTGGCGATCATGGTAATGATGTCCCAGTCGTCCTTCGCCTCGCCCGGTGCATCCACGGCCTTGCGTATCCGCTGTACCCGGCGCTCGGTATTGGTGAAGGTTCCTTCCTTCTCCGCCCAGGCCGCGCTCGGCAGCACCACATGCGCGAGTTTTCCCGTCTCGGTGAGGAAGATGTCCTGCACGATGAGCAACTCGAGATTTTTCAGTGAATGTTCCACATGGGCGATATCCGGATCAGACATCATGGGGTTCTCGCCCATGACGTACAGGGCCTTGATGGTCCCCTTGGCAGCGCCTTCGATGACCAGGGGGATCGTGAGACCCGGTTTGTTTGGCAGTTTCACTCCCCAGGCATCCTCGAAAGGCTTGCGCTCGGCGTCTTCAGCCACCTTTTTATAGGCAGGCAGGTTGCCGGGCAGGCATGCCACGTCGCAGGCGCCCTGCACGTTGTTCTGGCCTCGAAGAGGGTTCACTCCCGTGCCGGGCCTGCCGATATTGCCCGTGAGCATGGCCAGGTTGGCGCATGACTTCACATTGTCCGTTCCCGTGATGTGCTGGGTGATGCCCATGGCATAGACGATGGCCGAAGCGCCCGAGGTGGCATAGAGCCGGGCGGCGGTCTTCAGGTCTTCGGCCGGGATGCCGGTGATCTTTTCCACGTATTCCGGCGTATACTTCTTCACCGTCTCCTTGAGCGCGTCAAAGTTCTCGGTGCGCTCGGCTATGAAGGTCTCGTTGGCAAGACCCTCGGAGATGATCACGTTCATCATGCCGTTGAGCCAGGCGATGTCCGTACCGGGTTTCTGCCTGAGGTGGACGGTCGCGAACTTGGCGAGCTCGATGTTCCTCGGGTCCGCCAGGATGAGCTTGGCCCCCTTCTGGGTGACGGCCCGCTTGATGAAGGTGGAGATCACGGGGTGGTTTTCCGTGGTGTTGGTGCCCGTGATGAGGAAGCACTTGGACTCTTCCATGTCCGCTATGGAGTTTGTCATGGCTCCGGAACCGAACGCAGTGGCCAGACCGGCCACGGTGGAGCTGTGTCAGAGCCGGGCGCAGTGGTCCACGTTGTTGGTGCCCACCACTGCGCGCAGGAATTTCTGGAACAGGTAGTTTTCTTCGTTGGTGCACCGTGCCGAGGCAAAACCCGCCACGGCATCCGGGCCGTTCTTTTCTTTAATGGCTGCAAGCTTGTCAGCAATGTAGGCAACGGCCTCGTCCCAGCTTGCCTCCTTGAGCTCGCCGTCCACCCTGATCATGGGCTTTGTGAGCCTTTCAGGGCTGTCGAGGAAATCGTAGCCGAAGCGGCCCTTGATGCACAGGCTGCCATGGTTGGGCGCCTGCGCGTTCCAGCGGGGCGTGGTCACCTTGACCACCTTGTTGTCCTTCACATTGAGCTCCAGCTGGCAGCCCACACCGCAGTATTCACAGGTGGTGCGCACCTTGCGGGCTTCACCTGCCCTGCTCTGGAACCGGCCCTGCTTCTCAAAGAGCGCTCCCACCGGGCAGAGGCGCACGCACTCGCCGCAGAACACGCAGGAGGAATTCTCATATGTCAGCCCGAATGCGGGGCCAACACCTGCCGTGGGGCCGCGTCCGGAGAAGTCCAGGACCTGGTTAACCTGGATCTCGTTGCATGCCCGCACGCACAACCCGCACAGGATGCACTTGTTCATATCGCGCACGATCATCTCGTTGGCCTGCTCCAGGGGTTTATAGGTCTCGGGCTCGGGGAAGCGCGGTGTTTCGATGCCCAGGGAGTAGGCCAGGCTCTGGAGCACGCAGTCGCCGTTGCTCTCGCAGACCAGGCAGTTATGGTGCCCCTGGGTGAGGAGAAGCTCCACCGTGAGTTTGCGGGATGCCAGCACGCGTTCGGAATTGGTGACCACCACCATGCCCTTTTCCGCCGGCATGGCGCAGGATGCCACCAGGGAACGCGCACCTATAACCTCAACCACGCAGACCCGGCAGGCGCCCACGGGTTTGAGCTGTTCCTGGTGGCAGAGCACCGGGATGGCGATGCCGTTGTCCCTGGCCACCTCGTATACGGTCTGCCCGGGGGTGAATGTACATTCCTTGCCGTCAATCGTGATCGTCATGAAATTCCTCCTGGTGCCCGGCAGCAATCGTCCGGCATGTGCAGAAAAAACTTTGTGCAGGAAGGCTCCAGGCAGTTGTGGTTAAATATATGAATTTCCATTTCCCTTTATGCTCGTTTGTGCACAATTTAACATTATGTAATTCTTTGCATAATATTGCTATACACCACATTTTGTAAGTGTTATTGGAGTCAATATCACTCCCTCAGGGGAAAATCCAGGACATTTTTTCCTTATAGGCAGAACTATGAAGCGGGCTGCATACCATAGGAATGCGCGTGAGCAGCCGCTGTATATTCTTTTGGTTATTCCAGCAGACTCTGTTCGTACGGAAATGGCGACAGGGCCTTCCTCAGGACACCATGCACGTAGGATATGGCCACCCCGTAGTTGGTGATGGGTATGGCCCTTTCATCAGCCGCCTGTATCCTGCCGAGCATTTCCCTGCGGTTGATCATGCACCCGCCGCAGTGGACAAGGAGCTTGTAGTCAGAGATGTCCCTGTCCAGGATGGGTCCTGCATGGACGTCGAAGGTTATGTCCTTGCCCGTGTAGAGCTTGACCCAGCGGGGTATCTTTACGCGGCCTATGTCATCGGCAAGGGGGTGATGGGTGCATGCCTCGCAGATGAGGACCTTGTCGCCGTCTTCAAGGGCATCGATGGCCCTGACCCCTTGAACGAACAATGCCAGGTCGCCCTTGAGCCGGGAGAACAGGATGGAGAATGTGGTGAGCCTCACCCCTTCAGGAACATCCCCCGCCACCTTGAGCACCACCTGTGAGTCGCAGATCACCAGGCCGGGCGGTGTCTTCAGGGTCCTCAGGACGTACTCTATCTCGCGCTCCTTGACCACCATGGCCGCAGCGTCGTTGTCCAGGATGTCGCGGATGACCTGGACCTGGGGCAGGATGAGCCTTCCCCTGGGCGCCCCCAGGTCGATGGGCACCACCAGGAGCACCAGCTCGCCGTGGCCGATGATGTCACCCACAATGGTGGACCGCTCGGCCTCCATTGTCCTTGCCATATCCACCATCATCTCCCGGGCCTTCCCGATGTTCTCGCCCGTAAAGCAGCTTACGGCAACAAATGGCGTCTTTGCCTCATCAATACATGATTCAGCGGCATCATCGAGCGGGTTCAGATCGATCTTGTTGAACACGAGGATGGCCTTTGCCCCGCGGTTGGCGAGCTCTTCCAGCAGGGCCCTGTCGGCCTCGTCGAAGTCAACAGCAGTGGTCACCACCACGGCCAGGTTGACCTTGCCCATGATGGCCCTGGTGCGGTCCACCCGCATATCGCCAAGATCGCCGGTATCGTCGATGCCGGCGGTGTCATAGATATACACCGGCCCGATGCCGCTGATCTCCATGGTCTTGCCCACAGGGTCGGTGGTGGTTCCAGCCACGGGAGAGACTATGGAGACGCTCTGGCCCGTGAGTGCATTGATAAAGGAAGACTTGCCCGTGTTGCGCTTGCCGAAGATGCCGATATGCAGCCTGTTGGCCACCGGAGTTGAATTCATTTTTTATACCCCATCATGCGGATCCTCTCGGGCGAGACCAGTTCGTCAAACTGCCCGGCCGTGAGGATTCCTTCGTCTTCGATGATCTGCCTGAGATTCCTTTTATCCTGCTTCAGGGAAAGGTAAACACGTGCCGCCGCCTCGTGGCCGATGTGCGGAGAGAGATAGGTCAGGATTGCCACCGATTCGTTCAGGTTCGCCGCGACCTTCTCCCGGTTCAGGGTTAATCCCCTGATGACTTTCTCCTCGAACTTGACAAGGGTAAGCCGCAGCAGCGACATGGACTTCAGCACAAGATATGAAACGAGCGGGAAGAACTGGTTCAGTTCAAGGTTCCCCAGGGCTGCGGCATGGGAAATAATGCTGTCATACCCGATCACAACGAGCGCACTCTGGCTGGCAAACTCGCACATGACCGGGTTCACCTTGCCCGGCATGATGGTTGAGCCTTCCTGCAGCGGTGGAAGGACCACCTCCCCGATGCCCCCTGACGGCCCGGACGAAAGCAGCCGCAGGTCCTCGGAGATCTTCATGAGATTGACCGCACCGGTCCTGATAAGGCCCGAGACCTCCACGATGGCATCCAGGTTCTGGGTGGCGTCCACCATGTTCTCTGCCCTGGTGATGGCAAGACCGGTGAGCGATTTCAGCTTTTCCATGACCAGGAAGATATATTTCTGGGGCGCATTGAACCCGGTGCCGATGGCTGTGCCGCCCATGTTGAGCACCTTGATGCGCTCTCTTGCCTTGAAGATCCGCCACCGGTCCCGGGCAATGGCTTCGGCATAGGCGGCGAACTGCATGCCAACGGTTATGGGCAGGGCGTCGGCGAGTTCGGTGCGGCCCAGCTTGAGGATGCCCGCATATTCCTTCTCTTTTGTCTGGAGCGCTTCCTGGAGCCTTATGAGCGCATCTTCCAGCTTGTCCAGGTGCATGAGCATGGCGATCTTGAGCGCGCTCGGGTATGTGTCGTTGGTGGACTGGTGCATGTTCACGTGGTCCAGTGGATGGATGTGCGCGTAATCCCCCCTGGTCCTGCCTGCGAGTTCCAGTGCCCGGTTGGCGATGACCTCGTTCACGTTCATGTTGAGCGATGTGCCTGCGCCGCCGCTTACGGGATTAACCACGATGTCTTCGAACCGATCCCGGGCAAGCATCTCGTCAATGGCCCTGATGATGGGTTGGGCCTTTTCCTTTTCCAGGAAACCGAGCTCGGCATTGGCCTGGGCAGCCGCCTTTTTCACGAGCAGGTAGGCCCTCACGAAGAGCTCATCGTGCCGTTCTCCCATGTCTCCGAAATTGTCCAGTGCCCGGGCGGTGTGGATGCCGTATGGCATATCATCTCTCAGCGTGATGCTGCCAAGCGAATCATTTTCTCTTCTCATGATTTCTTCCTTCTCCCGCCCGGACCCTTGCCGATGGGCCTGCCGATGGTGTCGAAAAAGGGCTTGAAATCGAGAACGGCCCCATCGGCCTTCATCACATCGCCCTTGCCCGGATAGATATCGTAGTGCTCCGCACAGTTCCTGGGCGTGAACACGGGCATGAACACGTTGGCACCCGCCTGGAAGGCCTTTCCCCTGCTGCGTCCATCCATGACACCCAGCGCCGTGGTGGCGGGTATGTTGGTGTCCCTTGTGACGAGGCGGATCACGGCGAGCATCCTGAGCACCATGGCTGCATCGCCTGCCGGATGGCCACCAAGCGGTGTCAGCGGGTGGGGGATGAACGGACCGATGCCTATCATGTCCGCATCGTACTCCCTGATCAGGAGCACGTCGTCTGCCAGGTCTTCGAGCGTCTGGCCGGGCAGGCCCGCCATGCAGCCCATGCCCACCTCGTAGTCCAGCTGCTTAAGCCATTTCAGGCACTGGATCCTCTCGTCGAGGGTCCTCCCGGGGCAGAGTCCGGCAAAAAGACTCGGGTTGGCGGTCTCGTGCCTGAGCAGGTAGCGGTCCGCACCGGCGTCCCGGAAGGCCCTGTAGTCTTCGAATGATCTCTGCCCCATGGACAGGGTAACGGCAAGGCCTGTCTGTCCTTTGATCCTCGAGATGATCCCTGACATCTTCTCCCTGGTGTAATGCGGGTCCTCTCCGGACTGGAGGACCACGGTGCCGCATCCGCTCGCCTCGATGGCCCGGGCGAGATCCAGTATCTCCTCGCCGGCCATGCGGTACCTCTGCGCCTGTTGGTTGTCCCTTCGCAGGCCGCAGTAAAGGCAGTTGTTCCGGCAGTGGCTTGAAAACTCGATGATGCCCCGCAGGAAGATCTCATCCCCTACACACTCCTTCCGGACCCGGTCGGCAGCCAGGTAGAGGCGCTCGATCTCTCCGGGGTCGCTCAGGGAGAGCAGGCCTGTTATCTCTCTTTTGCTC
The DNA here is from genome assembly GCA_964600235.1 of uncultured Bacteriovoracaceae bacterium. GTDB lineage: Bacteria > Desulfobacterota > Desulfomonilia > UBA1062 > UBA1062 > MWEI01. Next base: position 45,858 of record CAZRIV010000002.1, on the reverse strand, counting down.
AGCGTGCGGCCACACTCTGCATGTGTTATCGAATCGTCCAGGGCACTAGATGTACAGGTCATGCTCCCCTTCTTCGATCCTCTTCAGGCGGCTTTCGATCATACGTTTCGTCGTTTTGTTCCCGGTCTCAAGGAGAAGGCGCGCGATAAGCTCTTCACCCGCTGCCTTTGTTTCGGGGCTCGCATAATCCTGGAGGTATTCCTTGAAGGTCAGGATGGCATTCGTGCGGCAGAACTTCTGTATGAGACCTGGTTTGGCCAGGTCCATGAAGTCCCCACCCACCCTGCCCAGCCGGTAGCAGGCCGTGCAGAAGCTCGGTATATGTCCATGGGTGGCAATGTCATAGATCACCTCGTCCGGAGTCCTGGTGTCTCCAAGGTTGAACTGGGCCGCCCGGAATGCATTGCTGTCTCCCTGTCTGTAGCCGCCGGGGTTGGTGCGGGACCCTGCGCTGATCTGGGAGATGCCCAGGTCGAACACCTCGCTGCGGAGTTCGGCAGGCTCCCTTGTGGACAGGATCATGCCGGTGTACGGCACGGCCAGGCGGATCACGGCCACGAGCTTCTTGAACTCGTCATCGCTCACCGGGTGCGGGGGTTTGATGGCTGCGGGCGCGTTGAGCGCAGGCTCCAGCCTTGGGATGGATATGGTGTGGGGGCCCACGCCGTAGGTGGCATCCAGGTGCATGGCGTGGTACAGCAGGCCCATCACCTCGTACTTGTAGTCATACAGCCCGAAGAGCGCACCGATGCCCACGTCGCTGATATCGCCCTCCATGGCCCGGTCCTGGGCGGTGAGCCTCCAGACGAAGTCGGCCTTGGGCCCGCGTCCGTGCATCTCCTTGTAGGTGGCGTGGTGGTAGGTCTCCTGGAAGAGGACATAGGTGCCTATCTTGGCCGCCTTGAGCCTTTTGAACTCTTCCACCGTCATGGGGGCGATCTCCACATTGATGCGCCGGATCTCGCCTCCTTTTTCCGTCCTGGTGGCATAAGCCGTCTCGATGGCCTCGATGAAGTAATCCAGCGGACTCCTGTTTGGGCTCTCCCCGCAGAGCATGAGGAGCCGCTTGTGGCCTTCCCGCTCCAGGGTCCGCACCTCGTCGGCGATCTCCTCCATGGTGAGCGCGCGGCGCTCGAGCTCCTTGTTGTCCTTCCGGAACCCGCAGTACAGACAGTTGTTGGAGCAGTAGTTCGAGATGTACAACGGCGCGAAGAGCACCAGCCGGTTCCCGTAGATCTCCCTCTTGACCGTCCTGGCCGTGCTGAGGATCTCTGCGATGAGGTCCTTATCTTCGGTCTGGAGAAGGACCGCAGCCTCGTTGGGGGAAAGACCCTTGAGCTCCTTCGACTTTTCTATGATCTCCAGCACCCTTGATCTGTCAGGGTTTTTCGCGCGTTCCAGTATTTCTTCTATGAGCGTATCGTTGATGAAATCCTGCATGGTTTCCTCCTCATGCCTTGGTCAGTACCGACTTCACGTCCACGTCAGGCAGGTTGCCGAGCTTCCCGGTAAGCGCCCCGATGTCGTCTGTGGTACCGTGAATGATGAGTGCGATGACGTGTATCCCCTTGGGGTCATAGGGTATTCCCATGCGGCCTATGATGCAGTCGCCGTACTGCGTCAGAATCTCATTCACCCTCATGGCCGACTCTCTTCTCTTATGGATGATGATGCTCACTACTCCGATTCTTCTTGATTTTTCTTCCATTGTCTCTTCTCCATGAAAAAAAGACCTTTACCCTGCGCGCCAGGGTAAAGGTCTTTGGTAATGTCCTTCTCGTTACCCTCAAGGTCAGTCCCTCAAGAACCTCCCCCGCAGGCATGATGCTGTCAGAGTTTAAGAGTCTACTTGCTGATCACCTTCCTATGGGGCATGTCCGTACCCCTCTTGGTGTATTTTGTATGGAGCAGCTTGTGCGACTTGTGCCCAAGGGGCTTCTCCAGGAAGATCTCGTAGATCTTCTTCACGGACGGGTTCTCGTGGGACTGTCGGAACTTCTGCACCGCGCCGTCGTCCTTGTACAGTGCAGCCGCCCTGGTGATGCGCTTCTCGTTGCTCGGCGCGATGGGCTGTCCGCCGCCGGACACGCACCCGCCCGGGCAGGCCATGACCTCTATGAAGGCGTAGTCTGCTTTTCCTTCACGGATCTTGTCCATGAGCTTGCGGGCGTTGCCCAGCCCGTGGGCTACCGCCACCTTGACCTTACCGAGGGCGCCGACTTCAACTGAAGCTTCTTTGACGCCTTCCAGTCCGCGAACCGGGGTCACGTCAAGGTTCTCGAGGTTGTTTCCGGTGACGATGGCGTACACGGTTCTCAAAGCCGCTTCCATGACGCCGCCGGTGGCGCCGAAGATGGTTGCCGCGCCGGTGTACTCGCCCAGCGGGTTGTCGTAGTCGCTCTCGGGCAGGCTGGCGAAGTCGATGCCTGCCTGCTTGATCATGCGGGAAAGCTCACGGGTGGTGAGCACGATGTCCACGTCCTGGTACCCGCTGTCGTTCATCTCCTCGCGGGAGCACTCGTACTTCTTGGCCGTGCACGGCATGACGGAGACCGACACGATGTCCTTGGGATCGATACCCGCCTGCTCGGCATAGTAGGATTTTATGAGGGCTCCCATCATCTGCTGCGGTGATTTACAGGTGGAGAGGTGATCCACCAGGTCCGGATAGAAGTGCTCGCAGAACTTGATCCAGCCCGGAGAACACGAGGTGATCATGGGAAGCTTGCCGCCTTCTTTCACCCTCTGCAGCAGCTCGCTGCCTTCCTCCATGATGGTGAGGTCGGCGGTGAAGTTGGTGTCGAACACCTTGTCGAACCCAAGGCGCCTGAGAGCCGTGAGCATCTTGCCCGTTACCAGCGAGCCCACGGGCATGCCCAGGTCCTCTCCGAGCGCGGCACGGATGGCGGGCGCCTCCTGGACGACCACGTGCTTCTTGGGGTCCTGCAGGGCAGCCCAGACCGCTTCGGTGTCGTCCTTCTCATAGAGTGCTCCCACCGGACAGGCCAATACGCACTGGCCGCACATGGTGCAGTTGGTCTCGTTGAGCGGCAGGTCGAAGGGGGGACCGATGAAGACCTTGTCTCCCCTGAATGAAGGCTGCAGAACGCACGCGGTCTGAATCTCCTCGCATACGGTCACGCAGCGGTAGCACTTGATGCACTTTGACGGGTCACGCACGATGGACGGGCTTGACCGGTCGAGCTTCTTTTCCTTGTTTGCGGGGTACTCGAAGCGGAGGCTCCTGAGTCCCACCGCCTCTGCCACCTTCTGCAGCTCGCAGTTGCCGTTTCTGACACAGATGTTGCAGTCGGTGGGGTGGTTTGCAAGGAGCAGCTCCACGTTGAGCTTGCGCGCGTGGCGCACGCGCTCAGTGGTGGTCTTCACGGTCATGCCTTCGGCCACCGGGAACACGCACGAGGCAACCAGGTTCCGCTGGCCCTCCACCTCGCACACGCAGACCCTGCAGGCGCCGGGCGTATGGCCGATCTCGGTCCATGCGCACAGCGTGGGGATGTTTATCCCTGCAGCCTTAGCCGCCTCGAGGACAGTACTTCCCTCCGGCACGCTTATCTTCATGTTGTCGATAGTCAGATTCACTGTCGCCATGCTGTATTCTCCTTAAGGTGCTTACCTACAGCTCCGCGTCGCAGCGCAGGCACCTGCAGGACTCTTTGTAGGCGGTCTTTTTGGAATAACCCAGCTCCACCTCCTTGAAGGTGATCATGCGCTCGGACTTCTTGAGCTCGGGCATCTTGCCCTTGGGTGTCTCGATTACTTCCTCGTCCACCTCGAAGGGGATCACGATCTCTTCTTCCGGCGGTACCCGGTAGGCGGGCTCGTTGTTCTTTGCCCTGATGAGGCTGTCCACGTCGGCAGCGGTCTTGTGACCCATGGCAATGGCCTCCACCACCGTGGCCGGACCGCTGGCAGCGTCTCCTGCGATGAACACGCCCTCTGCAGTAGTCTTGTTCTTGGCCTTGCCCACGATCTTGATTCCCCACTTGCCGATTTCGACGTCCGATCCGGCCGGGATGAACGATGCATCGGTGTTCTGGGAGATGGCCGGGACGATGGTGTCGATGGCGAGCGTGAACTCGCTGCCCGGGATTGCGACCGGTTTGCGGCGGCCTGAGCGGTCGAACTCGCCCAGTTTCATGCGCTGGCACTCGACCCCCATGAGCTTGCCGTTCTTGCCGATGAGCTTGGTCGGGGCGCAGAGGTACTCGATCTTGACGCCTTCATGCTCGGCGGCCACAATCTCGTTTTCCCAGGCGGGCATGTCCTTGCGCTCTCTACGGTAGAGGATGGTGACATCCTTGGCGCCCAGCCGCTTGGCCGTGCGCGCCGCGTCGATGGCTGAATTGCCGCCGCCCACGATCGCGACCTTGGAACCCACTGCAACCTTTTTGCCAAGGTTTACTTCCCTGAGGAACTCGACTGCGCCCCATACACCGGCGAGGTCTTCTCCCTCGATGTCGAGCTTCCAGCTCTTGTGAGCGCCTATGGCGAGAACAATCATGTCAAAGCCCTTGCGGATCTCATCGAAGCTGATGTCCCTGCCGACCCTTGTGTTGGTCTTGATCTCTACGCCAAGAGCCCGGATATCCTCGACTTCCTGTTCAACGATGTCCCTGGGCATGCGGTACTCGGGTATGGCGTAGCGCATCATACCGCCTGCAAAAGGCAGCTCCTCGAACACCGTAACCTTGTAGCCCCTCATGCACAGGTCCTGGGCCGCTGTGAGACCTGCCGGCCCTGCGCCGATGACGGCGATTTTCTCTTTTCTGGTTACCGGGACCTGGTCTATCTTCGGCCGCTTGGCGTTGTCTGCGATATAGCGCTTGAGCCATGCAATGGCCATGGGCTCATCGAGCTGGCCCCTGCGGCACTTGTTGGCGCAGAACTGGGGGCAGACCCTGCCGCACACGCCCGGGAACGGATTGGTGCGTTTCATGACCTTGAAGGCGTCGGCCAGCCTGTTCGCCCTGATGAGCGCGATGTAGGCCGGGATGTCCATCTCGATGGGGCATGCATGCTGGCAGGGGGACTTGAACAGCTTGGAGCAGACCGCTGCCGGGCATTTCTTGTCGTAGATGTGTGCCTCATACTCGTGCCTGAAGTAGCGGATGGTGGAGAGCACCGGGTTCGGGGCGGTCTGGCCGAGTCCGCACAGGGCCGAGTCCTTGATGACACCCGCCAGGTCTTCCAGGAGCTCGATGTCGCCGTCTCTGCCCTCGCCGTGGCAGATCCGCTTCAGGATCTCGAGCATGCGCTTGGTGCCTTCCCGGCACGGGGTGCACTTGCCGCAGGACTCTTCCTGGCAGAACTCCATGAAGAACTTGGCCGTGTCCACCATGCAGGTGTCCTCGTCCATGACGATGAGACCGCCCGAGCCCATGATGGCGCCCAGCTTGATGATCTCTTCATAGTCGGTGGGGGTGTTGAGCGCCTCGGCCGGGATACAGCCGCCGGACGGGCCGCCCAGCTGGGCCGCCTTGTACTGCTTGCCGCCTCTGATCCCGCCGCCGATGTCGAAGATGATGTCGCCGATGGCAGTGCCCATGGGGACTTCCACCAGACCCACGTTGTTGACCGCGCCGGTGAGAGCGAACACCTTGGTGCCCTTGGAACGCTCGGTGCCCATGGATGCGTACCATGCACCGCCGTTCAATACGATCTGTGCGATGTTGGCGTACGTTTCAACGTTGTTGAGAACCGAGGGCTTCTGCCACAGGCCCTTGCTGGCAGGGAACGGCGGCCGGGGACGCGGCATGCCGCGCTTGCCTTCGATGGAGTTCATCAGAGCGGTCTCTTCGCCGCACACGAATGCGCCGGCACCCTGGTAGACGTGGATGTCCAGGCTGTAGTCCGTGCCCAGGATGTTCTTGCCGAGAAGTCCGTATTCACGCGCCTGGTCGATGGCTATGTTGAGCCGCTTGATGGCCAGCGGGTATTCAGCCCGGCAGTAAATATAGCCTTCATTTGCCCCGATGGAGTAGCCGCCTATGATCATGCCTTCAAGTACCGCATGTGGATCGGCCTCAAGGATGGAGCGGTCCATGAATGCGCCCGGGTCGCCCTCGTCGGCGTTGCACAGGATGTATTTCACGTCGCTCACGGCCTTGCTTGCAAAGGACCACTTCATACCGGTGGGGAACCCTCCGCCCCCACGTCCACGAAGACCGGACTTCTTCACCTCTTCGATGACCTCTTCGGGGCTCATCTGGGTGAGCGCCTTGGCTGCAGCCATGTACCCGTCACGGGCAATGTACTCGTCGATTTTTTCCGCATCGATCAAGCCCCTGTTCTTGAGCGCGATGAGCTTCTGCTTGCCGAAGAACGGGATGTCGAGCATGTGGGGGATGGGCTCCCCGGCAGTGGGCTCCTTGTACATGAGCCTCTTGACTGGACGGCCCTTGATGATGTGCTCTTCGATGATCTCCGGGACGTCTTCGGCCTTCACGTACTGGTAGAAGGTGCCTTCCGGGTAGATGACCATGATGGGCCCCGCCGCGCAGAACCCGTTGCAGCCGGTCTCCACCACGGAGACTTCGTCGGTGAGATTCTTGGCTATAAGTTCCTGGACAACCGCCTTATGGACGGCTTCGCTGCCGGAGGCATTGCACCCGGTACCGCCGCAGGTGAGTATATGTGCGCGAAAGACCTTCATTTACCAACCCCCTTCTTGTCGTGCTCCGAACCCTTGGCCATGACGAAATTGTTCTGCACTTCACCTGCCATAACATGGCGCTTGAAGATCTGCCTGGCCTTGTTCGCGTTAAGATGCTCATAGACGATGGGCTCTTTTCCCTGCTCCTCGATGGTTGCCAGGGGCTCCCTGCTGCAGATGCCGATGCAGCCCGAGGTGGTGATGAGCACATCATTGATGTTGTTCTCGCTTAATTCACTCATAAAGGTGTCGAGGATCTCCTTGGCGCCCGAGGCGATGCCGCAGGTGCCCATGTGCACCGTGAGTTTCATGCGCTTGGTGCCGGCCCTGAACTGGTCCTCTTTTTCCACCCTGTCCTTTATCTTTTTCAGATCATCGATTGTCAGTTTCGCCATTACGTCCTCCTAGTTATACTTCGCGAGTATCTGCTCGAGTTTGGCAGGTTTCACCTGACCATGGGTATCTGCATCGATGACCACTACCGGTGCGAGTCCGCACGCGCCGAGGCAACGAACCGTCTCCAGGGAGAAATTCCTGTCTTCCGTGCACCCGCCCGGTTCGATCTTGAGAATCTGGCTCATCCTGTCCAGGATGTTCTGACCTCCTCTCACGTAACAGGCGGTTCCCAGGCATACGCGGATCACGTGCTTGCCCCTGGGGATCATGGTGAAGAAGGAATAGAAGGTGACCACGCCGAACACGTTGGCCAGAGGAATATTCAGCCCGTCGGCCACCAGTGTCTGGATTGCCATGGGAAGATACCCGCATACATCCTGCACCTGCTCCAGCACAGGTATCAGGGCTCCGGGTTTCCCCTTATGGCTTACAATGATCTTGTCAATCTGCGCGAGCTGTTCGGCCGAGAATTCCGCCAGACCCGCATCCGTATTATTTGTCTCGACTGCTGCCACGGTTTACCCCCTATCGCGTTATCAATCGCGTTGATGTCGTGACTCTTTTGAGCTTATTTCCTTATCATGCATCGTCAAGCTCATCAAGCGGAAACTGAATGGTGGTTCACCGTTCAATACATTCAGATTATGAGATTCTTGAAATTCTTGGAGTCTTTAATCCTGACCGGCAATGACTTTCTTATATATGGCTCTTTTATTCAGGGGACTCAGTTTGTCATGAAAGGAAATATTGTGTTTTTATGCCGAAAGATCGGGCACTGCGACCGGACCGCAGGGGATCACCCCGGAAAATCATCGAGAATCCTGACCCGGGTCCTTATGGACCCGCTCAGCACGCTATCCATGAAGTCATCCGCAAGCCTTTTTCCCCTGGCAGTCGCTTCCTTCCAGAATGCCACCCGCACATCGTCATACCCGCGGAAGCGCCTGAAATCCTCCCGGCTGGGAATGCGGCCATAGGGGAGACGGGAGATGAATTCAGGAGAGGGCGCCAGAACAAGCATATTCTCGAGATGCACGGCATCGGGTTTACGCCAGGCGAGGGGCTTGTCGAACCATCCGGGGATCAGCCTGTGATAAAAGTGGGGATAGAGGATGACCTTGTTCTCTTCTGCACGGCAAAAGGATGCGCTGTGGTAGTCGAGGATGCCGCCGTCCCGATAGATGCCCGAAGGCGCCCCGGGGATATCCCTCACACCTCTCATGGCCACCGGGATGGAGCCTGATGCAAGCAGGGCGGCATGAAGGTTCCGCTCATCCAGCCTCACCCTCCTTGTGGAAAAATCATTTTCCTGGAACAGGGGCCTGTCTATCCTGTTATCATGAAAGACCGTGCGTTCGAAAAAGACCCTGAGCAGGTCGCGGCTGATCACGTTTGCCAGCGAGGCCATACCGAGACCGAGGAGCTGAAAAGGGATGTTATCGGAAGCAGCGATCCCCTTGCACCTCACCGCCGACAGGCTCAAGCGCATCACCGGGTGTGAAAGTATTTCCGACACCCTCCCCCGCGGGATGAACGTGTCCAGGATCCTGTGCCCCTGGCTGGTGACCTCTGCTGGTGACACCTTTTTCCCATAATACTGGTGGATGTAGGCCTGAGCCAGCTCCTCCAGTGCTGATGCGGGATCGTTCCGTGCCGCGGCGGCAAGCTTCCAGGAGCCGATGGATGTGCCGAAAAGCAGCAAGGGGCTTTTTCTGGCCTTCATCCACTGGCTGAAGATGATCTTATCGAGCTCCGAGATGATCAGCCACTTGGCCGCACCCGAGGCTCCTGCCACTGCAGAGATATCCTCTGGTTCAAGGCCTTTTTCACGGATATATGCGCGAGCCTTCCTTCCTGCAAGGAACAGCAGGTCCTCACTCATTACTTTTTATCCTGCCGGTAAGGTGCCGTGCCATGTTCTTTTTAATCAGATATAAACCTATTCGATATCACCTTTCAGAAAGCCCGGCTTCCCGTAAGAAGGATCCGGGTACGTGTAAAATCCCTTATTCGTCTTGTACCCGAGCTCTCCCTTATCCACATACTGCTTGAGAAAATCGGCGTTCCTCTGGGACTGTTTGTCGCCGGCCTTCTTTGCCCAGTACTCGGTTATGGTCCACACGGTCTTCAGGCCTACCTGGTCCATGAGCCCGAAAGGCCCGATGGGCATGTGCGTAACCCCCATCCAGGCCCGGTCCACGTCCTCGATGGAGCTTACACCCTTGGAGGCCAACGTCATGGCCGAGAAGAACAGGCTCGATATCATGGTGTTGAACACATAGCCGAAATTCTCCCTGTTCAGCATGATGACTGCAAGCCCGACCCTCCTGGCAAACTCATCCACAAGGCTGGTCACCTCGGGGTCGGTCCCCGGATGGGGCATCAGGTCGACGACATTGGTCATCCTGAGGTCATGGAAATGCAGCGCTATCATCTTCTCAGGCCTGCCGCTTGCCTCTGCAAACAGAGAGGGTATCAGGTAGGAGGTATTTGTCGTAAATATGGTTCGCTCCGGGCAGAGAGCGTTGAACTGGGCGAACACCTTGCCCTTCAATACAGGGTCCTCGGGTACGGACTCGCTGATGATGTCCGCATCCTGGGCAGCCCTGGCTGCATCCGAGGTGTAGCTGATCCCGGCCAGGGTCTGCCTGAGCTGCTCATCGGTGAGCCGGCCGGTCGAGGCGTACCAGGAAGCGAGCTTCTCGACCCGCTTCTTCGCATCGTCCAGGATGTCCTGCGAGATGTCGTAGTATGCAACTTCATAGCCGTTCATGGCGCACTGGAGACCGATCTGCTGGCCCATGGTGCCGGCGCCCAGGATCAGAACCTTTTTAATGTCTTCGATCTTCATAGGGGTTTCCTCTTATGTTTTATTTGTCTTACATCATCAAGCCGTATGCTGTGATAGTTATCTGTTCATATATCTTTTCGAATACCCGTTCAAGCAGGCCGTCTCCATCTAAACCATGAGAACCGGCTCGGGTGGAGACGGCCTGCTTGAACGAGCCAAGTCTTTTCCGAACTACGCCAGCGCCCCACCGTCCACCACGAAGCTCGCCCCGGTGGTGAACGAGGCCGCGTCCGATACCAGGTACAGCACCACGCCTGCGAGTTCCATGGGCTGGGCATGCCTGGCCATGGGGATCATCTTCACCGCGATGTCGTGGATGGCGTCGTTATCCATGATCGCCTTGGAGAAGTGCGTGTCCACCAGGCCCGGCAGCAGCGCGTTCACCCGGATGTTCTTGAGCGCCAGCTCCTTGGCGAAGGCCTGGGTCATGGAGATGAGGGCCGCCTTGGTGATGGAGTACACGCCCTGGAACGGCGCCGGCTTCACCCCGTTCACCGAGGACACGTTCACGATTGATCCACCTCCCGAATCCACCATGAGCGCAGCCGCATTCTTAATAAGGAAGAACGGGCCCTTCAGGTTCACATCAAAGGTCTTGTCCCACACACCCTCGTCGGCGCCGAGCATCTCGCCGAAGTACGGATTGGTCGCCGCATTATTAATAAGGATATGGAGCCTGCCATGCTTCTCCCTGATCTGGTTGAACAGGCCTTCTATCTGCTTGAGGTCTCCCACGTGGCAGGCCATGACCTCGGCCTTGCCGCCCCGGGAAGCGATCCTGTCGGCAACCCCGGCAAGTGCGTCGGCCTTTCTGCTCACCAGGATGCAATGGGCACCGTAATCCGCCAGGGTGACGGCGATGGCCTCCCCGATACCCCTGCTTGCGCCTGTCACGAGGGCTATTTTTCCTTTCAATGAAAAGTCAACCTTGTCCATGGGTCTCTCCTTCCCGTAGGTATTCTGTAGTCTGACTTGGTATTTAATATACCTTTTCATAGTCAGTGTCAATTTTAACTTGACATGGATCGAGTTGAAGTTTATTTATTATCCTATGATAAATACCGATACCATGATTATCATGCCAATATACATAGTTTCACTTTTATCTTTTATCGCGCATCCCCTCCGCCCGGCTCATTGTTCAGGGAGGGCCTCATGACGAAGATCAGCCCGAAGGCCGCACGCAGGGACCGCATCCTCGTATCCGCCCTGAACATCTTCGCCGAGAAAGGCTTCCAGGACGCCACCATCTCGGAGATCAGCAAGGCGGCGGGCGTCTCGGACGCCACGGTATACGAGTATTTCAACAGCAAGGAGGAGCTGCTCTTTGCCATCCCCGAGGAGATAACCGAGCACTCCATCAAGGAGACCGAGCGGGTCCTGCCCTATCTGCGGGGGGCCGAGACCAAGCTGCGGGCCATTGTGCAGGGCTATGTGACCACCTATGAAAACAACCCGCAGTATTCGAACCTGATCATGCTCCACCTCAAGACCAACAGGAATTTCCTGAAGACCAAGGCCTTCGAAGTTGTCCGCAGTGCGGCCCGCATGCTGCTTGCCTGCATCAAGGAAGGGATCGACACCGGGGTGTTCAGGAAGGATGCCGACCCGCTCCTGGTCCGCTCCATGATCCTGGGCACCATAGAGCATATCTGCACCAGGAAGCACCTTGCGGGCGAACCGTTGAACCTGCTCGACCAGGTGGACCCCCTGGTGGACCTCATCTTAGACGGCATACGGGTCCAGAAAGGCTCGAAGAATATCTCCATCCACCTGCATCTGGGAGAAGGCGGCATAACGGTTTCGGACAAGGACAGCACCACTGAGACACAGGGACCATAACGTTCTTCAGACAATAGAACAGCACCGTAAACGGAGGTTTCCATGAGAACGAAACAGCAGTACATCGACGGATTGAAGAAGATGCGCAGGAATCTCTACTACAACGGGTCACTCATCGACCGCGACGACGAACTGCAGATGCCCACCATCGAGGTCATGGGGACCACCTTTGATGCGGTCACCGACCCCGAACTCAAGGATCTGTGCACGGCCACGTCGCACCTCACGGGCAACACCATCAACCGGTTCTGCCATGTACACCAGAACACGGACGACCTCCACAAGAAGCAGAACATGACCCGCGCCCTGTGCCGCAAGGTAGGCTTCTGCATCCAGCGCTGCATGGGCATCGACTCCATCAATGCCGTCAATGCGGCCTCCTTCGAGGCAGACAAGCTCAACGGCGGCAAGACCGAGTACCACAAGAACTTCCTCAAGTGGCTTGCCCGCTTCCAGGACCAGGACCTGGTCGGGTGCTGCGCCCAGACCGACATCAAGGGCGAGCGCCTCAAGAGGCCCATTGAACAGACCGATCCGGACATGTACCTCCACGTGGTGGAGAAGAGGAGCGACGGCATCGTGGTGAGGGGCTGCAAGCTCCATATCTCGGAAGCCTCCATTGCCGACGAGATCCTGGTCATCCCCACCAGGGCGCTGGGACCTGACGAGAAGGACTATGCCGTGGCATTCGCCGTACCCGCAGACCACGAGGGCGTCAAACAGGTGCTCTCCATCCACAACTTCCGAAAGCGCAAACACTATAAGAAGGGCTTCGCCGGCGGCTATACGGATTCATACCTTATCTTCGACGACGTCTTCGTCCCCTGGGACAGGGTCTTCCTCTGCGGGGAGAACGACCATGGCGGCATGTGCGCCCTGCTCTTCGCCCTGTTCCATCGCCACAGCTACTCGGGCTGCAAGCCGGCCATCGGCGATGTGCTGACAGGAATGGCATCGCTTGCCGCCCGGCACAACGGCATCCGGAAGACCGGCCACATCAGAACGATGCTCGCCGAGTTCATCAAGATCACCGAGCTGGGTTATGCGGCCGGCTATACGGCATCCGCCTTCGGCAAGCCCGAGGTCTATATCCCGGGCCTGGGCCCGGTGCCCTACGGACCGGGAAGCTGCATCCCGAATTCCATCTACGCCAATGTGGGCAGGTGCCTCACGGGCGAGGCCGTGTTCGAGGAGCAGGAGATGCTCTGCAGCATCGCGGGCGGGCTGCCGGCCACCTTCCCCAACGAGGGCGACCTGTTGAATCCCGAGCTGAAGCCGCTCCTGGAAAAGTATTTGAACCGCAACCCCGGAGCGCCCATCGAGGACCAGATCAAGTTCTGGATGCTCTACATCGACTACTCATGCTCCGGCTTCACCGGCCCCATGAACTACGGCAACTACCATGGAGGTGGATCGCCCATCATGGAGGAGATCGCCATCACCTCCCAGTACGATATCAAGACCCGAGAGAATCTCGTGAACTACCTTGCAGGGGTGGAAGAGCTGAAGCCGGGTACTCTCACCAAGCTGTAAGCCTCCACTACGGGTACGCCTCCCCATGGGCGTACCCGTAGTATTTTCCACCGGGCGTTTTGGCCCGACGCACACGGCATCACGGCAGCATGAGACATATCCACTCAAAAAAATAGGAACCTGAGACACGCAACTATGAGCAGACCCTCTTCGGGTGCTCGCCGCCAACGAGGGTGCACCTCCCAAGAGGGACCACAACTACGAGGAGGGTTTTTCATGAGATATTTCCCAGAAACTTCCATGGCTGCAGTTTTCCAGAACCGGGTTGAAAAACACAAGGACAAGGCCTGCGTGGCGTACAAGAAAAACGGCCGCTACACGGATATCTCGTGGATAAAGATGAACGAGATGGTCCGGGGGCTTGCACGGTTCCTTCTCTCGAAAGAAGTCAAAAAAGGCGACACCATTGCCATCTTTTCCACCAACCGGTACGAGTGGTGGGTCACCGACCTTGCTGTCCTTTCCGCAGGCGGCATCGATGTCCCCATCTATCCGACAAACTCGGCAAAAGAGGCCGGGTATATCCTCGGGAATTCCGAGGCCCGCATCTGCTTTGCGGGGACAAAAGATCAGATGAACAAGGTCCTGGAGGTGAAGAAGGACCTCCCGAACCTGAGAGAGATTATCGTCTTTGATGAACTTGAAGAACGCCCGGAAGGCGTCCTATCCTTTGCCGATGCCCTGGCAACGGGCATGGCATCGCAGGATGATGACCTGCTGGACAAGAGGATCGCGGGCGTACAGCCGTCCGACCCCGCCACCATCATCTACACCTCGGGGACCACTGGCAATCCCAAGGGGGTCCTGCTCTCCCACGGCAACATCCTGGTGAACACCCTCCAGTCAACGGACATCGGAGGACGCTACTGGCACCTGGACTTCGAGTTCCTCTCCTTCCTGCCGCTTTCCCATGGCTACGAACGCATTGCAGGCTATTATATGGCGATCCACCAGGGCCGCAAGGTCTACTTCGCCGAGAGCTTCGCCAAGATCGTGGACAATCTGCGCGAGGTGCGGCCCGGATTCATCATAAGCGTGCCCAGGCTCTTCGAGAAGCTGCACGCCGGGGTCCTCGCCAAGGTCGCTTCGGCGCCGCCGAAGAAACAGAAGCTCTTCTACTGGGCCTTGAAGGTGGCGAGGAAGAACCTGCCTTACATATGTCACGAAAGGAAGCGCTCAGGGCTTTTCGCCCTCGAGTACTTCGTGGCGGACAGGCTCGTGCTCTCGAAACTCAAGAAGGCCCTCGGGCTCGACAGGCTGAAGATTGCCATTTCGGGCGGCGGGGCACTGGGCGTACCGGATATCGAGTTCTTCCTCGGTATGGATATCATGATCCTGGAGGGGTTCGGCATCACCGAATGCAGCCCATGCACCAACTGCAACAGGCCAGAGCACATCAAACCCGGCACATGCGGGCCCGCAGACCTGTATACCGAGGAAAAACTGGCCGAGGACGGCGAACTTCTCATCAGGGGGCCGCAGGTCATGATGGGATATTATAAGGACGAAAAGGCCACCAGGGAGGCCTTTACGCAGGATGGCTTCCTGAAAACCGGTGACATCGCCCAGTTCGATGCCGATGGCTTCCTCAGGATCACCGGCAGGAAAAAAGAGATCATTGTCACGGCAGGGGGGAAAAATATCGCCCCGCTGAACATCGAGTCCGGCCTGACTTCGTCACGGTATATAGAGCAGGTGGCGGTTATCGGGGAAAAGAGAAAATACCTTTCCGCCCTCATCGTTCCGGCATTTGCCGAGCTCAAGGCATGGGCAAGGGACAAGGGCATCCAGTGCCCGGACAATGAATCGCTCATCGGGAACGATGCAGTGAAAAAGCTCTTTGACGACGAGGTCGCCAGATGCAACAAGGAGCTCGGGCAGGTGGAGCAGATCAAGAAATATACCCTGCTGAGCGCCGAGTGGTCACAGGACACGGGCGAACTCACCCCGACCCTGAAGATAAAGAGGAAGGTGATAGATCAGAAATATGCCCCGCTGGTGGAGGCGATGTATCCCCCGGAATAGAAGACCCCCGGGCTGGTAAGGGCGCGGGGAGACATTACCCCTCGCCCTTCTCCTGCCATCACGAGAAGAGCCGTATGCCTGCCACCGGCAGGATCCATCATTGAACCCGGATTGTGCGTTTGAATGTGTCCATACACAGCCGATACACTTTCAAGAGTGCTTCAACTGATGATCCGTGGTGAACTGATTTATTTTTATCGGTCCTTGAAAACAGGTGATCTTGAAGCCTTTGAGGAATGCTTCATGTACCGGTCATGGAAAGGCTTCAAGATCACCTGTTTTATCAGAAGAAGTGTTTGCTCCCCTTTCAGGCATAAATCCTGGTTTAAAAAAAAGACTTCATTGTCCCTGCATGGGGGCCGGACAATGAAGCCAATAATAAAAATCTATACCCTCCTTTACATGCGATATATTATTGCCATAATTGGGGATGTTTTAAAATGATAAAAATAGTACAGTCGATTGATAGGTAATTACTATTAATCAATGAATTATGGCTCTTGATCCAGGGTGTTAAGATATACTCTCAGATTCTTCTTGTTGTTGAGGAGCCCGCATTTCTTCCTGATGTTGCTCCGGTGAAAGGATACGGCAAAGACCGAGACATTGAGCATGTCGGCAATCTCTTTTGTCGACTTCCCCTGTTTGATAAGATCGGCCACCCTCATCTCCATGGGGGTGAAATCCAGGTAATGCTGCGAAAGGGGATTCATATACGGCGAGAGGAGCTCATCGAGATTTGACCTGATGATGTTTACGTAAACTCTGTTCTCATCGTCGAGGTTGTTGGACTCGATCTTCTCCAGATAGGGATAGAGGATCTTGCGGGCCTTGGATATGACCGCCTCCTGGGCCTGTTTCTTTTCCTTTTCCCTCGAATCGAGCAGCACCTTCAGCGTAATGTTCATCTCTTCCAGGTAACGGGCCTGGCGCGCCAGTTCCCTCTCCTTTGCCAGCAGCTGTTCCTCAAACCGCTTGCGCTCGGTGATGTCCCTGGCTATGCCGCACAATCCTACCACGTTGCCGGAGCTGTCGCGCAGGGGTGTCTTGATGATGTGAAAGGTCAAGAGCGAATCCCTGATCACCCTGGAGTATTCTCCCTCCACTATCTCTCCGGCCAGGACCCTTCGGTCCGATTCCCTGATATCCGGTTCGACGTCCTTCAGGCACAGATCTTCATTCTTCCTGCCGAGAATATCCTTCGAAGAGATCCCGAACAGCTTCTCGATACAGGGATTTATGAATACATATTCAAAGTCGAGGTTCTTGATGTAGATACAGTCCTGGGCGGATTCGAAGATGGTCCTGAAGCGCTCCTCGCTCTCCCGGAGGACCTTTTCCATCTCGATGCGTTCCGTAATGTCCCTGGCCACAGAGATGACAGCCCTGGCCTTGCCGCCACGCATATAAGGCACGCCGCTGATCTCTCCGTATACGACCGCGCCGTCTTTTCTCCTGAACTGATAGGTGGAAGAGAAGACGCTCTCTCCCGAGAGCACCTGCAGCGTTTCATCTATGGCCTTCTGGAGGTATTCAGGGGCAATGACGTCCAACTCTGCAAATGACCTGCCGATGATCTCTTCGGGCTTATACCCCAGCACCCGCTCGACGCTGGGCGAAACGCTCTGCAGGATAAAGCTTCCGTCCGTCGTATATATTACATCGTTGGCCAGGGAAAAATGGATCTGGTACTTTTCCGCAGTTTCGCGCAGGGCAGCCTCTACAGAGGCACTCCGGGAGGCTGAACCTTCCAGTTCAGCCACCCTCCTCTTCAAGTTTTCAAGCTCGGATTTTTCCGCCATACCCTGCTCTTTAGGGGAAGATTAACAGGAATCAACCAGTGTTTTCATTCTATTGAATATAAAATAACACTACTTCATTTTCCAGGAACAGGCAATTACTTTTTTGTAATCCCAGGGTCAGCAGGCAAATTTTCCGTCTTCATAGACGGTGATGCGCCTCCCGGTAGCCAGGTGCGCAACAACCCTCTTTTTCTCTGTGTTTACCAGGTCCCAGTGGAGGGCTGAATCGTTGAATCCCAGCTCACCCTTTTTCCTGGTGGTGAGCCCCGAAGCATCCCCGTCATAGGTGTCGGAGTAAGACGCCCCGAGTGCGACATGGCAGTTCCCGTTCTTGCCCCCGTAGTTTTCGTCATAGAGGGTGTTTGCCATGAAGGTGCTGATCTTGGAAAACCTCTTGTCCGTAAGCGAAAACTCGCCCAGCCTAGCGGCACCCCTGTCCATGGTAATCTGTTTCCTGAGGAATTCCCCCCCCTGTTCGGCGGATGCGCGCACGACCGAGCCTGCCTTGAAGAGAAGTTCAATCCCTTTTACATAGTTCCCGCTTCTATAGGTCGGCTGGTCGGCATAGTATGTGCCCTGCGTGCCCCTCCAGTCGGGCGACAGGAACAGTTCGAAACTCGGGATATTGTGCCCGGAAATGCCCACCCATTTTCTCTTGAGCCCCGGCGTCACCTTCAGGTCCACACGCTCCGACTCGATTGTATAGCTTTCGACCCTCATGGAGTTGAGCCATTTTTTTATTGACTGGGCGTCCTTGTAGATGTTTTTCCACCAGGCCACCGGATCGGACCTTTTCAGGGCGCAGGCATTCACGACCTGCCCGCAATATTCCTCCAGTGTCAGGCCTGCATGTCCGGCAAGCTCGGAGGTAGGGTATACGCAAAGGGTCCATCCGAATTTCCCTTGCGCCTCGCGCCGGTCAAGTATGTCATTGAGATATTTTCTCGCCACGGCAAACTTGCCTATCTTCTCGGGCCTGATATCGCTGAGATGTGTGATGGAATCAGGGGCCCGCAACGAGATGCTGCCGTTGAGAGCGCTGAAAAGTTCCTCATCGCCGGGCGTCTTGAAGACAAGCTGCCTTGCGCTGGAGATCCGGTAATAGTCATGTTCCATGCGGGGAGTGAGGGAGACACGCGGAATGGGGTTTATCCCCATTTCGAGCAGGTGAGCATAAACGACCTCGGCCAGGGGCAGCGCGGCCATGTCATAGCGGATCATGACACTGTCGCCCTTTCTGAAGCCTTCCATCCTCGCCGTCTTCAGACCCCAGATGAGGACCTGTGCGTATCTCTGCAGGTGAATATCGCTCAGCATGTCGTCTCCCGTTGCGTCGTTGGCGTTTCTTTTATCAAATAAGTGGCATGTCGCACAAGGATTCGTTGAAAAAACCAGGCCCATGGTGCGTACCCGCCAGGCCTGCGGTCACACAGGCAGAACCCCTCCCGGACCGGACCCGGGGCCTTATCTGCCTGCAGCCAGGCAGGCGCACACCTCATCCACCACCTGGCCGGTGGTGGATCTTCCCCCCATGTCCGGGGTCCTCACCTCCCTGAGCCTAAGAACTCTTTCGAGCGCACCCATGAGGAGACCGGCCGTCTCGGCCAGATCGAGGTGTTCGAGCATCAGCACCATGGACCATATCATCCCCACGGGGTTCGCTATGCCCTTGCCCGCGATGTCGGGCGCTGACCCGTGGATGGGCTCGAACATGCTGGGGAACCTCTTTTCAGGGTTGATGTTGGCCGAAGGGGATATGCCGATGCTGCCGAGCATGGCCGAGCCGAGGTCGGTGAGGATGTCACCGAACAGGTTGCTCGCCACCACGACATCCAGGTCCTTCGGCCTCATGATCATGAGCCCGGCAAGGGCATCCACGTGCATGCTCCTCGATGCGATGTCCCGGTAGGCTCCCCGCACCTCTTCGAATATCCTGTCCCAGAAGACCATGGAATAGTTGAGCGCATTGGACTTTGTCGCACTGATGAGGCTCTTCCTCCCGTGCTTTTCTGCATACTCGAAGGCATACCGGATGACCCTGTCCACACCTTTGCGGGAGAAATGCGACTCCTGAACGGCCTTTTCTTCAGGCGTCCCCACATTGAAAAAGGCGCCTCTGCCGCAATACTCGCCCTCTGAATTCTCGCGGATGACCACGAAATCGATATCCGTTGGAGAGCTCACCTTCAGGGGCGAATCCAGACCTTCGAGCAGCCTTATGGGCCTGAAGTTAATATACTGGTCGAATTCCTGGCGGATAGGCAGCAGGAGATTCTGCAGCGAGATGTGGTCGGGGACACCGGGGAACCCCACCGCACCGAGCAGGATGACCTCGCTCTGCGAGAGTATCTCCAGCCCGTCTAGGGGCATCATGTGCCCATGCTTAAGGTAATACCCGCATCCCCACTGAAGCTCCCTCATGGAGAACACCAGGCCGCCGTGTATCTCTTCGAGCCTCTTCAATATCCTCGTACACTCCCTCGTAACCTCGATCCCGATGCCGTCGCCGGGCAGCAGTGCCATCTCAATCTTTCTCATAGTCCCCTTCACTTTTTCCCCTGTTTGCTGGTCTTCCCCGCTTTGAGCTTCACGGGCGATATCTTCACCGCCTTGCCGGTGAGCGCTTCCAATTCGATCTTCAGCATAGAGCCCTTCCTGATCCTTTTCATATCATCGGGGCTTGCCGTGATGGTTTTCTTCACCTTCTTATCCGTTACGACCACCATGCTGTTCTTTGTCCTGTCGACACCTTCGACCCTGCCCACAATCGTCTCATACTGAACGATTCCCGCCTTGACCGCCTTGACTTGAGCCGGAGGGGTACCGGGTGCCTCGTCCTTCGATACATCCGCTGCAAATGCGGGCAATATGAAGGATATCAAGAGGAGCGCCGCCAGCAGTCCGGATATTCTGTCCATGTCCCTTACCTCCACCTGGGTTACCTTCCTTATTCTCCAAACGTATGGAAATATCAAACACAGAGTTGTGCAGGAGTCTTTTATAACAATAAATTGAACATTGTCATCGACTCATGAAAAAAGTGCGGCTATATGAAATTACTATGGCAAGGGGCATACCCATCCTGCACTCGAAACTGATGGTCCCCAGGACCACCGATACCATTGTCCGCCGAAAGCTCAGAGAGATCTCCAGCGAGATCCCGCGCAGGAAGATCATCACCGTGACGGCGCCGGCAGGCTACGGCAAGACCATCCTGATCTCCCAGGCCGTGACAGGCAAAGACACGCTCTGGTACCGCCTGGACAGCCTCGACAGGGACTTCACCACATTCATGCACCACCTCGTCGAAGGGGTGAGAAGGATATATCCCGATTTCGGCGGCGAGGTCACGGAGCGCCTCGAAGAAGGGCCGACACTCGGCCTTGAATACAAAGGGGTGGTAACCCTCTTTGTCCATGAACTCGGAGAGATGCTCGCCAGGGACATGATGATCGTGCTCGATGACTACCACGCTGTGGCGGACGCCCCCATGATCAGGGATTCCGCGCAACTCCTCTGTGAGCTTCTGAGCAGCAGAGCGCACCTGATCATCATCAGCCGCAGCGAAATATCCCTTACGCTCTCACGCCTGAGATCCATGCGGGAGGTCCTCGACATCAGCATCGACGATCTCCTCTTTACCCCGGACGAGGTCAGGGCGCTGTTCGGAGAGCTCTTCGGGATCACCATCACACCGGACTCCCTTGAGATCCTCCGCGCCAAAACCACCGGATGGGTGAGCGCCCTCATACTCTTTTTCCATTCGATCAGGGGCAAGGATCACGTGGATATAGAGCAGGAGGTCCTCAGGCTCAAGGGATCGGGAAGGCTCATCTCGGATTACCTGGCCGAGAATGTCTATGCCATGCTGGACCCAGACCTGAAGCGTTTCCTCAAGATGACATCGATCCTGCCCAGGCTGAACGCCGAGACCTGCAACAGGCTCCTGGGCATAACGAATGCGGCGGATATTCTCGGCGGCCTTCAGAAGAACCACCTCTTCACCATTGCCCTGGATGAGGAAAATCAGGAATACTGCTACCACCAGCTCTTCCTGGAGTTCCTGCAGGGCGTTCTCAGACGCGAGACGAGCCGGGGGGAAATCTGCGGTCTGCATGACCAGGCGGCACGGATCTTCGATGATCTCGGAAATAAGGAAGAGGCTGTGAGGCACTATCTCCTTTCGGGCAACCATGACCGGGCATGCACCCTGCTCGGGAAGATAAGCCTGGCGCTCATCAGATCGAGCAGGATGGAGCTCGTCCATGAGTGCCTGGTAAAGATCCCTGAAGAACTCTTCCATGCCCACCCGTGGATCGAGTTCCTCCGCGCCATAGACCATGTATTCGCAGGGAGGTTTCCCGACGCGCAGAACAGCCTCCTGAAGGCATACTCCCTCTTCAGTGCGGCGGATGACCAGGGAGGAATAGCCTCCTGTCTCAACACCATGGCCATGGGCCTCTACCTGAGCGGAGACCTTCACCATGCGGAAGAAATGTATAAAGAGCTGCTGAATAATGCCTCGCTGGATACTGTCCCGCACCTTGAGGTGCTCATTCACCTGGTGTTCATCTCCTCTCAATACGGACATATCCGGGAATCGGACAATTATTTTGAACAGGCGCTCAAATCGTTGCCGGCCATTGCGGATGAACTGCTGAGAAAGACATACCATGCCTGGCTCATGCTCTATCACGGGTTCAGGCATTCCATCACGGGCGATCAGTTCAGGGCCATTGCCCTGGCCGACGATGCCGGCAGAATCCTGCAGGGAATAGGCTCTTATCGTCTCCTCACCCTGGCCTGCCAGCTGAAATCCCTGGCATGCATCTTCCTCGGTTCCCATGAAAAAGGCTTTGGAGAGGCCCGCAGGGGAATTCTCATCTCAAATGAAAAGGGCTTTCGCGATTTCACCTATGGCTGGCTCCTCTGCCATGCCGGACATCACAGCATCTTCTTAGGCAGGAGCGAAGAGGCCCTTCTCTATGCAGAGAAAGGACTCAGGCACTTTCAGACACTGGGTTCGCCTTTCGGGGAGGCCTATGCATATTACATCATGGAATACATTTACCTGGTCATGGGCGACCTGGACCGCGCGGAAGAGATGGGGCACGCCTCCCTGACTGCTGCCAAAGGACTGGACCTGCCGCACATAACCAGTCCGGCCAAGGGCCTGCTGGCCTATGTGCTCCTGTTGCGCGGCAGACCGGACGAGGCGGAATCTGTCATGAACGAGGCATGGGCCGCTTTCTCCTATTCGTCCCAGTTCGAACTATTCAACTATAACATTCAAGCCCAGATTCAATGGCTGAGGGGGTGCAGAGAAGAAGCGCTGAGCCTGCTGCACAAGGCCCTGCGGATTGCACAGGCCCATGGATACCTCAGCTTTCTCACCCTTGACTGGGCATGGAAGGTGCCCCTGCTCGTGGAGCTTTATGCGCGGGGGAGCATGCAGCCCTTCATACGGGAAATATTCATCAGCATAGGTACGGATGCCCGCCCGGCACTGCTTTCTGTCCGCACATCGACGGACGACGGCGCCTCACGAACCATTGCCGAACTGCTTTCCACCATTCCCGAAACCGTCCAGCCCTCGCTGAGGGTGAACTGCCTGGGCAAGTTCAGGGTTTTCAAGGGTTCCACGGAACTGTCTCCTGACCTTTGGAAGAGCAGGAAGGCAAAGATGCTTTTCAAGCTGCTCGTGCATATGAGGCCGCGGGGCTTTGTCAGCAAGGAGGTCTTCATGGAGCACCTCTGGCCGGAAGAAGACCCGGCGAAGACCGCGAAACGCTTTCACGTCACCCTCACGACGCTCCGCAGGATCCTGGAGCCGGACCTGGAACGCGGCCGCGCCTCGGCATATCTCAAGAGCGAGTCAGACACGTATTTGCTCGATCCGGGCAGAGAGGGCCTCGTGGACGTCGATGCCTTCGAGGAGGCGTGCGCAAAGGCCGACAGCGCTCCGGATGAAACCCTGTCGATCCGGTCCCTGCTCGACGCGGACCGGCTTTACACGGGCGACTTCCTGGAGGAAGACCTGTATGAGCCCTGGTGCGCGCAGGAGCGCGAGCGACTGAAGGACCTTCACCTCTCGGCCATTGCGAGCATCATCGAGTATTTCATGCTCCACCACGAGCACGAGACAGCCATAAAATACTGCCATGCCTACCTGGGCATCGATGCCTATGCCGAGGACATCTACCAGAACCTGCTGAAGCTCTACGCCCTGACCGGGAACAGGCCCATGGTGCTCAAGACCTATGAGCGCTGCAGGGAGAGCATCGTCAACGACCTCGGCTGCCCCCTGAGCCGGGAAACCGAGATGCTGGCCGAAGATATGCTCAGGGGCTGAGATCTGTCCTTTTCACCTGCTGCGACTCCCATGGGGTCGATTCACAAAAACCCTTTTGTAAATTAATTGTAAATTTTATTGCGATTTCATTCGAAATAAATTATAGTGCAGCATATTGAATGTGTTGTGTGGACATGGCTGCTGCAATCAACCATTGACTCCACGACTCGAAGCCATGCGGCAGTGCCCATGGCGGGTTTTTCCTTTTTGACTGGGGATGAGGGCAACAAGCGCGCACGAGTCGCACCCCATGCAGACTTATGCACGCTCTAGCCCTTGATTTTCCTATGCGGGTGCCGAGGAAAAGATCGATGCTTGTCTCTGGTGTATTGAGACCCCGGTCTCATCATTCGCAATCTGCCTATTCCATCCATAATGAGCTATCCGGATGAGGCTCTGAAACAGCATAGCGACTGAATATATTATTCGTATGGTCATACCGCACGAATGTATGGTAAAAGCGAACGTATGAACACATTAGCACAACTGATATGCTCTCGTGTGCGCGCTGAGATCTTCCGCATACTATTTGGTCCAGGGGCTGGAGAGGTGCACTTAAGGGAGATACAACGGCAGAGTGGCTTTGCTATTGGGACAGTACGACAGGATATTGAAAAACTCGTAATGCTCGGTCTGGTTATAAGGAGAAAAGACGGCAACCGGGTTTACTATACAGCCGATGAGAACCACCCTCTGTATAATGAGATCCACCGGCTCGTGCTCAAGACGGTTGGCTTGGCAGACATTCTTGCTGAATTGTTGAGGGCCGAAGGAATCAGGTGTGCATTCGTTTTCGGCTCAATGGCAAGCGGGACTGCCGGGGCGAAAAGCGACATAGATTTGATGGTGATTGGAGAAATCGGCCTGAGGAATGTATCCTCTCTTCTTTCTGGTGCCGGTAATCAGCTGGGGCGAGAGGTTAATCCTCATGTGATGAGCCCTGCTGAGTTCAAGAAGCGGGTCCGTGAGCAGGATCACTTCCTTACCTCAGTTCTGGCTTCACCGAGGATCTTTATCGTAGGAACAGAACATGACCTTGAAACAATGGGTTGAATCCGGGTGGCTGCGGCAACATAAAACCAGTCGCCAGGAAATAAGTAACTTGATGGCGATCGTGCATCGCGATCTGACTGATGCGAATGCCGGTGTCATTTCTGATGACTGGCGCTTTGGCATTGCCTACAACGCTGCACTCAAACTCTGTACGGTTCTCCTCTATGCAGAAGGTTACCGCCCTGCACAGAATCTCGCGCACTATCGCACATTACAGGCTTTACCCCTTATCCTCGGTTTAGACCGTAAGAATGATGCAGCATACCTTGAAACATGCCGGATGAAACGCAACATAGTTGAATATAACTATGTAGGCGGGGCAACCGGTGCCAACGCCGATGAGTTGATCGATTTTGCTGAATCATTGGAAAAAAATGTTCTGGCGTGGCTGCGTTCCAGTCACCCCGATCTTATGCCTGATCAAACGTAGGAAAATTTAGCTTTATACAAAGGAGCCTATTGCCATGTTTTATCTTCTTGGCAGCATGCTGTTTCTGGTTATCGTCACAGGCTGCATGTGGCTGGCCGGGAGATTCAACAACTTCATCCTGTATGGCTCATCCTCGCCCGACAGGTCTTCAACCGGGAACGGCCAGTCCAGGATAAAAACATTTAATGCATCGCTGTTTTTCCAATCAGCAGGAATCGTTTTTTAAAATCCCTCCCTCAATCCAGATCAAACCGGCTGTTGAATGCCAGGAACTTGAGCCAGCTCCCCTCCACCCTGATCTTTCCCGAGGCAAAGGCCACAAGCGGGCTGGTCACCTTTGTGGCCATCTTCCGGTAGGTGAGCGCATCGGTGGTGATCGTGGCCACCGGCTCGGGCGTACCGGGCAGCGGGTCGCTTTCGGCCACCTCGGCGATGCCGCGGCGGACCGTCACGATGAAGCGCTTCTTTTCGTCCGGGAACACGAAGTGCACGCTCTCGTGCACATCGAGGGCCCTCTCCGCCTTGAGGCGGGTGGTCATGATGGTGAAGATGGCCTCCAGCGGGATGTTGGCCACGATGCTCTCATCGAGCTTTGGAGGGGCGGGTTTCTCGATGCCGTGCCTTATCTCGTAGGCCGCCTCCAGGAGGTAGCCCCGACCGTTCAGGTTGAAAAGGGTGGCGGAGAGTTTCTCGTAGGCCATGGCAAGCCTCTCTTTCACCTGTTCCTCCATGACTGAAGGTGCCGTACGGCTGTCGGAAAGCTTCACGAGCAGGTGGATCGCCCAGCGGTAGTCGCCTTCCTTCAAGGCCGTGTCCGCCATTGCCATGACGGTATCGGCCCCGCCCATGAGGCTCACCTCACGCCTGGCAGCCTCTTTCACATCCATGGGGTAGAGCCTGTCCGGCCTCCCGTCGAACCACCCCAGGTTGCTGGTGTAGATGCCCCTGGCGGACCAGTCGACCTGGCCGTAGAATTCCTCCGTGTAGTGCAGCCCCGCGAGATGGGACGGCAGCTTGATGTTCTGAGCTATGGCGTCCAGGTCATACCCCCGGTTCGCCCCCCTGATGACCTCGTCACGGACCCACTGGATGGCGTCGCGGTAATTGGTGAGTACCGTGTTGATCTCCTGCTCGCCCTGTATGGGTACGGTGTGGCAGGGCACCAGGTGCTCTGGCCGCAGGGCGCGCATCTTGTCGATGCTCCTTATCCAGTCGTCCACGGGCCGGGGGCTCGTGCCGCGGATGGTGTACAGGTTCGGGAAGGTCCAGTAAAAATCGTCCGCAGCTATCACGGTCTTGTCCAGGGGTATCCAGACAACGAGCTGGTCGTGGGTCTCCCCGTGGGCCTCTATCATTTCGATTTCCATATTGCCGAAAGTCAGCGTCTTTGACCCGGAAAAGGTATCCGTGGGCAGGCGGACGCCGGCCCCTTCAACGGCCGCCCTGATATCCGTTCGCCGCCCGATGCCTGTGCAGGGCAGATCCTCAAGAGAGGCATGCTCCCCGAACTGGCGCCTGCCCCTGATGGTCTCTATGGGGAGAAATACCTGGTACTGCTTGTAGAAATGCTCGACAAAGTTATCCGTGGCCCAGATCCGGGGGTTGTCTTCCATCCAGATGGAGGCGCCGCCGATATGGTCGATATGGCTGTGGGTATAGATGACGGCCTTAACCGGCCCCTTCGGGGCTGCTGCCAGGAGGTCCTTCTGGGCGGCCTTCCCGCGCGTGGGGCTCATGAGGGTGTCCACGATCACATTGCCCTGTTCCGTATGGATGAGGACCATGTTTGCCAGGTCATAGCCGATGGCCGCCCACACATGCTCGGAGATCCGCTCCACCCGGGGTTTTCCTATGAGCCCGCAGTGCCTCTTCACCTGCTCGGGGACCGGCAGAACTTCCCCGGGCGGCTGCACCCTGTGCGCGCAGCCGGCAAAGAAAAGCAGGGACAGCACCACTACCCCTCGGGCCATACCATGCACGGTTCTCCTCATTTTCCACACCCCCTCGCTGCGTATTTTTTCCCGTATGACTCATACATAATAATACTTTTTTCTCCCGAGTACATACAGGTTCCCTGATCTCACGTTCGGACCCGTCTGATAATTAGTTGTAGACGCAACGTGCACTTATCTTTATTACTGGAAAGAAGATCCTGTTCAAAAGGAGTGCTATGGAACCCATATCCGAACACCTCGTGGAAGAGACCTGGCACGAGATTGCCGAGTACGATTCCGGGAAGGCCACGGAAGAGATGCTGGAATTCGGCAAGGTCCAGCCCGACCTCCTCTCCTTCATTCTTGAATTCAGCGAGGACCTTGGCGAACAGGCGGGAGAGCTGGGGATCTACCTGCTCTTCGTCATCTACCACATATTCCGGAAGGGTTACGGCAGACAGATCGGCAAGGTAACCGCAGATGAGATCGTTGCGTGCTACGAAGAGAACGAACGGCTCATGGAGAGCCTGGAAAAGGCCCAGGACGAGTTCTTCAACCGGGTGGCCGAGGTCCAGCTTTCACCCCAGCCCCATGTGATCAGGTACGTGGTGGACACCCTGTCAGAAGAGCCCGACGAAGACGATGAGACCGAGCCCATGAGTGAAGAGGATACGGGCTATCTGTTCATGCTGCTCAAGACCGTCATAGACGTGTTGAACCAGAAAACCAGCTCCTAGACCAGCCCGCCCCCACTTGCCGGCGGCAGCTCGGCCTTCAGGCCTATTCCCGTTTCTCCAGGGGGACGTATTCGAACTCTTTTGGCAGCGAGCTCACGTATGCGGGCCTGATGAGCCTGGACTGGATGATCTGCTCGATGCGGTGGGCCGACCAGCCCGCTATCCTGGCCATGGCGAAGATGGGGGTGAACATCTCGGTGGGGATGCGCAGCATCTTGTAGACAAAGCCGGAATAGAAGTCCACGTTGGGCGCCACCACCTGGCCCTTGCGCTCCTTCACGAGGCTGCTGCCCGTCTCGGCCACGAGCTTCATGAGGTTGAGCTCCCGGAGGAGCTCCTTCTTCTCGTGCGCGATCTCTTCGGCCTTTTCCAGGAGTATCAGGGCCCTGGGGTCGCTGACGGTGTAGACCGCATGGCCGATGCCGTAGATCTTCCCTGCCCCGTCATGGGCCTTGCCGTCTAGGATTTTCGTGAGGTATTTCTTCACCTGGTTGCGGTCTTCCCAGTCCTTCACATTCTTCTTGATGTCCTTCATCATGGACATGACCGCCTCGTTGGCACCCCCGTGGAGGTGCCCGGACAGCGACGCGATGCCCGAACAGATGGCCATGTAGGTGTTCGCCCCACTGGACGACACGGTGCGCACCGTGAAGGTGGAGTTGTTGCCGCCTCCATGCTCGGCATGCAGCATGAGGGACAGGTCGAACAGCATGGATTCCTTGTGGTCCGGCCTGGTGCCCCTGAGCATGTACAGGAAATTCTCGGCCGTGGAGAGCTCCGGGTCGGGCGGGATGATCTGCAGGCTCGCCCCCTGTCGGTAGCGGGACACGTTGTAGTTGTAAGCCACTATGGCGGGCGTCTTGGCCAGAAGCCTGATGCACGTCTCCGTCACGTCCCTGATGTTCGTGGACACCGGTTTCGGGTCGCACCTGCTCAGGTGGGACATGACCGAGTGCAGGGCGAACATCTGGTTCTCGTTTTCCGCCTCCTGCATGATGATGCTCCGCTCGATCTTGTTCAGGGACCTGTTCTTGGCGATCAGGGCGGTGAAATTCTCCAGGTCCGTCCTGGTGGGGAGTTCCCCGGTGAGCAGGAGATACGATATCTCTTCGAACCCGTAGCGGTTCTCTGCCTGGATCCTTTTGGCCAAATCGATGGCATCGTACCCGCAATACAGAAGCTTGCCCGGTGCGGGTTCCACGACAGTCCCCTGCCCGTCTTCACTTGGTACGCGCCTGAACCCGAAAACGGTCCCCTTGGAGGTGATCCCCACCACCACGCCGGTGCCGTCGGTGTTCCTCAGGCCCAGCTTGATGTCCTTGGCCCTTATCAGGTCGGGGGAAACCTCGTTGTGGTATTGTGCAAGGTCGTTGATCTTCTTGACTATGTATTCCATGGGCGCCTCACCTCGATTGGGATAGACTGCCTGCCCTCTGCGTGGGCATGCCGCGCTGCCTGTTCACGAAGAGAACAATTCTTCATTACCATGTCAAGGAGAAAAAAGGCAATGATCATGAAGGCATGAAGGCCACGGACCATAAATGAAAGCAACAAACCAAAAACCGACCCGTTCAGATCAGGCATCCCGCCCATGTACACTGAATATCCCGCTTATTGGCGGGCTGATCATCCAGCCGGACCCTGGTTGTTCAGGAGTCTTATCGAGCGATGAGCCGGAAAAGAGCAGCAAACCAAAAAATTGAACCGTTCGGGGCATGCCTATCTCGAAGGCTTCGGGCAGATGCCCGAAGCCTTCGAGATAGGCATGCCCCGAACGGTCTGAATTATTTCTGCTCAACTCCTTATAATCAGCAAATATTCCAGCCCCGGAAACTATCGACATCACTGCCCCTGCTCCGGGACGACCGCGTAAACGGCGCCCCCATTCAGTCGAGCACGTAGCAGAACTTGCCGGTTATCCTCAGCGGCTTGTCGCGTATGTCCTCGGGGAGCGCCCCGAACGGGCTCGCCTGCCTGATGGCATCCAGCGATGCGGCGTCGAGACTTTTGGAACCGGAGCCTTTCAGGACCCTGATGTCCGCAAGCTCGCCGTTTGGGTTCAGCAGGAACATGACCCGTACAATACCCTGCCGGCCATCCTGAATGGCTTCTTCGGGATAGTCCCATGCCAGGAATATCTTGGTCTTGAGCCGTTCCAGATAGCTCGCGGATACCCTGCGGTCGGTCTCGAAACTCACGCCGCCTTCCGCTTGGTCCCCTGTCACGGGCTCTTCTTCGGGCCCATCCCCTGCGGCCTGTTCCCTCTGCTGCTCCGGCTGCGGACTCTGTACCGCCTCCTGTGTGGAACCCTTGCCCAGGGCATCGGCACCCACAAGGTTGACCCCGAAGGCCTCCTCGCCCGGTCTCGGGGAATGGAAGGGGAATGCCATGGCGGCGAGAAAGATCATCAATGCACCCAGATGCAGAAGGGTTGAGACCGCTAAGCAGGAAACCGGCCGCCATGTCATGACGGTATCAAAACAGTACCCCATATGCCTGTCAAGGTCGAAATTTCTCCCTGATATCTTTAAGGAATCCTTACAGTCCGGCGGGCAGCCCGGCGCATGAAGGACCTTTGTGGAGTGGCCGTGCACGATTTTTATCCCGGATTTTGTGCCTGAAGGGGTTTCAAATCGATCCGTTCAGAGGAGTGATCTCGCCGCCTTGAACAGACGGTATATTCAGCATTCATCGGAAGCGGCGAGATCACTCCTCTGAACGGACTTACTAAAAACTCCCCTCCAACCCCACGATAGCTGGTTTCTGTGCCCGCTCCGGCCTCATTCACCGGGCGATCCTCCTGCCCCAGAATATGGCCATGGCCATGCAGGCAAACCCCAGGTATGCGAGCCAGGCAAATGCACCGGCATAGCCGGTGAGCTCGCTCACATAACCGAATCCCAGTGAGGCCGCGAACATCCCGAGGTTGAAGGCCCATACGAACAGCGCGTTAGCACGTCCCTGGGACGCCGGGTTGGCATTGATGAAGGCCGCGTTCAGGGCCGGATAGAGGTACCCGTAGCCCACCCCGAAGGCAAGGGACAGGGCCATGAGCGCAAAAACCCCGCCCGCCCATGCCATGCACGCAAGGGGCAGGGCGACGAGTGCCGATGAGGCGATCCTGGCTGCCGCGTCGCTCCACGACCGTATGAACCGGTGGATGAGCGTCCACATGAGGAAGCTCCCCATGACAAAGGGGACGAAGAACAGGCTCGAGTCCGTCACGCCCACCCCGGCCAGGTGGAGCGGGAGGAAGACGACCACGGAGCCGAAGACCACCCCGAGGATGACACTGAGGGCCGTGGTGTCGGGCGGGGCGTGAAACCCATCCCTGTTCACGGCCTGCCCGTCCTTCTCGTGAGCAAGCAGAAAACCTGCCGCGAACGCTGCCAGGCCGAAGGCCGCCGCGCTGGAGAAGAACATGCCATAGCCGTACCGGCCGATCATGTGCTCTCCCAGGGCAGGGCCAAGGGCATGGGTGGATATGCCCACCACGGTGAGTATGCCCAGCAGATATTTCCTCTCCCGGGCGTCCGCGCCCCGGCTTACCATGGCGCCTATTATCCCGAACGTGCAGGAAAAGCCTATGCCCTGAAGTATTCTCAGGATGACCAGGGCGCTGAAAGATTTGTGGAAACCCATGTACAGGGCGCTGGGAAAGGCCATGAGGGCTGCGCCCGCGATGAAGAGGAACTTCCTGGGCATCCTTTCCGAGACGAGGCCCGCCACGGGCAGGGCCATGAGCACCGAGAGGCTGAACGAGCCCATGAGGACGCCTATCCTGAAAGGGTGCAGACCCAGGTGGGCAAAGTATTTCGGCAGCAGGATCAGCTCGGAGAAATTGAGGAAAAAGAAAAAGTGGGCTGCCAGCAGTATGATGCGTTCACGGGTGAATCTGGTCACGGACAATCCTGTCTGCAAACTCGTCGAGGCTCTCCAGAGAATCGTCGCGCCTTGGGCCTGTGCCCCTCCAGAGGTGAAACGCCTTCATGCCGGAGGCCCTGGGGACCTCGCAGTCAAAGAGGATATGGTCGCCCACATGAACCACCTCGGTGCCCATATGTCCCTTCAGCCGCTCGAAGGCCTCCCTCTGGGACTTGACCATGCCCCAGTCATCGGGCAGCGAGACCATGGCGTCAAAGTACCTCTCCAGTTCCCCGTAATGAACCTCCTTATCCAGGAAGGGTCTCGGTGCATTGGAGAACAGCACGAGCGGGTATCCCATGTGCTTCAATCGATGGACGGCCCGCAGGGCATCCTCGAAGATCCTGATGCGGCCGGTGTAGTCCCTGATGAGGTCTTCCTGGTCCACATGGCTCAACCCGAAGTGGTCGAGCCAGTGGGAAAGCCGGTACCACAGGATCGATGCCTCCCCCTCGCTGCGGTAGGCATCCATGCAGAGCCGGGCGGCCTCTTCCAGGGCTATCTTCCGGCTCGAGGCCACGAGCCTCGGCAGCCCCTCGTTCCAGACGCCGTCCACAAAGGCCAGGTCACTCAGGGTCCCGTCGAGGTCAAAGGAGATGCTCAGTCCTCTTCCCAAATCTCGACCCTGTCCTTCCATTTCGCCTTGGCGGCATACATGGCGCTGTCGGCCTTTCTGACGAGCTCGCCCTTGTCCGCCTGGCTGCTCATAATGGTACCTACCCCTATGCTCACCGTCACCTTGGCGTTGACGGCGGCCCCGTAGGAAAAGGGCGTGGAGCGTATGGTCTCGCAGATTCTCTCTGCCGCGACGACCGCCTGTTCGGTGGTGGAATTCGGGAGGATGACGGCAAACTCCTCGCCCCCGTAGCGGGCCAGGATATCGATGTTACGTATCGATCCCTTCAGGAGCCCTGCAATCTGCTTGAGCACCATGTCCCCGCACTGATGGCCGTAGGTGTCGTTGAAGCGCTTGAAATCGTCGATGTCCATGATGAGCAGCGAGAGCACGCCGTCTTTCTGGCGGTTGACGCGCTCGACCTCCTGGGAGAGGCGGTCCTGGAAATGGCGGTGGTTGTAGACGTCCGTGAGGCCGTCGGTGATGGAGAGCAGATTGAGCTTCTCGTTGAGGAGCTTGAGGTCCTCGGTCGCCTTGTTGAGCTCTCCGGCCCGCGCCTCCAGGGCATCCTTCACCTCGGCCATGTCCCACAGGGTGCGCTCCATCTCGGCATTCTTTTCCAGCAGCTCCATTTCGAGCCCCTTCTTGTCCGTCACGTCATTGAGCAGCATGAGGGCCTTTACGGGGTGTCCCTTCCTGTAGATCACCTGGGCGTCGTATTCGATGTAAACCGCCCCGCCGGCCGAGGTGTTGATGACGCATTCACGCTTGCTGATCTCGGAGCCTTCGGTAAAGAGCCTGCCGAAATCGGCCCTGAGAGACTCGGCCTGATCCCGGGTGACAAACTTTGTAAACTCTTTCCCGTTGATCTCGTCTTTGGGGTACCCTATGAGCGAGGCAATGTATTCATTGCAATCCACGATCCTGCCCCGCGGGTTTATATACAGGATGCCCGTGGGCGACCTTTCAAACAGCTCGGAATACTGCCTCTGTTCCCGCTTCAAAGACGCCTTGAGCCGGGTATTCTCGGTTATGTCATGCAGGATGATCCAGATCAGCTGCCTCGATCCCCTGGCAAGCCACCCGCCCTTGGCAAGGAAATGAAGGCG
Organism: uncultured Bacteriovoracaceae bacterium; assembly: GCA_964600235.1. Taxonomy (GTDB): domain Bacteria; phylum Desulfobacterota; class Desulfomonilia; order UBA1062; family UBA1062; genus MWEI01. The sequence continues at coordinate 12,581 of CAZRIV010000002.1, read as the reverse complement.
GGTGAAATCCGCGGAGGTGAACATGAGCTCATGGACATTGTCCCGCAGGCCGTCCGAGCGGGACCATTCCTGCGTCGCCCGGATGAATTCCGGCCTGCTCTCCCGGGAGATGTGGTCGATAACCCTGCTGCCGAGGACCTGTTCGAATTTAAGCCCCAGAAGAGAGCAGAAGAAGTCATTCGTATAGACTATCCTTCCCTCGTCCACCACGAGGCACCCCATGTAGGCGTTGGTGAACATGCGCACAAAGGTATCGCGGTCAGCGTATTCGATAACGGGCTTATGCTCGGGGCGCTCTTCGGAAAAGGCGATGACCCGGAAGCCGTCCATGGGTATGGGCGTGCAGGTGAACCTGTACTCCTGGGCCTGTGCCGAGGGCAGCACAATGGGGTCGGGGATGAGGTCCGCGGACATGAAAAGCTCGGGAATCCCTTCCAGGTCCTTTTTGAGCTTATCCGCCATGAGGCCTAATCTCTTTGCCAGTCCTTCACTGACATATTCCACCCCCGCATCCTTGACCAGGACGACATACCCGGGGATGACAGCCTCGAGTCTCGCTATATCAACGTCCATATCTTCTGTTTGTCCTCGGCAACCTCTCGGGCCAGACACATGTCGGACAGTACCCGTTCGATCTCGTTCCTGGCGATCTCGACGTCCATGGCATCCTGGAGGATCCGGATGATGTCTTCTATCGAAGCACCGCCCGTGAGCTGCAGCACCTTTTCGGTGAAGGAGAGGAGGTCCTCATGCTTTGACCACGGGAACATGACCCACCTCCACTCTCCCATGGTCCGCGAACAGAAGTCGGCCTTCAGCCTCGAATCCGCCTTGCTCACCACCACGGCGGTACGGATATCCTTCACCTGCGGCGCCAGATACGATACCACTTCCTCCAGGGTTCCGCCTTCATCCGACACGTCGTCGACCACGAGCACGCGCTTGAGCTTCAGGTCGATATCGGGCAGGGGAAAGACGATCCTTGCCTTTTCGCTCAAGGCCGCCTCGGCTTCCCAGTGCCCCATCTGGAAGGTGCAGATATATTTCTTCTGCAGGTAATCCATGAGGATACGGGCAGGGGCAAGCCCCCCCCTTGCAACTCCTATGATCAGGTCCGGATCGTACGCTTGCTCCTTCATGTCGAGGAAGATCTTCCAGAGAAGATCTTCGACTTCCTCCCAGGAAATCCTCATGGCCTGTGGAAAATGCTTTTTGAAATCATCGTTTCTGCTCATGTCATTGTCCCTCTTCTTCTAGATCCTTTTCATCTTGCATGTCATCGGGAATGGTCTTTTCCGGCAGACTGCGCTCCATGGATGCCGGGGGTTGGACCGGCTGGGCCATGTCCTGCCGGGCCCTCTCCGCTGCACGCCGTTCAGGTGAAGCAGGCTGCGGCTGGGGCTGGGCCCCTGGGCTGACACCCTGTGCCGGCATGGAGGGGATCTGCCTCATGCCTGCGCCCAGCATCCGGAACCTGGGCCTCTCGATGGTTCCCCTGAGGCTGAACCTGTTGCCCTGGCCCGAGGAGTCGTAGAGCGGGCCGAGTGATTTCTTTATGGACTCGGGAAGGTTCAATTCACCCATGATGGAAAGCCGGGACCTTTTCAGTATACTGGAAAACCTGATGTTTCCGCGCATGGTTCCCGAGAACTCCCCGGCCAGGTCGGCCTTCTCGATATTCAGGAGGCCCTTGTCGATCTTGCCGTCGAAATCCAGGTTCTCGAAGACCAACGCATCAAAGGGGAGTGTCACCATACCCAGAGGCAGGGTCCCTTTCTTCCAGGAAAGCGCGAGATTACCCGTAGCCTTGTCCAGCGAATTCCTCAACGTGGTGAGGTTGAGCTCCCCGGTTATCACCCCCTTGGGGGTCATGCGTGGAGGAAAGATGCCGGAGAATCCCGCCAGGTCGACATCGGTCATGTTCACCGTGACGTTCATGGGGGTCTTCTCTTTCCTGAAGGGGAACATCATGTGGCCGTCGGTCATGCCGGAAACCAGCTCGGCATGGAACCCGAACCCGAGGCTCCCCCTGAAGACATCCCAGGGCTTGGGTGAAACAGCCAGTTTCCTGGCCACCCTGGTCCCCTTGATCTCCATGCCCTCTATGGTGAACCCGCCTAAAAGGTTGGGCCTTACGTGACCGAGCATCACCTGGCCTCCCATGATACGCGTGAGGGCGTCTTCGACCTTGTATTTTATGGAATCATAAGGGAATCTCAGCCAGATGAAGACGAGCAGACAGACGAGCGCATACAGGGCGAACCCGAGCCTTGTGAGCATGCGATATCTTGTCTCGGTGTCAACCATAGGACACCACCTGGAATGTCACATCCAGATTCCCGTCTTTCTCCACCTTCTTCAGGTTCAGCCTCTTGATCTTGACGGGATGCGGCGTGTTCTCTATGCCGAAGAGCAGCCCTATGAGATCCTCCTGGTAAAGCCCGCGTATCTTCACCTCCACGGATTCTCTGGCCACCTCAGTGGTATCCGTGATGGGCTTCATATACTCTATCCGGTCGTTGATCCTGAGCTGGACGGCCAGCTCCTCCAGGTAGCCAAACAGCGTGAACTGCTTGCCGGCCGTCGAGGCCCCGGCAGCGGTAGAAGCCTGGAATCCCCTGATGCCTGCTGACATGGCATAGACCTTCTTCAGTTGCGCATCTTTGGAGACGAACGATTTCTCGAGGGTTGACCTGTAATGCACCAGAGGCCCGATGACTCCCGCCAGGAGGATGAAGACCGCGACAAAGACAGCCCCCCCCATAACGATTATCCGCTCCCTTGGGGACAGGCCTGCCACATAGTCCAGCGCCCTTCCTATGGCCTGCTCCACAGGGAGAGCAAGCTCCTTGAGCTTCTGTGCGTCAAAAGGCATCTTCATTTTTATTTTTTGCATACGAGTTTCAGCTTCACCTTCTGGTCGGTCTTGTCAACATTTGCAGAGACGATCTTCACCTCTTTCACATAGGGCAGTTTTGCTATGATCTCCTGCATGTGCTCCACATTGTTATAGCTGTTCGTACTGCCCGAGAGCGTGAGGCTGCTCTCGTCGATATTGATGGTATCCAGGAGCACATCGAGATCCGAGGGGATCACGGTGCTCAGGTCCCTGAGTATCTCAAGGGGGGAATCGGCCGCGGAGCCTCCAAGAGCGCCTGCGGTCCCCGAGAGCCTGGCCAGGTGCTGCTCCATCTGCTTGACGGAATCCACCATGGGCGTACCCTTGGGCATGACGGATGCAAACTCGGCCGTGATCTTCCTGGTGAGCATGGCGTTCGTCCTGGCCTTGAGGAAAACATCCACCGAGAGCCCGAGGACCCAGATCACCAGCAGGGCCAAAGCGGCCTTGACCCATGGCCCGGCATAACCCTTGAGCCTTTTCATGTGCTTGTTCAGGCCCAGCTCGCCCTGCCGGAAATTGACCTCATCGGTCGAATCGACACCACGGCAGGCAAGGCAGGCGCCCAGGAAACCTGAGAGGAGCTCATCTGTGCCCCCATCGAACTGAACGTCCCTGAGTGCCGGTTCAATAACGTTCATCCCCAGTGATTCTTCCACCCCGCGGGAAAACTCCTTTATGGCCTGCGCATATCCGGTTGCCAGCAGTACCGGTTCGCCCTCGAGCTCGCCGGCGCGTGCGAGCATGATGAGTATCTCACGGAAGAAGCCTGAGAGATGCTCCCCGCCATCCATCGCACCGGAGTGAACATGTTCTGCGAGCCAGGCCATATTATCCGCCCCTTCGGGCAGGGCTGAGGAGACAATCCTCTCGAAACCGAACGGTAACGAGCCGATATGCCTGATGGCCTTGCCCATGAGTACGGCAATGGAGGTCTGGGCCCATCCCATGTGCACGACCACAACGGGCCTGTTCGCGGGCAGGTCGAACAACGACCTGGCCCCGCCGGCAACGGCGGCAGCAGGGCAGTCGACGATCTCGGTGTCTATCCCGGCGGCCCTGCAGAGGGCGACGTGGTCCTGCACCGAGGTCGTCCGCGCGCAGAGGGACTGTATGATATACGAGCCCTCGTGGTCCTTTCCCATCAGCACAAAATCCACCATGAGCCTGGAATCCATGGAAGGGAGCAGCGTCTCCACCTCGGAGCCGATGGTGTCTAGGATCTTCCTGCGATCGGAAAAGGGGCGCAGCAGCGTGCGATACATGATCTCGGACTCGTCCAGGCAGGTCACGATCGTCTGGGCTTCAGGACCCAGCTGCGCCATGGCCGCCTTCAGGTCCTGCACCACCGTGTGCCTGGGGGTCAGATCGTCATTCAGCTCCCGCGGGATGCACAAGAGCCTTTCTATGGCGGTATCTGCAATGCCCGAGCGGATGACACAGCCTTGTATCCGGTGATTATCCCAGGATATACCTAACGATTTCCGCGTAATGACAGTTCTCATACCACCTCAGTAGATCCTATAATACACTATTCGCGCATTATTGTTAATGCGTTCCAGCAGCGCCCTGACATTCACCTGTGCCCCTGAGGGCATAACACCTTTTACATCTACAGAAAAGCTTGCGCTCTTGACAACAAGAACATTATTCATTATCCAGTTCGCCTCGTCCGATCCGTCCGACAGGTCGAGTCCCTGAACGCAGGAGAAGGCCTGGCTGGTGAACGGCCTGCACGCGGCAATGCTGCTTATCACGTCATCGTTGAAACGCTCCGATATGCTCTTGAGAACCATCTCGGACGCGGTGTTGATGTTTATCTTCCCGCCGGTGCTTACGGTCAGGTATTTCCTCAGGCCGTCGTAGTTTTCCGTGCCGTAGAAATATTCCTTCTTCATGCCCTTCACCAGCAGGATCTCCTCGATGCTGTCCATGGGGCAGTTCTTGGCCCGGTACGGCGGCTCCAGTGACGTATAGTGTTCGTCTTCCGCGCCGCCCATGGTGACCTCGCTGTCGGTATCGATCCAGTCGATAATGGAGTTGGTGAGATCGTCCAGTTCTTCCTGCGTGATATCGATATTCTGAAGGGTAAAGAGCCTCTGAAACTGGAGCTTGCGGAACTCGGAATAGTTGTCTTTCAAGGCAAGGCTGTTCAGGTCGAACCTGGAGCATTCATCCGTAATGGCACCCGAGAGCTGCGCTCCCTCGAAGTAGCTGGACGCAGTGGCCGCGTATACCGGGAACTCGGCCCACTGTTCATCGAGGGTGTCCGAGGCGGCATTGTCCTGGTCCAGGATCACCTTGGCGGCCTGGACGCCTGCCATGGCGATGTACTGGGCCTGTATGGAGTCGCGGAAGTTGTACGCCAGCTCGATATCCAGGCTCTCGTCGGCGCTGAAATTGATGACCATGACGGAAAACAGCGCCACCATGCTCAGCACCAGGATGAGGACCATGCCCCTGTCATCCCTGAATATTTTCATGGCCCGTTCAACCCTGCGGGGGCATCAGCCTGATGCCGGACAAGGGCAGCGATGCGGTTGCGGTAAATGTCAGTTTATCCCCGGGCGTCTCCATGGTGAGTGTCACCTTGACCTGCTTGGGCAGGACGAGCCGCTTGGAAAGGTCCCACACATCGGTCTCCTGGTTGGCGTCGTCGATATAGATTATGTTCATTCCCAGCACGCCCTCGGCGATCTCCATCTCGCTGCCCGACTCGGTTGTTCCGTAGTGGGGTGTGGGATCTTCCCTGCGCATGAGGGTGAAGACATCCTTTCTATTCTCCACCTCCTTGAGATAGTAGCCCACCTCGCAGACCCCGCCCGGCACCTTCGAAAAACCGATGTCCGTGGTGGTGGTGATGGAAATGGTGTCTTTGTCTATGCTGTTGGAATTATCATTGACCCCTGTGAAACGGTACATGGAGATCTGGTCGCTTGTCATATCGGTCCTGTTGGCAGGCACGTAACAACAGGTGAGGTCCTTGATCATCCGGTCCATGACGATACGGACGGTCTGGTATGCCTCCCGCTGGGTCGTGACCGCTTCGATATTCTTGTGGGACTGGAAGAAGGCATAGTTCACGATGGCGATGACGACCGCTGCTATTGAAACCGCCAGCAGCAGCTCAAGGAGCGTGAACCCCCTATCGTGTGGAGAGGAATGAGATGAATTGCGTCTCAAGCGGACTCCCCTCTTTACCCCACGTCACTACCAGGCTGTATTTCAGGTATCCGGACAGAGGGGTGGTCTCGACCTTTTCCGTATAGGTATATTCCTTATAATCCTCGCCGAAGTCCCCCTTGCTCTCCCCGGGGGATACGATGCGTATGCCCGAGGTGACATCCGCAATACGACTCTGGGCGAGGAGGCTCGATGTGGTGATGAACCGAGACCGCATGGCCATGTCGATCCCCTGGTTCTCGGCGCTGAGAATCCACAGGAAGGAGATGCTCAAGATCACCATGGCTATGAGCACCTCCAGGAGCGTGAACCCCTTATCCATAGGTCACCTCCACGTAGTGGTCATACACCTTCAGGGCTCCTGAAAACGGCTTCACGACCAGGGTGTATATGGTTCCCAGCGCCCCTTCAAGGTAGATCACCCCCTGTTCGACCACGCCTTCGGTGGTGATCTTCAGGTCCATTTCGCCCCGGTCCTTTTCCGGCTGGTAAGAGGTCTTTATGCTCTTCAACAATACACCGTCGGGCATTTTCCTTTCCTTGAGCATCTCTGGCACGGTCCCGGAGGTCTCGGGCATGGGGTAGAGCGCCATCTTCTCGTTGTCCATGTCGAACCGGATGAAATAGGTCCTGTGCTGGGTGACGGCCGAGGACCTTGCGACCTGGATCATGGACGTGATGTCCCTGACCGCCCGGTCCGTGTTCGAGGTGGACAGGCCGCTGAAGATCCGCGGACCGATGTAGCCCAGGGTGATGCCGATGATCACCACGACGATCATCAGCTCTATGAGAGTGAACCCGCTCCTGTCAGTTTCCAGGCTGAGCCCCTTGCCCCTCGTCTTCCCAGTTTCCGATGGTGGCATCTTCCCCCTCACCGCCCGCCTGCCCGGTGGGTCCATATGAGAACAGGTCGAACCCGTTGGGATTCCTCACGCCCGGGAACATATACACGTAGTCATTCTTCCACGGGTCCTTGGGCAGCTTGCTCTTGTCAAGGTAGCCGCCCTCTCTCCAGCTCCTGGGTATGGTGCCCGTGGAAGGCTTTTCCACCAGGGCCTTGAGCCCCTGCTCCGTGGTGGGGTACTCGCCGTTGTCCAGCTTGTACATCTTGAGGGCATTCTCCAGTGCCTGGATCTGGATCTGGGCCTGGGTGCGGCGGGCCTCCTCCGGCTTGCCCATGATCCTGATGCCTACAAAGGTCGCCAGTATGCTCAAGATGACGATTACCACGAGCAGCTCTATCAATGTGAAACCTTTTCTATTCATCTGTCATCACCTCTGTCGATCTATCTTACGATGGTGCTCATCTCCAGCATGGGCAGCAGTATGGAGAGCACCACGAAACCCACCAGCACGCCCATGATCACGATCATGAGGGGCTCTATCACCGATGTAAGCCCGGCAACGGTGGTTTCCACGTCACCCTCGTACGACTCGGCCGCCTTCATGAGCATTTCCTCCAAACTGCCGCTCTTCTCCCCCACACTGACCATGTGTACAAGAATGGGGGGGAAGACCCCGGACTTCTTCAGCGGGGCGGCAAGACTCGAGCCGTCCATGATCTCTGCAATGGAATTCTCGATTGCCATCTCCATGATCTTGTTCTCCACCACGGTCTTGACGATGCGCAGCGACTCGATGATGGGCACACCCGAGGTAAGCAATGTACCCAGGGTACGCGCAAACCGGGCAACGGATACCTTCTTGTAGACGGTTCCGTAAACGGGGAAACGGAGCCTGAACCGGTCGAACTTGTAGGCCCCCTGGTCGGTCTTTCGCCACTTCACGATGAGAACGACCCCTATGACAACGACGATGATGATAATCCACCAGCTCCAGGAGAGGAACGAGCTGATGGAGATCAATATCCTCGTGGGCAGGGGCAGGGTCTGCTTCATGCTCTCGAACATGCCCACCACCTTGGGGACCACTGCGGTGAGCAGATACATGAGCACCACTATGGAGATCATGAGCAGCACGGCAGGGTAGACGAGAGCCGCCCCGATCTTGGAACGCAGCCTGTGCTGGCCTTCCATGAACTCGGCCAGCCTCAGCAGGACAACGTCCAGGGCTCCGCTTGCCTCGCCCGAGCGCACCATGTTCACGTACAGCTCGGGGAAAACCCTCTTGTGTTGGGCAAGCGCATCTCCGAAAGACAACCCTTCGTTCACCGAGTCCCTCACCTGGGCAATGGTCTTCTTCATGGCGGGTGCATCGGTCTGTTCGTACAGTGCGCTCAAGGCGTCCACCAGAGGGATGGAGGCACCGATAAGGGTGGAGAGCTGACGGGTCGTCACCGTCAGGTCTTCCATGCCCACCCGGCCCAGAAGACCCTTGAGGGAGATGTCCTTGAGCGGGTGAGCCAGTCCGTGGGCCTCTTCGGCGATGGTGCTCACGAACATGCCCTGAGAGCGTAGCTTCAGCTTTGCCTCCCTGACGGAGAGCGCGTCTATCATACCGGAAGAGACCTTCCCCTTCTCGTTATATCCGCTCCATGTATAGAGTGCCAATGTTTCCCTCTCCCTGCCGTCCTACTCGGCAGGCGCACCCTGGGGCATGGGGGGTTGACCCTGCTGGGGAGGGGCATCCTTGAACTGGGCGAAGTACTTCTCGTTGACCTCGACCTTGGCCTTCTTCTTCACCTCCGCCTTGAGGTCGCCGATTGCCTTGTTGAGCCTCTCGCGCATAATGATGTTCTCGATGGATTTCTTTACCTGGTCATAGGGCTTTTCCTTGCTTTCCGCAACCTTGTCCGCCTTGACGATGAAGAATCCCTTGTCCGTCTTGACAACGGGGCTGACCTCTCCCTCCTTCAGGCCCATCACTGCCTGTTCCAGGGCCGGGTCCGTTCTCCCGGGCGTTACGAGCCCGATGTCTCCGCCCCTGGATGCGGAATCCTGGTCCTTGGAAAACTGCTGGGCCAGGGATGCAAAGTCACCGCCCTTTTTGACCTTGGCCAGGACCGTCTTGGCCTCGGCCTCGCTCGAGAGCATGATCTGGCGCGCAAAGACCCGGGACCGGGCTCCGTACCTGTCCTGGTGTTCATCATAGTATTTCTTTATGTCCTCTTCAGTTACCTTGATCCCCTTTCTGATCTCTTCCTCGAGTTCACGGGCCAGGGCCTGGTCCGCCATCATCTCCATCCTGAGCTTGACATCCTCGCGCTTGTCAATGCCCCTCTGGCGGGCCTCCCAGGCAAGTATCTCCATGCTGACAAAACCTTCGGCTATCTCCCTGCGGATGCGTGCCGCACCGTAGCGTGAGCTGACCTGCGGCGGGAGATTCTCCAGGAACTGATCTATCTGTTTGCCGGAGATGGTCTTGTCTCCCACCTTCGCCACCATATCGCCGTCTTTTCCAGACACGCCGGCGCCCTTTTGCGCCTCGGAGCATCCGACCACCATGAACAGAACCGCCAGAAACAATAGACCGAATTTCTTCAAGTTATCCTCCTTACCCTTGTGTGCTCATTTACTTTATTTCGTTTCGGGGCTTACGATAACACCAACATTTGCCCCTGTCACTACATTAGCATGCACCTTATATTCAAGACCTTATCAGAACCGCAAGCAGAATTCCGCTGCGCACGTCGATAGACGCCTCGTCGCTCTCCACCACATTGCTGATGCCATAGGGCTTCCCCATCTCCATGTCGGAATCCTTCAGGGGGTAACGGAAGCCGTCAAGCGAGATTCCCCTGACATGCCCGCTCAAGGGAAGTAATGATACCGTGCATCCCCGGCTCCCTTTTATGGTCTCGCGGGAATCCACCAGGAAGATCTGCTGGACAGGTGAGGTGATCCGTGCCGTGACACCTTGTTGCAGGGCCTTGCGCAACAGATGGACGTTGGCAAGGGTGTGGTCGAGGCGGTCGCCTGTGGCGCCGAGGATCTCGATGTGCCGAGCACCCCTGAGCACCGCCTCGTCAAGGGCGATCTCGGTGTCGGTCCGGTCCTTGTCCGGGCTGCTTTTCTTCATTTCAACACGCATGGCCTCAAGTCGCTCTAGGCTTTCATTATCGATGGAATCCATGTCACCCACCACCAGGCCCGGTGTTATATCATTCTCAAGGCAGTACTGCGCGCCCCTGTCCGCGGCGATGATCAGGTCCGCCTTGGACGCAAGGTCTTCGAGCAGCTCTCTGCCCGGCCGATCCCCGCCTGTAACGATCAGGAACATAGCGAGAATAAACATCTAAAAGGGCAGTGAAGTCAAGAAGGGGAATGATCCCTGAAACGAATCTCTACATGGGCTTCATGAAGCGGGTCATGGGCCGGACAACCGGCCGTTCGTCAACACCCGCCTATTCCTTCCGCGCCTTGGCGGCCTCGGGGAAGTATTCCCGGAAACACTCGGGGCACAGCCCGTGGCTGAATACGGCGTCCGAGTGCTCCTCCAGGTAGTTCTCCAGCTGGTTCCAGTATCCCTTGTCGTCCCTGATCTTCTTACAGGCCGCACAAATGGGGATGAGGCCGCTCAGGGTCTTGATCTCCTTGAGGGCATCTTTCAGTTCGCAGTTGAGGCGCTCCTTCTCTTCCTCCATCTCCTTGAGGATGGTTATGTCCTGGAGGGTCTCGACAACCCCGAGAAGCCTTCCGTCCCCACGGTATATGGGTGATGCATCGAAGATGAGGTAGCGCTTTTTCCCGCCTACTCTCGGGTACCAGCCTTCGGCGTGCAGCCCGTCGGGTATCAGCAGTGAAGGGCCGTGAACGGAATAGAGCTCGTCCATTCTGCCGAGATCGTTGTCGATGATGAGGTCCGACAGGGTCGAGCGCTGCCGGTCGTAAAAGGCCTTCCATTGATCCGGCGTGCCCAGGATGTCGGCGGCCCTTATCCCGGTGAGCCCTTCGCAGGCCTTGTTCCAGTGGATCACGCGGTGCTCTGCATCGATGACGAAAAACGCCACGGCGCAGTTCTCCACCATGTTTTCGCAGATCCTGATCAGCTCATCCGCCGCAGGGATGCCGCATACCCCTGCCGCCTGGCTGCTCATGATGCCGGGAATAGTATCGCGCGAACCGCCTTCATTGTCCATAACACCGCCACTGCATCTAATAATGTAGTCAACTCGAGGTTTCAAGTCTCCTTATCGGCAAAACCGCTTACCCGTCCCTGTTTTTTTTCAAGGCACCCGCGCGCTGCCGGCGACCCCATCGGGTGCGGCAAAGATGCCTGAAACATGTTTCTCGTACCACGTGGGTTTGAACACCCCTTCCAGAAACCCGTTGTGGCCCCCGAAACGGTGCATGACGAGCCTGGTGGACGGACCCAGGACAAGGTTCGAGAAATCCTCCGGGGGTATGGCCGGGTCGTCGCAGGACGCTATGATCGTGGTGGGCACGTCCAGGGATTTCATGGCATCGCCCGTAAGGGCATAACCCCTGAAGTACTCCTCGGTGTCCTCATACCTGCTGTACTTCTTGAGCAGGGCATCCGTCAGTCCGCGCACGGTATCGCCCGCCATGATGTCCTGAAAGTCATAGAGATGCGGATACAGCCTCTGCTTGATGATCAGGGATCTCCTCCATTTCTTCAGGAAATACCACCTGAGCAGGGGGCTCCGGTCTATGGCGTCGGTGGCCTTTGACGGGTCTATGGCCGGGCTCACCGCGACGACATGGCGGAGATTCTCTATGGGTTCGTGCAGACATTTTCCGGCGATCCTCAGGGCAAAGTTGCCTCCCAGGGAGAAACCCATGAGGAATGCCCTGCTCTGCCCGTAGAGAGCTGCAGCGGCCCTCACGGCGTTGAACACCTCATCGAGCAGGATGGCGTAGAACACCCCTTCGTTGAGGTGATGGGTGTTGCCGTGGTCCCTGAAGTTCAGGCGGAAGACATCATAGCCCAGGTCGTAGAAATACCTGCCCGAGTGCAGCATGTAGGTGGAATCGGCACTGCCCTCCCAGCCATGGAGCAGGATGATCAGTCCCGACGGCACTCTCGAACTCTGCCTGGAGATAAAACCCTGGAGCCTGATCCCGCCCCCTGCATCGAAGATCATCTCCCGGGCGGCCTCCTTCATGGGATTGCCGCCGAAAGCCCGGACCCTGGAAGATGCGAGGATGGTCTGTGTATAGGCCCCCCGCAGAAATCGCGGGGGGATGAACCTGTTATCCTTCGGCATGCCTGAACCCTCACCGGTCAGGGTGTTCGCCATTGTTCAGAATCAAGTTTCTTAATGAAAGGCCTTTACGAGACCATCAGGTTGAGCGGCTCGATATAGGCCGGGTCTTCCTTGTCCATGATCTCAACGATGTGCCTGTGCAGGCGCCATTTGTGCTCCTTGAAGATGGTGCGGCCCTTGGTGAAGGTCCTGGCAAAGGCGAGCGCCTCCTTCATGAGCTCCTCTTCGCCCTCGCAGGCCTTGATCACCATGCGGCACTCTTCCAACTCCTTGCCGGACGCCCTCTTGCCCGAGTACACGAGTTCCTCGAGCTTGTAGTAGGGCATGGCCTTCTTCATCATGGCGAGCATGCCGGGCAGGAAGGGGATGTTG
>CAZRIV010000001.1:0-583140 GCA_964600235.1 uncultured Bacteriovoracaceae bacterium | reverse complement strand
CGGGTAGCTCAGTTGGGAGAGCGTCGGCCTTACAAGCCGAAGGTCACAGGTTCAAGCCCTGTTCCGCCTACCATAGTGATGAGAGATTAAGGGGGCGTAGTTAAGTCGGTTATAACGCCGGCCTGTCACGCCGGAGGTCGCGAGTTCGAGTCTCGTCGCTCCCGCCAAAGTAGTCTATACCTCACGAGAGTGGGGTATAGACTTTATTTTCATATACTGCTTGTAATAATCCTTTGGCCTTTCAGTTGATTGCAAATCTGCGAGATGAATACCTGAATGATTAGAGATCATTATGTGGTACACAATGAAAAGACAGGCATAGTTCATATGATGCAGAAACGATGCATAGCTCTGTATTCAGGCGGACTTGACAGTATACTTGCCGTCAGGCTCATGGAATCACTTGGGGTGGATGTTATACCCATGTACTTCTGCACCCCTTTTTTCGGATATGACGCGCTGAACGATCCTGAATCGATGAAAGCGGTGCACAGAGACAAGTTTGGCATCGACATACGCATAATTGATTATTCCGATGACATGATCCGGATTGTGAGCAATCCAGACCATGGTTTCGGTAAGTACCTCAACCCCTGTATCGATTGCAAAATAGGTATGTTGAGAAAGGTCAAGGCACTCCTTGAAGAATTCGATGCATCGTTTGCCATAACCGGTGAAGTGCTCGGTCAGCGACCCATGTCGCAGCGGGCAGATACCATGAGAATCATTGAAAAGGAATCGGGACTTAAGGGTTTACTTGTAAGACCCTTATGTGCTCTCCATCTGACAGAAACATTGCCGGAAGTGGCAGGAATAGTGAAAAGAGAAGGGCTTTGGGGAATAACCGGCAGGGGGAGAAAGGAACAGATCAGTAGAGCCCTGGCGTTCGGGATCAGGAAAGAAGATATTCCAAACGCCGCGGGTGGTTGTCTGCTCGCGGATAAACAGATATCCGCCAAGGTAAAGAAAACTCTTATGAGGCATTCCCCTTTACTCCCAACGAAAGAAGACTGTATTCTGGATATTATTGGAAGAAAATTCATATTGGACACCGGAACAATACTCTTGGTGGGGAGGGATGAAAGGGAAAACGAGATCATTTCCACCCTCAGCTGTCATGGCAATGTCTTTCTGAGGATAGATGATGTTCCGGGCCCCCTTTGCATTTTGAGAGGAAAAATTACTTATGAGGCACTGGATCTGGCTGCAGGGATCTGCCTGAGGTACACCAAGGCCAAAGGGGCAGAAGGGAAAAGGGCGGTTTATGGAACGGATTCGACACACATGGACCAGTCATTCCAGGCACCGGTCTTTACCGAGGAATACTGCGCATCCTTCCAGGATTGACGATTGACCGGCATCATGGATATAAGACACCACCTATGGATTACTTCTTAAGTGTTTTAGGCATGGTTCTAATCATTGAGGCGGTTCCCTATATCCTCTTCCCGGGAAAGTTTAAGTCCTTCGCCCAGTTCATACAGACAGTGCCCAACGCTACGCTGCAGGCCATAGGCATCATTGCCGCTTTTCTCGGTCTCATCATCATATATGTGGGCAGAAATGTCATGGGGATGCAATAGCATGGAAACGGATTTATTCTCTTACTGCCTGCCCGGTGAGCTTATTGCCCAATACCCACTGGAGAGGGGTAAGGACAGGCTGCTCGTCATTGATCGCCGTACCGGTGAATTGTTTCACAGGCAATTCGAAGACATCCTCTCTTATTTGTATCCCGGAGACGTGGTTGTGCTGAATGACACTAGGGTCATACCGGCACGTCTCATGGGGAAAAAGGAGACCGGAGGAGTGGTCGAGGTGCTCCTGCTCAAGCAGGTTGGCGGCCCTCGATGGCGCTGCCTTGTGAGTGCATCAAAACCTGCAAGGGTTGGATCTCTCCTCCTGTTTTCAGGAAACCTCACGGCAAGAGTGGAAAAGAGAGAAGACAAGGATTATGTACTTTTCTTTTCAGACGAAAACCAGGTGCTCAACATTGGCGATGTGCCGTTGCCTCCCTATATAGACAGGAAACCTGAGGCAATGGATTCCGTGACATACCAGACGGTATATGCCTGTCATGATGGTTCTGTAGCCTCACCCACCGCCGGTCTTCATTTTACCCAGGACATACTTCAAAGGATGGAGTCATCAGGTATAGAGGTTGTGTATGTGACCCTGCATGTAGGCCTCGGGACCTTCATACCCGTCCGTACCCGATCTGTAGAAGACCATGCGATGCACCCTGAGGAGTTTTCAGTCACGGACGCGGCAGCAGTTTCCATCAACAACGCGATTACACAAGAAAGGAGAATTGTTGCGGTAGGAACAACCACGACAAGGGTCCTTGAGCACCTCATGCATACTCGAGGAAGGATTATCCCGGGAAAAGGGGCAACGGACATATTCATCTACAAAGGATTTCCATTCAAGGCGGTGAATTCCCTGCTGACGAACTTCCATTTGCCTAGGTCCACGCTGCTTATGTTGGTAAGCGCCTTTGGCGGGCACGATCTCATCATGAAGGCGTATCAAGATGCCGTTAATAGGAAATACAGGTTCTACAGTTATGGCGATGCAATGTTCATCATTTAATTACTTGAAGGATTCCTGCGACGGTACTGCCCGGTGCGGCCGGATTACCACGCGCCGCGGTGCTGTGGACACCCCTGTATTCATGCCGGTAGGTACTGCCGCAACAGTAAAGGCCTTAACCCCGGATGTTCTCATGTCCATCGGTGCCCAGATCATCCTGTCAAACACCTATCACCTTCATTTGAGGCCGGGTGAGGATCTGGTTAGAGCCCTGGGCGGATTGCATAAGTTCATGGGGTGGGACAGGCCCATTCTCACCGACAGCGGCGGGTATCAGGTATTCAGCCTGGCCAAGCTGGTGAAGATTACCGATGAAGGCGTGCTTTTTGCCTCCCATGTCGATGGGAGCAGGAGGATGCTTACCCCTGAGAAGGCAATCCGGATACAGGAGGATCTTGGTTCGGATATCATGATGTGCCTCGATGAGTGCGTTGCATTCCCGAGCACAAGGGATTATGTGGAGCAATCCGTCAATAAGACCAGCCTGTGGGCCTCAAAGAGCCTGTATGCACGACAGACAGATGCGGCGCTGTTCGGGATTGTTCAGGGGGGAATGTATCCGGACCTCAGGGAGAAGAGCGCAAAGGACCTTGTTGCATTACCTTTTGACGGATATTCCATAGGCGGTCTTTCAGTCGGCGAAGGGCATGATACCATGGTTATAGTACTGGATGAGACCATGGTCTTCTTGCCTGAAGACAAGCCGCGGTACCTCATGGGAGTCGGGACACCGGTAGATATAGTAGAGGCCGTTGCCCGGGGTGTGGACATGTTTGACTGCGTCCTCCCGACACGGAATGCCAGGAATGGTATGCTTTTTACCAAAAATGGCAAGATGTCGCTGAAACAGGCTAGATACCGGCAGGATCCGAATCCTCCGGATGATGCCTGCACATGCTATACCTGCAGAAACTTCTCCAGGGCCTACCTGAGGCATCTCTTTGTGACCGGAGAGATCCTCAGTTCCATACTCAATACTATTCATAACTTGCATTTCTATCTTGAATTAATGTCAGATATACGGCATTCCATTAGGGAGCAAAAATTCAACGATTTAAGAAAAAGGATTAAGGAGATTTATAATGACTAGCATTGCCTATGCAGCAGGACCTGCGGGCGGGGATACGATGAGCTTCCTGATGAGTCTGGCTCCCCTGATACTCATATTCATTGTTTTTTACTTTCTCCTGATAATGCCCCAGCAGAAGAAGGCCAAGGAACACAAGCAGATGCTTGAAAGCATCGATAAAGGGGATGATGTAATCACCAGCGGAGGGATTCATGGCAGGGTCGTTGGTATTACGGATAATGTGCTCACCCTCGATGTGGGGGACAAGGTAAAGATAAAGGTATCCAGAGAATTTATTGCACAAAAGAAGAGCATTGATTCGACTCAAAAATAATTGCGGGGGTTATAATGGATAACTTCAAATTTAGGGGGATACTTATCCTGGCCGTGCTGGTCGTTGGACTGGTTTTTGCCATTCCCAGCTTCCTCGGCAAGGAGGAGATGCCCCAGGGCTGGTTCGGGCCAAAATCAAAGATCAAGCTGGGTCTCGATCTGCAGGGCGGAATCCACCTTGTCTTGAAGGTGGATTCAATCAAGGCCGTTGAACAACGACTGGGCGTCATAGCGGGAGATCTCAAGCCGCAGATGATAAGTGAGCGCATACGCTATAACAAGGCCGCATTTATTGCGCCGGACAAACTTGTCGTAGAGGTTAGAACCAAGGAAGATTCAGACGCGTTGTCAAAACTCATGGTCGATGCTTATCCATACCTGGTTGAGGTGGACAGCAAAACAGAAGGGGGCTCGACATCGTTCACATATGAGATGAAGCCCCAAGAGGTCCAAAAGATACGTGATCAGGCCGTCGCGCAGGCCCTGGAGACCATACGCAACCGCGTTGACCAGCTTGGGGTAAGTGAAACATCGATCATCCCTGAGGGAAAGGAAAGGATAATCCTTCAGATACCAGGACTTACCGATCCCGAGAGGGCCAAGAAGATCATCGGAAAGACCGCCGCATTGGAGTTCAAACTGGTGGATGAAGAACACTCGGTGGAAAGCGCGGTCTCGGGCGATGTACCCGAGGGTAGTTATGTTGCTTATATGAAGGACGGGAAACAGCCGATTCTGCTAAGACAGCATGCCGTATTGACAGGCAGTATGATCGATGATGCCAGGGTGAGCATCAAATCAACGAATGAGCCGTATGTTTCCATCTCCTTCAACGCAGAGGGCGGGAGGATTTTCGAAAGGGTTACCGGTGAGAACATCGGCAAGAGGCTTGCGATAATCTTGGATGGCAAGGTGTATTCAGCCCCTGTAATAAGGGACGCCATAGCAGGCGGAAATGCCATGATCGAGGGAAGGTTCAGCGATCAGGAGGCCAAGGATCTGGCGATCGTGCTCAGGGCAGGAGCGCTGCCAGCCCCGGTGGATATACTTGAAGAAAGGATAGTAGGACCATCACTGGGTGATGATTCGATCCGAATGGGTATTATGGCCTGCCTCGTAGGCGGATTGCTTGTCATCACCTTTATGGCGGTATACTACAAGTTTTCCGGGATGCTGGCCAATATCGCTCTCATCGGTAACATTGTCCTTCTTACCGGTGTCATGGCGGCCTTTCACGCGACACTTACCCTGCCGGGTATTGCCGGCATAGTTCTTACCATCGGTATGGCCGTGGACGCAAATGTCCTGATCTTTGAACGGATACGGGAGGAGGTCAGGCTCGGCAGAACCCCGAAAATGGCAGTCGAGGCGGGGTATAAAAACGCCATGTCTTCGGTTGTCGATTCAAATATAACAACACTCATCGCCAGCCTCATTCTGTTCCAGTTCGGAACCGGACCTATCAAGGGTTTTGCGGTGACCCTGTCCGTTGGTATCCTGTCCTCTATGTTCACTGCGCTCGTGGTGTGCAAGTGGGTTCAGGAATGGCTGGTCAATATCCGGAAGATCGAGCGGATAAGTATCTAGGAGGTCGCAATGGAATTCATCAAACCACATATCTACATTGATTTCATGGGGAAGCGGAAGATAGCCCTTGCGGTATCGTTATCCCTTTTCATACTGAGCGTTATCTGCATCATGCCTTTTGTACGTGGATTCAATTTCGGGACGGAATTTGCTGGCGGCACGGAGATCCAGGTGGCTCTACCGGAGAGCGTGCGGGCGGAAGACGTGAGAAAGGCCATGATCCCGCTGAAGCTTGCCGAGGCGCGCATCCAGAGCATATCGAGCGAAGAGGGCAATGAGTATCTCATCAGGGTGCCGGCCATGAGCGAATCTGGTAAGGATATGACCCTGTTGATCCAGAACGCCCTGAAGGATACCTTCGGGAAGGATAAGGTCGATATCAGGCGGGCCGAGATGGTGGGTGCCGCGGTGAGCAAGGACATCAAGATGAAAGGTCTCATGTCCATGATCTATGCCTGGATAGGCATCCTCATCTATTTATGGATACGATTCGAGTTCGGTTTCTCGGTCGGTGCCATATTGGCCCTCATCCATGATGCCACCATAACCCTGGGCGTATTCTCCCTCCTGGGCAAGGAGATAAATCTCACTATTGTGGCAGCCATCCTTACCATCATCGGTTTTTCCGTAAACGACACCGTAGTGGTCTTCGACCGGATCAGGGAGAACATCAAGAAGATGAGCGGGTCGGTTGACTTCTTAAAGGTAATCAATGAGAGCATAAGCCAGACACTCAGCAGGACGATCCTCACCTCCTTCACCGTGTTTGTCGTGGTGGTGGCGCTGTTCTTCCTCGGAGGGAGCGTGATTCACGACTTCGCATTTGCCATGATCATCGGGGTATTAGTAGGAACCTACTCTTCCATCTTCGTCGCGAGCCCCATCATGGCCATGCTGCACAAAGAGAAGAAATGACTTATATAGGGTGGGAGGCATTTCTTGCCCCCCACCCAGTTGTCTGAAAATCTGACATTATTTCGGTAGATTCTCTCGTTGACCTGGTTTCAATACCGTTCTTTATTGTAATCTGGATTACAATAATTGCCGATCGCCCTTTGTAAAAAAGAACATAACATATTGAATATAAAATCATAAATATATTGGCATGCGATTTGGAAGCATGGGGACATGAAAAATTTTAAATGGTGTCCTATCGTGATCCTGGTTTGTTGTCTCGTATTTTCAGCTCTCGTCTCTCATGCCGCCGTGGTCAGGATCAGCTGGAATAACAACAGCGACAGTGATCTTGAGGGATATACGGTATACTACGGCCCATCAAGCAGGAACTATACGAACATGGAGTCAGCAGGCCTCTCAACGAGCATTGATATCGACACAAGCAAGCTCACCATGTCCGGGACATACTACTTTGCTGTAACGGCAAAAGATACGGCTGGAAATGAGAGTGTGTTTTCACAGGAGGTATCCATAACCATTCCCGAGTCTGTTGTCCCAAGTTCCGACAATCCGAATGGCAGTCCTATTGAAATCAGTAACACAGACAGCACCGCAGCAGGATATGTTGCCGGAGTGCTTACCCCGGCGGACACGGATATCGACGGTATCCCGGACGCCATGGAGTCTCAACTGGGGCTTGATCCGAACAACCCGCTTGATGCCCTTCAGGACAGTGACCTTGATGGGGTAGTGAATCTTGCGGAATACATGGCGGGAACTGATCCCCTCAATCCTTTAAGCAGGCCTTCTACTGACGATATTCTCAAGGATATTATCGGTGAAATAGGTGAGGTTATCGATCTGACGACCATCAATCCTGCAGGTGATTATTTATTCAAGCCGATGCTGGCTTCATTCCCTCATATAGCGGGTAGCACGATGATTATCACAAAGCCGGGGGTGTATCTCTATAACGTTTATGATTCAACAGGCATACTGGTTTATTGCCTGAGGATTTCAATAGCGACAAGGCTCTTTACATCCGGGTCATTTGAGCCGGGTTCACCCCTTAACCTGGAGGAATTAACCCTGGGTATCAGCATCTCGCTGAGGGCAGATGCAGCACTCAGGCAGGTTCCCATCGGTATTGCCAACGTTCAGGGTGATGCCTCATCTTCACTTCAATACTCAGACGCCAACAGCCTTGAGTTCGAGCTGCTTCCAAGCGGGCTTACCCTTGCAGCACCTGCACAAATCAGCATCGAATTTAATGGAGAAAATCCGATAGTTCAGAGATACAATGAGTCCGATAATGCCTGGCATACCGTAACCGGTGTAACCTTCGAGGATGGACTGGTGACCTTTTCAGCACAGAAGCTCGGAAGGTTCAAGGTCTATTCGGAAACATCAGGTCAAAGCGATGCACCTTCAACTGCCTCAAGTGGCGGCAGTGGTGGCGGTTGTTTCATCAATACGGCCGGCATATAAGTATTCTTCTCATACATCACACCCTCCTTACCTCCCATGCGTACACGCGGCAGTACACTTCGCTGCCGTGCTGTGATATGAATGGTCTATCAGGTTCAGGGAGGTTAAGATCGTGGTTCTGGTAAAAGATCTCATGAATAGGAACGTGGTGACCATTCATAAAGATGCCACATTAAAAGACGCCATCTCCTTGATGAATGCAAATAGATTCAGACGGATCCCTGTACTTGCTGACGGGAAGATCGCAGGGATCATAACCGACAGGGATATAAGGCAGGCCTTGAATTCCCCGTTTATCTTCCATGAGCGCTCCACCGACGAGTATCTCCTGAACACCGTGACGGTCGGCTCCAGTATGACGCATGATCCGCACACAATCGGACCTGATGATAGTGTCTTGAAGGCTGCGGAAATCATGGAGGAGAAGAAGATAGGAGGGCTCCCGGTAGTTCTTGGTGAAGAGCTCGTGGGTATTATCACGCTTTCCGACCTCATAAAGTATCTTATCACTCACTTTAGAGGGGTTGAGGAGAAAACCGTGGCTTGATGCCGTCAGCTTAAAGCTCGTCCTTCTGATCCTCATGGGTAAAGGGGATTTCGAGTTCATAAACACCGTATTCCAGGTGGGTCTTAATGGGATAGCCTGCCTTTGAAAAGACCTTCATCATCGCAGTATTTCTTGCCAGGACATCTGCAGTGAATCCCTTGATGTTCTTTTCCCTGGCGATGCGAATGAGATACTGCAGGAGATATGTTCCAATACCCCGGTTCTGCCAATCCTGGTGCGTGGTAAAGGCGACCTCGGCAAAATTATTCTGGGGATCCCTGATGTAATGCCCTACTGCCACAATCTGCTCCCGGCTTTCGGGTTCCTCTTTGCCTGTGACCGCTGCGATGGCCATCTTGTCATTATAGTCGATGGCGGCAAGAGGCATGGCAAGCTTATGGGGGAAAGACTTCAAGTTATGAAAAAACCTGGTGTAGATGTCCTGTTCAGGGAGGGCATACATCTTGTCCTGGATGGCCCTTTCATCCGTTGCCTTGACCGGGCGGAAAAATATCTCCGTGCCCTTTTTATCGGTCCAATAGGTTTCAT
This sequence comes from uncultured Bacteriovoracaceae bacterium, assembly GCA_964600235.1. Taxonomy (GTDB): domain Bacteria; phylum Desulfobacterota; class Desulfomonilia; order UBA1062; family UBA1062; genus MWEI01. Next base: position 574,078 of record CAZRIV010000001.1, on the reverse strand, counting down.
ATTCCTTGGGGTAGAGTTGTACCGGCAGGATCTGATCCTTGTAAACATAACCCTGTTTCTTGGCGGCTTCCAGCAGTTCCTCGCGGAAATCCGGATGAGCGATATTGATCAACGCCATGGCGCGTGCGCGTATTGATTTGCCGTGTACATAGGCAACTCCATACTCTGTTACAACATAGTGGATATCTCCTCTTGTAACGACAACACCACTGCCTGGATAGTGATAAGGCACGATGCGGGTGTTCTTCCCGTCATCAGTGGTGGAGGGGAGCACCATGATCGATTTACCCCTTTTTGACATGGCAGAGCCCCTGACGAAATCCACCTGTCCGCCGATACCGCTATAGAAAAGAAATCCAAGTGAATCAGAGCACACCTGTCCGGTCAGATCTACGGTGAGCGCAGAATTTATTGAAACCATTCTGTCGTTCTGAGCGATTACATAAGGATCATTGACATACTGGCAGGGTCGGAACTCGAAGAGGGGATTGTTGTTCACATAATCGTACAACCGTTTAGTTCCCATGCAGAACGCCGCCACTATCTTCCCCGGATACAGGGTTTTTTTTCTGCAGGTGATCACTCCCGCCTCGATGAGATCAATAAGGCCTTCGGTAAAGGTCTCGGTATGGATACCCAGATCCCGCTTGTTCATGAGATAAGGAAATACCGAGTTTGGTATCCTTCCGACTCCGGTCTGTATGGTCGACTCGTTCTCTATGAGGTCGGCGAGATTCTCTCCAATGGCCTTGGCAATTGTTCCAGGGGCCTTCTGGACGAATTCCAGAAGGGGCACGTTATTCTCTACGAATGCGCTTATCTCAGACACATGAAGGAAGCTGTCTCCGAGGGTGCGGGGCATATTCTGATTCACCTCTGCCACCACGTAGCTTGCCACCTCTGCCGCAGTTTTCGTTATATCCACCGAGATTCCCAAGCTCACATATCCATTATTGTCCGGGGGAGAAACAGTGATCAGGGCAACATCGATGGGCAGACTTCCCCGTTGCATGAGGAGCGGAATCTCCGAAAGGAAGATGGGCGTATAATCGGCCCGCCCTTCCTTTATTGCAGTCCTGGTACTTGATCCTATGAACAGCGCATTGTGGCGGAAGTTGGCATCAAACTTTTCATCGGTATATGATGCTATGCCAAGATCCAGGAAGTGAATTATCTCAGTGTCCGCAAGGTTTTCAGCAACATCGATAAGGGTCTTGACGAGCAGTTGAGGTTCTCCACAGGCTGAACCAATGAAAATCCGAGCACCTCGCCTTATCTGAGAAAGCGCTGTTCTTGCATCGGTGAGCTTGTTTGAATACGTTATCTGCCAGTCATGGATCATTGCTAACAACAATAAAGCCGTGTGGCAAGGATGTCAATCGATGGAGATAAATTTTTAAAGCATCGATAATTTATGATTGAAAAATATTTTCAGGCTGTCTCTAACAGTTCTGTTGAACCGAGACATGCATGCCTCATGCCCCGCCATAACTTGATGCCCATGTTTCTATGTTCATTGAGAATCTGTTTCAGCATGTATCTTTCCGTGTTGGGATTGATCGTTATCGCCCTGAGCACCACGATTTTTCTCGGGGCATATTTCGTTGACTCGATCCTGGTGCGGGACACAAAGGACATGTCGTGGTCTCTGATGGTTTTGTGCAGTTCGATGTTAAGGTTGTTTATGATTTTATTGATAGTCGTTATGCGATCAGAATTCTTTCTGGGATTTTTCATCAGTTCGTTCAGGAGGGACCGTAGCTCTTCAGGGATGAAGCGGTAATTAATAATAAAGAGCTCAGGCTTGTTCATAAGCTCGAAAAGTGGATCGCGCTCGATGAACTCCACAAATGTGTTTTGCAGATCTCGTGCATGATCAAAAATGAGCTTGTATCCGGTCCTTCCGAAGATCTTGATGGATGCCCATGGCTTCAGGCAGGAAAAAGGCCTGGACCCTTCAATGGTAAATCTGCCTTGATCCACGGAACCTTCACGGATGATGTAATTTGATGTGTGATAAAGGAATCTGGAATCCTCGACATCTTTGAATAGACATATACCCAGGCTGTTCGGGGCATAAAGAAGTTTATGGGCGTCAATGGTCACGGAATCGGCCCTTTCGATACCCTTCATCATTTCCCGCGCCCCGTCCATGAGGAGGGCACCGCCACCCCACGCCGCATCGACGTGAAAATGTGCCCCGAGTTGTTTGGCAATATCAGCCAGAGACTCAAGGTCGTCGATATTACCTGTTTCCGTTGTCCCGGCTATCCCGATAACCACGACGAATTTCGTCGGTTTCCCGAGTTTCGTATCTTCTTTCCGAATTTTCTCTATTATGCACTGAAGCTTGTTTATATCGATTTTATTGATGCATGGTCGCACAGGAACCCGTATCACTCCCTGCTCGCCGACACCAAGGATGGTGCCGGCCTTGCATATAGAGTAGTGCCCGCGTTTCGACACGAGGAACAATGCCTGCCTGTAACCATAGTGATCCAGTGCCCTTGCAAGTCCTTCAACCCTTACGCCCCTAAAGCCCCTGTTGTCGGGTGGAAATGCCTTGGCCATGGCCAAGGCCAGAGCCGTAATGTTGGAAACGGTCCCGTCCGAGGTTATATTCCCAAGAGAAATTTTTGGGTTCTGGATCTGTTTCCTGTAGAAATCCGGCGAACTGTTATAGATAAGCTGATGAATCCAACATAAGAATTCCCTCTCCACAAAGGAAGATGCCTTGGCACTTTCGATCTTAACCTGATTCTGATTCAAGCTTATGGCGATCATCTCAAGAAGGATCATGAAGTATGGTATGGCGCTCGTCATGTGCCCGATGTAATAAGGGTTGGCGACCTTCACCGAATGCTTGACAATGTTGTTTTTAATCTCATTGAGTACATCTTTGATAAGATGAGGATGATTCGGCATTTCAATGCTGTTGAAGATTTTAGCGAGATCCTCCATGGATACAGAAGAGTGGATGCCGCCCTTTTCCTTAAAGAAATCATGAATGAGGTCGAGCAGATGAATGCCGAATTCAACAAACCTGTCCGAAGAGTCCGGCATTATGAAAAGCTTTTTCATATACTCCGGCGTGCTTTCGATCATTTTGTCTATCGGTTTTCCACCTAGCTTGAGTGAGTCCATGCAGAGGTCTCTTTCTTCCCTTAACGGTAAAAAACATATATACCATAAGAAAGGTATTGGTAAAAAGGAGAAAGTAGTATACCCCCATGCAAAGTTCTACTCTCTATATCGTCCCCACACCCATTGGAAATCTCAAGGACATAACCATAAGGGCAATAGAAATACTTGGTTCGGTTGATGCGATCTTCTGCGAGGACACAAGGCATACCAGAAAGCTTCTAGCTCATTACGGGATCAATAAACCCTTGGTGAGTTGTGAGCGCTTCAGCGAGGCAAGGAGGGTTGAGGATATACTTTTGCAACTGGGCGAGGGGAAAAGGATCGCTTTAGTAAGTGATGCAGGCACACCGACAGTGTCTGATCCCGGATCAAGGCTTGTAACACAGGTGCATGCCAAGGGATTCAGGGTTGAGGCTCTCCCGGGCCCTTGCGCCTTTATCACTGCAGTATCGGCATCTGGTTTTGAGTCGCCCTTGCGCTTTATCGGGTTTTTCCCGAGGCAGAAAGAGGCAAGGGAAAAGGAAGTTCTCAGAATGAAGGCCTCGACCGACATCACCATCTGTTATGAGTCTCCACGGAGACTCGTGTCCATGCTCAAGGCGATAAAGGAAAGCATGCCTGAAAGAGATATATGCATTGCAAGAGAACTTACCAAGATCCATGAAGAATACCTCATGGGTACTGCCGGGGAGATCATTACGCAACTTGCCGGCCGTGTGATCAAGGGTGAAGTGACAGTTTTGATAAAAGGAAGACAAATCAGCGAGACTCTCGAAAAGGATTCAATAGAAGAGCGGGCCCTTTCATTACTGAAGTCGGGGCATTCCAGGAAGGATATACTTCAAGTGCTTTCCCAGGAAACAGGTCTCGGCAGGAATGAAATTTATAGGATGCTCATTAGTCTTAAAAAAGATTAAAGTATTGATTATACGAACCGATAAGTTAAAGGTAGAACACTTGAAAGGGGACCGCTATGAAGGTCAATCCTGAATTGGGGAATGTAATCAACATCATATCGAGAGAGAAAGACGCTCAATACCAGAAGAGGTCTCAGGATCTCCGTTCTCAGGATCAGATTGAGGATATTGTTTCGGTCGAGAATAAGCAGGCATCCCGGTCCAGGGTTGAGAACGTTGAAGAGGCAAAGGAAATTCTCTCTTACGTGACAAAGGGGATGGAAAAAGTATCTTCGGGGCTGCACAGCCTTGACTACCAGCGGGTTGCCAAGATCATCAACTGAGCAAGCATTGCCTTTTCCTTTGGGTAGATATCCAAAGGAAAAGCCCTTTAGAATATTAGTTATTCAGTAATCTTTCTAATCTCCGAGTAGTTTCTTAGATCCAGTATCTATCCAAGTTATCTGAATACTTCAATATGTGCCGAGATCAGGATGCCGTCAGGAGGAATTTATCGAGAAAGGTTAACTTCACCCATAATTTGCCAGGGTGCTATCAAGAACGTTTGAATCAATTACTCTCGATGAGGATATCCTCTTTCTGATCGGGGTCGAGCATGACCCTGTGTATTCGCTTGAGGTCCTTTGTGATCTCAGGAATAAGGATACTCTCAATCCTTGGCTGCTTGTTGATAAAGCGATAATAATCATCGCCGATATAGGGGCCCTTGATTTCTTGGGTGAAGTTTCTGGCGGAAATGTCTGATATACACAAGATCGATAGTTCTTTGACAATATCATTACACGATTGGCCGATCTCTCGTAAAGGCCAGAACATGGGCCAATGATGTTTTTCAATACAGGAAACCATACGGGGAGGCATACCCCAACGCTTGGCCAGGACTGCGCCGAGAGACGCATGATCAATGCCGAAATGCTCTATCTCCTGCCTTAACCTTTGCCGTGGGTCTGCAGAGAAGCCGGTTTGTGGGAGGGGCAGTGACTGTATCATAACCGTCCGGGCGATGTCATGGAGCATACCCAATGTCACCATCGTTCCACCAGGAACCCCAAGCCGACTGGCACTGGCAAGGTAGGCGGCTATGCATGATGTCAGATTCGCATGCACCCATTCGGCCTTATCTGGTTTGATGCCTACACGGTGGGTCCTTTCTTCCATGACAACGCGATAGATCTCATTATAACCGAGTATCACAATAGCATTAAAGATATTGTCAACCTTTTGGAGGAGACCATAATAAGGTGAATTAACACGCTTGAGTATGAACGAGGTGAGCCCCTGGTCCTGAATGATGATCTTACTGATTTCCTTGGGATTAATGTCAGGATCGTTCAACTTGGATGAAAGCTCTGTTACCAGGGGTGATATGTTTTCTATCTTGTTGATTATTTCTTCTATATGGGGAGGTATTTTCAATTCTTCGTCCCGGGCAGGCTTCCATTCCAGATTATAGGCGTCCTGAAATGTCTGTATTGTCTCGTCTGATGTTACTGTGACATAACGGGCAGGAGTTTTTTTCAGTGCAGGCTTCTCTTTTTCGGTTTTAAAGCTTGTGAATGCAATATAAGCCCCTGTACCGGAAGCAAGGATTAATATGGCCCATAAAAAAATAGTGCTATCCATCAAGGCTCTTATCGGGATTTAAGAAACTGCTCTTTAATAATAATTATCAGGTAACAAATTGGTTAAGATGAGTGTGCCGGGAATGCGGTTTCGCGCCTCGAGATCTTGAAAACCTCGATCCTTCCTACGGGCAAACCACGTCGGGAATGCCTTTGTCTGTTAAGAAAGATGGCCAATCTTCCGACTGATTTAATGTGGAAAACAATATCAATACCGGCACCGAACGGGGCCGCATCTTGGAGATCCTGGGCAGGGCACCTGAGATTCTCACCCTGCCGAGCATTATCAATGAGATAATGGATGTGATCTCAAGGAAAAACTCATCTGCTACTGATCTTACATGTATTATCGAGAACGATCCGGCACTTACGACCAGGATTCTTACCGTTGCCAATTCGGCTTATTATGGGTTTGTAAAGAAGATCTCTACCATATCCCACGCCATCGTGGTGCTGGGCTTCAGGGAGATTCAGAATATTGCACTGGGCATGTCAGTACTCCAGATGTTCAACCGGAAAGGATCTGATTTCTCGGAACAGTTATGGAAACACAGCTTTTCCGTGGGAGTAGCCACAAGGATGATCTCCCAGCACCTGAACCTCAAGATAGATGGGAAATATTTTGTTGGAGGCCTTCTCCATGACGTGGGGAAAATCTTCATTTCCCAGTACATGACGGATACTTTCAGCAGGCTGCTCGATGCGATCGAGGAAAATGAAAGCCATTACAGCTATCACGAGATAGAAAAGAGGATCTTCGGTATTACCCATGCTGAAGTCGGGGAGATCCTTCTGACATCCTGGATGTTTCCCCCTGACGTGGTGAGCGCTGTCGCACATCATCATCACCCTATGCTGTCTAAGGCCGATCCGATCTTTGCCGTGTGTGTGCATATGGCCGACATCATCTGCACCGCCAAAGGCATAACGCCTTTGAAAGACAGGCATTTCGTAACCATTGACCGGAATGTCCTGCCCGTGATTCAGGATAGAAGACATCACTTTTCCACAGAAGATATCATATCACTCATGACTCAGCTCGATATCGAGATCGAACGGCAGAGTGGCTTTATGACAGCCTTCAAGAGAAATTAGTTTTTTTCGAATCCGACTGATATCTCACTTCAATCGCTATTAAACATGTGTGTTACCCGGCTTTATTCAAGAGCCTTCCCAGCAGGGTATAACCCTCTTCGATAAAGACCCCGCTCCTGAGGGCTGCATTTTCTGTAAAAACAGACTCTTTTCCGGATTCCCTGGTACGGTCATAGAGAACAAAGGGTACTGGGTCTGTTGTATGGGTTTTCTTGCATATGGGAGTGGGGTGGTCGGGAAGCACCAAGATCCTGAATGGAGAGCCGGAGGCACTGAGAGCATTGAAGATATGTCCGACGATCTTTGAGTCGAAATCCTCTATGGCCATGATCTTTTCTTTCAGATGGCCTCCATGACCTGCCTCATCCGGGGCTTCAACATGGACGTAGACGAGATCATGGCGCTTGAGCGCGTCAAGCGCAGCCTGAGCCTTGCCGAGGTAGTCGGTGTCTATCCAACCAGTGGCCCCAGGGACGTTTATTACCTCCATTCCCCTGAGATGTCCGAGACCCTTGAGCAAATCCACGGCTGATATCATGGCGCCAGAAATATTGAACTCTTTCCTGAGGGTTGGAACCTGCATGGCCTTACCTTCACCCCATGGCCATAAAGAGGTGGCCTGCCGTTTGCCCAGTTGTTTTCTCCGGGCATTCACCTCCTGGTTTTTGAGAAAATCCATGGACTTGTTGATGATGTCTACCAGCAAGTGGTCATTGGGGAGATACCGGCCTATTGCCTCGCCAGTGATGTCGTGGGGTGGTGTCGTCTTCAGGTCGGGCTTATGGTAGCCGTGGATGACCATGAGGTGCCGGTACTCGATGCCCGGATACATGGCAATATCCGGATTGTCTTTCACGATCTGACGCAGATTTATGATTAATTCACGTGCTTCTTCCGTTGTGATATGCCCCGAACAGTAGTCCTCCATGATGAGGTCGCTATCTTTAAGGGAGATTGTCACCAGGTTTATCCGGAAGGCAGTGTCCGCAGGATTCAGTTCAACACCCATGCTCACGGCCTCAATAGGCGCCCTGCCGGTATAGTACCGGGAAGGGTCCAGCCCCAGCACGGTCATGTTCGCCACGTCGCTCCCGGGAGGAAAACCCTGCTTCACGGTCCTGACCAGGCCAAGTTCACCTTTTGATGCAAGCGAGTCCATGCAGGGCGTTTGTGCCGCTTCGAGCGGCGTCTTTCCGCCGAGCTCTGCCAACGGTTCATCAGCCATTCCATCGCCGAGAAGGATAATGTTCTTCACGTAGTAAGTTCTCCCTCTGTGAGCTGACGCTCAATAAGTCCGATTGCTTTCCAGGTGCAATGTTTCCCCGAGGCTACTCACACCGGAGTGTTTTTGAGTTTCCTGTCCTCCACCCGGATCACCACAGGGGTTCCGTTCACCTCTTCAAGTGCCGCTATGGTTACGATGGCCTTTCTTACGTTCGATTCCTTTGCCTCGTGTGTCAGCATCACCACCGGGACGAAATCCGTATCCTCGCCAGCCTTCTGTATCACCGAGACAATGCTGATGTCTCGATCGCCGAGGATGCCTGCGATCTTTGCCAGTACCCCCGGCTTGTCCGAGGCATTGATTCTCAGATAGTAATTAGTCTGTATATCGTCAATAGACATGTACTTTTTTGGATTCGTAACATCTTTGCGATATCCCAGGTGAGGGATCCGGCCCGCGATGCCTGCCCGGATATTCCTCCCGATATCCGCAAGGTCGCTTACCACTGCGGATGCAGTAGGCATCATGCCTGCGCCCCTGCCGTAAAAGAGGGTTGAATCTACGATATCTCCCCGTACATAGAAGGCGTTGAATACCCCGTCGACCTTGGACATGAGGTAGTTCAGGGGGACCAGCGTCGGGTGCACCCGCGCCTCAACCCTGTCGCCCCTGTCGATGGCGATGGCAAGGAGCTTCACCTTGTACCCAAGCTCACGGGCAAAGGTGACATCAAGCTTGTCGAGCTTGGAGATGCCCTCTACATACACCCCGTGCATATCCGGCGGAACGCCGTAGGCCAGGCTTGTCACGAGGGCGAGTTTATGGGCGGCATCGATGCCCTCGATGTCCAGGGTGGGGTCGGCTTCGGCATAGCCGAGCTCTGTAGCCTGAGATAAGGCCTCCTGAAAGGATGAGCCCTTTTCTCCCATTTCTGTCAGGATATAGTTGCAGGTCCCGTTGAGAATTCCGAAGATGAATGCGTAATTGTTCGCAATGAGAGCCTCGCGCAGTGTCTTAATGATGGGTATGCCTCCCCCTACGGCGGCCTCGTAGTAAAGGTCCTTTCCATAGGTCTGGGCGGCGTCGAACAGTTCCTTCCCGTGGGATGCGAGAAGGGCCTTGTTGGCGGTCACTACATGTTTTCCGTTTTTCAGGGCGGTTATAATGAAGTTCTTCGCCGTCTCGATCCCCCCGATAAGCTCGATGATGATATCAATCTCCGGGTCATCAAGGAGCTTCTTCGCGTCAGTGGTGAGCAGTCCTGAGGGGATTGCAAAGCCGCGATCCCGGGCGATGTCTATGTCGGCTATCCCTTTAAGTGCAAGAGAAAAACCGAGTCGATCTTCCAGTAGAGCCTTGTTTTCCAGCAGTGTCTTGGCGACCCCGGTTCCTATGGTCCCTAATCCGATGAGCCCGATTTGAATTGCATCCATGTGTTCTCCTTCATTCACTCCGGTCCAGACTGTGCTTAACCTTTCTGATTTTCTCCAGGATCTCTTTCGCGCGGTAAGAACTCCGAACGAAAGGCCCTGCTACACAATAGCCTATGCCAAGTGATTTCGCAAGATTGGACCAGCCCGTAAAGTATTCGGGTTCCCAATAGCGGGCCACCCGGGCCTGTGCCTTGGTGGGTCTCAAGTACTGGCCGATCGTTACCACGTCGCAACCAATATCGCCAAGGATCTTCAGGAGGTCCTCGATCTCTCCTTCGGATTCGCCGAGGCCCACCATGAAGCCCGATTTGGTGATCGTATCCTTTGAAATATCCTTTATGCTCCTGAGTACGTCAAGGCTCCTCTCAAGGTTTGAAGAAGATCTCAGGATGGGGTATAGCCGGCCCGCCATCTCAACATTATGGGCGAAGACATCCGGTTTTTCGCTGAGCACTATCTCGAGCAGTTCCTGACTCCCGGAGAAATCCGGGGTGAGGATTTCGATGGTACATGTCGGGATGAGGTCCCTTATGGCCCTCATAGTGGAGACAAAGCCAGAAGCGCCCTTGTCCGGGAGGTCGTCCCTTGTGACAGAGGTTATGACAACATGCTCGAGCCCCATCTCTTTTGCCGTCTGTGCGACCATGGGAGGTTCCAGAAGGTCCACGGGAGCAGGCCTTCCCTTGCGGATTGAACAGAAGGAACAGTTGCGTGTGCACACATCTCCCAGGATGAGAAATGTCGCAGTGGGCCTTTGAAAGCATTCACAGATATTCGGGCACCTGGCTTCCTCGCACACGGTTGATATGCCCGATCCTCTCAGCCTGGTCTTGATGCAGTGCAGCGTGGAGAGGTCCCTGCTTTTTCTCAGCCACCAGGGAAGACGATCCTGCGGTTTACGGGGTGTTTCCGGATGGCCCATCAATGGCTCCTGGCGGATGGATGGATGTTTGAGCTGCCTGGGCATGAACAAGTTTGCCTTCTATATCAGCCAGTCGTTTGTTCAGTCGGCGTTCCTCATCCTTCATATCCGACCCGGAGATGTATCCATACACAATAGCCGTTATGGTCCCGGCCAGGAAACAGGCAAAAAGGATAAGATAGAGCGGATAGTCTTTTGAGAAAAACCAATATACATGAACAGTGGCGCTATCCTGATTGGATATGCCGAACAGTATCCCGGCCACGGCCAGGAGAAAAAAGAGGGCGGCTTTGAGGTATCTCAAGGGAGGTTCTCCTTAATCTTATCCCGGGTCTTTTCGATATGCTCCGAGATGATATGCACATCGGCCAGAACAGGCATGAAGTTCGTATCGCCCTTCCAGCGTGGAACTACATGCATGTGCAGGTGGTCGGCAACCCCGGCGCCTGCAACAGGCCCCAGGTTGAAGCCTATATTGAATCCGTCCGGGTTCATGGCGGCACGTGTCGCTTTAACGATGGCCTGTGCCATGGCCATGATCTCTGCGAGCTCTTCCTGGCCCAGTTCGACAATGTCCCCCACATGCCTGAAGGGAACCACCATGCAGTGTCCTGTGGTGTAGGGGAAGCGGTTCATGACGGCAAAACACAGCCTTCCCTTTGTGAGGATGAGCCCGTCTTGCTCCCTTGAATCGGAGCAGAAGATGCACATATCGTTTTTCGGGGCTGTGATATACTCAGCCCTCCACGGCGCCCAGATATTCTTCATAGGGTGATAAGCTCCCCTTTGATCGAATTTTCATGAATGGTTATTATACCGACAGACCTGGGGCTTGTAAATCGAGAGTCAGTGGGAGAGCCGGGGTTGAAGAAATATATACCTGCCTCATGGCCTTCGAACCCCTCATGGGTATGTCCGTAGATGATGGAATCCACATCACTGAACGAGCTCATGATACGCTGCCTGATGCCCGCCGGGGCTCCCCAGCCGTGGGTGATGCCCAGGGTGACATCTTCCACATCAATGGATCTGGCTGCGGGATATGCGTTTCTTACATCCGATGCGTCCATGTTCCCGCACACCGCCACAACATGTTTGTCATACTGAAAAAAAACATCCAGGACTTCCAGGTGCACCATATCACCTGCATGGATGATGAAATCCACATCTGCAAAGAGCCCTGATGCGATCTCCTCGAGGAGGTGGTCAGGACCATTGAGATGCGTATCAGATATGACACCTATCCTCTTCACGGCTTCCTTTCATGCGTAATATGCCCGCAGCGATATACCATCAGTAAAAACGACGCCTGCCCCAGTATAACCATTTTTAAAGAGAGGCCTCAGCCTGCGGGTAGATACCCTTGACATCGTAGACCACGCAGTCCTTGGCCTTGAGGGTCTCCATTTGGAGGTTCCTGAATTCATCGTGTGCCACCGCCACCACGATGCCCTCATAGGTGGTAAGTTGGCCCCTATCCGTGATGATGTCAATGCCGTACTCATGTCTCACCTCGTCAGGGTCCGCCACCGGGTCGAACACCTCCAGGTTGCAGTCGAAGTCCTTGAGCTGGTTGATCACGTCAATGACCCTGGAGTTTCTGATGTCCGGGCAATTCTCCTTAAAGGTGATGCCGAGCACAAGGATCTTCGTGTCCGTGATGCGATGACACTTCTTGACCATCATTTTGATAAGCTGTGTGGCAACGTATCTTCCCATGCCGTCGTTGATCCTCCGGCCTGCCAGGATCACCTGGGGTATGTAGCCCAGGCTCTCGGCCTTGTGGGTGAGGTAATAGGGGTCCACACCGATACAGTGTCCTCCGACCAGTCCGGGTGAGAATGGCAGAAAGTTCCATTTCGTCCCCGCCGCCCTGAGCACGTCTGTCGTCTTGATGTCCATACGGGCGAAGATCATGGCCAACTCGTTCACAAAGGCGATGTTGATGTCGCGCTGGGCATTCTCGATAACCTTGGCTGCCTCGGCGACCTTTATGGAAGGGGCAAGGTGCGTACCCGCGGTGATGATGGATCGATAGAGATCATCCACGGTCTTTGCCACCTCAGGGGTCGAGCCTGATGTCACCTTTTTGATACTTGTCACACGATGGCTCTTGTCACCCGGATTTATACGCTCGGGGCTGTATCCGCAGAAAAAGTCGCGATTGAATTTCAGGCCGGAGGCCCTTTCTATGACCGGCACGCAGTCCTCTTCCGTGGCCCCCGGATAGACGGTGGATTCATAGATGACGATATCACCCTTGCTGATCACGTTCCCCACGGTCTCGCTCGCCTTGAGGAGCAGGGTTATGTCCGGCCTGTTGAATACATCGATGGGGGTTGGCACGGTGATGATATAGATCGAGCATGGCCTGAGGTCTTCTATGTCTGTCGTATAACTCAGAAGTTTTGCCTCAAGGAGTTCTTCGCCGGTCACTTCCAGGGTCTTGTCATTGAGTGCCTTGAGTTCGGATATCCTTTTCTCATTGATATCAAAACCTGTAGTCGGATATTTTTTGCCGAACTCGACAGCCAAGGGTAATCCCACATACCCGAGCCCGATCACCCCTATGCGATGTCCCATAACTTCCTCCGTACTCTGGTGAAAATTTGTGGCACTTATACCCCAAGGTTCATTTGTGTCGCCACCAAAAAGTTACATGGGGAGTGCTGCACGGTTTAACCCGGATTTTGCGTTTCAATGTGTCCATACACACCCGATACACTTCTAAGAGTGCATGAAACGGATAATTCCTAAGGTGAACGGAATTGTTTTTATAGGTCCGTTAAAGCCAGTGATCTCAAAGCCTTTCAATGACCTCTACATTCAGCATCCCTTGAAGGCTTTGAGATCACTGGCTTTAACGGAAACAAGTTTCTCTACCCCTCCAAACGCACAATCAGGGCTTCAAGATGAATCACAAGGCAATAGGCCTGTTTGAGCCGGTTAAGAACATGCATACGGCCCGGGGCTGACGGTCAGGGCCGACTCAAAAAAAACAGGACGGGCCTGGCAGCCCGTCCTGACGGAACGTGTCGATGGTATTCTAGAAGGGAATGAACTCAACCCTTCTGTTCCTGGACCGGTTTTCATCTGAATCATTGGGTACGACAGGTTTGCTGAAGCCGAAACCGCTCACCTTCAGCCGCTCAGGCGAGATGCCTTTGCCCGCGATGTACTTCCGTACGGAGTCGGCCCGTCTATAAGAGAGGTTCATGTTGTACTGGGCAGTGCCTTTGTTGTCGGTATGCCCCTGTATCTCCATCTTGACGCCCTTGTTCGCATCCATGTAATCGGCCACCTCATCCAGGACGGCATGAGACTCGGGCCTGATGTTCGACCGGGCGAAATCGAAGAGGATGTTCCTGAAGATGATGACGCCCTGTTCCTCGGCCGGTGGGCAGCCCTGGGCATCCACCTTGACCCCGACGGGTGTATCCGGACATTTATCCAGGCAGTCGGGAACCCCGTCCCCGTCGCTGTCTGTCTTGCACCAGTCCTTCTGTGTACAACCCTCCGGTCCTTGGGGGCAGATCTCCTCGCGAACGGGTTCAGCCGCAGGCTCGACGGGTGGTGGCGGTATGGGTTCTTCTTCATCAAGGGAGAATTCAAAGAGGAGCCCTGCATTGAGAAGGAAGCTGTGATACAGGCTGTCTCCATTAACATCAATGATATATCGGGCATCTCCTCTGAGCGCAAAGTTCTTGGATATGTAATGCTTAACCCCGAACCCGGGGTCGAGTATGAAATTGTATTCCTTCCTGTTGCCCACGCCCTTGTTCTTATATGAGGCGAACCCCGTACCGCAGGAGACATATGGAATCGTCTTGCCCGAAGGGAGTCTCCTGATATGGTAGAGGAGGTCCAAACGGTAGAGCAGGATCTTGCCGCTGTTCCCGCCGCTTTCCGAGTCTACCGAGTTAAAGTTGAATTCGGCCCCAAGTTTTTCGGAGAAGTTCAATCCGGCCCCCAGGCCCCAGTCTAAGCCGTTGTCGTAGTGCAGACCGCTGTCAACCTTGTACCCCCCCAGAGATGTGGTGAGGTTGATGGAGCCGGGCTTGATCTCGGCGAACGCCGCTGAAGCATGGAGGAGAACAAGTGAGAGAATGACAAAGGCGGCTGAATAGATGATGCGATTTGTTTTCATAGAGAATACACCCTCCTGGTTCATCACATCTGTAAAAAAAAGCTCGAATGGGAATAGATGTATAATACCACATGATATTTGCAAAAAAGTCAATATAATTCATAAAGATAAGCCGTTATAGAGACACGTGCGGGCCTGAACGTTACGGGCATGGGCCCGCGGGGGTGGTTCTCTTCAGCGGGACGTGGTCCTCTCTTAAAAAATATGGGTGCGGAATCATGCAGGACATGCCAGATGGATCACCTTCCGAGTCTTCCCCCGGATGACTTGGACTTTTCTTGACACCATGGTGCAAAACCACTAGACAGATATCCAACTTCAGACGGCATATACTGCATGAAAGTTGATTCCTCATGGATAAAAGAATCTCACGTATCGGCGTCTTCGATTCAGGGATAGGAGGGCTTACCGTTCTCAAATGCCTCCTCGAGCTTGTTCCGGGCGTAGACATGGTCTACCTGGGGGATTCGGCTCGGCTGCCCTACGGCACCAAGTCACCCAAAACCATTATCAGGTACTCCCTCCAGTGCGCGGGGTTTCTTTCCAGCATGGATGTGGACATGATGGTGATAGCCTGCAACACGGCAAGCGCGCATGCCATTCCCGCCCTGCAGGAAGAGTTCAGGATACCGGTCATAGGGGTGGTCGAGGCCGGCGCCAGGGCCGCGATAGCGTGCGGGGGCAGCAGGATCGGTGTCATCGGCACATCGTCAACCATCAAGAGCCATGCATACGAGGAGACCATCAGGTCTCTTAAACATGATCTCACCATTTTTACCCAGGCATGTCCCCTGTTCGTACCCCTGGTTGAAGAAGGCTGGTATGACGATGAGGTCACCGAACAGGTCGCCAGGCGTTACCTGGCGGGCCTGATGAATGAGAAAGTGGATACCCTGCTGCTGGGCTGCACCCACTACCCGCTGCTCAAAGGGGTCCTTTCGCGGGTTATGGGCAAGGGTGTCCACATAGTCGATTCCGCATTGTCTACGGCCCGGGTGGTAAAGGGTATGGTGGGGCCCGGAGATGAAAGTTCTCCGAGCGGCGAGGTGGCCTATTATCTCTCGGATTCATCGCCGAGGTTCATTGAACTCGGCGAACACTTCCTCGGACGTGAAATGAAATATGTATATGACGTGGATCTTTGTGTATAATATGGGTCGTGAGTAATCCTATGAAAACGAGAAACCTGTCCAGGGTGAGAAATATCGGCTTCGTGGCCCACATCGATGCCGGCAAGACTACCGTGACCGAGCGGGTCCTGTATTATACGGGCAAGATCCACCGCATGGGCGAGGTGCATGACGGACAGGCCACCATGGACTGGATGCCTCAGGAGCAGGAGAGGGGAATAACCATAACATCAGCTGTCACCACGTGCGAATGGAATAATCATGATATCCACATCATCGATACCCCGGGACACGTGGATTTTACCATAGAGGTGGAGCGTTCCCTGCGCGTATTGGACGGGGCGGTCGTGATCCTGTGCGCCGTAGGGGGGGTGGAGGCCCAGACCGAGACGGTATGGCAGCAGTCCAGGAAATACCACGTACCTGCCATGGCCTTCATCAACAAGCTCGACCGCATGGGGGCCGACTTCAACTCCGTGCTCGACCAGATCAGGCACAGACTCGAGGTAAAGCCTCTTCCCATACAGATACCCTACTATGAGAAAGACACCTTCAAGGGTGTCATTGATCTCATTTCCATGCAGAGACTGACCTGGGACGACGATGCCCTCGGTGCCAACGTTGTCGTGTCTCCCGTTCCCGAGGATATTATCCAGGAAGCCTTTGCTGCACGGGAATACATGCTCGAGGTGCTTGCAGACCATGATGATGAGATCATGGAAAAATTTCTCTCGGGAGAGCAACCCGATCAGAAGAAGATAAAGCAGGCCGTACGCAAGGTGACCGTAGAGGAGAAGGCTGTCCCGGTCCTGTGTGGATCCGCACTGAAGAATAAAGGCATTCAGACATTGATCGACGCGATCATAGACTATCTTCCCTCCCCCCTGGAAGTAAGGCCTGTCATGGCCCATGCAAAAAAAACGGGTCAGGAGGTTCTTGTTCATCCCGATCCGAAAGGGCCCCTTGTCGCCTATGTCTTCAAGGTATACATGGATGAAGGGAGGCGGATGGTCTACCTGCGGCTCTATTCCGGTACGCTCACCGTGGGTGAAGAGGTTTTCAACAGCACCCGGGAGATATCCGAGAAAGTCGCCCGATTGTTCGCCATGCATGCCCATCAGAAACAGCGGATCGAGCAGGCATCCGCCGGGGATATCGTTGCCGCGGTGGGCCTGAAGGACTCTATAACCGGTGACACCATCATGCTTGAAGGGGAAACGATCGTGCTCGAGGCCATTGAAATACAGAAGCCCGTGATCTCGGTAGCCATCGAGCCCAAAACCTCTGAGTCATCCGAACGTCTATTGGAAGCCATGCGAAAGATCATGGAGGAAGACCCGACCATAAAGGTCCATGAAGACCAGGATACCGGACAGGTGATCCTTGCCGGCATGGGGGAACTTCACCTGGAGATAGCTCTGGACCGGTTCAAGACCGCCTTCGGTGTCGAGATCAATGTGGGCAAACCCCAGGTGCTCTACTGCGCATCCATTGACAAACCTGCCCAGACCGGGAAGATATTCGAGAAACTCATCGGCGAGACCCCCCACTATGGCCACGTGGAGCTGAATGTAAAGCCGGCAAAGCGGGGCAGGGGTAATTCGTTCCACCTTGACCAGGCACTCGAAAACGGATTGAAGGGGTATGTCATGAACGGCCTCGAGGAGGCATGCCTGGCGGATCCCCTCTTCGGTTACGAGGTGGTGGACATCGATGTTCATGTGGAAAAGGTCGTGCTGAACGACAAGACCACCGGCCAGGGTTTGAAGATAGCCACACAGATGGCGCTGCAGGAGGCCATGAAAAAATCCGGCGTGATCCAGCTCGAGCCCATTATGGAGCTTGACGCATTATCTCCTGAAGACTATGTGGGAGATGTGGTGGGAGATCTGTCGGCCCGGAAGGCGAGCATAGAGGGTGTCGTCACCAAGGGAAAATACCACCAGATAAAGGCATACGTTCCCCTCTCCAATACCTTCGGCTACTCCACGGTTCTGAGGTCCTTGACCAGGGGGAGGGGGAGCTTCTCCATGAGGTTCCATGGGTTTGACAAGGTCTAGACGATAGATGGACAGACGCTATAAGCTGATCGCAACCATTGTGATGATCACCTTGTTCGTATGGGTGATCGCCGGGATCATAACCACCATTTCCGGTCATATCCTCTATAATCCGCCCAGACCTCAGAAGACCGTCGAGGTGGCCAATGTAAACCGTGACAAGCAGCCCAAGACCAGGAGCTCCTACGATGTGATAGCCACCCGCGATCTCCTCAAGCTGGTCAAGGCGCGTCCGGCCGGCCAGGGACAGGAGATCTCGGGAGACGCGGAAAGACCCCTGGCCGAACTGGGCCTTGCCCTGAAAGGGACCATTACCGGGCCCAGCGAGATTGCGAGAGCCATCATAGAGGAGTCCAACGACCAGAAGCTTTACCGGATCGGAGATACCCTGAAAGGGGCGACACTCATAGCCATTTTCAGAAACAAGGTGATCATGGACGTGAACGGACAGCAGAAAATGCTCGTTGTGGAAGAGTCAAAGTCCTCACAGAGCCTCGCTTCCAGGACCGGCAGGGCGGGCAGGAGCCCCAGATTCCCGGCAGGCACGTCTCTCGCCGGCGCCGGAGGTATTCCGGAGGCCATGAAAAATATGGACCAGTTGCTCGGGAGCGCCCGGGTGGTCCCCTACTACCGCGGAGGTCAACCCTACGGGTTCAGGATCAGCGGTGTGGCGGAGGGGGCCAAGGTCTATGAACTCGGAGTCCGCACCGGCGATATCATCAAGTCCATCAACGGCGTACCCATCCGCACCCCGCAGGATGCCCTGAATGCATACCAGGAACTCCAGAACAGCACGAATGCGCAGCTGGAGATCGAGCGGCAGGGTTCCACTACCACGGTGAGTGTGCCGCTCAAGTGACGTTATGTCCGGGGGCAGATAAGCATGTTTGAGCAGTACTTCGGACTATCAGAGAACCCGTTCAATGTTACGCCGGATCCGAAGTTTCTCTTCCTGTCCAAGGCGCACGAGGAGGCACTTTCATACCTGCGCTACGGCATAGACCAGCGCAAGGGCTTTATCATGATAACCGGAGAGGTTGGTGCCGGCAAGACCACCATCTGCAGGGCCCTTCTCGGAAGCCTGCCCAAGACGGTCAGGACCGCACTCGTGCTGAATCCAGCCCTGTCGGATATCGAGCTGCTGCAGACCATAAACCAGGATTTCGGAATCAGTTCCTCGTCCAGTTCGAAAAAGTCGCTACTCGATGATCTCTACGAGTTCCTCATCAACGTGTTCATCGCCGGAGAGAATGCCGTGCTCATCATCGATGAATGCCAGAATCTCTCGCCCGATGTCCTCGAACAGATCCGTATGCTGTCGAATCTGGAAACGGAGAAGGAAAAGCTTCTCCAGATCGTTCTCGTGGGTCAGCCCGAGCTCATAAGGATCCTGTCCTCACCGAACATGAAACAGATCGATGACAGGATAGTCCTGAGATACCACATCTGGCCCTTGAGCCATTGGGATACCAAGAGCTATATCAACCACAGGCTCATCATATCAGGCTCACATGGAGAGATCATCTTCACTGCGCTCGCATTCAGGCTCATCTACCGTTATTCGAAGGGCATACCCCGCAGGATCAATGCGGTGGCGGAACGATCCCTGCTCATAGCATACCTGAAGTCGACCAGACGGATCACCCCGGCCATTGTATGGGGCGCCATCAGGGAGCTCGAAGGCAACTATTCCAGGCCCAGGACCAGGCCGGTGGTGGTCTTTTCCCTGCTCGCAGCGCTGGCCGTATTGATGGGCTTTATTGTCTGGCCCGGGTTTTTCCCGCATCTGTTCGACTCGGCAGACTCAAAGGTGAGTGCAAAGGACCAGCAGATGCAGACAAAGGTTCAGGAGTCCTCCGTGGCGATACAATCCGGGGACAGCACCCCTGTCGCGCCCGGTCCTGCAGATGCCGGGAGCAAACGGGATTCCAGGGATTGGATAATACCGGACTATAACACGGCCATCGATATCCTGAGCCGGCTGCCCGACGGGCTCGCAGGCCCTGATGCACTGAATCTCCATCCCCAGCCCGAGTACCTCAGGTACCTGCCTTCATCGGCAATCGTTTCCATGGACGGAGGGTATCTCGTCATGCTCAAGTCGGATGCGTCCTTTGTCCGGGTTGTCGGGAAGAAGAGGGCGGTCATCGAGATCCCGCTGCGTGATTTCGAGGCCCTTTACCGGTGGAATGTCATGGTCCCGTATGCAAAGCCCCTGCATGAGACCGTATATTCCCTGAACATGACCGGTGAAGAGGTGGAGAAGATACAGAAGGTCCTGTCCGGGCTCGGCATGTTATCCATCACCCCTGACGGCGTATATGGGGTTGAGACGGCCCAGGGTATCGAGAAGTTCCAGGAGGTATTCGGGCTGAAAAGGGACGGGGTTACCGGGCCTGAAACCATGGTGCTTTTGAGGAGCATCGCGGAGGGCGACGTATGAGCTCCATCTACGAGGCACTCAAGAGGAGCCAGATGAACAGGCAGGTCTCCTCCGGCAGGGATTTGAGGGAGGGGAACCGGCCCTACAGGATCTACTGGATAGTCATAGCGGCCGTCATCCTCGGCTCCGCGCTCACGGCAGCGGTGCTCTACGGTATCGGGGCCATGGGCAAGAACCAGGGTGCCGCCCCTCAGGCCGCGCAATCGGTCCAGGCCGACCCAAGGCGGATCATTGACCTTATGAATAAGGCCGACAGGCTGCAAACAAAGGGGCAGGGTCTGGACGCCATTGAGGTCTATACACGGATCATCTCCATGGATCCTTCATCTGCAGAGGCATATCTGAAACTCGGCAGCATCTACTATGAGAACAAGATCTTTGACAAGGCTTTCGAAACATATTCGAGGGCACAAAAATTGAGACCGAATGACGCACGGTTATTGAATAATATGGGAAGTGTGCTATTAGCTATGGAAGATCCTGCAAAGGCGCTGACTTTTTTCATCCAGGCCCGGAGGAACTCGGCTGACTACGTGGAGCCGCTCTACAACATGGCCTGCGCCTATGCGAGACTGAAAAAGAATGATGCAGCCCTTTCATCTTTACGGCAGGCATGCGGCATGCAGCCTGAGGCGAGACTATGGGCGAGGCGCGATCCCGACCTGGCCTCGCTCAAAGGGCGTAAAGAATTTGAAGACATCATTCGCGTGCAGTGATGAATAAGGGGGAACCATGGATATACACAGGGTCATTTCTGGAGCTGTTCTGATCTTGCTTGTGTGCGCCTCATGCATATGGGCCGCCAGGCTCATCCAGGATGAGGGGCCTGCGCCGCAACCGAAGCAGCCTGCACAAAGCTCTGCAGCCATACAGACCAAATCTCCGGACACTGCAAAAAATCAGGGGACTCAGCAGGCGAAGACCGGGGCAAGCACCGGCGTTAGCGGTTCTTCTTCACAGAAGGTCACACAGCCACGGATGAACGTGACGCCCCCCCCGGCGCCGCCGGCACCCCAGCCGGCCCAGGAACCGAGACAACCCGTGACGGGTAACGCTCCAGATTCAGGCGGACAGTTCATAACCATGGACTTCGACGGTGTGGATATCAAGGTATTCATAAAATTCATAGCGGACATCACCGGCAAAAACTTCATCATCGATGACAAGGTCACCGGAAAGATCACGGTGATCTCTCCCAGGAAGATGACCCTGGACGAGGCATACCGGGTATTCCTGAGCGTCCTCGAGGTAAACGGATTCGGCTCGGTCGACATGGGCGGGGTGACCAAGATCGTCAGGTCCGCGGACGCGATTACCAAGAGCCTGGAAACCACCATGGAGGCCCCGCTGCAGAGAGACGACACCATGGTTACCCAGATCATCCAGCTAAAATACGTGGAAGCCAACGACATGAAGAACCTGCTTACGCCGCTCATGTCCAAGGCCTCTTCCCAGCTTTTGTCGTATCCCCAGACGAATGTGATGATCGTCACCGACAACAAGGCGAACATCAAGAAGCTCATGGACATACTCAAGGTGGTCGACGTGGCCGGCTTTGCCCAGGAGGTGAAGATCATCCCGCTGACCTACGCATCTGCGGCGGACCTGGCCTCGAAACTCAACGACATCCTTGCCGAGGGTAAACAGGAGGAGGTGCAGCGGCTGAGAGCCATGCGCCAGCCCGATGTGGCAGGCACGAAGACCGCCACCAAGATAATCCCCTATGAAAGGACCAATTCACTCATCGTGCTGGCTGCGCCTACGGATGTCAACGGTATAGAAGAGCTGATCAAGAAGCTCGATATCCCAACCCCGTCGGGGAAGGAAGATATCCATGTCTACTACCTCCAGTACGCCAACGCGGAGGACCTGGCCAAGGTGCTCACGGAGATACCGACTCCGGAGAACCCGGAGGCCCCGGCGGCGGTAACCGCCGCCGCAGGTCAGAGCGCCTCCCAGCAGACCCGGGCAAGGACAACTCCGAATACTGCGTTAAAGGAACAGAACATCAAGATAAGCCCGGACAAGGAGACGAATTCACTCATCATCTATGCCGATCCCTATCAGTACAAGAGCATCGTGGAGACCATCAAATACCTGGATATCCCCCGTAAGCAGGTCTATGTCGAGGCCATGATCATGGAGGTGAACGCCGCCAATGACTTCAAGGTGGGTGTGGAGTGGACCTATGCCAGCGACTTCAAGTACGACAGCGGAGAGAAGACCGGGTACTATGTGGGGAAGACCGGAGAGAATTTTGTCACCTCACCTGGCAGCCTCCCCTCAGGTCCATTGTTCGGAGTGATCGGGGAAGCCATCACCATCACGCAGGGCAGCACGTCCGTGTCCTTCCCCAACATGACCTCGTTCATCAACGCCATGAGCAAGGATTCGGACGTGAATGTCATCTCAACCCCCCAGATCCTCACCATGGACAACAAGGAGGCGGAGATAAAGGTGGGCAAGAACGTGCCCTACCTCACAAGGCAGGACACCGATTCGACCAATATCGACCGCACGGTGAACAGCTATGACTACCGTGACGTGGGAGTCACGTTAAAGCTCACCCCCCAGATCAACCAGATGGGCAATATCCGCATGAAGCTGTTCCAGGAGATTTCCACCCTGGTGGCAGGGACCGGCGAGGCGCAGTACGCACCTACTACGCTGAAGCGCTCCGCCAGCACCACGGTCACCGTGAAGGACAGCTCCACCATCGTCATCGGCGGCCTAACCGGAGACACCCTTTCTCTGAGCAATTACAGGGTGCCGCTGCTCGGCGATATTCCCATACTCGGTTATCTCTTCAAGTCATTGACCAAGAGCAGGGAACAGACCACCCTCTACATCTTCCTCACACCCAGGATCATTGACACGGAACAGCGGGTGGAGGCCCTTTTCAGGGAGAAGGAGAAAAGGTCTGAAGAGGCGAAGGACCCGTCAAAGTTCTCTAAGGGCGCCATAAAATGAAGCGATTAAGCCTTGAGAACGTGCTGTTCGAGATGAAGCTTCTCGACGAGGCCTCCCTTGAAA
This sequence comes from uncultured Bacteriovoracaceae bacterium, assembly GCA_964600235.1. GTDB lineage: Bacteria > Desulfobacterota > Desulfomonilia > UBA1062 > UBA1062 > MWEI01. The sequence continues at coordinate 550,907 of CAZRIV010000001.1, read as the reverse complement.
AGGCCAAGATAGTCCAGAACGAAAGGGGCATTCATCTCAAGGACGCCCTGGTGATCACCGGGGTGGTATCCGACCATGACATGGTCACGGCCCTTTCAAGGCAGTGGGATATCCCGTCCGTGCAGACGATCTCGGAAATAGAGGTGGACCCTTCAGTCCTTGACAAACTGCCGGTGAGTTATCTCAGGAAGTACGCCATGGTCCCGGTCAAGATGCAGCACGACACCATGGTGGTGGCGGTGCATGACCCGGTGGAGCAGGAGGCGTTTTTCGACATCTCACGCATCATGCACCTCAAGGACATCAAACGCATCCTGGCACCCAAGCAGGAGATCATGACCGCCATCAACCGCCTGGTGGAAATGAAGGATTCGAGCGCCAAGGACATCATGGAAGATATCGAGGAGGAAGAGGACGAGATCTTAAAAGACCTCGAGAGCATCCAGGATATCACGGCCATGGAGACCGAGGCACCCATCATACGGCTGGTGAACAGGGTCATGGTACAGGCGTACAGGGAGCGCGCCTCGGACATCCATGTGGAGCCATATCCCAACGACATGAAGATCAGGTACCGTGTCGACGGGATCCTGCACGACGTGTTGAGCCTGCCCAAAAGGCTCCATCCGGCAGTGGTATCGCGCATCAAGGTCATGGCAACGCTGAACATCGCGGAAAAGCGCCTTCCCCAGGACGGCAGGATCGGGATAAAGCTGGGCGACCACTCGGTGGACCTCAGGATTTCCACGGTGCCCACGGTAAACGGCGAGCGCGTCGTCATGAGGATCCTGGACAAGTCGTCGGTCCTGCTCGGTCTGGAAGAGCTCGGATATTATACTGATGACCTTGCCATCATCGAACACCTCATCAAGCAGGAGCACGGCATCATCCTGGTGACCGGGCCAACGGGAAGCGGAAAGACCACCTCGCTGTATTCCATGCTCAACAGGATCAATTCCCCGGACAAGAACATCCTCACCATAGAGGACCCCATCGAGTACCAACTCAAGGGCATCGGCCAGATCCCGGTGAACGCAAAGGTCGGACTCACCTTTGCATCGGGCCTGCGCTCCATCGTTCGCCAGGACCCGGACGTGATACTCGTGGGTGAGATACGTGACCTGGAGACCGCCGAGATCGCTATCCAGGCCGCCCTGACCGGCCATCTCGTGTTTTCGACCCTGCACACCAACGACTCGTCATCCGCCATCACAAGGCTCATCGATATGGGTATCGAGCCCTTTCTCGTCACCTCTTCGGTCAACGCCATCCTGGCCCAGAGGCTTGCCAGAAAGATATGCCCTGTCTGCAGGCAGCAGTATTTTCCCGAGAGCGAGACCCTCCTGGAGATCGGGCTTTCCCAGGAGATGCTGGGCAAGGAAGGCTTCCTCTGGCGGGGGGCAGGGTGCAAGGATTGCCTCGGCACCGGCTACAAGGGCAGGACCGGCATCTACGAGATCCTCAAGATGAGCGATTCCATCAAGAGCACCATCCTCAAGACCTCTGACTCGAACATCATCAAGAAACAGGCTGTCGGCGAGGGGCTCCATACCCTCAGGGAAGACGGGGCGCGCAAGGTAGAGGACGGCGTTACGACCATCGAAGAGGTCCTGCGGGTAACCCAGCAGTAATGGCCAGGCCGAAGAGACTCTTCCGCTGCTCAGCGTGCGGGGCGACGCATCCCCAGTGGATGGGAAGATGCAGCCAATGCGGGGACTGGAATACACTCGAAGAAGATGTTTTCGAGGTGGAAAAGGCCGCCGGTCCACGAGGATCGAGCCATCAGAAGCCGCTCAGGCTCAAGGATATCGAATCCCACGAAACCTTCACCAAACCCTGCGGAATAGGTGAGCTCGACCGGGTGCTTGGCGGCGGGGTGGTGGGCGGCTCGTTCGTGCTTCTGGGAGGCGACCCGGGGATAGGCAAGTCCACGCTCATGCTCCAGATGGCGCACCGACTGGCCTCTTCAGGCGTAAAGGTCCTTTATGTCAGCGGGGAGGAATCGGCACCCCAGTTGAAGATGCGTGCGCACAGGCTCTGCGTCGATTCGGACGGGATCATGGTGTACCCGGAGGTGGTCCTTGAGAGGATCAGGGATGAAACCGAGGGCATCTCAAGTGACCTTGTCATCATCGATTCCATCCAGTCCATTTTTTCCTCCTCGCTGGAGGCGCCCCCGGGAAGTGTTTCCCAGATCAGGCACTGTGCCGGCATCCTCATGGAGATGGCAAAGGGCAAGGGCGTAACGGTCTTCATCGTGGGCCATGTGACGAAAGACGGCTGGATAGCCGGCCCCAAGATGCTCGAACATATGGTGGACACGGTGCTGACCTTCGAAGGGGACGATACCGGGGCTTACAGGATCGTGCGGACCGTGAAGAACCGGTTCGGCACGAGCGGTGAGATCGGTGTGTTCGAGATGAAGGCCACTGGCCTGGCCGAGGTGAAGGACCCTTCCTCCATCTTTATCCATGGCCTTGGCGGCGAGGTCCCGGGCAGCGCTGTCATGGCAACCATTGAGGGGAGCAGGGCCTTTGTGGTGGAGGTCCAGGCCCTGGTGAGCAAAACCACGTTCAGCATGCCCCGCAGGATAGCCATGGGCTCGGACCCTTCCCGGCTGGCGGTCCTGCTGGCGGTACTCGAAAAGAGGGCAGGCATCTTTCTGGCCGCCTCGGACATAGTCGTGAACATCGCGGGCGGATTCAAGGTGACCGAACCTGCCGTGGACCTTGCCCTGGTCATGGCTGTGGCATCGAGCGCCTTCGACAGGCCCGTGCCCAAGGGGACGGTGTTCATCGGCGAGATCGGCCTTTCAGGCGAGCTGAGGCCGGTAAACCACATGGAAGCACGCATCAGGGAGGCCATGAAGATGGGCTTCACCCAGGCCGTCATCCCGGAGGCAAACCGCGACAGCGTCTCAAACCGGAAATCCATGAGGCTCATACCTGCCGAGCACGTGAAGGCGGCATTGAAGGTCTTATCCTGATACTCGTGAAACAATCTCTGCACGGCTTGAGATAAATCGTAAAATACCTGGGATTCATCCCTGTTAGGGACGGATATTCAGCTGGCTCAGAAATCTCTCCCGGACGCCATTGACTTTGGCCCGAACAGCGTTAACCATACTAATAGCAGACTTGTTACAAGGGTCTCAAGACCGCCTTTCCGCTTGACGATAGGAGGGGTATGAGAAGATATAACATCCAGGTTACCGTACCTTCTGCAGGAAGGTATGAAATCATCAAGGAAAATACAAACCCCACCGGCATCCAGGAAGAGGATTACTGGAACGAGTGCTTCTCCTGGGAAGACCTGAAAGACCTGATACCGCGTATGCGCGCGCTCAGGTGGAAGATGAAGATCTTTCCCATCGATGAAGAGGATCTGGCGGGCAAGATACACCTGTTTCCCTTCACCTTCGGGGTGAATCATGAGGTGCAGATGATCAGGATTGCACACATCAAGATCATAATGACCCGTGATATGGGGCTTCTCAATTTTCCAAAACACTCATATCATCCATTCGGATATTGACATGTGCATGTATCTGCATTAATAATTTTATGTAGTTATAGACATCCCTCGAACATAAAGGAGGTAAGTGCCAGATGGGAACCCTCACAAAGAGCGGTATCATTGATGAGATCGTTCTAAATACAGGCCTGTCCAGGAAAGAGGCCAGTGATGGAATCGAGACGTTTATCGATATCATCAAGGGTAATCTCTCAAAGAAGGAGCCGGTAAGCATATCCGGATTCGGGAAATGGAAGATCAGGGAAAAATCAGCCCGCAGAGGCCGTAATCCGAAGACGGCACAGGAGATCACGATCTCACCGCGAAAGGTCGTCACCTTCTCCCTTTCAAATGTTTTGAGGGCCAAGCTGACCAGCAGGGGCTGATACAAGGCGTCCCTGTAGACCCGCCGGCCGGGTTTCTGAGCAGGATGGAAAATGCGTTTGAGAAGCTGCTTAATCCGGCGGGAGTGAGACACCCTCATCCTGATCCGTGGAAGATGGACCGCCTGCATGGGGATCAGGTGGGGGATCAAATCTGATGATAATCATCATACGCAGTGCAGCATAGTACGTATCCTGTTACAGGAGCCTTTACGTATTCAGGTTGAACAATCTATTGGAAAGATGAAATAGGCAGCAGACAGACCGGATAACCATCCGGCAACAAAGAAAATTTGAAGGCCCGGAAGGATAATCTTCCGGGCCTTTTGATGAATAATCCTTATTCCCCAGGTATGATAGCGTCTGTGGGGCAGGCGTCCGCACAGGCACCGCAATCGGTGCAAAGTTCCGGATCAATGGAGTACTTGTCTTCACCCTCACTGATAGCTTCAACTGGACATTCATCGATGCAAGTTCCACAGGCGATGCATTCATCAGTAATAACGTAAGCCATTGTAGCACCTCTCCTTTCCTGATTTCCTGCTTGGTTGGTATAGGAATTATCATGAAATGGCAAGCATTTTTTTTGCAATTTCTATGCGGTGTGTACTATATTTTCATGCGGGAAATCCACCGGGGGAAGGCTTGGGAAAAAATGCATTGTGAGGCCCGGAGAATTACCACAAAAAGCTGAGAACGGGGCAACATGATGAGCAAGGATAAGGATGGCTTCATTGAATCCCTCCGGAACAGGAGTTATTTCTTCGACAAAGGTGTGAGGTTTCAGTGCACGCAGTGTGGTCTGTGCTGCAACGGAGAGCCGGGTATCGTGTACGTGGACCAGGATGAGGCCCAAAGAATTGCCTCATACCTCGAAATACCCCTCGAAGTCCTCACCGGAAGGATGCTTGACCCGTTCAGCGACGGGTACAAGGCACGTGAAACCGAAGACGGCAGATGCATCTTCTATGAGAACGGCTGTGTCGTCTATCCAGTCAGGCCCATCCAGTGCATCACCTTTCCCTTCTGGTTCCAGAACATGCGCTCGATCGACGCCTGGGATGATGTGCGGCTCAGCTGCCCGGGGATAGGGAAAGGCCGCCTGTTCACCAAGGATGAGATCATATCCATGATCCAGGCCAGTTACCATGTGTACCTCAAGGCGCTTGAATGGATATATAAATAAGGCACCTGATGCATGAAAAACCGATGATTAAAAAAACATGGTTAATGTCTTGGGGTCTATTCCTTTGACCCTTATGCGGGAACAACCGCGCCGTAAAAGAAGCTCCTGCTGTTGAGTCTGAAAAGGATATCGCGTATATGTAGAGAATATGGTCTCAATCTTGAAGGAAGACCCACCCGAGATGCATGTCCACCACGAATCCGGTTCATGTTCACATACCCGACCTGACATGAAAGGAGACAACATGGAGAAGGTAAAACAGGGTGCTCGAACGATATTGTTCCCCATGCCGTCGGTCCTCATCGGAACCGAGGTGGACGGCAAGCCCAACTTCATGACCGTGGCATGGTGCGGCATAGCATCGCACCAGCCGCCGACGGTATCGGTTGCCATACGCAAAGGCAGGCACACCCTTAAGGGCATTGAAGCGAACCACTGCTTTTCGGTGAATGTGCCTTCGAGCAAGATGGCGAAGATCGTCGATTACTGCGGCATTTATTCTGGCAGGGACAGAGACAAATCCGACCTGTTCAAGGTTACCAGAGGGGAAAACCCTGACATCCCGCTCATAAACGAATGCCCGGTAAACCTGGAATGCAAGCTGCTTCACACCCTTGATCTGGGGAGCCACACCCTGGTTATCGGGGAGATCACCCAGTCATACATCTCTCAGGAGTGCATACAGGGAAATAAGATAGATGCCCTTCTGGTGGATCCGCTGATCTATTCAACCTCTTGTGAAACGTATCACAAGCTCGGCGAAGTGGTAGGCCATGCATTCAAGGTGGGCAGGGAACTGTAGGCACTGCACCGCCTCGATAAACAGGATATGGATGTTCAGGATCCGTTTTTTATGGATTCTGCGGCCGGAAATCTGTATCTTCTCACCATGAATCCCATGCAGAAGAAATGCCTGGCGGTCATATTCGACATGGACGGCACCCTGCTCGATACCATTGAGGATATTGCCGACTCCATGAATGCCGCATTACAGGGGCTCGGGTTTCCTGCCCATCCCGTTGAAAGGTACCTGGAGTTCGTTGGTGAGGGTATCGAGGTGCTGGCCATGAGATCACTGCCCGAAGAGAGCCGCACGGTTGATGCGGTTGCCGCGAGTGTGCAGGCCATGAGGGAAGAATACAAATCCAGGTGGCATGCCAAGACCAGGCCTTACCCCGGAGTCCCCGAACTGCTGGACGGTCTCGTGGGTCTGGGTATCAAGATATCCATCTTCTCGAACAAGCTCGACGCCTTCACCAAGCTCATGGCGAACTCGCTGTTGTCACGGTGGGAATTTGACGAGGTGCGGGGCCTCACCTGGGATATTCCAAGAAAGCCTGACCCGACAGGTGCCCGAATCTGTGCGGAGAGGATGGGTGTGGCCGCAGAGCACTGCATCTTTGTAGGAGACAGCGGCATCGACATGCAGACTGCCAACAGGGCCGGGATGGCCGCATTCGGCGTTTTATGGGGATACCAGGACTCCGGCGCACTCCTGGCTAACGGCGCTCAGGTCCTTCTGGAAAGTCCTCAAGTTCTTATCGACTATCTGGTCAGGCAGCAGAATATTGCTGACCGCTAGCCTCAATTGGATAGGCCGGATCGCATGAGATAGTGTTCTTGCCCGAACGCTTGGCCCGGTACAGGGCGTCATCGGCCCGTACCATCAGGGTATCGATCGATTCACCGTGCTGATAGCGCGTAAGGCCCATGGAGACGCTGACCCGGAGATCCTCGGGCAGGCCCGGGTACGCAATTTCCGTTATCATCATCCGGAGCCTCTCCACGCAGGCCAGCGCATCCGTAATGTTCGGGTACGCGAGGATAAGGACGAACTCCTCACCCCCGTAGCGGGCGAGGTAGTCCTGCTGACGGATGTTCCCCTTGATATGCTGGGCCATGGTTTTCAGGACAACGTCGCCGCAGAAATGGCCGTACGTGTCATTCACCTTCTTGAAATCATCCAGGTCGAAGATGCATACCGAGAAAAGACAGTCTTCCCTGTCTGCAAGGGCCTTTTCGCGTTGCAGGACATGGAACAGGTAGCCCCTGTTGAACACCCCGGTAAGGTCATCGTGGATGGCCTTCTGTTTTATGATCTGCATGGCATTGTTCAGCTCGCTGTTCGCAACGCTGAGTTTTTTCCTGAGCACATTCATGTAGCTCCCCATAAAGGAGAACCAGACAAGCACTGATCCCAGTGTGACCATGTAGATGAGCTCCACCCTTATATTGATGACCTGCGGGTGATTGGCATGCAGGAGCACGATGATGAATCCGTAGCCCAGCACGGCAAAGACGGCAAGGGCACAGAACTGACGCAGGTTCAACCTGAATATTCCGAAGATGAAGACCACCATGTAGTTGATGAGCATGATGCCGCGGGCCTGATTCAGGTGATAGGTCATGACCATGACCACGATCGTGCCGATGATCATCTGGATCTCGGTGAGGCTCGGATCTTTAAAACGATGGTTCAGCCCGCTGCGGATGACGGCATAGATGATGACGTTCAGCGTGAAGACCACGGCGCAGACTCCCAGTGTCTGGAGCAGGCTCATGCGGAAAAGGTCCAGGGTATAACAGTAGAGAATCAGCACCATCCACATGACATACGAGCCGAAGGCCATGAGGAATCTTTTTATCCTCAAGGACTGGTTGTAATCTTCATGGGGAATAATATGAAACATGGTTGCAATCCTCAACGAGATACCTGCATCAACTCTATTTTCGTCACTTTATGTGGTATACATTACCTGTTTTTTTGGTTTTTCAAGCCCAAGCGGGAAGGTTTATCAGGAAATCGACCGGACAAAAAAGGTCTTCATGGGGATTTATGCGCAAGAAAAGGTGCATTATTAACCATTGACCCGGGACTCGCGTGTCCGGTAGTGGAATCAATGACGGGATCTGATAGAAATATACAGGGAAAGGGCTCCTTATGCTTGGCACCATCGCAAACACAACAGCGGTTCTGGCGGGATCGATGGTGGGGATCATCGCTGGAAAACGCATAGGCAATGACCTGAAGGAAACCCTCATGAAGGCGCTGGGTCTGGCCGTGGTCGTCATAGGCCTGCAGATGGCCATTTCGGCCCAAGGGCTCATTCCCTCCGTCGCGTGCCTGCTGCTCGGCGCCCTGACCGGGGAAATCATGAGGATAGAGCGGGGCGTCGAGCGTATTGGGGAACACCTCAAGGTGCGTTTCAATTCCACCTCGGCCACCTTTGTTCAGGGGTTCATGAGTTCTACCCTGCTGTTTATCACCGGGGCCATGGTCATTATCGGCTGCATCCAGGACGGCACCGCAGGCAACCCGGACACGCTGTATCTCAAGTCCATGCTCGACGGGGTGTCGTCCATCGCACTTGCATCAACCCTGGGCATAGGGGTGGCTTTTTCCGCCATAAGCGTATTCGTGGTGCAGGGGAGCCTGACGCTGCTGGCGTCGCATATCGCCTTCTTACAGGAGCCTGCGGTGCTTGCCTCCATCACCTCGACCGGGGGCATGATCATCCTGGGCATCGGCATCAACCTGATGGGGCTTACCTCCATCCGGGTGGGGAACCTGATTCCTGCGCTGGTCTATGCGGCCGTTTATCCGCTCATTTTTTCCTGATACAATACGTCGGAATCAAGTCGCTTTTCCGGCCGGGATTCAAACACGGCTCATGGCCCGGTACTGCTAGACAGAGGAGATGGTAATGGGTGCATTCCTTCAGAAAGACAATTGTTTGCTTCTGGTCATTGATCTCCAGGAGAAGCTTCATAGTGCCATGGATCCGGATCTGAAGGATTCCTGCGCGAGGAACAGCGTTATTCTCATTGAGACGGCCAAGGCCTGCCGTATCCCTGTTGTCGTGTCCGAACAATACCCCAGGGGTCTCGGGGAGACCGTCCCCGAAGTGGCAGGGCACATGGACGGGATAACACGGCATGAAAAGCTTTTCTTCAGCTGTTACCGGGAGGAGGGAATACGGAAGGCCATCAAGTCCACGGGCAGAAAGACGGCCGTCCTGTGCGGCATCGAGGCGCATGTATGTGTCATGCAGACCGCCATGGACCTGCTCGATGCTCAATACCGGGTTGTTGTCGCCTGTGATGCCGTCTGCTCAAGAAGGTCCGGTGACATGGCGGCTTCGCTTGACGCCATGGCCCGTCTCGGGGTGCTTGTGTACCCGACAGAGACCATTGCCTTCATGCTGATGGAGAAGGCCGGAACGGATCTTTTCAAGGAACTCTCAGTGCTTTTCAAATAAAGATCTTAGGGGCATGCAGAAATCCGCACCCATTGTTGAAGGCGCGAAAAGTTGACCCGTACAGGTGATGGATCCTGACGGAGACAAGCGAAGAGCTTGTCTCCGTCAGGATCCATCACCTGTACGGGTCAAAAAATGCAGACGTTCCCGTCGTACAACGGTCAGACAGGAACTTTCGACCTTTTGCACAACATGTGAACGGCTCATTTTATAAAGTTACAGCATTAAGCCCTTGAAACCTGAAATCTTGTATGGTAAAGGGCTCATCCAGCACACACGCCCGGTAGTATGTCGAGGTCTAAGGTGTCCTTATCTCATTTAAGGATGGGCCTTGCAGGGCGGAGGAAAAACCAAGGAGGTAACACATGTCAGTCGTCACCATGAAGCAGCTGCTCGAGGCAGGGGTCCATTTCGGCCATCAGACACCGAGATGGAATCCCAAGATGAAACCCTACATTTTCGGATCACGCAACGGCATTCATATCATCGATCTTCAGAAGACAGAGAAGCTCTTCGAAAAGGCCTGTGATGTCATCCGTGAAACGGCGGCCAACGGTGGAAAGGTCCTGTTCGTCGGAACCAAGAAGCAGGCCCAGGACGCCATCGAGGAAGAATCCCAGCGGGCAGGGGCATTTTACGTGAATTACCGCTGGCTCGGCGGGACGCTCACGAACTTTGCCACCATCCGCAAGAGCGTGGACAAGCTCAAGTGGCTCGAATCAATCATCGACAACAGCTCCATCGAGAACTATCCCAAAAAGGAACAGATCATGATGAAGCGCCACAAGATGAAACTCGAGCGCTCTCTGCATGGGATAAAGGATCTGAACGGGCTTCCCGATGTGCTCTACATCGTGGACCCCTCTCGCGAATATATCGCCGTCCAGGAAGCCAAGAAGCTGAAGATACCCATAGTGGCCATCGTGGACACCAATTGCGATCCCACGCTCATCGATTATGTCATTCCCGGCAATGACGATGCCATCCGGGCCATCAGGCTGTTTACATCCAAGATCGCCGATGCGGTGGATCAGGGCAGCCACATCTGGCAGGAGAAACTCGCCACGGAGCAGAAGGAAGCCGCAGCCGAGGAAAAGGTCCAGGGCAAGCCCAAGGCCGCAGGTGCAGAGCCTATGGGCAAGGGACTCGAACACGAGATCGAGATCATCGTCAAGGACAGCAAGCCTCCCAAAGGCAAGGCCCCTGAAGCAGCGCCGATCGCAAACGCAACCGACGAAGAAGAAACCGCATAGCACACGCAACGGAGGTATAGAGTGCAGATAACATCAGAAGTTGTTAAAAAGCTCAGAGACAAGACCGGAGTAGGCATGATGGACTGCAAGAAGGCCCTCGAGGAGACGGGCGGGGACTTCGAAAAGGCGGTCGAGATACTCAGGAAAAAGGGCATCGACGTGGCCAACAAGCGTTCCGGCAGGCAGGCCAGCCAGGGGACGGTGGCCTCATATATCCATATGGGCGGCAAGATCGGCGTACTCGTGGAAGTGAACTGCGAGAGTGACTTTGTTGCCAAGTCCGAAGACTTCAACAACTTTGTCAAAGACGTTTCCATGCAGATAGCCGCAGCCAATCCCGACTGGGTAACCAGGGATGAGGTGCCTCAGGATATCCTTGAGAAGGAAAAGGAAATCCTCAAGGATCAGGCACTCAAGACCGGCAAGCCGGAGAAGGTCATAGAGAAGATCGTTGAGGGCAAGCTCGCCAAATTCTATTCCGAGCGCTGCCTCATTGACCAGCCCTTTGTAAAGGATCAGGACAAGTCCATGAAGCGGCTCCTCGAAGAGCTGATGGCAAAAACCGGTGAAAAATGCCTGATCAGAAGATTCGTCCGGTATCAGGTGGGCGAAGAGATCTAGAGGGTCGGCTTGCATTATAGACGGATACTCCTCAAGGTAAGTGGAGAGGCGCTGGCCGGAGGCAAAGGGTACGGCATCGATGACTCCACACTCGTGCGTTTCGCGGCATTGGTGAAGGCGGCTGTTGATGCCCGGGTACAGACAGGACTTGTCATCGGCGGCGGGAATTTCTTCCGCGGGATAAGCTCCGGGTCCGTCATCGAAAGGGTGGGCGCCGACCAGATGGGCATGCTCGCCACGGTGATGAACGCCCTGGCATTCAAGAGCGCGCTCATTGCCCTGTCTCAGAAGTGCACCCTCATGAGCGCCATCCCCATACCCTCCATGACCGAACCTGTCGCAAGCGAAAGGGCAATCAGCCACCTGGAAGAGGGGAGGGTCGTCATCTTTGCAGGCGGAACCGGCAGCCCGTTTTTCACAACCGACACCACGGCCGCATTGAGGGCGCTCGAGATAAAGGCGGATGTGTTCATAAAGGCCACGAAGGTAAACGGCATTTATGACAAAGACCCCATGAAGCATGATGATGCTCAGTTTTATAAGGAGCTGGACTATGACTCGGTTCTCAAGATGAACCTCGGCGTCATGGATGCAGCTGCCATATCCCTATGCCGTGAGAACTCCCTTGAGGTAAGAGTCATCAATATTTTCGAGCACGAGAGCCTGGCAAGACTCCTGAAAGGAGAAGAAGTCGGATCGGTTCTCAGAACGAGGAGGGGCGTGTAATGGTTGATGAGATTATCACTGATATGAAGCGCGACATGAACAAGAGCATTGATTCCATGAAGGCCTCTTTGCAGAAGGTACGCACAGGCCGCGCATCCATAGGCATCCTGGACGGCATCATGGTCGATTACTACGGTACGCCCACGCCCATGAACCAGCTGGCTTCACTGGCGGTGCCCGAGGCCAGGCTCATCACCATACAGCCATGGGACAAGGGCGCCATGGCGCCCATTGAGAAGGCCATAATGAAATCCGAGCTCGGCCTGACACCCAGCAACGACGGCAGGATCATCCGCGTTCCCATCCCGCCCCTGAATGAAGAGAGAAGGCGGGACCTCGTGAAGATGATCAAAAAGACGGCCGAGGAATTCCGCGTGGAGGTCCGCAACCATCGCCGGGACGCAAACGCCCTCCTGAAAGACCTTGAAAAGGAAAAAGAGATCAACAAGGACGAGCTGAAGAGCTCCCAGGACAAGGTACAGGACCTCACCGACAGCTCCATCAGGCAGATCGACGAACTGCTTGCAGCGAAAGAAAAAGAGATCATGGAAGTCTGATGTCTGTTCACGGGGAGCACGGTCTTTTAAACATACCACGGGTCATGAGCCCGATATCATTTTACACGCATATTTTGCCGGAAATAGCGAGGAGGTGCATCTGTGATTCGCGCAAATGAGGAAAAGGTATCTTCACGTTTTATGATGTACTTTAAACCGAACAACTTGAGCGAGCTCAGGGTCATTTCCCGGATGCTCAATATCGCTATGGTTGATTTTGTCGGGGCCGCACTGGACGCTTATATCTTCAGGAAAGAGGGTGAACTCGACGGGAAAGTGCCGCTTCGTCAGAAGAGAAGGTATGTAGGCCCGAGGAACGATACATCCGAAAAAAGGATACGCTACGTCATGCGGCTGGACAAGAACCTGGTGGAAAAGATCAGGGATATAGCATCGCTGGACAACCGGCGGTTCACCCACGTCTGCGATGATGCAGTTGCCAACTTCATCGGTTTCACCAAGCAGACAAGGAATTTCAAGAATATCTGGACTGCCAGGTCTGATGTCGAGGCGGTCAGGGGCAGGAAAAGCGTCAAGTCCAATGAAGAGATCGAAAGTCTCCTGAGCGCATACAAGAAGAGCACGCAGGCACCTGCAGGATAGTCCGCGATGGGGGAGGCCATGGAGGAGCTCGTCAAAGGTTCTGAGCCCTCGGGCCCCGGGAAGACAGGTATCTTCTCGCCCCTGTCCAGACCCCTGCGTGCGGGCAATGCGCCACGGGATATCAACGCATGGTATAAGGCAACCTTCTGGGCGAGCCTTGCATGTATTCTTCTCTATACCCTGTTCGGGCTGGTCTTTGTCAGGGCCCATGCCTTGAGGATTGCTTCAGAGATGGGGCTGATGGTCCGGTTCGCTATGACCCCACTCATCACTCCGGACGACCCCTTGCTCCATGGCCTGAGCCATCAGCTGGCGGCTGCGCTGTTTTTCGGCATGACTCTGGGCACCCTGAATGCCATGGTATGCATGGTGTTCACGTTTCCAGCCTGGTTGTGGGGCCGGTTAACGCGGTTTGACCTTGTGGCCGTGGCAGCCTCTGCGCTGGTGTGCACCTACTTCTCCTTCAGCCTGGACATGCCCTGGGTATCGATCTGTTTCGGCATGGTCTGCCCTGTGCTCTTCATCGCCGTCTGGCTTCTCTCCATCAGAGGCAAGGGCTGCAGACAACCGAGCTTCAAACGATGGGGCGCTTTCTGCGTGGTCATCCTTCTGCCCCTGGTCATTATTGCCTTAACAAGCCCGTCGTTCCTGGCCATAAGGGATTCCATGCTCGCCTTGAGAATAACCGAGCCGTTGAGCGATATCTATTACGAGCACACCCTCCTGGCTGCCGATGTCATCAAGCCCGTCTCGGCAAGGTCACAGAACGTGATCGCCATATCCGGTGAAATAACCGACCTGGGCCACACCCCCCATGGAACCCTGTGGATACGGTCGGACAATCCGTGCGCCGTCAAAGGCGCTGCCTTTGTGGCGGACACGTCGGAGCGGCCCTGCAGGTCCATCCTGCTGCCTGCCGATGGCCTGGCAGCGAACCATGGAAACAGGATCATGCAAAAGTACGCGAAGACACTTGATCCCAATAGATATATGCGCAACGGGATCGGCTTCTTCTTTTTCTCCGGACCGCTCGTGTTTATCACCGCCCTGATCCTTTCGTGGATCGCCCTGGCCCTGGAGAGGGTTTTCATGTGGAACAAGGCGGTTTCGATACTGCTGGTTATGGGGTATTTATCGACCTTCATCCCGGCCTTTCACGGTGCATATCTGCTGGCGCGGATCAAAACTCACCCGGACATGATACCCCGATATGCCGCATCAACCCTTGAGCGGGAGAGATACACCGTTGTGGCCATGTATCCGGGGGCCCTGTCTAAAGAAGACCTGCTCCGTCTGATGCAGGACCCAAGCGCCAGGGTGAGGTTGAATGCCCTGATGGAGGCCGGTTATCGCAGGGATGAATCGATGGTGGGGACCATAGCCGTCGGGCTCAAGGACCCCAAGCTGAATGTAAGGACAAAGGCATGCTGGGCGCTCGGGAAGATACCCACCCATGAAGCGGCGAGACTACTGGATAGGGTTGTCGTGGAGGATCCCTCCTGGTATGTGAGGGACTATGCCTATGCCTCCCTGGGTTCTGTGAGGCCCCAGACGAAGGTGGTGGATGCTTGGTAAAAATATTGTGAAGGATCCATCCCAAGAACCTCCCGTCCTTGAGGTAACAGTGGATATGTGCTAGTCATCATTTGTTACTCTCGCGTGATCGGGGCAGCTGATGATTGACATAAAAGATAAGACTCCAGCAAAAAAAAACGAAGATGATAATGCGAAGATCAGGGAGAGGATGTCACTGATCAGGCATACCATAATGGTAATGAGCGGAAAGGGGGGTGTCGGCAAGTCCACCGTGGCAGCGAATCTGGCAGCCGGACTGGCGCGGGATGGATATGCCGTGGGGGTTCTGGACGGAGATATTCACGGGCCCAATATCCCGAAGATCCTCGGTGTGGAGGATAAAACACTTCATGGAAATGAAGAAGGTTATATGCTTCCGGTTGAGGCATATAAGAACCTAAAGGTCGTTTCCGTGGGAAACCTGCTCGAAAACAAGGACCAGCCGATTATCTGGCGGGGCCCCATGAAGCATACGATCATGAGGCATTTCATCAAGGACGTGGACTGGGGTGAGCTTGACTTCCTTATCGTGGACCTCCCGCCAGGTACCGGCGACGAACCGCTGTCCGTTGCCCAGATCATCAGACAGGCCCATGCGGACCGTCCTTTGTATGCCGTCATCGTCACTACGCCCCAGGATGTCGCACTGCTGGACTCACGCAAGAGCGTGGAGTTTGCAAAGGCGCTGCAGCTGAAAATGCTCGGAATCATCGAAAACATGAGCACCTTTTCCTGTCCCCACTGCGGTCATGCCATAGATCTCTTCAAGGCAGGAGGCGCAGAGCGTGCAGCAAGGGACCTGGACATCACTTTTTTGGGCGCGATCCCCATCGATGCATCCGTGGTGAGGGATACGGATACGGGAAGACCCTTCATGCTCCATAATATGAGCTGTGTCGCAGGCATGGCCTTTCAGCGGATCGTGGAAAAGGTGGAGAAGGCCCTGTCGGGCAAAGCGTGAGATACTCACCATCTTGGGCGCGTCCCTAGCCTGGTGAGGCACGGCCTTGATCTTTCATGACAGGCTCCAAATCCCTCGCTTCGTGACCGAATCATCAGGCAACTCCTTGATATATGAGATGAAAACACTTAAGCCTTGATTTTCCTGTTCAGAAATTGTATCTTCCAGCTTCACAAAAAAATAATACCTGAAATCCACCCTGAGAAACCAAAAACCAAACAAAGGAGGATAAGAGATGAAGCTTATTTGCATGATCCTTGCTTTGGTGGTTCTTGCTGCCGTCCCCGTTCAAGGAGGCTACTCCATGAACACGGTGAGTACTGCTGAGCTGATAAACTATCTGCATCCGAATCTTGACCCCGAAATTGCCGCTGTTCATGCGAGATATATCGATGCATTCGCACAAAGGTGGAAGGTGGATCGTCTCAAGGTGATAAGCATCGCCCACATGGAATCGAGATTCCGCGCAGACGCAATGAGTTCCATAGGATGTATCGGCGCCATGCAGGTAAACCCGAGGGCGCACCGGGACAAATTGAAGAGGAGGGGGATCACGTACCGGGATCTGTTCTATCTGAGGAACAACTATGATGTGGGTTCAGAGATCCTGCGCGACTGCCTGAAGTCTTCCAGGAGCTTCGATGAGGCGCTGTACAAGTACAGCGGCGGGAGCAAAAACTACCCTATGAGGGTGAAGAAAATCTACGGGAGGATTTCCCGGTTATAGCGATATCAGCACAAACCACACACCTCTTGTCATAGAGGGTTATGGTCACGGAATATCGCCACGCTTTTGTCTTGACTGACAGGCCCTGTTCCCATACATTCTGCTACAACCTTGAAGAATGTTAGAATGGCATGGCATAAAAATCTGATGGCACTTATCAAGTGTAATCCGCCGATGGTGAGGATCTGAGACGATGTACGAATTCCATATCTCCCGCGCGGCCCGAAGCCTCTACCAGTTCGACCAGTCCCTGTTCAGCCTGACAGGCAACGTAGTGTTCACCTCGCCCAGGGCGGCCAGGGAATTCGCGGACAGGATGAACCGGGTGCGCGACACTGCGGCGCATCCCGATAAGGCGGTGCGGCCTTCCGACGTCAATGCCATGGGGCTCATCGACGAGATCCTGCACTTCATGATCGGGCTCTACAGGAGACAGGTCAACCCCAACATCATCAAAGACGCCTACGAATACGCCTCTGCCAAGCACCCCGATGTCGATCTTACCATGGAGAGGTTCATCGATCATTTCCCGCCTGTTGCCGTCTATCAGGGCAAGCTCACGGTAAAGGAATACATTGCCTCCGCCACCGACGGGGTTCCGAACAGGTTCATCGCCATGGAGGAGATGCTCCTGCTCTACATCTCCAACGAGAACCCGGCGCTCACCAATTACAAGGAACTCTTCGACGACAAGCCTCTGCGGGAGGAGACCCCCTACCTCGACATCATCACCGCCCTTGACGAGTTCTTCAGGTCACAGCCCCCCCTGGGCGCACTGGGCCTCACCCTGCTCGACCTGCTCATGGCCCCGTTGAGGGCCTGTCCGCATTCGCTCTATGACCAGCTCGAATTCATGCGCATCCACTGGGGCCATGTACTGGCAGAACTCTACATCAGGCTCTTGAGCAGTCTTGACCTCATCAAGGAGGAGACAAAGGCGCGCTTCATGGGTCCGGGGAGCGCACTGGTGCCCTTCTTCACCCTGAAGGACTATGAAGACATCGAGCGGTTCAGCGCCGACCTCGACTGGATGGCAAGCCTCGTGCTCATCGCCAAGAGCGTCTATGTGTGGCTGCACCAGCTTTCGGTAAAATACGGCCGGGATATCTCGAGAATAGACCAGATCCCGGACGAGGAACTGGAGCTGCTCGCCCGGTGGGGGTTCTCAGGTCTGTGGCTGATCGGCATCTGGGAGCGCAGCCCAGCGTCGCGCACCATCAAGCAGATGACCGGCAACCCCGAGGCGGCAGCCTCGGCCTATTCCATCTATGATTATTCCATTGCATACGAGCTCGGCGGCGACGAGGCGTTCGAGAACCTCAAGCTCCGGGCCATGCGCTACGGCATCAGGATGGCCACCGACATGGTTCCCAACCATATGGGTATCTATTCAAGGTGGGTCATCGAGCACCCCGACTGGTTCATCCAGCTGGACCATCCGCCTTTCCCGGCATACCGTTTCACCGGCACGAACCTCTCGGGCGACGAGAGGGTGGAGATCCAGATCGAAGACGGCTACTGGGACCGCAGGGACGCCTCGGTGGTCTTCAAGCGGCATGACCGCTACACCGGTCAGTCCCGGTACATCTACCACGGAAACGACGGCACCAGCATGCCCTGGAACGACACCGCCCAGCTCGACTTCCTGAAGCACGAGGTGCGCCAGGCAGTCATAGGCCAGACCATCGCCATTGCCCGGAAGTTCCCCATCATCAGGTTCGATGCGGCCATGACGATTGCCAAGCGCCACTTCCAGCGCCTCTGGTATCCGCCCCCGGGCTATGGCGGCGACATCCCGTCCCGGGCGGGGCACGGGGTGTCCCCGGACGACTTCGAGAAATGCTTCCCCGTGGAGTTCTGGCGCGAACTCGTGGACCGCGTGGCAGCAGAGGTGCCCAACACCTTGCTTCTGGCCGAGGCCTTCTGGCTCATGGAGGGGTATTTTGTCAGGAGCCTGGGCATGCACCGCGTGTACAACTCGGCCTTCATGAACATGCTCAAGACAGAGGAAAACAGCAAGTACCGCGATGTCATGAAGAACGTGCTGCGCTTCAACCCGGAGATCCTGAGGCGGTTCGTGAACTTCATGAACAACCCGGACGAGGAGCCGGCGGTGCACGGTTTCGGCAAGGATGACAAGTATTTCGGCGTAGCCACCCTCATGGCCACCATGCCGGGCCTGCCCATGTTCGGGCACGGGCAGATAGAGGGCTTTTCGGAAAAGTACGGCATGGAATACAAGAGGTCCTACTGGGATGAGCCCGTTGACACCTATCTGGTGGCCCGGCACGAGCGAGAGATCTTCCCGCTCCTGAAAAAGCGCAGGCTTTTTTCCGGGGTTGAGCATTTTGTCATGTACGATCTGCGCACCCCCGAAGGCCACGTGAACGAGGACGTGTTCGCCTATTCCAACAGGTTCTCTGAAGAACGCTCGCTGGTGATTTACAACAACCGCTTTGCCGAGGTGACCGGGACGATAAGCCGCTCCGTGGGCATGAACATGGACAACCAGGGCAAACGGCACATTGTCCACAAAGGACTGGGAGAGGGCCTCGGGCTCAAGAACGAGGACGCCGTCTATTACATCTTCCGCGACGACAAGACCGGCCTCGAGTATATCCGCAACAGCAGCAGGCTCTGGCGGGAAGGGCTCATGGTCCACCTCGGAGCCTTCAAGTGCCATGTGTTCACGTCTTTCAGGGAGATATACGACCATGACGGCACCTGCCGGAGTCTGGAGGAGAGGCTCCGGGGCACCGGGGTGAAAGATGCCGCGATGGCGCTGCGGGAACTCTACCTCGACAAGGTGCTCCAGCCGTTCGGTGAACTGCTGAAGGACGATGTCCTGAAGATGCTCGCCGCTGAAGGCAGGCGCACCGGGAAGGTGCCGGCCATGTACCAGGACCGGATTGTCTCCTTCCTGAAGAACGCCCGCGAGTTCTCCGGCTGGGCCCCCAGGGAGTCTCTGGTGGTCCAGGAGTCATGCTCCCTCGTGGAGGGTCTTTTCACCCTGGACTCATTGAGAGACAAAGGTTCGTGGAAAAAGGATGCAGACCTGGCAAACCTGCTCGGTCCCATTCCACATAAGGTGCCGGCTGACCTCGGCGGCTGGAGGATAGCATTCCTCTGGACCGTGGTATCGGGCATCGGCCGTCTCAAGGGGGAGGGGGAGCTTGCTCTGGAGTCTGTCGACCTCATGGATGAATGGCTGCTGGGCCGGGCCATGGAAAGGTCCCTCGGGGCGTTGGGGGCGGAGGAAGGCAGGGCCGGTTATGAGACTGCATTGATAGCAATCCTCGCGCAGTACTCGAGTGAAACGGGCCTGACGGACAAGGTTGTCATGAAAAACATGCTTCAGGATACCCGGGTGAGGGATTTCCTCGGCTTCAATCAGTACGGCGACACCTGGTGGTTCAACAAGGAGTCGATGGAAGTTCTGGTTTCCTGGCTGGGACTTTGCTCCGTTTTAAGACGGCTGGCACCGAGAAAGCACGGCGAAAAAGAGATCAGGACATTGATATCCAAGGCATCCGATGCAACGAAGGGTCTTATGAAACAGATCGAGTCGTCCGGGTACGAGGTGGCAAGGCTCTCTGCATTGCTGGATAAGGGGTAGGCGACCCATCGACTGGTGCGCACACGCGAAAATCGGGGATCGATTTTGAGGGATGAGGGCGTTTCGCGGGTATCATATTGTGAAAAGCTGCAAGACGGTCTTCAATTGACAAACCAAAAACTCAGCCCGTTCAGAAGATGTAAATAGCCCTGACGGTTTTTCCCGTCAGGGCTATTTACATCTTCTGAACGGGTCAGGTTTTTTACCCAGGATTATGCATTTGAGTGCATCCATACAAACCCGATACACTTCAAGAGCGCTTTAACTGATGATGCGTGGTAAACTGATTTGTCTTTATCGGTCCGTTAAAACAGGTGATCTCGCAGCTTGAAATGACCGGTAAATTCAGAATCCCTCAAAGGCTGCGAGATCACCTGTTTTAACGGAAAAAGTTTTTTTACACCCTTTCAAACGCAAAATCCGGGTTTATCTGCCGCTGCCTTTCCGAGATCCGCGTCAGCAGCAGCTGCTCCCATCCCAGCAGTGCGTACAGAGCCTCTCCTTGGGCAGGCCGATGGCCTCTATGAGGTCGTCCATGGTCTGGTATCTGAGCGATGTCATGCCGAGCGTCTTCCTGATCTGATCGACCATGGCGCAGTTTCTCTCAGACCCCGCCCTTGCGTATTCATCCAGGTACAAGTCGTCCTTGCCTTCCAGGGCCTTGATGGCCTTCCTGCCGGCGAGATCGAGCTGGGAGCGGGATGAGGAGAAGTTGAGAAACTCGCATGGGTAGATCAGGACCGGGCAGGCTATCCTCATGTGAACCTCGCGGGCGCCGTACTCATAGAGGATCTGGATGTTGTCCTGGAGCTGGGTGCCTCGTACAATGGAGTCATCGCAGAAGATCATGCGCCGCCCTTCGATGACCGCCCTGTTGGGGATGAGCTTCATCTTGGCCACCAGGTCCCTGACCGTCTGGTTCTGGGGCATGAAGCTCCTGGGCCAGGTGGGGGTGTATTTCACATAGGGCCTCATGTAGGGGATGCCTTTTCCCATGGAATAGCCCAGTGCATGACCGATGCCGGAATCGGGGATGCCCGATACGAGGTCCGCCTCCACCGTGTCTCTTACGGCCAGGGCCTTTCCGCACCGGTAACGGACCTCCTCCACATTGATCCCCTCGTATGCTGAGGGAGGGTAACCGTAGTAAACCCAGAGGAACGAGCAGACCTGCATCTTTTCACCCGGGGGGCTCACCTGCTTGTAGCCGTCGGGGCTTACGAAAACAATCTCTGCGGGTCCTACGAAATACTGGGTGTCGAACCCCAGGTTGGGGAAGACGCTCGATTCGGACGAGACGGCGTATGCGCCGTCCTTGATGCCGATGACCAGAGGTGTCCTGCCGTACTTGTCGCGGCCGGCATAGATGCCGTCCTTTGTCATGAGCAGCAGGGAGCAAGAGCCCTTGATGCTTTCATGGACCCGGCGGATCCCGTCGGTGAAGTTGTCCTCCTCGCAGATGAGCATGGCTATGAGCTCGGTGGGGTTGATGTCGAACCCCGAGGTCTCGGAGAAGTACTTCTTCTTGGCAAACGCATTTCTGCCGAGTTCTTCGATGTTGTTGATCTTGCTCACCGTTACGATGCCGAAGGTGCCCAGGTGCGAGTTGATGATGAGCGGTTGCGAGTCGGTGTCGCTGATGACGCCGATGCCCATCCTCCCCTGAAACTGGGGCAGGTCGGCCTCGAATTTCGAGCGGAAGTAGTCGCTCTCGATGCTGTGGATGGAACGGGTGAAACCCCTCTCGTTGACCACCGCGATACCTGCCCTTTTCGTGCCGAGGTGGGAATGGTAATCCGTCCCGTAGAAGAGGTCCTTCACGCAGTCCTGATCTCTTGAAACTATGCCGAACACGCCGCCCATAAAACCGCCCCCTTGTTCGATAAGTCTTGTGCCCTAGAAGCTGCTTCCATTCAGTCCCCAATAAGACCGGTATCCGTTAATATTGAATCTATTCCCACTCTATGGTGCTCGGAGGTTTTGAGCTTATGTCATAAACCACCCGGTTCACGCCTTTTACCTCGTTGATGATGCGGGTGGAGATCCTTGCCAGAAGGTCGTACGGGAGCTTCACCCAGTCTGCGGTCATCCCGTCCAGGCTTTGCACCGCCCGGAGGGCAATGACATTCGCATAGGTGCGCTCATCTCCCATGACGCCAACGGTCCTCACCGGCAGCAGTACGGCGAAGGACTGCCATACATCGTGGTACCCTTCGTAACGGACCATCTCTTCATGAACGCGCCTGTCCGCTTCCTGGAGGATGCTTACGTTCTCCCGTGTTACCTCGCCGAGGATTCTCACGGCATATCCCGGACCGGGGAAGGGCTGCCGCTTGAGGATGGAATCAGGCAGACCAAGCTCCTTGCCGAGCACCCTTACCTCGTCCTTGAAGAGCTCCTTCAATGGCTCGATGAGCCTGAACTTGAGGTCCTCGGGAAGGCCTCCCACATTGTGGTGGCTCTTGATGGTGGCAGACGGGCCGCCCTTGGCCGACCTGCTCTCTATGATATCAGGATACAGGGTCCCCTGGGCGAGAAAATCCGCACCGCCGATACGGTCGGCTTCTCCATAGAATACATCGATGAAGGTCCTGCCGATGATCTTGCGCTTTTCTTCCGGTTCCGTCACGCCCTTCAGGGCATCGAGGAACAGGTCCTTTGCGTCGACGATATCCAGGTTCAAGGGATAAACCTCGGTGAAGGTGTGGCGGATCTCCTCTGCCTCACCGCCACGGAGCACCCCGTTGTCCACGAAGATGGCGGTCATCTGGGAGCCGATTGCCTTGTTGATCAGGGCAGCCACAACGGCCGAGTCCACTCCGCCCGACATGCCGCAGATGACCTTCGCACTGCCCACCTGTGAGCGTATGCTTTTTATGGATTCTTCTATGAACCCCTTCATGGTCCAACCGCCGGAGCATCCGGCTATGGTGAAGAGGAAGTTTTTCAGTATGTCTATGCCCCTGGGTGTATGGACCACCTCGGGGTGAAACTGGACGCCGTACATCCTGCGGTTCTCATCCCCCATGGCGGCAACAAAACAGGAGCCGGTGCCGGCAAGAATGGAGAAACCCTTCGGCGGCGTGGCAACGTGGTCGCCGTGGCTCATCCAGACATGGAGCCTGGAGTCCAGCCCGTCAAACAGGCCGCCTTGTCTGGCGACATCGATGATAGCAGGACCGTATTCCCGCGCCGTACCCCGTTCGAGTATTCCGCCCAGCGCGTTTGCCATGAGCTGCAGCCCGTAGCAGATCCCCAGCACCGGGATACCGAGCGTGAGGATTTCTGCGTCCATGTCCGGGTGGTCCTTTTCAAGGACCGAGGCCGGTCCGCCGGAGAGCACGATGGCCTTGGGCGACAGGGCGCTCAGGTCGGCGCTCGAGACGTCGTGGGGTATGATCTCACAGTATACGCCGCACTCCCTGATGCGCCGTGAGATAAGCTGTGCATACTGGGAACCGAAATCGAGGACTGCCACAAGCTCACGCATGAATCGTTACTCCATTTATAAAATCCGCCTCCCCGCTCTCTTGAGAGGGAACGTGTCCGCTGCTTCTTGATTCTATGAACGCCAGACGACCTCTCCGGTGAATACCGTTTCCACAGGGCCCATGAGCCATACCCCCGAATAGAGGCTCCCCTGCCTGGTGAAGTCGATCTTGAGTTCGCCGCCCTTCATGGTGACATGAACCGGTGTGCCCGATACCTTGCCCAGATGCTCAGAGATGATGGCCGATGCTACGGCCCCGGTACCGCAGGCGAATGTCTCGTCTTCAACACCGCGCTCGTAGGTGCGGACGTGGATGTGGTCTTTGCCCATGACCTGCACGAAGTCGACATTGGTGCCGGCAGGCGCGAATTGTTCATGATGTCTGATGGCCCGGCCGAGTGCAGAGACAGGCTCATCCGAGACAGAATCACTCAAGAGTATGGCATGGGGCACCCCGGTATTGATGAAGTGCACATCCAGGCGCCTGCCCTGTATATCCAGGCCTATGCCGGTTTTAAGACCAAGGGGCTCGGTCATCTGAATGGCCACGTCACTGCCCTCGATCCTGGCGCCGATAACGCCGGCAAGCGTCTTAAATCGCATGGGGTTAGGTGCAATGCCCTGCCGGTGGGCGAACAGGCCCGCACATCGGGCCCCGTTGCCGCACATCTCGGCCTCGCTGCCGTCGGCATTGAAGATGCGGAAGGTGAAATCAGTGTCTGTGTCCGTATCCAGGACTATTACCCCGTCCGCCCCGATGCCGGTCTTCAATGCGCAAAAGCGTTGTGCAAACGCAGGCCAGTCAATCTGGAGCGGCTTATCGATATTGTTCACCATGATGAAATCGTTGCCTGCACCTGCCATTTTGGTGAAGGAAACCATCATTTCGCTAGATCCTGATCCCATGATCCCGTGTGCCCTCCGGTGCTGAGAAATCGTGCATTGACTCTACGATTTTCAAGGTAGGGAAGACTTAACAGAGTCAGGGTAAATCGTCAAGAATGGATAAGCCCGGGCATCTTGGCTGTGCGAAGATACAACAGGCATGGGAGTCATTCGTTGCGATGATTGCGGTTGTCATGAAATGGCTGCTATTTTTTTGTATTGATAAATGTTCCTGTTATAGCTAAAAGGTTTAGTGCCTGCCGGTATTGTATGAGCTGATGATGATTTGAAATGATGTTCCCAGGATGGCTTTGAGGATGAAAGGTCATAACATGCAGGCTCTTTCAGGGGGTCGGTTCCCATGAATGATGACGAGAAGACGAGAGAGCAGCTTCTTGAAGAACTCTTGCAGGCACGCAGCGAAATTGACGACCTCCATGCCCTGATCGCCAGGCAGCAAAAGGTTGAAGACGAGTTGCGCGAGAGCGAAGAGAAATACCTCATTCATTTCTCGCTCGCAAATGATGTCATGTTCTCCTACGATAACCAGTTCAGGATACTCACCGTCTCGCCCAATGTGGAACGGATCCTCGGATACAAGCCCGAGGAACTCATCGGTTCTACGTTTCATGATCTCCATGTGCTGCACCCGGATTGTATGGAACTTGCCGTAACGAACGCACTGAAGGTTCTTTCCGGCAACACGGTCCATTCCTCCGTGTACCGGTTCATTGCCAAGGACGGGACAAGCAGATTCGGTGAAGTCAGCGGTGTCCCCAGGGTTGAAAACGGCAGGGTCATCGGGTCTGTGACCGTGGCAAGGGACATTACCAGGCGCATGGAGATGGAAAAGTCCCTGCAGGAAAACGAGGAAAGATACCGCCTCACCCTTCAGACCATCCCGGACGCCGTGAGCATCGTCAGGTTGGAGGATTCACGATTTCTCTACAACAATGAAGCATTCTTCAAGATTACCGGGTACACCCCGGATGAAAGCATTGGAAAGACGCCCGTTGACTTGGATCTTCCGGCAAGTTCGGAAATGCTGGAACATTGTCTTGAACTTATGAACGCGGACAGATCTGTTGACAGCATCGAATGTCAATGCAGGAAAAAGGACGGGACCGTCATCGATACCATAGTCTCGGCCAGGCCTATCACCTACGGCAGGGAAAACTGCATGGTCATGGTCATGAAGGATATAACCCTCCTCAAGCAGGTCGTCGAAGAGAAAAAGACGCTGGAGATCCAATCCCAGAAGATTGAGTCGATAGGCACCCTGGCAGGCGGCATAGCCCATGATTTCAACAATATCCTTACGACCATCATCGGGTACACGAAGATGACCCTGAAGGACATCTCGGATCATGACAGGGCTGAGAGGGACCTCGGTGCAATCCGCAGCGACCTCCATGAAGTGCGCAATGCCGCCTTGAGGGCAAGGGACCTTGTGAACCACATACTGGCCTTCAGCAGGCATGCGGAAAAGAAACACGAGCCCATCGATCTTGAAGAGACGATCCGTAGATCGCTCAACATGGTGCGCCCGACTCTCCCTGCAAACATAAAGATACGTGAGAACCTCGCGGCTTCCAGCCTTATTCTTGGTGACCAGGCGCAGATTCACCAGGTGATGATGAACCTCTGCTCCAATGCGGCCCATGCCATGGAGGAAACCGGCGGGGTGATCGAGGTGGACTTGTCAAGGATCAAGGTTGACCAGGAGGCGGCGCAATATAATCCGGAGGTGCCTGCAGGATCATACCTGAAGCTGAGCATAAGGGATACCGGTCACGGCATGACGAACAAGGTCATGGTAAGGATCTTTGATCCCTACTTTACCACCAGATTCAGCGGTCGGGGCACCGGCCTCGGATTGTCGGTTGTTCACGGGATCGTAAAAAGCCACGGGGGGGGCATCACCTGCAGGAGCATTCTCGGGGAAGGGACCACCTTTGAAATATTGCTGCCCGAGCTCGATGCCCGCCATGAGGCGGCAGGGACCACCGGAGAAAAGGCGGGCATGGCTGGGGAAACAAGGGTCCTGAACCTGGATGATGAACCGTCCCGGCATGGCTCGGCGGACAAGAAGAAAGCCCTTCCGGGGATCTCCGTCAAACCTAAATACAAGCATTCGTAGTCAGAGCGCTCATACGGCGTCAGCGTTGCGGACAAGCGCACACACCAGGCAGAGCACCCTTTCGAAGGGTGCCTGCGGCAATATTTTTTAACATAAAATCCGCATGGTTGATGCCTTTTGTATTCTATGGTAGAGTCAATCAGGGAGACCGCCATGAAATGCACATACATGGATGAGCAGTGTTACGTGTTTCACGAGAAAGACATCGCTGATAAATGTTTTCTGTGCAACCAGAATTGTCAAAAGCTTTTCATTGTCAGGCAGGTCTCCAGCATGAAAATGGTCCACATGTGCGGTGAATGCATGGTGGATAACCTGGAAGAATACCTGCTGGACAACACCCGGCCATGGGAAGGCATAAAGGGGAAGAGCGAATAGTGCGCTAGACTTCGTACAGCCTGAGAAATTTCAGAACAAATGTAGTCCCCACGTTTTCCTGCGAGGTAACATCTATCTTGGCATTATGAGCATCCATGATCTTTTTCACGAATGTCAGGCCCAGGCCTGACCCCTTCTGGCGCTCCTCCTTGCCCTTCACCCGGAAGAACGGCTCGAAGATGAATGGCAGCTTGTCCTGCGGTATGCCAGTCCCTGTGTCGGAAACAGTGACATAGAGATAGTAATCATCCTGGCGCATGTCCACGGTGATCTTCCCTCCCGGCGGGGTGTATTTCGTGGCGTTCCCGATGATGTTGGTGAAGACACGCAACAGGCTTTCCTGGTCCCCCATGGTCTTGCCGGAACGGTCATTCATGTGTGTCTCAAGGATGATTTCCCTCCTCTGGCACAAGGGGGTGAGTTCATCGATGCTTTTTTCAAGGACATCCGATATGGCCAGCGGGGTCTTGGCTTCGGAAAAGGAGCCGTCTTCTATCCGGGCAAGATCGAGCCAGTGCTCCACAAGGTCATTCAACCCCTGGAGCCTCTTCTCGCAACGATCGATGATGTCCTTGGCGTTCTGCTCGAGGCTGTTCTCGGCAATGACCTTGAGTGTTTCGAAATATTGCATGATGGTGACAAGGGGGGAGCGCATTTCATGGCTGACAAAGGTGATGAAGCTCCTTTCCATGCGCTCTTTTTCTTCCCTGAGGCGGTCGGCCTCGATCTTGAGGAACCGATGCTCAAGGCCCCGCTTGGTAACGGCCCTTATCTGGTCCGGGGTGAAGGGCTTGGGAAGGTAGTCATAGGCGCCCTTTTTCATGGCCTCCACCGCGGAAACGATGGATGCATACCCGGTGATCACGATAAGGACAAGGCCGGGAATCTCCTTGGACAGCAGCTCGATGATATCCATGCCGGAACAGCTCGGCATCTTGAGGTCCACAAAGGCCAGGTCGGGCTTTTCAGCCCGCGCCAGCCTTACGCCGTCCGGACCGTCCGATGTGGACAGCACCGTGTAGCCGGATTTCTCGAGTGCCTGCGTACACCCGTCGAGGATCGATTCCTCGTCATCGATGATGAGAATCCGGGCCGAATGCTCAGCTTTTTCCTCCATCAGGCTCTACCTCAGGAGCTGCTCCAAATGTTTCAGGAGCTCATCGGCCTTGATGGGTTTGTGGAGCACGAGGTCGACCGTGGGAAGGTCATCCGGTGGTTCGAAGGACTGGTAGGGGCCCTGCAGGTCAACGGCACTGAGCATGATGAGGGGAATCTTCTTGCCCGTGTCGGATGTCCGCAGCTTCGATACGACGTTGAATCCCTCACTCCAGGTCTCCATCATCATGTCGATTATGGCGATATCGGGGTAAACCGATTTAGCCATGTCCACACCCGCTTTCCCGTCCTCGGCCAGGAAAACCTCGTAACCGCCCTTTTCGAGAATAAGCTTGGTCGCCAGCAGGAAGTCTTTGTCATCGTCTATCAAGAGAACCTTTTTTTTAGCCTCCATAACCTGTACCTCCCTTTAGATTCACTGGAAAAAGAAGAGCAAAGAGGATGCCACTTTATATCGCATTGAAATCACGCCGTTAAATTCCACTACAAGGAAGGGGTGATCTCCTGTTGGGGAAAAACTCCCCAAGGGTGAGGAGGATGTCCCCGGTGGATCACCCTTTAGTTTTCATCCTTGTTATCCGTGATGATCCCGTAGGCCCTGATCTTGGTCCGAAGGGTCTTGCGGTCGATGCCGAGAAATTTTGCGGTATTGTTCATCTGATAATTGTAGTGCTTCAGCGCCTTTTCTATGTGCTCCTTCTCGACATCCACAAGGCGCATCTTCCCGGAAAAGGGATCCACCACGGGGGCCTTGGCCCGGGGGTCCTGGCCGTAATAGAGGATATCCGACAGGCTCACCTCTTCATGATCGCACAGAACGCAGAGGCGCTCGATGGTATTCCTCAGTTCCCGTATATTTCCCGGCCATGCATATGAGGCCAGTGACTTGAATGCCTCGTTCGAAAAGAATCTGGCAGAGGAGGCGTGCTTCTCGCGGAAGATCTCAAGATAGTGCTGGGCGATCTCATAGATGTCCGAACGATGTTCCCTGAGCGGCTTGATATTAACAGGCACAACGGAGATGCGGTAGAAGAGGTCCTCCCGGAACCTCCCTGATTCCACCTCGCCGCGCAGATCCCTGTTGGTGGCGGTGATGAGCCTTACATCGACCTTTTCAGGGATCGAGCTGCCGACCCTGGGGATTTCCTGTTCCTGAATGACCCTCAGGAGCTTGGCCTGGATATCGAGGCTGATATTGGCTATCTCATCAAGGAACAGCGTCCCCTTGTCCGCGATCTGGAACCTTCCCTCGCGGCTTTCCGTGGCACCGCTGAACGAACCGCGGGCATGCCCGAAGAGCTCGCTCTCCATGAGGTTCTGCACCAGCGATGAGCAGTCTACGGGGATGAAGGGCTTGTCGAAACGCTTGCTGAGAAGATGCATGGTGCGTGCCACGAGTTCCTTGCCCGTGCCGCTTTCTCCGGTGATAAGGACCGTGCTGTCTGTCTGGGCTATTCTCCTGATGGTGTTCCTGAGCTCCTTCATATAGTCGCTGCTGCCGATGAGCATTGAAAACTTGTCCTCTGACTGATTGCCGATGGGGGCATCGAGGCAGTCATGTATCGCTTCTCTCAGCTCAGATGCACCGAAGGGTTTGGTAAGCAGATTGATGGCACCCAGCCGCATGGCTTCGACAGCCAGGGGTATTGTCCCGTAACCGGTGATGATGATGATCTTGGACGAGATGTTATGGTCCTTTTTCAGGATCCTCAGGACTTCCAGTCCCTCGATCTTGGGCAGGCGGACATCGAGCAGTATGATGTCGAAGCGGTTCTGCAGTGCCAGCTCAATGCCGACTTGTGGGTCTCCCGTACTCTGAACCTCATGGCCCATGCGTGTCAGGATCTGCTGGCATCCGTCACGGATCGATTCTTCATCATCAATGATCAGGGTTAGCCTGGATTTCTTAGCCAATGGTGCAGCCCTCCTGTTGTGTATCCTGAGGCTCTGTGCCGTTGTATGCGGGAAGTGAAACGATGAATGTCGTGCCTTTGCCCGGCTCGCTCTGTACGTCGATCATGCCGCCGTGCTTCTGGATGATGCCGTAGGTTATGGACAGACCGAGCCCGGTGCCCTGTCCGGGCTCCTTGGTGGTGAAAAAGGGTTCAAAGATGTGGGGGAGATATGCCTTGTCGATGCCCTTGCCCGTGTCCGATATCAATACCTTGACCATGCCCGTGCTCGACAGCCTGCTCGAGATGGAGATGGACCCCTGTCCTTCCATGGCATCCACTGCATTGATCAACAGGTTCAGAAAAACCTCTTCAAGCCTTGAAAGGTCTCCCATTACGCTGGGGAGGTCTTCTGCGAGCTCCGTCTTCACCTCGATGCCGTGGAACATGGACTGGTCCTTGACGAGGTTCAGCGTGGTGAGGATAACCTTGTTCACCCCGAGGGGTTCCAGGTCGCCCGAGGGCGTGCGTGCGAAGTCGAGCAGGTTCTGTACGATCTTCTTGCATCGTTCGGTCTGGTAAATGATCTTTTCCATGTTGCTGCGTGATGCATTTCCAGGGCTCATCTCTTCCATGACCAGGTTGCTGTAGAGGAGTATGCCTCCCAGCGGGTTGTTGATCTCATGCGCCACCCCTGCGGCCATCTGCCCCAGCGATGCCAGCCTCTCGGTGCTCGTGATGCGCTGAAAGGCCTTCTGGAGGCGGTCATCCCTGTCCCTTAGAGACCGGGCCATATTGTTGAAGGCCTCGTCGATCATGTCAAAGCCGGATGAGCGGCCCGGCGGGAGCTGGTAGTCAAGGTCGCCCGACGAGATGGCATCGGTGGCCTGTTTGAGGATCCTGATCTTGCGGATGATGCTCTGCCCGAGATTGAACGAGATGAAGAAGGCGATCACCATGCCCAGAGAGGTGATGGCAAGGAAAAGGAGCGTTGTCTTCGTCCTCATGTCCCGGTATTTCGCCTCGAGGATGCCGGTGAAAAGCATGCCGATGATGTTGTTGTCGATGTCCCAGATGGGCGTGTACGAGCTTATGTAGGGTTCGTTCAGGACGGATGCCCTGCCGATCCAGTCTTTCCCCTGACCGATGACCTGGTCGTACACCTCCTTGGAAACAATGGTCCCGACTGCCCGCTGGTTGTTTTTGTCTATGACGTTCGTGGAGATCCTCACAGCGCCGAGGAACACCGTGGCAAACCCCATGTCCCGGCCTTTATAGCGCTCATCGCGGTACACGGTCCCCTTGATGGTGTCCACGATTGAATAGTCGCGGTTCAGGAGTACGCCCCCGACCAGCGCCCCCAGGAGTTTCCTGTTCCTGTCCACGATGGGGTATGCGGACCTGAGCACCATGCCCTGGGTAAGTACCTTCTCGGTTATCTCGATGGACTTCTCGGTCTTCACGATGGGTATCTTCACCCTCTCGGACAGGTTGGGGTTCTGGGCCAGGATGACATCATAGGGCATGACGATGGCTGAGGACATGGGCTTTTTCTCTTTCAGACAGGCCCTGACCACCGAGTCCCAGAGTATCACGTCCCCTTTGGCGTCCGGGTTTGCGGCGCGGTATATCACGCGGCCGCTGGTGTCCACCAGGGTGAGCATGTCGAGTTCCATGTGTCCCGAAGACTGGTAGGTGCCGCTCCTGATGAGCACCCGGAGATCTTCGAGGGTTTGGAGGTTGCCGGAGAGTATGGCCTCGTGGATGGGTGAGCGCAGCGCGATAAACTGGAGCTGGTACTCGAGCCGTTCAAGGTTATGCCGGTAGACGAGCTTGGCCGTATTGATGTCCTGCTGAACCTTGCGCTGCACCTCTTCGAGAGCGGTCCTGTTTATGAGGTGAATCCCCACCACCGAAGCGACGGCCCCGGTAAGGCACGTGGCGATGAGGAAACCAATGACGAGACGGCTCTGCAGTTTCATCGCAAGATGTCGACGGGTACTCATCCTCCTATTTCATTATGAATGCCGGCAATTATGAACTCTATAATAGCACCATAATCGAATCCGTCAACGGAACATGCGTGCTTTCCGTGCTGGATATCAAGAAAATGAAAGGAACACTAGGGGGTCAGTGAACCTTTTCCACGTTCAGAAGTTTGTTCACCCGGGAAAGCAGGACGGATACCGGGACGGGCTTGGAGATGTAGTCATCTGCCTGGAGATATTCTCCGTCCGTTTCGGGAGAAAATTTGAAACCAGTCTTTTCCGTGACCGCCGTGACCATGATGATGGGGATCATGGAGCAGGCATCGTCGTTTTTCAGATCGGCGCAGAGGTTGAAACCGTCGGTGTGTTTCTCCATCATCACGTCTAAGATGATGAGGTCTGGCGGGGTGCTCTCCACAAAAGCCCTGCCGTCCCGTATGTTCAATGCGTGCGTGACTGCGTACCCATGGCTTTCCAGAACGATCTTCAAGGCTTCACCGTAATCCTTGTCATCGTCAATGATAAGTATCTTCTTGTTTTTTGCCTCGGGCATTTTGAACCCCTCCTTAAGATCAGTAGATATGTTCCACAATGGCCTTTGCCACCTCAAGCGTGCCGATGTGCACAGGACAGAAGTCCGAGCACCTGCCGCATCCCACGCAACCGCACAAGGCATCCTGAATGTCAATGGCATTGTAGTAGAGGAGCTTGTGCTCGTGCCTTCTCTTGAGCCGCAGGGCCTGGGTGCCCCTGGGATTGTGTCCGGAGGCCTCATTGGTGAATCCGCCGTACAGGCAGGTATCCCATGTGCGTATCCTCTCGCCGTTTTCAGGGGAGCTCGTCTGGTCCACGACATTGAAGCAGGTGCACGAGGGGCATACGTACACGCATCCCCCGCAGGAGATGCATTTCCTTCCCAGTTCTTCCCACAGGCCTTCATTGGGCAGGGCGCCCTTCATGATGTCCATGGCTTCAATAACCTCCGGGACCAGCGGTATGGAGTTGTGCGCCATATGCTTGACCCGGTGAATCCGCTCTTCAGCGTCAGGGACATTGAACTCTGTAAAGTGCTTCGAGGAGGTCAGCGCCTCTCCGGTTTCCGACCCAATCTCCACGAGGAAATCGTTGCCGATGTCGAAGAGCTGGATGTCGAAGTCCTTCTCGGCGTATGGGCCGCTGTGGGTGGTGGTGCAGAAGCAGGTTTCGTTCTGGGGCCAGCTGCAGGCATGGACCACCGTGATGGTCCGGTCGGCATGGGCCTTGAAATACGGATCCTTATGGTCCCTGCTGTAGAAGCTCTTGGCCTGGAGTATGCCCATCATGTCGCACGAGCGGATGCCGAAGAGGAGCACCTGTTTATGGGAGAAGACCGGCTTGAAGTCTCCTCCTTCCACGGTGAAGATAACCTCGCTCTGGGGCAGGTAAGTCGATTTCGCCGGCATGGGGGGCTTGCGGTATTCCAGCGTGAAGGTGGTATGATCGAACTCATCGAACACGCAGTCACCCTGACCTTTAAGGGTGGGGCACAAGACGGAATATTTTTTCGACCACTCGCCAAGGACGTTGACGATCTCGCTTTTGGAAATGAGTTTCATGAGCACCTCCTGATCTTGACCGAGCACACCTTGTACTCGGGGATCTCGGCAACCGGGTCGAAGGCCGAGTTCGTAAGCCTGTTGACCTGAGCTTCGTGGAAATGGAAGGTTGTGAACAGGACCCTCCTGGGTACCCTGGCAGTCACTTCCGCCTTGATCCTGACGCTCCCGCGGCGTGATTCCAGCTCGACCAGGTCGTTGTTCCTTATGCCGAACTTCTTGGCGTCTTCAGGGTTTATCTCGAGGCGCGCCTCGGGTGCCTCCCGTTCGAGAACGGCGGTACGCCTGGTCATGGTGCCGGTATGGAACTGGTAATAGACGCGGCCCGTGGTCAGCGTGAAGTCATATTCTTCATCGTTCATTTCTGCAGCGGGTCTGAACTCGCAGGGCAGGAATGAGCCTTTGCCCTTGGTGAACTGGTCCTTGTGGAGAAATACCGTACCGGGGTGCTCCGTGTTGGGGCAGGGCCACTGAAGCCCGTATTCTTTAGCAAGCCTTTCATAGGTTATGCCCGCGTATGAAGGCGTAATGGTGTTGATCTCCGACATGATGTCCGATGGCTCCTTGTAATCCGCCTTCAGCCCGCAGCGCCCAAGCATTCCGGCAATGATCTCCCAGTCCGCGCGGGCCTGTCCGGGGGGCGATACCGCCTTGCGGGCAAGCTGGACGCGGCGTTCGGTGTTGCTGTAGGTGCCGTCCTTTTCCGCAAAGGCTGCCGCGGGGAGGACCACATCAGCCAATGCGGCCGTGTCGGTCAGGAAGATATCCTGGACCACGAGGAAGTCCAGGTTGGACAGGGCATGTTCGATGTGCGTGGTGTCGGGATCGCTCACGAGGGGATTTTCACCCATGACGTACAACGCCTTCAGGCTCCCCTTCAGCGCGGCATCCATCATGCCCGTGATGGTGAGGCCCGGTTTTGTATCGAGCCCGCCGACACCCCATGCATCTTCGAACTTCTTCACTGTGGCGGGATCGTTCACCCTCTGATAGCCGGAAAACACCACTGGAAGGGCCCCCATGTCGCAGGCCCCCTGCACGTTGTTCTGCCCCCTTAGGGGATTCACCCCGCACGACGCCCTGCCCACATGCCCGGTGAGCATGGCGAGATTGGCCAGAGTCTTCACATTGTCCGTGCCGGTGATGTGCTGCGTTATGCCCATGGCATAGACGATCATGGCCTTGTCGGCCTGGGCGTACATGACAGCGGCACGATAGAGCTCCGAAGAGCGTATGCCGGTGATCTGCTCGACCACCTTTGGCGTATATCTGCCCACGATGGTCTTCAGCGCTTCGAACCCTTCGGTCCTGGCATCCACGAAGGGCTTGTCATGGAGATCTTCCGAGATGATGATATTCATGAGCCCGTTATACAGCGCCACGTCGGTGCCCAGGTTCTGTTTCAGATGGAGCTTCGCATAAGAGGCAAGCGGTATTTCTCTCGGGTCGATGAGAAGCAGCTGTGCCCCTTTGCGCTCTATGGCGTTTATGATGCGGGTGCCTATGAGAGGGTGCTGCGCGGTGGTGTTAGAGCCTGTTACCAGGAACAGGTCCGCGTCCTCGAACTCGCCAATGGAATTGGTCATTGCACCGGATCCGAAAGCTGCGGCCAGACCGGCCACGGTGGAACTGTGTCAGAGCCGTGCGCAGTGGTCCACGTTGTTGGTCTTGAACCCCGCCCGGACCATCTTCATGAAGAGGTAGTTCTCTTCATTGCTCGTCTTTGCCGAGGAGAGGAACCCCAGGGAATTCGGGCCGTGCTCCCGGCTGATGTCTTTCAGCCTAGAATATATGAGGTCGAGGGCTTCCTCCCAGGTACTCTCTACAAGCTCGCCGTTCTTCCTGATCAGGGGGGTTTTCAGCCTGTCCGGGGATCCGATGAACTCAAAGGAGTTCCATCCCTTGGCACAGAGCATGCCCTTGTTCACCGGGTTGTTCATATTGGGCTCCACGCCGATGACCTTCCCGTCCTCGACAACAAGGTAGAATTCGCATCCACACCCGCAGAAAGGGCATATGGTAGGTGTCTTTGCCATGGCTATATGGCCTCCTTTATGTGTTCGACCTCTGAATAGCTGAAGACCGGTCCGTCGGTGCAGCAGTATTTGTCTCCGATGGCGCAGTGGCCGCACTTGCCGACGCCGCATTTCATCATGCGCTCCAACGACATGTAGATCTGTTCCTTTGAAAAACCGAGCCTCAGGAGTTTTTCCACCACGAAGCGGTACATGATGGGGGGGCCGCAGAGCACTGCATATGTGTCTGAAGGGGACAGGGCGGTATGGTCGAACAGCCCGGTGACAACCCCCACGTACTGCTTCCAGATGCCCTCTTCATCGCGGTCGACGCTGTAGAGGTACTTGATGTCGTCGCGATCGAAGAAGCTCAGGAGCTCGTACTTGAAGAGCACGTTGTCCGGGCTGTTGGTCCCGTACATGAGGATGAGGTCCCCGAATTCCTTCCGCCTGTCCAGGACGTAGAGCAGGAGGGATCTGAGCGGTGCGAGACCAAGGCCGCCGGCCACGAGAAGGAGGTTGTGGCCTTTGAGCTCCTCGACCGGGAAACCCCTGCCGTAGGGGCCGCGGATATGCACCTTCGACCCCTTGCCCATATCAAACAGGGCATTGGTCAGCTTTCCTGCGCGCCTGACACATATCTCCAGGGTATCGCACCTGGTGGGCGGTGATGAGATGCTTATGGGGGCCTCTCCCTTGCCGAACACGGATATCTCTATGAACTGGCCCGGCTTATGGCCGAAGTCTTCCCAGCTGCACCCGTTGTCGAGCCTCAGCTGGAAAAGCCTGTGGTCATTGATCTGCGGCAACGTCCTGGTGATCGTGGCGCTGCGCAGCTCATACATGTTATGGGAATGATCGCCCATATGGACCTCCTCGAGTCGGTCTTGAGCTTACAGAATAAGCCTGTACTTAGAAGGCAATTTTGATACCATCGACTTAACTGTTTGTAATAAAAGGCTATAAGATGTTCATCGTTCGGTTAGATCAATGGTTGTGGGGTATCTTTCCCCAGCGGTGGGGAAGAATTACCCTGGCAATGACTTGTAATGGGGCATGCTTGTGCAGCGTTGATAATACTGGAGGTCATGATGGGCAGAGACGTAATTTACGAGCACATCGTTTGGGCAGGAAAAACTTACCTGTTCAGGACAAATTTTTGGTTTGTGTATCCAAGATAACTGCATGGTCATGTAATGACTTCAGGCATTCCAACACCTGATGAACGCTGAAACGAAAAAGTCTCAGAAGGTATAACCTACTGAAAAATGGAACCTGCCCGAGCTTTCACCTTTTTCAGGGTTCAGTTTATGGCCGTAGAGAAGCCCCATGGGGCCGATGGGGGTGATGTACCTGAGTCCTATTCCTGCGGATGATTTGAAGGTGTCGGAGCCTTCATCCGTGAGGACCCTTCTCACCGATCCCGTGTCGATGAACAGGGCCGTCTCCCAGGAGCGGGTTATTTCGATGCGGCTCTCCATGCTGCCCGCAATGGACAGCCTGCCGCCTATGGGGTTTTCCTGGGCATCGTACCTGAGCATGTTCTCGTCATACCCCCTCACGTCCATGGTACCTCCAAGATAGAACAGCTGGTCGGAAGGAAGCTCGCTCCTGTCCCCGAAGGTGTAGATGTAGCCCATGCGGCCGAGCCACGCAAAGGTGATCCGGTGGGTCGGGCTGATATAGTATCGAAGGTTGACATAGTGTTTCAGGAAATTATCCAGGGAGTTCTGGTATCCCTTGGAAATATCCACGGCATAGGAGGAATAGAACCCGCTCCTCGGACGCACGAAGGAATCCCTGGTGTCGTAGGAGATGAACGGCGTGGTGATGAGTGCGCCTCTGGGTTCGTAGGAATCCTCATCGCCTTCAGGGATGCTGTAGGATCCTTTCTGGAGGAATTGATCCCTCCATTCATACCTGAATCCCAGCGATGTAGTAATGTTCCGGTCGTATTCATGCGAGAAATTAAGGGCCGCTGTCCAGACCGATGTTCCAAAGATCTGGTTGAATTCCTCTTTCTTCTCGTATGAGAGAGAATTGGTATTGGTTATGGACATGCCGAAAATCCTGTGCTGGGTCACACCGAGCACGCCTTCATAGCCGATCTGGCTAAGTTCGCCGCCCAGCCATGCCTCCTTGTTAAGTCCGAAGAGGTTGCGGTCTCCGAAGCGGGTATTGCCGTACAGGCCCCGGTCACTCGCGTATCCCGTTGCGGCCTGGAAATAGTAGGGCTTGATCTCTTCCATGTCGATGAGCAAGGTGATGGTGTCCTGTTCCTCCTTTATCCCGAAGGTCCTGAACTGCACAGAGTCAAATGACTGCATATCACGGATATTTCTCTGGCCTTCAAGCATGGCCTTCAGCGAGAACGGCTGGCCCGGCTCAATGCCCAGCTCCCTCCTGATGGCGCTGGTCCTGGTTTTGAAGTTGCCCCGGTAGTAGATGTTGCCCATGACAGCCTTCTTGCCTTCCTCCACATGGAAGGTGATGGAGGCATCGGTCCTGCCGGCGGACAGGACCACGTCGGACCTGACCTTCACGTAAGGATGGCCGTTTTCCGAGATGAGCCCTGAAAGGGCGTGTTCATCGGCCTTGATGAGGTCACTCCTGAAAGGTCTGCCCTCGGTGAGCTGCAGGACCTCACGGGCCTTTGGCTCGGGTATGGTCTCGAGTCCCATTATCTGCAGGGATGAGACCATGGTCCGTACGCCCTCTGAGATCTTCACGGTGATGGATACGGAACTTCTGTCGTTACTCCAGGAGAGTTCCTTCGAAACCGCCGCATCATTATATCCGCGTTTGAGGTAGAATGCGCGTATCGTTGCCAGGTCTTCTTCCAGGACATCCGGATTGAAGACCTTGTCGCCATAAAAGGGTGCCTTGCCGGTCTGCATTGTTTTTTCCAGCGCTTCATCACTGAAAGAGCCGTTGCCGGAAAACGCCACGGAATCCACAAGAGTCCTGGGGCCTTCGTTGATGACAAAGTCCAGCCTTCGGACCTTTTCATTCTTCATGGTGACTTTTTCTTCCAGGATTTCCACATCGGCGGACAGAAAACCTTCATCCTGATACCTTTTTATTATCTTTTTAATCCCGTTCTTGATTACCCGGTCCCTCCGGTTTCCCTCCACAAAGACCGGCATGTCATTCTTGAGGGTATAGGACCAGAACTGCCTGTTGCCAGAGAAGGAGATCTCATAATAAGGCCCTTCGGAGATGGTGACCACTGCGGAGACGCTGCCGTTCGACTCGTCCTTGTTGACGGACTCCCTTATCTCGCATTCAGGGTATCCCCGCTGCCGGTAGACAGAAAGGAGGTCCTTCAAGTCGGAGCTGAATTCGGATTCTATATACCTGCCCTCATCCTGGATAAAGAACGATGTCCTCCACGAGTTCATGCGCGACTTTATCTCCGCGTCGAGGATGGCATGGTTGCCCTTGATGGTCAGCGAGTCGAGATGGTAGTAAGGCCCGGGATTAATGCTCACGTTCAATATCACGGATCCGCTTTCCTGGGCCTCATCGGCCCTTACCGATACATGGGGCTTTATATAGCCTTCTTTCTTGTAGAGTTCGGCTATGAGCTTCTCCTGTTCGGCAAGGGTGTCCTTCAAAAGCGCATCGCCCGGATAAACGCCCATGGCCTTCAGGACATCGCTCTTGAAGAGCGGGTATTCATTGCTGATTCGTATGTCTTTGATCTGCCGGTAGGATTTGAGAAGGAACGCCACGGTGAGGCCGTCTTCGAGGCTTTCGACATGCACCGTGGATTCTTCGAAGCGTTTGCTCAGCATGATGGCATCGACGGACTGCTCATAGAGCTCGCCGGTAAAGATCCCACCCTCGCGCAGACTGATCAGATCACGTGCCAGGTTTTTCAAGGTGCCCGTGCACCAGGGGCAATCCGTAAACTCGATACGTATTTCCTTGACGGTCATGCCGATGAAGGCGGCATATTCTCCAGGCATACTGTTCGATGGCGCTTCCATATCCTGGGAATGACAGGGCACGGGTGCGAGCATCATGAAGAACCAGGCCGGCAGGAGGAGGTATGCGGACAGGCGCATGATATTACCGGAACTCGTACCTGAGCTGGATGTCCGCGCCGAAGATCCCATCGCTCCCCTGGTAGCCGTTGACGATCAGGTTTTCAAGGATTTTATACTCTGCAATGCCCCTCTGAATGGTCTCGGTGTTTCTGGTTTCCACCTGGTACTGCAGGGTCATCCTCCTGGACAATTCCTTGCCGATGGTGAGCTTGAGGTTCTCTCCTGCATCCGTGCTGGAGAATTCCGATGCCTCCAGTTCGAGGATGTCGAGGGTTGTGGCCTTCTTGAGCCGCCCCCCGTAGGTGGAAGCAAGCATCTCGGCCGCCATGGCGGTAGGGGATACGGTCACACCTGCCTGGCCCTGGGTGAGTTCTCTCGATGTCTTCCCTACAAGCAGCAGCGACAGTATGTCTGCAGGTTCCTCCGAGGGGGTCGAGGTCAGTTTGAGCTCCAGGTTGTCCATCCCGCCCTCGATGGTGAGGTCGATTGTCCAGTTCCTTACCTTGGTCTCGCCTTTGATATCCACGGTCATCTCGGTCCTGTAAGGGTTCAGGAAGTCGACGACACCGCGGGAAACCGTAAAATCATTGTTCTGAAAGGTCACGACCCCCTCTGTGACTGCAATCCTGCCGGTAACAACCGGGTTGACAGCGGTGCCGGTTATCCTCATATCAGGATTGAGGGAAAGCTCGGCGATATTGTTCTCCACCAACATGTTCCCCCTGCGCTTGATGGAAACATCCAGGTCAAGATTCTTCAGAAAGGGCCAGCGCTTTTCCAGGAGCTGAGCGGTACCGCTCTTGGGCCTGGGGATGATGCGCTCGATAACGCCGGTCAGGAGGTTCACGTTGACATCCCTGTAGTAGGTCCCATCGAGAATGATCACGTCGGACTTGAGCAGAGACCTGCTTCCCGAGGAATCCAGTGAGGCCTCGCCGTCCAGGATGAGGTCCATCATGTCCGGGATCGCAACGGGCAGGGCCTTTGCCTCGGCCAGGATTTCAAAGCTTTTCGGGGTGAACCCCTTATGGGTAATTACCCCCCCCATGGCAAAAGAGCCGTTGTCCAGCCTGCCGGTCAGCTCCTCAACAAGGATTTTCTCACCGTCGATTCGAATTTTACCGTTTATCGTATGAAGGCGTTGTCCGTTGTAAGGTATGGTATAAGCAATGTCCTCAAGGATGAGCATTCCGGAAGCACGGGCCTTGCGGTCTTGTGTCGTGACCCTGGTGGACACACGGATAAGTCCGCTGCTGTCTGAAAGGTCTTCAGAGAACATGCCCAGGACATCGACGGGTATGATCCCTTTGGCATCAAGGGTCAGAGAACTGTCCAGGTGACCGTTGCCATACAGGTCAAACCATCCCTCCTCACCGAAGGTGAAACGTGATTGCGGGATAAGGAGCACCCCGTGTTTGCACGATCCGCTCAGGTTCCGGCCCTCCAGGATCACCTTGCCTGCATGGGATATATCCACAGAGGCGATATCCGCGGTGAGGTCGATATTTTTCAGAGAGCCCGTGTTTCCCTGGGCATCGATCCTTCCCGTGAGCCTGCCGGAGAAATTAGGCCTGCCTGAAATGATAAAATAGGGGTTCAGCTCGGTCTCGGCGAAGATGACTGTCGTGGAAAAGTCACCCGAAGAAAGGTCGTGGCGTGCTTTCAGAGAGAAATTCCAGTTTCCCCGGACGTCCACCTTCTGGTCCTGGAGCTCGAAGGAGAATGTCATGTCATCGAGTGCCCTGTCGTCGAACATGATGCTGGTCGCGGCAATCCTGCCGGCCAGTGCGGGGTTGCTCAGGCTTCCTTCGCCTGAGGCATTCAGAAAAAGTTTTCCAGAGGTGGCCTGGCCCTTCAGGAAGTCGAGATTCTCCAGGCTCAATCCCTGGGTACCCAGCGAAACGGCATATCTGCCGTCAGTTGAGATCCATCCATTGGCATTGATGTTCTCCCCCGGCGCAATGCTTAGGATTGCGGGGTCGATCCAGAACCGACCTCCATCGGCCTGGATTTTTGCCTCGAAACCGCTGAAGCGCTGGAATCCCAGATCCAGGTCTCTCCCTTTCAGCTCGGCATCGCCGATGGGGTGGAAGAGGGACCCTTCCATGGCAGCGTTCAGGGAGAATGTCCCTTTGGCCTTATCAGTGAAGTCCTCAAGGAGGATAGTGTCGCCCCGGGCCGTGAGATGGATGTCGGGATCCGGGTTCAGGCGTTTCCGGTCCCCATCGAAAAGGAAGACGTCTCCCGTGATGAGCAGCCCGGAATTTTTGCGCGTGAATTCTAATCGTGACAGGGAGAGGACTCCTTGTGAGATCGCGGCCCTCAATTCGGCATCGCCCACCGGTATGCCCGCGTAGGAGAGTTCGCTGCCGGTAAGCTCGATATCCGCCGAGATGTCGCTCAAGGGGCCTGCGGCGCTTACACGGCCGTTCACGGATCCCGCGAGATCCTGGCCGGGGAAAAAGTCCGAAGGGGTTACCCCATTGAGGTCTGCACTCAGTTCCATGACCGGGCCGGAGGCGAAGCCGGGGAATCGATTGAAGACCTGGATGCCCCCTTTTGCCTGGATGGAGGACGACCGGTTCGAGACGGTGCAGGAGTCGACGGCAAGCCTCCCGTCTTGGCCGAGGAAGGCCTTCATATCAACAGAACCGAGTGTGACGCCGCTTATCCGTGCTGATGCCGCGTGCGCGGTGATGTCCGCTAATGGCCTGTCCAAGGTCCCGCTCACTTTCAATGACGCCTGCATAGATCCCGCCGCGTCCAGATCCAGGCGCCTGAAGAAATCACTCACCCGGGAAGAATACAGGGTGATCGTCCCGTCGAGCGCCCCGGTGGCAAGATTCACGTTCCCCTGCGAGGATGCGGATATGCCGAGGAAATCCGTCTTCAGCCTGCGGATATCGAGCAGGTTCCTGTGGTACTTCATCGCCCCTGCGAAAGAAAGATCGTCATTTTTCAGGAACCGGGCTGCCGAGACGCCCCGGCAGTCTGCAGCAAATTCAGTGTCGATGCGGATGGATTCCGGATTGACCCCGGAGCCCTTCAGGGCGATCTTCGGGTTTATCCTTCCCTTGAGGTCAGAGGGCATGCCCGGGATATCCGTGATGAGGAGGCTCGTGCCCGTTATGGAGAGATCATAGGTGATGGCGTCTTCTTCCTTGAGTCCTTCGAAGAGTCCTGCAGGGAAGGCCTGCCGCAGGTCGACGACTCCCGTGGAATCAAGGGTACCCGATGCATAACCTGCAGAGAGCCTTTTGATGCTCGCCACCCGGTCGGTCATGGTACAGTCGAGATCCGCCCTGTCGATGTCCAGCCCCAAGAGCGTGCCGCCCGAATACTTCAGGGAGAAGCCCAGTTCCGGGTTGTCATAGTCGTGCCGGGCCGAGATGCGGCCGGCAATCCGGCCGGTATCTTCCGGGACAAGCCCCATGGAGTTGCTGATGTCCACCATGTCTGCATCTATTTCGAGGTCGCACAGGAGCTGCGCCTTTTTGGCCATGTCCGTGATCGAGCCCGTGAGGGAGGCATTTGACGAGCCCAGCCTTGAAGCGATGCGGATGTCGCTGATGCGGTCATTGAATATGGAGCATGATGCCCCGCCCCGGCCGAGATCGATCTTCGTGTCCCCGATAAAAAGGGCAATGGCGGCCTTGGGCACGGACAGGCTGATGCTCGTGTCCGTCTCAAAGGCGGATTTCATGAGGAGCTCGAAGCCATTGAGGCGCACGATTGGCTTTCCCGCCCGGCTTCTGTATTCGAATGTCCCGTCCGTGCAGACGAGCGACCGGATATACACGTTGAACGGGCTCACATCAGGGGTTTTTTCCACGAATGCGCTCTCGATATTGAGCCATCCGTCCTTGTCGAGCTCCAGGACGAATTCGGGCCCTTTGGCGTTGATGACCTCGAAGACGACCTCATACCTGAGCAGCGCAGGAAGGTTCATCCTGAGGTAGACATGCCTCGCCTTCAACACCAGTTTCCCGTCCGGGCCCAGGAGGACGGCATTTTCCAGGCTGACCTCCTGGGTCAGGAGGTTGGCCTCGATGGCTGATCCGGATATCTTGCCCGGGTAAAGGGTGTTGATGGTGTCCAGCAGAAACCTGCTGCCCTGGTTTGTGAGCAGGTACAGGTGTGCGGCCCCGACAAGGCATGTCAGGAATAGTGCAAAGACAAATGCCGCAACCAGTATAATCTTGAAAGCCTTTATCATATGCGTCTGCATGGCCCTTGAGTCATGACATCTTATCGGGATTTATGGGCCTGTTAAGAAAATCAATACTACCCTGTATCAGAAAATTCAAATGGTTACCTAGCATTTCTCATATGAATTATCATTAAGTATTGAGTATTGTATGAGATCCATGGGTTGCCCTGATAAGGAAAATGGTAGATAGATTCTATTACAGAGGAAACAAAATGCTCAGTTATCAGGTATTGAATAATAACTATTCAATAACTATCATAGATCATTAATATAGTATAATGGCATTGACATTGCTTGTCTAAGCAATGGTTCATTCTATCGTATGAAAGACACAGCGCCCTGTTTCGATTGTCATCTGAATTATACGAATTGGGGAATATGAATTAAGTAGCTAGAATAATTATGGGGGAGATTATTCATGAACAGCTCTATATTTTTCAGAACAATAAAACTTGTCCTTTTTTACTCATTTGCAACGGTCCTTGTTTTATCCAGCATAGGGTGCTCGCAAAGCAGTAGAGGTAATAGCACCCAAGGAGAGTCCTGGGGGTTAGCCGCGCAATCTGATATCGTGGCGAAGGACAATAATGACGCTGGATGGCAATGGATGAATCCCAAACCGCATGGCCATCAATTGAATGCAGTGTGGGGAACGTCTTCAAACAATATCTTTGCAGTCGGGAATTATGGAACAATAATGCGCTACAACGGCAGTGCATGGGTCGCCATGACAAGTGGAACCACCGACAATATCAATGGGATCTGGGGTAGTTCAAGCAGTGATGTCTTTGCAGTAGGTGAGAATGGCACTATCCTGCACTACAACGGCAGCACCTGGAGCCCCATGAACAGCGGAACTACTAATACTATCCAGGGTATCTGGGGCAGCTCCGGCAGTGATGTCTTCGCTGTCGAGTATTATGGAACAGTACTGCATTACGACGGCATTTCCTGGAGTACTATGAGTGGTGCTCCTCGAAATGTGCTCTATGCCATCTGGGGCAGTTCCAGCAATTCTGTCTTCGCAGTCGGG
This sequence comes from uncultured Bacteriovoracaceae bacterium, assembly GCA_964600235.1. GTDB lineage: Bacteria > Desulfobacterota > Desulfomonilia > UBA1062 > UBA1062 > MWEI01. The sequence goes on along the minus strand of CAZRIV010000001.1, from coordinate 506,133 downwards.
TCATATGGAAGAATCTTTCATTACGATGGCAGCACATGGAGCATCATGAGCAGTGGGACTACTGAATTACTGCAGGGAGTCTGGGGGACCTCAGACAGTGATGTTTTTGCGGTTGGATATGCGGGCACTATCCTGCACTACAACGGCAGCACCTGGAGCCCCATGAATAGCGGGACTACCTTTGCTTTCTACGGTGTCTGGGGGACTTCAGGCAATGACGTATATGCGGTTTCGTCATATAGTGATGAAATCCGGCACTACAACGGCAGTACCTGGGTGTCCATGAATAGTCAGACCCAACAAAGTCTCAGAAGTGTCTGGGGCAGTTCAAACAATGATGTTTTTGCAGTGGGCACCGGCGGCAGGATAATGCATTACAACGGCAGTATATGGAGCACAATGAATGAAGATGCCATCGATGTAACATACCTTATTAACGTCTGGGGTAGTTCTTACAACAATGTCTTTGCCGTTGGGACGGGTGGCTCGATTCTGCATTACAACGGAATAACATGGAGCAACATGGGCAGTTATTCAATTGCTTCACTCTATGGTATCTGGGGCAGCTCCAACAGCGATGTCTTTTCCACGGGAATGAATGGAGTGATTCTGCACTATAACGGAAGTTCGTGGAGCACAATGAACAGCGGGACTTCAGCACATCTCTGGAATGTCTGGGGCAGCTCCGGCAGCGATGTCTTTGCCGTCGGTACAAATGGTACAATTCTGCACTACAACGGCAGCGCATGGAGTCCCATGGATAGCGGGACGACTTCATCTCTCACCTGCATCTGGGGCAGCTCTGGTAATGATGTCTATGCTGCTGGCTATCGCTATGATTCGCAAATTCAGAATTACCGAGGTATAATTCTGCACTTCAACGGAAGCACATGGAGCACGGTGTACAGTGCTACGGGTTATGACAATATCTTTAGCGGTGTCTGGGGCAGCTCCAGCAGCGATGTCTTCGTTGTCGGGCAGAATGCTGGTACAATCCTGCACTTCAACGGCAGCACCTGGAGCCCCATGAGTAGCGGGACAGATCAAAATTTCTCTACTATCTGGGGAAGCTCGGCAAGTGATGTCTTTGCGGTTGGGAATCATGGAACTATCCTGCACTATAACGGCAGCACCTGGAGCCCCATGAGGAGCGGAACAAGTGAAATGTACATCGGTATCTGGGGCAGCTCCGGCACTGATGTCTTTGTGGTTGGATTTGGAGGCGCGATCCTGCACTATGACGGATCTCCATCCGCTTTTTTTTCTGCATCACCGCAAAGTGGAACAGCCCCTCTGATCGTCAGCTTCTCTGATGAATCAGTCGGCGTGATATCTTCCTGGTCATGGGATTTCGGCGACGGTGGAACAAGTACAGCCCAGAACCCGGTCCATACCTATGCTTCTGCCGGGACATACACTGTGAGTCTCACCGTAACCGGCATGAGTAGCTCCAATACATATACCAAAACAAACTGCATTACTGTGAACCCACTAACACCACCACCAACACCAACAACAAGCCCCACCATTACATGCTCAACCAACTCCCTCGCAAACTCATGTACACAGGGGAACAATGTCCCAAGTCAGACTTTTGATGTTTGGAACTCAGGTGAAGGTACCCTCAATTACACAATTTCCTCCAACCAGAACTGGCTTTACTGTACGCCATCGAGCGGCTCTTCTACCGGAGGACGTAGCACCATTACCGTGAACTACTCAACCTCCGGCCTTGCCGGAGGGAGTTATTTTGCCACCATCACCATAAGCGCCCCTGGAGCTATGAACACCCCGAAGACCATACCGGTTGCCCTTACGGTCAATGCGGCACCAGTCGCCTACCATCTGAACTACTCGGTAGTAAACGGCCATGGCACGATTACTGTCAGTCCATACCCCGGTACCTATGCGCAGGGCACTGTGGTCAACCTCTCTGCAACGCCCGAATCGGGCTATAAGGTGTCGGCCTGGAAGGGGACCGACGACGATTCTTCCACTGCCAATTCAAATACTGTAACGATGAATTCCGACCGTACCGTGACCGTCGAGTTCACGAGTTCTGTGATTGCTGCAGAGGAAGACGAGAGCAGTGGCGGTGGAGGCGGTGGAGGTGGCTGCTTCATATCAACCTCTGTAAGTAATAATGTATCAAATCAAGGGATACCCTTTTTGATTCTTATGGGAATGGTCTTAATAGGCATCTCATTCTCGGCCGGGAAGTATATGCGTTACTGATCCCAAGATAGACCCAAAGGGGGCAGAGTCATGAGTGGCTCTGCCCTGTTTTTGAAATCGTAGGTCTCGGCTGTAGATGGATAACTTTGAGATGTACCCGGTCTTATGATCCTGCTTTGATGTATTCGAGGGCTATCACCGCATGCAGGAGTGTCGCTCCTGGTACGGATACAATTAATTCCTTACTGATACATCAGAGTTTGAATATGCTTACCCTTGAAGACTATGCGGCGTAAAACCATTTATGAAAGGTTTGATACGAATGGCACAACGCAAAGCCAAGGCGAATACAGGCTTTCTGAACCGCAACATTTGTAATCTGGGTTGATACCAACATTCTATTATAACCTTTTTCAGTGCACCATTTCATTCCACTCGTCATAAGCAAACGGTAGATCCCCGTACCTTTCTTGGAAGACCTCAGGGAGCGCTCCTAGCCCCATGTAGACAATTCCGGTATGCCGCACGTCATAAGATGCAAAAGAGAAGTATATGGAGGCGCTATGAAAAAGTTGCTCGCGGGGACAGCCCTTCTGACGTTGGTCCTTGTCGTTCCTGTTCCAGCAATGGCAGGTACAAGTGTAAGCATTGGAATCACGTTGCCGCCGCCTATCGTATTTACGGCGCCTCCGGACGTGGTGGTCATACCTGATACGGATGACGTGTATGCAGTCCCTGATATCAATGTAGAGCTGTATTTCTGGAATGGATGGTGGTGGCGGCCCTGGGACGGCCGCTGGTATTGTTCACATTATTATGACAGGGGCTGGGTTTATTATCAGCATGTTCCGGGTTTCTACTATGACGTGGACCCGGGCTGGAGAGGATACTACAGAGACCGTGTCTGGTACGGTCACCGGTGGAACTATGTACGGATTCCCCCCCAGCAACTTCACCGGAACTGGAAGAGCTGGCAAAAGGAACGGCAGTGGGAGAGGCAAGGCCCCTGGGGCGTCCATAGCTATCAGCCACGACCGCAGAAGCAGAGACAGGAACTGAGACAGCAGCGCCAGGAGCAGTATCAGCAGAGGCCCGAGGTCAGGCGCTATGAGCAGCAGAGACAACCCCGGGGGTCACAGCAGCAGAGACCCAGGCAACAGAGGCCACCCCAGCGGCATTGATGAAAATCTGAAGGGGGATAGTCTATGGATCCATCAGTGCCGGACGATTTGTACGTTGCTCGGAACTGCCTGATAGCGCAGGAATAAGGGGCGCACATGGGGGTATCATGGGAAAGAATGTTTGTGTTGTTCTCCTGATCGCATCGTCGATGTTCCTGGTGGGCTGGTATCCGGCCATGACACCCGACCAGAGGATCGAAATGCAGTCCCAATGGGGATGGTCGCAGGTAGAGACGGATCTGGGCAATGACGGTACCGTGGACGAGATAGTTTATTGCTATTACGATCACCATGGCAGGTTAGTCAGGGAAATTTGGGACACCTCATACAACTCTAACATTCTGGATTATTACTACGATGCATATGGAAAACTGGAACACGAGGAATGGGATTACGGTGACGATGGAAGGATCGACGAGGTGTACTCTTATGTTTACGATCCATCAGGCATGCTGACCGGCCTGTACATGGATTATAACGCCGACAACAGGGACGATGCAGCCGTATATTATTATTACAGCGCGGTGAGGCTGGTGCAGAAGGATAGCGACTATGAACTTGACGGAAACATCGATGAGGTCACCGAGTATACATATGACCAGGCAGGCAGGGTGATACAGGCGGATCATTATTCCAGCGATCCGGCCAGGGATAGCCAGACTACGTATTACTATTACGATGCATCCGGAAACATGAAGCGCCAGGAAGAGGACTACGAGAACGACGGCCTGATCGATTACATCAGTCTCTACAATTACGATACCTGGGGCAGGCCGTATCAGGAGATAGATGATGATGTAAATGATTCCCCCCGGACAGACTATCGGGATGCCGTCCGATACTTCTATTATGGTGATGGTTCAGACTGGTTCGATTACGGCGATGATTACTATGGAGGCGTGGTTTACGACGACGGTTGTTTCATGTCGACCATTGCAGCGGATCACGGCCTGCCTCAGGAAATATTCGCCCTTGTCCTAACGGGTCTTGTGCTGAGTGTGATCCCCTGCGCGAGAAGAAGGGTGATCAGTAAATAAACTCCAAAGGCATACCCGAATACAGGTGCGGTTGTGTACGGCCCTGCCGGAAGCCACGGGGCAGGGGCCTTTCCGTCCGGCAACGGATCAATCCGCGAGGTAGTCCAGGGCGACCGCGGCCATCATCCTCAGGCCCAGTTCAAGCGAACGCTCATCGATGTCAAAGAAGGGGTTGTGGTGAGGGTGATTGAGCGCAGGGTCGGCGTTCCCCGAGCCCACGAAAAAGAAGCACCCGGGGACCTCCCTCAAGTAGAATGACATGTCCTCGCTCGCCATGGCGGGCGGCATCAGGACCACATGGTCTGTGCCCACGGTCCGGGCGGCTACCTTCAAAACCACCTCGGTCATGGCATCATCATTTACGGTGACAGGATAACCCTGCACATAGTCGAGTTCGTAGGCACCGCCTCTGGACGAGGTGGTTTTCTCGAGAAATTCCTCCATGAGCATCATGATGGCGGTGCGGACACCCTCATCGAGCGCCCGCACGGTCCCGGTGAGATCCACGGTGTCGGCGACGATGTTGGGGGCGGAGCCTCCATGGAAAGTGCCGATGTTCACGATGATCCGCTCTTCAGCAGGCAGGGATTTCTTTATGAAATCCTCCATATGCATGACGATTTCTGCACCCAGGCCCACGGCGTCCACGGACCCGCCGGGCATGGCCGAATGTCCTGCCCGGCCCAGGACCCTGATGGTGAAGACGTCTATGGATGCCATGAAGGCCCCTTTCCGGCAGCCGATGGTGCCCTGGGGCATGGTGCTGATGAGGTGCAGTCCAAAGGCGGCGTCCACCCTGGGGTCTTCGAGCACGCCTTGCTGAATCATGAAACTCGCCCCGCCCAGGTTTTCCTCTGCGGGCTGGAACACGAACTTGACCCGGCCGTTCAACACATTGCGCATGCCGGACAACAGCTTTGCCGTGCCCAGCAGAATGGCCATGTGCCCGTCATGCCCGCACGCGTGCATGACCCCTTTGTTTACAGAACGATAAGGGTGACTGCCCTGCTCCTGGATGGGCAGGGCATCCATATCGGCCCTGAGCATGACGGTCTTTCCCGGCAAGGCGCCCTGCAACACTCCCACCACCCCGGTTTCGGCGATGCTCGTACGTACCTCCAGGCCCAGGTCTTCAAGGTACCGGGCAATGACAGCAGAAGTCCTTCTTTCCTCAAAGCCGAGTTCAGGGTGCCGGTGGAAATCCCTTCTCAGCGAGATCATCTCATCAGAAAGTCGCGCTGCATAATCGTCGATAGCCGCACTTGTCGTCATCCTCTTATCCCTTCACCAATTCTTGCATGTCATGGAAGCAGGTACAATCATTATACCTGCGCCAGGCGTTCAAGCAAAGGCGGGAGGGTGGAATCGGACGAGATACCCTGCATTTTGCGGGAGTAAAGCATGTTACGTTATACGGCAGGTGCTATTTTTGTCTTATTTCTAATTTTTCCAACTCGTTATCATACGGATTACATCGGGCGGGTCGATGCATCTCGACCCGCCGGGAAGTCTTTGTTAACCCATCATACTCATGAGCATCTCTCGTGCAGGACCCGTGTTGATGCCTATCAGGGCTACGATGATGAAGAACACTGCAGTTGCCTCAACCGGGGTGAGTCCCAGGACCCTGTACGTGAACCTGATGCCGATGCCGGTCATGAAGATGCAACCAAGAACTATCCACAGTGTCATCATGATCTGTCCCTCCTTGGGATGAGTTTTTCATTCTCTTCTCAACATACAGCAAGGGGTGTGCCAGGGTTTTTAGATATTATAACCAGCTGTAATCGAAAGACTTATTGGATACTCGAAAAATAGACCTGCCAATATGGCGCCTTAGGGGTTTCACCTGCCCCGGATGCCTGTACAAAATGTCAAAACAGGGGTGGGTGGGCTGCTGATTTGTGACAGATTGGCAACAGGCAGGGGAGCTGCATTTCAACTGTATGTTATCATGAATAAAATGCATTTATCCCCCTGGTGCAAATGATCATGAACGGGTAAAGGGTATGAGAGGACCTCTTATTGAGGAGATGATCTAAATGGGGTATTTTTGTTTTCTTTCAAGGATACGCCAGAGATGAAAGGGGGTGGCATGAACGGTGCGGACCTGATTATGCTTACAGCTCGGGAAAACGGAATCAGGGTATGTTTCGCCAATCCGGGAACGACAGAGATACCCCTTGTCGCAGCACTTGACCGTGCAGGAGGGGTGCAACCGGTGCTCTGTCTGCACGAAGGAGTATGCAGCGGTGCGGCCGACGGATATGCCAGGATGCTCGACATCCCTGCCATGGTCCTGCTCCATCTGGGCCCCGGCCTTGCGAATGCCACATCGAACCTGCACAATGCACGCCGGGCACATACCCCCATCGTAACCGTGGTGGGCGAGCATTCCACCTGGCACCGCCGGCTCGATCCACCCCTGGCCATGGACATAGAGGCCCTGGCATCCACCACTTCCGGCTGGCAGCGTACCTGCAGGGCAGCCGACCTCCTGGGCCAGGATATGGCGGATGCCGTTGCAGCGGCACGTGAAGGCCGTGGAGCTGTTCTGATCGTGCCGTACGACCTCCAGATGCAGGACTCCGGGGCAAGCCCTGCCCATAGTACGGATAACCCGGGACAGGCGGTAGACAAGGCCGGAATCGATGCCTCGGCAGGATTATTCCGTTCATACGCAAAGACCGCCCTTGTCCTGGGCGGTAAGGCCCTCAGAGCCGAAGGCCTCATGGCTGCAGCGCGAATCAGGTCTGAAACCGGATGTGACCTTCTTTGCGAGGGGTTCCCGGCCAGGATCGAGCGTGGGGCCGGGCTGCCGGATGTGGCCAGGATACCCTACCTCCCTGAACCCGCCATGGAGCTGCTCGGCAGGTACGAGGCACTGGTCTTTGCCGGGGCGCAGGAGCCTGTGGCGTTTTTCGGTTATCACGGTGTGCCCGGGCGGCTCCTGAAGGATGACCAGCTCCGGGGCCACCTTGTTGAGGTACCAGGGGATGCCACCCCGGCCCTGGTGAACCTGGCTCAGGCCCTGGGGGCGGACCGCAAGCATCCTGAAGTTCCCCAGGTGAACCCGGCGAGGCCGCCCATGCCCACAGGCCCCCTGAGCGGCGACAAGGCCTGCGCGGTGATTGCGGCGCTCCAGCCCGAGCACGCCATCGTGGTGGATGAATCCATCACCAACAGCCTCTGGTATTACCCGGCAACGGCAGGGGTGCCGCCCTTTTCCCTGCTCACCCTCACCGGCGGATCATTGGGGCAGGGGCCTGCCTGCGCGCTCGGCGCGTCTTATGCCTGCCCCGGCCGGCCCGTGATAAACATCCAGGCAGACGGTTCGGCCATGTACACCATGCAGGCCCTCTGGACGCAGGCCAGGCAGGGCCTGGACGTGACCACCCTCATCTTTTCAAACCGGAGCTACGATATCCTGAAATTCGAGCTGGCGCGCTTCGGGGTCCTGACGCCCGGGCCGGCTGCGCAGGAACTTACCGACCTCGCAGGGATCGACTGGGTGAACCTGGGCAGGGCAATGGGCGTAGAATCTGTTGCGGTGAGCTCCGCCGAGGAGCTTGCCCTGGAGTTATCGAAGGCCTTGATCGAACAGGGACCACATCTGATACAGATGAACATCTGAGAGGACCGCAGTTCGGAATTCTTGAAGCCGAATGGGAGCTTCTGTAATCTTAAACTAATTGGTTGATGAAGGAATTATAAAAACGATTATTCATCGTGATATCAGACAATCAACCTAGATAAGAAAGCAGAACATGTGATATAAAATAGAAAAGAATAATAAAGAAGACCCTTGCATGACTTCAGCAGAGCGATTAACCCAGATGAGAAAAACCCTTTCCCGAACAAATGATGGTTCCTGGCGGGGAGATGCAATGTGCTCGTCACCGGCAGGAACCATCATTTGTTCGGGAAAAATTTTTCAGGACTGATCAACTATGGCTATAAAGTTATGCAGGGAGGATTTCTTAATATTAATTGAGTTGTTCCCTGAAGATGTTTGCTTGACGTAAGAGAGCGGCTCCACATATCCACAGTGAGTACCGCTCGAGATTGTTTAAATGACACTTTCTTAAAGAGGAGTCTTTATGTCTACTATTAGGGCGTGGGGTATATCCCGGTTAATCATTGTACTATCGACTATTATCCTCCTTTCAAACTGTGGCGGTGGCGGAGGAGGTGGGGGTGGTGGATCAGAAAGTGATGCAAGTACACCGCCCGCGGTGTCCATAGCAGATCCTGCGGGGAATATGACCATCACACAGGGTTCAACCGTACATTTTATGGGATCTGCATCCGGAGGCACTGAGCCCCTTACCTACGAGTGGAATTTCAATGGAGGGGCTCCCGACTCCAACTCCAAGGACCCTGGCTACGTCTCGTTCTGTTCCCCGGGAGCCTACACCTGCACTTTTACCGCAACAGATAAGGAAAGCAGCAGATCCAGCGCTGCGGTAACGATTACCGTAACTCCGAGAGCACCAGGTGAATGGCTGTGTATCAGCGCCGGGGGGATATACAACCTGGGAATCAAATTAGACCATACCTTGTGGGTCTGGGGAACCGGTTCGTTAGGTAATGGCTATGGAGGCAATTATAATTACAGCACCATCCCGGTAAGAATAGGCAATGATGCTGACTGGGCCTCCATATGTGCCGGTGGTGAACGCAGCATGGCACTCAAGTCGAACGGTACCCTGTGGGCGTGGGAAGGCAGTACAATTGTTGAAATGGGAGCTGGTTCCCAGTATTCGACAAGTAACGTGCCGGCCAGGGTAGGTTTGGACTCAGACTGGGCTGCGGTGAGCGCTAATGTCGGTGGTACCCATTACCTGGCTCTCAAGACCAACGGAACCCTATGGGCCTGGGGCAGCAATAAAAGCGGGCAGCTCGGTGATGGAACGACAAGCGACAGGTCGGTTCCCATCCAGGTGGGCACAGGAAACAACTGGGTCGCCGTGAGTGCGGGATCTTCAGCACACAGCTTGGCGCTCAAGTCCGATGGGACGCTGTGGGCCTGGGGCAACAACGAGTTCGGGCAGCTCGGGAACAGTACGATCGGCAGCAGCTATGTCCCCGTTCAGGTGGGCACTGATAAAGACTGGGCTAGTGTGAGTGCCGGTGCATCCATAAGCTTTGCCATTAAAACCGACGGCACCCTGTGGGCCTGGGGGAGAAACTACTATGGGCAGCTGGGCATAGGAACAAGCACTGACAGCCTTGCGCCCGTTAAAGTTGGGGCTGATTCCGGCTGGATTGCCGTTAATTCAGGAGGAGGGAGTAGTAACCATACCCTGGCACTCAGGTCAAACGGCACCCTGTGGGCCTGGGGCAATGGTCATGGTGGCAAGCTCGGGAACGGAAACGACGGGGGAAGCAATGTCCCCGAGCAGGTAGGTACATGTTCCGACTGGGCCGGCATGGGCGCAGGCACGTATCATTCCGTGGCCATTAAAAACGATGGCACGCTATGGACGTGGGGAGATAATATGTATGCCCAGCTCGGCAATGGCACGATAGGATACAGGACAGTCCCAGGCAGGGTTGGCTCTGATACGGACTGGGCAGAAGCGAGTGCCTATTCTCCGCATGCAATAGGACTTAAGAAAGATGGTTCGCTGTGGATATGGGGATCAAATGATCATGGGGCCCTCGGAAGCTATGCAAGCGGTCATGGCACCACCCCTGTGCGACTCGGTACTGATACTGACTGGACTGCGCTGTCTGGAAATGAATTCCTCAAGTCCAACTCAACGTTGTGGACCTGGATATTCACACCAGGCGGTGCGCTTCCCACCCAGGTGGGCACTGATGCCGACTGGGGCGTGTTGGGCTCAGGGAATATGTTCATCAAGTCGAACCGTACGCTCTGGTCTTGGACATACAGTTACAGCAGTCCCGACCAGCTTCCCTCTCAGGTGGGAAGTGATGCAGACTGGCTGGATGTAAGTTCATCATCATATATAGACAATAACTACAACAACATATCGCATACTTTGGCCATCAAGACAGATGGTACACTGTGGGCCTGGGGCTCTAATGATAACGGCCAACTGGGAGATGGCACGTTGAATGACAGTCTTGTTCCTGTCCAGGTTGGCACAGATGCCAACTGGCTGACAGTAAGCACAGGCGACCGCATCAGCTTTGCCATCAAGGCCGATGGCACATTGTGGGCCTGGGGGCTTAACGCTTATGGTCGATTCGGTGATGGAACAAAAAATGACAGCATGATCCCCACCCAGGTGGGCATGAATCAGCACTGGATTGCTGTGAGTTCGAATCAGGGAATCACGCTGGCGATCAGGACCGACGGCACGCTGTGGGCCTGGGGCAACAATATCTGGGATGTAGGGGAATTGGGCATCGGGAACATATATTACACCGACATTCCTGTCCAGGTTGGCTCCGGTTCCGGCTGGGTTGCTGTGAATACGTGCGGTCTTTACTCCGTTGCCATCAAGTCGGACGGCACCTTGTGGACCTGGGGCAGTAATGAAAGAGGGACGCTCGGCGATGGGACACTGGGTTACAGCATGGTCCCCATTCAGGTGGGCTACTAGGTAGATCTGAGTCGGCCATGCTTATGCGGTGGGGTTCCTTCTGCATGACAGGAATCTGCAGGGGGGACCACCGGCCTTGCCTTTTCGGCCCAGGGGTCTTCACGGTATGGGGCGAGGCTGAACAGGATATCTCCTGGTCTTCGGGGATTGCCTCCCGGTATTGCCGCCCAGGGTCCTGGTTTCTCCCGATACTCACGGCATCCAGCTGCCAGGGAAGTGCCATCCCGGACTGGTCCCGGCAGTGGGGAGTGTCCCGGGGTCCGGGTACGGCACACTTGATGGTCCAGCTTATGCCATTGAGTGAACCCAGGAAAAATATAAGCAGAAGAACCACACCGATGAATGCGCCCATTACCCGATACAAGGACTTCACGATAGTTGCCTCCTTCCTTTATGCATGGACAGATGCTACCATGGCGACGTTCCATATTGCGGAACGAAGCAGCAGGAGGAGAAAAATATTATGCCTGATAAAATAAGCCCTTATGCGACCTATGGGGAAAAGATAATCAAGCTTTTCGCAAAACTGCTCTTCACGGGGCAGAGCTACTCGCTCACGGAGCTGAGCCGCATGCTGGTCTGCTCCAAGCAGACCGTGCTCCGGCTCATGGATGATATCCGGCGTTCCTACGGAGTGGAGATAGAAGAGACCACCATCGAGCGGAACAAGTTCTACCGGCTCAAGAGGCCTGGAAAGGTGCCGCCCGCACTGGCGCTCACCGGAACCGAGATGAGCGTCCTGCTCATGTGCCGGGCCTTCGCGCGGCACCTCCTGGGCAGTGCGCTCTTTGAGGAGGCCTCGACCGCGCTCGAGAAGAACCGGGCCCTGGCGGGCCCTTCTCCTGACGCCGCCGGGCACCACTTCACCTCGTACAAGCCGGGCAGCATTGATTATACACCACACGAGCAAGGCATCAAGACCCTGCTCAAGGCCATGGAACAGCGCAGCGTCTGCAAGGTGAGCTATCGCTCGCTTCTGTCTGAAAAGTCCAAGACCTTCCTCATCATGCCGCTCAAGATATTCTCCCATAACGACTCCATGTACCTGAGCGCCCGGTTTGCCGGAAAGCCGGGCAGGAAGGATGACCGGCGCGAATACGACCCGCTCCTCGCGGTGCACCGCCTGAAACGGGTGGAGATGACCGACGGGCATTTCGAATTTCCCGCGGATTACGACTTTGAAGAGATCTACAACCGCAACTTCGGCATTATCAAGAGCAGGGCCTTTCAGGTGGAGGCCCGGTTCACCGGGCTGGCCGCCCGGTACGTCTCTGAACGCATGTGGAGCCCTGACCAGCGGATTTGGCGGATAGACGACTCCACCATCGGGCTCACGTTCAGCGCATCTTCTGAAAAGGAGCTCATCTCCTGGATCCTGTCCTTTGGGGAGGAGGCCAGGGTCATCAGGCCTGAACCCCTGGCAGCAGGCATAAGACAAACCCTGGAAAGGATGATTGCACGCTACCCCCTGGACTCTGAATCATGAAATGACGCAAGCCCCGGTGGGAATATGCAGGGACTTGCATGATGCGTCATAAGTATTATTCTTCATACAGGTGATCCCTTAACGGTTAAGCTGAACATCACCGATGCATCGGGCTTGGCAGGGTTATGAAGAGATATGTTTGGGTGAAGGGAGGGGATGTCCTGTCGAAACTTGAAACACCGATACCCAGGCGGGAAGCGCTTAAGCTGTTCTTCCGTTTCCTGGCCGCAGTGCCGGTATTCTTCCATCTTGTACCTGTCTGCAAGGCCGGAACACTGCCCACTAAACTCAAAGAGGAGAAGAGGATGAAACTCCCCAAACCGAAAACGGAGGGAAAGGTATCCCTGGAAAAGGCCATCAAGTCAAGGAGGACAGTGAGGTCCTTTTCTTCGAAGAAGCTTACGCTGGAGCACCTCTCACAGCTGCTCTGGTCGGCCCAGGGGGTTACCGAGCACAGGGGGTTCAAGAGGGCGGCGCCTTCGGCCGGCGCCCTGTATCCCATGGAACTGTTCGTCCTCATCGGCAATGACGCGGTTCAGGGGAGAGACCCCGGCATTTATCACTACGAACCCGAGACACACTCCATGAGCGTCATTGTCGAAGGAGACCGCAGGGAAGAGCTGGCAAAGGCCACGCTGGCCCAGTTCTGGATGGCCAAGGCGCCCATAAACATCGTCATCAGCGCAGAGTATCGGAAAATGACGGGAAAGTACGGAGAAAGGGGAGAGCGCTATGCTGTTATGGAAGCGGGATTCATCGCCCAGAACATCTTCCTGCAGGCCAATGCCCTGGGGCTGGTCGCCGGGATAGCCGGCGCCTTTATGGACGCCGAGGTGAGGAAAGTCCTGTGCGTCGAGGCGGGGCTCGAGCCGCTGCTCATCATGCCTGTGGGGTTCGGCTAGAGCTGCATCAAGGAATCTTTCGCGACGCTAAGACCGTAAAGGCCCCTGCATGGCTTGAGAAGAGGGATTAAGCCGGATGATAAGACCCTGCCCGAACAAATGATGTTCAACTATGGGTATGGAGCCTTGCAGGGGTCTCCCGCAGCATCTCCTTGGATCATCCAACCTGCAAAAAGTCTCTGATCAGTCCGTTCACGATCTCGGGTTCCTCCTCGTGTGCCGAGTGGCCGCAATCGGGGATGATCGCTACCTTGAGATTTCTTATCCTCTCCTTGAAACGGGTGACCATGACCTTGTCCAGATACCTGTCCATTTCACCCCAGATGAGAAGGACCTGATGATCGAGTTCGTTCAGGCGCCTCTCGACGCCGGCCCAGGAAAGATTCCGGGCGAGCGAGGCCTGAGCCTTTCGGTTTTCCGGTATCTTCAGGGACAGGAGGACCTCCAGGGCCATGGCATCATCGACCATCCCTTTTCTGCAGAAGGAAAGCTCGAGCCTCTTCCTTACCATGGAAAGCGTCAGGAACCTCAGGAGCATGCTTCCCACAACGGGTATCTTGAGGAGCTCCCACTCGAAGACATCGGGGGCGTCTAAACCGCTTGAATTGATGAGCACTATCCTGTCCACCCTTTCGGGGTGATCCAGGGCATAGGCCAGGGCCCAGCCCCCTCCCCAGGAATGCCCTACCAGGGAGGCCCGCTCAAGGCCAAGCGCATCCATGAACTCTTTCAATGCCAGGACCATGGTGCAGGAACCCATGGGAAGGGAGGGGTCCATCAGCCGGGTGCAGCCGTACCCGGGCATGTCAAGGGCATGGATTGAGAAGTTTTCTGAGAGGGACTTGATCGTATGTCTGAAGGAATAGAGCCACATGCCCCCGCCGTGGATGAGGATGAGGGGTCGGCCTGTACCCTCATGGAGGTAGTGTATCGAGAAGTGGCTTGTATCCAGGCACTGAGATAGGTTTTCATGTGCCCTGAGATACTCTGATTGAGCCATGAGAACTCTTTGCATATGGTTCTTATACCGGTTTCAGCGGGCTGCATGAACATGTTTTCTCGATCTTACACGAAAACCTTTTTTCCCCATAGGGACTTGACAAGGACCTCGAAAGAAGTATTACTTAGTAATACCCATATGGCGCAGGAGGCTGAGAGCTCATGAAAAAGCAGGGGATCATCACCTTCAAGGTGGATGAAGCACTCTATGAATTGGTCAGGAACATGCCCAACAGATCGGAGTTCATACGGAATGCCGTGCTTTCCGCCCTGGGGAACATCTGCCCCTTGTGCAATGGGACAGGGATCCTTTCAGCAAGGCAGAAAGAGCATTGGGACGAGTTTGCCTCAGACCATCAGGTCAAGACGTGCAGCGAGTGCCAGGAACGCTACCTGGTGTGCTCAGGCGTAAGGGGAGAAACCTGTGAAGCGAAGATATAGCCCCTTGGTCGAGCTTGGATGTTCGATCACTGATCTTTTTAAAAAACACTATGAAGAATAAGTTATTTTTCATCATCACCATCCTCATTGCCGGTGCGGTTGCCTTCATGGTCACGAACAAGGGGCCCGGACTCTCGGAGCCGCAAGGCCCCCGCAAGGTCAGGGTGGTTACCACGCTGTTCCCCCTCTATGATTTCGCCAGGAACATCGGCAGGGATAAGGCGGAGGTGGTTCTGCTGCTGCCGCCCGGGGTGGAGGCGCATTCCTTTGAGCCAAAACCGAGCGATCTCATCAAGGTGAATGAGGCGGATATCTTTGTCTACACCGGCAGATTCATGGAACCCTGGGCCCAGGACATTATCAGGGGCGTTGCCGGCAAAGGACCCCTCATCGTAGATGCAAGCAAAGGCACAAGGATGATCAGGAGTGATCTCCACCATGAAGATGAGCCGGCCGGCTCTCTTGACCCTCACATCTGGCTCGATTTTGATAATGCGAAGGTAATGGTGAAAAGCATATGCCAGGCCCTTGAAGCCATGGATGCGGACAACAGTGAGTATTACCGGCAAAACGCCCATGCGTACGGCGTCATGCTCACGGAGCTGGATGATGCATTCAGATCCGCTCTCAGGGACTGTGAACGAAAAGAGATAGTGTACGGAGGACATTACGCCTTCGGCTATATGGCCCACAGATATGGTTTGAAATATATGACCGCGCAGGGTGTCTCGCCGGATGCCGAACCGAGCGCGAAGGACCTGTCAAGGCTTGTGGAACAGATCAGGATAGACAAGATCAGGTATGTCTTTTATGAAGAACTGACGAGTCCGAAGATCGCACAGACCATTGCCCGGGAAACCGATGCCGGGATGCTGATGCTCAGCGCCGCGCAGAATGTAACCAGAGACCAGTATGAGCGAGGCACCTCTTTTATCGAGATCATGAAAGAAGACCTGGATAATCTCAAGACAGGGCTCGGGTGCGCACAATGACTCCGGTTTTATCGGTGAACGGCTTATGCTCGGGATACGGGAACGGAGAAATCCTCCAGGATATTTCCTTTATAGTGGAAAAGGATGATTATATCGCACTGGCAGGACCCAATGGTGCGGGAAAAACAACGCTGGTCAAGACCATCCTCGGGCTGCTGGACATCTATAGAGGCAGGGCCGAGGTGCTCGGCCAGGACATCAAGGTATTCGACCGGTGGGACCGCATAGGGTATCTTCCCCAGAGGGTGAGCGCATTCAATCCCCTTTTCCCGGCCACGGTAAAGGAGGTGGTGGGGCTCGGCCTGCTATCAAAAAAGCGCTTCCCCAAGAAGTTCACGAAAGACGATCAGGTAAAGATCGGCCAGACTCTCGAACTGATGGACCTGTCTGACCTGAGGGACAAACTCATCGGTGAGCTTTCAGGCGGGCAACAGCAGAGGGCCTTCCTGGCGCGTTCCCTGGTGTCCGATCCGGAGCTGCTTATCCTGGACGAGCCTTCCACCGCCCTGGATCCGCCATCGCGGCAGAGCTTCTTCGAACTCTTGAAAAGATTGAACAGGAGCAGGGGGATAACCATTATACTCATTACCCATGACATTTCCCAGATAGGAGAATATGCAAACAAACTGCTGTACCTGGACAAGAGGATAGTCTTCTACGGAAGCTTTGCCGACTTCTGCCACTCGGAGGAAATGAGCCAGTACTTCGGGCGGTTTTCCCAGCATCTCATCTGCCATCAGCATGACTGACCCGACGCTGCTGCATTTTCTCGGCTACGCATTCATCCAGAAGGCATATCTGGCCGGTACGTTCATTGCCGTTCTCTGTGCCATGCTCGGCCTTTTCCTGGTGCTGCGCAAGCTGTCCCTCATAGGAGACGGGCTCTCCCATGTCAGCTTCGGGGCAATCGCCCTGGGGCTCTTCTTAGGGTTCTATCCCTTTGCCGTTGCGGTCCCGGTTCTGTTGATCGCTTCCTACTTCATCCTGCGGCTGACCGAGAGGGCGAGGATCTACGGTGATGCCGCCATCGGTATCGTCTCTTCCATAGGGGTGGCAACGGGTGTCATCCTGGCCAGCGTTTCTAAGGGATTCAATGTCGATCTGTTCAGCTACCTGTTCGGCAGCATACTCTCCATAAGCGACCTGGAGGTCTATCTGTCCCTGGGGCTTTGCGTGCTTGTGCTCCTGATCATCCTTCTGCTCTACCACGACCTCTTCTCCGTGACCTTTGACGAAGAATTCGCCAGGCTCACCGGGGTCAGGGCGGGACGCATCAATATTGTCCTGACCTTTCTTACCGCCATTACGGTGGTGCTGGCGGTCAAGGTGGTGGGGGTCATGCTGGTCTCGGCATTGCTCATCCTGCCTGCAGTCACGGCCCTGCAGCTCGCCCGGGGGTTCGGGTCCGCCATGCTCATAGCAACGCTCGATGCCGTCGTCTCGGTCCTTTCCGGGATCACGCTCTCCTTTTTCCTGGATATTCCTGCAGGTGCAACCATAGTCATGGTAAATGCGGTTTTTTTCGGATCGGCCCTGCTGTATAAAAAGATCAGCGCGGTATAGACGCTTTTTATCACGAGAAGAGAAGGGCGGGAAATGATGGGAACGAAAAGGGAAAATCGCCTGGAAGTGAAGGGGAAAGGCACGTCCGGACCAGCTTCCCTGGTCCTTGTGTTCGCCGCCTTATGCTGCTGCCTCGTGGCATTTGTCCCCCCGGCCGACAGGCCTGCGCCCGGAGGCGGTTCGTTGATCGTCATCGGGAGCGATGTGACGGTGGATGAAGGCATGGAGGTTCAAAGGGCCGTTTCCATAGGCGGGGATGTCCGCGTCTTTGGCCGTGTCGTGCATGATGCCGTGTCAGTGGGCGGGACCGTGGTTCTCGGTCCTGATTCAAGGGTCGAGGGGAATGTCGTCTCCATCGGCGGAACCGTTGAGCGGGAGCCGGGATCATTTGTCGGCGGGGAGGTGACCATCGTTGATGCCACAGGCCTGAAATCCTGGATCTCGGGCCTGCCGGGCCAGGGTCTGGCCGGAGCCGGAGAACTGTGGAAGGGCATGGGGTGGGCTTCGTCCCTGGCGTTCTTCCTGATGGCACTCATCATAACAGCGGTCATGCCCGGCAGCATAGGGTCCATTTCATGGCAGATGGAGTTCCGTACAGGCCGAAGCGTCTTCTGGGGCCTGTTCGGATCAGTCCTGATCTTCCCGGTCGTGTTCATGCTCTTCATCTCCATTGTCGGCATCATCCTGATACCGGCGTTGATTATAGTTCTCAGCGCTACCTTGATCCTGGGCTATGTGGCCGTGGCTCAGCTCATGGGGAAAAAAATCACCATTGCCATGAAAAGGCCCGGCAGGCACATCCTTGTTGAACTTGCGCTGGGTTACGCGGCGCTTTTCGCCATGGGGTTGGTGCCCGTGGCAGGGTGGATGATCAAGGGCACTGCCCTGCTCCTTGGTTTCGGCGGTGTCCTGAGCGCCCTGACAGCGAGGAGAGGTAAATGATTTAATCCCGCGAGGGGTTTATTCGCCGCTGCCGATCAGCGGCAGCACCTTATCGACCCTGAAGGTGACAAGATATTTGTTTTCATTATGGTATTCATCATGGGCAATATAGTGTTTCCTTCTCCTGAGGGTATCTATGAGCTCGGTGTTCTTCTCCTCTTTGGTCTTTGTAAGGTAGAGTCTCTTGCCGACATAATTGGGCCCGTCTTCAATGAAGAGGTATGTCGCATGAGGGTTGGACCTGAGATTGTCATGTGAGAGCCTTTCAGCCATGATGAAAGAGACCATGTCCTCGGACATGAAATGCGGGCGGGAATAAACGGCAGCATTGACATACCCCGATGAATCGGCAGTGGCCAGAACCCCTTTCCCTTTCGTATTATCAAAGTATTCGGAAAGTTTCATGCAAAAGCTCCTTTCATAGCAGTTTCTATACAGATAAGGGTTTGTCCGTGAAAATCAATGGGGGCTCCCCACAAACAGTGTATTCTCAAAGGCGGGTTATGCGTTTGAGGGGGTTTAAAACCTGTTTCCGTTAAAACCAGTGACCTTGAAGCATGGAATGACCGGTAAATTCAGAATTTATCAAAGGGTTCAAGGTCGCTGGTTTCAACGGACCTAAAAAAACAGTTCCGTTCACCCTGGAATTAACCGTTTGATGCATACCTAAAAGTGCATCAGGTGTGTATGGACACAAACAGATGCACAATCCGGTTTAAATGAAAAGGGGCTTAAGAGGACAAAAAAATAGGATGGCGGTTAGGGCATAGGACGCGCCATCCTTAAGAGGAGGTTAATCTTGTTTCTATATATTTTGATGCAATTGAGAGAAAAAAGTTGCTATTGAAAAAAAAGAACAGGAAATCAAATATATCGGCGACCATCAGACAATCATTTGCTTATTTTCTTAGCTGGAGCCGATATGAGCGGGATATATAGCCGTAAATCCAGGTGTTTCCTGATTCTTGTGATATCTGCTATGATGTCTTCTAATTGCACTGGACTAACGCAAGGTCCTTTGAGATGATTATGATGAGGTATGTAATGAAGAAATCACTGTTGGTTTCTGCTGCCACCGTAATGGTCCTGGCCGGCATGCTGGTATGTACCGCCATCGATGCCGGCAGATTCGCACATGCCGAGAAAACGACACCCAGGGACACTTATGGTTCTGACGATAATGACTGCCGCAAATGCCACAAACGGTTCTGTGTATTCTGGTCCCGATCCCCTCACGGTCTCTCCATGCAGCCCTTTACCGAAAAGGTCGCCCGTGACCTGCCTTCGCCTCTCATCAGGGACATGATTATCGGTAAAAACCGCTACCAGGTGGATATTTCGCGCAATGAAGGTTACATCATAGAAAAGGGCGGCCTGCTCTGGGGAGGAACCAGGTATCCCATCACCAACGTGCTGGGGGGCAAAAACGACCTCTATTTTCTCACCCCACTGGAGAGAGGAAGGTTACAGATCCTCCCCCTGGCCTATGATGCCGGTAACAAAGAATGGTTTGATGTCACCACAGATGGGTTCATGCATGAAAAAAAGGGTTCGGCCGAATGGAAGGATTCTTCTTACACCTTGAAATCGTCATGCTACGGCTGCCATGTAAACAGGCTCTCCACCAATTATGATCAGAAGAATGACCTTTATCGCTTCGAAGCCCTTACGCCGGGGATTCAATGCGAGTCGTGTCACGGCCCGACAACCGGGCACACGGACCTATTCAAAGGTGCCGAAAAGGAGGGTGACAGGCCCGGTGACATGAAGATCATGAGCTTCAAGAAGCTCGCCCCGGGTCAGGTCAACCATACATGTGCCGCCTGCCATGCAAAGGCGACACCCATAACGAGCGACTATGTCCCCGCAGAGGATTTTTTCGATCACTACGACCTCGCTGCGCTTGAAGACCATGATTTCTTTGTCGATGGGAGCGATAAGGGGCCCAACCACATATATACCCGGTGGCTCATGAACCCCTGTGCCCGGGAAGGCCATCTGGATTGCCTGAAGTGTCATACTGCAGGAGGCGAATACAGATATCCTGGAGCCCAGAAGGCCAATAATGCCTGCCTGCCCTGCCATGCCGAGAGGGTCCGGAATGCAGCCGGGCATACTCACCACAAACCCCAGGGCAGCGGCGGAATGTGCATCTCCTGCCATATGCCGAAGATAACCGACGGGAGGACGCAGCGCACGGACCACTCCATGCTTCCCCCCATGCCGGCTGTCTCTGCGGTCCATGCAACCCCCAACGCCTGCAACATCTGTCATGCTGAAAAAGATGCCTCCTGGGCCCACAGGCATGTGCGGAAGTGGTACATTACAGACTATCAGGCGCCCATGCTCAAGCAGGCGTCCCTCATCGATGCGGCAAGGAGGCAGGACTGGAGCAGGCTCTCGGACATGTTGGCCTACATAAAAAACCATGACGTCGATGAGGTCTTTACCGCGTCACTCATACGCATGCTCGCTCATTACCCTGATCCGAAGGTCGTTGCCGTATTCGTGAGCGCCCTCGATGACCCCTCGCCCCTGGTGAGGTCGGCAGCCGCAGAGGCCCTGGCCCCGGCGGCAAGGGAAAAAAAGATAAAGGCCCTCCTCGCAGCGACATCCGACCCGGTCAGGCTTGTGCGCATCAAGGCCGCTTCGGTCCTGGCCAGGTATCCCATCAAGGATTTGGATGAATCGGAGATGAAAAACCTGGAGCGGGCAACGGTCGAATATATTGCATCCATGATGGTACAGCCGGATCAGTGGGTGTCCCATTACAATATGGGCAATTACTTCCTGGACAGGGGCGAGAACAAGGATGCCCTGCTGGCTTACGAGACAGCCATAAACATCGAACCCGAGGCCGTGCCGGCCTATGTGGGCTCTTCACAGGCCTATTCAGGGATAAAGAATATGACCAAGGCCGAATTCATGTTGAACAAGGCGCTCAAGCTGGACCCGGATAATGCAGCCGCCCATTATCAGATGGGTATCCTCAGGAGAAACCAGGGCAATGCCAAAATGGCTGAAGTGAGTTTCAGGGCGGCAATGAAGTTTGACCCTTCAATGGCTTCTGCCGCATACTACCTGTGCCTTACCCTGTCGGAAGACAGACTGAAAGAGGCTGTTGCGTGGGGGCAGAAGGCCTTCCAGATGTACCCTGATGCAAGATACGGCTATACCCTGGCAACCCTTTTCAGGAAAGATGGAAACTGGGACGCCTCCCTGTCGGTATTGAAGCAGATAATCAGCACGGATGGTTCATTTGCCGATGCCTACCTCCTCATGGGCGAGATCTATGAAAACCGCGGGAAGAAGAGGGATGCCCGGGCCGTGTATCTCAAGGGCCTCTCAGCTCAGGATATGTCTGAGGTCCAGCGGAACAAGATCCAGTTCAGGCTGAACAGGCTGGACAGGTAACTTTTTTTACGCAGGAGTCTAGCCTGCATGAAAGACAGGGTCTGTTTAAGGGTGTGAACGACTCTCATGTACAGGGGGTATGCATGACATTGCCGCAGAAGAGGCCCCGGATATACGAGATAAACGCCTTTGCATGGCTTCGGGAGCTGAGTTTGGTCCACGGGTATGAAGTCACGCTCGGCAACATACCGAGCCGGGCCTACAACGCCCTTGCCGAACTGCACATGGATGCCGTGTGGCTCATGGGTGTCTGGGAGCGCAGCCCTGCAGGTGCTGGTATCATCGAGAAGAACAGTGACCTTGTCAACGAGTTCAGGAGAATTCTGGCGGACTACTCCTCCTCGGACATGACAGGGTCTCCCTACTGCGTGCACAGGTATGCCGTTGATGCCGCCCTTGGCGGAGAGCGGGGCCTGACAGCTGCCCGCAAGGAGCTTGCTAAGCGTGGTATCGGCCTCATTCTCGATTATGTCCCCAACCACGTGGCGCCGGACCACCCCTGGGTCGGTGAACACCCTGAGTATTTCATCCGGGGAAGCCTTCAGGACCTTGCCAGTGATCCTGCCTCCTATATGGAAATTGGAGGCAATGTGTTCGCCCGCGGGAGAGACCCCTATTTCCCGCCATGGCCAGATGTGCTGCAGCTCAATGCCTTCCATCCCGGTCTGCGCAGAGCTGCATGTTCGACTCTCAGGGGCATCGCACAGCTCTGCGACGGCCTGAGGTGCGACATGGCCATGCTCATGATGAACGACGTGTTTGCCAGGACCTGGGGGCACCAGGCGGGCCCATGTCCTGCAGATGAGTTCTGGATCGGGGTGATCGGTGAAGTGAAGAGGGATAAACCCCATGTGCTGTTCTTGGCAGAGGCCTACTGGGACCTGGAGTGGGACCTCATGAAGCAGGGGTTCGATTACTGCTACGACAAGCGCCTCTATGACAGGCTTATCTCTGATGCCGCTGAAAGCGTGCGTCTCCATCTTCAGGCAAAGGGAGAATACCAGGAAAGGCTGGTGCGCTTCATCGAGAATCACGACGAACCGAGGGCCGCTGAGGCTTTCCCTGCAGGAAGGCTCCAGGCCGCCGCGGTGGCTGGTACGACGTTGCCCGGGGCAAAGCTTTTTCACCATGGCCAGTTCGAGGGCCTTAAGGTGAAGCTGCCCGTCTTTCTCACCCGCAGGCCCTTTGAGGAGGTCGACGGGGAACTGAGTGCGTTTTACGTGAGGCTTCTCGACGTCATCGACCTGCCTGTACTCCGGATGGGAAGCTGGAGGCTCCTGGAGCGCTCAGGCTGGCCGGACAATACCAGCTTCATGAACTTGGTATCCTGGTGCTGGCAGAAGGATGGCGAGATCTGCCTGATCGTGGTGAACCTCTCGGAGTGCCCCTCCCAGGCACGGGTGCACATATCCGGGGTCGACCTGGCCGGCAGGACCCTGGTGATGAAAGACCTCATGAGCGGTAAGGTCTATGAAGGCTCCGGCAACGAGACGGCGGAAATCGGGCTGTATGTGGACCTGGGACCGTGGGCGTACCACGTGCTCCTGTTCAACGCTTAGCCCGCGGCACACCGGGAGGCCGCGGACCGGCAGGGGTATCGGCAATGTTCGAAGGCTGCCTTGATCAAGGATGCTGCAGGAAGGATACTGCGCGGAGAAGAACGGCCTGGAGCCGGGTTGGGGGGTTGCCGCATCACCTCATGAAAAAAATCCGCATGCCTGCCATGAGGGGGCCGGGTTTCAGATCGTACGCGCCCGATGCCTCGGCCACCGGGGTGAACCCGCACTGGCTGCAGACTACCTCACCACGGCCCTTCACATAGCATCCTTGAAAAATGACCCCGTCCGGGCTGACGTTTGCAAGCAGTTTTTCGCGGCAGTTCCAGGAATTGTCTACCATGGACCTCAGGCCCCAGAAGGAATTCATGACAGGGTAGCCCGCTTTCTTCAGGGACATGACGCTTTCAAGGGCTGTCCTCCGTTCCTCGTTGGAGAGAGCCAGAGGCTCTTCACCGGCTCCATAGGGGTAGAAAAGCTGGACCGTGACGCCTCTGACCGCAGGTATGGAGGTGACAGCCCGTATGATATCAGGGCACTGGCTGAAGTTGAGGCGGTTAAGGGTAAAATGGATATAGAGCCTCTGGTGCCTTGTTGTCTTCAGGTTATCCATAACGCGTTCATAGGAGCCGTTCCGGAGTTCGTTGTGTGCTTCATGCGTGCCGTCCACGCTCACCCAGAGGATGTCAGTGGGGACATCGAGGGAAAGCGTGCCGTTGGTGGTCGCTGCCGTGCAGGAAAACCGGCCTCGGGCGTAGTGCGCCAGGTCGCTGAAGGTGCGGTCCCCATCAGACCAGAGCAGGGGCTCGCCGCCTTCGAACACCACGATGGGGCAGCCCATTTCAGAGAGGGTGTCGAGCGCCCTGCAGGCAGTGTCCCAGCCCATGTGGGAGCCTGGCTGCCCGGAGAGGAGGTGGAACGGGCAGGCCATGCAGGCCAGGTTGCACCGGTAGGTAAGCTTGAAGCTGGCGAGGAGCGGGACGTCATGTCCTAAGAGGCGCGACTTGATAAAGAACCTGAGGATGCGCTTGAACCTGTTCATGATGGTCCCGTTATTCAATCCCGGCAGGGCTGAAGAGTTTTTACGTACAATGTCCCCGGTCAACAGGTGCCCTGGAAATCAGGTCTCCCCTTAAAGCCGGGACTAAGAGGAGTCTCCCTGGCGTTTAGTCTGATCGAGGGCCTTTTTGCCTTCCTCGGTGAGGTAGGCCTCGAACATGGCCAGAACCATCTTTATCAGGTTGACGATGATGTCGTTGCGGCTGAATCTCTTTTCCACAAGATAATTGTGTATGAGCTGGAGAGTCATTCCGATGACTGCGGTCCCGAACATGAGCGGTTCGATGCCTTCGATGACCCCCATCTTGATCCATTTCTCCAGGTCCTCGCTGGCATCGTAGGCAAACCCCTGGAAATATTTCCACACGCTCACATCCAGGTCCATGTCGACACCATAACTGCCTCTCAGTATCATGAGAAGCTGCTGGGGATTGTTGTCCACATAGTCGAAAACGGCATTGAAGGTCTCCATGAGGGTTTTCGTCCGTTCTTCGTGATCCCAGATGTCTACGGGCTCACGCATGAGCTTGACCGTGATGCGGAGGACCTCGAGGCTGTCGAGGGTGATATGCTCGAAGAGATCCCGCTTATCCTTGAAATGGTTGTAGAATGTACCGGCAGACATGCCGACAGCCTTGACGATGTCCATTACCTGCGTGTTGTGGTACCCATGTTTACTGAAAAGTTCGCAGGCCGCCTCGATGATCTTTCCCTTGGTCTCTTCTTTACGCCTGTCGGATGTCCTACCCATGTTTTCCAACTAACTCCTTGAAACGGATCACTAAATACAATTTATTGCCGAAGAATAGGATCTTAGGGCCAAGTTGTCAAGATAAATGCATGAAATCCTTCCAGGTAAACAACCTGACCATGCCTCGTTTTCAAGAGGATATCCCGGGGACCGGGTGCCTTTGGTAAGGCTATGGACGTCACTATATATTTATGGTACTCAGGGTTATAGTAATCCTTCAGGCTGTAGCACGCGAATCAAAACTATGTGAGGGGGAAAAATCTATGAGGCGTTTCAGTCTTACAGCAGCTCTATGTTTAGTCCTTGCTTTGTTCGTTTCCACGGTTATCCCGTCTTTTCTCTGGGCGGCAGGCCCGGTGAAAACCATTGTTGTGGCGACCGACGCCACGTGGCCTCCCATGGAGATCCTCGATGCAAACAAGAACATCATCGGGTTTGACATCGACTTCATGAATGCCGTGGCAAAGGAGGCGGGTTTCAAAGTGGAGTTCAAGAACACGGCCTGGGACGGTATTTTCGGCGGTCTGGAACTGGGCAAGTACAATGCCATCATCTCCTCGGTGACCATCACGGACGAGCGCAAGAAGAAGTATGACTTCTCACTGCCCTACATCAATGCCGGTCAGGTCCTCGTGGTGCCCAAGACCATCAAGGGTGTAAAGAAGCTGGCTGATATGAAGGGAAAGAAGGTCGGCGCGCAGATCGGAACCACCGGGGCCATGGAGATCCAGAAGGACAAGGCCATCGAACTCAAGAACTACGACGAGATAGGCCTCGCCTTTGAAGACATGGCCTCAGGCAGGATCGAAGGCGTGGTGTGCGACACACCCGTGGCTGCCGACTATGCACTGCAGAGGGCCGAGTACAAGGCCAAATTCATGATCGTGGGCGAGCCGTTCACCCAGGAGCAGTACGGCATCGTGGTAAAGAAGGGCGACAAGAAGCTCGTGGACCTTCTCAACAAAGGCATCAAGGCTGTCCAGAAAAAAGGCATCGACAAAGAGCTTGAGAAGAAGTGGCTGAGATAGGTTTCAGTAGAAAAAAAAAGATAGAACAACCTGAGAAGGTATTGATCGATGTAGGAGACGGGGCCGCCATCCCCACAAAAGAGGATGTCGGCCTCTTCACCGCATGGAGAGTCGCCTTTGTCGGTTCGATCGCCATCACGCTGGGTCTGGTTATCTTCAAACCCGACCCATACCTCGATATCATAAAGTTCTTGCCTGACGGCGTACTCATCACCTTCGAGGTAACCATTCTGTCCATCCTGCTGGCGCTGGTCATAGGCCTGTTCACCGGCCTGGGCAGGATCTCCAAAAACCCCATCATCAACGGGGCTGCCTCGCTTTATGTGGAGGTTATCAGGGGCATACCGCTCCTGGTCCAGCTCTTCTACATCTACTTCGCTCTTGGGCGGTTCATCCAGATGCCGCCGCTGCCCAGTGCCGTGCTGGCCATGTCCATCTGCTACGGCGCCTACATGGGCGAGATCTTCAGGGCGGGCATCCAGTCCATTCCCAAGGGACAGACCGAGGCGGCGCGATCGCTGGGGATGTCGCCTGCACAATCCATGTATCATGTCATCCTGCCCCAGGCGGTAAAGACCATCCTGCCTCCCGTGGGGAACGAGTTCGTGGCACTGCTGAAGGACTCGTCCCTGGTGTCGATCCTGGCCGTGGCGGATCTTCTGAGGAGGGGAAGGGAGTTCGCATCCCAGAGCTTTACCTATTTCGAGACCTATACCATGGTGGCCCTCGTGTACCTCATGATCACCCTGTTCTTCTCGAAGCTCATCAGCATCATGGAGGAGAAGATCCGTGCAGAATAATCACAGGCGCAAGATGGTCGAGATGAAAGGTGTCACCAAGTTCTTCGGCACATTGAAGGCCCTGGACAATGTTTCGCTCGATGTCTATGACGGCGAGAAGGTGGTCATCATCGGGCCGTCGGGTTCGGGCAAGAGCACGCTGCTCCGTTCGGTCAACCGCCTGGAGGAGATCAACGGCGGAGGCATCCTCGTGGACGGGTTCGACCTGTACGACCCCAAGGTGGACATCAACAAGGTTCGGGAAGAGGTGGGCATGGTGTTCCAGCAGTTCAATGTCTTCCCCCACAAGACCGTGCTCCAGAACCTTACCCTTGCCCAGCTCGTGGTGCGCAAGCGGTCAAGGGACGAGGCCGAGAAGATCGCCTTCAGCCTGCTGGACAAGGTGGGCATAAGTGACAAGGCCCATGTCTATCCCACCAAACTCTCGGGCGGGCAGCAGCAGCGCGTCGCCATTGCGCGGGCCCTTGCCATGCAGCCCAAGCTCATGCTCTTCGACGAGCCCACCTCCGCGCTCGACCCCGAGATGATCGGAGAGGTTCTCGACGTCATGGTGAAGCTGGCCAAAGAGGGTATGACCATGATCGTGGTGACACACGAGATGGGCTTTGCGCGCGAGGTTGCAGACAGGGTCATCTTCATGGACTACGGCGTCATCCTTGAAGAAGGTTCGCCCGAACACTTCTTCAAGAACCCTACGCACGAGCGCGCCCAGCAGTTCATGAGGCAGATCCTCTAGAAAACCCCATCACAGGCAGTTAGACAGGTCTGTTATTAAAGTGTATCAGGAGCGGCTTTGCCGCATAGTATTAGAAACCCGGGAATCGCATGAAAGATTTCTTATAATCCATTGACAATTCCGTGGTGTCTATGTCAAAAACATCACCGGTGCCAGCGTAGCTCAGTGGTAGAGCAGCTGATTCGTAATCAGCAGGTCCGGGGTTCGACCCCCCGCGCTGGCTCCAGGTTTTCCGGGTAGTAGGCGCCTTCGACGGCTACCCTTTGATATCCAACAAGAGAAATACAAGGCCGTATATCTTGTCCTGCCGGTTATTTTTGCTCTGAGAGAATCAAACTATTGAGGGGGTTCAGGGTCCGAGCCACTCCCTGGCCTTTACCTCATCTTTGAAGACTTTTATGTTGTACCACCCTCTATTGAATGAAACATCTTCCCCGAATTTATTCATGCTTTCAGTCGTCAGATTCGGATCTATTATGGCAACCTTCTGATATCTGGGGAAGTTGGCCTCATAGAGCCATTTTTCTATCATCATTACTTCTGAACAGGATAACCTGCTTATAGAGTTATCGAAAATAACTATGGCATGGGGGTTATCTTTTTGGATAGCCAGCAAGATCCGTTTCCAGACATCCATTGCTTCATCGAAAGTCTTCTCACCTCTCAAGCGGAACACACCAAGGTTATTTTCATTCCGGTAATTGATTGATATGCCCATAATGATAGCCCCCGGTAAAATACAGCAATGTATATAATGCCGGGCTTGAATATAAAGTCAATGTCTGCTGAAAGATATGGCGAAGAGTCTGCCTGTCCTGTGGTTTTTCCACTGGATGAATATGATAGTGGAATCTGCGGTAATTTTGGTTGTTATTTTTTCTGATCGAATAAATCGGGATAGAGCTTATCTGCGCACTCAGGGCAGATACTGTGGCTGAAAACCGCATCAGAATGCTCTGATATATAGCTTTCGATCTGGTTCCAGTAACCTTTGTCATCACGAATTTTCTTGCAGCTAGCACAGATAGGCAGCATCCCGCTGAGGGTTCTGACTTCGGCAAGGGCCTGCTGCAGCTCGGTAATCAACCGTTCCTTTTCCAAGGCAGCAATTCTGCGCTCTGTAATGTCGGTAAGGAACAAGGTGAGTCCTATAACATTACCGTTTCCATCAAGTATCGGGTTGTAGATGTCCTCATAGTATCTGCGATCGAGCGCTGTATCTCCGTATGCCTCGACCAAGGTGAAAGATTCACCCGACAGGGCACGGTCAAAGTTGTTCTTTGCTTTCAGGCGATCTTCAGGGCCCTTAATGTATTCGAGCATGCTGTTCCCGAGTTCAATATCCACCCCCCAGATATGTTTCATGGTCTGAGAATGATTTTCGTTGAAAGCCATGTACCGGTACTGACGGTCAAGAGCAAAAATAACGATATCTTTGGGGCTCTCAATCACGCTTTTCAGGAGGGCATTCGATTTTATCAGCGTTTCCTCTGTCTGCTTGAACTGAATAATCTTTCCCAATCGCTCGGCAATGGCGTTGATCAGGTTTCTTTCATCCTTTAGGAATGGACCCTCATCGAGCTCAGGCATCTCCTTGAGGTAGAGTATCTCCACAAACCCGATTTTTTTGCCATGCGCCTCGATATCCGCCGCCTGCCGCCATTTCCCTTCTTCGAAGCCCTCCGAGGTGTACTGATGCCCACCCCAGACAATCCTCGCATGGGCGATATCCGGGTACTGCCATCCCTGGGGAAGGAGATCAGCCATGCCCTGCAGGATCCCATTGATCGATATCCCCGTCTTTTCCATTAGTTCGGAAAGGCCATACAGGCACTTCAATTCCTTGACCCGTTCTCCGAGCTTCCGCCTCTCTGCCTGCAATTCCTCTTCTGCGTGTTTTCCCTTGGAAGATTCTGCCTCAGGGACTCTGATTCTCTGTTCCAGTTCCTCATGGGGGGATTTTCCGTCCATCTGTGAACCTCTCCGGTCATTTTCCACGCTTAAGGCGCCTTCAGTACAAGGGTTATTATTGCAAAGAATAATAACGATCTAACATGATGAAAGCCATAGCCTTTGCATGATATGTAACAGTGCACTGCATTTGCCGTGAAATATTCTGAATGCCCCGGAGCAGGCAATGAAGGTCATGTGGACTTCTTTCTCTTTTTCTCTGGAGAACGACGCGAGGCCTCCACCGACCTTCCGGCCCACTCAGCCAGCTGGACACTGTCCTCAAGGACATCCACCGGGACCTCATAGTAGCTCATGACATAAGGCTTGTCTTCAAAAGGACGGAACGGTTGCGCCCCGGCCTGTTCAAAATCGGATCGATTAAGACCATCCACCTTGAGATATAACGTATCATGGGCAATAAGGCCGAATATGGCGCCGCCGAGGTACAGGCCTGTTCCTCCGAACATATTGCGGGCCGTGACCGGCCCGAGATCTTTGAGTTGGTCCAGGACAAAGGTCAGGAACTCGGTATTCTTGGGCATGCCAGACCTCCTCTCGTCAGGGGTCGCAGAAGGGCCGCGTTCAGGGAATATACACGACTATGGTATAAAACGGAAATGATTACATCACCTGGCGCTGCAGCGGGCCTGCATGGCTGCAATATCGTCAGGGGCGAGCTCCAGGCTCTCGGATTGATTCAGGTGATACATGATGGCCTCGGGGTTTTTGCTGTGTTTAAGACCCATGGCATGGCCCAGTTCATGGGCAAGCGCCCTCACGAGCATGGTGCGGTCTTTGAAATGGAAGATGGTTATCCTTTCTCCATCCGCTCCCCTCTCGTAAAGGCCGGCGTTGAACTCCCTGTCCATCCCTTTATAGGCGGTCTTAAGGCTGTCAATCTGGGCATTGTGGCTGGAGGACACTTTAGTGATAAGCGATGCGAGGCTGTTCAGTTTATCCACTTTTTGATTAAGGTGTTGTCTCTGGTCATTCAGTGCCGACATCTGTCTGTCAAGGGACAGCTTCTGCACTTTGAACCGGGTGCACATCTCCTCTGACACCTGCTGGTTTTTCTGCATGGAATTCATTTCATCCGTGTATGCCCTGAATCGGTCCATGTATTTTTTAAAAGCGAAATCATAGGCGTCGGCCTCATGTGACACCTCTATTTCCATCTTCTTGAACTGGTCCATGAGCTCATCATAAGAATCCTTGGTATCCTTCAAGTTGCAGTTGATAGTCCTGGCATGGTCAGTGGCGGCCTGGCGACGGTCATAGACAAGATCTATTTCTATGATCCCATCAGGTTCTTCCCTGAAGATCTTGAGTCCAATGGATTTTTCCCAGAGATGCGTTGCCTGGGCAACAGCCCTGGACACCTCTTCGCGGCTCAGGCCGAAGCCCTTGTCCACAATGCCGATGCGGTAGGTGAGGATCCTGTCATAGGCAAACAGCGGGCAGGTGGCGCTGCTGGTGATGAGCAGGCATACCAGGATGATCCACGCGAAACCGGTCTTATATGCCGGATGCCTGCCTGTGTCATGAAGTGCGCTCACAAATTATTTTTTCGGGTGTTTGCGGGAAAGATTAACAGTCTATAATACCTGTATGGAATGGTAACTTCAGAGGGCTGAAGGAGGACTGGAAAGAGGACGGGGTCATGGAACCTTTTTGTGAAATCATGGGATTATCCAGGCTGATACCGGCCTCGGATGAGGGGCGTGACCACAACGGGCTGTCAGAAGGCTGTTCTTCTCATGGCAAGGGATCCGGGTTCACACCCTGTGGACCCGGATCCCTGCGGCGCTATCATTCTTCGAAGCCCA
This sequence comes from uncultured Bacteriovoracaceae bacterium, assembly GCA_964600235.1. GTDB lineage: Bacteria > Desulfobacterota > Desulfomonilia > UBA1062 > UBA1062 > MWEI01. Next base: position 474,717 of record CAZRIV010000001.1, on the reverse strand, counting down.
CCGAGAACATGCCCTCCAGGTCATGGCGGGAATAGGTGCGGAAGGCGAGCATGGTCTCGGAGCTCCTGATCCCGTCGAGTTTGACCATGTTGACGGTTACGAGGTCAGAGAGCTCCTCGGTGCTGTTGACCCGCGCAATGACGATGAGGTCATACTGTCCGCTCACGGAAAACACCTCCGAGATGCCCTTCATGTCGGCCAGGGCCTGGGCCGTTTCATTGATGCGCTCACGTTCCACTTTCATAAGGATGATTGCTGTCACCATGGATTTCCCTCCTTATAGTTACCCGGAAACTGTTCGGGGTGCTTTGTGATAGAACTGCCGGAGACGTTTGGAAAATGATGGAGTTTGGTATGGGGCAGGGACATGACTGTGGCATACTGGTAGATATAACCCGCACAGGGATTCAAGTCGATATAGGCCATGATGGCGATTCTCTTGGCCCGTTGATTTCCCATGATCCTCACAGTCTCCGGTATGGAGAGTTTACCAGCCTTTTATTGTCCATCCACCTCATATCATTGATTGCCTGAAAGGAAACAGTGGTTTTTTTCTTTCATTGTCCTTCGCTCGATACCGGGCAACGCCATGACCTGCTCATACCGTTACGTTAAAGACGGATTTTGCAGTTGAAACTGATTCGAACAGATCCATACACCCCGCATGCTGATCTCTTCAGGGCTTGACACGACATTCTTGCACATATGAGCCGTTTCCAACGGCAAAATCCGGGGTAATACCTGACAGGGCGCAGGGATATAGCAACACATGGTTTTGGGATCGTGACTCGGACATGACCGTTGTGCAGTGTTCTTGGAGATAAACCCGGGTAACTGGCCCGGCAGGCGAAGGAACGGTGCAGATCTTTGATCAGGCCTGACTTTCTACAGGGAAAAGCCGGCATCATGCTTAACACGAGCAGGCCCTGGCAAGTCATCCTGCCAGGGGCTGCTCATGTGGTTGCCGCTAAAATTGTACCGGTTTTATCAGCAGGGCGTTCGCATTGAAGGTGCTGCCGATCGCATCATACCTGCCCATGAGGACTACGTTGCTGCCTGCTGCAATGTCATCAAAAACCTGGGCTTCTCCGCACAGGGTCAGGATGAGGCTCAGCCCGTAAAGATTGACATCCATGCTGCCCGTGATCTCCTCGCCGGTATCCGGAAGGACAACGACTGTATCTTCATCAGTGATCCCGGTGACTGTGCCTTCTGTGATCAGGACATCCCCGATGATGATGAGTTCTGCATTGAGGAATCCAAGCTCGTCCACGTTTCCATACACCATCACCTGCTGGTCTGCCTGCAGGGCGCCGGGGGTCACATAGGTGTTGTCCTGGGAGAAGACGAGGGTGTATTCATGGAGCCTTACGCCGAGAGCACCCTGGCATGCGCACTCCCTCAGGAGCACGAAGCCGTCGGTAACCGCATTGAGATCAAGATCCACAAGAGAGCTTACGGTCCCCCTGTACGGCATGGCGCAGGTGGTAGCAGGGTTTCCCCTGGGGATCACCTCGGCGAAGACCACGGGCCGGAAGATGCACTTGCCTGACTTGCCTGCCGGGTGCAGATGGATGGACTTGTCGGCATCTATGTCAAGCCTGAGATAAAGGACTTCGCCCTCTTCGACCAGGAAGGTCCCCTGGGGGTTGACATCGATCCTGCCGCTGGGCAGGTCGATGTCCATCTCCTCGCACGGGCCTCCCACGGCACTGATGCCTGTGATCCTCATGCGCACCTTCGAATAGGTACCTGAGGGAACCTGCTCGTTGACGGTCAGGAGGAAGTCCTGGTCCCGCAGGTCAAGCAGGTCGATGGTGTATCCCGATTCAGAGGAGAAGACGACCAGGGGATGTCCCTCGTCGCCTGCAGGGAGCAGGGAAATTTCATTGATGGTTATGTAGATGTTCTGAAACTCGTCGGCAGGTGCATCCTTGAGCAGGATGCCGATGGAACCGAATGATCCCTCGCCCGAAACCTTGGATGCCGGGCCGCCCCCGGAGCTGTTGCATGCCAGGACCATGAAGAGGGCGAAGAGTGCTGCCACCAGTAAAATGATGAAGTTCTGTAGCTTTCTGTTCATAACGGCCTCCATTCCGTCCGCACCTGGTGCGGATTCATCTGCATGGCGATGATACGTGGGTGTCCCATCCCTTCCTGTGGATAAGAACGCCGGAAAACAATAAATTATCTCACCATATCAGACAGTTGATCCCGGCGTTCCCGCACTGTCCAGCCATGCGAAAGATCCTTGGTGTTGTCACGTTATATATAATACGGATAAGAGCCCCGCGCAACACTGCTCCTCTCTGTGAATCCTGTGTCGGGGAAAGATACACCTGATTGGGGCAGGGGAGGTTCACCGGGCCTGGTCGATGCCGCATGTCCTGATTCGAAGAACAAAGGAGACGGCGAGTTTTGCCGCCGTCTCCCCTGTCGGAGGGTGCTTTCTGCTTTTTCGGCTTCTTTGGTCTCCCTCAGCAGATGAAGAGCATCTCCCAGTATTTGGGCATGGGCCAGAGCTCATTGTCCACGTAATGCTCCAACGTGTCGGCCTTGTCCCGGATATCAAGCATGGTCCGCCTGATCTCATCGCAGATATAGGCCGCCTTCTTCTCTTCCGATGCGATGGAATTCGCCTTGTCGATCTTTGCCTTGAGCTTGTCCACCAGGGTCTGGGTATCGCTGATAAGGCCGCTCAGGGTCTTGAGCAGGTCTTTCTGCGGCTTGAGCTCCTTGCCTGTGCCCATGACATCGATCACTGCCTTCAGCGAGCTTGCAAGGGATTTCTGATACTGCACGGATGCGGGTATGACCTGGTTCTGCACCATATTGCAGAGTGTCACGGCCTCTATGTCGACCTCTTTTATATATTTCTCAAGGCGGACATGGTAGCGCGATTCCAGCTCCACCGGGGAGAGCACGCCGTATTTTTCAAAGAGCTTCAGCGCTTTATCGGTTTTGAGGTCCTTCAGTGATTCAGGGCTTGTCTTCTTGTTCGGCAGTCCCCTTTTCGCTGCTTCGGCTTCCCATTCCCTGGTGTAATTGTCGCCCATAAAAAGGGCCGCCTTGTTGGCCTTGACTTCCTCTTTCACCACGTCCAGAACGGCCTGGTTGATATTCCCGCCCTTTGTCTTGATCTTTCTGGCGAGGATGTCGAGGCTCTCGGCGACTATGGTGTTGAGCACGGTTGCCGGGAATGAAATGGACTGGGACGAGCCGACGGCCCGGAATTCAAATTTATTCCCGGTGAATGCGAAGGGCGATGTCCTGTTGCGGTCCGTAGAGTCCTTGCTGAGAACGGGCAGCTTCGCGACGCCGAGGTCGATTATGGCCTCGTCGGTGGCCTTCGTGATCTTTCCCTTCTCTATATCGTCCAGGATCCGGGTAAGCTGTTCGCCCAGGAATATGGAGATGATGGCAGGGGGGGCTTCGTTGGCGCCGAGGCGGTGGTCGTTGCCGGCCGAAGCGACGGATGCCCTGAGCAGATCCGCATGGGTATTGACGGCTTTAATAGTAGCCATCAGGAATACGAGGAACTGTATGTTGTCGTGAGGCGTCTTGCCCGGATTGAGCAGGTTATTGCCGAGGTCGTCCGAGAGAGACCAGTTCACATGTTTTCCCGAGCCGTTGATGCCGGCGAAGGGTTTTTCATGGAGCAGCAGTCTGAGCTTGTGCAGGGGCGCAATCCGCTTCATGGTCTCCATGACGAGCTGGTTGTGGTCGGCCGCCAGGTTGGCCTCTTCGAAGATGGGGGCTATCTCGAACTGGCTGGGGGCCACTTCGTTGTGCCGGGTCTTCGCGGGGATGCCCAGCTTGTAGAGCTCTTCTTCCACGTCATGCATGAAAGACAGGATCCTCTCCTTGATGCTGCCGAAATACTGGTCTTCCAGCTGCTGTCCCTTTGGAGGTGTTCCTCCGAGCAGGCTTCTGCCGCTCATGACCAGGTCCTGCCTCTTGAAATAATAGTCCTGGTCGATCAGGAAATACTCCTGCTCGGGTCCAAGGGTGGCAAATACCTTTTTGGACGCTTTGTTGCCGAGAACCCGCATGAGGTTGATGGCGCTCCTGTTTATGGCATCGATGGAGCGCAGCAGGGGTGTCTTCTTGTCAAGCGCCTCGCCTGTGTACGAGATGAATATGGTGGGGATGCACAGGGTAGTGCCCAGGCCGTTCTTGATGATAAAGGCAGGGCTGGTGGGGTCCCAGGCAGTGTAGCCGCGGGCCTCAAAGGTGGACCTCAGGCCTCCACTGGGAAAACTTGAGGCGTCGGGTTCGCCCTGAATGAGCTGTTTCCCTGAAAATCTCTCGATGATATTGCCTGAACCGGTAAACTCGATGAACGAGTCGTGCTTTTCCGCGGTAGATCCGGTCATGGGCTGGAACCAGTGACAGTAGTGCGTGGCGCCTTTATCGATGGCCCATTCCTTTATGGCATGGGCGACGGAATTCGCGGTATCGGCATCCATCTTCTGCCCTTCATTGATGATCTGGATGACGCGCAGGTAGACATCTTTGGGCAGCTTCTGCTGCATTACCTTCATACTGAAGATGTCTTCCCCATAATACTTGGATATCTGGACCTCTTTCTCCTTTAAGATCGTATAGGTTCTTTCATAAGCAGGAATTGAATTACTTGGCTTCATGTGTTCCTCCGTATGGATTGATAGTTCAGTAACATGAACTCTTGCTGCCTGGCCCGGGATTGTCTCTAAATTTTTCCCATGATGTCACCTTAATCTCTTAGATCAGCTAGGACGTCTATTCAATACAAAAACGTTTTATGAAAAGGTGCAGACATGACACTTTATATGATTTAAAACAAGTGGTTGAAAGATTACTCATGTCCTGGACCTTTCCTTATGCATCATGTACTGATCGATGCTGAATCCTCCTTTTTCCTGGTTTCCCTTTCATTGAGCAAGGAAGGTGCCAATCCATGAAACTTATAACATATTGATATTAAGTATATATTCAAGATGATCTGTTGGCTGGAATAAACAATATTGAATAAAACTGAGTGAGGTGGACCATTATTGTGCCGCTGGAGGGGATCAGGCTGGAATTGGTACCATATCTGACGGGAGGGTTACAGCACACGGAAGGCACTGGTGGGATATTCATATGAAAAAATAAAGGGTTATTACACGCATCAGACCATCCTATGATCGCGGCCGGTCTTGTGCAGGTAGTATTCGTAGTCGCCCTCGTAGATCCTCATCTCACCATGGTCTATCTCGAAGACCCGGTTCACCAGCGACCTTAGGAAGTGGCGGTCATGGCTCACCAGGATCACGGTGCCGTTGAACCTCTTCAGGGTATCGAGCTGGATCTCCCGGGTCAGGATGTCCAGGTGGTTGGTGGGTTCGTCCAGGATGAGGACGTTCAGGGGCCTGGCCATGATGGTGGCAAGGACCACCCGGCTCTTCTCTCCTCCCGAGAGGCTCTTGATGCTCTTGCCCACGTCGTCTCCCTGGAACAGGTATGCTGCGCACAGGTTCCTGATGGCGCCGACGCTCGAATCGGGCATGGCGTCCTGAAGGGTTTCAAAGACCGTCTTGCCCGGGTCCAGCAGGTCCATGGAGTGCTGGCTGAAATAGCCGATCCCCACGTTTGCGCCGACGGTCACCCTGCCCTGGGTGGGTTCGGTCCGGGAGGAAAGCACCTTGAGGAAGGTGGATTTGCCGGCCCCGTTCACCCCGACCACTGCTATCTTATCCAGGCGCCTGATCATCCCCGATACCCCGCTGAAGACGGTTTTCTCGCCACCGTCTGCGCGCTTCCAGGTCTTGCCGAGACCCTCGATCTTGAACACGTCTTCGCCGCTCCGGGGTGGTTCACTGAATTCGAACCTCACCCGTTTCTGCTCCGGCGGGATCTCTATACGCTCGATCTTCTCAAGCTTCTTTACCCTGGACTGCACCTGGCTTCCGTGAGAGGCCCTGGCAGCGAAGCGGGCAATGAACTCCTCCTCCTTGGCAAGCATCTCCTGCTGGCGGCGATGGCTGGCAAGAAGCTGCTCCCGGCGGATTTCCCGCTCGCGCAGGTAGAAGTCGTAGTTTCCCGAGTAGGTGGTGATGGTCCTGTTCGCAACCTCCACGGTGCGGTTGCAGATGCGGTTCATGAAATCGCGGTCGTGGCAGGTCATGAGAAGGGCGCCCTTGAATACCGTTGCAAGAAAGTCCTCAAGCCAGATGATGGACTCCACATCCAGGTGGTTGGTGGGCTCGTCCAGCAGCAGCACGTCCGGGTTCAGCGTCAGGATCCGGGCCAGGGCGATCCTCATTTTCCACCCGCCGCTGAAGGTCTCCACGGGAAGATCATATTCGACCGGCCCTATGCCAAGCCCGGTAAGGACTATCTGGGCGCGGCTTTCCAGGTCATAACCGCCGAGGTGCTCGAACTCTGCCTGGGCATGGCCGTAATGCTCCAGCAGGGTCGTCATGTCGTCCTCTCCCATGGGCTCAGCCATGGCGGATTCCATCTCCCTGATCTGCCGTTCGAGCATCATGACCTTTTCGGAAACGGACATCACCTCTTCCAGGGCGGAACGCCCCTTCATCTCGCCCACATCCTGGGAAAAATACCCCACAACGGTCTTTCTGGCCTTGGAGATCTCTCCGGAATCGCACTCTTCCTCGCCCATGATGAGCCGGAAGATGCTCGTCTTGCCCGAGCCGTTGGGCCCCACCAGGCCGGTGCGCGTGCCCGGGAGGATCTGGAAGCCGGCGTCTTTGAACAGCACCTGCGAGCCGTACTGCTTGCTGATGTTTGTCAGATGAATCATGATGCATGCACCTCGAAGTTGAGCCGTGGTATCATGACAAGGCCTAGCCTGCAAGGGAAATTGGGATCAGGCGTGCGGCAGGTGCTTCGCCGGTTGGTTCAAAACCATATCATGTTCGAATGGTGGGAATGTAAAGAAGTGGCAGGGCATCAGAACCCAGCCACTTCTTTTCCAAGGCCCCGTAAGGGCGGAGCTCAGAGCCTTGAAGAATCGACTTACTTCTTCATGGATTTCTCGAAAAGGGCCTCAGCCTGCTTCTGCTTCTCCTCTGCCGCCCGTTCCCTTTCCTCTGCCTTCCTTATAGCCTCATCGGCTCTAGCCGCTGCGGCATCCGCCTTCATGGCGGCCTCATTGGCCGCCGCCTTGGCGGCCTGCGCCTCCTGGATGGCCTGATCGGCCTTGGCGTCGATCACCTTTTCCTGTGCCTGAACCCTCTCCATGTCACTGGTTGTCGCACAACCCCACATGCCGAGAGCAAGAACAAGCACCATTGAAATCCCCAACATAATCTTCCTCATCATATCCCCCTTTTTATTCAGCTTATAGTATTTTAACACTGACTGAGCCTTAGTATCAGCCGGATACCCGAATGTTTAAAAGATATCCGGATATCTTTCAACCCTGTTTGTGTTCCCCCCCTCCTTTACAGGTCTCCCTGGTTGGGCAGGTCCATGGGGGGAATGCCTTTGCAAAGGGAAAGGAGTGGATTTTCCTGTCCTGTTTTCAGAACTGGTGGTCATCATGACAAATGTTTTCGAATGGCCGAGGGTAGTGATTGCATCAAATTTCAAAATCATGGTCTCCGATATAGTAATTGCGATGATTTTGTAAAGCAATATGCAGGCCAAGATTGTCGGTGTTGAAAAATCAAAAGGTTGAATGATTATCTCTGTCAAGGTCCTTGGACATGTGTACATATTTGTACACACAGCATCTTTTTTTGTAACAGGATCAGCCATGCCCGGGATGATGCGTGATGACGGATTGGATAAGACCCGGACTGTGCATTTGAAGGGGTGTAAAAAAACTGTTTCCGTTAAAGCCAGTGATCTCGCAGAATGGAATGGGCGGTAGGTTAAGCGTTCCTCAGAGGCTGCGAAATCACCGGCTTTAACGGACCTGTAAAAACAATTTAGTTCACCACGAACCACCTGTCGATGCAGACAGAAGGGTATAGACTATTTTCCCATGACGGGTTCAATCAATATTCCGTCTATTTCCAGATCGATTCTCAGGCGTTTGGCTGCATCCCTGGCCTCGCCCATATCATCGAAAGGTCCGGCTATGACACGGTAGCCATCGCTCCTCGATAAAACCCTTGCCGGGATCGGCGGGCCCTGGTGATTAATGATGGCGGCCATTCGCAGGGCCTCGGTCCTGTCTTGAAGGTCAACAGCCCAGACATACCATGCCCCGGTTCTCATTTCCGGTATCTCGGGTCTGCCGTATAATATTTGCGGGTGCTTCACCTCGATGGTCTGCTCGACCCATCTTCCCTGCTCGATGTCTACTATGGGAACGGGAATCCCCCGGGCCTGGGCCAGGACTTCCTCGACTTTTTTCCAGTTGAGTACGAGCCCGGAGTTTTTTTGAATGGTTCTCAACTTATTATACATCTTCTCCAGATCAGCACTGCCTGAGCTGGAGAGGGGGGCATGAGCCTCCAGGTACACTATTCCATTGGATTGACCTACCAGATATGGCTGGTTGACGATGTTTACGGGCGTATTAACCGGCGTATCCATGTAGAGTTTCTTCACGTTTTCCGGATAGAGCCTCAGGCAGCCATTGGTTGCATTGAGGCCGATGCTGGCCGGCTTGTTCGTGCCGTGGATCAGATATGTCGACCTGCTCAGATAGAGCGCATATTCTCCCAGGGGATTCTCTGGTCCGGGCGGGACTTTAGGGGGCAGGGGGTCTCCTTTTTTGCGATGATCCTCGGAGATCGAGGCAGGCACATACCAGGTGGGCCGGGTTACCTTGCGCTCCACATACATTTGACCAATGGGCGTGGGCCGCTCTGCAGTGCCGACACCGACCGGGTATGTCATGACAACGAGCGACCCGGCATCTGCTTTATATTGAAACAGTCTCATGGTGGCCAGGTTGATCACGATACCTTTCCTGGGGGTATCCGGCAGGATAAACTGCAGAGGCAGCATGATACGCTTTCCCGACTCGGGCACCCATATGTCGACACCCGGGTTGGCTGCACTTACCTCGTTGATCCCCAGGCTGAAGTGCCGGGCAATGTCCGGGATGGTATCCCCCTTTTCAATCCTTACAACTGCCGGCCGGCCGATGAGGTCGCTGCCTTTCACAACGGAGAAACTGTTTCGTTCCAATTGGTTTTCCGGATGGATGGGATAAGGGGAGGACATCCTCTGGATGCCGTCCAGGACAGCACACCCATGGAGATAAGATAGGATTATGCACAAGGCCATAATGCCAAGCCTTCTGGATGAAATCAGACGGTCAATTATACTGTACATGGTTTTCGATCTCATGTTGTCTCTCATAATGCAAGGCCCCAGGATTCATCATGGGGTCTTCTATGGCCTTATCTCCACGATCGTGCCGTTGGGAACCAGCCTTTCGATCTCCTCTATCTCTTCGTCCGTAACGGCAATGCACCCTTTGGTCCAGTCAAATCCCGTGTGCAGATCGCCAGCCAGTGAAAAACCGTTCTTGATACCGTGGATCATGATATTGCCGCCCGGAGACACACCAAGTCTCCTTGCCCGCTTTCTGTCTCTCGCGTTTGGATAGGAGATGTGAAGAGACAGGTGATAACCGCTGTCCTTGTTTCTTGAATCGATCACATAGGTTCCTTCCGGGGTCTTGTTATCGCCCTGCCTTTCTTTCGGGCCAACCGGGTTTCCCCCCAGGGCTATCTTGTAGGTCTTGAGGATCCTGCCCTTCAAGATCAGCGTCAATCGCCGTTCCTTCTTTTCTATCAGGATCCTGTCCGCCGGCCCCTGCTCCAGTGAAAAAAATTTTTGTTCAAGGGATTCAATCATTTTTTTCAGTGAGGCAATCTCATTTTCCCTGCGTTCAATGTCCTGCCGGAGAGTCTCGATCAGTGCCTGTTGCTCTGCTATCCTCCTGTCCTTCATGACGGCATGGTCGACATGGAATATCATCCGCTCACTGTCATGTCTGTACAGGCTCTCCGGATAATCCTTAATTAGTTTCTGAAAGCATTCAAGGGACTTCTGGTAGTCTTTCTGCTCATTTTGAGGATACGCGTAAATGATCCCCATCTCGAAAAGAACCCTGTCTCCCGCTGAGGGATATTCTTCAATGATTTGCTCATATTTGCTCAGAGAGGCCTTGTAGTTCCCCTGGCTGAAAAGATCATTCGCTTCTTCCAGGGTCGATCCAACCTGAAACCGGCTGCACCCGGACATGAGGATCGGCACCATTATAATGCAGGCAAGGAAAGGGAATAAATGTCCACCTGCCAAGCTGTTCTTTTTGCTCATATTCTCCTTCGCGCTCCTTAAACAGTATCTCTAACGATTGCAGGACCGGTCCGAATCCTCCTGCTGATATACAGCAAGACATGTGCCACCTTATCGGATAAAATCGTCCGGTCTGTGAGACCTGTGCATTGTATACTCCAGGAGTGTATTAAACGGACAATTCCAGGGTAAACGGGATTGCCTTTACAGGCCCGTGAAAGCCAGGGTCATAAGCAGGTGCTCTCGATGATGAAGTAACTCTCAGACTGGGGCACTGCTTACAGGAAATGGTTAGTGCCGGATCCGTGTGTTCAAATAGGTTGATATTCTCATGGTAATATGGTCTGTAGGGGCTTCTTAAACTTAAGGACAAAAATGATAGCACTGAGATCTTCAACGAGTGACGGGTCTTCCTTCAGGGTCTATGACGATGACATACTCATCGGCCATATCAAGAGGCACAGGGCCTTAACAGGCGACAGATATCTTGCATCAATCGACTTTAATGGTGAAATAATGAGCAACGATAAGGCCTTTGACAGCCCCGACGAGGCCCTTCAGTGGATTGCGGAACAGAGATAAAACCCACTTATATCTGAGATTTCTATGGTGCCACGGTAATAACGTGCACGGGAGTCGGCCATGATATGGCACTATCCTGAAAGAATCCAGACGTTGTATGGCTCCTCACCCCCCGATCATCCTGCATTGATAAATCCATTTCGGTAACGTATAGATAACACACAGAGATCATGATCCGGGAGGTCCTCAGGCTTTATGAAGATCAGTTTTCCCGACAGGAGCAGGGCAGGCTAGAATGACCGGCGCACACGAGTTCCTCACTACGCTGGCCATAGTGCTCTGTGTCGCTGCGGTCACGACCGTGCTCTTCCAGCGCCTGCGCCAGCCTGTCGTGCTCGGCTATATCCTCGCAGGGATCATTGTCGGCCCGAACGTGCCCATTCCGCTCATCGCCGACAGCACCATTATCCGTGCCCTGTCCGAGACCGGCGTCATACTGCTCATGTTCTCCCTGGGGCTTGAGTTCAGCCTGCGCAAGCTTGCACAGGTCGGCCCCTCGGCCATTCTCACAGCGGTCATAGAAACGAGCATCATGATGTGGCTCGGTTATATCACCGGCCTGGCCTTCGGCTGGACCCAGCGCGAGTGCATTTTTGCCGGCGCCATCATAGCCATCTCAAGTACCACAATCATTGCCAAGGCCTTTGACGAGCGGGGGATCAAGGGGAGGCTGAAAGACCTCGTTGTCGGGGTCCTCATCGTGGAGGACCTGATCGCCATACTGTTAATGGCCTTTCTTACGGCTCTTTCTTCAGGCGATGACATCTCCACGGGCACGATCATCGGTTCGGGCGGCAGGCTTGCAGCTTTCCTGATCGGTCTGGTCGTAGCCGGGTTGCTCATAATCCCCCGCCTGGTACGTGCCATCATCCGTTTGCAGCGTGCGGAGACCACCCTGGTGGCCAGCATCGGGATCTGCTTCGCCATCGCACTGCTCACACGCGAGTTCGGCTATTCGGCGGCGCTCGGAGCCTTCATAGCAGGTTCCCTTGTGGCCGAGTCAGGAGAAGAAAAGCACATCGAACACCTGGTCCTTCCGGTGCGGGATATGTTTGTCGCCATATTCTTCGTGTCGGTGGGCATGCTCATCGACCCGTCCATGATATTCCTGCATTGGCCCGAGGTCGTGGTCTTCACCCTGGTGGTTGTCCTGGGCAAGGTGACCGGCGTGACACTGGGGGCCTTCTTCACCGGCAACGGAATACGGACGTCGACGCAGACGGGCATGAGCTTTGCCCAGATCGGCGAGTTCTCGTTCATCATTGCCGGACTGGGGATCTCGTTACATGCCGCTGGAGAGTTCCTTTACGCGATTGCAGTCGCCGTGTCCGCCCTGACGACGCTCACGACGCCGTGGCTCATTCGCTCAGGTGATCCTGTGGCCCGTTTCATCGACCGCAAGCTGCCCAAACCTTTCCAGACGTTCGCGGCGCTCTACGGGACGTGGATCGAGAACATGACCACCGCGCCTCAGGACAAGACTGCGGGCAGGAAAGTCAGAAGGCTGGTGAAGCTGCTGCTGCTCGACAGCGTGCTGCTCACCGCGCTCGTTATCGGAACAGCGGTCTCCATGAACACCATTTCAACCGCGGTCGTCGTGAATCTGGGCATAGCGGACGTTGTGGCACGTCTGATTATCATACTGATTTCGCTGGGGCTCGCTCTCCCATTCATCATCGGTGTCATCAGGGTCGCTCGAGGCCTCGGTCTCGCATTGGCCTCTCTGGCCCTGCCGGTGGCAGGCGAAGGGAAGGTCGACCTGGCGGATGCACCCCGGCGGGCATTTGTGGTCATGCTCCAGATGGCAATCGTACTGGTCGTGGGGATACCGCTGCTCGCCCTGGCCCAGCCGTTTCTCCCGGGCTGGATTGCCGCATCGACGCTTGGCGTGCTCCTGGTCTTCCTGTGCATAATGCTCTGGCGCAATGCCACGAACCTCCAGGGACACATCACGGCCGGGGCGGAGCTCGTGGTTGAAGTCCTGGCGAGACAGTCTCACAAGAAGTCTTCCCTGTCCGGCAAGAAGCCCCTCCTGGAAATCAAGCACCTTCTCCCCGGACTGGGTGAACCTGTCCCCTTAAGGCTCGACGAACGGTGCTTTGCCGTGGGCAAGACCCTGACCCAGCTCAATGTGAGGGGTTTGACCGGGGCCTCCGTGCTGGCAATCGTACGCGGGGAGGAGAATGTCATCATGCCCAGTGCCAGCGAACATCTCCTCGTGGGTGACATCCTGGCCCTTGTGGGCACGCGCGAGGCGGTCAACGCGGCAACGTTGCTTCTGAAAATCGGACAGCAGGTGGCTCCATAGCGCGCCGGACAGGCCTTGGATATCCCCGGGGTTAAACCCTGATAATGCATGTGGATGTGTCCTTACACAGCCGATACGAAAATTTAAGTGCATTACGTGCTATAGGAAGTTGCTTTTACAGGTCCGTTCAAGCAAGTGATCTTGCAGCCTGGAATGGCCGGTGTATTCAGCATTCCTCAAAGGCTGCAGGATCACTTGCTTGAACGGAAAAAGTTTGTACACCGCAAAAAACGAACAATCCGGGTTAAAGGTCCACGACCACCTTCATGCAGCAGTTTTTGCAGTCGAACTCCAGCCTGAAGCGGCGGCCCGAGGTTTCGATGAAGAGGGGCTCTTTCAGGGTCACAGGGGGCTTCTGCCTGGGGCAGGCCCCGAGGCAGCGTTTCAGGCAGTGTTTCATGGTCATGACCGTCACGGGGTTTGCGGGCCTCTGAACTTCGAAGGCCGGCTCGATGGAGACCGCCCCGTAGCGTTCATAGAACCGGCGGGCGGCCTGATTGCTGATGTTATGCGTGTAGTCGAGGTCGCGCAGAGGATAGACGGCCCTAGGCGATGGTCCGGTCCTGCGCGCCGTCTGCCTGAAGGAATGGCTCCGGGCTGCCTCCAGCTTCGTGGTCACCTCGCGTCGGAGCATGTTCAACTCGGATGTGCGCAGGAAATAGGGCCTGGTCTTGAGGGTGAGCGATGTGAGGGAAAAGATGCCGTCATTGAGCTTTGAGAGCTGCTTTTTCATGGTTTCCAGCGCGGCCTCGGGCTTCTGCGCCTCTGCCTTGGCCGTGCGCAGGGAGGCCGTGGCGGTGATGCCGTCTTCGTCTCTGCCTTCAAGGGTAAAGCCTTCTGAGTTCTCACTGAAGGTGAGGTCAAGGCCTATTCTCCGTGACGAGGTCACACCCTGGAGCTGTTTCAGGAAATCGTGATCGTGGTTGCGGAAGATGACCATGCCCGGCTTCAGTCCGTTCAGCGTCAGATGAGCCAGGATGCGCTTCCCCGTCACCTTGACGACCTGCAGGCCCCTGAGCTCCCTGTTCTCGTCGAAGAAGCACAGCCCGTCCCCCGGGTTGATCGACTCAGACTTTCTGTACAGGGTGAACCAGGCGGGTCCTGTCTCCTGGACCGCCCCGATTTCCTCGCCTAAGGATTTAGGGCTGTCGGGAGACCAGATGTCGTCAGCCTTTCCGGTCAGGAGATAGGGCGTGGCTCCCCGGTGAAAGGTCCTGCGCGGATCGGGCGTGAAGAAGAACGTGGTCTGGCCGCTGGAGGAGCGCTGCAGGTCGGGCCTTCCTTCCAGGATGTCGTCGATGCGGGTGCGGTAGAAGGCGGTGATGTTCTTCACATAAGCCGCGTCCTTGAGGCGCCCCTCGATCTTGAAGGCGCTCACCCCCGCCGAGATCAGCCCGGCGAGATGGTCGCTGCGGTCCATGTCCTTTAGGCTCAGGAGATGGCGGTCTTTGTCTATTACAAGGCCGTCCTTGTCGCTCAATGTCCAGCTCAGGCGGCAGGGCTGTCCGCAGGCGCCGCGGTTGGCGCTGCGCCCGCCCAGGACCGCGCTCATATAGCACCTGCCGCTGTAGCTCACGCACAAGGAACCGTGCACAAAGGCCTCCAGTTCGATGGAAGTCTTGCCTCGAATGGCCGTGATCTGCTGCAGAGAAAGCTCGCGGGCGAGGATGACGCGCGAGAAACCGACGTCTTCGAGGAACCTGATATGCGCTGCATCGGCATTGTGCATTTGAGTGCTGGCAATGAGCGGAACAGGGGGCAGGTCGAGTTCGAGCAGGCCCATATCCTGGATGATCAGGGAGTCCACCCCGGCATCCCAGGCCTGCCGGGCAAGCATCCTGGCGGAGTCGAGTTCGTCGTCGAATAAGATGGTGTTGAGCGCCAGATACACCTGTGCCCTGTAGCGGTGGGCATAGTTGCAGAGGTCTTCTATATCGGCCATGGAATTTCCGGCAGAGGCGCGCGCGCCGAAGCAGGGGCCCCCGATGTATACCGCATCCGCACCGTGATCGAGCGCAGCCTTCCCGCATTCAAGGTCTTTTGCAGGGGAGAGAAGCTCTATGGGAGTCATCAGAGATCCTGTAGTACAAGCCCGCATGAGATGACAATACCAAATCGGAGATTATGATCATGAATGTAATATTCCAACGGGAGTGGATATTGCTATTGACAATAAAAATAATTATTGATTTATAGTGATGAGGTAAAAGAAGTTAACTGTTCAATTGAATGGAATGCAATAATATAATAATGAAATGGAGGTTGTCCCTGTTGGCCGCTGCATCCATTTTATTCACTCGTATATAAGAGAAATGGCCCACCGCCACCATAAGGAGCAGGAATACGCATGTCTCTCATAGAACGTTTGATCATCATAAAAAGGTTTATCCAGTCAGTGGTTGTTTTAACCATGTTTCTGTTCATCCCGACCATGAGGTTGAAAAGCCTCTTTGTCATGGCGGTTGCGAAATTGCCCGTCTGGCAGCAATACGAATTCTTTCGATCAATGAACATCGTGATGGAACAGGACGAGAAGAGCAAAGGGCTGTCATAAGATGGATGCAACGATGAAAAAAAAGGCGGTGATACTCTTTTCAGGCGGGTCCGACAGCACCCTCACAGCGGGCAGGGCCGCTCAAACGGGTGAATTCGACGAGATAATCCTGATGACCTACGAGGTCCCGGTTGCGTGCCTCGACGCAAATTCCAGGCGGAATATCCCTGCGCTCCAGAAGGCATTTCCAGAAATCAGGTTCACGCACGTCATGATGCCAGTTTCAAGGCTCATGCACAAGGTCATCACAAAGAACAAGTTCAGGTCCGCACTCAGGCATGGCCTTGTGGAATCGAACCTCTGCCCGCTCTGCCGGTTGACCATGTATATACGCACGATCATGTATTGCCTGGACAACAATATCAGGGACGTGTTCGACGGGAGCAACATAACCATGGCATTATGGGTGGAACAGACGCCCAAGGGCGTAGAGATGGTGGATGATTTTTTCGCTGCATTCGGCATAACCATCAGACACCCGGTGTTCTACTATGCGCTAGACGATCTTTTTGATCTTGTCAGATACCTGAGCGAGGATGACAGGAAGCACCTCGTCAGGAAAAGCACTTCTTACGAACTGCATGAAATGAATATCGTGCCGAAAAAAGATTTCAAGGCGGACTATGTCGAGAGCTACCAGGCACAGCCCGTCTGCCTGGGGGTCGTCCTCTCCCTCATCTATTCTTTCGGGTATAAATTAACCTACCAGTCCTACGATACCTTCAACCGTAATGTCCTGAAATGGTATGCTGAGAAGCTCGATCTTCACAAGACACTGCTCATGGAATATCGTGATAAAGGCAGGGAATCAGAACTGGGCAAGGTGGTGTGAATCCATGGAATTCACCCTTGACCGTCCGGGACGGCCGGGGCGGAGCAGGGGGGGGGGGCGTAACCGCCTCATTCATCACTGCAGCGCGTCTTCAGTGCCGAGACGTCAGCGGGTGAGAGTTCGAGGGACTCGGATAGATTGAGCCGGTACATGAGTGCCCGAGGATCATCCACGTGGCCGAGCCCCAGGGCATGGCCCAGTTCATGGGCAAGCACGCGCACCAGCCTGGTGTGATTCGTAAAATGGAATATGGTTATGGTCTCTTTGCCGCCTTTCCTTTCGTAGATGCCCTCACTGAATTCGGATCTCAGCCTCTCGCCTGTATTGTTGTAGTTCAGCACGCCAAGGTTAAGGTCGTGCGCGAGCTCATTGATCAGCACCACCGTGGAGTTCATGGTATCGGTCATGCGTTTCAGTTCTTCCTGACGCATCAGGAGGTCTTGACGCATGGAATCCAGGGAATCCCTCTGTGCTTGGGCTTCGCCTTGCACCCCCAGGGACGAGACCTGTGCGTTGTAATCAGCCAGGTCCCTTTCCAGTTCGGCCTTCTTCTGCCGGAAATCCGATTCCAGACCCTCCAGGTGGGCCTTCAGCGCGTCATAGGATCTCTTGGAGTTCTCCATGGTCCCCGTGATTCCCTTCAGCTTGTCCGAAGCCTCCTGGCGGTAGTCATAGACGAGGTTGATCACGATGTCCCCTTGGGGGTCCTCACGGAAGAGCTCACGGCCCGATGCCCTGTCCCAGAGAGAAACCGCCTCATGCACGGCGTGCCTCACTTCCTCGTCATCGAGTCTGAACCGCGCATCCACGGACCCGATCCGGTAGGTCAGGGGCTCGCTGCAGGGGCATGAGGGCCTATGGAACACCTGGAGTAGGACGGTTATGGCTGCAACGGTTATCAGCGACAACGCCAGTGATCTTGTAAGGCTCCACGCCTTGAGGTTTTTCGTGGCCTGTTGCATATACTATGGTCTCGGGATTTTTGCCCGAGTCCTTTAAGGCCGTGCTGCATGGAGGTGCATGAATGTTATTGTCAACAGGTTGGAATGTCTCGATCCAGGCCACGGCATTAATATGATGACTTGACCTTTGGAAGGCCTGTGGGTAATAACCCAGGCAAATTTATCTTGGAAGGGAAACGGATGCATAAGAGAATGAGATCGTTCAGCTTGTATTCACTTTTCGCCAAGGGCCTGCCTGCCGTGATTATCGCGTGTTTCTTCATGGCCCTGATTTCCTGCGCGCCCAAAGAGATGCCCAGGGAAGTAACCCCCCAGCCGAAACAGGCAAAGGTAGCGATCGTCCTGGGTGCAGGCGCGTCAAAGGGATTTGCGCATATCGGAGTTCTCAAGGTGCTGGAAACACAGAAGGTCCCCATCCAGATGGTCGTGGGTACCAGCGCCGGAAGCCTGGTGGGGAGCCTGTATGCATCGGGAATAAAGGCCTACGACCTGCAGAGCCTGGCCATGAAGATCGAGAAGAAGGATGTCATCGACTACCGGATCATACCTGACAACGGTTTTATCAAGGGGGAAAAGCTGGAGGATTTCATCAACAAGACCGTACGCAACACCACCATTGAAAAGCTGAAGATCCGTTTTTATGCTGTGGCGACCAATGTGGGCACCGGCGAAGAGGTGGCATTCGCCACCGGCAACACGGGCCAGGCGGTCCGTGCGAGCTGCTCCGTGCCCGGCGTGTTCCAGCCTGTCAGGATCGGCGAAAACACCTATGTGGATGGCGGCGTGGTGAGCCCGGTGGCCGTTGATGTGGCAAGGCGCTACGGGGCCGACGTGGTCATCGCGGTGGACATCTCGGGCGGCATAGCCGGCGAGGTGCCCCAGGGGACCCTGGACTCCATGCTGAAATCCGTTGACATCATGTATGCCAAGATCAGCGAGTATCAGCTGAAAAAGGCGGACGTGGTGATAAGGCCCAATGTGAAGAACATCGGCTCGACCGAGATGGAGAAACGCCACGAGGCCATCCTGGAAGGGGAAAAGGCCGCGGTGCAGGCCCTGCCGGCCATACAGCAGATAATAGCCAGGCTGAAGCAGGAAGGAAGGCTGTAAGGAGCCCGCGGCAGGGCTTTAAAAATCCACCCGTTCAGGTTGTTGATTCAGTCCAGGGTGAGCATATGGCCTATCTCTGGACTGAATCAACAACCTGAACGGGCCAAGTTTTTAAAAATACGAATTTAAGCCCTCTGCACAACTCAATACCCAGAGCTGAACAGCACCGGAAATTTGGCCTGAACAAATGATGGATTTAGCCTGGGACAAGCGATTTCGCTTGTCCCAGGCTAAATCCATCATTCGTTCAGGTAAGGTTTTTATCCCGGGTTGTGCTTTTGGAAGTGCACACATGTACCTGATACACTCCAAGAATATGGTTCGTGCCGGGCAAAATCGTTTTTTTAACAAGTCCGTTCGAAGCAGTGATCTCGCCGCCTCAAGCAGCCGGCATACTAGGCATTCATCGAAAAGCTCAGTGATCACTGCTTCAAACGGATCAATTTGAAACACCTTCAAACGCAAAATCTGGGTCTCACATCGGGCTCAATCGACTTTTTGAAGCCATGCAAGGGTCATTGTTTTCAGCACAGGACTGAGCCCCGTGGTTTTTCACAAAGTCTTGATCAGAGATATTTCCTTGATCAACCTCACCTGAACGTGGCCCTGAAGCGGATCATGGCCCCGATGAACAGGGCCGTGCCTATGGCTGCCATGGCGAGAAGCTGTGGCGCAACCACCAGCAGGCTGGCGTTCCTGAAGAGCACCCGGGAACAGAACTCCATGTAGTGCGTGGTGGGCGAGAACTGCATGGCGATCTGGAGAAACCGGGGCATGGATTCAAGGGGGGTTGTGCCGCCGTTCAGCATGGATATGGGCACGATGATGGGTATGCTCAGAAGACCTGCCTGGGGCTGGTTCTTGGCAATGGTGGCAAGGAATACCCCCAGTTCGGTCGTGGCATAGAGGAAGACGACGGTCCCGAAGAAGAAGAGGAGGGGAGAACCCACGATGGGTGAGCCCACCACCCATTTCACGGAAAAGTACAGTGCGAATATGGTCCCGATCATAACGATAAGGCTGTTGGCCCAGACCTTGGCGATGGTGATCTCAAGGGGGACAAGGGGCATGACCAGGAGGTGCTCCACGGTGCCTCGCTCCTTTTCCTTTATCAGGGCGGCCGCCGGGAGGATGATGGCGAGCATGGTGATCATGTGGGTGAGGAACACGACGCACATGAACCAGGAGCTCTCGCGGTTCTGGTTGTACAGCACCCGGGTATTTATCCGGATGGGCAGTTCCATGACATACTTGGAGCCCATCAGGTAGGTCGTTATCTCCTGGTTGATGATCTTGGTGAGGTACGTGGTGCCGAGCTTGGCATGACCCATGGCCGTGGCATCCACATCGATGCGCACCTCGGGCGACTTCCTGGAGAGGATGTCCTTCTGGAATCCTGATGGTATGTGGATCACAAAGGTATATTCACCGCTGTCCATGACACGGTCGATATCCTGGAAGGTGATCTCCCGGGGAGTCTTGAAATGGGGCTTCTGAATGGAGTCGATGATCCTGCTGGAAAGGGCCGAGTGGTCCTCGTCCACATAGGCCACCGATGAATTGTGCACCTGGAGCCCGGTGCCCTTGGATGGCACGATGACCATGACCGTGAAACAGTAGACGACCAGGACTATCAGTACGTAGTCGTAGCGGAAGCTGATGAGCTCCTTGAGGCCCAGCCGGTATATATGCCAGAGATTTCTCAACATGTCAGGTGTCCTGTTTTTTCAGCAGCAAGACCGTCAGGGTCTGTATGCTTGCATAGGCGATGAAAAGGAAAACAAAACTCCACATCAGTTCGGGAAAGCCGGTTCCCTTGGTGAAGGTGCCCACGCTGATGCTCACGAAATACCTGGCCGGGAAGATCCAGGAGAAGACCTGGGCGCCGCCTACCAGGGCCGAGGCAGGGGTGATGAGCCCGGAGAACTCGAAGGAAGGCACGAGTGTCATGGCAAAGGCGGCCACCAGTGACGCGATCTGTGTACGGGTGAAGGTGGATATGAGCAGGCCGATGCCCGTACTGGTGAAGATATAGAGTATGGCACCGGCGATCAATGTCGGGAAGCTTCCCTTGAGCGGGATCTCGAACAGGAACAGGATGATGGCCACCAGGATGAAAAAGGTGATGGCCGTCAGCACGACATAGGGTATCTGCTTGCCCCAGAGGAATTCCAGGCGGGTCATGGGGCTGGAATAGAAGTTCGTTATGGACCCCAGTTCCTTTTCACGAACCACCCCGATGGCGGTGAGCATGGAGGGGACGAGCATCAGGACCACCGCCAGCAGTCCGGGCACGATGGAGAACTTGCTCTTCACCAGGGGGTTGAACCAGTACCTGGGCTGGACATGTACGGACGTGGTTTCCACGGATACCGGGGAGAGGTCGGCCAGGTCCATGAGGTAGGACAGATGGACCGAATCGGAATAATTTTTCATGGTCTCAGCCCTGAAGGGCATGGTTCCGTCTATCCAGAGCCCCACTACCGGGCTCCTGCCCCTCTTTATGTCCTTCTCGAATCCGGGGGGTATTTCAATGACCATCTTGAATTCGCCGCTCTGGAATCCCGCGTCGATCTCGGCAGGAGAGCTTAACGGCGGCTGTTCTTTGAAATAGCGGGAGCCGGTGAAGTACTCCAGGTAATCACGGCTCCAGAGTTTCTTGTCATAATCGAGGGTGGAAAAACTTATCTTCTCAATGTCCGTGGAGATGCCGAACCCGAACACGATCAGCAGGAGCGGCGAGACGATGAAAGAGGTGATGAGCCTGACCGGGTCGCGGAAGAGCTCGATGGTCTCCCGGCGGGCAAGAGCGCCGAGGCGGGTTATATCGAAGAACCGGCCATGCTTGCGCACACGCTCCGGAGCGAGCATGAACGGGATGCTCTGCTTTTCGTCGTCAACTATTTCAAGGTCCCCGCTCCTGGCTATATCGTCCTTCATGTATGCAATGAAGGCCTCTTCCAGGCTCGAGCACCCGCGCATCTCTATGAGCCTGTCCGGGGCCTCGCAGGCAAGGACCCGGCCCATGCTCATGAGCGCTACCCGGTCGCACCGGTTGGCCTCATTCATGTAGTGGGTGGTCACGAAGATGGTGACGCCCTTTTCCCTGGAGAGCTTTATGAGCTCTTCCCAGAACTGGTCCCGGGCAACGGGGTCGACGCCCGAGGTGGGCTCGTCCAGGATGAGGATCTCGGGCGAGTGGATGGCCGCCACGGCCAGGGAAAGGCGCTGGCGGATGCCGAGCGGCAGACGTTCGGTCTGGTCGTCCATGACGTCGTGCAGGCCGAACTGGTCGGCCATTTCCTTGACGCGGATATCGGCGTCGGCAGTGGGTAGGTCAAAGAGATGCGCATGCATGTCCAGGTTCTGCCGTACCGTGAGCTCGCCGTATAAGGAGAAGCTCTGGGACATGTAGCCGATGCGTTTTTTCAGCTCGATGCTCCCGGTCTCGACGGAGCTGCCGAAGATGTACGCCTGTCCCTGCGTGGGATGGAGAAGACCGGTAAGCATCTTCATGGTGGTGGTCTTCCCGCAGCCGTTGGACCCCACGAAGCCGAAGATCTCCCCCCTGGGTATGGTGAACGAGACGTCGTCCACCGCAGTGAAGTCGCCGAACTGCTTGGTGAGATGGGTGGCCTCGATGGCGGAACCGTCCTCCGAGGTTATCCTGGGCGGGGTTGTAAAGCTTTTGTGCCCATAGCGCATCTCTTCGGGCAGCATGGCTATATAGGCGTCTTCTATGGTCGATGTACCCGTCTGTCTCTTCAGCTCATTAGGCGTGCCCGAGGCAAGGACACGGCCGCCTTCCATCATGACCAGCCAGTCCAGGTGCTCGGCCTCTTCCATGTACGCCGTGGCGATGAGGATGCTCATCCCCCCGTGGTGGGTGCTCATGTCCTTTACAAGCTCCCAGAACTGGCGCCTTGACAGGGGATCAACCCCTGTGGTCGGCTCGTCCATGATGAGCAGTTCGGGGTTGTGGATCAACGCGCAGCACAGGCCCAGTTTCTGCTTCATGCCGCCGGAGAGCTGGCCGGCAGGCCTGTGGGCGAAGGGCGCAAGGTTGGTGGCCCTGAGGAGGCGGTCGATGCGTTCCTGCCTCTCGGCGGTTGTGAACCCGAAGAGGCGCCCGAAAAAATCCACGTTTTCATATACCGACAGGGTCGCATAGAGGTTCTGCCCAAGGCCCTGGGGGATGAAGGCGATCTCGGAGCAGACATCGTGCCGGTGCATGCCCGAACGCATATCGCCCTGCAGGACGCGCACGCCGCCTTTCTGGATCTTCTTCTGCCCTGCGACAATGCTCAGCAGCGTGGACTTGCCGACGCCGTCCGGCCCGATGAAGCCCACCTGGCAGCCGGAAGGGATGGACAGGGTAATGTCATCGAGGGCGGTCTTCTTTCCATAGCTGTGCGACAGCCCATTGATTACCGCAATGGGTGCGGACCCGGTTCCTGTGCTGTTCATTTGCAGGCTACCGGCCACTGGGCGTTCGGACTGAGCTTGATGTATGCCACACCCGGCATGCCCGGCTTCAATCGCGGGTCATCGAATTCAGAGAGGCTTATGGTCACCCTGAAGACGAGCTTCTGCCGTTCCTCCATGGTTTCCACCTCCTTGGGGGTGAACTGGGCCCGTTCGGAAACATATGCCACCCGCGCCTTGAAGCTGCGGTCTTTTATGGCGTCGAACACGACCTTTGCGTCACCGCCCAGCGGTATGGATCCTGCCAGTGCATCGGAGAGGTAGACATTCATGTAGATGTCCGTGGGGTCGATTATGGTAAGGACCTTTCCTCCCTTGGGCAGGACTTCACCCGGTTCGGTAAGGCGGGTGAGGACAGGACCGTTGATGGGGCTCTTCATCATGGCGTCGTCTATTTCCACCCTTATGCGCTCGGTCAGGGCGACGGCGGACTCTATGGCCGCATCAGCTTCTGAAATCAGCGACTGTGCCGCTGCATATTCCGCCTCGAGGGCCTCTTTGGTGGTCAGTTCGCGGTCATACTGCTGCTGGGTGGCAATACCCTGGCCAAGGAGTGATTTCACCCGGGCCAGTTCCTTGACGGCAAGGTTCAGCCTCAAACGGATGCTCTCAACCTTGGATGTTGCCGTCTGCCTCGACCTCTGGAGCCGCTTCACCTCTGCCTGGGCCTGCCTCAACTGGGCCTCAAGGCCGCTCGCGTCCATCTTGGCGACGATCTGGCCCGCCGTTACCATGTCGCCCTCCTTTACCAGCACCTCGGCAAGGCGCCCTTCCGGCTTGGTGCATATATCCACCTCAGTGGCCTCCAGGCGTCCATTGCCCGTGACAATATCCTGAGGCAGGGCATTCTTATTCTTCTTGTAATGGATATAAAAACCTAATGACCCGACCAGGATGACCAGGACCATTATAATGGCGATCTTTTTGATTACAGTTCCTTTCTCAGCCATAACCTCCCCTTTATGTGGACAATTTATTCATCCGCTTTTGTATGTATGGTCTTGAAACACACCTGATCCGGTACCCTGACGATCTCCCTTTTTCAGTCCGTTCACCAGGCAATCCATGGCACATTGAAATGCCATTTCAAACCTGTCGCCGGTGAGACCGCTTCGAAAATAATGAATGACAACTCCTTTAATAAGATCGACGATGAACTCCGGGGTGACGTCATCGCGGATCAAACCTCTTTCCATCCCCGTGTCTATGAAAGAATACAGGGACGCATAGATCTCCTCGCGGGAAGACATGACCTTCTTCTCGATGGCGGGATACTCGAGGAAAATGTTCGGGATCACATAATTAAAATTGTTTTTGACCAGGTCGGCGAACCGCTCGGTCATCCTGTTGATGGCCTTGAGATAGTCATGCTCCTCGTCGATTATGTGTCCGATCTGGGCAAGGTCTTCCTTGATCTTGGACAGGACGGTCTCTTCCAGGAGATTTTCTTTGGAACCAATGATCTTGTAGAGGGTGTTCTTGGCAAGTCCGGTTTCATGGGCCAGGAGATCCATGTTCCAGCCTTTTAATCCATACTTTTTCAGAAATTCACTGGTAGTATGAATAACCCTCCCTTTGATATCCTCATTGCATACCTTCATAATATAGCCTTATACCAATTGAACTAGGTTAGTATAAATAAATCAAAGATTGGCTTCCGTCAATGCAAATCATAAATAAAAGTGATCGAGAGTGAGCCTGTGCGGTGCATAAGGGGCAGACCCGGGTGCGTGTTCCCTGGAGTCGGCAGGGATGCGCTCCGTATCACCCGATTCAGAGAGGGTGCTGCCCGGGATGGAAGACCGGGGAGACGACCGCGGCGAAACAGGGAAATATAACTTCCGCGACATGACAGGCCTCCACAGCGTTAATCACCCGCAATACTTGTATTGACTGCCTGGAGGAATGATATCAATTTCAAATACAGCAGGTTAAATGAAACAACATTTCAATTCAGGTTGTCAATATGAAAACGTGTCACGGATACACGCCCGGCTCCCGGACAGGGATCAACTGACCATGTACAGAAGGCTCATGATGATGGTATATGATGACAAGATGTGCTGTGAGGAGGGTGTGATGAGCACGGACGGCCTACCTGATGAAACGAAAGACGCGGTGTATTATTTCAAGTGCGAGCAGTGCAAGAGCGATATATTCTGGTCTGACATTCGACCATCCGTGCAGAGGGCCGCGAGGGTGTTCAAGTGGGTAAGGGCGGGCTGTCCCAATGAGACATGCGAGCACCACCTCACGCTGAGCCAGCCGGATAAGATTTATGAACGGCAGGAGGCCCTGAAGATCTACAACGAGATGATCGCCAGGGGCATCAAGGCATACTGGGTGTAGGAGCCCGGATCAGTGAAGACCTACCGGGGGGGGGGATCGTCTTCTTCCACCCGGCACATTCCATCTGACTGTTCCAATGCGATTGGCTATTGAATATTCAAATGAAATGTTCTAATGTTTGAAAAGCCATGAGCCAATCCAAGGAAGAAAAGAGAAAGGTCCTCCTGCAGGCAGCCTCGGATGTGCTGCTGGAACTGGGCCACCACAAGACCACGCTCGATGACATCGCCCGCAGGGCCGGCATGGCCAAGACCTCGCTGTACTACTACTTCAAAGACAAAGACGAGATCATGCGGGAGATCATTCGACGCGATCACGAGCAGCTCCTGGAAATGATCCATCAGGCGATACATGCCGTGCACACCTCCGAAGAAAAGCTGTTTGCCCTTTCCGAGGCAAGGTACCGATTCATCTCAGACAAGGCATTGCGCGCAAACAGGGAAATCATAACCGAATTCAGGTCCCTTGCCGGGGTGTTCGAGGCGGAAAGAGAGAGCTATCTGCAGTCCCACAAGGAACTGGTCGAGGGCATCCTCAAGGAAGGCATTGAAAAGGGCGAGATAATGCCCCTGGCTGACCTGGAGCTGGTGTCTCTGATCCTGGTTGCGTCCATGTTCGGGTGCGACCACACCTTTGCCTTTTATGACCAGCGTGAACGTGTTCTCGAAGGGATGAAGAGCATGATCGGGATCTTCTTTGCCGGGCTGAGGGTGAAGAAATAATTCAAGTGGCCCTGAATCAGAGATGGTTAGGGGGAACACACGGAAGCAGCGCCGTTCCCCTTACAAAAAGGGCAGGACGTTTTTTAAGGGAAATGAATAACTGAAGTGGAAAAGGGGGAATCGAGTGGAGACGGTAAAGGGGTCACGGGAGAGAACACCCGCTAAAAACCGCAGCGCCGTACGGCTGGCCTTGCTACTTGTCCTGGTGGCATTCTGCAGCGCCGCAGTGACCGGGCTCGGATGCACGAAGAAAAAGGAACAGGCCAAGGCCGAGAAGATCATCAACATCAAGGTGATCACTACGAAGAAACAGACGGTGCGGCCGTATATCGAGGCCACAGGCAACCTGGAGCCCTGGGATGAGGCCATCATCAGCGCCGAGGTGGACGGCATCCTCAAGGAGATCCCCGTGGAGGAAGGCTTCCCGGTATCCAAGGGGACGCTGCTCGCGAAGATCAATGACGTGGATTACCGCCTTGCCGTGCAGACCGCCGAGGCTGCACTGGGGCAGGCCCGGGCCAACCTTGCCAACGCAAGGCTCGTATTCGACCGCATGGAAGCCCTCTACAAGAGCTCCGGGGTGTCAAAGCAGGAGTTCGACAACGCCTCCACGCGCCTGGAAGTGGCCGTGGCGGACGAGGAGCGCGCCAGGGCCGCACTGGCCATTGCCAGGGAACGGCTCGGCCGGGTCGTCATCCGCTCGCCGCTGAACGGCTGGGTAAAGCTCAAGGGCGTGACCACGGGCATGTTTGCCAAGACCGGCAATCCCCTCATGAGCCTCATCCAGATCGACCCGCTCTTCTGCACCTTCACCGTGCCGGACAAGGACATCGGCGCGCTCAAAGTGGGCCAGGACGTGGTGTTCACCATCGACTCCTTCCCGGGCAGGGAATTCCAGGGAAGGGTCGAGATCATCTATCCCAACGTGGACGAGCACAGCCGCATGCTCAAGGTGGAGGCGCTCATTCCCAACAAGTCCCAGGAATTGAAGCCGGGCCTCTTCGCCAGGGTAAAGGTGTATACCGGCCCGCCCAAGGAGGCCCTCCTCATCCCCATCACCTCCATCCTGTACGAGGGCACCAAGGCGAGGATCTATCTCAACGAGAACGGCAAGGCCCGCGAGAGGTACCTGAAGCTCGGGAGAAAGTACGGGGAGATGATGGAGGTTGCCGAAGGCCTTCAGGCCTCCGAGCAGCTTGTCGTTGTCGGGCAGAACACACTGACCGACGGGGTCAATGTCCGCGTGGTCAAGTAGCATTTGTATCTTGTGCGGTTTTACTGTCATGAAAGGATGAAGAGGCATGTGGATCTCTGATACCTCCATCAAGCGGCCTGTCTTTGCGACCATGGTCATCATGGCCCTGGTCATCCTGGGGCTGGTGAGCTATTCGGAAATCGGGGTGGACCTTTTCCCCAAGGTCGATTTCCCCATCGTGAGCATCACCACGGTATTGAAGGGCGCCAGTCCCGAGGTCGTGGACATAGACGTCACCGACCGCATCGAAGAGGCGGTCAACACCATCAACGGGGTGAAGACCATCACGTCAACCAGCTCGGAAGGTTTCTCCAACATGATCGTGGAGTTCCAGCTCGAGCGCGACATAGACCTGGCCATCCAGGACGTCCGTGAGCAGATCGCCGCGGTCCGCAGGAACCTTCCCGACGACATCGACGAGCCGGTCATCCAGAAGGTGAACCCTGACTCGACACCGGTCATGTGGCTGAACCTCACGGGCGAGAAGTCCATCCCCGAGCTCTCCACCTACGCGGACGAGATCCTCAAGGAGCAGCTCCAGCGCATCGACGGGGTAGGCTCGCTCTCTCTCGGCGGCCTGCAGAAGCGGCAGATACGGATATGGATAGACCGCGAAAAGCTCAAGTCCTTCGGCATAGGCCCGTCAGAGGTGGCCGCCGTGCTCGCCAGGGAGAACGTGGAGCTCCCCGGCGGCAGGATAGAGAGCGCAAGCAAGGAATACTCGGTCAAGGTCAAGGGCAACCTGAAAGACGCCTCCGAGTTCAATGACCTCGTGGTGAGCACCTACCACGGCAGCCCCGTCAGGATCAGGGACATCGGCCGCGCCGAAGACGGTGTCGAGGAGCTGCGCTCCTTCACCCAGTTCAACGGGCTGCCCTCCATCGGCATCGGCATACGCAAGCAGACCGGCACCAACACGGTGGCCGTGATCGACCGGGTCAAGAAGGAGCTCGACCGCATCAACAGGACCCTGCCGCCGGGCATGAAGATCAACATTGCCTTCGACCAGTCCATCTTCATCAAGGACTCCATGGACCAGGTCCGGCACCACCTCATCATGGGCTCCATCCTGGCCGTGATCGCGGTATTCATCTTCCTGAGGAACATCCGCACCACCCTCATCAGCGCCATAGCGCTGCCTGTCTCCATCATCGCCACCTTCACCCTGATACGGGCCTTCAACTTCACCTTCAACAACCTGACCATGCTGGCGCTCACGCTCTCGGTAGGCATCCTCATAGACGATGCCATCATCGTCATCGAGAACATCTACCGCCACATCGAGGAGGGCATGGCGCCCAGGGAGGCCGCGTCGTTCGCCACGTCCGAGATCGGCCTGGCGGTCATGGCCACGACCCTGTCCATCGCGGTCATCTTCCTGCCGGTCGCCTTCATGAAGGGCATCATCGGCAGGTTCTTCATGCAGTTCGCGCTCACCGTCGTGTTCTCGGTGGGCGTGTCGCTGCTGGTGTCGCTCACCCTGACCCCCATGCTGTCGTCCATCTTCCTCAAGCCCAGGCACGAGCATGAACAGGGCGGCAGCGGCATCTTCAGGCGGATGAGCGATGTCCTGGAGAGATGGTATAAAAGGGTGGAGGCGGCATACCGGCCCATCCTTGCCTATTCGCTGGACCACCGGGGAAAGGTGCTCATCGGCACGCTGGTCCTCTTCATCTTCAGCATGTACATGGTGAAGTTCATCGGCAAGGAATTCGTTCCTCCCGAGGACCAGGCACAGTTCATCGTGAGGCTGGAAACGCCCATCGATTACTCCTTCTCCCAGGCAAACGCCATGTTCCTCCAGGCAGAGAAGATCGTGCGCGACCGGCCCGAGGTGATAGGCGCCTTCTTTGCCCAGGGGCTGGGCCAGGGTGGCTCCGGCCAGGTCAACAAGGCCATCGTCTTCACCCGGCTCGTGCCCCGCAACCAGAGGGACCTGAAGCAGCACGCCATCATGGCGGAGCTGCGCAAGAGCCTGAACGTCATCCCGGGCCTCAAGGCCACCACCGAGATGGTCTCCATGCTGGGCGGCGGCATCAGGGAGGTGCCCATCCAGTACACCATCAGCAGCGGTGACTTTGAAAACCTGCAGAAATACACCAAGGAGGTCATGAAGGAGCTTTCAAAAGTGCCCGGCATCGTGGACGTGGACACCTCCTTCGAGGCGGGCAAACCCGAGCTCAAGGTGTACATAGACCGGGACAAGGCCGCGGACATGGGCGTGAGCGTGGCCTCCATCGCGGACGCGGTGAACCTGCTCATCAGCGGGGAGGTGGAGATCACCAAGTTCAAGGACGAGACCAGGTCCAGGCGCTACGACGTGAGGATGCGGCTGAACCCCGAAGACCGCATGAACCCCCGCGACCTCGGCAGGCTCACGGTGCGCGCCAATGACGGGAGGATGGTCGAGCTCGAAAGCATCGTCAGCGTGGTGGAAGGGGGAGGGCCCACCAGCATCAGCCGCTACAACCGGCAGCGGTCCATCTGGGTGTTCGCGAACCTTGAAAACAAGCCTTTAGCCGAGGCCATGGACAACCTGAACACCATATCGGCCAGGATCCTGCCGCCCGGATACAACACCGCATATGTGGGGCAGGCCGAGACCATGGCAGAGTCCTTCAAATACCTCCTGCTGGCACTCCTGCTGGGCATCATACTGGCCTACATGGTCCTGGCGTCCCAGTTCGAGAGCTTCCTGCACCCAGTCACGGTGCTGCTCGCCATGCCGCTGTCTTTCATCGGCGCCTTCGGGGCCCTGCTCATACTGGGCAAGACCATCAGCATCGTGAGCTTTATAGGGCTCATACTGCTCATGGGGCTGGTGAAGAAGAACTCGATCCTTTTGGTGGACTACACGAACACGCTGCGCGAGAGGGGCATGTCGCGGCGCGAGGCCATCCTCCAGGCAGGCCCGGTGAGGCTGCGGCCCATCCTCATGACCACCTTCGCCATGATCTGCGGCATGATGCCCGTGGCGCTCGGCATCGGCGAGGGCTCGGACATCCGCTCGCCCATGGGGATCATCGTCATCGGCGGCCTGTTGACCTCGCTGTTCCTGACGCTTGCCGTGGTGCCGGCGGCCTACGACCTGTTCGACGACTGGAAGCAGAGGCTCAAGAAGAGGATATGGAAGGAACCCGCATGAGATCTCAAAAAGGGGGTGCATGACATGAAGATGGTATTCATCGTCTATTCCCAGGCAGCGGACTACGATGTGCTGGGCGCCATCAAGCAGACGGGCGTCAGGGGATATACCAAGATGGAAAAGGCGTGCGGCGAGGGCGTGGACACCGAGCCCAAGCTCCATACCCATACGTGGCCGGGCGAGAACTCGGTCCTCTTCCTTGCACTGGAGGAAGACGAGATCCCGGGCGTGGTGGAGGTGGTCAGGACGCTGAAGACGGAGCACCCCAGGGCCGGGGTGAAGGCGTTCATCCTGCCCATGGAAGAAATCATCTAGGCATGATCAAGGATATCCTCTACGAGAAGACCCTCCAGAGGCTCCTGGAAAAGGAGCTGAACCCGGACAAGTCCGTCCGGCTCGCCTCCTGGTGCAGCGCGGAGTACAGCGGCAGCCTGAGGAACGACACGGAGACGCTCTTCGTCAATGAGCAGGGCAGTTACTACATCATCTACGAAGGCGGCCTGCTCTCGGGCTTCCACGACCTGCCCGGGGTGGAGTCGTGGTTCGGAGGCACGTACATCCGCACGCTCTCCATGGAAGAGGCCTATGCGTGGTGTGAGGAGACAGGCAACGCCGATGCCATTGACGCTCACCTGCCCTTTTACATGATATCCATCAGCAGGAAGCCGTCCCGGGAAGGTGTGTGACGTGCGGGACCTTGAAGCCCCGCACATGTTCGGGTCGATATCTCGCGCAACCCCACGTTCCTGAAGCGGCCGGAAGGATCAGAAGCCGAGACGCAGGAGCAGTGTGACGAGGTCGCTGTCCATCTCGTCGTCATCGAAGATGACGTGGTACTTGAGATCCATGCCCAGGTTGATGTTGTTCTGCAGGGGAAACTCGATGCCCCCGCCCAGATACATCCCTGTCTCCGTGTCATCGTCACCCCACTCTGGGTCAAGGAAGTGAAAGCCGAGCCCCACTCCTCCATACAGGTTCAGGTTCCGACTGACCTGCCCGGTCAGACGCGGGCCGATGAGGAGAGAGGTGACATCGAGCTCGTAACCCCCGGGCCCGTCATGGCTCGCCGTGGTGAGGCTCGCCTCCAGGGACAGCAGCCTGTCAAAGTGGTAGCCGCCGTAAACCCCGAAGGCAAAGGCATCATCCAGGTTGTCGTCGTCCGTGAGGAACTCGGAACCGAGCTGTACACCTGCATAGAGGTTGTTTGCGGCCTGGGCGGGTGTAAGGAGGGCAAGCGAGATGAGTACGAATGCCCCGAGAGTAATGGTTTGTTTTCTCATACGAATCCTCCTTGGATGATCATGGCCATGTCATTAATAAATGATGAGCATAAGGTCAAGCGAATCCGACTTGAAAATGATCTATTGAAAGGGGGTGGGGCGGCCCCGGACGGGCACGCCCCGCTGAGAGCCTAAATGCCTGCCATGATTGCGGGCACGTCCTGTTCGGGTGTTGATATGGGCTTGAGATTGAAGGTGTCCACCAGCACCTTGGCCACGCCCGGAGAGAGGAAGCCGGGCAGGGTGGGGCCGAGCCTGATGCCCTTGACCCCCAGGGAGAGCAGCGCCAGGAGAACGGCCACGGCCTTCTGCTCGTACCAGGCGATGTCGAAGGAGATGGGCAGCTTGTTGATGTCGTCGAGCCCGAAGACCTCCTTGAGCTTGAGCGCGATGACGGCGAGCGAATAGCAGTCGTTGCACTGGCCCGCGTCGAGCACGCGGGGTATGCCGCCGATGTCGCCGAGCGCGAGCTTGTTGTAGCGGTACTTGGCGCAGCCCGCGGTGAGGATGACCGCGTCATGGGGGAGCTCTTGGGCCACCTGGGTGAAGTAGTCGCGGTCCTTATGGCGGCCGTCGCAACCGGCCATGACCACGAAGCGCTTGATAGCGCCGGACTTGACGGCGTCCACCACCTTGTCGGCCAGTGCCAGGACCTGGTTGTGCGCAAAGCCGCCCACGATCTCGCCGGTTTCGAGCTGTGTCGGGGCCGGGCTGGACTTGGCCAGAGCGATGATCTCCGAGAAGTCCTTGGCCTTGCCGTCTGCGCGGTCAGGTATGTGCTTCACGCCCGGGTACCCGGTGGTCCCGGTGGTGAAGATGCGGTTCAGGTAGGAATCCTTCACGGGGATGATGCAGTTGGTGGTCATGAGGATGGGGCCGTTGAAGGATTCGAACTCCTTGTTCTGGTGCCACCAGGACCCGCCGTAGTTGCCCACGAGGTTGCCGTATTTCTTGAAGAACGGGTAATAGTTGGCGGGCAGCATCTCGCCATGGGTGTACACGTCCACGCCCGTGCCCTTGGTCTGCTCCAGGAGCTCCTCGAGGTCCTTGAGGTCGTGTCCCGAGATGAGGATGCCCGGGTTCGTTTTCACGCCGATGTTCACCCTGGTGATCTCGGGGTTGCCGTAGGTGGCGGTGTTGGCCTTGTCCAGCAGCGCCATGGTCGTGACCGCGGTTTTGCCTGACATCATGACCAGGTTCACCAGCTCGTCGGCGGTCTTGTCCTTTGTGGTGGCGGCCAGGGCCTCCACGATGAATGCGTAGATGTCCTTGTCCTCGAAGCCGAGCACCAGGGCATGGTGAGCATAGGCGGCTATGCCTTTGAGCCCGTAGATGATAAGCTCCCTGAGCGAGCGGATGTCTTCGTTGGCGGTCGCCTGCACGCCCACCTCTTTTGCCTTGGCTGCAAACTCGGCATCGGTGGCGACATTGAACACGGCACTGTCATGGGTGATGCCTGCGGTGTCATCTCCCGCCTTCCTCCTGAGCTCGTCGCGGATCTTGAGGCCCTGGCGGATCAGTCCCGAGATGCGCGCGTTGTCGAAATTGGTGTTGGTGAGCGTCACAAACAGGGCATCCAGAAGGAACCTGCCGTGGGACGGATCAAAGTCGCCTCTGGCAACGGCCTTTTCTGCGTAGAGTGAAACGCCTTTACAGACATGGATGAGCAGATCCATGAGATTTGCCGTGTCTTCGGTCTTCCCGCAGACGCCCCTTACCGTGCAGCCTTGATTTTTTGCCGTTTCCTGGCACTGATAACAGAACATGAATGTTCCTCCTCGCTGGATTTTTTTTGTAGGATGACAAGGAAGATAACATCTCATAAATAAGCCGTACTTGACCTGAGTCAAGAGGACTGATTTTTTATGAACTTTCTTTTCATTCACCAAGGCCGATGATATCCTTGAAAAAAATCCGGAGGACAGCCATGCACTTTCTCATCATCGCGCAAGACGGCTCTGACGAACAGGCACTGGAAAGGAGGCTCGCCGCGCGCGAACGGCACCTCGCCTCCATCACGCGCCTGAAGGCCGAGGGCAGGGCTCTGTACGGCACCGCACTCATCGACGGGGACGGGACCATGAGGGGCTCGGTGCTGATCATGAATTTCGAGACCCAGGAGGAGTTCGACCGGTACCTGGCGGAAGAGCCCTATGTGACGGGCGATGTGTGGCGGGAGATCGAGGTGAAGCCTTGCCGCGTGCCGGAGTTGTTTCTGGGGAGATAAAGAGGTGGGGTGTGCTCAAAAGTCGGTTTCTCTGATCGACAGTATGCGCAAACTTTAATGATCCCGAGGGGATTGCAAGCGATTTATAGTGTAGAAATAAGAAGCTGTTTATGTTATCCCATTATAATTGAAATATTGTAATATTGATAATGGATATAGGTTAACTTGCCCGAAAACATGTCCAATATCTTGTTATCAAGGCATATCGACTTGTTAATAAAAGGTTATGAGTCATTGAGGTGAAGAGAGAGTTCATATTAAGCTATCGAAAAGCTGCATTCAAACCAGTATCGTATGCTGTTGCATTTATGGCAGGTGGCCTTTTCAGTCACTATTCGTTCAAGACTGTTGATGCATATCAACTTTTCTTCCTTTCATACTTTTTCTTTGCCGCGTCTTTCTACTTTTTGATTATCTCTCTTTTGTTTGTTTTAAGACGAGACAGGAAATATGTCCTGCTAACGGAATCAACCTTAACGATATTATGTGAAAGATTTTCCATCGAGATCCCACGATCAGAGATCTCTCTTGTGAGATTGTGTGAGTCGCCTATCAGATATAGGATGTTCATTCCATATGGACCTGTTGATCTCGGGGGAATAAGCACTGCGCTGAAGATATCCCTCAGAGATTCGAAACTCCTGGGGGGTATGGTAGCAATTTCAGATTACAAAAGGGAGTTCTTTCAATCTCAATCAGTACATATAAGCGATGATAAAAAAGAGATATACCTTAGATCATCCCCTGTAGGTGGATTTGAGCCATTATTAAGCGCATTAAAAGATCCAACATAAACCCATAACGAGGAAATCCACCGGTCGGCTTTCAGCCGCCGGTGACCCTTACATTGGCTTACTCTTATCAACGAACTTTTTGACATGGTATACAATGTGGACTATTATAGCTATAAATCAACACATCAGAGGTACACATCCATGCGAACTATACAAATGACTCTTGAAGATGATCTCGTCCAGGCAGTGGATAAGATCGTCAAGCAAATGCATACATCAAGGTCAGCATTTACCCGGACAGCATTAAGAGAAGCGATAAATAAGTATAAGCTGTCTCAGTTGGAACAAAAACATCGTAAAGGTTATGAAAACCAGCCTGTCAGCAAAGAAGAATTCAGCATATGGGAAAATGAGCAAAAGTGGGGAGACTCATGACCCAAGGTGAAATCCGTTGGTATAAATTCAAGCCGCCGGATAAAAAGCGTCCTGTGGTCATATTAACAAGAAACTCTATCATTGAATATCTGAGCGAAGTAACTATTGCTCCTATTACATCTACCATAAGGGATATACCCAGTGAAGTTTATCTATCCAGAAGCGATGGGATGCCTATAGATTGTGCTATCAATTGTGACCACATTCAGACAGTTTCAAAGAGTAAAATTGGCCTTATAATCACAAAGCTTTCCACAGAGAAATCGAAAGAGTTGAAAAAGGCTGTCAGTTTTGCTCTTGGGTTGTAATCACAAATCCCCAGGAAATAAGGCCATCAAAAGGGTCCAGCCGACGCGTTGCGCGCAGATGGACTTTACGTTGAGCACCAGGACATGAAGATGATCGTGGATTTCATTTATCGGGTCGCAACAGGGGCGCGGCATGTCCGCCTGATCTTTACGCCCATATTCGCCGCGTTTTTCCTTTTCCTCGTTTCGCTGGCCATATATGGCGCGCTGAAGGCCGATGACGCCTTCAACCTTTCCGGACCTGTCCCATCTCCCTGGAACTATATTCTTTCCTCACCGCTGCTTGCCATGGGTGCCTTCCTGTGGATATGGTCGGTCCTGCAATTCATAAGGGCGAAGGGGACCCCCGTGCCTGTGAGCCCGCCCCCGAAACTCGTCAGTACCGGTCCCTACGCCTACGCGAGGAACCCGATGCTCTCAGGCGTATTTCTCATGCTCTTCGGGGTTGGTCTTCTTGTCAGATCCCCATCACTTTTGTTTGTTTTTGCACCGGTCTTCGTGGTCTGCAGCATCCTCGAGTTCAAATATATCGAAGAACCCGAACTTGAAAAACGCCTTGGCGAGGCTTACCAAGAATATAAAAGAAAAACACCCATGCTGATCCCGAAATTGTTTCGATAATAATTGTCTGACAAGTCACGCAAACCGATGGCAGATCCTTGGGCTCCTCTGTGTTTCCAAAAGTTGAGGAAGTAATCTCTAACTCTGAGAGCCTAAAAAATATGCTTTGAGACCATGAACTCTGATACATTTAACACACGGTAATGTGAAATAATATGCAAGGCCACCGGTCGGCTTTCAGCCCGCCGGTGGCCTCTTTGCCCGCAGTTCACGCTGTCGAGTATGCGCTGAAGGGATGAAGACCTTTGCGCTTAAAAGGCATACATGAACTTGCCCCAGAAGTTATTTCCCTCGGGCCGGTTCTTGGCCTCGAATTCATTCTGCCACTTCAGGGTAAAGGCCATGTTCTTGTAGTTGTAAGATGCCTGGGGGCCTGCAGCCATGACGCGGCCCTTGAAGCCGTCCGATCCGACTTTATCCCCGTCCAGCTCGTCGTCGGTGGTCTGGTAGTAGTAATACCCGCCGACTCCCACGGCAAGGCTCTTGTCAACATGATAACCTGCCGTGTAGTCAAGGTGGAATTCCTGGCCTGAACGGTATTTTGTGTCGGAATTTTCCAGGTTGAAATCATACATGAACTTTCCTGACAGCTCGACGCCGTTGTCCCCCAGATAGGTAACGGCAGCTACCGGCTCAAAGGTCCAGTAATTGCGGCCGATATTGGCCAGGCGGTCTTCATCGTAGCCCCCGAGCGGTATGTAAATATCCAGGCCTGTAGTGACGTGGAGGTTCTTGGAATGCCAGCCGAGGATAAAAGGGTCTACAATGATGTCGCCCATACCCGACCTGTCGTCCTTACCCATGGTGGCATCCACGTCCATATGCGCAAGCGGCAGAAAGGCATGCACCGCCCAGTTGGCCCCGAGTATTTCGTGTTTGGTGACATGCACGAGACGAAATACATTGACCGCAACATCCAGGTCGAACTTCGGTACCAGGTCATCGCCGCCATGGCCTTTCAGTGACGAGGCGCTGTAGTAATCCACGTAATCCAGGAAATAGGTTCCGGGGGGAGGCAAGGCGCCGGTCATGAAATCTTCCGCCCCGTTCGGGTAGGCCCCGCCGCCTCCCTCGGTTGCAAGCGCAGATCCGTCGAACAATGCCGTGCCCGCAAAAAAACCGAGTAAACATAGTGCCAAGAGCAACATCCTTTTTCGTGTTGAAGGGTTACGCATGAATCATCTCCTCTGTAGTAAATTGAAAACGGATCAAAGCCGTGTTTCTGTGCGAAGAAACATACTTCATAATTAACAGAATTAAAAGGTAAATTTACCATAAAATCAGGTTACCGTAACCGAACCCGCCAAGGAGATGGTTTTAATTGCCCGCAGCGACAGGTATCGTGTAAAGGTAAAAGCAAGGGGCGCACCGGGAAAAGTTGGTTCTCCCGTGCAGACAAACGACTCGGCTGCGGCATGGTTTTAAGAACCCTGCCCCTGATAAAGGCAGTGCATATCCATTGCGACCGGGAGGTGGAATCGGACATGAAAAGACTGGTGACCATGCTTTTTGTCCTGCTGACCGGTTGTGTGGGCATACCTGAAAACGTGCAGCCCGTCGATAATTTCAGGCTGGAGAGGTATCTCGGCACCTGGTACGAGATCGCCAGGCTCGACCATTCGTTCGAACGCGGTCTGACCAGGGTGACGGCGGAGTACAGCCTGCGCAGCGACGGCGGGGTGAAGGTCGTTAACCGCGGTTATTCCGAGCGGGAAAAGGCCTGGAAAGAGGCCGAGGGCAAAGCCTATTTCGTGAAAGGGCCCGACACCGGTTTCCTGAAGGTCTCTTTCTTCGGCCCCTTCTACGGTTCCTATATCATCCTCGAACTCGACCACGAGCACTACCAGTATGCACTCGTATGCGGACCCGACAGGTCTTATCTGTGGATCCTGGCGAGAAGCCCCATGCTGGCCCGTGAGATAATCGATACCCTCACGGCAAGGGCCGCGGCACTTAATTTCGAAACGGACAAACTGATATTTGTCGAGCATGACTGAGCGGTAAGGGCCCTGCATTCACAAGGCATAACTCCTTGACACCCGGGGAAAAATATCTATGATTGGGCAAACTCCATAAGGGTGTCGGACCGTTGAAGATCAATTATATCAGCAGGTTGATCCGTATTGAAATCAAGGCGGGCACGGCAGGAGCCGGCTCGTCATGATCGGGGCTCACGGGGTCGTGCCTTGACCGGACGCATCCTCAAGGCCCTTGGTGCGTCTCTGGGGCTCATACTCTTCGCTGCGGCGCTGTGGGTCCTGCACAAGGAGCTCGAAAAATACCGGCCCGACGAAATTCTCAGGTATCTGGGCGACATCCCGCCTGCTCAGGTCCTGGCCGCTGTCTTTCTCACCATGTTCAGCTACCTCATCATGACGTGCTACGATTTCTTTGCCCTGAAATTCATAAACAGGCCCCTGGGCTTCAGGAAGATCGCCACGGCATCGTTCATCGGGTATGCCTTCAGCAACAACATCGGCCTTTCCATGGTGGCCGGGGCCTCCATCAGGTACCGGCTGTACTCGTCCTGGGGCCTTTCCGCCCTGGAGATCACCAAGGTGATCATATTCAACACGCTGAGCATCTGGCTCGGCTTCCTTATCCTGGGCGCCGCGGTATTCCTCTCTCAGCCCCTTGTCATACCTGATGGCCTCCACATGCCCTTTACCACCGATCAGCCCCTGGGCTTCATCTTCATCATACCCGTCATTCTCTACGCGGTCCTGGCGGCATCGAAGAGAGGGTCCATCAACCTGGGTACGACGGAAATAGCCATACCGCCCGCACGGCTTTTCCTTCCGCAGGTGGCCGTTGCAACCATCGACTGGGCCATGGCAGGCAGCATCCTCTACGTCCTCCTCCCCCCGGCAATCCCCCTGCCGACCTTCATAGGCATATATCTCCTGGCCCAGTTCGCAGGGCTGGTGAGCCAGATCCCTGGCGGCCTGGGCGTATTCGAGGCAGTGGTCCTCATCTTCCTTTCGCCGCTCCTGCCGGCATCGGCCATCATGGGCTCGCTGGTGATCTACCGCCTCACCTATTACATCCTTCCCCTTCTCGTGGCCGCGATCGTTTTAGGCATGGAAGAGATCATCCAGCGCAGGCAGATCCTTCAGTGGAGCGCCAGGGCCATAACACGCTGGCTTCCCTACCTGGTGCCGCCCGCCCTCACGGTCATCACCTTTCTGGGCGGGGTGATCATGCTCTTCTCCGGGGCCACACCGGCCATCAGCAACCGCATCGAGATGCTGAGCGCATACGTGGCGCTGCCGGTCATCGAGGTTTCGCACTTCCTGGCCAGCATCTTCGGGGTGGGGCTCCTCATCCTTTCGCGCGGGCTCCAGAGGAGGCTTGTTACCGCGTACTACCTGAGTGTTGCGCTCGTCGTCTGCGGCATAGCCCTGTCTCTGTTGAAGGGGCTCGTCTATGAAGAGGCCTCGGTCCTCCTGGTCATGCTCCTCATCATGGTACCCTCCAGGCCGAGCTTTTACCGGAAGGGCTCCCTGTTCAGCGGGAAGTTCACGTACGGGTGGATCTTTCTCATGGGCGTGGCACTGCTGTCCACCGCCTGGCTCACCTATTTTTCGTACCAGCACGAGGAGTATTCCAATGACCTGTGGTGGCGGTTCGCCTTCATGGCGAACGCGCCGCGATCGCTCAGGGCAGCAGTGGGCGCGTTGATCGCCGTGCTCATCTATGCCTTTGCCAAGATACTCCACCCCCTCACGCCCAGGCCCGTTACCGGCAGCAGGGGTGACATCGAGAAGGCCCTGCCCATAATCCAGGGTTCGCACGAGAGCCATGCACACCTGGCACTGCTGGGAGACAAGGCGCTCCTGTTCAGCGAGAGCGGCAGGGCATTCATCATGTACACCATCAGCGGCAGGAGCTGGATCGTCATGGGCGACCCCATAGGGCCCAGGTCAGAGTGGCAGGAACTGGCCTGGCAGTTCTGTGAATTGTGCGACCGCTTCGGCGCCCTGCCGGTCTTTTACAAGGTGGGCCGTGAGAACCTGCACGTCTATATCGACCTGGGCATGACCCTGGTAAAGCTCGGCGAAGAGGGGAGGGTGGATCTGAACGCCTTCGGCCTCGAGGGAGGGACCCGCAAGGAGCTCAGGCACACCTTCAACAAGCTCTCCAGGGAAGGCCTCACCTTCGAGTGCGTACCGCCTGTCGAGGTGCCGAAGATCATGGCCGACCTGAAGGGGGTGTCGGACGCGTGGCTCCGCGAGAAAAAAACCAGGGAGAAGGGCTTTTCCCTGGGATCCTTCCGGGAAGACTATGTCGCGCGGTTTCCCATCGGCGTCATCCGGCAGCACGGTGAAATAATCGCGTTTGCCAACATCTGGACCACCGGCCAGCTGGAGGAGATCTCGGCGGACCTCATACGGTACAAACCCGAGGCGCCTGCCGGCACCATGGACTACCTGCTCATCCACCTCATGCTCTGGGGTAGACAGAACGGATACTCCCGGTTCAACCTCGGCGTGGCGCCGCTGGCAGGCATGTCCGAGAAGTCGTTGACCTCGCTCTGGAACCGCATCGGCGAAGTCCTCTTCAGGCATGTGGAGAACTTCCGCAGTTTCGAGGGCCTCAGACAGTACAAGGAGAAGTTCCAGCCCCAGTGGCAGCCCCGCTACCTTGCCTCGCCCACGGCCCTGTCCCTCCCCGTGGTCCTCACCGATATCGCCGCCGGCGCCTCGGGCCGGGCAAAGGTGCCCGTGAGGAAACCAGGGGCCGGGTCTCAGAATAAATGAGGTTCCGCCTCCGGCCGTGAAGCGGCCTGGATGAGACGCGCAGACATGAACAATATTGAACCATCACAGGACGCTTCAACGAAAATGTTGCAACCCAAAGACATGCGGGCCAGGCCTGAAGGGCGGGGTCGCGTTGTTTCATCGTGCATGCCTTGAAACTTCGGGAACGGCTCCGTATGTATGTGTGTCGGATGAGGTCAGGAAAAAATGAATTGCCTGCTGCTGTCTGCAAAGACATGGTATGCAGGCACGGGGAAGAATTGGACAGACTGTTGCATAGAATCAGTCATGCTCAGGTGACAACATCATGCAGCGAGGCTGAATAGATGAGTGATTTAGAAGAATTGGATGACCACTGGCACGAGGAATGCGGGATCGTGGGCATTTTCGGGAGCGAACAGGCGGCCCAGCTCGCCTACCTGAGCCTGTACGCGCT
The DNA here is from genome assembly GCA_964600235.1 of uncultured Bacteriovoracaceae bacterium. Classification (GTDB taxonomy): domain Bacteria; phylum Desulfobacterota; class Desulfomonilia; order UBA1062; family UBA1062; genus MWEI01. Next base: position 433,361 of record CAZRIV010000001.1, on the reverse strand, counting down.
CCAGCACCGGGGCCAGGAGAGTGCGGGCATCGCGGCATCGAACGGTTCGTGCATCCACGTGCACAAGGGCCTCGGCCTCGTGTGGTCGGTGTTTTCCGACCCGGACGCCATGCCGTCTTTGGAGGGATCGGCGGCCATCGGCCACAACCGCTATTCCACCAGGGGCTCCACCACCGTCATCAACGCCCAGCCCATCCTCATCGAGTGCAAGTCCGGACAGGTGGCACTTGCCCATAACGGCACCATCACCAATGCCTCGCAGCTGAAAAAACAAATGCAGGATACGGGCTCCATTTTCCAGACCACGTCCGACAGCGAGATCGTGCTGCACCTCATCGCCCGGTCGAGCCGGACGGACATCGTCGAGGCCGTCAAGGACGCCCTGCAGAAGCTTGTCGGGGCCTACTGCTTCGTTTTCCTCACCCCTGACAGGCTCATAGCGGTGCGCGACCCCAAGGGCTTCCGGCCGCTGAACCTCGGGATGCTCGATGGTAACTATCTCGTGGCCTCCGAGTCATGCGCCTTTGACATCCTGGGAGCGGACTACATCCGGTCTCTCGAGCCAGGCGAGATCCTTGTCATAGACAGGTCAGGCCTCCGCTCGGAGAGCCTGCCTGCCTCGGAGAGGAAGAGTTTCTGCATCTTCGAGCATATCTATTTCGCCCGGCCCGACAGCCTCATCTTCGGCCAGAAGGTGGACAAGATCAGGAGGATGCTCGGCAAGAGGCTGGCCGAAGACCAGCCGGCCCAGGCGGACATCGTCATTGCGGTGCCCGACTCGGGGAACACGGCCGCGCTTGGCTTCGCGCGGGTTTCAGGGCTCCGCTACGAGATCGGGCTCATCAGGAACCACTATGTGGGCCGCACCTTCATAGCCCCCCACCAGGACAAGCGCAAGCTCGACGTGAAGGTGAAGCTCAACCCGGTCTCGGGCGTGTTGAACAACAAGCGGGTGGTCCTGGTGGACGACTCCATCGTGCGCGGCACCACCATGCGCCAGATCGTGAAGCTGCTCCGGGAGAAGGGCGCCCGCGAGATACACGTGAGGATCAGTTCGCCGCCCGTCATGCACCCCTGTTATTACGGCATAGACATCTCCAGGCATTCGGAGCTCATTGCCTGCGAAAAGAGCATCGAAGAGATCAGGGCATACCTTCAGGCCGACTCGCTCGGATACCTGTCCATACCCGGGATGCTCTCCTGCGTGGAGGACAGCGGCAACTACTGCACCGCGTGCTTCAGCGGCAACTACCCCACGCCCATACCCGAGGACTTCGACAAGTTCATGTGCTGAGGCCTCATTTCCCCATAAAGGGCTGGAGAAGAGACCGTTAAGAGCCGGGACAACCTGAAAGATGGATGAGGAGCACAAAAAAATCAAGCCTGAACAGGTGGTGGATCCCTCCATGGACAAGCCATGTGGCTTGTCCATGGAGGGATCCACCACCTGTTCAGGTAGGTCTTTTCTTACTCTTCAGCCTTCTCCTTGATTACGGGGGTGCCTTTCATGAAGGGGTCCCAAGCGCGGTGTGCATGCCCCATCCGATTCACCCCGGCAGCCCTGGCAGAATATTTGCAGGAGTACCGTAAGAATAAACAGCAGCGGGGGATAGAATATGTGCTCCATACTGGGAATTTTCGACATCAGGACAGACGTCAGGGAACTCAGGACCAGGGCCCTGGAGATGACCCGCACCATGCGCCACCGGGGGCCGGACTGGAGCGGCATTTATGTGCACGACAAGGCCATACTGGCGCACGAACGGCTTTCCATCGTGGACGTCAACAAGGGCGCCCAGCCGCTCTACACCGATGACGGCACCGTGGCGCTCGCGGTCAACGGTGAGATATACAACCACAAGGACCTCAAAAAGGCGCTCCAAGAGCCGCACCACTTCCTCACCGAGTCGGACTGCGAGATCATCCTGGCCCTGTACCGCCAGAAGGGCCCTGACTTCCTGGAAGACCTCAACGGCATCTTCGCCTTTGCGCTCTATGACTCCGAGAAGGACGTCTATCTCATCGGGCGCGACCATATGGGCATCTGCCCCCTGTACACGGGCCACGACGAACACGGCAACCTCTACGTGGCGTCCGAGATGAAGGCACTCATGGGGGTGTGCAACCAGGTGAGCGAGTTCCCCCCGGGGCACTGCTTGTACAGTCCGGATGGGATGCCAAAAAAATACTATGTGCGCGACTGGATGGACTACGGGAGCGTGAAAGACAAGCAGAGCAGCATCAGGGATCTGAGGCGCGCCCTGGAAGAGGCGGTGGAGCGCCAGCTCATGAGCGACGTGCCCTACGGCGTGCTGCTCTCGGGCGGCCTGGACAGCTCCATCATCTCGGCCGTGGCCAAGAAGTATTCGGCCAAGCGCGTGGAGACGGGCGGGCTCAAGGATGCCTGGTGGCCCCAGCTGCACTCATTTGCCATCGGGCTGGACGGCTCGCCCGATCTGGCCGCGGCACAGAAGGTGGCCGACCACATCGGCTCCATCCACCACAACTTCACCTTCACCGTCCAGGAGGGACTGGACGCACTGCGCGACGTGATCTACCACATAGAGACCTATGACGTGACCACCATCCGCGCCTCCACGCCCATGTACCTCATGGCGCGCAAGATCAAGTCCATGGGCGTCAAGATGGTGCTCTCGGGCGAAGGCGCAGACGAGATCTTCGGAGGCTACCTGTACTTCCACAAGGCCCCTGATGCCAGAGAGTTCCACGAGGAGACCGTGCGCAAGCTCTCCATGCTCAGCAAGTACGACTGCATGCGCGCCAACAAGTCCCTGGCCGCCTGGGGAGTTGAAGGGAGGGTGCCGTTCCTGGACAAGGAATTCATGGACACGGCCATGCGGCTCAACCCGGCGGACAAGATGTGCAGGGATGGAAAGATGGAAAAGCACATCCTCAGGCAGGCCTTCGAGGACTACCTGCCCACGGAAGTGGCCTGGCGCCAGAAGGAGCAGTTCTCCGACGGGGTGGGGTACGGCTGGATCGACACGCTCAGGGAAACGGCTCAGAAAGAGGTCAGCGACACCCAGCTGGAAAACGCCCGGTTCCGCTTCCCCGTCAATACGCCTCTCACCAAGGAGGGGTATTATTACCGGTCAATCTTCCAGGAGTTCTTTCCCCTGGACAGCGCGGCACGCTGCGTGCCTGAAGGGCCGTCCGTGGCCTGCTCGACGCCCACGGCAGTCAAGTGGGACAAGGCCTTTGCCGAGATGATCGACCCGTCGGGCCGGGCGGTCAAGGACGTGCACAAGGACAGCTACAAGTAGGTTCCCTCGTGAGGGAGGATCTGTTGGACAGTTCCTCACTGATCCTCCCTTTTTTTATGTTTCCTCGGGACAGAAAGGCTGCTTATAATAACAAGGTTCACGAGAAGGCCTTTTTTTATGGCCAAAATAGGTGAGGAGGTAACAAGAGATGGGTTACATCGGTGAGGATCTGTTCCATTTTCAGGCGTCCATCGGGCAGTCGGGTTCCACGTTCGAAGAGTTCGTGCGCGACAACTACGTGAGCAAGTGGGTCAATGACGACATCTACAATGCCATGAGCGTGCGCACCACCTTCGTGACCGCTGTCAATAATTTTCTCGTGAATGAAGGCCTCCTGAACCTGGAACGCGTCGAGATGAGCCCGGTGACCGATCCGCTTGCCCATGACGTGGAGCATGTCCCCACGATACACTACAAGGGCATGCCCTACGTGGTGACGCACTCCATGATCTACATGAAGTTCCTGGCCTGTTTCAACCCCAGGCTCAAGGGCATCTTCATAGACTCGCCCAACATACGCCTCGAGATCGAGAGCCCCCAGAGGAAGCAGCGGGGCAAGTACCTCATCGACTTCTCCCAGATCGATGTGGAGCTCAGGAGGAACCGGGGTGTCGATTTCGAAGAATACAAGAGCAACCCGGCAAAGGTGAAGAAGATCCTGAAGGAAGATTATGAGAAGATCATCGACTTTTTCGAACGCATGATCATTGCGGCCGTTACCGCCATAGTGGAAAAGAACGAGGACAGCCTCAAGGACCTGGGCGTGGCCCTCGAGGTCCCCAGGCAGCCGTTCCCCCGGGTGCGGCACGACGAGGCGCTCAGGAAGTACGGCAAGGTGGACCTGGACGCCAAGGTGGGCCAGGACGTGAAGGGTCAGTTCTTCTGGGTCACGGGCCTCATGAGGGAGAACTATGACCTCATCTACCCCTATATACAGCCGGACGGCAGCAGGCTGCCCATCTCTTCGTTCACCTCGGACATGATCTACAACTATGACATCTGCGCAAAGTCCATCATCAGGAAGACGGGCAAGTTCAGCCCGGCGCTGGAAATCCTGTCGGGCGCCATCAGGGAATGGCTCTACGAGTCCATCATCTGCCGGCTCGTCGACAACAAGATCCTGCCCGTAGAGCCGGTCTTTGAGAACGGCATGCTGGAGAACATCGCCAACCTGGACGGCTACGGCCCGTTCCTGGCCGCCGTGCACATGAAGGACGCAAAGGGCAGGCCCTACTTCCCCGAGACCATGGGTGCCGGCATCGGCGTGGAGAGGACGCTCTATGCCCTGCTCAAGGGCGACAAGATCGAGAAGATAGACGACATCACCTGCTTCGGCAAGAACCCCGACACGTACCCCATATTCCTGTTCTAGATACTGGGGCGTTCACCGGATCAGCACCTCCGCCTCTTCACAGGGGCGGAGGTGTTCTCATGTGGGCCCCGCAGTACACCACAAGAATGCAATACCCGTGATTATCGGGGGCCAGAAATGGCTTGACTTACGTGACGTTCAATTCTAATTAATGACGTAATATTCATGCCGGAGATGGATGAACCATGCCTTCTGATGAAATGACAGTGGACCCGAAGCTTACCCGGCGCGAGAGGGAAAAGGCGCAGCAGCGCCGCGAAATGCTGGAAGCCGCCCTGAGCCTGTTCACGGAAAAGGGCTACCACAACGTCACCATGCACGAGATCGCCTTTAAGGCCGAGTTTGCCATCGGCACGCTGTACAAGTTCTTCAGGAACAAGGAAGACCTCTACCGGGCCCTCATGCTGGAATCGGCCCAGGAGTTTCATGATGTGGTCCGAAGCGCCATGGCGCAGCAGGAGGACGTGGTGGAAAAGCTCAGGGATTTCATCAGGGCCAAGGCCGAGGTCTTCAGGGCGCATATCCCCATGATCAGGCTCTACTTCTCCGAGAGCCGCGGGGAGAGCTTCAACCTCAAGGCGGGGCTCGACTCGGAGGTAAGGCAACTGCACGACGAATTCTTAAAAGACCTCGAGGCCGTCTTCACAGACGGGATACGCCAAAAGCGGTTCCGGAGAATAGCGGACCCTCACCTGCTGGCAGTGGCGCTGGACGGAATTTCCACCGCCTTTCTTTTCCGCTGGATCGAGACGCCTGAGAGTTATACCTACCCGGAAGACCCGGACACCATCCTGGACATCCTTTTCAAAGGCCTGGTGGAGAAGTGATGGAGAGAGGTGCATCAGTCATAGAAAGGTGTATCATTATGTGTTGGAGGAATATGATGCGGTCCCGTAGAAACCCCGGCAAAATCATCACGACCTTTCTCATGGTCGTTCTGGCATGTGCCTTCCTGCAGACCGGGTGCAGAAACAAGCAGGCAAAGCCTGTACCGCCGCCCCCGGAAGTGGGGACCATTACGGTAAAGGAGCAGGAGGTGGTGCTGACCACCGAGCTGCCGGGCAGGACGTCTGCGTACATGATGGCAGAGGTCCGTCCGCAGGTCAGCGGCATCATCCAGAAACGCCTGTTCACCGAGGGTTCGGACGTGAAGGCCGGGACGGTCCTCTACCAGATAGACCCATCCCCGTTCCAGGCTGCATACGACAGTGCCGAGGCCTCACTGGCCAGGGCCCTGGCAAACCTTCAGGCCGTTCGATTACGCTCGGAGCGGTACCGGGAGCTGGTCGCCACCGGGGCCGTGAGCAGGCAGAACTTCGACGACGCGGAGTCCGCCTACGGCCAGGCTGTCGCAGAGGTCGACTACTGGAAGGCGGCCGTGAGATCCGCCCGTATAAACCTGGACCACACCCGCCTCACCGCGCCCATTTCCGGAAGGACCGGCAAGTCGAACGTGACCGAGGGCGCCCTGGTCACGGCAAACCAGCCTACCCCCCTGACCACCATCTTGAAGCTCGACCCCATGTATGTCGATATTCCCCAGTCGACGGCGGAACTGCTCAGGTTGAAGAAGCGGATCGAACTGGGCACCCTGGACCGGAACGGGGCCGGCCACAACAAGGTCCGTCTCAAACTTGAAGACGGTACGGCCTATCCCCTGGAGGGCACCCTGCAGTTCCAGGATGTCACGGTGGAAAGGACCACCGGAAGCGTCATCATCCGGGCCGTGTTCCCCAATCCCGACGGTCTCCTCCTGCCGGGCATGTTCGTCCGGGGTACGGCACAGGAAGGCATCAATAAAAAGGCCATACTCATACCCCAGCATGCCGTGTCGCGCGACCCCAAGGGCAACCCCACCACGCTGATCGTCGATGACAAGGGCAAGGTGCAGCAGCGCTACCTCACCGTCGACAGGGCCGTCGGCAACCAGTGGCTGGTGACATCCGGCCTTGTAGCTGGAGACAGGGTCATTGTCGAGGGCATGCAGAAGGTGAAGCCGGACGGGACGGCCAGGGCTGTCTCCACTGAAGGGGAAGCCGCTGCGGACTCTGCGGCCGGGAATACGACACGGCCTTCCGCCCGAAAGGATTGACGGAGGAGCCCATGCTATCGAAATTCTTCCTGGAGCGCCCGGTCTTCGCATGGGTCATCGCCATCATCATCATGGCTGCAGGCCTGCTGGCCATCTACAACCTGCCCGTCTCACAGTACCCGCCCATCGCCCCTCCGTCCATCGCCATCGATGCCTTCTACCCGGGCGCGTCTGCGGAGACGGTTGAAAACAGCGTGACACAGATCATCGAGTCGAAGATGACCGGCTTCGACAACCTGCTGTACCTGTCCGCCACCAGCGATTCGGCAGGCGGATCGCGCATCGAGCTCACCTTCGATGCCGGCGTCGACCCCGACACTGCGTGGTCGCAGGTGCAGAACAAGCTGCAGCTCGCCATGTCCAGCCTGCCCGAGGTGGTCAGGACCCGCGGGGTCACAGTGAGCAAGTCCACCCGCAACTTCCTCATGATCATCGGGCTGGTCTCAGAAGACGGCAGCATGGACAAGCACGACCTCCAGGACTACGCCAAGGCCAACATAGAAAAGATCCTGGCAAGGGTGCCGGGCGTTGGCGAGGTGGGGGTCTTCGGCAGCGGTTATGCCATGCGCGTCTGGGTGAATCCCAGTAAGCTCACCGACTACCAGCTGACCATGGATGACGTCATAACGGCGCTCAAGTCCTACAACGTGGAGGTCTCGGCCGGCCAGCTGGGCGGAGCGCCTGCCGTGGCGGGACAGCTCCTGAATGCATCCATCGTTGTGCAGAACATGCTCAAGACCCCTGACGAGTTCGGGGCCGTCCCCATTCGCACCAATCCGGACGGGTCCGTGGTTCGCGTGCGCGACATCGGAAGGACCGAGCTGGGGACCGAGGCCTACGACATCGAGGTGTCCCACAACGGCAGGGCGGCGGGCGGCCTGTCCATCCGCCAGGCCGCAGGCGCCAATGCCCTGGACACGGCCGATGCCGTCAAGGCCAAAATGGAGGAGCTGAGCAAGTTTTTTCCGGCAGGGCTCAAGGTTGTCTATCCCTACGACACCACCCCCTTCATCAAGGTGGCCATCAATGAGGTGATAAAGACCCTCATCGAGGCCATCGTGCTGGTCTTCCTGGTCATGTGGCTCTTCCTGGGCAACATTCGGGCCACCCTGATCCCCACCATCGCAGTGCCCGTGGTCCTCCTGGGGACCTTTGCCATGCTGGGATTCTTCGGGTTTTCCATCAACATGCTCACCATGTTCGCCATGGTGCTGGCCATCGGCCTGTTGGTGGACGACGCCATCGTGGTGGTGGAGAACGTGGAGCGGATCATGAGCGAGGAGGGCCTGCCGCCCAAGGAGGCCACGGCAAAGTCCATGGAGCAGATAACCAGCGCGCTCATCGGCATCGGGCTCGTCCTCTCGGCCGTGTTCGGGCCCATGGCGTTCTTCCCCGGGTCCACGGGCGTCATCTACCGCCAGTTCTCCGTGACAATCATCGCCTCCATGCTGCTCTCCGTGGTGGTGGCCCTGATCCTGACCCCGGTGCTGTGCGCCGGGCTGTTGAAGCCGGTCAAGGCCGGCCACGAACCGGCGGAGAACGCCGTATTCTTCCTGCGGCCCTTCTTCCTGTGGTTCGACCGGATGTTCTTCGGCCTCAGAGACCGGTACATGAAGCTGGTGGGGCACTCCCTTTCCCACAAGGGGCGCTATCTTGTCGTTTTCGCACTGATAGTGGGGATGATGGGGTTCCTGTACCTGCGCATGCCCACCGCCTATCTCCCGGATGAGGACCAGGGCATACTGCTCTCCCAGATCATCATGCCCAAGGGTGCCACCATGGAGCAGACCCTGCAGGTGGGCAGGCAGATCGAGCGCTACTTCAAGGACAAGGAAAAGGATGCCGTCGAATCCATCCTGGTCGTCTCCGGCATGAGCTTTTCCGGGAGGGCGCAGAACAACGGCATGGTCTTCTGCAAGCTCAAGGACTGGGAGCTTAGAGACCGTCCGGAGCTCAAGGCCAAGGCCATTGCCGAGCGGGCCACGAAGAACCTTTCGAAAATCAGAAGCGCCAGGGTGTTCGTGTTTCCGCCCCCTGCGGTCGTGGAGCTCGGCACTGCCAAGGGATTCGAGTTCCAGCTGCTTGACCGGGGAGGCATCGGCCATACAGCACTCATGGATGTCCGCAACCAGCTCCTGGGCATGATGGCCAAGGACAACAGGGTCACCTCTTTAAGGCCCAACGGCATGGAGGATGTGCCCGAGTACCGGGTGGACGTGGACTGGGACAAGGCAGGCGGCCTGGGCCTGCCCATCAGCTCCATCCACAGGACCATCGCGGCCTCCTTCGGAAGCTCCTATGTCAACGACTTCGTCAAGGGAGGAGACGTCAAACGGGTGTACATACAGGCGGAAGCGCCATACCGCATGCAGCCGAGTGACCTCGAGAAGCTCTATGTACGCAATGTATCGGGGGCCATGGTGCCCTTCAACTCCTTTGCCTCGGGCCGCTGGACCTACGGGTCCCCCCGGCTCGAACGCTTCAACGGGTTCCCCTCCATGAACCTCTGGGGTGAGCCTGCTGCCGGAAGGAGCTCGGGCGAGGCCATGCAGGCCATGGAAGAGGCGGTGGAAAAGCTGCCCAGGGGTGTGGGCTTCGACTGGACCGGGCTTTCCTACCAGGAGCGCATGTCGAGCTCACAGGCGCCGTTGCTGTACGCCTTTTCCGTCTTCGTCATATTCCTGTGTCTGGCAGCCCTCTACGAGAGCTGGACCATCCCCATCTCCGTCCTGTTGGTGCTGCCGCTCGGCGTCATCGGCGGCATCATGGCCACGAGCATGCGCGGGCTGGCCAATGACGTGTACTTCCAGATAGGACTCCTGACGACACTGGGACTGGCCACCAAGAACGCCATCCTCATCGTCCAGTTCGCCAAGGGCGGCCTGGAAAAGGGCATGGGGCTCATGGAGGCGACCATCCAGGGGGCGAAGCTGAGGTTCCGGCCCATTGTCATGACCTCGCTCGCCTTCGGCTTCGGGGTACTTCCCCTGGTCATAACCACCGGAGCGGGCGCCGGCGCACAGAATGCCATCGGCACCGGCGTGCTGGGCGGCATGGTGACGGCCACGGTCCTGGTGGTCATCTTCTCGCCGCTGTTCTACGTGATCATCGAAAAGATCTTCGGCAGGAAGGCAAGGCATGAAGCGGCCGGGACCGACGGGTGAGAGAGTAAAAAGGGAGGAGAGGTAGTCATGAAGATGCAGGAAGTACGCAGTATTGCGGTGAGCTGGGGCGTAGACGCGAGGATAGGCCGTTCCAAACGGGATGTCATCCGGGATATCCAGATCAGAGAGGGATATTCCCCCTGCTTCGGCACCAGGGAATCGTGCGATAACGACTGCATGTGGAAGGCCGACTGCCTCGATAAAAAAAGTAAATAATTTCGTAGCTCCTCTAATTTTCATCAGGCACCTGTCATCACGGTGCCGGCAGCCGGGACCTTCTTCCAGTCCCGGCTGCCATTTGCCGGATGCCGGGAGGCATCCTCTTGAAGGCAGTATCGATAATAGCTGCAGGGAGTACACTCGTCATGAATATGCGCCTTTACAGTATCCTCATCGCTGGTACCCTGGTCATTATCATCATGCTCCTGTTCCCCCCCTTTCATGTGCTCTACGCGCCCGGGATCGTGATAGACAAGGGGTATGCCTTTGTCCTCAACCCGCCCCTGTTCTGGGGCAAGGTGGAGAGCACCGTGAACGTGAACCTGCTCGCAGCGCAGATAGGGACTGTTGTGGCCCTGATGGGGGCTTTTCACCTGTTCCTGAGATTCTATAAGAAATGAGAGAGGACGAGGCCCGGACTATTCAAGCGCGGATTTTGCGTTCAGGGGTGTAAGACTTGGTCCGTTGGCGCCAGTGATCTCGCAGTATGGAATGGCCGGTAAATTGGGCATCATTCAAAGGCTGCGAGATCACTTTCCCTTCTATTCAATATCAGGGAAGTCCGGCTTTTTCCTTTCAAGGAAAGCACCGACCCCGTGAACGCATTCACCCGAAGAGATGAGTGCGGCGGCGAGTTCGGACTCCATCTGGAGCGAGGCGGCGTAGCTGATGTTCTGGTTTTCCCTGAGAAGGCCCAGAGAGGTCCTCACGGCCCTGGGACCGTTCTCTGCGATCGTCTCCGCAAGCGCAACAGCCTCCTCGAGGGCGCGGCCTTGACCGCTGATCCTGTTCACAAGGCCCATGGCAAATGCCTCATCCGCACCGACCCTGCGTGCCGTAAGGATCAGGTCTGCCGCCCTGGATGGGCCGACCAGGCGCGCCAGCGAGGCGCCTCCCCCCCAGTCGGGCATGAGGCCCAGGCGCACCTCGGAAAAACAGATGGCGGCAAGAGGGTCCATGACCCTCAGGTCGCACCTGACCGCGAGTTCCGCTCCCCCGCCATAGGCGCTGCCGCCCAGGGCGGCAATGATGGGGGCCCGGACCGCCAGGAAGGCATCCACCTTTTCGCGGATGTCCTGAATCAGCCTGATTGCAGGCCCGCGGTCACCCGAGGACATGGCCTTGATCACCATGTCCAGCATGGGGTTGTCGGGGTTCACGTCGAACCCGGCGCAAAAGGAGGAATCGCCGGATCCGGTAATGACCACGGCGCGCGGGGGCCTGGCCTTGAGCTCGCCGGCAATGGAGCCCAGCCGGTTGAAAAGGGCTTCATTGAAGGCGTTCTTTCTTTCGGGCCGGTTGATGGTGACGATGGCGACATGCCCTTTGTGTTCCAGCAGTATGTGTTCAGGGTTCACGGTATTCTCCTGCAATAAATCGGTTTAGGGCTTCTTCGTGGACGTGGTCAAACACCCGGGTCCGCATGAAACATGAGGCCTTCATCATTATAGAAGCGGCAACATTCCTGTCAAGGTGGATATGGATCCCTGCCGAGGTCATTGAGCCGCATCAGCGATGACCTGTTCGACCTGCCTGATCATGTCCTGATCCATGACCTTTTCCCCCAGCTCGTCCACCACGTAGAACACGTCCGTGCAGGGATCGCCCGTATGCGAGAGAAAGGCCCGGTGTATATTCAGATTCAGGGAGGTCATGGCCCGGGTAACGCGGTAGAGCAGCCCGAATTTCCTGGGGGCGTGGACGTCTATGAGGGTGAAGAAATCGGAAGAGGAGTTGTCCAGGGTGATGACGGACGGAGATGAGGACCTGATGGCGGGCTCGGTCCTGAGCGGCCTGGTACCGGCCACGCCCGCGTCCATATCCAGCTTCCCCGTGCAAGCCTCCGAGAAGTTTTTCCTGATCTTCTCCCACCGGGAATACTCAGGCCAGGGCGTCACCACGTGGAAGGTGTCCACGGCCGTGCCGTTGAGCCAGGTGAAAACCTGGGCCGCCAGGACGTCCAGGTGGTTCATGGTGAGTATGCCGGCCAGGAGTGCAAACAGTCCCCGCCGGTCCCGGGCGATCATGGTGAGGCGCGCATGGTCGCCTTTGTCCGAGATGTCCAGGCGGATATCCTCCGGGCCGGAAAGCTCGGAGCTGAAAAGGATATGGCGCTTGATGAGGTCTGCAGGCGTGTGGATGACGTAGGCCTGGGGAAGCACCCAGAGGCTGGCACCCCTGCGGCCCCCGAGGTTTTCCGGGATTTCGCGTATGAGCTGTTTCCACCTTTCCTCCAGCACGATCATGGTATGCGGGTCCCGGAGGATCCCCCTTTGAAGGCTGTGAAGGGCCTTGGAGAAAAGCTCGTTCAGGAGCCTGGCCTTCCAGTCGTTCCAGGCCCTGGGACCGGTAGCGCGTGAGTCTGCAATGCTCAGCAGGTAGAGCATGGCCAGGGTCTGCTCGTCACGTGCCCTGCGGGCGCATTCGACGGCGACCTTCTCCTCGGACAGGTCGCTGCGGTACGCGGTATCCGGCAGGAGGAGGTGGTGGCGGACCAGGGTTTGTACCAGGTCCGCCTGTTCCTCCGACAGGCCGAGCCGTAGGGCTGACCCCCGGGCGATGGATGCCCCCACGGCTGCATGGGGCCTGCCGCGGCCCTTGCCGATGTCATGGAGGAATGCCGCGAGATAAAGCGCCTCGACATCCCGTACCCGGCTGAACGCATCATGCTCAGTGTCCCTGAGTCCATGGAGCTCCCTGACCGTGCGGATGCTGTGGAGGTCGGTGGTGTAGGTGTGGTAGATATCGGCCTGGGTCCTGCCCTTGATGGCGGCAAATTCCGGTATGAAGCGTTCGAGCACGCCGGTCTCCAGCATGGAGGTGAGGGCCTCAAGGCTTCCCGGGGACATGAGTGTCCTCATGAAGCTTCTCTTGCACTGGTCGTCTTGGCGCGCCGCCTCGAGAGACGCCAGGGATCCGCGCACCGTGTCCCTGGCCGTGAGAGACAGCAGTAAGCCGTGCCGGGCCATGTGTTCGAACACGTTCATGAGGAGCAGGGGTTTTGCGGGTACATCCCCGGGCCTGACAAAAGAGATGAGCCCGCCTTCCTGCAGGAAATCCCGGTCCAGCATGCGAGGCTTTGCGCGAAAGCGTGAGAACAGGTCCGCCTTCAGTTGTGCCCGGACGGAACCGGTTATGGATTTGATGGAAAGGGCCGAGCAGTGGAAACTTCTCATGAGGAGTTCCTCTGCCTTCTCGGTGCCGTCGTCCTTATATCCCAGCAGCTCTGCCAGGGGCGCCTGGTATTCGAAGGAGAGCCGGTCGGCCTTTCTGCCTGCAAGCGTGTGGAGGTGATAGCGGATGTTCAGGAGACTGTCGGAAGCCTCTTCGATCTCCCGGGAGTCCATGGGGTTCAGGCACAGGGAAGATGAGGCCAAAGCCGGATTATTCCCGAGAACCTTGTTGATCCACATGAGGCAGTGATAGTCCCTCAGGCTCCCCATGCCCTCCTTGATGTCGGGCTCGAGGTTATACGACGCATCGCCGTACCGCCCGTGCCGCTTGAGGATGTGTTCGTCCAGACATTGAATGAATTTGCCCGAGTCCCTGAGATGGCGGTCCCTGGAACAGGAGCGAAGAAGTTCATCGAAGAGGTCGGGCCTGCCGCACAGGTACCTCGCATCGAGGAGCGATGTCCTGAAGAAAAAGTCATCCCTCGTGTCATGCAGGGCCTGAGCGATGGTGCGTACGCTGTACCCGACCGTGTATCCCTTGTCCCAGAGCGGATACAGCATCTTCTGCAGGGTCCCGGCCATCACGTCCTGGTGCGTCCTGGAGTCTGCAAGGAGAAGGAGGTCGATGTCGGAAAAGGGACAGAGCTCACTCCTGCCATACCCCCCCACCGCGACGATGCACCAGGTGAAACGCCTGTTGGCACCCAGTCCATTGGTGAGGTCCGTAATGAGCCGGTCCGTGCGCCTGGTAAGCTCCCTGCAGAGTTTCTTGCCGTTCAAGCCGCCCCTACCTTCGGCCGGGTCCCTGCCGGATGTTATCAGACCGCACCTTCGCCCGACTCGCCGGTGCGTATGCGGATCACGTCGTCCACGCCCTGTATGAAGATCTTCCCGTCCCCGATCTTGCCGGTCCTTGCGGATCTCATCAGGGCATCCACAACCCTGTCGGACATCTCGTCAGCCACCACGACCTCGATCTTGATCTTCGGGATCAGGTCCACGTCGTATTCGGCCCCTCGATAGATCTCCTTGTGACCTTTCTGGCGGCCATGACCCTTGACCTCCGTAATGGTCATGCCGCTGATGCCTATGGACTGCAGGTCGTTTTTCACCTCATCGAGTTTGAAGGGCTTGATGATCGCTTCTATCTTTTTCATATGGATTCCTTTTTCTTGTATTTTTATTCAGGAGACGGATATGTCCTGCCGTGGGCCGAAGCTATCTCAGAGAATACCCGGTCTCGCCGTGCATGCTCTGGTCGAGGCCCTGGATCTCTTCATCCTCGTCCACCCTGAGCCCGATCGTCCTTTTCAGGGCAAAAAGGATGATGGAGGTCATGATGAAGGAAAAGGCAATGGCACTCAGCGCTCCCGTGAACTGTACCATAAGCTGATGGGGGTTGCCGTAGAAGAGACCCGTGCCACCTATTGAGGCGAAAAGGCCGGTGGCCAATGCCCCCCACAGACCGCCGACCCCGTGGACTCCCACCACGTCGAGGGAGTCGTCATACCCCAGCCTCTCCTTGCCCAGAACCGCCAGGTAGCACAGCATGCCGGCCACAAAGCCGATGATCATGGCCGGGACTGGTGTGACGAAGCCTGCCGCAGGCGTTATGGCCACGAGCCCGGCCACGGCCCCGGATGCAAAACCCAGTGTGGTGGGTTTTTTCCGTATGATCTTTTCCAGGATGATCCATGAAAGCGCAGCCGTTGCCGTTGCGATGTGGGTGGTAAAGAAGGCAAGTGCCGCTACGCCGTTGGCGGCCACGGCGCTCCCGGCATTGAACCCGAACCATCCGAACCAGAGCAGGCCGGCGCCCAGGATGGTCAGCGTGAGGTTGTGGGGATAAATGGGCCCCTGGTGATATCCCCTGCGCCTGCCGATGATGAGTGCCGCCGCCAGGGCCGCCACTCCCGAGTTGAGGTGTATGACCGTTCCCCCGGCGAAATCCAGCGCGCCCATCCTTCCCAGCCAGCCCCCGCCCCATACCCAGTGGCACATGGGGAAGTACACCAGCGTTGTCCAGAAGACGGTGAAGAGGACGAACGCAGAGAATTTCATGCGCTCCGCAAAGGCGCCGGTGATGAGCGCCGGCGTGATGATGGCGAACATGAGCTGGAAGGCGCAGAACAGGAGATGGGGGATCTTGTCCGAGTACGGTCCGGTCTCCATCCCCACCCCTTTGAGCCCGGCCCAATCAAGTGAGCCGATAAAACCCAACAGGTCCGGCCCGAAGGACAGGCTGTACCCGAAGAGCACCCAGAGCACGGAAACAATGCCCAGGCACATGAAGCTGTGCATCATGGTGCCAAGCACGTTTTTGGAGCGCACCATGCCGCCGTAAAAGAGACCGAGCCCGGGGGTCATGAGCATGACAAGGGCTGTTGCAATGAGCATCCACGCTGTATCGCCGGAACTAACCATGGTGAAATCCTCCTTCATTTGCTATGAGAGGGCGTATAGCAAGCAAGGGGCCAATATAGATAACAATATGAAAATACTGGTTATAATAAATAGAGAGGGCAAATGACAAGGCAATTAAGGAACAATAAAGTATCAAAGCGATAAATATGGCACCAAATTGAATTAAATTAGCTGGACACGTTTCTTTTTATTCTATATAAGCAGTTCACAACAAGTTGATTGCCCCAAGGGAGAGAGAGCATGAATCCGTTTAATTATGACGATCTTCAGGTGCTGCACGACCTTGCCAGGATCATCGCATCGCCCAAGGAGCTCAGGGACCAGCTGGAGAACGTCCTGAACGAATTGAGCGCGCGCACGGGCATGAACCGCGGAATGATCTCCATCCTGGACCGGGATACGGGTGTGGCCGTGCTCGACGTGGCCCATGGTGTGGATATCGACGGCATGGAGATCTCCTACAAGCCCGGTGAAGGCATTACCGGCCAGGTGGCCCAGACGGGCAAGCCCATGGTGGTCACCAATATCGGCACGGACAAGAAGTTCCTCGACCGTACCGGCGCCAGGAGAAACCTGAAGCAGGCCGAGCTGTCCTTCCTGTGCGTCCCCATCATCTATGACGACAAGGTCGTGGGTGTCCTCTCGGCCGACAAGGTGGCCCACGAGGTGGACAGCCAGGACTACGAACTGCAGCTGCTCGAGGAGGTGGCCGAGCTCATCGCAAAGGCGGTGCATATGCGCGCCATAGAGGAGGAGAACCGCCGCCTCAAGAACATCCTGGGCAAGACGGTGAGGCCATCGGACGAGATCATCGGCAATTCCCGCAGCATGAAGGAGGTCTACGGTCTCATCTCCCAGGTGGCCGACTCCAACACCACGGTGCTCATCCACGGGGAAACGGGCACCGGCAAGGAGCTGGTCGCCCGGGCAATCCACAAGAACAGCCCCCGCGCGAAGGGGGCGTTCATCGAGGTGAACTGTGCGGCCATGCCCGACACGCTCATAGAGAGCGAGCTCTTCGGCCATGAAAGGGGTGCGTTCACCGGTGCCAATCAGAAGCGCAGGGGCAGGTTCGAGGAGGCCAACGGCGGCACCATCTTCCTCGACGAGGTGGGAGAGCTTTCGCCCATGGCCCAGGCGAAACTTTTAAGGGTCATCCAGGAGAGACAGTTCCAGCCCCTGGGCAGTAATGCCATGGTGAAGGTGAACGTACGCATCGTCACCGCCACCAACCGCGACCTCGACCAGGACGTGGCCTCGGGAAAATTCAGGTCGGACCTCTATTACCGGCTCAACGTCTTTCCCGTGTACCTGCCGCCGCTTCGTGAAAGGGGCAGCGACATCATGCTCCTGGCGGACTATTTTGTTGAAAAGTACTCCAGGCAGTTCAAGAAGCCGGTAAACCGCATCTCCACCCCTGCCATAGACCTCCTTCTCGCCTACCACTGGCCCGGAAACGTGAGGGAGCTGGAGAACTGCATCGAGCGCTCGGTGCTCATCGCCCCGGGCGATACCATAGACAGCGTTCACCTGCCGCCGTCGCTGCAGATGAAGATGGCCCCCCCGGAGAAGAAGGAGCATGGAAAACTGGGAAGCCTGGTGAACACCTACGAGCGTTCCCTCATCATCGACGCCATGAAGGACGCCAAGGGCAACCAGAGCCAGGCAGCGCGCCTGCTGGGCACCACCAAGCGCATCATCCAGTACAAGGTCGAGAAGTACGGTATCGATACGAAGCGGTTCAAGACCAAGAAGGCCTGATGGCCGCGGCTTCAATGGAAGTCAACAATATTGTTCCATAGCAGACCCACGGAACAATAATGAGCCATAATCCGTAATAGTATGCCAGGGGATTATCTCCATGAAACCAGCACGCTAAAATATGATAACCAATTGATTTAAAACCATAAAACATCACATATGATACGATATTGTTCCTGTTGCAGGATATGATGCGCCCCTGGCATGGATCTGGCACTGTATAAGCCAACTTAGTGCAGAACAGGAGGATCCGGGGTGTGCCGTTTATTCGCCATTACCAGTGAAGAGCCGCAATCGCCATTGGTTGCATTACAGGCCCTGGATGTCATGAAGGAAGGTCACGACGGCTCCGGTGTCGGGCTGTTCATGACCGACCTCGGGGGAGACCTTGAGCAGTTCAAAGGTTCGCCCATCCTGTCGGGTATCTTTTCCCAGGAAGGCATCAAGAAACTGGACAGGTACATGATGGAGCTCGGCCTGCTCACCAAGT
Source organism: uncultured Bacteriovoracaceae bacterium (assembly GCA_964600235.1). Classification (GTDB taxonomy): domain Bacteria; phylum Desulfobacterota; class Desulfomonilia; order UBA1062; family UBA1062; genus MWEI01. The sequence goes on along the minus strand of CAZRIV010000001.1, from coordinate 415,382 downwards.
TCAAGTTTTCCATACGCCCATCGATGAAACCGCCGGAGGGGACACCCAAACGCGATGTCTACCTGATCAGGGTCTATGAGTACCCCTTCGAGTGGGAAGGACTGTCGAGCGCTGAGGTGGCGAACCGCCTCATGCAGATCCGGGTCGACCTGAGGAGGATGGGTGAAGAGGACCAGTCCATGATGGTGTTCTCCTTCTGGCCGGACGTGATCATGCTCAAGGAGGTGGGCGACCCCATTGCCATTGCCGAATACCTCGGCCTTGATCTCAAGGGACTCAAGGCAAGGATAATACTGGCCCAGGGCCGGCAGAACACGAACTACGGCATTACCCTGTATGCCTGCCACCCGTTCTTCATCCAGGGCTTCGCCACCATGACCAATGGGGAAAACACGGCCTTTATCCCCAACAAGGAATATCTGCTGTCCCGGGGCATTGCCGGGTACATGGGATACCAGTCGGATTCCGAGGTGTTCACCCACACGCTGCATTACAGCCAGAGCGTCCTGGGACTTGGACTGCCGGAGTACAAGCATATCATAACACCCCTGAAGGATGAGGAGATCGTGAGGCATCCCGACGGTGCATTTCTGCGGAACCTCAAACATGCCTGCCGGTTCCTGACCATTGACGGGCCGAACTGCGTGATCGGATGCCTGCCGGACAGGACCCTGTTCATGGTGCAGGACTCCAAGAAGCTCAGGCCGGGGGTGGTGGGCGGCAAGCCGGGCAAGTTCGCCTTCTCATCCGAGATGTGCGGTCTGGACCAGGCGATACCCGACCGGGTGAAGGACACGGAATTTCAGCCCATGAAGTATGACGTGGCCTATGTTGATGCCACCCGCACAGAGGTGAACAAATGGAACCAATGGGAAACATGCACCCTTCTTCGTTAAGCACCCGCGACCTGCTGTGGCGGGTACTCTGGGACAAGGAAAAGTGTACCCTGTGCGGCAGGTGCACCGCAGTCTGCCCGGTGCGCGCCATCGAGCTCGGGGTCCATCGGAAAAGGGCCTTGGACATCGCGATCGGTCTCGGCACAAGGCCCGGTAATGTCCATCAGGTATATCACGGCATCGACCAGTCGGCCGATGCCTCACGGGCATGCATAGGATGCGGCATGTGCACGTACGTATGCCCCAACAACGCGATCTTTCCGGTGAGAAACGACGAGATCGACAAGCTCAGGTTCCATGTCAACAAGGGTGGTGAACCCAGGCGCAGGGGGGGCAGGAGAAATGACCCGGGCAGCGTGCTCGACCGCATCAAGTTCATCAGGATATCCATGCTCACCGACCCCGCGCTCGACGCGGGCCGTCACGAGTTCGAGCTGAGGACCCTGCTGGGCAGGATACTCCCGCCCGAGGAAATGATCCGCACGACAAGGGACAATGAATGGATCCCGCCGGTGCGCGAGATATATCCTCTCATCATAGGAAGCATGTCTTTCGGGGCGCTTTCTCCCAACATGTGGGAAGGCCTCCAAATGGGGGTGGCATACCTGAACGAGGAACTCGGCATGCCGGTGCGCATGTGTACCGGTGAGGGCGGGTGTCCTCCACGGCTCTTGAGATCGCGGTTCATCAAATACGTGATCCTCCAGATAGCCAGCGGCTATTTCGGGTGGGATGAAATCGTGCATGCCCTGCCGGACATGAAGGAAGACCCGTGTGCCATCGAGATCAAGTACGGCCAGGGGGCAAAGCCCGGCGACGGCGGCCTTCTCATGTGGTACAAGGTGAACAAGCTCATCGCGGCCATAAGAGGGGTGCCTGAAGGGGTAAGCCTGCCGTCCCCGCCGACGCATCAGACCAAGTATTCCATCGAGGAAGCGGTGGCGAAGATGATCCAGTCCATGTACATGGCCTGGGGGTACCGGGTCCCGGTGTACCCGAAGATCTCGGCAACGACCACCTCGCTGGCGGTACTGAACAACCTTTCCCGGAACCCCTATGCCGCAGGGCTCGCCATCGACGGCGAGGACGGCGGCACCGGGGCCGCATACAACGTCTCCATGAACCACATGGGGCACCCCATAGCGAGCAATATCAGGGACGCGTATCTCAACCTCGTCAAGCTGGGCAAACAGAACGAGATCCCTTTGTTCGCAGGAGGCGGGATCGGCAAGAACGGCAATCTGGCGGCCAATGCCGCAGCGCTCATCATGCTCGGCGCCAGCGGGATACAGGTGGGCAAGTACATCATGCAGGCCTGCGGAGGCTGCGTGGGGTCCGAGGGTGACCGGTGCAACATATGCAATATCGGTCTGTGTCCCAAGGGCATCACCTCCCAGGACCCCCGCCTGTACCGCCGGCTCGACCCGGAGGACGTGGCCCAGAGGCTGGTGGACGTCTACCTGAGCTTCGACGCCGAGCTCAAGAAGATCCTGGCGCCGCTCGGCAGATCCACGGCCCTGCCCATCGGCATGTCGGACGCCATCGGCATCGATGACAGCGACACGGCACAGCGCCTGGGCATAAGGCACGTCGTATAGGAAAACGGTCCTGATGAACAGTACATGGAAGTGCAGGATCTTACTTTGGGAAACAAGATGAAACAGCATGAGAAGATAGTTATTTCCGGCATGGAGGACTCCAGGAGGGTGGAAACCCGGGTTCTCGAAGAACGCATACAGCATGCCCTCGCAAGCGGGTGCACCCATATCGAGGTGGACGCATACGGCCAGCATGGTATAGGGGGCAGACTCTGGAATACCGGCTCCAGGCATGTCAAGGTGGATGTCCATGGATTCCCCGGCCAGCGCATCGGCGCCATGGGTTCGCCCTTCACGACCGTGGAGGTGCATGCCCCGGCCTCGGACGACGTGGGCTGGCTCAACGCCGGAGCCCGCATCATCGTCCACGGGGACGCGACCAACGGTGTAGCCAATGCCATGGCCCAGGGCAAGGTATACATAGCAGGGGATATCGGGGCCAGGGGCATGACCATGACCAAGAGAAACCCGCGCTTTGCCCCCCCGGAGCTCTGGGTCCTGGGCGGCGTGGGCGACTCGTTCGCCGAGTTCATGGCAGGCGGCGTTGCCGTGATATGCGGACACGGGTCCAAATACAGGAAGGGCATCCTGGGCAACCGGCCCTGCGTGGGCATGGTGGGCGGAAAGATCTTCTTCAGGGGAACCCAGAAGAGCTTCAGCGATGCCGATGCCAAGCTCGTCCGCATCACTGACGAGGAATGGAACTGGCTCAAGGAGAACCTGAGGGAATTCCTGGGTGCCATAAACAGGCCCGAGGTATACGACCTGCTTGTCGCGGACCGCTCCTCCTGGCAGCTCCTGGTGGCCAGGCAGCCTTCGGAAAAGGTCGCATCGCGGCGTGTGTCCGTGAAACAGTTCAGAAAAGACGTCTGGGAGAAAGAGCTCGGGAAAGGCGGGCTCATCGGGGACCTCACGGACCTCGACAGGGGCCCCATCGGGCTCATGGCCACCGCCGAGATGCGCAGGTTCATCCCTGTCTGGGAGAACGCCAGATACCTGCCCCCCTGCCAGGCCGGATGCCCCACGGGCATCCCTGTTCAGCAGCGGTGGGCCCATATCAGGAACGGCGAGGCGGACAAGGCGGTCGATCTGTCCTTGCTGTACACGCCTTTCCCCACCACCGTATGCGGCTATCTGTGTCCGAACCTGTGCATGGAGAGCTGTACGCGCTCTAAGAACAGCATGGTCCCCATCGATACGGCGCTTCTCGGCAAGGCAAGCCTGAACGCCAGGGAACCTGAACCCCTGGCCCCCACGGGAAGGAAGGTGGCCATAATCGGCGGCGGGCCTGCGGGGCTCTCTGTGGCATGGCAGGTGTGGCTCAAGGGGCATGTGCCGGTGGTCTTCGACAAGTCCGATTCCCTTGGGGGAAAAATACGGAGTGTCATACCCTCGAGCAGGATACCTGCTGACGTATTCGAGCACGAGCTGGAGCGCCTTGAAAAAAAGATAAAGAGGGAGAAGGTCGGTGCCGAGGGGATCACCGAAGAGCTCTTTGCCGATATCCGTGACCGCCATGACTATACCGTTATCGCCGTGGGTGCTCAGAATCCCAGGGAGCTGAGGTTCAAGGGGCACGAAAGGACCATAACGGCGTATGAGTTTCTCAGGAAGGCTAAGAACGACTGCATGGATGTGGGCTCACATGTGGTCATCATAGGGGCGGGCAATGTGGGGTGCGATGCGGCCACCGAGGCTGGCCGTCTCGGGGCCACGGACATCACCCTTATCGACATCCAGAAGCCGGCGTCCTTCGGAAAGGAGCGCGCCGCGGCAGAGGCCGCCGGGGCGAAGTTCATGTGGCCGGTCTCGGCCGAGGCGGTTACCGGAAACTCCGTGGTGCTCTCCACCGGTGAAGTCATCCCTGCCGATACGGTGGTGGTGTCCATAGGGGACAAGCCGGACCTGGGATTTCTGCCCGATAACATAGACACCGAGGCCGGGTTCATCAAGGTGGACGAATCCTATCAGACCTCTGACCCCAAGGTGTTTGCCATAGGCGACAGTGTCAGACCGGGACTCATTACGGACGCCATCGGCGCGGGACGCAGGGCCGCACTCACCATAGATGCCGCCATCAGGGGGCGCGAAGAGGAATACGACCAGCTCAGTCCCATCGACCAGGCGCGGGTCAGGCTGGAGTATTACAATCCGGACATCAGGGAGATGTCCGACATCCAGATGTGTTCGACGCAGTGCGCATCCTGCGGGGGCTGCCGCGACTGCGGACTGTGCGAGACGTTATGTCCCCAGCAGGCCATATCCAGGAGGTCGCTTGCAGACGGGCGGTTTGAATACGTGGTGGACGAGAAGCTCTGCATCGGGTGCGGTTTCTGCGCAGGAGGTTGCCCCTGCGGGGTCTGGGCGCTCAAAGAGAACTATCCTATCGGGTGAATAATTTGGTATCCTCACGGGAGGATGTCCATACATCAAAACATATGCGAGGGAGAGAAGGGCATGTTCAACTGCAAGACAAGCAATGACGTTCTGAAGGCGGTCAAGGACCATAAGATCAGTTTCATCCAGTTCTGGTTCACCGACGTGCTGGGCAAGCTCAAGAGCTTCAACATCACGCCCTCTGAGCTTGAGGAGGGCATGGAGGAGGGAATGGGCTTCGACGGGTCTTCCATCGAGGGATTTGCCCGTATCCACGAGAGCGACATGATCGCACGGCCCGATGTGACAACCTTCCAGCTCGTCCCCTGGAGGCCCACCGACAAACCGGTCGCACGCATGATCTGCGATATCCATAACCCGGACGGCACGCCGTACGACGGAGACCCCCGCTATGCCCTCAAGAGGGTGCTGAAAAAGGCAGCGGACAAGGGATACACCTGTTATCTCGGGCCTGAGCTCGAATTCTTCTATTTCGCCGATGACCAGTGCACCCGGATCCTCGACAAGGGTGGCTACTTCGACGGGCTGCCCATCGACGCCGGAACCGAGATGCGCCGTGAGACCATCTTCGCGCTCCAGAACATGGGGATCGGGGTTGAATACAGCCATCACGAGGTCGCTCCGTCCCAGCACGAGATCGACCTGAAGTATTCAGAGGCCCTCAAGATGGCCGACATCGTCATGACGTACCGCACCGCTGTAAAAGAGATCGCGCGCCAGAAGGGCGTGTACGCCACCTTCATGCCCAAGCCCATCGCGCACGAGAACGGCAGCGGCATGCATGTCCACCAGTCCCTTTTCAAGGGCAAGGAGAACGCCTTCTTCGACGCCAAGGACAAGTACCACCTTTCCAGGGCCGGCAAGCATTACATCGCGGGCATCCTGACCCATGCGCCCGAGATCGTAGCGGTTACCAACCAGTGGGTGAATTCCTACAAGCGGCTTGTCCCGGGCTACGAGGCCCCGGTGTATGTATCCTGGGCGCGCAGAAACCGCTCAGCCATGGTGAGGGTGCCCATGTACAAGCCGGGCAAGGCCAATGCCACCAGGATGGAGTTCAGGGCGCCGGATCCGGCATGCAACCCGTATCTCGCCTTTGCGGTGCAGTTGGCCGCCGGCCTGGAAGGGATGGACAGAAAATACCCGCTGCCCGAGCCCGTAGAGCAGGACATCTTCGAGATGGACGAGAAGGCCCGTGAAAAGGCCGGCATCACCTCGCTGCCCGGCAGCCTCTTCGAGGCGATCCAGCTTGTATCCAAAAGCAGGCTCGTCAGGAATGCGCTGGGCGATCATATCTTTGAAAAGTTCATAGAAAACAAGAAGAGGGAGTGGGACGCGTTCAGGATACACGTCAGCAAGTATGAGATTGACACGTATCTCCCCGTGCTATAGAGGAAGGCCAAGCTGCCCGGGCCCGCTGGTCCGGGCGGCTTTATAGTAAATGAATATCAGTCAATAGAACACGTACAGGAGCCGGTCATTTGTTTGGAAAAGCGAAAAATCCCGCCGTACTGGTGCTCGAAGACGGCACCGTTTTCCGCGGGAGCGCTTTTGCCGGAAACGGAGACTGTACAGGCGAGGTGGTTTTCAACACCGGCATGTCGGGCTACCAGGAGATACTCACAGACCCGTCGTACAAAGAGCAGATCCTCTGCATGACCTATCCTCTCATCGGGGCCTACGGCATAAACGAGGCGGACATCGAATCGTCACGCGTGCACATGGAAGGGTTCATCGTGCGGGAATACCAGGAATTTCCCAGCAACTGGCGGTGCACCAGGACCCTGGGGAGGTTTCTCGAAGACTCCGGGATCATCGGACTCGAAGGGATCGACACCAGGGCGCTGACCCGACGCATAAGGACCAAGGGGGCCATGCGCGGAGTGATCTCCACTCGCGTTGATCGCATCGGCGACTTGCAGGAGATCGTTCGCGATTATCCGGGACTCGTGGGGAGGGATATCGTAAAGGACGTCACCTGCGCCGGGCCCTATATATGGAGCAACGGCAGGAAGCAGGCCATGGGGCCTGCCGGGGTGAAATCGGACAAACCCCGTGTTGCAGTTATGGACTGCGGGGTCAAGCTCAACATACTCAGGATGCTCGAAGGGCAGGGGTGCGAGGTCATGGTGGTGCCCGCCCGGACCACGGCAGGAGAGATCCTGTCCCTGGACCCGGACGGAGTGCTGCTGTCCAACGGGCCCGGTGACCCGGCCCCGCTCGCATACCTCGTTCAGACCGTGCGCGACCTGCTCGGCAGGCTGCCCATCTTCGGCATCTGCCTGGGGCACCAGATCCTCGGCCAGGCGCTCGGCGGGAAGACCGAGAAGCTCAAGTTCGGCCACCACGGCATTAACCAGCCGGTCAAGAACCTGATGACAGGACGCGTGGAGATTTCGTCCCAGAACCACGGGTTCGTGGTACTTAAGGATACGCTCCCCAGTGGCGCCCAGGTGACCCACATCAACCTGAACGACGGCACACTGGAGGGGTTCATGGTCAGGGACCTCAGGGCATTCAGCGTCCAGTACCATCCCGAGGCCGCGCCCGGACCCAAGGATTCAGGATACCTCTTCGGGGAGTTTTTGGACCTGATGAGGGGGCGGACCGGAGATGAGGCATAGGGGCTTGCCTGAAATGCCTGTAGGATGTTATACAAGGCAACCCAGGGGGTATAATCTGCAATCCCTTGCCGGAATGGGCGCTTGCCCCAGGATACCCCGCTTGACGAGAGACCCCATGTTGGAAGAAGGCGCTGCCGGTCGACAGATGAAGATGATGCCGAAGGTATATGTCGGGAAAGACCCGAGGACTATCCCCGGGCCTGCAATAGTCCTTTTCCCCGTCCAGGATCATGTCCTGTTCTGCGGTCTCGCAGGGTTCGTATGCATCAAAGGTGCTGGGAATGCCTCCCAAGACGACATCACCGGGAGATTTTCCCGGGCGGTCGATGCCGTGTGCGCAGGCAGCGTGGCAACGCTGATCTCCGGCGGGATCGACAAGAATGCTTATCTGAGCCCCGATTCACTTCTGATCCTGGCTGAGGAAAGCTACCGGCTCATGCAGGATACGAGCCTCCAGCACCACCTTTGCTGCGGCAGCGGACTGGCCCGGCTCAGGGCCATGTCGGAGCGGCTGAGGTCCTTTGTGGTAAAGGAGGATGCAGCCCTGGGAAAAGAGGCCAAGGCGTTCTCTTCGGGAGACCTGGAGGCCATGTGGGCCCGCCTGATCACCCTGAAGGACATCTCCTGGTCGCTGAAAGAAGACATCATCAGGAACCATGACAAGATCCTTCTGCTGGCCGGGCCCATGATCTACGATAACAAGGGGTATTACGACCGCTACCAGAAGATCAATGCCTGCCTGAACGCCCTGGACAGGCTCGAGGTGAGGGGGCGTGATTCGGCCGGCATACAGGTGATGGTGGATTACGGTTATAGGGACGTTCAGACCCTGCTGCGCCATACTTTGACGGACAAGGGACTCTTCGAAGAATTCCTTTCGCGGTGCCGTCCGGGCGACCTGATGAACGGCTCCATACACATGTCCGGGACAACGCTGACGTTTACCTACAAGACCGCCCAGATCACGGGCGAGCTCGGGGAGAATACGGCCAAGCTGCGGAGGTTCATCAGCGAAGATACTATCCTCAGGGAAGCCCTTGCCCTGGACAACTCCTCCGAGTCGTATCTGACCCACACCCGCTGGGCATCGGTGGGTGCCATCAACGAGATCAACTGCCACCCTGTGAACAGCCATACCATGGATGATTCGAGCGGGGATGTGGAAGGGGTTTCTCCTGTCATAAAGGATTATCCCTATTACGGCAAAGGTGCATGGTCCATCAGCGCAGCGCTCAACGGCGACATCGACAATTACCATGACATAAGGAACAAGGCACACTCGCAGCACCGCTTGACGAACCCCGACGTGACCACCGACACCAAGGCCATCCCGCTGCAGATAGAGCAGTATCTCTACCAGGGCCATGACCTGAAGGAGGCATTTCGCAGGGCGGTGAACGATTTCGAGGGCTCCCACGCCATCGCCATGGAGAGCAACCTGGAGCCGGGAAGGGTTTTCCTTGCCCAGAAGGGCAGCGGACAGACCATCTACGTCGGCCTGCTCGACAATGGATACATGTTCGCCTCCGAGGTCTACGGGCTGGTGGAGGTTACGCCCAGGTTCATCAAGATGGACGGCGAGTCCATGCGCGTGAAGGACGATCCGGCCACCCAGGGCCAGCTGTTCATCCTGCACAATGACCGGGGAACCGGCCTCTCGGGCATCGAGGCCATGTCCTACGACGCTCATCCCCTGCACCTGGCCGAGCAGGATATCAGCCACGCGCAGATCACGACCCGCGACATCGACAGGGGAGAGCATCCGCACTTTCTCATCAAGGAGATCCTGGAGGCCCCCGACTCAATCCGCAAGACGCTTAGAGGCAAGTACCGGATCATCAAGGACGACGAGGTGGTCTTCAACCTGGATGAAGGGGTCGTGGACGCGCAGACCAGGGAAGACCTGAAACAGGGGCGGATCAGGAACATCTTCGTGGTGGGACAGGGAACCGCCGCCGTGGCGGCATGCGCCGCGGCCGAGGCATGCGCCGCCTACCTGAAGTCCGCACCCATCACCGTTTCTGCACGCAAGGCCACGGATCTGAGCGGGTTCCTGCTGGACGAGGACATGTCGGACACGCTGGTCATCGCCATCACCCAGTCCGGGACCACCACGGACACGAACCGAGCCGTGACCATGGCCCGGCAGAGGGGCGCCCGGCTCATTACCATCGTGAACCGCAGGCAGTCGGACATCACCACCAAGGTGGACGGTGTCTTCTACACCAGCGACGGACGCGACATCGAGATGTCCGTGGCGTCCACCAAGGCCTTCTATTCGCAGATCGTGGCGGGATACGTGCTCGCACTTTTCTTTGCTCAGATACTCAAGACCCTGCCGGACGAGAAGATCGTCCGCGAGCTTTCGAGCCTGGAGGCGGTCCCCGATCTCATGCAGGGCGTCATAAGGGGCCGCGAGAACATAAGGACGAGTGCCTGGGACGTGGTACGGCAGAAGCAGTACTGGGCCGTGGTGGGCAGCGGCATCAACAAGGTGGCCTCCGACGAGATCCGCATAAAGCTCTCCGAACTCTGCTACAAGACCATCTCGTCGGACATCATCGAGGACAAGAAGCACATCGACCTCTCCTCGGAACCGCTCATCCTCGTGTGCGCCGCAGGGAGCCCGGAGATCGTGCTGGATGATGTCGCAAAGGATGTGGCCATTTTCAAGGCACACTCCGCCGGCGTTGTTGTCATCACCGACGAGGGGGAGCACCGTTTCGATGCCGTTTCAGACGCCGTCATACACGTTCCCAGGGCAGGCTTCCCGCTGTCCGTCATCTTCAATACCCTGGCAGGCCATATCTGGGGATACTACGCTGCGTGCAGCCTCGACGCCCTGGCCATCTCCATGAAGGCTTTCCGGAGCCGGCTCGCCGAGGTGGCGAAGGAGCATTGGAAAAAGGAATATACCGTGTACGAGAGCATCGAGGACAAGGGTCTGCACCGGATCGTGGACGCTCTCGCCTCCGAATTCAAGGCATTGAAGGCCAAGGGCCAGCTCACCTCGCTGAGCAACGACGTGACCTCCGACATCACGCTCCTGCTCAAATATGCCAAGGGGAAGCTGCCCGTGGAAGACTTCTGGATGGAGTTCGAGGGGAAAAGGGTCTCCTCGTCCCCCATCGACATGCTCGACCTCACCCTCAAGCGTGCCGTAGACGAACTCTCCCGGCCCGTGGATGCCATCCGCCACCAGGCAAAGACCGTCACCGTGGGGACCAGCAGAAAGACAGAGGTCCCCAGCGGGCCCGTATTCGCCGTTTTCGACGAGCTCGGGTATACCCCGGAGAGCATCCGCGCCAAGGATGTGGTGACCCTCAAGAAGATGCAGGGAGCCCTGGAGCGGATCAGGGGTTACACCCTCTACCAGGTGGGCGGACTCGACGAGGCCGGCATGCCCACGGCCGAATCCACCCTGACCATTGTCAGAAGGCAGGGTTCCTCGGAAGGTATGCGGTCCAGGTACGACAGGCCCGCCCCGCTGAAGGGGACGAAGAACACCATCGTCCGTACACGCAAGGTGTATGCGGGCACAGGCCGCTACGACAACGCCTCCATCATCGTGATTCCCATCCAGGGACCAAGGCGCATCATCACCCACCTTCTGCTGCTGCAGGTGGACTTCGACGAGGGCATCGGCACGGCCAGGAAGAAGGAGATCCTGGGGGTCAAGATCAACGACATCACCAACCTTATAAACGAGTACAACATCCCCTGGAAGGACGAATACCTCGACTCACTCTCCGTAAAGTTCCTGCTGGGCGAGGATGTGGAGGTCATCAAGAACAGGATTTTCGAACAGATAAGGAACACGGCTCCATAAGGATCTTATGGTGCCGGAGATGAACTATCACATAATTCGGAGGAAGAGATGGACCTGAAGCCCCGCGCTCATGAGAAGATCGCGCAACTTATCAGCAAGGGGGTCGACATACCCAACCCCCTGACACTGGACATGGGTGAAGAAGTAGATATCGACCGCATATCCGCGAGCAAGGTCAGGATTTATCCCGGGTGCAGGATATACGGCAAGGACACCGTCATATCCTCAGGTGCCCAGATAGGCCGTGAAGGGCCTGTAACCATCGAGAACTGCCAGATAGGCCCCGATGTGGAGCTCAAGGGCGGCTATGTCAGCAAGTCCGTGTTCCTGGACAAATCGAACCTGGGTCTCGGCGCCCATGTCCGCGAAGGGTCCATCCTGGAGGAGGAGGCGGGCGGGGCCCACTGTGTGGGGCTGAAGCAGACCATCCTCTTCCCCTTCGTGACGCTCGGCAGCCTCATAAACTTCTGTGACTGCCTCATGGCGGGGGGGACCAGCCGGAAGGACCACAGCGAGGTGGGAAGTTCCTACATCCACTTCAATTTCACCCCTGACGGGGACAAGACAACCGCCTCCCTTTTAGGCGATGTCGCCCGGGGCGTCATGCTGAACCAGCCGGCCATATTCCTGGGAGGGCAGGGGGGAATCATCGGGCCCGTGCGCATGGGCTTCGGCAATGTCGTGGCCGCAGGCACGGTCCTGAGGGGGGACTGCCCCGAAGACAACCGCCTGATAGCGGGTAAAGCGGCGTCGCCGTGCGTCAAGGATTATCAGAGGGCACTTTATCCGAACCTGGTCCGCGTGGTGGAGAACAACATCATGTATCTCGCGAACCTCGCCGCCCTGAAAGAGTGGTACATCCACGTGCGCAAGCCGTTCCTCGACAACCGGGAGTTCGGGTCTCTCATCCACGCAGGCCTGCTCGACAAACTCTCGCTGGGCAGAAAGGAGAGGCTTAAACGACTCGAGGCCATGGCCCGGCAGGCCTCCAAGACAGACGCTTCGGGCACGGAGAAAACCGCCCGGCAGAGGAAAGAGCTGGGCAGCTGTATTGACAAGGTGCAGGCACTATTCGAAGGAGGTCCGGCCCCTGATTCGAAAGGAGATGCCTTGAGAGAGGAATTCCTCAAGGGACTGGAAAAGGCCACGCAGGGTGGTTCCGGCAATTATATCGAGACCATTCAGGCCCTGGGCGAGGATGTCTCTTCGAAAGGCACAAAGTGGCTTCAGGGCGTCGTGTCTTATTGCTGCAAGGCAGCCTCGGCCGCCATGCCAGGGCTGGAGCTGTTTTAAGGATCAACAGGTATAGACCCTACTATAAAAGGAGGATTCGATGGGCAAACTTTTCGGCACTGACGGGATACGCGGCGAGGCGAACCGGTACCCCATGACTGCGGATATCGCTTTCAAGGTAGGTCAGGCAATGACCTATCTTCTGAGGAAGGAGAACCACCGCACGAGGATCATCATCGGCAAGGACACGCGCATTTCGGGCTACATGCTCGAAAGCTCGCTGGAAGCAGGCATAACGTCCATGGGGGGGAATCCCTATCTGGTCGGCGTGCTCCCCACGCCGGGCATAGCCTTTATCGCGAACAGCATGCGGGCCGACGCGGGCATCGTCATCTCCGCATCCCACAACCCCTTCGAGGACAACGGGATCAAGATCTTCGGCGGCAACGGGTTCAAGCTCTCGGACGACCAGGAGAATACCATCGAAGACCTCATGCTGGGCGGCAAGCTGCCCGATTACCTGCCCCCGTCCAAAGACATGGGCCAGGCCTACCGCATGGAGGACGTGAACGGCCGGTATGTCGTTTTTTTGAAAAACACCTTCCCGCGCGACCTATCAATGGAAGGGATGAAGATAGTCCTGGACACGGCCAACGGCGCAACGTACCGGGTGGCGCCCGAGGCATTCATCGAGCTCGGCGCCGATGTGGACGTCATCCACAACAAGCCCAACGGGATTAACATCAATGACAATTGCGGCTCCCAGCACACCGGCGACCTGAAGAAGAAGGTGTTGGAAAAAGGCGCTGCGGTCGGCCTGGCCTTTGACGGCGACGGAGACCGGCTCATAGCGGTGGATGAAAAGGGCAACGAGATCACCGGAGACCAGATTCTCATCATCTGCTCCAAGATGCTCAAGGAAGAGGGAAGGCTGAAGAACGACCTCCTGGTGAGTACGGTGATGAGCAACCTCGGGTTGAGGGTGGCGTGCAAGAAGTACGGCTACAGGCATCATGCCTCGAAGGTGGGCGACCGCTACGTGCTCGAGGACATGCTCAGCATGGGCGGTGTCATCGGCGGCGAAGAGTCGGGCCACATGATCTTCCTCGACCACCACACCACGGGCGACGGCATACTCACCGCCATGCAGCTCGTTGCCGCCATGGTGAAGTCGGGCAAGCCGCTCTCGGAGCTGGCGAAGCTCATGGACGTCTTCCCCCAGAAGCTGATCAACGTGAACGTGAAGAGCAAGCCGGACATAGACACGGTGCCTGAGCTGAAGGCGGCCATCACCCAGGTGGAGAAGGAGCTCGGCGACGAAGGGCGCGTACTGATCCGCTATTCCGGGACGCAGAACATGTGCCGGGTAATGGTCGAAGGGCCGTCGAAAGAAGTAACGGAAAAGTATTGCACCCAGCTCTCAGAGCTAGTAAAAAAGACGATCGGCTGAGTAAGGGCGCGGCATCAAGGCCCGGCAGTACATCCCGTTTACAGAGGAGGTTTTGAAAGTGGGTATTCAGATTATCGTTGCAAAGGATTTTGCAGCACTGAGTGAGGCGGCTGCGGACATCGCCAAAAAGATAATACAGGCAACACTCAAGAAAAAGAAGGAGGCGGTTCTGGGCCTTGCAACGGGCAATTCCCCCACAGGGCTCTACAAGCACCTCGCCAGGGCGGCCAACAAGGGTGAGTTCGACTCAGCAAGGTGCCGGAGCTTCAACCTCGACGAGTACGTGGGTCTGCCGGGTGAAAACGTCCAGATGCGCGTCATGCACCCCGAGAGCTATGCGTACTTCATGATCCAGGAGTTCTTCAGCCTTCTGAAGAACAAGTTCATCGAGACCAACGTGCCCTTCGGCTCGCTCATCGATCAGAAAAAGCTCATGGCAGACTTGAAGGCCAACCCGCAGGACTGGGAGGCAAAGGGCACGGACAAGGGGAAGTCCATCGCCATCGGCAGCAGCGCCAGGTCTGAGTATCTGGCCTGGGTGAAGAAGGAGATACTGGACGGCTACGTAAAGAAGATCAAGAAGTTCGGCGGAATAGACATGCAGATCATCGGTGTCGGCGGCAGGGGCCACGTGGCGTTCCACGAATCGGGCATACCCTTCAAGGGGAGCAGTGTCATGCTGGTCAAGCTCGACGACAACACGGTGTCCAACGCAGTGGCCGACGGCCACTTCGCCACAAAGAAGGATTCACCCAACTACGCCATATCCATGGGCGCGGAACTGGTCTACCAGGCAAAGACGGTCATCCTCCTGGCAAACGGCGAGCGCAAGGTGGAGCCCGTGACCCAGTCGCTGCTCGGCGACCCCACGCCTGAGATACCCATCTCCTACGGGCAGACCTACGCCAAGAAAGGTGGGGAGCTTATCTACGTACTGGACAGGGTCGCAGCCAGGGACCTGCTGGCCAACAAGAAGGCGCTGGCGGCAAAGGGAATGAAACTCAGGGAAATCTGACCTTCATCAAGAAAAACCACGATGTGCACCCCCGTGCATGCGCGGGGGTGCACATCTGAGCACCATGTAAGACACATTTGTACGGGTAAGCGAAAATACGCTCAAGGACAGCCATGCCCAAACGGACTGACATAAGCAAGATCCTCATCATCGGCAGCGGCCCCATCGTCATCTCGCAGGCGTGCGAGTTCGACTACTCGGGGGTGCAGGCGTGCAAGGCGCTCCGGGAAGAGGGGTATTCGGTCGTCCTCATAAACTCCAACCCTGCCACCATCATGACCGATCCCGGCATGTCGGAGAGGACCTATATCGAGCCCATCACTGCAGAGATGATCGAGAAGATCATCGAAAAGGAACGGCCGGACGCCATCCTTCCCACGCTGGGCGGACAGACCGGGCTGAACGTTTCCGTCGAGCTGGCATCAAGAGGTGTGCTCGAACGCTGCGGCGTGGAGATGATCGGTGCGAATCCGGAGGTGATCCACAAGGCCGAGGACCGCGAGCTCTTCAGGAAGGCCATGGAAAATATCGGCCTGCGGGTTCCCCGAAGCGGCTTTGCCCGGAGCATGGAAGAGGTGCAGGCAATAGCCGGCACCATCGGTTTTCCCCTCATCATCAGGCCCTCCTTCACCCTGGGTGGAATAGGGGGCGGTATCGCGTATAACCCCGAAGATCTCGACGTCATTGCCAGGAGCGGACTGGATGCCAGCATGATCCGGGAGATCATGATCGAAGAGTCGGTCATCGGGTGGAAGGAATTCGAGCTGGAGGTCATGCGGGACAGGGCAGACAACGTGGTGATCATCTGCTCCATTGAAAACATCGATGCCATGGGAGTGCACACGGGCGACTCCATCACCGTGGCGCCGGCCCAGACGTTGACCGACGTGGAATACCAGCGCCTGCGCGATGCGGCCATTGCCATCATGCGCGAGATCGGCGTGGAGACGGGTGGCTCGAACGTGCAGTTCGCCGTCAACCCGGCCGACGGAGAACTGGTGGTCATCGAGATGAACCCGAGGGTCTCCAGGTCGTCCGCCCTGGCGTCCAAGGCCACCGGTTTCCCCATAGCCAAGATAGCGGCCAAGCTGGCCGTGGGCTATACCTTGGACGAGATCAAAAACGACATCACCAAGGAGACGTACGCCTCCTTCGAGCCCACCATCGATTACTGCGTGGTGAAGATCCCGAGGTGGACCTTTGAAAAGTTCCCCGAAACCCCGGACCTGCTCACCACCTCCATGAAGTCCGTGGGCGAGACCATGGCCATCGGCAGGACCTTCAAGGAGGCGCTCAACAAGGCCGTGAGGTCTCTCGAGATCGGGCAGTCCGGGCTCGGCGGCCCCAGGATGATCACGAGCCCCGATGACAAGAAACAGGTGGTGACAGGGCTCACCTACCCCAACTCCAAGCGGTTGTTCTGGATGGCGGCGGCCTTCCGCTCCGGCTGGACCATCGATGATGTGAACCGGCTCACCAGGGTGGACCCCTGGTTCCTCCACCATATCAAGGAGCTTGTGGATGCTGAGGCCCTGATAGCGTCTGCCCCCCTGGACAGGGAAAGCCTGTACGAGGCCAAGAGGCTCGGGTTCTCCGACCGTTACCTGGGGCTTCTCTGGGGTAAAGCCGAAAAAGACATCCGGGACTTGAGGTATGAGATGGGGATATTCCCCGTGTACAAGCTGGTGGACACCTGTGCCGCCGAGTTCGAGGCCTATACGCCCTACTACTATTCCACCTACGAGGAAGAGGACGAGTCGAAACCGTCCGGCAGGCCAAAGGTGATCATCCTGGGCGGAGGACCAAACAGAATAGGCCAGGGCATCGAATTCGACTACTGCTGCGTGCATGCCTCGTTCGCGCTCAAGGAGATGGGTTACGAGAGCATCATGATCAACTCGAACCCCGAGACCGTGAGCACGGATTACGACATATCCGACAAGCTCTACTTCGAACCCCTTACCCTGGAAGATGTCCTGCACGTCATACGCAAGGAAAACCCCAGGGGCGTGATTGTGCAGTTCGGCGGGCAGACCCCCTTGAACCTGGCAAAGGGTCTCTTCGAGGCAGGGGTTCCCATTCTCGGCACAACGCCCGATGCCATAGACCGGGCCGAGGACCGGCAGCGGTTCCTCGAGATCGTGAACAGGCTTAACCTGAAGCAGCCGGCAAATGCCACGGTGACAAGCGTGGAAGAGGCCTTGGATGTCGCCCGGGACATCGGGTACCCGGTGCTGGTGAGGCCCTCTTACGTTCTCGGCGGCCGGTCCATGGAGATCATCTACGACCCCGAGACCATGAAGACCTTCATGGCCCAGGTGCTCGAGCTCTTCCCGGACAATCAGATCCTCATCGACAAGTTCCTGGAAGACGCCATAGAAGTGGATGTGGACACGCTGTCCGACGGAAAGAATTCCGTTATCTGCGGCGTCATGGAGCACATCGAGGAGGCGGGCATCCATTCGGGCGATTCCGCTTGCGTGCTCCCACCGCCCACCCTTCCCAAAAAGATGATACGGCTCATTGAAAGGCAGTCGAAGCTGATCGCGGCCGAGCTGGGAGTGGTGGGGCTCATGAATATCCAGTACGCCATCAAGGACTCTGAGCTGTATGTGCTCGAGGTCAATCCACGGGCATCCAGGACCGTACCCTTCGTGAGCAAGGCCATCGGCGTGCCCGTGGCCAAGCTTGCCACCAAGGTCATGCTGGGGCACAGCCTGAAGGAGCTGGGTTTTACGAAGAAGATCGTGCCCGCGCATGTGTCGGTCAAGGAATCCGTATTCCCGTTCAAGAGGTTCCCCAATATCAACATCAGCCTTGGCCCCGAGATGAAATCCACGGGCGAGGTCATGGGCATTGACTCGTCCTTTGAGATGGCCTTTGCCAAGTCCCAGATTGCCGCCGGGGCCGAACTGCCCACCGAAGGCGCCGTTTTCATAAGCGTGCACGACTTTCATAAGGCACGGATCGTACCAGTGGCCAGGGTCTTTGCCGGCCTCGGATTCGAGATCCTTGCCACCACCGGCACGGCGGCGTATCTGAATGCGCATGGAGTGGATGTGCAGACCGTCCTCAAGGTGAGCGAGGGAAGGCCCAATGTGGTTGACAATATCAAGAACGGCCGGATCCAGCTCATCATCAATGCAAGCATTGGGCGAAAGCCCACGGAAGATGCGTATACGCTGAGACAGAGCGCCATCAGGTACAACATACCGTACTCCACGACCATTGCAGCTTCCCGTGCCGCAGGCGAGGCCATCAGGGTGCTCCAGGGCAACAGACTGCAGGTGAGCGCGCTGCAGGATTACTTCCCTTAGAGATCGATCTGAATGGCGTAACCCATTGACGTAAGAGGGTTTAACAGTTGATCGAGAAGTCCTTGAACAAGCGTCTTGTACCTGTTATGTAGGTCATAACCCTAGGTTAGGCCTAGGGGTTATGCTGATAGATTTGATGGAAAATCAAAACCCCCTTCATACGGAGGGCAGGAGTTGAAAATGGCCACGAACAAGTCCACCAAGTACATATTCATAACAGGCGGTGTGCTTTCCTCGCTCGGCAAGGGCCTGGCAGCCGCATCCATCGGCGCCATCATGGAGGCAAGGGGACTCACCGTCTGCAACATCAAGCTCGACCCCTACATCAATGTGGACCCCGGGACCATGAGCCCGTTCCAGCACGGCGAGGTGTTCGTCACGGACGACGGGGCCGAGACGGATCTGGACCTGGGCCACTATGAACGGTTCACCTCGAGCATCCTCACGGCAAAGAACAACTTCACCACCGGCCAGATCTACGACTCGGTCATCCAGAAGGAGCGCAACGGGGAATACCTGGGCAAGACCGTGCAGGTCATCCCCCACATCACCGACGAGATAAAGGAGCGCATTAAAAAGGCCGCCAACGGAAACGATATCGCCATTGTGGAGATCGGCGGGACCGTGGGCGACATCGAGTCTCTGCCCTTTCTGGAGGCCATACGGCAGTTCGGGTTCGACATGGGGAAAGGCAACGTCCTGTACATCCATCTCACCCTGGTGCCCTATATCGTCACGGCAGGCGAGCTCAAGAGCAAGCCCACCCAGCACTCGGTCCAGAAGCTCAGGGAGATCGGGATACAGCCCCAGATCCTCCTGTGCCGCTCGGAGAGGATGCTGAGCACGGAGCTCAAGGAAAAGATCGCCCTGTTCTGCAACGTGGAAAAGAATGCCGTGATCAATGCCGTCGACGTGGACAACATTTACAAGGTGCCCTGCGGGTTCCACAAGGAAGGCCTGGACGAGCGGATTATCGAATACCTGAACATGTGGACCAGGGAGCCCCGCATGAAGGGATGGGAAAAGCTCCTGGAAAGGATCCAGAACCGGACTGAGGAGGTAAATATCGCCATAGTGGGCAAGTATGTGAAGCTCACCGACTCCTACAAGAGCCTCAATGAGGCACTTGAACACGCGGGTATTTTCAATAATACAAAGGTGAACAGGGTTTATGTGGATGCTGATGAACTGATCGGTAAAGATGATATCTCTGGATATTTCGCGAACATCGACGGTATCCTCATCCCCGGCGGGTTCGGCGAAAGGGGCACCGAGGGCAAGATCCTGGCTGCGGGGTATGCCAGGAAACGCAAGATCCCCTTCTTCGGCATATGCCTGGGCATGCAGCTCGCCGTGGTGGAGTTTGCGCGGAGCTTCTGCGCATTGAAGGATGCCAACAGCTCCGAGTTCGATCAGGCTACGAAAGCCCCGGTCATCGATTTCCTGCCCGAGCAGAGGAACATTACCCGCAAGGGCGGGACCATGCGTCTCGGCGCTTACCGGTGCGCCGTAGAGCCCTCTACGAATGCCATGAAGGCCTATGATGCTGCAGAGATCTCTGAACGTCACCGCCACCGGTATGAGTTCAACCCGGCATATGAAAAGCAGCTCTCAGAGGCCGGGCTGATCATAAGCGGCCGCAACCCTGAAACATCGCTGGTGGAGATAATCGAGCTCCCGGACCACCCCTGGTTCCTCGGGTGCCAGTTCCACCCGGAGTTCAAGTCCAAGCCAATGCAGCCGCACCCCCTGTTCCGGGAATTCATCAGGGCGAGCCTGGAGAACAGGAAGAAGAGGGGGTAGGTAATCAGGACTCCCTCTTTTGTACAGGCCGATCATGGGGCCTGAAACAGAAATACCTTCAATGATGTATTGGTGTTAATGATAAGTATCAAGGGATAAAACAGGACAACAATATTCATCGTAAAGATCCAAAGGAGTGCCAATAATCTCGTTGAGCCGGGTGCGGGCGATTACAGGAGATGAATCTCCCGTGATTTCTTCTTGCCCTTTTTGCCTGCGGCCTTGAGATTGACTTCCCCCCTTTTCTCTTCCGCCTGTGCCCGGATGGTGAGGTCTTTCGTGTAATCGGGGCAAAACACACCGTTGCCCTGCATGAATTTCTTGTTGCAGTCGCCTCTCCAGGCACAGATTGCACATAGTGATCTGTCTATCGTCATAGACGATATAATAGTCTTGTCTTTAGTCAAGTCAATACCTGGTGACCGATGTGCAAAATACTATTTAAATAACAAATAAAACAATAAGATGCGAATAATATACAATGTGAAATAAACAAGATAATCAGGCAGCTGTATGTTTTCTCACGTCTTCCCTGATGCCGGCCCTGGTTGTGGAGATGCTCATTATAGCAGCCGGATACTTGATTATTTACTTTCCGGGAGTTTTATGGTCAGTTCTAAGGCTGTTCGATTTCCTTCGAACACGACAAGCAGAATAACCGTTCCCGCAGGAGGGGGTAGTTGGAAAATATGCGAAATCCAATACAGATAAGGTTCCTGGCTGCATGGATCATCCTGTGCGTCTTCGCCCTGACGGGCGAACCGTCTGCCGGGCAATGGACGCCCGTCGACAAGGCTGCTGTCCTGGAAAAGGCCTCGGAAGTGACAAGGGACAAGTACCCTGATGCAGATGTGGCGATGGTGGATCAGCACATGTGGGTGAAATACAACCCCGACGGCACCTATGAAGAATGGTTCGAGCAATATATCAAGGTGCTCACGGAAAAGGGTAAGCGCAGATACCGCACCCTGACATCTTCATTCACTGTGCCGTACAATACCACGAAATTCAAGCTGGTGGAGGTCATCTCGCCGGACGGCACATCGCACGCGGTGGATGTGGAAAAAAACAGCAGTGTCATGGTCGATCCGACGCAGATGGCCTCCAACATCTACGACCCCAATGACAAGGTGCTCCAGGTGAGCATATCAGAGCTTGAGATCGGGGACATTGTCCACGTCATCACCTATGACGATTTTTTCAAGACACGCATGGCCCACCAGTGGAGCGATTTCATCCCACTTGAGGGCACTGATCCCATTGTCGGCTTCCGGGTGACCGTCATGGCCCCGAAGACAAAACCCCTGAGAAGCATTGCCCTTAAGGATGAGATTCCAGGCACGGTCTCTTACCTGAAGACGGTCGAGGACAGCCATATCGTTTACCAGTGGGTTGCCAGAGACGTACCCATGGCCTTTGCTGAACCCGAGATGCCGCCTCTCTACACCCAGGCCCAGAGGCTCCTGGTAAGCACCATATCCGACTGGAAAACCATATCAAGATGGTACTGGAATCTTTCCAGGCCGCATCTCGACAAGACAACCCCGGAGATGCTCAAGACGGTAAGGAAACTCACAGGGGGAAAGAAGGGTCAACAAGAAAGGATCGAATCCATATTCTTCTGGGTTTCCCAGAAGGTGCGTTACCTCGGCATTACGGCAGAGACCGAGGCTCCTGGCTATGAGCCTCACCCGGTCTCCATGACCTTTGAGCGGAGGGCAGGGGTGTGCCGGGACAAGGCGGCTCTCCTGGTGGCCATGCTGAGGCTTGCCGGGTTCGATGCATACCCGGTCCTCATCATGAACGGGCCTAAAAAGGACCCCGAGGTTCCCCAGCCGTTCTTCAACCATGCCATTGCATGCGTAAAGATGAGAGACGGATCCTATCTGCTCATGGATCCCACCAACGAGAACACCAAGGAACTCTTCCCCGCATACCTCAATAACCAGAGCTATGTCGTGGCCACACCAAAAGGCGAGACCCTGCTGACCAGCCCCATCACCCCTGCCGAGAAGAACCTGCTTCGTGCAGTCACCTCGGGCAAGCTCGATGGGACAGGGATGCTCAGAGGCACGACCACGATTGCCTTCAACGGCATAAACGACAACGCGTATCGCGGATATTTCTCACGGATTTCCGAAGCGGAACGAAAATTGTTCTTCGAGCGGATACTCATGAAGGCCCTGCCCGGTGCCACCCTGGGTGAATTCGCCCTGAAGCCCGTGAACATGATGGACACCTCTGAAGCACTGCAGGCCACCTTCACCTTTTCCGCAAGAGATTACCCGGTTCAAGGCGATGGTGTCGTCATGCTGCCCATGCTCAGGTTCACGGACAGCATAGGGATGGTGAACTTCCTCATTAAAAGGATGGGGCTCAAGGAGAGGAGATACACCTATGTGACAGAGACGGCCTGCGGCATAGAAGAGGTGGTCGATATGGAGCTCGATCCATCCCTGGGAAGGCCGGTGAGCCCTACCATGCTGGACCAGGCCTCTGATGACGGGTCTTCGTGGAACAGGTCACTCCTCATCTCCGACGGGGTCATGAGGTTCAGGAGCCTGTTCAAGATGAAACTGACCGAGTATTCTCCCGGTGAATATAAACACCTCCAGGATACCCTCAAGAAGATCGAGACGGCAAACCGCCATATACCCCTGTTCACAAAGGGTCAGCCCATGGTGCCGGCCGTGGGCAGAAGCTGGTATGACGCCTATGAACCGGATGCGGTCATCCTTGACGAGGACATCTCATACGATGTCACGGATGAGTCGACCTTTACCCGGACAGTGCGAAAGAGAATAAAGGTATTCACGTATGCAGGCAAAAAGAAACACTCGGAGCTCCATTTTTCCTTCAATCCCGTGTGGGAGGATATCCGGATCAAAAAGGCAACCGTGACCTCGCCAAACGGCCTGGCGCAGGAGATCAACCCCAACGAGGTCAATATCATGGACCAGGACTGGGTGGGAAAGGCGCCGCGTTATCCCGCAGGAAAGGTGATGGTGGTGAGCCTGCCCGGCCTCCAGGAGGGAAGCACCATAGAATACGAGTATGTGCACACGAAAAAAGACGCGTGGCCGGTGTTCATATCGAGTGTCTTCCAGGATGAAGACCCGGTTGAGAAGAAGCATCTGAGCATCCGTTTGAGGGCGGGCATGAATCTGAACATATCAAAGGCCGACAACGGGTATTATGCCGACGCTTCATGGAGGCCATTCCCGAAAGGCTTCATCACTGAAAATATCCGGAAGGAAGGGGACGATACTGTCTGGGAGTACGGTGCATATCACGTACCTCCAATGAAGCAGGAAGATTCCCTGCCCCCGGGATACGTTTTCATGCCGACCGTGATGGCCTCCGCCACCCGGATGAAAGAGTATGCGACCAGGGTCAGGGATATCCTCGAGGGGGCCTCGGATAAGCAGAATGAGACAGAGGCAAAGGCCTTTGCCGTCACCAGGGATTGTTCCACAGAAGAGCAGAAGATCCGTGCGGTAAGGGATTTTGTCGAGAAGAACATCAAGCCTGTAGGTATGACCATCGGGCAACTCCCCTTGAAACGGATCAGTCCTGCCGATGAAACCCTTGCGGCCGGTTACGGCAACAGCGCCGACCGGGCGGTCCTGCTCTCGGCAATGCTGAAGCCCCTGGGCTATAAGACGCAGTTTCTCATGACGTCTACGGCATCACCCCTTCAATCGCTGCAGAAGCCGCTTTCTGAATACCCGGCATCCGACTGGTTTGCCTCTGTCCTGGTCAAGGTGGTTGCCTCTCAAGGGAAAACCGTTATCCTGGGCGACACGGACCAGTATGCCGAACTCGGCACGGTATCATCGTCGGGCACGGCTGCCCTCAATCTTTCTTCAGGACTCCTGGAGCCCATTGAACCCTCGGAACCCAGCCTGAAGGACAGGGGTGAGACGAGATACCTGGTGGACTTGAGCCCCAACGGCGACGCCCTCATTACCATCAAGAGGAGCTATTACGGCGCTGCCCATGCAGCTTTCTGCAAGGATTACCTGGAAATGTCACCGGAAGAGAGGAGAAGACGATTCCAGGAGATCACCTCATCGGTAAGCAGGTCGGCAGTTGCCGCGAGCCCTTATAAGGTAGACTGCCAGGCGTATCCGGCAACAGAAGATTTCATCGTCTCTGTCCCGGGTTACGCCGTACGCCAGGGGGACATCCTTTCCCTTGAGCTGCCCGGAATCAGCAGGGGCATTGCGGGCGTCGTAAGCGAGGAGAGATCCAATCCCCTGTACCGGGACACGTACAGCATGCATGATTCTGTTATCGAGATATGGTTGCCTGAAGGGGCCGAGACCTTGGAATTGCGACCGCCTGAAATGAAAAGGTTTGCCCTGCCCGGGTCAAGTGAACTGGCCATATCAACCAAAACAGTGGCCTCGATCCACGATTCCAACCCGAAGGGGCGCATGGGTGTCATCGTAAGGCAGCACAGTGTCACCAATCCCTGGCTTGTCATGCCTCGAGAGTACCCGGACCTTCTTGACCTGCATCAGGCCATTGCGAATCCCGGCATGAGGACGATAGTGGCAAGGATGAAAAAACAATGATCCATCGGTATGTTAGCCCGGGAAAATGATGTCCGGGTGATATGCATATTCCGCACGGGTAAGTTTCCCGGGGTTCCTCAACGAGGGGGAGATCCTGAGGATTGAAAGTGCCTTGAGAAAGATAGTTCTTGACTGAGAGCCGGTCGGCTCATACCATGCTTATAAGTGTACCATGGGTTCATTGGGGTGAAGAAACTTCGTAAGCGCCTGATCAGAATGAGGAGATTAATCCGCTGAAAATGATCAATTCCATGGGTATAACATCTCTGTCCCCCGGTCAGCATTCTTCCATGACACGTATTCATCTTGCGCAATACCGTTTTTTTCTATTCGAGTCATGCCGTCGGACTCAATTGGAGGGAACATGGATGATAATTCCAAAAAAATGAGGGAGGGGAGTACTATGAGGGTATGGAAAGTATCAGTACTGTGCATGGTCGTTATCTGTCTGGCATTCTTCCCCACAGTCGGGTCGGCTGCGGCCAAGGACACCATTGTCTACGGTACCACCGAGAAGGTCAGCGACATGGACACCGCAAAGGCCTATGACTTCCACACATGGGAGATCTTCTACAATGTCTATCAGGGCCTGCTCAGCTACCCGGCCGGAAAAACCAATCTGGTTCCCGGTCTTGCCGATTCTTATGCCGTGAGCAAGGACGGAAGGGAATACACCTTCAAGCTCAGGAAGGGGCTCAAGTTTACTGATGGTACAGTCTTTGATGCGAGCGTTGTGAAGTGGTCCATTGACCGGGTGATGGCACTCAAGAGCGATCCTTCCTGGCTGGTAACGGACTTTGTCGAGCGCGTGGACGTAGTGGACCCGTCTAAAGTCAAGTTCGTGCTCAAGAACCCGGTTTCCTACTTCCCTTCGCTGGTGGCATCACCGCCCTATTATCCGCTGAATCCGAATGTCTACCCCAAGGATAAGCTGGTTCGTGACCCGTCCGAGCTCAAGGGCGGCAACCTTGTCGGTATCGGCCCGTACAGGGTGGCATCGTTCAAACGCGACCAGGAAGTTGTCCTCGAGGCCAACAAGGGGTTTTACGGCGCCAAGCCGAAGAATCAGCGGGTTGTGATCCGTTATTTCGCGGATGCGACGACCATGAGGCTTGCCCTGGAAAAGGGTGAGATCGATTTTGCATTCAAGACGCTCAACCCGTCCGATATCAAGGATCTCCAGAAATCAGCTAAGTTCAACGTTATCACCGGCCAGGGGCCCTTCATCCGCTACCTGTGCTTCCGCTGCACCGGCAAGCCTTTCGACGACAAGATATTGAGACGGGCCGTCGCCGCCGCCATCAGCCGCAAGCCCATCATCGACAAGGTGTACCTCGGACAGAACCTGCCGCTGTACTCCATGGTGCCCACGGGGATGATGTCGCATACCGATGACTTCAAGACCCTGGACAACAACGTCGCATTGGCGAAGAAACTCCTGAAATCAAAAGGCTACAGTGAAAAGAACAAGCTGTCCTTCGAGCTCTGGTACACACCTTCCCACTATGGCGACTCGGAAGTGGACCTTGCGGCCGTCTTGAAGCAGCAGCTGGAGGCCACCGGTATGATGAAGGTCGAAGTTAAGTCCGCCGAGTGGGCCACCTACCGCGACAACTATACCAGTAAGGTGATGACCTCCTATCTGCTCGGCTGGTATCCCGATTACCTCGATCCGGACAACTATACGGCTGCATTCGCCGGCACGGAAGGGTCCAAGGGGAACGGGATTTTCTTCTCCGATCCCAAGTGGGACGAGCTGTTCAAGCAGGGCCAGGTGGAGACGAAAGAAGACAGGCGGATAGCCCTGTACAAGAAGGTGCAGATGATGTGGACCGATGAAGTTCCCACCGTACCCATCTTCCAGGGCTCTTTGTATGTCATAGCCAAGAAGAACATCAACGGGATACTGCTTTCGCCTACACTGCAGTTCAATTACGGCCCCATTTTCGCAAAATAACGCACACAGCATCAAGAGAGCCGGGTAAAAGCCCGGCTCTCTTTGTATGAACCGTAGCATGAGAACCGCAGCATGAAAAATCTGTTACGCTATATCGTCACCAGGACCCTCATGACCATACCCATGGTCTTCATCCTGCTCAGCATCATTTTTGTCGTGCTCAGACTTATGCCGGGAGATCCTGTATCGGCCATGCTCGGCGGGCACGCGCCGGAAAAGGTCATCGAGATGAAGCGTGAGCAGCTCGGTCTGAACAGGCCCATGCATGTTCAATACGCCGATTACCTCTGGAAGGTCTGCCACCTCGACCTGGGCGAATCCATGGTGCTGCAGCAGAAGGTTACCACGGCAATTGCGGAAAAACTCCCTGCAACCATCGAGCTGACCTTTTTTGCCATGATCATCACGCTGGTACTGGGGGTTTTCCTCGGCGCCTACGCGGCGGACAAGAGAAGGCAGTTCAGGGACTCTGCCATCCGTCTCTATGGGATTGTGGTGTACTGCATACCGGTATACTGGCTGGGTCTCATGCTCCAGCTCATCTTCGGCATCTGGTTCGACTGGCTCCCCATATCCGGAAGGACAGGCCCCAGGATCTTTTCTTCGGATTTTGAATATACCGGTCTGTACATCATAGACACCCTGCTGGTGAAGGACTGGGAGGCATTCAGGGATGTCCTCATCCACCTGGTTCTGCCTTCTTTTACGCTCGGACTCACCCTCTCAGGCATCTTCGTGCGCCTGACAAGGGCGAACATGCTCGATGTCCTCAAGGCCGACTATATCCTGGCCGCCGAGTCCCGGGGCATCAGTCATGCTGCGGTGGTGTACCGTCATGCCCTGAAGAATGCATTCATACCCATACTGACCATGATGGGCCTGCAGGTGGCCCTGCTCATGGCAGGCGCAATACTTACGGAGACTACCTTTTCCTGGCCGGGCATGGGAAGGCTCTTATTGGAGCGGATCTACCTGCGCGACTATCCCATGATCCAGGGGGTCATCATTGTGTTCGCACTCTTGGTTGCGTTCATATCACTGCTGGTTGACATCATCTATGCGATGGTGGACCCGAGGATACGTTATTAGGACATCGTGATCCATGAGACACATGAACATGAAGGGAAAACAGATGTGAAGTATTCAATGGCACAGGGCCTGGCGATGCCTTTCAGGGCATTTGCCAGGATGGGCAGGAAATACGGGGTCGAATGGTGGATCCTGTGCACCGGTGCCCTGATCATCCTTGCCATTATACTCATGGCCGTCTTCCCGGAGTCAATAGCCCCGTTTGACCCCTATGACCAGGAAACAGGGCCGCAGCTTGCAGGGCCCGGCGGGGCACATCTCATGGGTACGGACAACCTCAAGAGGGATGTGTGGTCACGGATCGTATTCGGTTCACAGACGATTCTCAAGGTTTCGGTCCTTGCCGCAGTCATATCATCCTTCATCGGGATATTTTTCGGACTCATATCGGGCTATGCAGGCGGCATCATTGACAGGGCCTTATCCCTGATCATGGATGCGGTATATGTCTTTCCCGGGCTTATCCTTGCCATTGCACTGGCAGCCATGTTCGGGCCCGGTGTTCTCAATATCACCTTTGCGGTGGCCGTAATCTATATACCGACCTATTTCCGCCTTGTTCGAGGCCAGACACTGGCCATCAAGCAGGAACTCTATGTGGAAGCGGCCCGCGCCATCGGGGCGTCGAGCTTCACGATACTGTGGAAATATATCTTTCCAAACGTCATAGCCACTACCGTGGTCGTTTTCACGCTGAACGTTGCCGATGCCATCATGATAGAGGCCGCGCTCACCTACCTGGGCCTCGGACTTCCCCCTTCCATCGTCGACTGGGGCATGGACCTGGCCATGGGCAAGAAGTTTCTCCCTTCGGGCATATGGTGGCTCATCACCTTCCCCGGGATGATGATCTCGGTGCTGGCCCTCGGCTTCACCATGCTGGGTGAAGGCCTTGCCGAGATACTCAATCCAAGGCTGTTGGAGAGATAGGACAGATGAACGTCGGTGAAACCCTGCTCGATATCCAGGACCTCACGGTGGAGTTTCCAATAAGCATAGGGACGGTCAGGGCCGTGAACGCTGTGAACCTTGCCTTGCAGCATGGCGAAGTGATGGGCCTGGTGGGTGAATCCGGCTGCGGCAAATCTACCCTGGGATTCTCCATACTGAGGCTGCTGAGGCCCCCGGGAAGGATTACAGGCGGGCGGATAATCTACCGTGGCAGGGATATCGTGCGCATGGATACGAAAGAACTCCTGGCTCTGCGGGGCACGAAGATAGCCATGATCTTCCAGGATCCGCTCACCTCGCTCAACCCGCTCTTTTCCATAGGAGAGCATTTTATCGAGACCCTGAAAACGCACGAAAAGGGCATAAGCAGGGCCGACGCCCTCAAGCGCTCCGAAATGATACTGGAGAGCCTCGGGATCGCCAGAGAGAGGCTCGGTGAATATCCCCACCAGATGTCCGGCGGAATGAGGCAGCGCATCATGATCGGGCTTGCCCTCATCATGCGGCCCGACCTGTTGATAGCCGACGAGCCCACCACTGCCCTGGATGTCATAGTGGAGGCGCAGTTTTTAGACCTGCTCAATGATCTCAAAAACAGGTTCAACCTCACGATCATCCTTATCACCCATAATCTTGGCAATGTGGCACAGCTTGCAGACCGCATTACCGTCATGTACGGCGGGACCATTGCCGAGGTGGCTCCAGCCCAGTCCCTGTTTGATGATCCCATGCACCCCTACACCCGTGGCCTGCTGGCATCCATCCCCAACATCAAGCTGGACCAGCCGAAACTCGTGACCATGCCCGGCAGCCCGCCCGACCTCGTTGACCCTCCCTCAGGTTGTGTATTCCATCCCAGATGTCCACAGGCGATGGCGATCTGCTCGAAAGAAAAGCCTGTCACGTACAGCCGTGACTGCCATCTCGTAAGCTGCTGGCTCTACAGGTGAATATAATGTCAAAAGAGCTTATCAGGGTTGAAAACCTCACCATGCATTTTCCTCTGCAGAAGGGCCTGCTCTCAAATCTGTTTGCCCGGGAAAAGAGGTTTGTAAGGGCTGTCACAGATGTCTCCTTCTCCATCAACAAAGGAGAGGTGCTCGGTCTTGTGGGAGAAAGCGGCTCAGGCAAGACAACGACGGGCAGGCTCATATTGAAGCTCCTGGAACCCACTTCCGGAGAGGTGTTCTACAAGGGGAGGGCCATCAATTCTTACAGCAGCAACGAAATGGAGATAATCAGGGAGAAGATGCAGGTCATTTTCCAGGATCCCTATGCATCACTGAGTCCCCGCATGTCCATAGGCAAGGCAGTATCTCATCCCTTGAGGATCCACGGCATTGCCCATGGATCTCAGGCCAGGGACATCACCCTTGAGATGATGGAAAGGGTGGGGCTGTCACCGGCGACATTTCTGTATAAGAAATATCCGCACCAGCTCTCGGGCGGGCAGAGGCAGCGCGTTGTCATTGCACGCGCACTCGTGACCCAGCCTGACTTCGTGGTGGCTGACGAGCCGATTGCCATGGCCGATGTGTCGGTACGGGCCATGATCCTGGAACTGATGATCAGGTGCAGGGAGATGTTCGATCTCACCTACCTGTTCATTACCCACGACCTGGCCACGTGCAAATATATCTGCGATCATATCGCCATCATGTATCTGGGCAGGATCGTGGAAATAGGGCCCCTGAAGGAGGTATTCAGCAATCCTGTCCACCCGTACACTGCAACGCTTCTGGAGGCCATACCTGTTCCAGATCCCAGGTACCGCAGGGTACACCCCATACCGAAGGGGGAGATACCGAGCCCCATCGATCCGCCCCCGGGCTGTGGCTTTCATCCGAGATGTGCGTATGCAGAGCCTTCCTGTCGCATGCAGGAGCCTGAGATGATGGACATGGGTCGGGGCCACAAGGTAGCGTGCCCGGTGAAGCTGAAAAAATCAGGCACATAGCAGGCAGATAACTTAATTTTATCATAACCGGTGAAGTGTTTGTGGAATTCTACCGAAGTAATGAATAGGGGTGGTCCACGATAGAAAATTCGCCCGGGAAAGAGCATCCAAGAGGACTATGCATGAATCTGAAGAGTAAGATGGTGATCGTGTTGGTCTCCATCATGATCATCCTGACCATTGCCTATTACGGTATTTTCCACTTCATCATCCTGAAGAGTTTTTACGAACTCGATACCAGACATGCAAGACAGAACATGGCCAGGTGCATCGCTGCCTTTGACCGGGAAATACAGCATCTGGACAAGTTCGTGCTCGACTGGGCCAACTGGGATGATTCATACAATTTCGCCCGCGATCACAACAGGAATTTCATTGATTCAAACCTCATGTCACAGACATTCACCGACCAGAGGATAAACCTCATACATGTCTACGACGCTGGAGGCAGGCTTGTATGGGGGAAAACCTTTGATCTGAAAACGGAAAGGGAGATCCCCCTTGATCTGTCAAGAGAACTTGATCCGGTGTCATTCCAGCGGCTCATCCATCAGCAGGTTCCAGGGAAATCAACCAGTGGTGTTATTCAGACCGCTTACGGGGCCATGATCATAGCGTCAAACCCGCTGCTCACCTCCGAGGGAAAAGGGCCAAGCCAGGGGGCAATGGTCATGGGCCGGTTTTTCGGTGCGGAGAGCCTTTCCCTGCTGGCAGAGCAGGTGGATACGAGTCTCAAGGCATGGCAGGCGGATAGGGACGGACTGAAAGGCCATGAGGATCTCGTTGTATCATATGTGAGCAGCAATACTGTAAAACTTAAGGAGGTGTCCCCCGAAGAGCTGCGCGCTTACGCGGTGATAAGGGACATCGCCGGGAAACCAGCCATGATTATGGAGGCATCACTTCCCCGGGAGATTATGAATGAGGGCAGGTGGGCATATACCTTGGGTATGTTCTTGATCCTCGGTCTTGGCCTGGTGATCCTCATCACGGTATCTGGAGTGATACAGTTCATGGTGCTCAAGCCCCTGTCGGAGTTGAAGAAGCACGTGCTTGCCATTGGAGAATCAGCCGAAAAATCAACTGGATTCGTCACAGATCGCAATGATGAAATCGGGACGCTGTCACGGGAATTTTCCCATATGGTCGACAGGCTGGCAGAAAGGGAAAAGGGCCTTGAACTGGGTGAGCGGCGGCTACGCCAGATAATCGACCTGGTCCCTCACTTTATTTTCGCCAAGGATAAGGACGGCAGGTTCGTGCTGGTAAACAAGGCGGTAGCTGATTTCTTCAATACGAGCCCTAAAAATCTCATAGGCAGGAAGGAATCAGACTTCATCGACGCAGGTCAGGGACATCAGGAAAACTTTCAGGAAGACCAGGAGGTCATATCCAGCGGTAAATCTGTCCACAACCTCCAGCAGGAGATAACCGACTTCCAGGGAAACAGACGGTTCGTACAGACCTCCAAGATCCCCTTCATCCTGGCCGATGTGACAAGTCCCACCGTACTGGGCGTCTCGGTGGACATCACCGATCTTAAAATGGCTGAAGAGGCCCTGCGCGAGTCACGGACGCGATTGTCAGACATCATCGACTTTCTGCCTGACGCAACCTTTGCCCTGGACCGTGAAGGCAAACCGATAGCCTGGAACCGTGCCATGGAGGAGATGTCGGGTATCTCTAAGCAGGAGATCATGAGCAGGGGCCGCTATGACAAGTCCATACCGTTCTATGGAGAAGCCAGGCCTGCGATTGCCGATCTGATCCTTGAGGATATGGACGGAGTCAGAGAAAAATATGATTATGTATTAAAAGATAACGATAAGCTCATCAGCGAGGCCTTTGCCCCATGTCTGTACAACGGCAGGGGCGCCTATATCTGGGTCGTAGCGGCACCGCTCTACGACGCTCATGGCGGGATATCAGGCGTGATTGAGAGCATCAGGGACATCACGGAACGGAAAAAGGCAGAGGAACTCCTCAAACGGCACAGCGAAACCATAGAACAGTCTTTGGACGGCATCGTGATGGCCGACCTGGAAGGCCGGGTGACTTACGCAAACAAGGCATGGAGCTGCATGCATGGTTATTCCGAAGATGAAATGTCCGGAATGCACCTGAAGATATTCCATACCCAGGAGCAGTTTGAAAACGAAGTGGTCGCATTCCACAAAAAGGCTTTTGAGCAGGGAAGCCATCGCGGGAGGCTCAACCACATAAGGAAGGACGGCACGGTCTTCCCCACCTTGATGTCGGCCTTCATGCTCAAGGATGAAAAGGACAGGCCTATCGCGCTGGTGGCCATTGCGCGCGATATCTCTGAAGAGATGAGGATGGAAAACCAGCTGCAGCAGGCCCAGAAGATGGAGGTCGTCGGAAGACTCGCAGGAGGGATCGCTCACGATCTCAATAACATGCTTTCTCCGATCATCGGATACTCGGAGATCATGATGATGGGCATGAACGAGGGCAATCCCCTGTTCGACAACGTGTGCCAGATAAAGGTGGCTGCAGACCGGGCCAAGAACCTGACCCGGGAGCTCCTCGCATTCAGCCGGAAACAGGTACTCGAGATGAAGGTTGTTGATCTGGCGGAAGTTGTGGCCAGCTACGGCAAGATGCTCAGGCGTACGATTCGTGAGGATATCGCCATCCAGATCAGACAGAATCTGAGCAGGAGTGCCGTACGTGTAGATGTCGGACAGATGGGCCAGGTTCTTATGAACCTTGCAGTGAACGCACAGGATGCCATGAACCAGGGTGGAGTCGTATCCATAGAAATTAATGATGTCACCATCGATGAGGCCTATGCGAGCACTCACCAGGGGGTTTTGCCGGGTGAATATGTAGCCATGGTTTTCAGCGATACCGGTTCGGGTATGAACCCGAGGATTATGGAAAATATCTTTGAACCTTTCTTCACAACCAAGGAAAGGGGCAAGGGCACAGGACTCGGTCTGGCAACCGTCTATGGAATTATAAGGCAGCACGGGGGTCATATCGTCGTCTACAGCGAGCCAGGAATGGGCAGCACCTTCAAGATCTATCTGCCCAGGGTTGAAGAAACCCCTGAGATTCTAACCACCACAACGGTGATGCCCAGGTTCAAAGAGGGTACGGAAACAGTAGTGGTTGCCGAAGACAACGAAGGCGTCAGGGAGCTTACGTTGGATATCCTCATGAAGAGCGGTTATCATGTCCTGTCGGCAAGCGACACCAAAGAGCTCTTCGAGATACTCCGTGAGCATAATGGAAAGGTCGATCTCCTCCTCACCGATGTCATCATGCCGGGAATGAATGGCCGGGAACTCTATGAGAATCTCAAGTCTTCGTACCCCTCGTTGAAGGTGATATATATGTCCGGATATACGGACGATGTCATTGCCCACCATGGTATCCTCGAGGAAGGGGTACACTTCATTCAAAAGCCCTTTTCCATCAGCATTCTCACCGATAAGCTCCGAGCGGTCCTGGACGGCTGATCCTCAAAAACCTTCTGGAAAAAACCTTGAGAACAGCCGGTGGGATAAGCTGTCCGTGAGCGTGCTTGCAATTTTATCAGAACCCTCTTAAATAAAAACACTGCCCATTGTTCAGGAAGGAATCACATGAACCCATCCATTGAAAAGATCTATGCAACCCTGATCGACAAAGAATACCAGCGCACGCTTTTCGGGGATCTCCCGTTATTCCAGAGAAAAGGAAACGGGTTTGTCGCATGCTGCCCTTTTCATCACGACACCCTGCCAACCTTGCTCATCTATGGCGACAGGCCCGAGTATTTCTGCTTCGCATGCAGCAGCAGGGGGGACTGGATAAGATATGTCATGAAGAAGGAGGGGATCTCATTCCATGATGCCGTGAAGGCCTTTGAACATGCCGCAGTCTTTGCTCCGGATGAATACCAGGAAGACAAATGGGAAGGCGATTTCGCCCGGACCATGCTCCTCGAGGCCGCCATGGATCTGTTCATCATGAACCTCTGGTCAAAGCCCGGAGAGGAAGCGCTCCACTACCTCTATAACCGCGGGTACGCCATGGGCGAAGTAAAGGGGATGGCCCTCGGATTTTACCCCGGTCCTGCGTACACGCAACAGGAACTGATGAAACAGGGATTCGCCCCCGGTCTCCTTGAATCCTTTTTCCCCGTGCAGGGGGGCGTACATCCTGATGCGCCGGGGATTGTAATCCCCTATCGTGATGCCTCGGGGCGCCTTGTGGAAATGGTCCATAAGGATATGAGGACTCAAGGTGCCTCGTCTTACCGCTTCATGACCGGCTGTACATCCATGGATGACATCCCCTTTCTCCTGTACCGGTCGCGAGGTCAGCACGAAGTCCTGGTGGTCCAGGGTTTTTTCGATGCACTGCTCATAGACCAGGCCAGATTGAAGCCGGTTATCGGCACAGGGGCAGGTGGGATGAATCCCGCACAGATAGCGGCCGCCGCGTTTTTCGGGACACGGCATTTCATCATGGCGCAAGGCGGCGATGAACATCAGTCCAGGAAAATACATGATGCTGTTAACGAAATCATGAAAGCGGGTTTCATGGCCTCTGTGCTCCCGATCCCATCGAAATACAAGGACCTGGACGAATACATGAGGATGACCTGTCTTGATCATTTCAGGGCACTGTTCAAAAAGGCCGTTCCAGCTCAACAGTGGCTGAACAGCAGAATCTGAAGGCCATTGAGATGTGTCCGTCCTGATATTCATGAGAAGCGCTGACAGGGCTTTTCCAAGATCTCATTTCATTTGTTTTTTACCAGGGAAAGCGCTAAAATAATGAAACATGAAATATTTTATACGCTGTTCAGGGAAAATCACCGCCCCTAAAAAAAAGCGTAAATAATCATTGAAGATGGAGGTCATACATCTTGCCAGGACTCAAGTGGATTCTATGTATCGCACTAGTGGTCGCATTTGCCGGCTGTTCGACAACGAATATTGACTGGGAAGAAGCCTGCACCATAGATACAGCCAAGGCATATCAGGCATATCTGCAGAAGCATCCCGACAGCCCGTATGCGGAACAGGCCCAGATCAAGCTGGAAAAATATTATTATGAAAACGCAAGGGACGCAGGGACGGTAATGGGTTACTCCTCGTATCTGGTGAAAAGGCCTCATGGAACTCATACCAGGGAAATAAGGTCCAAGATAAAAGAGATGAGATGCCAGGACAAGAGCCTTGTAAAGGCCTTCCCCTCCTGGCTGAAAAAGAGGCAGTACTCCGATCCCAAGCGTCGCGGGAGCTGGTTTCTCGATCATACCTACATCGGCATTTCCCCCAGCGATATCGGCAGGGGCTACAAGGCTGCCGGTGATGATCCCGATTATCCCCTGGAACTCGAATGGGGGGCCGGTCACCTGATCTATTACAGCGGAAAGGGTGTCATTGTGGGTCCGGACGGCATCAGCGTGCTGGTAGGGTATTCCTGCCCCTAGTCTCTGTCCGACCGTTCATGACCGGGAGCAGTTCGCTCTTGACCCGTG
This sequence comes from uncultured Bacteriovoracaceae bacterium, assembly GCA_964600235.1. Taxonomy (GTDB): domain Bacteria; phylum Desulfobacterota; class Desulfomonilia; order UBA1062; family UBA1062; genus MWEI01. Next base: position 379,186 of record CAZRIV010000001.1, on the reverse strand, counting down.
TACGTGTTCATATAATCATAGGCATATGATCAGCGTTGATAATCTCTGGAAGAGCTATGGGCCCCAGACGCTCTTCGAAGGGATCAGCTTCAAGATAAATCCCCGGGAACGGGTGGGTCTCGTGGGTCGAAACGGCCATGGCAAGACGACCCTGCTCAGGCTCATCACCGGCGAAGAGGAACCCGATTCCGGATCCATACTCATACCCAGGAATTACCGCATAGGCTATGTCACCCAGCACCTTGGTTTCACCGAAGACAGTGTGCTGAAAGAGGGCATGAAGGGCCTGAGCGAGGCGCACAAGGGACAGCACTGGAAGGTGGAAAAGGTTCTTTCCGGACTGGGGTTTTCCCAGAGCGACATGGACCGTGACCCCGCAGAATTCTCCGGGGGCTATCAGGTGAGGCTCAATCTGGCCAAGGTCCTGGTCTCAGACCCCGATCTCCTGCTCCTGGACGAACCCACCAACTACCTTGACATCACCTCCATCAGGTGGATTGAAAGGTTCTTGAATGCCTGGCCTCACGAGCTGATCCTCATAACGCATGACAGGACATTCATGGACAGGATCGTGACGCACACCATGGGCATACATCGCCAGAAGATGCGCAAGATCGAGGGCGACACCGAAAAATTCTACTCGCAGATCGCACAGGACGAGGAGATCTACGAGAAGACCCGCATCAACGACGAGCGCAAGCGCAAGGAGGTCGAGGAGTTCATCGCCCAGTTCAGGGCCAAGGCCAGGCTTGTGGGACTCGTGCAGTCCCGCATCAAGCTGCTGGGAAAGATGGACCGCAAGGAGAAGCTCGAAAAGATCAAGTCGCTCGAGTTCTCGTTCAGATATACGCCCTTTATCGCCAAGTATGCGATCCAGGCCAGAGATCTGTCATTCTCCTATAACCCTGATATCGAGCTCATCAAGGACTTCAACATCGTTATCCGTCCGGGCGAAAAGGTATGCGTCATAGGCCCCAACGGCAAAGGAAAGACGACGCTGCTCAGGCTTCTGGCAGGCCAGCTCAAGCCCGAATCCGGCGAAGTGGTATACAACCCCAAGGCGCTTAAAGGGGTCTTCGAGCAGACCAACATCAGGAGCCTGGTGGAGACCAGGACTGTTGAAGAAGAGATAAGCTACTCCGCCAGCGGGATGGACAAGCAGTCTGTCCGCAATATCTGCGGCTCCATGATGTTCGAGGGTGATTATGCCCTCAAGAAGATAGATGTCCTTTCGGGCGGGGAGAAGAGCAGGGTGATGATGGGCAAGCTCCTGGTGACCCCTTTGAACCTGCTCCTGCTTGACGAACCGACGAACCACCTGGACATGGAAACCAGCGATGCGCTCCTGGCCGCCCTGGACAGTTTTGAAGGGTCCGTGGTCATGGTCACCCACAACGAGATGTTTCTGCATGCACTCGCGGAGAGGCTCATCATTTTCTATCACGACTCCATCGAGGTATTCGAAGGCGGGTACCAGCGCTTCCTGGAAAAGGGCGGATGGGAAGACGAGGAACTGATCCTGTCGGCAGCGAGAAAAGAAGAACGGACGGAGCCGGACGAAGGAAAGCTCAACAAGAAGGAACTCCGGAAGAGGCGTTCAGAGATCATAACCGAGAGATCGAAGCTGATAGGTCCGATTGAGAAGAGGATCGCCAGGGCCGAGAGCGAAATAGAGCGTCACGAGGAACTCCTCAAGGGCCTTCACTCCCGCATGCAGGAGGCGACACTCCACAAGGACGGGAAAAGGGTATTCGAGGTATCGCATGCCATCCTCGAGAGCGAGCAGGCCATCGAGGCGGCCTTTGCCGAACTGGAAGAGATGCACGCGGTATTCGAGAGATACCAGGCGGAATTCGAGGAGAGGCTGGCGCAGGTCAGCGAATAGAGCAGCCGAGGCGTATCACGGTTCGTAGAACGGCATGGTGATCTCGTATGCCCCGCTGGACAGGTTCGACTTCACCTGCAGGCCGGACTTCTCGAAGACCTTGAGCATGGACTTGTTCGACGCCAGCACATCCGCCACAAACCCCTGGAGCCCCCGTTCCTTGGCGAGACGGATGAGCATGTCGAGCATGTAAGAGGCGATACCGAGGCCCTGATACTCCTCATCCACGACAAAGGCTACATCGCCGTAGGGTCTGGTCCTGTCCCTGACGAAGCGTGCCTCCGCGATGATGTGCTCCTGCTCGGCAGGCCCCACAAGGCCCACGATGGAAAGGGTCCGGTTGCAGTCGACGTTCACATACTGCTGCATCTTTGCGTGTGGCATGGTCTTGATGGGGCTGAAATACCGGTAGTACACGGTCTGGTCGGAAAACCGGTAGAACAGGCGCCGCATCTCTTCCTCGTCCGAGGGTTTGATGTGCCGGAACTTCACCGCGATGCCGTTTTTAAAGGCGTGGCGCGCCTTGATGTCGGCCGGATACAGGGCCGAGCACTGGGGCAGGTATATCTGGTCCGGGTAGAGGATGTTGTGTTTCTTCCCCTGTTCCACAAGGGCTTCCCTGTCGTCGGGGTGTGCCACGTCGATGAGCGCCTGGGCGCGCTCGCGCACCGTCCTCCCCTTGAGGTTGGCAACGCCGTACTCGGTGATGACCATGTCCACGGACTCCCTGAGACCGAGGAGGTTGGGGAACTCCTCCACGGAAAGGAGGATGTTGGGCTCGCCCTTGCGGTTCCTGCTCGGCAGGGCGAAGATGACGCACCCGCCCTGGGAAAGCTCCGCACCGTTGATGAAGTCCATGGCCTCACCGGGCGTCGTTGCAACGGCGCCTTTGCCTATGTGCAGGGCAATCCGTCCGGATATGTCGACCTTCCGCGCGGGTATGATGGAGAAGAACCGGGGGTTGCGGCCGATCTGGACCGGGCTGAACACGAGGTCGATGCCCTGGAATTCCACGAGCGGGTTCTTGTCGAGCCACTTCATGAGTTTCTCGGTCCCGAAGGCGTACGATACCAGGGACTTCCCCCGGTAGACGCCCTTGTTCCGGTTGCTGACTGCCCCGCTTTCTATCAGCTCCATGAGCGCGTCGGTGATGAAAGGCGAATGGACCCCGAGGTTCCTCTTGTGCATGAGGTGCTTGCTCAGGGCATCGTAGATGGGCCCTATGGAGAAGGAAACGCAGCTGCCGTCTTCCACCACAGAGGCTATGTTCGATGCCACCTGGTCGAAGATGTCGTCCACCGGCCACCTGGCAAAATACAGGGGGTCGTCTTCGGACTGGATGAGGTAGTGGAAGTCGTTGATGGAAATGAACGTGTCACCGAAGGTGTACGGTACCTTGCTGTTGATCTCGGCGACCACGAGCTCCGCACGTTCGATGGCCTGGCGTGCCACGTCCACCGATACGCCCAGGCTGACATATCCGGCCTCGTTGGGTGGGGTCACCTGTATGAACACGGCATTGACGGGGAGCTGGCCCGATTCTATGAGGGCAGGGATCCGGGTGAAGCGGCTCGGAATGAGATCCACGTGGCCTTCGGTGATGGCCCCGCTTGCCGCCCAGCCCGAGAAGAACGTCTTCAGCCTGAACTTCTGGGTCTGGAGCTCCTGCATGGTGATAAGGTCCCCGAGGCTCACGAGCTGGATCAGCTCAAGGTCCTGCAGTGAGGGGAGTTCGGAGTTCATGATGTGCTTGACCAGCGTCCTCGGCTCGGCCGTGCCCGTGCCGAGAAAGATCTTCATGCCGGGCTCGATCTTTTCCATCACCTCTGCAGGCGCAACAAGCTTGTCTTTCCATTTCATCATGGCAGAGACCTCGATCCTTATAGCCTTTCAATACATCTTTAAATGGTACTTCTCAATTTGAAAAGGGTGAATAACATTTCTGAAAGAAAAAGAGAAAACGCCACTCCATCAAAGTGAGATGGAGTGGCGTCTGTTTCTTTTCGAAATATCTGTGATTATCCTACTTAATACCGGTGATCCGCATGCTGTAGAATGAACGGTATACGAATACCAGCGCGATGGCGGTAAAGAAGACTGCCAGGCCGGTCTTGAGGCCCTGGTTGGTCATGGTCACCGCGATCTCTGTGGCCAGCAGGCCGAACAGGGTGGTGAACTTGATGACCGGGTTCATGGACACCGAAGAGGTATCCTTGAAGGGGTCGCCCACCGTGTCGCCCACGACGGATGCCTCGTGCAGAGGAGAGTTCTTCTCTTTGAGGTCGACCTCGACGATCTTCTTGGCATTGTCCCATGCGCCGCCGGCGTTGGCCATGAAGATGGCCTGGAACAGACCGAAGAACGCCATGGCTACGAGATAGCCCACGAAGAAGTAGGGGTTGAAGAAGGCCAGACCCAGTGCCATGAAGAAGATGACGATGAAGATGTTGATCATGCCCTTCTGTGCATACTGTGTACAGATCTTCACGACCTCCTTGGAGTCTTCGATGGAGGCGGAAGCCTTGTCGAGGTTGATGTTTTCCTTGATGTACACGACTGCCTTATAGGAGCCGGCAACGACCGCCTGGATGGATGCACCGGTGAACCAGTAGATCACGCAGCCGCCCATGAGCAGGCCTATGATTATCTCCGGCTGTACGAGGCTGAGCTTGGCGATGACATTACCGAAGAGGCGCTCCAGCAGGATGATGATGCCGAACACCATGGTGGTGGCGCCCACGACCGCCGTGCCGATGAGCACCGGCTTGGCTGTTGCCTTGAATGTGTTGCCTGCGCCGTCGCAGGATTCCAGGTAGTGCTTGGAATGCTCGAAATCAGGGGTGAAGCCGAAATCCTTCTTGATCTCCTCTGAAACGTTCGGGACGGACTCGATCATGGAGAGCTCGTAGATGGACTGGGCGTTGTCGGAAACCGGGCCGAAGCTGTCAACCGCGATGGTTACCGGGCCCATGCCCAGGAAGCCGAATGCCACCAGGCCGAATGCGAACACCGGCGCAGCGAAAACGAACTCGGGGGGCATGATGGCCATGATGGACGGGTTCTTGGATACCAGGTATGCGATGAGCATGAGGAACAGGATGCAGAGCCCTTCCCAGAAAGCAGAGAAGTTACCTGCAACAAGGCCCGCCAGGATGTTGAGCGAAGGTCCGCCTTCACGGGAAGAGTTCACGACCTCTTCGCAGTGGCGGCTCTTGGTGCTGGTGAATACCTTGGTGAACTCGGGGATGAGTGCGCCTGCGATGGTGCCGCAGCTGATGATCACGGAAAGTGCCCACCAGAGGTCTGCGTACTTGACCGGGTCAAGATCGGAGAGCAGGACGTAGCTGGCAAGGAAGGTCACGGCGATGGAGACTATGGAGGTGACCCAGACCAGGTTGGTCAGCGGATGCTCGAAGTCGAATTCCTTTTTGCCGGCAAAGAGCGCGCTGCTCAGTGCGTTGTTGAAGAAGTAGGAAACCAGTGAGGTCAGGATCATGAGGATACGCATTGCAAAGATCCAGACGATGAGCTTGCCGGCCATGAACTGGTTGTCGGCAAGGGCAAGGGCCAAAAAGGCGATGAGTGCAACGCCGGTCACGCCGTAGGTTTCGAAACCGTCTGCCGTGGGGCCCACGCTGTCGCCGGCATTGTCACCGGTACAGTCGGCGATGACACCGGGGTTCTTGGGGTCGTCTTCGGGAAGGTGGAACACGATCTTCATGAGGTCGCTTCCGATGTCAGCGATCTTGGTGAAGATACCGCCGCAGATACGCAGCGCACTGGCGCCCAGCGACTCGCCGATGGCGAAGCCGATGAAGCAGGCGCCCGCGAGATGGCTGGGGATATAAGCAAGGATCAGGATCATGAAGAAGAGCTCAACGCTCACCAGCAACAGGCCGACGCTCATGCCGGAACGCAGGCAGATGTTCACGATGTTGAGCGGGTTAGCCTGGAGCGATGCGAATGCCGCCCTGGAGTTGGCAACCGTGTTGATCCTGATGCCGAACCAGGCAACACCGTATGAGCCCAGGATGCCGAGAATGGAGGCAAAGAGGATAACGATGACGTTGCCCATGGGCATGCCGCCGAGGCCCTTGAAGTAGTACACGATACACGCAGCAATGAGTATCCACAGTCCGGCCAGGAATTTGCCCTGCTGCAATACATAGGTCTTACAAGTCTCCCAGATGGTGTTTGAAACTGAGAGCATCTGCTGGGGTGCCGGCAGAGCCTTTGTCTGGTTGTACTGCATGAGGCCGAAGCCCAGTCCGACAAGACAGATGATCAGACCGGTATTGAGGATCGTCATGCCGCTCGTAGCAGCGCCTAGAATGTTGAAACTAACGGTGGAAAGATCCGGAAGCACGAGATCCGCTTCCCCTGCAAATGCCATCGTTGCCGAGAAGAGCACGGCACCGAGGACAAACAAGAAAGACCATAAACTCCTTTTCGCTTTGCCCATAATCTCATCTCCTTGTTTATTGATCACTGAGTAGGCCTGCTCGGCTATTGATCCCATATCTCTCCCCAAATACACGCACTTGAAGTCATTTCAAAATATCGTCGTGACAATGGGAAGTATTATGATTGAACCGTTCACCTCGCACCATGAGTGAATCGTCATTCAGCCCACGAAAACGTACAATAGGTGTGCAGCACTGTCAAGATATTTTTATATTGAAAATCAGTCGGTTCAGGCAGTTAATCTCATAACCCGCTTATTTATCAAAGGTTATGTTCTCCATGAGGGATAAGTAGATATTACAGCAGTGAAGGATAGGAAAATTGCAGACACATATCCCGCCCCCTCAGTCGGTCCTGATATATTGCATGGTCCCGTCCGGTATCACGGCAACCTTGGCTGATCTGGGATATTCCTCCTTGAGGAGCGAAATCACCTGAGGCCAAGACCTGACCACGGTTGCATCGTCCGGGTGGCAGACTAGGTCCAGACTTGTCCTGTCAGGCTGCGGATTCAGCACGATGAGCCTTTTCATGAAGATCCGGATGTAGCCCGGCGGCCGGGGGGTATAGTGCCGCCCGCCGTAGTCGATACCCCATGACCTCATCACGTAGTGGGGAACCTGTCCTTCCGGTGCATCGGAGATGAGGACAGCGGTCCCCTGGCCGGGTTTGAGGGTCTGGAGGGCGAGGAGGAGAGCGATCGCCGACTCGGAGGCCTTAGCATATGAGTTGCATACGACAATATCATATCCTGAGCAGTGAGGAATCCCATAGTGATCCTTGCCCTCTTTGGCCCCGGCGGCATGGGTGGCCCGGAAGGTGCCGGAATAAAGGTCGGTTATCTGCCCCCTGCGGTTGATGAGGCAGTCCACCTTGAAATCGAGGCCGGCCAGGTCGCCTGCCGCATCGCATTCGGCGCGCATGATATTGTTTTCAAAATTTCCTAGCCCGGTACGGGCCTGGTCGCGGAAGAGCTGGTTGTGGAACTGATTGATGGTCTCGATACCGGCAACACCCGGCATGATGAGCTTGGCGCCGCCGCCGAAGCCCGCATGGACGTGCGGAGTGATGCAGCCGATGCCTATCTTCAGGTCGCAGTTCATGAATTCCCGGTTGAACCAGACCTCCACCCCGGTGGGCGTCCTTCCGGCCCGAACGGTATTCTGGAAGGGATCATGATTGTATACTGCATAATTCTCTACAATATGATCGCCGAGTTTCTTCCTTGCCTGGACCATGTCGTAGGCACCGTGAGAACCGAGCGCCCAGAGAAAACGGATCTGCTCGGGCTTCATGCCTGCCCTGTGCAGGATATCCAGCACATAAGGGGCGATGTCCCTGACCGGGGTGGGCCTTGTCATGTCATCGAATACGATGACGGCCTGTTTCCTGCCCCTGGCGAGCTCTTCAAGGCCCGGGCCGTCGAGAGGGTTCTCTGCCTTATATTTAATGCGTTCAAGTTCCAGGCCGGGCTTGTCAAGGCCCGGTGAGTTCAGGATGTCCACATCCCAGGAGTCCGGAAAGGAGAGCTGTATCTCGGTATTTTCATGCCAGAGCCGTGAAGGGACTGATACCGTCTTCATGTTTTACCTCCTGGGCACTGGATGCGTGCCTCAATCTAGTAAGAACCCGAGCTGGGAGGATACCTGCTTCGAGGTGAATCTTACGGCCTCGATGATGTCTTTGCGGCGCTTTGCGATGTTCTCAGGGTTGCCGGTGATGGCGAAAGCGGCGATGATCTGCCCGGTATGGTTGAAAACGGGTCCGCCGATCCCTGCCAGGCCCATGATGGATTCCTGGTTGTCGAGACTGATCCCGGTCTGTCTTACCTGCTCGATCTCTTCTAAGAAGCGGGTAACAGAGGTGATGGTGTGCTCCGTGAACTTCTCAAAACGGCATTGGGCGATCAGGAGGCCTCTTTTGGTGCTGTCCATGTGGGCGAGAAGCATCTTGCCGATGCAGGTGGAGTGCAGGGGGATAACGGAGCCTGCCTGGGGGAAGACCATGTAGCGGTTCTCCGGTTCCACCCGCATGACGACCGTGACCTTGTCACCCACGAGCATGCCCAGGTTGACCGGTTCCATGAATTGAAAGCAGAGGCGTTCCATCCATGCCCTGCCGATATTGACCAGGTCCATGTTCGTGGCGCACTTCATGCCGAGCTGAAAGAGCTGGGGGCCGAGTCGATACTTGCCCACGAACGGGTCCTTTTCCAGGAAACCCAGGGCCTCGAGCGTGGAGACAATGCCTGCGATGGTGGTCTTTGCGAGGCCGAGCCTCTTTGAGAACTCGGTTATGCCAAGGGGTTTCTTTTCATCGATGAACAGGGACAGGATGTCGGAGGCTCTTTTGATGGATTGGATAAGTCTTTTATTCTGCTTCATATATTCACTGTTATGAAGGTATTTTTTTAAAGTATAGACCAATGGGGGCCAATGAGGAAGAGATTTCTGTCCCGGGCGGAGTGAGACTTAAATAAGAATCTCATCGGGTTCCATCCCCCATATCCGGCCTCTGCAGTTTTCATGTTGACGCTGAATCACTTTTTCCATATCATAACGGAACAACGTTCGACAATATCGAACATCGGAAGGCAATGGATTCAAGACCCCTGAAAAACTTACGTATAACTGCAGGGCAGATACGTGATTGATGAACATTATAACCGGTAAAACCAGATCATCATGGAGGAGCGTAGCATGTTTGAGAACAAACCCTGGTTGAGCTATTACGGCACGGTTCCGCATTCCATCGATTACCCGCGCATGACCCTCTATGAAGCACTGATGCAGACCGTGGAGAGGGTACCCGAGAAGGTCTGTTATGATTTTTTCGATTATACGAGCACCTACAGGAGATTTGCAGAAGAAATCGACAGGTGCGCGGATGCCCTCGTCGCCCTGGGCCTGAAAAAGGGTGACCGCATGACCATATCCATGCCCACGTGCCCGCAGGGGATCATCTGCTTCTATGCAGTGAACAAGCTGGGCGCGGTGGCGAGCATGATCCATCCCCTCTCGCCGGCCAAGGAGATTGAATTCTATCTTAACATAAGCAAGAGCACCATGGCGCTCACCATCGATGCCTTCTATGGAAATTTCAGGCAGGTCATGAACAATACCCCCTGCAAGACCCTGATCCTGGCGAAGATACAGGATTATATGCCCCTGGCGAAGAAGATTGGATTCAATCTGACACTGGGGAGAAAGATCCCGAAGGTCCCCCGGGACAGTTCGGTGGTGTGGTGGGGGGATATGATGAAGAGCAAGTACCCACGGGTTGCCAAGGCGGTGTCAAACCCCGACGACATGGCGGTGATCATGTACAGCGGAGGGACCACCGGCTTCCCCAAGGGCATCATGCTCTCCCACATGAACTTCATTTCCCAGGGCCTCATGACGGCCCACTGGGCAGGGATGGACGAGCGGTACAGCGATGTCCTGGCGATCCTGCCCATATTTCACGGGTTCGGCCTGGGTGTATGCGTGAATGCGACCTTCATGGGCGGCGGCAAGAGCATCCTCGTCCCCAGGTTCACACCCGAGGATGTGGCCGGGCTCATCAGGAAGAAGAGGCCGTCTTTTGTCATCGGTGTGCCGACCCTCTATGACGCGCTGAACCGCAACAAGGAGTTCAACTCGACGGACCTGTCCTGCCTGAAGGGGTGTTTCAGCGGGGCCGACACGCTGCCCCGCACAGTAAAGGAAGAATTCGAATCTATTGTCAGGCGCCAGGGAGGCAACGTAAAACTCCTTGAAGGCTATGGTCTCACCGAGTCGGTGACGGGCATCATGGCCACACCCCTGACGGAATACCGGGAGGGGAGCATCGGCATCCCCTTTCCCGACATGCTTGCCAAGGTGGTCAAGCTGGATACGACGGAGGAAGCCCCCCTGGGAGAGGAAGGCGAGATCTGCCTTCACGGCCCTGCAGTCATGCTCGGCTACCTCGATCAGGAAGAAGAGACCCGCTCCGTGCTCAAGCAGCACGAAGACGGCCGCACATGGCTCCATACCGGCGATATTGCCACCATGGATGCGGACGGGTTCTTCTATTTCAAGCTCAGGCAGAAACGAATGATCAAGTCATCCGGGGTCAATGTCTACCCTGCCCAGGTGGAAAACGTCCTGAGGGCGCATCCGTCAGTGGATCAGGCATGCGTCATCGGCGTGCCGGACAAGAACCAGATCTCCAGGGTGAAGGCATTTGTGGTCCTCAAGGATCAGACACATGCCTCGCCGGAAATGGAGAAGGCACTCATGGATCACTGCGCCCTCGAACTTCTCAAGTGGAGCTGTCCCCGTGAGATCGAGTTCCGTTCCGATCTTCCCAAGACCCTGGTGGGCAAGATCGCATTCAATGTCCTGGAAGAAGAAGAGAAGGCAAGATTGCGTGCCGAGGGAAAATATTCCGGCATGGAATAGGGATTTCCGCAAAAGGTATGGCTTTTGGCGGCACGGTTTATGTTATGATGGAATACGACAAGAACAGAATGCATTGTTCTGCCTGGAACAATGAAGACGGCTTTCAGGCAGTCAGCTCAGCATGAGGGAGCCTATATGAACATAGTCCAGGAATTCAAAAGGGCGGCATCTGATCCGCACCTCTATGCCAGGGAGATGAAAGGGCGGAAGAAAATGTGCATAGGATACTTCTGCTCGTACACCCCTGAGGAGATCCTCCATGCCGCAGGGATCCACCCGTTACGACTCTTCGGGGCAAGGGACGACACGAGCATGGCGGACAAACACCTCCAGGCTTACTGCTGTTCCCTGGTAAGGGGGGCGCTCGCGGATGTGCTCACGGGAAGGCTCGACTACCTCGATGGCGCGGTATTCCCCCATACCTGTGATTCCATCCAGAGGCTTTCAGACATCTGGAGGCTGAACACCTCCTTTCGCTTTTTTGCCGATATCGTCTGGCCGGTCAAGCTCACCACTGAAAGCTCCAGGGAGTATTTCGAGGATGTCTTGAGGAAATTCAAGGGTGACCTGGAGAGTGCCTTCGGTATTACTCTCACCGATGATGACATGAGACGGTCCATATCCCTGTACAACAGGATCCGCTCCTCGCTGAAGACGCTTTATTCCATGCATTCCGGGCATCCCTCCCTGATCAGCGGCGGCGAGCTCAATACCGTTCTCAAGGGTTCCATGATCATGGACCGGCAAAGGGCGGCCGAATTGCTGGAAGAGCTCGTGGGGCAGCTCGAGGGGGCATTGCAGGGCGGGAAGAGCGCTCGCAGGCGGGTCATGCTCGTGGGCAGTGTGTGCGACCAGCCCGATATCTACGGCCTGCTCGAACGTGCGGGTGTTGATGTCGTGTGGGACGACCTGTGCACCGGGTCCCGTTACTTCGAGGGGGCTGTCGATGAAGAAGGGGACCCCCTGAGCGCCCTGGCACGGAGGTACTTCAGCAGGATCATCTGCCCGGCAAAGCATTCCTCGATCACCTCAAGGGGAGAGAATCTTGTCAGGCTCGCCCGGGAGCACTCGGTCCATGGTGTGATTTTCCTCCAGCTCAAGTTCTGTGACCCCCACAGCTTCGATTATCCCTACCTCAAGGGGTGCCTGGACAAGGAGGGCATACCGAACATGCTCCTGGAAATAGAGGCGCAGCTCCCGCCCGAAGGGCAGCTGCTCACGAGATTCGAGACGTTTGCCCAGATGCTGTGAGGAAGTGCAGCGATGACCCGTAACGCTTTGTTCATAAAGAGACTATGTAAGGTGCGGCATCAGCCGTCAGACGAGGTGATACCATGAGCACGCCCACGCAAGAGAAGGACAAGAGGAAGTTCAGATCCGCCAAGCGCATGCGGGAGATCATGACCGAGTACTATATCGATGCCAAATCCGCCCCCCAGACCGGGAAGAAGGTCGCCTGGATCACCAGCGGCGGCCCGGTGGAGCCGCTCATAGTCATGGATGTGATACCGGTGTACCCGGAGAATTATGATGCCATGATCGGGGCGTCGCACATGGGTGCAGACCTCTGTGAAAAGGCGGAGGCTTTGGGTTACAGCCCCGACCTGTGTTCATACGCGAGGGCCGATATCGCCTGCGCCCTCGAGAACGGCGGCCCCATCGGCGGCCTGCCCAGGCCCGACATGCTCATCTGCTGCAACAATATCTGCGGCACGGTGCTCAAGTGGTACGAGATACACGCCCGTTACTTCAATGTGCCGCTCTTCGTCTTCGACACGCCGTTCTGCCACACCGAGTTCCCCGATATCGCCAGGAAGTATGTGCGCGCGCAGCTGGACGAGTACATAGCCTTTCTCGAGCAGGTCTGCGGCAGGCCCTTTGACATGGAAAAGAGCAAAGAGGTGGGACGCCTGTCCATCGAAGGCCAGCGCCTCTGGCAGCAGGTCCTCGATGCGGCCGCACACAAGCCCGCACCCATCACCGCCTTCGATGCGTTCTTCTTTCTCGCCCTTATCGTCACCCTGCGCGGCACACAGACGGTGGTGGATTTCTATCAGGAGCTCCTCATTGAGATGAACGAGCACATCGAGCAGGGGATCTGGGCCGTTCCCAAAGAGAGGTATCGGCTCCTCTGGGACAACCTGCCCGTGTGGTACCGGCTCAAGTGGCTCTCGGACACCTTCGCCTCGCACGACGCCTGCCTGGTGGCCGACACCTACACCACCGCCTGGTGTGGATCCATGAAGTATATCGACGAGGACAACTTTCTTGATTCCATGGCAGAGGCATATACGCGCATATACCTCAATATCGGCATCGACGAGATGGTCAAGACAATCTTCGAGATGATAGACAAGTACCAGGTGGACGGCATGGTGATGCACTCCAACAGGAGCTGCAAGCCGTATTCCTTCGGCCAGTACGATATTATGAAAATGGTCCAGGAGCGAAAGGGCATACCCTGCATGATGATCGAGTCGCACATGGTCGACGAGAGGACCTTCTCCGAGAGCCAGACCGCCACGCGCATCGATGCCTTCATGGAGCTCATCAAACAGAAAAAAGGATAGGGAGAGGACAATCATGGGCGCTATCAGATATGGTCTTGAAGACAGGGTGTTCGTCGTAACAGGCGCCAGCAGGGGCATCGGGCTGGAGATTGCGCGTGAACTGGTGAATCAGGGCGCGCTCGTGGCCATATGCGGCAGGAAGCAGTTGGCGCTCGATGCTGCCCTTGCCCTCATCAACGGCGGGGAGAGGGTCATGGCCGTGAGTTCGCACATCGCGAAGGAAGAAGACGTGGAGAAGATGTTCGACGCGGTGCTTGCAAAGTTCTCGCGGGTGGATGCGCTCATAAACAACGTGGGCATGAACCTTCTCACCCCTGACCTCGCGGATGCCGAGACAAACCTGTGGCAGAAGATCATGGACACCAACCTCAACGGCACGTTCCTGTGCTCCAGGAGGGCGGCCAGGATCATGCGGGGGCAGAAGAAGGGCAAGATAGTGAACGTCTCTTCCATAGCAGGCCACAGGGCATCGCCTGCCATGGGCATTTACGGCATTGCCAAGGCCGGGGTGGAGATGCTCACCAAGGTCCTGGCCTCGGAGCTGGCCGCCTTCGGGATCCAGGTGAACGCGGTTGCGCCTTCCATGGTTCGGACCGAGTTCAGCAAGCCCTTCTGGTCGAACGATATCATCCACTCCCAGATCGTCAAGGCCATCCCTCTCGGGCGCATCGCCGAACCCATGGATGTCGTGCACCCCATACTGTTCCTCGCATCGGACGCCGCCGGGTTCATAACAGGACAGACCATCCTCGTGGACGGCGGGGCTTCCGCCATATGAAAGAATAAAGGCCATCATGAGAACAGCAGGCATCGACATAGGTTCCATCACCACCAAGGCGGCGGTCCTTGAAGACGGAAGGATACTCGGCACCAGGGTCATCTTTACCGGGTACAACGTCGAAGTGGCCGCCAGAAAGGTTTACGAGGAGCTTCTGGACGCCTTGGCCATGGAGCGTTCTTCCATAAGCAGGATAATCTCCACCGGCTACGGCAGGAACTCGGTGCCGTTCGCCGACAAGGCCATGACCGAGATCATCTGCCACGGGTCAGGGGCGCATTTCCTCAACAATGCAGTCAGGACAGTCATCGATGTGGGCGGCCAGGACAGCAAGGCCCTTGCAGTGGATGCGCTGGGCATGGTGAAGGACTTCGTGATGAACGACAAGTGCGCCGCCGGCACCGGCCGCTTCCTGGAGGTCATGGCGCGCGCCATGGAGGTGAACCTGGATGAGTTCGGTTCACTGTCGCTGAAATCGGCGAATCCATCCCGCATCAGCAGCATATGCACGGTCTTTGCGGAATCAGAAGTCATCTCCCTGATCTCGAAAGGCGAAACCAGGGACAACATCATCGCCGGCATCCACGAATCCGTGGCATCGCGCGTCTATGCCATGGCGCAGCGGGTAAAGACCGAACCGCCCATCATGATGACCGGTGGTGTCGCCAAGAATGTCGGCGTGGTCAGGGCACTGGAGGCGAAATTCAATACAGCCATAGAAGTAAACGATTCCGCCCAGGTGAACGGCGCCATCGGGGCGGCGGTTCTGGCGGCGAAGATGTAGGTCATCCACCTCTTCAGGATAATGATGTCGCCTCTTCTCAGGCGATATCATTATCCTGAAGAGGCCGGCTTGGAAGAAGCTGCAGTCCTTTCGGATTGTAATGTAAGAGTCACAGGAATACGGCTCGTTAGTCTTGAAGAAATAAGGGGCGGCAGGTTACCCTGCCGCCCCTTTGCGGTTCAGTTAAACGGTAATGCTTATTCCGGAGGATACATGGCCTCGATCATCTGGCCGTATTTCTGGTTGATGACCTTCCTCTTCACCTTCATGGTGGGCGTCATCTCGCCGGTGTCCTGTGACCATTCGGTCTCCAGCAGGGTGAACTTCCTGATCTGCTCGACCCGGGCGTAGTCTTTCATCTGGTCCCCGATTTCGCTCTCGAAGAGCTTCTGTACCTCGGGTTTGGAGATGAGATCCTTTTTGCTGGTGAAGGTGATGTTGTTGTCTTTGGCCCACGTCTCCAGGGAGGCGTAGGATGGCACTATAAGGGCTGACAGGTATTTCCGGTTGTCGCCGATGACGGCCACCTGCTCGATGAACTTGGAGGCCATAAGCGTGTTTTCGATGTTCTGCGGAGAGATGTTCTTGCCGCCTGAGGTTACGATAAGGTCCTTGATACGGCCGGTGATTTTCATATAGCCGTCTGCGTCGATCTCGCCGATGTCGCCGGTGCGGAAGAAGCCGTCTTCGGTAAAGGCTTCTTTTGTTGCCGCCTCGTTCTTGTAGTAGCCCTTCATGACCTGCGGGCCTTTGATGAGGATCTCTCCGTCAGGGCTGATCTTGATGATGGTGTCCTTCAGGGCGGGACCCACGGTGCCCGGCTTGATCTTCTTCGGCTTGTTGCCGTTCGTTACAGGGGTAGTCTCGGTGAGGCCGAAACCTTCAAGGACCCTGATGCCCATTCCCAGGAAGAATTCGGCATCGGATACGGAAAGAGGACCGCCGCCCGACATGGCGCCCTGCAGCTTATCCATGCCCAGGGCTGTCCTGAGCTTGCTGAAGATGATCTTGTCGGCCAGGTTGTACTTGAACGCGAACCATCCGGTTCTTTCCTTGTTGTTGCAGATATAGGGAAGATTATCCTTGGCGATACCCATGGCCCAGTTGAACAGGGCCTTTTTGATTGGGGGTGCCGTAGCCACCTTTGCAGTGATTCCGGAATGGACCTTCTCATAGATGCGCGGAACACTTACCAGGAAGGTGGGTCGAATCTCGCCGAAGTTCTGCAGGAGCTTTTCCGTGCTCTCTGCAAAGGCCACTTTGTGGCCGAGGAATATGGCTGCATAGTAACCGACGGTCCTCTCCAGGGAATGTGCCAGGGGCAGGAACGAAAGGAACGTATGGTCTCCGCTGAGGAATTCAGGGTCAACCGCATTGAGCTGGTTCACGTTGGACACGAAGTTCTTGTGGGTGAGCATGACGCCTTTGGGGTTGCCTGTAGTGCCAGAGGTATAGATGATGGTGGCCACGTCTTCGATATTGATGGGCTTGAGCCTCTTATCGAACTCGTCCTTGTTCTTGTAGTCCTTGCCTTCCTTGTAGGCGGCCTTAAGGCTGATGACGTCCGAGGGGATCTTGTCCAGATCATCGAAGAGGATGACTTCTTTCAGGTTGGGAAGCTTCCCTTTGACCTCGAGGATCTTGTCCATGTGCTCTTTCGTACCCGTGAAGCACATCTTCGAATCAGAATTTTCTATGATATACCGACATTCTTCCGGTGAGTTGGTAGCGTAAATCGGTACGTTCACAGCCCCGACAGAGATGATGGCCAGGTCTGCAACCCACCACTCGTACCTGTTCGGAGAGAAAAGGGCAACCTTGTCACCAGGCTGAATGCCCCTGTTGATCAGGAACAGGCCGAGATCGCGTACCAATACATTCAACTTGTTCCAGGAGATCTCTTCCCATTTATCCTCTTTGTTCTTGAAAATAACGAGAGTTTTATCGCCGAACTTCTGAACTCGATTCTGGAAAACTGCGCCCATGGAAGTTTCTTTATATTCTGCCATGCAATACCCTCCTCATAGATTATTGTAGCAAATACCGCCTTAAATATTTACTCAATATAATGGAAGTAATAATTTATTTCAATAGCAACAATGAGGTTACTCCATGCGTTCTGAAAGACAGGTGTTATGTAAGTAACCTGTTGGATTAAGGTTGATATTGATAAGGTTTATTGATCACGCAATGATCATGACTCTTTATAAGAAAATAAATAACCTCATGTGCATCATAAAAGACGTAATGATGTAAAAGCGGGGTGATGAGAAGTGCACTCATCACCCCGCTGATCATACTAGTCTTCAGCTGGATACAGGCTGTCGATGATGTTGTTGTATTTCTGATGAATAACCCGGCGCTTGAGCTTGAGGGTCGGGGTGAGCTCATCGGTATCCTGAGACCACTCCTTTTCGAGCAGTGCGAACTTCCGTATCTGTTCGACACGGGCATAGTCCTTCATGTTTTCTTCGATCTCTCTGGTGTACAGATCCTTGACCTTCTGGTTCTCCACAAGCTCCCTGCGGGAAGCGAACTGAACGTTATTGTCTTTCGCCCATGCCTCGATCTCGGTGAATGCGGGGACGATGAGGGCTGAGAGATACTTGCGGTTGTCGCCGATGATGGCGACCTGCTCGATGTACTTGGACGCCTTCAGGCTGTTCTCAATATTCTGGGGAGAGATGTTCTTGCCGCCCGAGGTGACGATGATGTCCTTGAGACGACCGGTGATCTTTACATAGCCGTCCTTGTCGATCTCGGCTATGTCGCCGGTCCTGAAAAAACCGTCGGGGGTGAATGCCTCCCTGGTGGCCTCGGGATTCTTGTAGTACCCCATCATGACCTGCGGACCCTTGAGGAGCAGCTCGCCTCCGTCACCGATCTTGCAGATCGTGTCCTTGACGGCAGGGCCCACCGTTCCCGGTTTGATCTTGTGGCGGTTGTTGGAATTGGTAACCGGGGTCGTCTCCGTAAGGCCGAAGCCCTCTATTACGGTGATGTCCATGCCGAGGAAAAACTCCGCATCCGAGACCGACAAAGGTCCGCCTCCGGAGAAGGCAAACTCAAGCTTGTCCATGCCCAGGGCCGTTTTCAGCTTGGAAAAGATGATCTTGTCGGCCAGGTTGTACTTGAAGGCAAACAAGCCGCTGCGCGGTTTTTCATTGCAGATGTAGGGCAGGTTTTGCGCCGCGATGGACATGGCCCAGTTGAAGATGGCCTTCTTGACGGGCGGCGCAGTGGAAACCTTGGCGACGATGCCCGAGTGGATCTTTTCATAGAGCCTGGGCACGCTCACGATACAGACCGGCCTCACCTCCTGGAAGTTCTCCAGGATCTTGGCGAAGTCCTCGGCAAAATACACCTTCATGCCGAAGGACATGGGGGTGTAGTAGCCGCAGGTGCGCTCGAAGGAATGGGCCAGCGGGAGGAACGACAGGAAGGTGAGCTCGTCAGACCTTTTGAAGATCTCGGGGTCCACATTGTATATCTGGTTCACGTTGGCAAAGAAGTTGTTGTGCGAGAGCATGACCCCCTTGGGCGGTCCGGTGGTGCCGGAGGTGTAGATGATGGTGGCAAGGTCCTGGGCCTTGATGCCGTTGATCCTCTCATCGAACTTCTGTGGCGCCGCGCTCTTGGCGCCTTCCTGGAGGGCTGCGGACAGTTCGATGACCCCTTCGACGGGTTTTTCCAGGGGGTCGTAAATGATTATTTCCTTGAGATTGGGGAGCTTGGGTTTCACCTCCAGGATCTTTTGCATGTGTTCCCTGGTGGCCACGAAACACATCCTGGAGTCGGAGTTCTCGATCACATACCGGGACTCTTCTGCGGAGTTGGTGGCATAGATCGGAACATTGACAGCCCCGACGGAGAGGATGGCGAGGTCTGTCACCCACCACTCCCACCGGTTCGGGGAGAACAGGGCCACCTTGTCGCCGGGTTGAATGCCCCTGGCGATCAGAAAGTAGCCAAGGTTGCGGACCATCTCGTTCATCCTGGCCCACGAGATGTCCTCATACACACCGCTCTTGTTCTTGAAGGCGACGATGGCCCTCTGACCATATTGCTCCGAACGATTCTGGAAGACTGCCGGAATGGATTTTTCCTCGAACTTTGCCATTGAATACCTCCCTCTAGAGATGAATGAATAGGCACTAATGCAATTAACTACTCCATTATAAAGGGCATATGGAATATTATCAATTCAATTATCTCTTGAAATATTCCATGAACCTATCCTTGAGCATGCTCGTGAATTATTATATATTATTATCTTGATCGTTAAGGGGGGAGGCGTGAGGATAACCGAGTCAGATGTCTTGCATGTTGCGCGTCTTGCGCACCTCAATCTGGAGAACCAGGAGGTGAAATCCCTGCAGAGAGAGCTGAGCGCCATCCTCGATTACATGGATATGCTCGCTGAGGTGGACACGGCAGGGGTGGAGCCGACCTTCAATGTCAGGTCTACCGCCAATGCCCTGAGGGACGATGACGCCGGGCTGCCCCAATCCACCCACGATGCCACGTGCAATGCCCCGGAGGTCCATGAGGGTTCCTTTGTTGTCCCCAGAGTGATAGGGCAAGAGTAGGACATGCTGGACACGGCCCGCAGCTACAGGAAAGACGAGATAACGCCAAGGAAGCACCTGGAAAACCTCCTGGTGCGTATCGGACAGGATTCGCTCAACGCCTTCATCTGCGTGGACGCCCACGGCGCGCTGGCCCAGGCCGAGGTCTCGGGTGAGGCGATCCTCGACGGGGAGGACGACCTGCTTGCCGGCATTCCCATTGCCGTCAAAGACAACATCTGCACCAAGGGAATACACACTACCTGCGCCTCGAATATCCTGAAAGACTTTGTTCCAACCTATGACGCCCATGTCATCGAACTGCTGAAGAGGCGCGGCGCAGTCATCATCGGCAAGACGAATCTCGACGAGTTCGCCATGGGCTCAGCCACAAACACCGGCAACCGGGGCCCGACAAAAAATCCCTGGGATGAACGCAAGACGCCGGGAGGCTCCAGCGGAGGGTCTGCCGCTGCCATCGCTGCGGGTCTGTGCGCAGGCGCGCTCGGCTCCGACACGGGAGGGTCTGTCCGCCAGCCTGCGAGCTTCTGCGGCATCACGGGCCTCAAGCCGACCTATGGGACGGTATCCCGGTACGGCCTTGTGGCCTTTGCCTCATCGCTGGACCAGATCGGCCCCATGGCGCGCAGCGCACGCGATGCGGCCGTATTGTTCGACGCCATAAAGGGTTATGACAAACGCGATTCCACCAGCGTGAAAGGTGTCTATGCCCCCACCTTGCTCGATGGGCTGGATATGAGGGGCATCCGGATCGGCGTGCCCGAGGTGTTCTTTGCAGAGGGCCTAGACCGGGATGTCGAGCGCTCCGTTCGATACGCCGTATCCGTATTCAGGGAGCTGGGCGCTGCAATAGTCCCTGTTGACCTTCCCCGCCTCAGGTACGCCGTGGCCGTGTACTACATCATCGCGCCCGCGGAGGCCAGCTCGAACCTCGCGCGTTACGACGGGGTGCGATACGGCGCCAGGCACGGTGACGAGAAGGACCTCCTGGAGATGTACTGCGAGACGCGGGAAAAGGGCTTCAACAAAGAGGTGAAACGCAGGATCATGCTCGGAACCTACGCCCTGTCCGCAGGCTATTACGACGCCTACTTCAAGAAGGCATCGCAGGTGAGGACGCTCATCATGGAGGACCTGCACAAGGCGTTCGAGTCGTGCGACATGATCGCCGGTCCCACCGTGCCCGTGACCGCGTTCGACATGGACGCCATGATGGACGATCCGCTGAGCATCTATCTCCTGGACACCTACACCATACCCGCCAACCTCGCCGGTATCCCGGCACTGAGCATCCCGTGCGGATTCGGCGAGGGCGGGATGCCCATAGGGCTCCAGCTCATGGCGCCTGCCTTCATGGACCACATGCTCCTGGGCGCCGGCATGACCTTCCAGGACCACACCAGGTTTCACGAGGTGAGACCTTGAGTCATTTTGAAGCGGTGATCGGCCTCGAGGTCCATGCCCAGCTCCTGACACAGTCCAAGATCTTCTGCCCATGCCCGAACACCGCCACGCGCGGCCCCAACAGCGCCACGTGCCCGGTCTGCATGGGCATGCCCGGGGTACTGCCGGTCCTCAACCGGAAGGTCCTGGAATTCGGCGTCAGGCTGGGTCTGGCGCTCGGCTGCACCATAGAGACAAGAAACATATTCGCAAGGAAAAACTATTTCTATCCCGATCTGCCCAAGGGCTATCAGATCACCCAGTACGAGAACCCGCTGTGCAGCAGCGGCCACCTGGATATAACCGTGGACGGAGCGGTTAAGAGGATAGGCATAAGGCGCATCCACATGGAGGAGGATGCAGGGAAGAGCGTCCATGACGAGGCCGGGCCGTTTTCCTACATCGACTTCAACCGCGCCGGTGTGCCGCTCCTGGAGATCGTCACCGAGCCGGATATCTCCACGCCGCAGGAGGCGGCAGCCTACCTGAGGGAGCTGCGGCAGATCCTCATGTACCTTGAGATCTGCGACGGGAACATGGAGGAAGGCTCGCTGCGGTGCGACGCCAACGTCTCGGTCATGCCGAAGGGCTCGGACCGCCTGGGGACACGCACGGAGCTCAAGAACATGAACTCCTTCAGGAACGTCCAGAGGGCCCTTGATTACGAGATAGCCAGGCAGACAAAGCTTATCGACTCAGGCCTGGATGTCGCCCAGGAAACGCTGCTCTGGAATGCAGCCAGGGGCATGACCGTGTCCATGCGCTCCAAGGAGGAAAGCCATGACTACCGTTATTTCCCCGACCCTGACCTGGTGCCCGTCGTGGTGGACGACGCATATATAAGGGGAATATCCTCCCGACTCCCCGAGCTGCCTGCAGCCAGACGACTGAGGTTTGCGGAGATCTACGGCCTGCCCGCCTACGACGCGGAGCAGCTCACCCAAATCAGGTCCCTGGGCGACTATTTCGAGGAGTGCGTCAAGCTGCTCGATTCGCCCAAGGAGATCAGCAACTGGATCATGTCAGAGGTCGTCCGGGTCCTCAATGAAAAGGCGATTTCAATGGAGGAACTCCTGGTGACGCCCGCCATGCTCACCGCCCTGGTGAGTATGCTCAAGGATGGAGCAGTCTCAGGACTCGCGGCAAAGGAGATCTTTTCCAGGATGGCCCACACGGGTAAGCCCGCATTGGAAATCATGAAAGAGCTCGGCCTGGAGCAGGTGAGCGACGAGGACGCCCTGAAGAAGATCATCCTGGAGGTCATCGAGTCCAGCCCCAAGGAGACGGCCCAGTATCGCTCCGGCAAGGTTCAGCTCCTGGGTTTCTTTGTGGGCGAGGTCATGAAGAGGAGCAAAGGGAAGGCCAACCCCAAGGTCTCCCAGGGGCTTATAAAGGAACTTCTCAGCCCATGATCAGGCCTTTTTATTTCAGTGACAGCACCTTCCACGTGCTCGACCAGAGGAAACTCCCGGGAAAGGAGGCGTGGATAGCCTGCACAACCCCCCATGACGTGGCCCGGGCCATCAGGACCCTTGCCGTGCGGGGGGCGCCTGCCATCGGCATAGCGGCCGCATTCGGGCTCGTGCTCTCGGTCTCGTCCGGCAAGGCTTATCTGGCCAGGGCAGCGGAACTGCTCAAGAACGCCCGCCCCACTGCGGTGAATCTCGCATGGGCCGTGAACCGCTGCCTGGAGGCCATAAAGCACGCAAACAAGGAAGACCTCCGCGGCATGCTGCTCAGGGAGGCAGAGGCCATCTGGACGGAGGAAATCGCGGCCAATGAATCCATGGCAACCCTGGGGGCAGGCCTTTTCGAAAAGGACCATACCTGCTCGGTTCTCACGCACTGCAACGCAGGTTCCCTGGCCACCGGGGGCATGGGGACCGCCATCGGCGTCATCCGCAGGCTCCACGAACTAGGCAGGCTCGACATGGTCTACATGGACGAAACGCGGCCGCTGCTCCAGGGCGCCAGGATCACCGCATACGAGCTTTATCACGATGCCATCCCCTGCACACTCATCACGGACTCCATGGCGGGCTGGCTCATGAAGAAGGGCAGGGTAGACGCCGTGATCGTGGGCGCGGACAGGATCGCCCGCAACCTGGATGCGGCCAACAAGGTGGGCAGCTATTCGCTGGCCGTCCTGGCCCGGGCCCATGAGATACCCTTCTATATCGCGGCCCCGAGATCCACCTTTGATCCCGATACTGCAAGCGGTGAAGAGATCGTCATTGAAGAGCGCGAGCCCCTGGAGGTCCTTTCCTTCCACGGGAAAAGGTCGGCACCGGACGTGAAGGTGTTCAACCCTGCCTTCGATGTGGTACCGCATGGACTGATTACCGCCATCATCTCGGAGAAAGAGGTGATTTACCCCAGGGGGTAGAACGCTATAATAAGAGGTAACCCAAGTGGAGAGCCGCCTTATTCTAAAACATGAAAACAACCAACTATTTGTAATAATGGCATAATAAACAATTGGCACAGGAAACACACGTACCAGAGTTATGATATTTTATCCTTTACATTTCCACTTCCCTGATCTAGATCTTTTTTCAAGATGAACACAAAACAGATCAGACACCCACTCCATCCCTGATAGAAAATACCACTCAGACACGGATCATCCGGAGGAAACCCGCATCTATGAATCATATCTACGAGGAATCACAGGTACATTCTTCCGCGCTCATCTGCCGCATACGCCCCTTGGACGGCAAAATTACCCTGGTCAACGAAGCCTTCTGCGGCTTTCTCGGGAAGAGCCGGGACAGGCTCATGGGCAGGAGCCTGTTCAGCGTCATAAGCCCAGACGAAAAGCGCCTGGTGGACCGGTGTCTCGATGTCCTCAGGGAGGGCCGGCCGTTTCTCACCTGTGAGCACGCGGCAGGCGAATTGCGCGGGATGAGGAGCCACCGCTGGACGCACCAGGCCCTGTACGACGAAAGGGGCTCGGTGGTCGAGGTCCAGTCCATGGGCATAGACATGGAGGCCATGAAGAAAAAGGCTTCAAGACCGAAGGCTTCCGAAGAGGAGAAGTACTGGAGGCTCATCGAGAGCTCGAACGAATACATCATCGTCGTCCAGGACGGACTGATCAAATATATGAATGCCAAGGCAAGGGCCCTGCCCGAGATAAACGAAGCGGACTTCATGGACAAGCCCTTCATAGACCACGTCCACCAGGAAGACAGGCATATATTGCTGGACTATCACATGCGCAGGCTTGCAGGGGAGAGCATCCCGCATTCCTATACATTCCGGTTTTGTTGCAACGGGTGCGACATAAGGTGGCTCGAGATAAGCGCCATTGTCATCGAGTGGCAGGGAATGCCGGCAACCATGAACTTCCTCATGGACATCACCGAGCAGAAGAAGTTCGAGGACGAGCTGAAACAGAGCGAACAGAGGAACCGGCTGTTCCTGGAGAACGCCTCGGATATCATCTTCATCGTGGATACGAACCTGCGCCTTACGGACATCTCGCCCCACGTGGAAAAGGTTCTCGGCTACAGGCCTGAAGAACTGACGGGAAAAACGATTAGCGAGATACACATCCTCAAGCCCGAATACCAGGACAAGGCCCTGGCGGAAGGAACCCGGGTCCTTTCCGGAGAGCGGATCAAGTCATCTATCTATGAGTTTGTCGGAAAAGACGGTAGTGACATAGTAGCCGAGATCAGCGGCGCACCTGTATTGCACGAGAACAAGGTAGTCAGCATCATCTGCATTGCCCGCGACATCACCGAACGCAAGCAGATGGAGGACACGCTGCGCCAAAGCGAGAAGAAATACCGGGAGACCCTGGAGCAGATAGATGACGGCTACTACGAGGTGGACCTGAAGGGCGATTTCATTTTTTTCAACGGATCCATGTGCAAGATCCTGAAGTATGCTCCTGAAGAGCTCATGGGCCGGAATAACCGCACCTATATGAGCGACGTCAACGCCCGCAAGGTGTTCGGTACCTTTAATCAGGTGTACCGAAGTGGAGTTTCTGCCAAGGCCGTGGACTGGGAGTTCATACGCAAGGACGGCTCCAGGTGCTATGTGGAGACCTCCATCTCGCTCATAGTCGACCAGAAGGGGACCCCGGTGGGATTCAGGGGCATAGCGCGCGACGTGACGGAGCAGAAGAACCTGGAATACCAGCTCTATCAGAGCCAGAAGATGGAGGCCATCGGAACATTGGCCGGCGGCATTGCCCACGACTTCAACAACATCCTTTCAGGGATCATGGGATATACCGAGCTCGCGCTCATGGACACACCTCAGGGCAGCCAGGTTCACGCCAAGATGGAACAGGTCCTCAATGCCGGCAAGAGGGCCAAGGAACTGGTGAAGCAGATCCTCACCTTCAGCCGGAGAACCGAATATGAACACCGGCCCATGAAGATAAAGCCCGTGGTGGACGAGGCCCTGAAGATGCTGCGGGCCACCTTGCCCTCCAGCGTTGAGATCATAAGGACCATAGAGGCCGACGAAGCCATCATCGAGGCCGATCCCACCCAGATCCACCAGATCGTGCTGAACCTGTGCACCAACGCCTACCATGCGGTGCGCGGGACAGGAGGCTTCATAGAGGTGAGGCTCAGGCAGCTCGGCGAGGAGGAGAATCCCCCGCTCGAAAGTGCCGGCCCGGAAGACCGCAGGTATGTGGAGCTGACCATCATGGACACAGGGTGCGGCATAAACCCGGACTCCCTGCAGCGCATCTTCGACCCGTACTACACCACCAAGGCAAAGGGCGAGGGTACCGGCCTTGGCCTGGCCATCGTTCATGGCATCGTCAAGGGCCTGGGCGGAGACATCAGGGTCAGAAGCACTCAAGGGAAGGGCTCCTCCTTCCATGTGTTCCTTCCCAATGCGAGTGAATGTGTCCGGCCCGAAGGGCACGAGAAAGAGTCCCTGCCCACCGGCAGCGGGCACGTGCTCGTGGTGGACGACGAGGTGCCCATCATAGAGATCACCTCCATGATGCTCCGGAGGCTGGGTTACAAGGTGACGGCGTGCAGGAGCAGCATTGAGGCCCTGGATGCGTTCAGGGAGAACCCACAGGACTTCGACCTGGTCATATCCGACCTCACCATGCCAAAAATGAACGGCGACCGTCTCTCGGAAAGGTTCCTTGCCATACGCCCGGACATCTCTATCATCATCTGCACCGGATTCAGCGACTCCATTACACAGGAAATGGCCCGCAGGATCGGCATCCAGGAAGTGCTGGTCAAGCCCGTAACCCTGCACGATCTCGCCGGAACGATCCGCAGGGTGCTGGATAGAGGCGAGGCTCCAGCAGGCTCATTTTCAGCTTAGGACCTGAACTGAAGGAACGTGTCTCCCTGGTAAATGTGGCTTGTATCTCATGCACAACATTTGGGCTTCAGCCGCATCACTGTGCCAGGCCCAGCTTCCTTACGATGGATTCCATCTCGGATGCGAACCTTCCGGAGCGGTGCCGGGCGAGGATCGGGTGGTGGGTGTACGAGGTGCTCCGTTCGATTTCAGGGTGCCTGGATATGGAGCCCACGTGGTCGATGTCAATGGAAAGGCGCTGGGCGGCCACGGAGTGCAGGGTCTCGGCCACCTTGAGGGCGGCGCGCTCGTCGAAGCTGTGGTTGACCACCAGGTGCGGCGAGAAGTTCAGCACCTCGTCGGTGATGAGCGGGAGGCTCAGGGGGTCCAGGCGGGCGACCCTTTCGAGCATGAGCCCGACGGTCCTGGGGTTGTCCTTATCAGGCGTTTGGGTGCCTTCGGCCACGATCTCCTTCAGCACGGGGTTGTGCCTTGCGGCAAAGGTCGATTCCGCGCCGAAGAGCCGGTTCAGTTTCCTCTGGAGCGCGGTCTTGATGAAGGCATAGGCCTCCAGGTAGGCGCTCTGGTCCAGCGTGGTGAGCACGATGGCCATGTCCGAAGCCAGGAAGAAGTCCAGGGTGTTGAAATCCGTGCCGCCCCCGAGGTCGAGGATCACGTAGTCCGCGTTCATCCTCCTGATGTTCTCGATGAGGCGCATCTTTCTCTGGAACGGTATGTTGGCCGAGCCGAGTTCGCCGTTGTTGCCGGCGATGAGCATGGGTCCGCCGTCGATGGGCGTGGCAGCGTCCTGAAGACTCGCTATCTTCCGGTTGAGGTAATCGTTCAAGGTGATATCGGGTATGTGGCTGCGCCCTAGGTATATGTGAAGGTCCGATCCGCCCAGGTCCAGGTCCACCATGGCGGTTCTCATACCCAGGGAGGAGAGCATCATGCCCAGGTTGGCAGCGAAGATGCTCTTGCCGATGCCGCCCTTGGCACCGCCCACGGCGATGATGCGGCTGTACCCGTGACATTCCGGGAGGAGCCCCGCCTTTTTCCTGCCGAAGACCGCGCTGAGGTACTCGTATGACCGGTTCACGCCCTCCATGTGGCGCGCATAAAAACCCATGTCCTCTTCGTTCTTGTCCTGGTTCCGATCCGGGTGGTAGGCGAGCACGTTTGTCCGGTACGCCCGTTTCACGTCCTCATAGGTCAGGCCCTCGAGGAAGGGATAGCGGAGCCTCCTGCCGTTGTTCCCGGCAACCACCACCGAGTTCATGGCCTTTTCGCTCATGAAGACATGGCAGCATGCCCGCTGTATCTTCCTGATCTCTTCGGGGGAATACCTTTCGGGTTGCAGCATCGTTTCGTCCGTCCGTCTTCTCAGGGATGCGTATATGGAAGGTCTTATCGGACTTATGCCGCGAACTGTTGAATGGGCACCCTCAAGAAACGTATCGGCTCATCGTCCCTTGAGCAGCTTCTCCATGAGGAACGACTTGATCTTTCTCATGCGCCGGTCGGCCGGTCGCTCGAGGGCTCCCTCCGAAGGCGTGCCCCTGTGAAAAAGGCTGTGGGTCAGCGTAGCTTCCGGGTCGTCCGTGTCGAAGGCGACGCCGTGGAGCGAGAACGGGCCGTGGCCAGGGTTCACGGCAAGGCTTTTCCCGATGTGAGTGAAATAGATGTTCGACATGTAGGGCGACTCGTGTATGTGCCCGTGGAGGCTTATCCTGGGCTGGACGCGCTCGATGAAGGCCCTCACTGAACGCGAACCGATGGGCCTGCCGTTGTGCAGGGTATCGAGGCCGGTATCGAAGGGCGGGCAGTGGAACATGCAGACGGTCTTGCGGGGTTCGGGGATGACAAACCCAGCGAGTTCCTCTTCCATGCTCGGGCGCATAAGGGCATAGTCACCGTCCGGGCTGAAACGGAGCCTGTCGATGTCGCTGACGAGGGCGAAACGGCTGCGTATGTACGGATCGGCCGCACGGTCCCTGCGCACATAATCCTTTACCCAGAAGGTGGAATCGGTGACGCAGGCATAACCGGCAAAGTCGATGCCATTGACCTGCATGGTACGGCCATGAAGGTTGCAGGCATCCGGCACGGTCTTCTCCAGGTGCTCGACCGCGGCAGACCAGTCATGGTTGCCCGGGATGTAGAGGACGCGCATACCCGGAACCTTACGCATGAGCTCCTGAAACGCCCCGGCCAGGAAGGTGTCTATGAATTCGATCTGTGCGCGCAGGCACACCTGGAAGTCGTCTTCGTTCGCACTCAGGAGCACCCTGGGGTTGGCGATGCGCGTGGGGAGCAGGTCACCGCCTAAAAGGACAAGCTCGGCCGATACACGGAGCGCAAAGTCCGACAACCGTCGATACAGTTCCGGCCGGCCGTGGAGGTCGCTCGCAAAGACGATCTTCATGTGCAGGGTCCCCTGTCATTTCCCTTGTGCATGGTGTGCGGATACTACCTTAAAACCGGGAAATGGTGAAACAAGTAAAAGCATGCAGCTCAACCATTTTATTACGGTGCAGGCGTATCTAATATCATTTGCAAATACAACAGCATAAAAGACAATGAAAGAGCCTGTTATAATGCCGTGAGAACATGCCGATACGTAGCGATACATAGTATTTAATTAAGGTAGCTGATATTTTCTAGAAACTATTGAGTGCTCTTATTATTGGGTCAGGGGGGTCTTCAGAGCCATGGAAGAATATCTGAAGAGGAAGGTTGCGGCAGAAGACATACAGGGTATCATCAACCCGGGATCCAGCATGTTCGTGGAATCAGGCTGCGGGGAGCCTCAACACCTGGTTCGCAAGCTTATCCTCGGCAACATGGACCTCAGCGACGTTCAGGTCTATACGACCGTTCCCTTAAGGACCTATTCGGATTTCGGGGGCGAGGCGGGCACACGGTTCAGGATCCATTCATTCTTTGTATCCCCGGGGCTGTCCGGCCCGTTTTCTTCCGGCAAGACCGATCATATCCCCCTGTCATCCGATATGCTCGACAGGCTGATTCGAGAAGGGTCGATAAGGATAAATACGGCCATCATCCAGTTGAGCCCGCCAGATGAGAATGGGTACATGAGTCTGGGCGTGACCGTGGACATCGTGAGGGCCATGATAGAGCACGCGGATATCGTGGTGGCCCAGGTAAACTCACACATGCCTTTCACCTGCGGCGAGAGCCTCGTGCACATATCAGAGGTCGATCATGTCGTGGAATACGAGGAGCCGCTGATCTCCTCGCCGACCGAAGAGCTCGATTTCGAGACCAGGCAGATCGGGGAGAACGTTGCGGGCCTGGTGAAAGACGGCTCTACCATCCAGGTCGGTTTCGGCAGAATACCCGACGCCGCGCTGAAGGCCATGAAGGGCAAAAAGGATTTGTCCATACATTCAGAGATCGTCACGGATACCGTCATGGACCTGGTCAAGGAAGGGGTCATCCCCGAAGGCAACACCATAACCGCTTCACTGTGCATCGGATCGAAAGACCTGTTCGATTTTGTAAGCCGGAACAGCCAGGTCCGGATGGAACCCCTTGCCCATGTGAGCGATCCCCAGGTCATCCTTGAGAGGAAGGCGTTCGTCGCCATCAACGGCGCTGTTGAGATAGACATCACCGGGCAGTCGTGCGTTGCGCTCGGCGAGAAGGGGGCGCATTTCGGCGCACTGGGACAGCCCCACTTCAACAGGATCGCCCAGATGTCGAAGGGCGGCAAGGCCATTATCGCCCTGAGGTCCACATCCCGCGACGGGAGCATTTCAAGGATAGTCCCACGGTTCACCGAGGCCAGGATGGGTATCTTCACCACCCAGACCGACGTGAGCTACGTGGTAACCGAATTCGGGTGCGTGAACCTGTTCGGCAAGTCCATACGGGAACGGGTGCTCGAGCTCATAACCATCGCCCACCCCAAGTTCCGCAGGTGGCTGCTGGAAGAGGCGAAGAGGATGAAGTATATCTACCCCGACCAGGTCCTCCCCCCCGAAGACTCCCTGTATCCGGACAAGTACGAGCATTGGCACCTATTCGGCGGGCAGGAGCTCATGATAAGGCCTGTCAAGATCACGGACGAAAGGGGTGTCCAGAACCTGTTCTATTCCCTGAGCAGCGATGAGCGGTTTCACCGGTTCCACATCCACGTGACTTCGCTGCATCATCGCCAGGCCCAGCAGATGGTGAACTGCGACTATGACAACTCCCTGGCCCTGGTGGTGGAGGGCCCGGGTGCCGGATCGAAGGACATCATCGCCATAGCCCACATCATTCTCGACGAAGAGGAATTCGAAAAGAGGACATGCGAGTTCGCAGTCATGGTCCATCCTGCATGGCAGAACCTGGGCATGGGGTCGTACCTGCTCAACACCATGATGCAGGTGGCCAGGGAACGTGGTTTCGAGATGTTCCGCGCCTATATCTGGGAAAAGAACACCAAGATGCTGCATGCCTTTGAAAAGCTGAACCTGCACATGAACGCCTGCGTGGAATATAACGTGGTCAGGCTTGATTATGATCTCAAGCCCTTTGCATCACCCCGGAAGAAGCGCTCATACCATCATGTGGGGAATCACGAGGACGAGCACCTGCTCGGCCTTGACCAGATCCAGCTTTTCCCCGATAATAAGAGGATCTTCTGAACAGATGGGAGTTTGATTTTCTATCAAGTCACGGGCGTGGAGTTGCGCCGGGGTCTTCCATATTAATGATTCGCGGCCCCTGCCCGTATTCAGGTTGACCTTGACCGGAAACCGCTTCGGTACTAAATGAAAGTTCAATGCATTGCCGAGGTGGACATGACACTCTCCTGAGCACCTTTACTGAAGCCATCAAGGGGCCCTGCGCCGTACGGCAGAACGATTCGGTCCTTGTCTGCGTGTCTGGCGGCATCGACTCCATGGTCCTTC
The DNA here is from genome assembly GCA_964600235.1 of uncultured Bacteriovoracaceae bacterium. Taxonomy (GTDB): domain Bacteria; phylum Desulfobacterota; class Desulfomonilia; order UBA1062; family UBA1062; genus MWEI01. The sequence continues at coordinate 348,032 of CAZRIV010000001.1, read as the reverse complement.
TGAATCTCATGCTGGAAATCAGGACGTGCCTGGGCCTGAAGCTGGGCGTATTTCACGCGGACCACGGCCTGCGCAAAGGGGACTCTTCCAGGGATGCACGTTTCGTGATGGAGGCGTGCCGGGGGTTTTCCCTGCCCTATCACGGCGTGAAGCTGAACATGGCACCGGGCACGCCCAATGTCGAGGAGGCGGCCAGGACGAAGAGGTATGATGCCGTAAGGGAGTGCATGGTCCGGCATGGGTTCTCCTGCGCGGCAACCGGCCATACCCTCGATGACCAGGCCGAGACCGTGATGTATCGAATCATACGGGGCACCGGCATCAGGGGCCTTGCGGGGATGGACTTCCGGAGCAGCCAGGGCCTCATCAGGCCGATGATGGACATCCCCAAGGGCCTTGTGCGCGACTATGCGCTTGCGCAGGGCATCCCGTACGTTCACGACCGCAGCAATGACGATACCAGGCTTGCAAGGAACCTCATCCGCAGTGCGGTCATCCCGGTCATGGAGAAGATCAATCCCCGGGTGGTGAACTCCATTTCCTCCCTCGCCCGCATCGCCAGGGAGGAGGGCACGGCACTGGAGAGGATGTCCCGAGTTCTGGAAGATTCCACGGCCGTCTTCGACTGGGGCATCATCAAGTCCTTCAGGGCGGATGACCTGAAAGTCGCGGAGAGAGCCCTTGTAAAGCGGATGTTCATCCGCATCATCTCGGGGTTTACCCATGAACCCAGAGGGATCGATGCGATCCAGGTGGACCGGGCCCTGGGCGTCCTTCGGGGAGAGACACGTTCGCACACCATCAAACGGAAGGTGAGGGTGGCCCTGGACGGCGAACTGCTCGTCTTTCATCTTACAGGGCAGGGGCCTCATTACCGAATGGAGATCGGAGGTCAAGGCTCCTTCTTCATACCCGAGATACAGAAAACCGTCCACGTGGGGCTACCCTTGGAGGGAGAAGGGCCGTGGGTGCTCAGGTCTTTTCTCAGGGGGGACAGGGTACAGGGGAAAAGGGTCGCGGAAATGCTGGGCCGCATGAAGGTGCCCGGCAGCCTCAGGCCTTTCTGGCCAGTCCTCGCGTCAAGGCACGCTGTGGTCGCCCCGGCCTCTGAAACGGATGTTTCCCTTCCCTGCCTGCGGCTGATGGATGAGGACCATGGCCGATAGTCTTCTCGAGAGGCTCTCATCAATATCTCATGCCGGATTTTACCCCTGTGCGCTCCAGGCGCTCATCGCCTCATCCGTCCTTGGTCAGGGGAAAAGGACAGTACTGTGGGTCGTGAGAAGCGCCGAAGAAATGTACCGGGCCCAAGAAGACCTGCTGTGTTTCGTAAAGCCGGACCAGGTAAGGTTGTTTCCGCCTTATGACGTGAGGCCCTACCAGGACGACAGCCCCTCGAAAGAGATCATGGCGCGCAGGATCGACACCCTGCATGCCCTGGCCACGGGACCAGCAGCCGTGGTTGTCGCCCCCCTGCAGGCCATCCTCGGGTTCACCATGGGCAGGTCCGACCTTTTGGGAAGCATCGCCTTCATCAAGACGGGTGACGAACTGGACAGGGAGGAGCTCTCCCTCAGGCTCGTGCGCATGGGCTACATCCGGGAGGCCCTGGTGGATGATGTAGGGCAGTTCAGCATCAGGGGCTCGGTCATGGACGTCTTTTCGCCGGGCATGAAGTCGCCCGTGAGGATAGACCTGTTCGGCGACGAGATCACCGCCATCAAGGAATTCGACGTGCAGACCCAGAGGACCCGCAGTGCCATCACCTCGGCCGAGATACTCCCTGCAGGCGAGGTGCTCCTGGACTATCCTCACATGAAGAATGCCCGGCCTGCCATGCGCAAGATGACCGATGCGAACGCCAGGTATCTCATCGAAGACATGGAGCAGGGCATCCACACCCCCGGGATAGAGTCCTACCTGGTGCTCTTCTATGAGAAGGCCTCCACGATCTTCGACTTCCTCCCCTCTCAGGCGGCCCTTCTCGGCCCTGATGACGTGGAGGCTGCCGCCATGTGGGATGAAGTCTTTGCGTCGTATGCCCACGGCCATGAACGTGCCCTTTCCAGGCAGAGGGTGCATGTCACGCCCGATGACATCATCATGGGAAAGGACGAGCTCGTCACGCGCATGGGCGGTTTCAAGACGAGGATATCCGCCTCCCTTGCCGAGTCCTTCGAACCCGAGACGCATCAGCGCCTCAGCTTCGAAGCCTTTTCGGGCGGGTCGGTGGACGTCGTCTTTGAGAAGATCACCAGCCTCATCCATGACAAGGTCGATATTTTCATCTTCTCGAGTGCAGACATGCTGACCGAACGCATTGAATACGCGTTTGAGAGCCGCGGGTACAAACCCGAGCCCGGCAATGCCGAGTTTCTCATGCATCACGGGGGCTTCGGCGGCCGGGTGCGCATGCTGGAAGGGTCGCTCTCGTCGAGTTTCGTCCTGAACGGGCATGCGGTGGCGCTCATCTCCGCCGAGGAGATGCTCGGCGCCAGGAGGAAGAGGAGAAGGGGGCCGTCAGGACCGCCCATATTCGATCCCTTTACCCAGCTCAATCTGGACGACGCGGTCGTGCACCGGGACAACGGCATAGGCATCTTCAAGGGGGTGGTGAGGCTCGAGATTGACGGCAACCTGAGCGATTACGTTCTGCTGGAATACCTCGGGGGAGACAGGCTCTATGTCCCGGTATACCGGCTTTCGCTCCTGGCGCGCTATATCGGCGACGCGGACCATTACACCGTCGACAAGCTCGGTGGCACCAGATGGGCGAGCGCCAAGGCCAAGGCCGGCCACTCGGTGGCGAAGCTGGCCGGCGAACTCCTCCAGCTCTATGCAAGACGCCAGGCTGCGCAGGGCATCTCATACGATGTCACGAGCCCGTCCATAGAGGAGTTCGAGGATTCATTCCCCTATGACGAGACCGATGACCAGCTCAAGGCGGTGGAAGAGACCTATGCGGACATGGCCTCGCTGCGTCCGATGGACAGGCTCGTCTGCGGGGACGTGGGGTACGGCAAGACCGAAATCGCGTTACGTGCCGCCTTTGCGGCGGTCATGTCGGGCAAGCAGGTGGCGCTGCTTGTGCCCACGACCCTGCTCGCACGCCAGCACCTCATGACCTTCAGGGAAAGGATGTCGAGATGGCCGGTACTTGTTGAGGCCCTTTCAGGCATGAGCACCTCCGCCGGGGGAAAAGAGGTACTCGCCGCCCTGGAAGCGGGCCGGGTGGACATCATCATAGGCACGCATGCACTGCTCTCGGAAAAGACGAAATTCAAGGACCTGGGGCTCCTGATCGTGGATGAAGAGCACAGGTTCGGCGTGCAGCACAAGGAGAGGATCAAATCCTTCCGGGCGAATGTGGATGTGCTCACGCTCACGGCAACGCCCATACCCCGCACCCTGAACATGGCCATTTCCGGGCTGAGGGAACTCTCGGTGATCGAGACGCCCCCGGCGGAGCGGAAATCCATAGACACCGTGGTCACCCGTTTCGACGACGAGGCCATTGCCTCGGCCATCACCAGGGAGCTCGAACGGGGAGGCCAGGCATTCTTTGTCCATAATACGGTCGCCACCATCGATGCCATGGCACGGCACATCCAGGGATTGTGCGCCGGTGCACGGATCGGGGTGGCTCACGGCCAGATGCCCAGGGCCAGGCTGGATAAGGTCATGAGCAGTTTCATGGATCGCAGCATAACGGTGCTCGTAAGCTCGGCCATCATCAGCTCGGGGCTGGACATCACAAACGCCAATACCATCATCATAAACAGGGCGGACAAGTTCGGCCTTGCGGACCTCTACCAGCTCAGGGGAAGGGTGGGCAGGTCAAAGATCAAGGGCCATGCCCTTCTTCTCCTTCCCGAGGTCGGACAGATCACGAAAGACGCACACAAGAGGCTTGCGGCCATAAAGGAGTATGAATCGCTCGGCGCAGGATTCCACATGGCCATGCGCGATATGGAGATACGCGGCGTGGGCGACATACTCGGCCAGGCCCAGTGGGGTCATGTCACGGCCATCGGGTACGAGCTTTACCAGGAGATGCTCAAGGAGGCGGTGGATCATCTCCAGGGCAGGCAGGCATTGCCCGAGATCGACCCGGAGATAAGGATTTCCCTGGATGCCTATATCCCGGAGGACTATTGTCCTGACCAGCACTTGAGGCTCGGACTGTACAAGAGGCTCTTCTCGGCATCGAGCGACGAACTCGCCGCCATGACCGAAGAGCTCAAGGACCTCTATGGCCCTTTGCCGGCCCCGGTCAAATCCCTGCTCCTCATATCCGAGCTCCGTGACGTCATGAAGAAGAAGAGGTTCAGAAAGCTCGATATCAACGAAGAGATGTTGAGGTTGTACCTGAGCCGTGATAGCATTATCGACCTGGACAGGATAATTGCCTTTGTCACGAAGAGAATGGGAAGGTTAAGGCCCGAAGGCCTTGTGGAGATCCCGCTCAGGGACAAGGACATGCCGAAGGAGATACGGGAGATACTCTACTCACTGTCGTGATCACGGTGGGTTTTTTGGAGAGCGCTTAAAAGATGAATAAGACAGATAGATTGGGACAGAAAGCCGCCGGCAGGGGCGTGACGCTTTTCCTGAGGTGCATAACCCCGGTCCTCCTGTTACTGTGGTGCAGCGCCGCGCAAGGCCAGATAATAGACGGGATCGTGGCCGTGGTGGATGAAAAGGTCATCATGCATTCGGATCTCGTCAAGAAGATGCATGAACTCGGGGCGCAGAAATACGAGATCACGGTCGCCCGCCAGGTCCTTCAGGTCATGGTGGAGGACGTGGTTGTCGACAAGCTCTACCGGACCATGGGTTTGCCCAGGATAGACATCAAACAGGCCGAAGAGGTCGCCAAGGGCATGAACCTCGACATCATAAGCGCCCAGTCCGTTATCAAGAGAAATTCGCTCATGGAAATGATGGTGAAGTCGAGGGTGGTCATAACCCAGACCATGATACAGGATTACTACGACACAAATAAGGAATATGCCGGGTCGGACTCGGTCCATCTGAAGCAGATCCTCATAAGAAAAGACTCCACCAGGGCAGACAAGGCCATCAAAGATCTCCGCAGCGGGATTCCGTTCGATGAAGCGGCAAAGGCCTATTCGGACATCCTCTCGGGCGACAGTCCCGACATCGGCTGGATTGCCCTCAATGATCTGGCAGGTGAAGCAAGGACCGCACTGAGTGCCGCCAAGAAGGGGGACATCGTGGGGCCCATCGCGCTCGGTGACAACATCCTGATCTATCAGGTGCTCGACCGCGGTCTCTCAGGGGCCAGGCCTTTAGAAGAGGTCCACGATGAAATCGTGGAGACGCTGAAGGACAAATACCGCAGAGAGGCTTTCGAGCACTGGCTCAAGATGATCATGGCGGATCATTATATCAGTATATACATGTAAGGGGCTTACAGCCACCCTTTAAGCCCTGTTTCGAATAGAGCCGCACCCTGACGGCCGACACCAGGAAACTGACGAACCCATGAAAGACTTCATAGAGATCAAAGGGGCAAGCGAGCACAACCTCAAGGACATCGACGTCCGCATACCCCGGAACAGGTTTGTGGTCATCACCGGCGTATCCGGTTCGGGCAAGTCGACGCTGGCCTTTGACACGCTGTTCGCAGAAGGGCAGCGCAGGTATGTCGAATCGCTCAGCGCCTATGCCAGGCAGTTTCTCGAACAGATGTCCAAGCCCCAGGTCGAATCCATTGAGGGACTTTCTCCCGCCATTGCCATCGAGCAGAAGACCACGTCCAACAACCCCCGGTCCACGGTAGGCACGGTCACGGAGATCTACGACTATCTGCGGGTCCTGTTTGCGCGGATCGGTAAGCCACGCTGCTGGATCTGCGGACGCGCCATCGAGTCCATGACCGCGCAGCAGATGGCCCGGGCGATACTCGAACTCGGAGCAGGGAGGAAAGTAATCCTTTTCGCGCCCATGGTAAGCGGCCGCAAAGGCGAGTATGCCAGGCTCTTCGAGCGCCTGGCCCGGGAAGGGTTTGTAAGGGTCCGCGTAAACGGAGAGCTCTACGACATCGAAGAGGTCCCCAAACTCGACAAGAACAGGAAGCATACGATCCAGGTGGTCGTGGACAGGATCGTGGTCAAGGACAACGTCATGACCCGGCTCATGGATTCCATCGAGACGGCCTGCCGGCTTTCGGGAGGAACAATAGCCGTCGAGGACGACGCCGGCGGATCCCATGTCTATTCAGAGCACTACGGCTGCCCGGTCTGCAATACATCCGTCAGAGAGATCTCGCCGAGGATGTTCTCTTTCAACAATCCCCACGGTGCCTGCGAGACATGCCACGGTCTGGGCGTACTCATGGAGATCGATCCCGACCTGGTGGTGCCCGATGCGAAGCGCTCCCTGAGCCAGGGGGCGATCGCCGCCTGGGGGGTCCCTCCCGGTAAGTTCGCGAGCCGCATGATACGACACCTTGCCAGGAGCCTGCGGTTCGATGAAGACACCCCGTTCGAGAATCTCCCTGAGGATGCCAGGAGGGTGATACTCTATGGCGGCCCCATGGCCGACGCATATTCCACCCCCTTCGAGGGGGTGATCCCGAACCTCATGCGCAGGATGAAAGAGACCGCCACGGGCGAGATCAGCGAAGACATATCCAGGTTTCTCAACAACATTACCTGTCCGACATGCGGGGGCGCACGCCTGAAACAGGAGATCCTCCACATTACCATCGGCCAGAAGAACATCTTCGAGCTCACTGCCATGAGCGTGGACGACCTGCTCATTTTTATCCGGGATCTCAGTCTCAGCCTTAAGGACCGGGAAATCGGGGGCAGGCTCATCAGGGAGATCACGGAACGTCTCGGGTTCCTCACCTCGGTGGGGATCGGATATCTGGCCCTGAACAGGGCGGCGGGAACGCTTTCCTCGGGTGAGTTCCAGCGCATAAGGCTCGCGACGCAGATTGGATCCGCCCTGATGGGGGTGATGTACATCCTGGACGAGCCTACCATAGGCCTGCACCAGAGGGACAACGAGCGGCTCATCAACACGCTCAGGCACCTGCGCGATCTCGGGAACACGCTCATCGTGGTGGAACACGACGAGGAAACCATCCTGGGTTCGGACCATGTGATCGACATGGGGCCGGGGGCGGGTGAACAGGGCGGCAGGATAGTCTTTCAGGGCACCCCTGCTGAACTCGTGAAGGATGCGACCTCACTGACGGGGGGCTATCTCTCCGGCAGAATCCGGATACACGCACCTGAGAGCCCCAGGAGACCTCAGGGGAGTTTTCTGGGGATCAGGGGGGCCAGTGCCAATAATCTCAAGAACCTGGATGTGGATATCCCCATCGGTCTTTTCACCTGCATCACCGGGGTGTCGGGATCGGGCAAATCGAGCCTCGTCATAGACACGCTCTACCCCTATCTGAACAGCGCCCTTGCAGGGTCAAGGATCCTTTTTCCCCATGTCAAGGGCATTACAGGCCTGGAGCACCTCGATCGGGTCATCAACGTCGACCAGAGCCCCATAGGCAGGACCCCCAGATCGAACCCCGCCACCTATACCGGCGTGTTCACCCTCATCAGGGAGCTCTTCGCCCTGCTTCCCGATGCCAGGGTGCGCGGTTACAAGCTCGGCCGTTTCAGCTTCAACGTGAAGGGCGGGAGGTGCGAGACCTGTCAGGGCGATGGCCTCATCAAGATAGAGATGCACTTCCTGCCCGACGTGTATGTCATGTGCGACCAGTGCCGGGGGAGACGATTCAACGATGAGACGCTCGAGATCAGGTACAAGGGACATTCCATCGCAGACGTGCTGGAAATGACCGTAAGCCGGGCCTACGAGCTCTTCGACGCGGTACCCAGGATCAAGCGCAAGCTCAAGACCCTCATGGATGTGGGCATGGATTATATCAGGCTCGGCCAGAGCGCCACCACCCTTTCGGGAGGCGAGGCGCAAAGGACCAAGCTGGCCAGGGAGCTTTCCAAACGTTCGACGGGCAGGACGGTCTATATACTCGACGAACCCACGACCGGCCTCCATTTCGAGGATATCAACAAGCTCCTCATTGTGCTCCACCGTCTGGTCGACGAGGGCAACACCGTCATTGTCATCGAGCACAACATGGATATGATAAGGTCTGCCGATTACATCATCGACCTCGGACCGGAAGGCGGGGATGCCGGGGGCAGGATCGTAGCCCGGGGCAGCCCTCATGAGATCATCAGGAACAAGGGTTCATATACGGGACAGTATCTGAAGCGATATCTTGGAAGGTGAAACCGTCACCAGGCCCATGGCCTTACCGGGTGTGAAAGGTCCCGTTCTCTCCATTGACTGTGAGCCTTATCTGTGGTTAGAGGATGATCAATATTGAAAGGTCGGATTGAATCGTTCCCTTGACTGGCATTTCCGTGGGTGAGGAGGAATATCAATGAGAAAATCCCTTGTGTTTCTGTTCATGGTGCTCTTTATCATAGGCGCAGCTTCCACCTGTCTGGCAGAGGAAAAGAAGATCAGGATAGAGGTCATCCAGGTCACCAACATCGAGCCGTTCCAGAAATCCTACACAGGCTTTGTCAAGGAACTGGAACGCAACGGTTTCGTGAAGGGGAAAAACCTTGAGATCAGACGCAAGATCATCGGATTCGACATGGAAAAGGCGACCATGTGGAGCAAGGTGGGCGTGCTCATGCAGCTCAAGAGCGAGGCCATGAGGATAGCCGATGTGAAGCCTGATCTTGTGCTGACCATCGGAACACCTGCAACCAAGTATACCAAGGACAAGATCATCGATGCGGGCGTCCCTCTTGTATTTACCGCAGTAGCAATACCCACCGCGGCGGGGTGCAAGTCCATGACCCAGGCCGGGCCGGGATTCACCGGGGCCACGCTGTACATGAGCATGAAGGATGCCCTCAAGATCGTCAAGCTCGCATTCCCCAAGCTCAAGACCATCGGCATCATCAACAGCGATGACGAGAACGGTATTGCCCATACCGAAGAGGCCAAGAAGGTCGCTGCATCATCCGGCATGAAAGTCATCTCCAAGCAGATCAACAACAAGAACGATAAGATCACACCCTCGCTGGCCGAACTCCAGAAGCAGGGTGCGGAGGCGATCGCCGTACCGCTGGATACCTATTACGGCATAAGGGACTACGAGGCATGCCATGAACTGGATAAGTTTTCCAAAGAGACGAAGATACCCGTGTTCAGCTTCGCCCTCATGAAGGTCCCCGGTGCGATCCTCTACGTGGGGTCGGATTTCACCGAGATCGGAGCCTTGTCAGGCCAGCAGGCCGCCAAGATTCTCAAGGGGGAGGCCAAGCCGGAAAACCTGCCTATCCTCAGACAGGAAGATCTGAGGATCCTGGTGGATACCAGGCAGATGAAGGCGCTCAACTGGCAGCTCCCCATGGAGATACTCCAGCTGGCACAGTCGGTGGAATGAGGAAGGAATAATCGGGGCTTTATCAGCCTGGTTACCGGGTAATGAATACATGTGGGATGACAATCAATGGGAACCATTGATTCCTGTTGATAAAGCGGACGCGTGCGTGTCATAATTGTAAAAATAATGTAAAGGCAATGAGCTTTCAGGAATGATCAAGAAAAGTTTAATGTAATATCCTTGAATAACAACCTATTGGGAGGTAATCCATGAAACATTTCATTACGTCACTTGTGATGGTCGTCGTGTTCCTCATAATTGCGCTGCCCTGCACGGCTGAAGACAAGACCTACAAGATCGAGGTCCTTCAGGTCGTCAGAGAGGCGCCTCCCTTCCAGAATGCATACAACGGGTTCGTAAAAGAGCTTGAGAAAAACGGCATTGTCAAAGGGAAGAATCTCTCCATCAACCGCAAGATCATCGAGTTCGACGTTGAAAAGGGCGGGATGTTCAAAAAGGTCGGCGTGCTCATGGAAATCAAGAGCGAGGCGCAGAAGATGGTGGACAGAAAGCCGGATCTTGTCCTCACCATCGGCACCACCCCGACAAAATATGCAAAGGACAAGTTCATCTCGGCGGGCATCCCCATGGTGTTCACCGCTGTGGCCGTTCCCCAGGCGGCCGGGTGCAAGTCCCTCACCCAGGCCGGCCCCGGGTTCACCGGTTCAACCCTGCACATGGACATGAAGAATGCGCTGAAGATCGTGAAGCTGGCGTTCCCTTCGGTGAAGACGCTGGGCATTATCCACAGCGACGATGACAGTGCAATAGCGCACGCGGCAGAGGCAAAGAAGGAAGGGCCTGCACAGGGCCTGACATTCATCACCAAGGAGATCAACAGGACCGAGTCCATCAAGCCGGCGGCCCAGGAGCTCATAGCAAAGGGGGTGCAGGCCTTCATCGTCCCCCTTGATACATATTACGGGCACAGGAACGCCGAGCCCACCGCCGAGCTTGCAGCCATCTCCAGGTCGACAAAGATACCCATCATCAGCTTCATGCTGCACAAGAACCCCGGGGCCGTGCTGTATGTGGGCTCCGACTTCACGGTGATCGGATCGCTGGCCGGACAGCAGGCGGTGAAGATACTCAAGGAAGGGGCAAAACCAGATTCAATGCCCATCCTAAAGCAGGACGATCTCATGATCCTCGTTGATGTCAAGCAGATGCAGGCCATCGGGGCTCAGCTGCCCATGGAGATCCTCAAGCTGGCAAAACCGGTGGAATGACGATTTGCATGAGACCTGAGGCGCCCTGTTGCCTGCAGCGGGGCGCCCCGCATCAATTCCTGCCGTGATTCCCAGGCCATTTTTACACCGCCGAACGCACAATCCGCGGTAATATACGACAAGGATGTACGGAAGTCCCGACAGGTATCGCGCATGCGCTCCATTCCTCGTTGAATGCCTGCAAATGCCCGGGGATAAATGACTTGACATTGATTCGGCAAGTAATATAAGTGTGGCAACCTAGATCGTTAAGTAAAAAAAGGGGGAACATATACACATGGCTCTCAGCATCAGATTGACCCGGGGAGGCGCAGCAAAGCAGCCCTTTTACCGTGTAGTGGTAACGGACTCACGCAACAAGCGCGATGGAAGGTTTATCGAGATCGTCGGGTATTTTGATCCGAAATTCAGGCCTGAAAGCATCAACCTCAAGATGGACAGGATAAAGGAATGGATCGGTAACGGCGGACAGGTCTCGCCTGCCGTGAAGAAGCTCATCAAGCAGAAAGGATATTCGCTCTAACGTGCGTGCTGAGTAACGTGGACGTGAGGGTACCATGAGAGAGCTTATTGAGTACATCGCCAAGGCTTTGGTCGACAATCCCGATGAGGTGAGGGTTTCCCAGGTGGAAGGCGAGGTGACGTCCGTTATCGAGTTGAGGGTTGCCAAACCCGATCTGGGCAAGGTTATCGGCAAAGAAGGCCGTACGGCACGCGCCATGCGTACGCTGCTCACTGCGGCATCAACAAAGCTGAAGAAGAGGGCTGTGCTGGAAATCATAGAATAAATACCATGTCGGACCTCGTCGAGATCGCCAGGATCAGCGGTCCCCATGGCCTGAAAGGCCGGATCAAGATCATCCCGTACAGTGATTCCTTTGAAAGATTCGTAAGATATACACACCTGATCATTGGAGAAGACGGCTCACCCGTCAAGGTTACCCAGGCGGTGAACCGGGGAAGTTCCTATATCATCGGGCTCGAGGGGATCTCCGACATCTCCCAGGTTGAACCCCTGAAGGGCCTGACCCTTTTCGTAAAACCCGAACAGCTCGAAGAGACCGGGGAGGATGAATATTACTGGCGCGATCTCATGGGGCTCAAGGTCGCGGATACGAACGGCAGACAGCTGGGAGAGATCATCGACATCTTCTCCACCGGGAGCAACGACGTGTACGTGGTGGACAGGGATAAGCAGTATTACATACCGGCCACAAAGGATGTTGTCAAAGAGATATCCCTGGAGAAAGGCAGCATGATTATCGATGAGTCGCTCCTGGAAGGTCTTCTTGACTAGCAGGAGCCGCCCATGAGGATAAACGTCATCACCCTGTTTCCCGAGATGTTTTCCGGGGTTTTCAATGAGAGCATGGTATCAAGGGCCATGGCGAAGGATATCATATCCATACGGTTCGTCCCTCTGCGGGATTTCGGACTTGGCGCCCACCGCGTGGTCGACGATACGCCCTATGGAGGCGGGGGCGGCATGATATTGAAACCCGAGCCCATCGCAGCAGCTATTGAAAGCCTCGAGGATAAGGGCAGGGTCATACTGACGACCCCACGGGGGAGGTTGTTTTCGCAGGACGATGCATTGCGGCTGAGCGTACTGGAAACACTGACCATTATCTGCGGGCATTATGAAGGGGTAGACGAGCGGGTGTCGGAAATGTTTGTGGACGAAGAGCTCTCCATAGGCGATTATGTGCTGACCGGCGGAGAGATCCCGGCAATGGCCATATCGGATGCCGTCATCAGGCTCATCCCGGGGGTTCTCGGCAGGGATACGCTTCATACGGGCGACTCCCATTACGATGGTCTCCTGGAGCACCCCCAATACACCAGGCCAAGGGAATTCCGCGGCTACGAGGTGCCGGAGGTCCTTCTCTCGGGCAATCATGAAGATATACATGCATGGCGTAAGAAGAAGGCCATGGAAAAGACCCGGGAAGTGAGGCCAGACCTTGTGAATAAACTGTCAGAGGGCGGCGCCCCGGAAGCGGCTGAAACAAAGGAGCGGCCTTAGGCGGCCCGGCACATGCTCAGCATAGGACTGCTTCACTGGCCGTGCATGGACAAGAACGGCCAGGAAATATCCACGGCCATCACCAACCTGGATCTGCACGATTGTGCAAGAGTTTGCTTGACATACGGTATCAATAAGCTCTATATCGTTCACCCGAACCAGGGCCAATTGGACTTTGCCCGTAAGATCATCGACCACTGGATCAAAGGGTTCGGAGGGCGATATAATCCGCTGAGAAAAAGTGCATTGGAGATTATTGAGCTCGTTCATGATATAGGTGAGATAAGGCGTCAGACAGGCGCTGTTTTTATCGGGACGTCGGCCTCCAGGGTGGATGGGTGCATATCCTGGGAAGAGGCAAGGAAACGCGCCCGGAAAGAAAATATTTGCGTGTTGTTCGGCACAGGGTGGGGGATATCGCCGCGTATGTTTGAGGCATTTGACGCCGTGATAGAACCGATTGAGGGAAAGGGTGAGTTCAACCACCTTTCCGTGCGCTCTGCCGTATCAATAGCAGTAGATAGGATCACGTAGGAGGTAGTACATGAACATCCTGGATGCATTCGAAAAGACACAGATGAAGGAAGAGCTGCCCGAGATACGCATAGGCGACAAGGTCAGAATTTCCATGAAGATCGTGGAAGGCACACGTCAGCGTACCCAGTTGTTTGAAGGCGTGGTCATAGCCCGTCACAGGGCAAGCAACCGGACTTCCATCACCGTGCGCAAGCAGTCTTATTCCGTGGGAGTCGAAAGGGTATTCCCCCTTCATGCACCCAGTGTCGAAAAGATCGAGATAGTAGGGCGTTCCAAGGTAAGGCGCGCGAAGCTCTACTACATGAGAGAGCTCAGAGGCAAGGCTGCAAGGCTCAAGGAGATCCGCAGCTAGCATGCCCCTTGAAGAGGATCTCATTGCACAGGGCTTGTGGCCCTTGTGCGGTGTTGATGAAGCCGGCAGGGGCCCTCTGGCAGGACCTGTCGTTGCAGCGGCTGTGATCATGGACCCGCAGTCGCCTTTGCGCGCGCTTGTCAGGGACTCAAAACGTCTCAGCGAGGCGCTAAGAGAAAAGATCTTCGGGAAGCTCACCAGTTCAGAGGGTGTCCGCATCGCAGTGGCCATGATCGATGCAAAAACAATCGACGAAATAAATATTCTGCAGGCTACCCTGAAGGCAATGGGGGAAGCGGTGGAAATGCTCGCGATATCACCTGCCTGTGCCCTTGTGGACGGGAATGTAACCCCGCCTCTGTCGTGCAGATGCATTACCGTTGTCAAAGGAGACGTTACGGAACCCTCCGTTTCAGCAGCGAGCATTGTTGCAAAGGTAACCCGGGACAGATATATGTACCGAATGGATACCCTGTACCCGGGGTATGGTTTTTCAAGGCACAAGGGGTATCCCACCAGAGACCATCTGGATGCAATCAACAGGCTCGGTCCGAGCCTGATACACAGGAGATCATTCAAGGGTGTGTCCTAGATCGTCCCGGGAGAAAGGGGCTGTCGGAGAAGAGATAGCCAGGAGCTATTTGGCACACGAGGGCTACAGGATTCTCGATGTCAATTTCCATGCACGCTCCAGCGAGATCGACATCATCGCCGAGGATGATTCCACGATAGTTTTCATAGAGGTGAAGTCCACCACAAAGGACACTTCCTTCGGGGATCCCATCGGGTGGATCCCGGTGTGGAAACAGCATCGGATCATCAGGGCGTCGCTCGCATACCTGAAGGCGAAGAACATGACCGAGGTGCCCATGCGCTTCGATGTGATCACGGTGAACAAGGACAGGAAGGTGCTCCATGTCAGGGATGCATTCAGGGCCTCAACCCCGTTTTCTGTGTGATCAGAACCTGGGGAAGCTTGCCAGATGGTTGAGGATATTGGGCTTTGATGCCGACTATATGGCTCGATGGGACGAGAAGATGCTCCGACAGGCCATGGCCGAGGACAGGATCCTTCTGACAAGAAAGGTTGTTGCACAAGCCATGACAGGGGTTGTATACATTCAGCATGACCATGTACGCGAACAGCTGCAGGGGCTTTTCAAGGCGCTCGGTCTCACGGAAATCGGCGAACCCTTTACCCGGTGCGGTGTCTGCAACACCAGACTCATGGATATATCAAAGGACCTCATCAAAGGCCTTATCCCCGACTATGTGCACGATACCCATGAAAGGTTTGCCCGCTGTCCCTGTTGCAAAAGGATCTACTGGAAGGGAACCCACAGCTCAAAAGTATATGATATGATCGATCACCTCCTCAAGGACAGGACATGACCAGGCAGGAACTGGACGAGAAACTCTTTGTTCTCCTCAAGGGGAAGCGCAAGGTGCTCATCGTCACCCATGAGAACCCCGACCCGGACGGTATTGCTGCAGCCTTCGGATTGAAGTATCTCTTCAGAAAGGCCGCAGGCGTGACCGGCGTCATTGCCTACAGCGGGATCATAGGCAGGGCTGAAAATCGGGCCATGGTAAAGATCCTGGACATAGACCTTGTACATTTGAATACGCTAACCCCAAGGAATTTCAAGGTAATGGCGGTTGTGGACTGCCAGCCTCATACCGGGAACCTGTCCCTGCCCAAAGGGATCTTCCCCAGCATCATCATCGACCACCACCCCCTGCGCAAGTCTTCCCTCGAGGCCGATTACCTGGACATACCCAGGGATGTGGGGAGCACGTCGACCATCATCACCCAGTATCTGCGCGCCGCAGGCGTGGAGATGGACAGGAAGGTGGCAACAGCCCTGTATTATGGAATCAAATCAGACACACGGGACCTGGGAAGGCAATCCACGGATGCGGACATCCGTGCATCGATCCAACTCTTCCCCCACATACTTCAGAAAAAACTCTCACGTATCGAGCATCCCGACAAACCCATACAATACTTTGAGGAACTCAACAGCGTCCTGAACAGTGCCAGGATATACGGTGACGCAATCGTTGCCAGGCTTGAGGTCATCAGCTGGCCCGAGATGATAGGGGAGTTTGCCGACGAACTGATCCAACTGGAGGGAATACGCTGCTGCATGTGCTACGGAAGGCACAACGGGTCCGTTCTCTTCTCCATAAGGGCCAAGAGAACGAACTATATGGCCGGTGTCCTTGCGCACAAGATCGCCCTGGGCATGGGCAAGGGCGGCGGCCATGAGACCTTTGCCGCAGGAAAGATCGATGTCGCCCAGGCGCTCAAGAAGGTAAAGGATCCCGAAGACATCCTCGTCAAGAGGTTTCTCAAGGAAGTCAATACGAGAGGGGCCGAACCGGTGCGGCTCATCGGCCAGGAGAGGGAATCCACTGCCCCATCAAGGCCTTAATCCGGTATTTTTATCCCCAGCAGGTCTGCCGCATACCTGACCATGGACATGTCTTCATCCTGACATACCTTGTGCAGTCCCTCTTCGCGGTCCATGGATCCGGACCTGACGATCCCGGCTATCTCCCACGCATACGGGTGGAAAGAAAAGCGCTTCCTGTGAATGTAGTTCGCCAGAGCATTCAAAAGGCAGTTGGTGGAGTTGGGGTCGGTATCGGCGGGTTTTACCCATCCCAGTGCCTCGATCTTCCTGAGGATCTCGTCCTCATCATACTCGGTGAAGGCCAGGGGATGTATATTCACCGGCCACCGTTCCGAGGGCACGGACAGGTCGTTTTCATTCAGAAAAAAGGGTTTTATCCCATCTCCGGCGACTGCCAGGAGGGGGTCCCTGACCGAACGGACGGACATACGCTGGAGCCTGGGGTTTGTCTGCATGATTGCGGATGCGATGGGCGCCTGGCCGGGTGACCACCCGTAGGCGACGAGCGGTATGTGGTAGGCCAGGGCGGTCTTCAGGACCATGGCCTTGACTATGCCGATGCAGGTGGTGCAGATGGAGCTTGCCCTGTCCAGGGTTTTGGGGCTGTAAATGGTTTCCCGGGCGGCCAGGCCGAAGACATGCTTCATCATGTCAAAAGGAGGCCTGAAGAATATGCTGGCGGCACCCAGGGTGTCGGTCATCTTCATGATGTTCACCTTGGCCTGGTCGGAGACAAAACCATTATCAAATGTGAATGCCAGCACCTTGAGCTTATAGGTTCGGGCGAGCATCATCAGGGTGTAGGTCGAATCCTTGCCGCCGCTATAGGCCAGGAGAACATCATAGCCGCCGGCACCTCGTTTCTGTTCCAGGAGCGTCTCGAATTTCTGCAGATGTTCACGTTTCTCATCCGGCGTGGGAATGGGTGTCTTTCTGCAGTAATTGCAGACACCCGATTCATCGAAGCTTATTCCCGGGAAGGTATCAGGCAGTACGCATTTCGCACAGTAATTCATTCTTTAAGATCTCCTTGTCTATTTTGCCTGAGGGTTTTTTCGGCATGGCCTTGCGCAGGTACCAGAATGCCGGGTGCTTGTGGCCTGCCAGGCGCTGGGCCAGAAAGGCCTTAAGGTCATCCAGGTTGAAAGTCTTCTCGTCCAGGGGGACGATATATGCCGCAGGCACCTCGGAGAGCAGTTCATCGGGCCTGCCGATGACCGATGTCTCATGCACGAGCCCCGAGGCGATGATGGCGTCTTCGATCTCCCTGGGGGATACACGTTCGCCGCCAATCTTCAGCATCTCCTTTTTCCTGCCGGTAAGGAAGATGTATCCCTCATCGTCCTTGTGCCCCAGGTCTCCGGTGACCAGACCCCACGGCTTCAGCGATTTGGACGTTTCTTCGGGGTCCTGCCAGTAGCCCTGCATGATGTTCGGCCCGGCGGCGCAGATGTTGCCCACTTCATAATTGTTCACCTCATTGCCCGCATCGTCCCTGATGGTTATCCGGACATCCCTGATGGGAATGCCGATGGACCCGAGCTTGTCTTTTCTGAGCCTGGCCGGCGGGAGATAGGTGAGCCTGGCAGAGGCCTCGGTGGCGCCGTACATGATGAAGAGATCGGTGTTCCCGAGATGCTCCATGAGCCTTCTGGTCAGCGCGGGGGCCATGGCCCCGCCTGCCTGGGTCACATAGCGCAGTGTCGGGATTGCGGTCTTGGAAAAGATGGAGCGGTTCATGAGGATGGCAAAGGTGGAAGGTACACCGGCGAAACCCGTAACCTCCTTTTCAATCATCTCCTTGATCACTGCGTTGGGAAAGGCGAACCGGTTGTTGATGACTACCGAACCTCCCACCATGAAGTGGGTATTGAGAAGGGTTTTTCCATAGACATAATAGAAGGGCAGTACGGCCATGATGCGGTCGGTTTCGACCAGCCCCAGGTAGGACACGATGGAGGCCGTGTTCGAGCAGAGATTCTTGTGTGTCAGCGTTACGCCTTTGGGGTTTCCCGTGCTGCCCGAGGTGTAGACGATGGCCGCAAGATCGTCTTCGACTAGGCTGACCGATGGCTGGCTGTCAGGCATGGAATCGAGATCGCCCCAGGTGATATGCCTCCTTGATGGGTCATCCCCATGGGGTTCTCCTGCGACGACAAGCGGGATATCCAGCCCGTCCAGCCTCTTGGCAGTCAGTCCTGAGAGGATGCAGATCCTGGCGCCGGAATTCCGGATATAATAGGAGGCCTCGGAAGGGGTGGAGCGCTCGTGGATCTCAACGCTTACCCCGCCTGCCTTGAGGATGCCGTAGTAGCTGGCCACGTTCTCAAAGGAATTTTCCATTATAACCAGCACCCTGTCACCCTTCTTGAGACCGTGAGCGAGCAGGAGGTGAGCAAGCTTGTTGGACAGACTGTTTATCTGGGAAAAGGTATAGGATTGTGCGCCATGCAGAATTGCCGTCTTTTCAGGGTATCTGAGGCAGGATAACTCCAGGAAATCGTGGACCAGGTGCGCCACTACGAAACACCTTTTGTCTGAAGGAATTTCAGGATGTTGCTGATGGTCTCCAGGTTTTCCGGGACGAGCTCCTCATCTTCTACCCTGATCTCATAAGTTGATTCCAGGAATTCCACGAGCTCCAGGACACCGGTGGAATCCATGATGCCGCTTTCGATGAGTGACTGGTCAGGATCGATGATGACATCACTCCTGCCTGCGATGAAATTTTCTCTGATGAACTGAGTGATAACGGTAATTATTTCAGACATTAATAAATCCTCTTTTTAAGGGTATTGTATGCAGGTTCTATCGGCAATTTGTAGTCCAAAGTTTATCGAATGATCAATGAATATCTCACGGAAAATATTTTAAGGGCAGCTTGCCATATGACGAATACATGCTATGGACTTTTGCAATACACAGTGCGGAAATTTTGGTATAAATAAATTATTCAGAAATCCTGATCAGCGGATTGTACGGGAGGCATAATGGCATTCGGACTGGATGTTCTACGCATCGACCCTGTCGTTGAGACAGATCGTATAGCACAATTCCTTCTGGAACAGGTGAAGTCGGTCTACAAGCGTTCCGGGATCGTGGTGGGTCTGAGCGGAGGCATAGACTCTGCCGTGATGAGCGAGCTTGCCGTGCGCGCCGTAGGCAGGGAGTCGGTCAGGGGGATCATCCTGCCTGAAAAGGAGTCCAACCCCATAAGCAGCAGCTATGCCAGGGCACATGCCGAGAAGATGGGTATAGAATTCAAAGAGACAGATATCACCCCCACGGTAGAAAGCGTAATGTCCTATGCCAAACGGGACGAGTACATCAGCACGCTGATGCCTGAATATACCCCCGGCTGCACCTACAACATCGCCCTGCCCACGGATCTGCTGGAACGCGAATCCTTCAACTTCTATGTCCTGCAGGTGCGGCTGAAGGACGGCACCATAAAGAAGAAGCGGCTCGGGGCGGATGCCTTCCGTGCCATCACCTCCTTTGCGGACATCAAGATCAGGGCCCGCATGATCCACCTGTACCATGAGGCGGAAAGGAACAGCCTCATGGTTGCAGGAACAACCAACCGCACCGAATACCTGCTGGGGGATTTCTGCAAGTATGGGGACGGCGGCACAGACGTCGAGCCGATTGCACACCTGTACAAGAACCAGATCTACCAGCTTGCCGGCTACCTGGGTGTCACTGCCGATATCATCAACCGCTCACCGAGCCCCGATACCTTCAGCCTGCCGGTTAACGACCAGGAGTTTTTCTTCCGCATCCCCTTTGACAAGCTCGACCACCTTCTCTATGCGTGGGAGCACGGCATTGGTGTCCCGGAAGCGTCATCGGTCCTTGGTCTAAGCGACGATGCGGTGAGGCGGGCGTATGCGGATTTCACTTCGAAATCCAGGGCTACCGCCCATCTGAGGCAGATGCCCGGCTCGATACCCTTCGTGTTGTAGATGGTTCCTGTTGCTGCAATTGATCAGACCAGGCATCTGATTCCCATTCAGAGTGCCCCGTATTAAAATCCTCATAGAGAATTATCAGGAGGTTGCCATGCCCAGGAAAGGAAGTATCCATCCCATGCTATCCTCATTGCCTCCCTCCCGCATGAGAAAGGGCAAGATCGTTTCAGCCCGGGAGGCCGTACAGGTGATACAGGACGGTGACACGGTGGCCACGGGGGGGTTCGTCAGCATCGGGGTTCCCGAAGAGATCCTCCTCAAGATCGAGGAGCACTTCCTGGACACAGGCAGGCCCAGGGATCTGACCCTGGTATATGCAGCAGGCCAGGGGGACGGGAAAGACAGGGGACTGAACCACCTGGCCCATGAAGGACTGGTCAAAAGGGTCGTGGGGGGCCACTGGGGTCTGGCCCCGAAGCTTGGCGCCCTGGCAATGGAGAACAAGATCGAAGCCTACAACCTCCCCCAGGGTGTCATCTCCCACATGTTCCGGGACATTGCCGCCCACAAGCCGCGGACCATCACCACCGTGGGCATGTGGACCTACATCGATCCGCGTTTCGGAGGGGGGAAGGTAAACAAAAGAAGCAGGGAAGACCTGGTGGAAATAGTCACGTACGATGGACAGGATTACCTCGCCTACAAGACATTCCCCGTCAACGTGGCCATACTCAGGGGCACCACGGCCGACACGGACGGAAACATAACCATGGAGAAGGAGGCCCTCACCATCGAGGCCCTGGCCATTGCCATGGCCGCCAAGAACTCCGGAGGCTTCGTGATCGTGCAGGTCGAGCGTATTGCAGACAGGGGTACACTCAATGCCCGGCAGGTGAAGATCCCGGGGATAATGGTGGACTGTGTGATCCTCTCCAGGCCGGAGAATCACTGCATGACCTTTGTCGAACCGTATAATCCCGCGTACAGCGCCGAGATGAAGGTCCCCATGCAGTCTCTGCCCCCCATGGACATGGGGGCGAGGAAGATCATAGCCAGAAGGGCCGCTTTCGAACTGAAGGGCAACAGCGTCATCAACCTGGGCATCGGTATGCCCGAGGGGGTTTCGCTTGTGGCCAACGAGGAGAAGATCCTCGAATACATCACCCTCACAGCCGAACCCGGTACAATCGGGGGTATGCCCGCAGGCGGGTTGAGTTTCGGTGCATCGACAAACCCGGAATGCGTCATAGACCAGCCATACCAGTTCGACTTCTACGATGGAGGGGGTCTGGACTGCTGTTTTCTGGGGCTGGCCCAGGCCGATGAGGAGGGCAACCTGAATGTGAGCAAGTTCGGCACAAGGCTTGCCGGTTGCGGAGGATTCATCAACATCAGCCAGAATGCCAGGAAGGTGGTCTTTGTGGGCACCTTTACCGCAGACGGATTGAAAGTGTCGGTACAGGACGGGAACCTTGTCATTGACCGGGAGGGAACCCAAAGGAAGTTTCTGAGGAAGGTGGAGCAGGTAACCTTCAGCGGGCATTATGCGAGGATGAAGGGCCAGCCTGTTTACTACATTACAGAGAGATGCGTGTTTTCCCTGACCCAAAACGGCATGGAACTCATTGAGGTGGCCCCGGGCATCGATATTGAAAGAGACATCCTCGCCCACATGGCGTTCAGACCTGTCATGAAGCACAAACCACGCCTGATGGATCAGAGGATCTTCAGGCCCGCCGCCATGGGCCTCCTGAACGATATGACGGATCTTTCCCTGGCCGAACGGCTCACCTATGATGCACGGGAGAACCTCTTCTTTGTCAATTTCGAAGGGCACAGGATCAGAACCTCGGAAGACATACAGGCCATAGAGGACATGGTGAGCGGCATCTGCTCCCCCCTGGACAGGAAGGTATATACCATTGTCAACTACGACAATTTCGACATACTGCCCGAACTCGTAGACGAATACACGTCCATGGTGAGGCGGGTGGTAAGGAAATTCTATTCGGGCGTAACCCGCTACACGACCAACACGTTTCTCAGGATGAAGCTGGGTGATGCGCTGAAGAAGAGAAAGCTTGCGCCCCACATCTATGAAACCAGAGATGAGGCCAGGAAGGCCCTTTCGGTCAGCGGTTCATGAGGAGACAGCGGCTATGTGAGCAGACCCTGTTCTTTGAGGACATCCCTTAAGGGGGCGAAGGGGAAATCGCTCAGGAGTCTGGAGAACCTGCGAAATGAACGTTCGATGCCGATATACGTCCGGAACCGGGAACGGAAATCCATCCCGGCGACCCGCGGCGTATCAGGGTTCAGCTCCCAGGGATGGATGTAGAAGACAAAGGGCCTGTTGCCGCCCGCCAGGATCTTCAGCCCGATTCTCGTCAGGGAATAGGGCAGGAACCGGAAATATCCCCCGCCGGATATGGGGATGTTCACGGCACCCAGCTTGAGTGTCGATATGGGGAACTCCACCAGGGAGCTGTCTGGTATGCGATACGGGAACCTGGGGGCATCGGGGATGCCGTAGTTGTCATGGTAAATGGGGAAGATGCTCGAGTCGTAACGGAACCCGACTTCTTCCAGGATATGAAGGGCCCACAGGGTCTGGTCCGTAATGGAATAGGTGGGGGCGCGATACCCGATCACAGGCTCCCCGATGATATCTTCGAGGATATGCTTGGCCCTCGACACATCATTGCGGAACTTGTCCTGGTCCTGCTGATAGATGACCTGATGGGCATAGCCATGACACGCTATTTCATGGCCCTTGCCGTGTATCCGTCTGATGACCTCCCGATGATGCTCGGCTATCCATCCGAGGCAGAAGAAGGTCGTCTGGATCCGGCGCTCCTCGAGGAGGTTCAGTATCCTCACGGTATTTTCTTCAACGGATGAAGGGAAGTCCGGCCAGGTCTGCGGGTCGATCAATCCGGACAGGGCATGGATCTGGAAATACTCTTCAAGGTCTATGCTCAATGCATTATTCATCGGTGACACTATAATGAATTTCAAAACCCCTGGCAACATTTCTCCCGGAAATGGGCGTATTGAGGCGATCATGGGTTGAAGCAGGGTCGTCTCAACAAGAACTGGTTCAATAAATTGAACGATCATAAAAGGATGCAGAGCTTAACCAAGCATATGGACAGGTTCATAGACCCTTTCTTACGGTTTAATCACATTTGTTGATCTTTCAAAAATCGGATATACACTTTTAAAAGCCCAGGACAGACAGCATGCAGGAAAATCGCCGGACAAGCTCTCATCGCCCGGATGATCTGTCGATTACATGCCTGCCTGGTATGATCGGACATGTTAAGATACCTTATGCTATATACGCATGTATTTCCGCAATAAGCCGGGTGTGACCCGGATTGACCAATGGTGCTTACATCACGAGACTTCAGGAACATCCTAGGAAGCCTTGAGAGGGGGACATATGGGATACTCTGAAAAAAACATGGCTGGCATTTTCCACAACAGGGCGGAACGTTACCAGTATGAGACCTTTGTAAGATACAAGAAAGAGGGGAGGTACACCCCCATCAGCTGGAACGAGATGCGCTCAATGGTCACCAGGGTGGGACTTGGATTGATCTCGCTGGGTATTAATCCACAGGATATGGTGGGGATATTTTCCGAGAATTGCTGGCAGTGGATGGTGGCTGACCTCGCATCCTTGTCCATCGGTGCTGCAACCGCACCTATCTATGCAACGAACTCCGCTGCGGAGGCCGCCTATATCATCAACGATTCCGGTACGAAGGTGCTTTTCGTATCGGACAAGGAGCATCTGGACAGGATCCTTTCCATGAAAGACAGGATCTCGCACCTGAAGCATATCATAACCTTCGACACAATCGACACTTCTGAAGACAATATCCTGACCCTCGATGAACTGATGCGCCGGGGGGAGGCGTTCAAGGATAAATACGTATTCGAGGAGCGGTTGAATTCAATCGATCCGGAGGGTCTTGCCACCCTCATCTATACATCCGGCACGACCGGAATGCCCAAGGGGGTCATGCTCACCCACGGCAACTTTGTGGCGAACGTCCTGCAGGCATACGCCTCTCACCCGCTCATAAGCCATGCCGATGAGTCGCTTTCCCTGCTCCCCTGGAGCCATTCGCTGGGCAGGACGGTCTCCCTCTATCTCATGATACACATAGGGGCTCTCATCAACCTTGCCGAGAGTTTTGCCACCGTGCTCGAGAACATGAAAGAGACCAGGCCGACCCTGATGGTGAGCGTGCCCAGGCTTTTCGAGAAGCTTTACTCAGGCATCAAGGCCCAGGCTGATAAGGCACCTGCCCTGAAAAAGAAGCTTTTTGAATGGGCACTGGGCGTTTCCGACAGGGCCGTCGATTACCTGGTACAGCGCAAGCCACTGCCACCCGCCATCAGGGTACAGTATGATATAGCCGAGGCCGTCGTGTTCTCAAAGATGCGCTCGGCGCTGGGTCTCGACCGCATCAAGATCTTCATCAGCGGAGGAGGCCCCCTGTCCAAGGAGATCGACCGGTTCTTCAACGGCATAGGTGTTGCGGTGCACAATGGGTATGGCCTCACGGAAACAAGCCCGGTCACCAATGTGAACAGGTTTGACGTGTTTGAATTCGGCTCCGTCGGACCTGCCCTTGCCGATACCCGAGTAATGATCGCGCAGGACGGAGAGATCCTGATCAAAGGACCGCAGGTGATGAGGGGGTACTTCAATAAACCCGACGAGACGAAGGCCGTCTTCAATGAAGACGGTTGGTTCATGACCGGTGATATCGGAAGGATAGACGAGAGGGGCTGTTTATATATCACGGACAGGAAGAAGGACATCATTGTCACCGCGGGCGGAAAAAATATAGCCCCCCAGAATATCGAGAATACACTTGTATCCGACCTGTACATCGAACAGTCCGTGGTGATCGGTGAAGGCAGAAAGTTCATCAGCGCTCTGATCGTGCCGAACTTCAAGGAACTGACCACCTATGCCAAGAAACAGGGCATTTCTTTCGACTCGAACGAAGACCTGGTCAAAAAACCTGAGATTGTGACCTTCTACCGCGAAAAGCTCGAGACACTGATGAAGGAATACGCAAGGGTCGAACAGATCCGCAGGTTTACTCTCCTCTCCAGGGAATTCAGCATCGAAACCGGTGAGCTCACCCCTACGCTCAAGATCAAGCGCAAGGTGGTAAATGCGAACTTCTCCAGGGAGATAGAAGGGATGTACCGTGAGGAGAAGGAATAAGCGCGGACCGAGACAGGGAAGGTATTCAGCCGCGTGGGAGCGATCAGACCCCTTTGAGGGCAACGAGCTGTATTCAATTAAGTTGTCCAGGGATTGTTCATGTAAACAAAATTATTATCAGGAACTATTCCTTACATTATTTTCTTGCATTTCTTTTTGATTGGCCTATATATAGTAGCTTGATGATCTTGGTACACTATATATAGTATTATTGCCAGGGATGCAGAAGGAGCAGAAGTTTACTGTATATAAGGTGTGGGGCAGCAGCGGGCGGAATCCTTCAGGCGCATGATCAGCGTAACTAGGGTTGAAAACAAGGGAGGAAGGGCATGTTTACCACCATCAAGAAAAGAAACGGCAGGGTAGTGACATTCGATGCGTCCAAGATAACAGAAGCCATAGCCAAGGCCGGAAATGCAACCGGAGAATTTGATGAAGGCATGGCGCACAAACTCATGATCAAGGTGCTCTCCATTGCAGAGCAAGGCATCAAGGACATACCTACCGTGGAGGAGATCCAGGACATCGTGGAGGAGGTTCTTCTCCAGTCCATGCTCAAGAAGACGGCGAAGGCATACATCATCTACCGTGACCAGCACGCGAAAATCCGTGAGATAAAGGCCGGCATGGGGGTTGATCTCATAGACCAGTATCTCGACAAGCTCGACTGGCAGGTGAACGAAAACAGTAATATGGCCTTCTCGCTACAGGGTCTGAATAATTATCTGTCCTCAGAGATCAGCAAGATATACTGGCTCAACAAGATATATCCCCCCGAGGTGAGGAATGCGCACTCGAACGGGGACTTCCACATCCACGACCTGAACATCATCTCCGTCTATTGCGTAGGGTGGGACCTCTACGACCTTCTTCTCCAGGGATTCAAGGGAGCGGCAGGCAAGGTGGAAAGCAAGCCGGCAAAGCACTTCAGGACCGCTCTCGGTCAGATAGTAAACTTTTTCTATACGCTCCAGGGCGAGGCTGCCGGCGCCCAGGCCTTCTCCAATTTCGATACGCTGCTGGCGCCCTTCATCCGGTATGACTCCCTGGATTACATCCAGGTCAAGCAGGCCCTGCAGGAATTCATCTTCAACATCAATGTGCCCACCAGGGTAGGTTTCCAGACGCCGTTCACCAACGTCACCCTGGACCTGGACGTGCCGGCCCACTACAAGGACCAGGGTGTGGTTATCGGCGGCAGGATCCAGGAAGCCACCTACGGCGAATTCCAGAAGGAAATGGACATGTTCAATCGCGCCTTTGTCGAGGTAATGGCTGCGGGCGATGCCAAGGGAAGGGTGTTCACCTTCCCCATACCCACGTATAATATCACCTCTGACTTCAACTGGGACAACCCGGATCTCACAGGCCTGTGGGAGATGACCGGCAAGTACGGTGTTCCCTACTTCTCCAATTTCATCAACTCCGACATGGACCCGGGAGACGCCAGGAGCATGTGCTGCAGGCTCAGGATCGACAATCGTGAGCTGGTCAAGAGGGGAGGCGGCCTCTTTGGATCCAACCCCCTGACCGGATCCATAGGTGTCGTAACCATCAATCTCCCCCGGCTCGGGTATCTCAGCGCCAGCGAGACGGAGTTCATGAGCAGGCTCGAGGCGCTTATCGATGTGGCCAGTGCCAGCCTGGAGATCAAGCGAAAGGTCTTGGAGAGCTTTACCCAGAGCAACCTCTACCCATACACCAAGTATTACCTCGCCGGCATGAAGCAGAAATTCGGCGAATACTGGAAGAATCACTTCTCCACCATCGGCATCCTGGGCATGAACGAGGCGTGCATAAACCTTTTCGGCAAGGACATCGGCACCGATCAGGGCCGCAATTTTGCCCTGAGGGTTTCTGATTTTATCAGGCATAAGCTGCTCCTCCTCCAGGCGATGACGGGGAACAATTACAATTTTGAGGCCACACCGGCAGAAGGGACCTCCTACCGCATGGCCCGGATCGACAAGAAGACATACCCCGAGATCATCTGCGCCAACGAGGAAGCGTACACCCAGGGGCACGAACCATACTATACAAACTCTTCACAGCTCCCGGTGAACTACACGGATGACATCTTCGAGGCTCTGGACCTCCAGGATGAGATCCAGGCAAAGTATACAGGTGGGACGGTCATGCATCTCTTCGCCGGCGAGAGGGTAGATGACCACGAGGTAATCAAGCACCTGGTGAAGAAGATCTGCCTTGGCTACAAGATCCCCTACTTCACCTTCAGTCCGACCTTCAGTGTCTGCCCCGCGCATGGGTACCTGGCAGGAAATCATGCCCAGTGCCCGGATTGCGGTGAGACCACTGAGGTATATTCCCGGGTCGTGGGGTACTTGAGGCCGGTTGCCCAGTGGAATAACGGGAAGAAGGAAGAATTCCTGCAGAGGAAGTCATTCCGTGTCGAGACGGCCGTATCTGCTGAAGATCTCTTAGCGGGCCAGGTGTATAAGATTCAGGTTAAAGAGCATCAGAATGCCGAGGATGCCTTGAGCCCGCATGCTGAAAACCAAGTGGATCTGATTCAGCAGGTATAAGAAGGATCCGGTTACGTTCGCAAGGTCGGGGCCCTTGGTTGTCCTGCCGAGGGCCCTGCGTATGAGAGCTTCTCTCCAGGTGACGGTGGAGGTATGTCAGCCCTTTAAGGTAAGTTCGATGACGTTGCTGAGTTCATCCATCTTGAAGGGTTTCTTTACAACGCCCTTGAAACCGTATTCGGTGCAGTTGGACATGATAGGGTCATTCGAGTATCCGCTCGAAACGATGGCCTTCACCGAAGGGTCAATCTTGATGAGATCCTGGATAACCTCTTTTCCACCCCTGCTTCCAGGTATGGTGAGATCCATGATCACCGCGCCGAACGGCTTTCCGTCATTCATGGCGGCACTGTATTTATCGAGCGCCTCATGTCCGTTTCTCGAAAGCTCCACTTCGTATCCCAGGTATTCGAGCATGCTGCTCACAACGTCCAGGATAAGCTCTTCGTCATCCATAATGAGTATGCGATTTTTAGCCATGACGAGCCCTATTCCCCCTTCTGATACCTGACAGAATAGCCCCTAGGAGTCTGAACCGATGTCCATATGAACCTCAAGAATCTGTTGTAGTATCTCATAACACAAGGATCGTCCTTATGGAAAGAAATCTTGAACAGACATTATATGGTATATGAAACCTACAGGGGTATTTATTAGTACATTCGAGCGAAAAATCAAGGACAGCCGGCCGGCCGTGGATGCAACACCATGCCGCGGCAACGCTTTTCATTCACGGGAGATGAGGACCATTCGCAGTTCTTGCGGGTATGCGGACTGTCGGCTATAAATATTTCTCAGAAAGGTGAGCATTACATGAAGATCGGCTATGTTCAAAAGACATCTTTTATCGATTATCCGGGCAAGATCAGCGCGGTTGTCTTTACCCAGGGGTGCAATTTCAGGTGTCCCTACTGCCACAACCCTGAACTTGTGGATCCGGATCAATACACCCGACCACTCGAACTTGATGATATCTACTCATACCTGGAAAAAAGGAGAGGCAAGCTCGATGGCGTGGTTATTACGGGCGGGGAACCCTCTGTGCAGAAAGGCCTCGTTACCTTTATGGGGAAAGTGAAATCAATGGGTTATCCCATAAAACTCGATACAAACGGGTCGAGACCGAATGTCATCAAGGAGTGCATGAGAAAGAACCTCGTGGATTATATTGCAATGGACATCAAAGCCCCCTGGGACAAATATTCCATTGCGGCGGGATCATTAATAGATATCAAGCACATACGGGAAAGCGTTTCTGTGATCATGTCCTCGGGAATACCCTATGAATTCAGGACAACAATCGAGAATTCACTGCTCAACGAGCAGGATGTCCTGAATATCGGGGAGATGGTTCAGGGGGCCCGCCTGTATGTGCTTCAGAGGTTTGTTTCTTCGAAACATCTGGACAAGACCTTTGTGGGAAGGACGTCATTGACCGATCGACAGATTGACGACCTCGTTTCTGTACTTGGCGGTCTGACAGAGAGGTGCATTGTCAGATAAGAAGAGAAGGACTCTTTCCCTCGGACGGTAATGAGCCTTTATTTGAGAACGGCACCCACCTTGTCAATGAGGTCCTGGGGAAGGAAGGGTTTCTGCAGGAAGGCTTTTTTATCAAGGCCTTCTTCGCTCACCACATCGCCTCCATAACCGGACATGAACAGGACCCTGATACCGGGCCAGAGAGATTTTATCTTGCGGGAAAGCATCTTGCCGTCAATCCTGCGCATGACCATGTCCGTAATGAGCAGGTCGATCTGGCCTTCGACCTGTCGGGCAAGCTGGAGGGCGTCGCCGCCATTCCGGGCGGTCAGGATTGTGTGGCCCTGCTGCTTGAGGATTTCGCTCACGAGGTCCCGTACCGTGTCGTCGTCTTCCACGATGAGGATGGTTTTTGATTCCTGGGGGGCAGACGCACGTGAGGTTTCCTTTGCCGGAATCCGTCCGATCTTCTCGGTCTTCACGGAAGAGACGGGAAGCAGTATCGAAAAGGTGGTTCCGGAACCTGGCAGCGTATCGAGCGCGATGAATCCGCGGGCGTCACTGACAATGTTCTGGACCGTCCACAGCCCTATGCCTTTACCTCCCTCGCGGGTGGAGAAGAAGGGATCGAATATCTGGTTTTTCACATCTTCGGTCATCCCTTCTCCGTTGTCATGAACCGTGAGGACCACATATTCTCCGTGAGGTGCCTGGGGGTAGGCAGACTCATTTGCGGCATTGATGCTCAATGAGTCTGTGCCGATGGTAATTTCACCGCCTTTCTGCATGGCCTCTTTGGCGTTGAGCGTGAGGTTTATCAGCAGGGTCGTGAACTGGGGAGGCTCTATGGTCACCGGCGGGAGATCGGCTGATTTCATGAAATTCAACATGATATTTTCGCCGATTACATGTTTGATGATGCTTTCCTGGTTGGAGATTTCCGCATTGACATCCAGGGGTTTTGCCTCGGCCTTGTTTCTCCTGCTGAAATCCAGCATCCTTGAGGTGAGTATGGATGCCTGTCTGCCTGCCTGGCATATCTGGCTGACTTTCTGATAGTTTGGATCCTTCTCATCGATCTGCATCTTCATGATCTCAGAATAGCCATTGATTACCGTGAGCAGGTTGTTGAAGTCGTGGGCGAATCCGCCTGCGATCTGGGAGAGTATCTCTACGCTCGCGGAATGCAGAAGATTTTGTTCCTGCACCTTCTGGTCTACCATGTTAAGGGCCTGGTAATGGAACATGACTATCTTGCCCCCCTTAATGATAGGCCGTCCGCTTATGAGGAAATACATCACATGGCCCTCATTGGACGTC
The DNA here is from genome assembly GCA_964600235.1 of uncultured Bacteriovoracaceae bacterium. GTDB lineage: Bacteria > Desulfobacterota > Desulfomonilia > UBA1062 > UBA1062 > MWEI01. Next base: position 317,495 of record CAZRIV010000001.1, on the reverse strand, counting down.
ATGCGCAGCTCGTAATTCACTTCTTTCTTCTCTGCGAGGCTCTGTTTCCAGAGATCAATAACCTTGGGTCTGTCGTCTTTATGAATGAAATCCAGTATGTTTCTGCCGATGACCGAGTCCCTGCCTCGGGCCTTGCCGAAGAACAATTCAAGTGAGCGCTTGTTTACCTTCTTGAGAACGCCATAAGCGTCGGTAACTGCAGATACGGCGGTAGAATTCTCGAACAGGTCTTCGAAGAAAGCATCGTTGAATTCGCTGTTGTCTGCCATATGTCGGAGCCCCCGAGTCAGATAATGCCGTCTGGCGGATTTTCAATCACCTGAACTACATGATAATATCGGCATGGATAAGATGGAAGATGAGCCGGTGAAAAATTATGAAAGGAGACCAATGAGCGGTCCTGTCATGAAAGAGCTTCTTCGAGGATCTGTGAGAGTTCATGCAGGTTGAACGGCTTGTTCAGCCGTGCAACTATCAATGGGTTTGAAAGGACGTCCTGTTTTTCGTGATCAAAAGAGAACCCCGATGAAATGACCACCCGAGTATCGATTTTATGTTTCTCCATTTCCAGGAGCGTATGGTAGCCGTCAAGTCCGGGCATGATCATATCGAGTATGACCAGATCAAATCCCCGTGTGTCCTTCTTGAGGATGTCCATGCATTCATTCCCGTTACAGGCAGTCACCACGGAATGCCCAAGCAGGTTGAGCATTTCCCTGCCTATGTCCCTGAGCATTTCCTCATCATCGACGACGAGTATTCGTGCGTTCTGACTGACAGCGCCCTGGGTGAACTTATGCTCGGAGGAGAACACCTTCCCCTTCTGGGGGGATATGGGCAGCAATACGCTGAATGTAGAACCCTTTCCCTCACAGGAGCTGACCTGAATGCTGCCCCCTGAGTTCTTGATGATATTATAGGCGATGGAAAGGCCAAGCCCCGTGCCCTTATCCGGACCTTTCTGCTTGGTGCTGAAAAAAGGATCGAATATCTTGGGAAGGATTTCCTGATTCATGCCTGCGCCGTTGTCTTTTACGTCGATCCGTACATACTTGCCTATGGAGCCCAGAAGGTACTGTCTCTTGGATTCCTTGTCGATATGGACCTGGTTCATGGTTATGGAGATCATGCCGTCCTGCCTGTCACCAAGGGCATCTTTTGCGTTGACTACCAGATTGAGGAGAACCTGGGTGAGGTGCGTGTGGTCGATAAATACCCAGAAATCCTTCCCATTTGAATTGTAATCAATGGTTATATTCTTGGGTATTGATTTTACCGACATGTCAATGACTTCCCGGACGACCTGATTGAGGGTTATGTGCTCGGGTTTGCCCTCATGCCTCTTGGTGAAGACGAGCATCTGCTGGATGAGATCACGGGCCCTGTCCGATATGTTTTCCAGGGTCTCGATATAGTGTATCCTCTTGTCTTCGTCAGAGGTATATTTGAGCATGCAGATATTGCCGGTAATCCCGGTGAGGATGTTGTTGAAGTCGTGCGCTACACCTCCGGCCAGTTCCCCGATGGTCTCCATTTTCTGTGCATGGATGAGCTGAAGCTCCATGTGTTTCTTGTCTGAAATATCGACAGCGGTAAAAACCACACCGCCCAGGGAAGGGTTGGTGAGCGGGTAGATGTTTACATCAAAGAGCGCATTCGGGTCATCAGAAAGGGTCTCCTCGTGAAGGAACTGGGGGATGCGTTCTTTCTGCACCGCCTGGATGGTCTTCTGGAAAGAGGCCATCTGGGGGCTCAGGGAAGAGAGGCTTTTCCCTACCATGGCCGAGGAAGGCTTATGGAAGATCCTCTCGGTGATCGGGTTGACCATCTGGACCTTGCCGGTACAGTCCAGACAGATGATGAGGTTCGGGTTCGACTCAAAGATGCTGCTCAAGAGGTTCTTGAGGTCTTCAATAGTCTGCTTCGCACTTATCAGGGGAGAGATTTCCTGGGCGTTGTACTGCACCTCTTCAATCTTGCCGCCTTTTTTCAGCACGCTGCCGCTCGCCAGGAGATATGCGTCGTGGCCGTCCTTGGTTATGGCCCTCAGCTCGAGTCTTGGAGTCTGACCTTCCAGGAGCTGCTGCCAGAAATGGATGTAGGTGTTCCGGTCATCAGGGTGTGCGATGACCAGGATACTCTTGCCGATGAGTTCATTTCTCGTATATCCTGATATCTCTTCGCATTTCTTGTTCAGGCGCCTGATGTAGCCATAGGCATCCGTCGTGATGATGAGCTCATTGGCATTTTCAAAAAGGCCCTCGAAGCGCTCCTGATTTTTTCTAAGCTGTTCTTCCAGCTTTTTCCTCTTGGTAATGTCGGTGACCAGTCCGCAGAAACCGATGACATTCAGATCACTGTCGCGCAGGAGGCTGATGGAATTCTCAATGGTCTTCCTGGAGTTGTCCTTAAGGATGATCTCATATTCAACCCGTTGGGGGATGCCCGTCTGGAACACCTTGTTGAAGCTCTTAAACACACGTTTGGCAGTGCTCCGGGTGGTGTAATCCAGGTAATTCATGCCCACGATCTCGTCTGCGGGTAATTCGGCAATCTTGCAGACGATCTTGTTTACGAACGTGAAGGTCCCGGTGAGATCTATCTCGTAGTAACCTTCCTCCATATCTTCAAGGATCTGTCTGTAGCGCATGTCAGCCATGATGTAACCTTCGTGGTGAGTATCGGAATATTGCATATTTATCTTAACATACGAAATCATTTATCGCTATAATGTATTTTAGCCCGGATGGTGCTTTTGAATGTGTCCATACACAGCCGATACACTTTCAAGAGTGCTTTAACTGAAGAAGTTTTTACACCCCTTCAAACGCACATCCGGGTTTAACAGTGCATCGTGGGCACAGATGGCACCGGCGGGCCAGTGCAGGGCCGGTAAAAATGAGATTACTTGAATCGATCAGACCCGGGAGCACTCGGCACGGCAGAGAGTTCGGCAGGATTTTAATCAGGTCATGGGCTTGACTCATGTGACTGGTATTCTTACTTTTAACTTATAAGGAGGTTAACATGATGACACTGGAAATCTCCAAAGAAGAACTCACGCTGCTCAAGATGCTTCTAAACAGGGAAGAGGTGACAACCCGTATCGAGATCCATCATGCCAGGATGTCTTTCGAGTATCGGGATTACTTGAAGGCGAGGCAGAAGGAGATAAGCGATCTGCTTGATAAGATAAGCAAGCTTCTTCCTGACTAGCTGCAGCCACTACCCCCAAGGGTCTGAAAAGATACCGTTTAACACGAGTGTGTTCAGTAAATCTCCTCAACGCACTTCGGAGTAATATGCTCCTCTTGCGATTTATTCTCAGGGCAACTATTGAAGATATACGGCACGACAAGTTTTGTCCGAAGTGAATCCGTTGTTCCGATTCAACCCGGGCTGTGAGGGATGCCGATAAAGACAAAGGACCAATGATGCAGAACTCTGACGGCCAAGCACTCATCCAGAAGCTTATCAGGCAGATGCATGAGGTGTTTCTCGGGCAGGATGATGTCCTCAAATGCGTACTCTGTGCGCTTTTATCAGGGGGGCATGTACTCCTAGAAGGTGTTCCGGGGGTGGGTAAGACCCTGATTGCCATATCCCTGTCCCAGCTTTTACACCTGAGCTTCAAGCGAATCCAGTTTACCAATGACATGCTGCCCTCTGATGTAACCGGGTTTCATACCTTCAGGGGGAGCTCTTCAACCCTTGACATGGTAAAAGGTCCGTTATTTGCCAGCATCGTCCTTGCAGATGAGATCAACAGGACATCTCCAAAGACGCAGTCCGCGCTTCTGGAAGCAATGGAGGAATCCCAGGTAACCATAGACGGTATAACCTACAGGCTTCCCGAACCCTTCATGGTGATAGCTACGCAGAATCCCGCGGAGGTGGCGGGGACATTTCCATTGCCGGAAAGCCAGCTGGACCGGTTCCTGATAAAGGCCAATATCGGCTATCCTCCCATGGAGGAAGAAACAGAGATACTGAGAAAGGACATAGACCATACGGACGCATTGGGATTGAGCCCGATTATTGAGAGGCAGGAGATACTTGATTTAATAGAAGCTACCGCCCAGGTAAAAACCCATCCGGATATACTGACCTACATAACCACGCTGGTGAGGGCGACACGGACGCACCCGGATGTGGAACTGGGTGTTTCACCGAGAGGTGGGCTTGCCTTGAAGAGATCGGCACAGGCCTGGGCCTTTATCAGCGGAAGAGACTTTGTTACGCCCGGGGATATCATGAGCATTGCGCCGAATGTCCTTGAGCACAGGATCATAGCGAAGAATGGTGCCCCGGGCAGCATTATAGAGGCAGTTCTCCATGAGGTTAAGCTCCCTTTATAAGATCCTGAAACCGCCTCGGGGATTCAGGCTTACAAAATCCGGGAAGATCTTTTTCGGTTTTCTCTTCTGCATTATCGTCATAGCCATGGCAACGGGAAACAACCTCCTCTACCTTATCCTTGCCGTGCTCCTGGGATTCATGATCATCTCGGGTATTGAGTCGGAAATGAATCTGAGGCACATAGAGATCGCCAGGGTCATCCCGGCTGAGGTCTATGCAGGAACACCCGCAAGCATGGGGTATCTCCTGCGGAATCAGCGGAATCACTCCGAGCGCCTCATCATCAGGGATGCAGCGGCGGTGAGGATAGACCTTCTCAGAAAGCAGCAGACGGAGCTGCTGCATGCGGACATGACCTTTCCCAAAAGGGGGAAGACCTCACTCAAGTCCATCACGATCTCCACAACATTCCCCTATGGTCTGTTTGAAAAATCCATCACCTTCGAGAGCGAGCAGGAGATACATGTCTTCCCAAGGCCTCTTTATTTCCAGTCCTCGCCGGCCATAGGCTCCCACGATTCGGGGGGTGGGACGGCCAGGGATTCCATCTCACACGTGAGACCGTATGCACCGGGTGATCCATTGTCTTCAATCGTTTGGAAAAAACAGCACCAGGGGCTCGTTTCAAGGGTCCTGGAAGGAGGATCAGGTATGGGGGGCATCGTGGTTCTCCTGCCGGGTCCCGACCTGGAACAGAAGGTATCGAGGGCATGCTTTGTCATAAATGAACTCTACAGGACCCGGCGTCCCTTCGGGCTGCTCCTGAATGGTCTTTTCACGGGCATTGCATATACAAGGGAGCACAAAATCAAGATATTGGTTGAGTTATCCGTGGTCGGTCAGATCAAGAGATCCGGCATGGAGTCCATTACGGGTGATGCACAGGTTATCTACATTTGACAGATTGAAGCTCCTTACGCTCTCCATCTCATTGACCGGGATGCTCTGCATGAGCCTTGCGGACCTCCTCCCGTGGATCGCCTTTTCCCTGCTGGCGGGAGCGCACGCTGCAGTCGGGTTATGGTCGTATGATCGCGAGATGCTTGGAGCAAAACACGCTGTTGCGGTCATCCTTGCAGTCCTGTGTCTTGAGCTTGCCGCATCGATGTATCGCACAGGGCCTGTAGTTGTCTTTCTCGTGAGGGACATGATCATCACCCTCGCGCTTGTCAGGCTGGTGATGAGGAAGACGTCACGGGAAATTTACCAGATTGTCGGAATATCTTTTTCACAATGTCTGCTGGCAACAATATTCACCATAAGCCCACTCTTTATCCTGGGTCTTGTGATCATGGTCGTGCTGATACCCATGATCCTCTTCGAGCTTGATGCCCATGCCTTTGGTACATCCGGGGCAACAGGTCATACGAACAGGATGCACTGGGCGCTCATCTCCGGGGCCATCATTCTGACAGCCGGCATCCTTTTTTATGTACTGCCGAGACCGGCCTCGTCGATAATCAGACACAGCATTGTCCAGCGCAACCGCATCGCCTTCACAGAGGACGTAAACCTGAAAAGAAGCGCTTATGAACGGTTGGATCAAGACATTCTAATGAGGATAATATGGCTTTACGGCAATGCCCCGAACCAATTCTATCTATCCGGGTCAAGGCTTGAAAGGGTCGGCCCCGATGGTTTTTACAAGAATGATAGACAGGGGTCGGTGCCCATCAATGAAAGTGCATTCACCGACATTCTCAGGATATACCCGTCGCTTTTTGAATCGAGAAATGTCTTTTTTCCTTTCTGGATGCATAGTGTCTCCCCCGGTAAATACGCTATAAAGGGGTCCAATGTCTTGTTCTTAGGTGAAACACCACCCCTGTATGATGTCCGGGTGAATCGTGAACCCGGTCCCTCTGCCCCGGGCAAGACCGACCTGCCGGGGGAGCTCGGCCGTTTGAGGAATTTCGGCATGCGTATCGCTGGCGTTGGCGATGCGGCTGCGAAGGTGAGGCGCTTGACCCGATACCTGCAGACAAACTATGCATACACGCTCCAGAGGCAGCATATTCCAGAGAAAACCTCGGCCATAGAATGGTTTGTCTTTTCAAGCAGAAAGGGGAGCTGCGAGCATTTTGCCGCAGCGCTCGCTGCCATGATCCGCGGCTGCGGAATACCGTCACGGGTAGTCACGGGTTTCCTGGTTACGGAATTCAATACGGGCGGGGATTATTTCATCGTGCGGGCATCCGATGCCCATGCGTGGGTGGAGTATTATGACACGACATGGAAGGCCATTGACGCCACGCCCTATGGATCCCGCCCGACGGGCATGCGCTTCCATATCCTTGACGAGCTACGTTTCAGATGGCTCAGGTGGGTGATCCAGTATTCCCTGGATGACCAGATACGGTTCGCCGTAACTATCATGTCTGCAAAACCCGGGATAAACAAACAGGTGGAGAACCTTCCCCTGTATCTCATGGGGCTTGTCATCACGGGTGCACTTTCTTGGCTGTTTTACCGGATGTACGTGAGCAGGTCTCTGGCCTGGTATGACAAGGTTCGCAGGGCCATTTCCCGCAAGGGGTTGTCATTGCCCGGAAATATCCCGCATGAAGCCCATCTCGAGATCATACGCCAGAGGTGGGAGGCTCTTGAGCCCGAATTCAGTGAATACCTTCAGCACTATCTTCTCTGGAGATTCAGGGGAGACACCATGGATATCAAGGCCCTCACCGAAAAAATGATCGAAAGGGTCAAGTCCACGCCCAGGCACTGAAGGTTTGCAGAGTCCTTAATGCCCGGATTGAACCATATTCATGGGGTTATCACGATCTCCACACGCCCGTTCATCTTACTGCCGCCTCCTGTTGTCAATTCCGCAATGGGCCGGGTTTCTCCGTATGAGCCTATGGAAAGCCTGTCTTTTTGGATGCCTTGCCCTTCTAAAAGGAGCAGGACTGAAAGGGCTCGAGCATGCGAGAGGTCCCACTGGGTCGGAAAGAGCTTCTGGGTCTGTTTGGGGATCAATGCGTCATCGGTGTGGCCGTCGATCTCTACGCGCAGCGGTTTCAATTCCTTCAAACCTTTTGAAATCTTTCTCACCATGGATATGCCCCTGGGTGTTACCCAGGCGCTGTAGGATGCGGGAAAGATGGACTTCTGGGGGATTATGATCTTGAGGGCATCATCCCCTTTTACAATGTAAAGTTGATCATTCACGCGCTCGGTCTCAAGGAAACCAAGGAGATAGTCATGTGCCTTGTTGAGCCTCCACAGGTCTTCCTTTTTTTCCTGAATCTGGGTCTTGAGTCGGGTTATCTGTTTGAGGAGGTTCTTATTTACCTCCATGCAGTCGATATTTTTATCCAGGAGTTGCTGCTTGTTGAAATAATTCGAGGTGACCTCGGCGGAAGATTTATCCAGATTCTTACGGGCTTCATCAAGGGCGCTTTCCAGGTTTTTCTTCTCGGAAAGGCATGTGTCCGCCCTCTTATTGCTCATGTCCAGCTCAGACTGGAGGGCTTCATACTCTTGAGCGGAATAGCGATGCGAACAACCGTAGAGAATGGAAACACAGGAAATAATGATAAAAAAGCTAAATATTCTCTTCATTTGTAATGATACCATACAAGTTTCTCCAGAAGGTGTCAATCATGGGCGGGCACGGCGACGCCTGTATTACGGTGATGGTGTGGACAACGGGCGTCATCCATGCCTATACTCCAGGCGGTTATGAGGATTAAACGATACATACTTTTTTCCCTGTTGGAGGTTTTCGGTGGGATCATAGCCGTATTGTTCGGCGTGATGATCATTATTCAATGGATCACGCTGGGCAAGGCCTTAAGCATCCATGATCTTGACGTACTCCTGCTTGCCATGGTCCCCATGTCTTCTTTCGTCATCCCCATGGGGGTATTGTTCACGATTCTGCTCGTTCTGGAGAGGCTGTCCGTGGAATCCGAGATCATCGCCATGAAGGCGTGCGGGGTGAAGAACCACACCATAATCGCCCCGGTGCTGCTCCTGTCACTTTGTGCCATGGTGCTCCATATGATTATTTCCACCACCATAGGGCCCATGGCCATGAAGACCGTGCAGGCCAGGCTGAAGCAGAGTGCCCCTCAGAAGATATTTTCATTTCTGAAGGAAAGGGAGTTCGATACGTCGTTTAAGGGCATAATCGTATATGTGGAGTCGGTAAACCCCAAGGCTAAGGAATTCAAGAACGTATTCATAGAAACGTCCGGCAATGAGCGATCTGTCATAACATCCGAGAAAGGCACCATCGAGGCCAGCAGGAATTCCATTATCATGAAGCTGAAGAATGGAAGTGTTTTCATGGATACCAAGACGGCAGACCGCTATCTGACCTTCGATGAGTACAGGTTCTCTCTGGATGCCGATTTCACCCGCAAGCTCAAGATGAAGACGTATGACTCGCTCACACAGACGGAGTACAGAAAGCTCCTGGACAAGGAAAAGAAGCCTCAGAGGATCAAGGATTATTACAACCGCATCTCTTTCCCGGTGCTGAACCTGATAGTCGGCATGGTGGGAATCAGTTTCGGTATCGTGAGACCCAGATCCCCGAGGTTTACCGGGTTCATTGTCGGAATAGGCACTATTGTCAGCTATTATTTTTTCTATACACTGGCTGACAGAATGGTAAGGGCCCAGATCATCGCACCATTCACGGGTGCATGGCTGCCCGATGTCGTTTTGAGCATGATGCTCGCCCTGGTCATGCTCTCAAGGAAGCTGCGTTTGACCGAGGGAGGCATCTGATTATCAGTACGCTCAACAAATATATCCTCAAGAAGGCCTCGACCATGTGCCTGGGGGCGTGTATAAGCCTTACCCTGCTGTTTTTTATCTCGAAGGTCTTCGGAGATCTCAACACCTTTTCCGAACACAATGCCTCGGCATCGATCATTGCGCAGTATCTTCTGTACTCGTTGCCACAGATGGTATACTACGTCCTTCCTTTCTCCGTATGCCTCGGGATCATTGCCGCCCAGGCGCAGTTTTCAAGGCATGTGGAGACCATTGCCATGCAGGCCTGCTCCATCTCCTTCCTGCGGCTTTGTGTACCATACCTTTTGGTAGGTCTTGTCGCCGTAGCGCTCATGTCCCTCCTTTCCTTTTCGATATACCCGAACGCACAGCAGCATGCGGAAAAGATAGAGGATATTTACATCAGAAAACATGATGTGTCCGGGTCATTCTCCGTTAGCGGCGGCAGGTTCAGGGTAGGCAATGATATCTATTATGTGGAGCATCTTGATATTGTCAAAGGCGTCATGCGAAACGTAACCTGTTACAGGACCAGGTCCGGAGCCCTCTATGCCATACTCAGGGCGGAGTCGGCGCTTTGGGATGGAATGGAATGGAAGACCGGCTCACTGGAAACCATTGACATCTCGAACAAGGGTATCTCGGTTTCGCAACAAGCCATGCCCTTACCCCTTGCGAAGGAGCCCAGCGATCTGGCAATGGCCGAGCCAAAGCCCGAGATCCTTTCATTGAATGACCTGTTTGAATACCGGCGGCATCTCAAGGAGGACAAGATAGTCTCGGTGAGCCTCGAGACGCAATTTCACAGCCGCATGAGCTTCGCCATTGCCCCGTTCATCATGACCATGCTCGTACTGCCCTTCGGCCTGAGGTTCCCCAGGGCAGGGGGCATTGCGAGAGGAATATCCATAGGCATCGTTCTCGGGCTCTTTTACTGGGCGGCCCATTCGGCCATGACCAATGCCGGCATTTCCGGACAGATAAGTCCGGCAATGGCAGCGTGGTCGACGGACATTGTCATGCTCGGCTCTGGGCTTCTTCTTATGACAAAGAGGAGGAAGACATATGGGTGATGCAGTCATCATCGGAGCCGGTCCGGCCGGCATTTTCGCTGCGCTCGAACTGGTAAGGAATGATCCGCGAATGAAGATAACCATTATCGAGCAGGGCAATGACATCCATAAAAGATCGAGAATCGGCAAAGAGATGCTCGTGGGATGGGGAGGAGCAGGGGCTTACAGCGATGGAAAACTTACCATTTCCACCGACGTGGGCGGGCATCTCTCAAACCTCATCACGGACGAAGAACTGATCGGCCTCCTGGAATATGTCGATTCGCTTTATACGCACTATGCCCCCTCGGCAGACCTTTTTTCCCTGGAAGCCGACGAGGCCCAGAGGATTTCGGCCCAGGCCCGGGTCGCAGGATTGGTATATATCCCCACCAAGATCAGACACATCGGCACGGAAAACCTTCTTGTGGGCCTAGAAAGGCTCAGGGAAGAACTTGACGGCAAGGTTTCCATGATATTCAACAACCAGGCCGAGGAGATCCTTCACGATGGCACACGTATATCCGGGGTAAGGCTTGCCAACGGCGATGTCATACATGCGTCCACGGTTATAGCGGCCCCTGGAAGGGTCGGCTCGTCATGGATGTCGAGCCAGGCAAGGCGTTTGGGCCTTGATATGCACCCGAATCCCGTTGACCTCGGTGTGCGCGTCGAACTCCCGGCCGTGATTATGGAGCACCTGACGCAAAAGGCATATGAGACAAAATTCATCTGCTATTCCCGCACGTTTGACGATAAGGTCAGGACATTCTGCATGAATCCCTACGGCGAGGTCGTCATAGAGGCCTTGAGGGACATCGTGACGGTAAACGGGCATTCGTGGGCCAATAAACGTACGGAAAATACAAACTTCGCCCTGCTGGTCAGTGCGGATTTCACCGAGCCCTTCGACGACCCCATAGGATATGGAGAGTCGGTCGCCAGGCTGGCGAACATGCTCGGCAAGGGTGTAATCGTGCAGAGGCTGGGTGACCTCCAAGGCGGCAGGCGCACCACCCATGAGCGGCTCCTGAAATGCTCCACCAGGCCAACACTGAAACAGGCGACTCCCGGCGATCTGAGCTACTGCCTGCCGTACCGCATACTCACCGACATATCCGAGATGCTTGCGAGCCTCGATAAGATTGCCCCCGGGGTAAACACGGCGCACACGCTGCTCTATGGCATCGAGGTGAAGTTCTATTCCAACAGGATCCGCCTGGACCACGATCTCATGTCCCAGATCGAGGGGCTCTATGTCATCGGGGACGGCGCGGGATTGACCAGGGGTCTCATCCAGGCGAGCTGTTCCGGGATCGTAGCGGCGCGGTCCATTCTGAAGAAGAACCTGTAGTTTCTCCATCGGGCTCCTGCCCCTGAACTTTATCATCAACTTGAACAACTGTAATAATCGGTAAATGCCATAATATACCAAATATGATGTTATATAAAAATAAATAAATGACATTATTAAAGAATAAGAACACGACCTCCGATATGCAAGAACAAGTTAAAATGATGATGAACAGCAAATGATGATTGCAACTTTAATGGAAAGATAACTTTCATATTAGGAGGCTTAAATGAACAAGACCAATACCCGGGCAAACCGCTTCCCTGCAATTATGTGGGTACTCATTGCTGCCGTCACGTGTGTTTTCCTGAGCACGGGTGCGGTGTATGCGGAAAAGGCCAACGTCACCCTGAACGGCTACACCTTTTCGGAGGACAGCGCTGATTTGTGGGAGAACCACTATTTCACATCTTTTTATACTGAAGGTGCGCCTTGTCTTTACTATGGTTCCTGGATTTATCTTTCTTACGGGGACTTTGGAGGAGGGGATTATATCGCTGAGTTCTTTGACAAGATTGAGACCTATAAAGACATAACCTGTGCAGTGTATCGTGAGCATGGATTCTGGCAGGGTAAGTGGATACAGGCACAAGGGGATGATCCTGCGGATCCAGATTATATCCCGGGTTATTATATGGGGGAACGATATACGCGTTATAACTATCTGGCAAAGGACATGAACGGGAACATCCATATCCTCAAGAGCGTCAGGCCAAATGAGACGGATCTCGATGATGCAGGTCTTATCATAGAAGGCGGCACTACCCTCATGTATCCCAATTCTCCTGCCTTGGAACAGCCGGTCTATTCAGGATATGTCGCCAGTCTCGATAGCCCCAACACAGGCTATTCCCTTTTACCATACAGCCATTGTGTCGCAATATACCGGTGGATTAATTATGGCCTCAAATCAGATACTATCGCCCCGATTATATTATATCTCCAACCGGGAATAGGGATTGTTGAAATGGCCTATTTCTGGAAAGATCTCTCGGATACCAATAACGATGCTTCAGGGATAAATGGATTGTCCATGGATGCCAGCAAAAACACCTATGGCAGCAGGCCGAATTATACCCCGGAAAATGTCGTCATACATGGCTACACCTTTGATGCAAGCAGCGCCAATATCTGGGAAAACCAGTATTTCGGCGAGTATACGGCAGCCACCATCCCGGGGTATACAAAGGTTCTCTATGGATATGGTGACTTCAAGAGCTATGACATCGGCATCTATTTCGATTCATTCTCTACTGCGGACAACGTCAACTGCGTAGTTCTGAGGGAACACGGCTATTTGCCTGACGGCACTACGACAACGGATTCGGTGACGGGTACGTCTGCCACCGAGTTTACCTTTGCCCCCTATACCAGGTATAATTACCTGGCCAAGGACATCAACGGAAACGTTCACCTGCTCAGGAGTGTCAGCGGGAGCGAAGATCTCAGCGCAGATTCCATTACCTCTGCCGGCGGCACGACCATTCTCTATCCGGGAACACCTTCGGAAAACCAGCTGGTGAGCAACGGCATGGTAGTCGGGACCAGTTCCAGCATAGATACCTTTACCGGGTGCATGAGCATCCGCAGGGGATCGAGCCCGAATGTCACCTTTGATTACTACCAGCCTTCTTCAGGCCTGGTTACCTCGGTATATAACTGGGGCGGTACGGCAAACGGATATTCCCTGAACAAAGATCCGCAGATCAGCAGCCTTCCTAGCGCTGGAGGAACGAATACCCGCACCGTGAATACTGATCCCACATCTGCTGCCGACGACGATGATGATGACGAGAACAAGATGTGGTACCAGTGCTTTATCGATACCTCGACATGTCCGAACGATTCGGCTGCACATGGCATGGTGTTGCTCTTCATCGTGAGCGCGGTCATGGCGTTCAGGGCGGCAAGGGGAACGGTGCGCTGATAACTACAGATCCAGATACATCATGAAGCGGGGCAGGCCTTCGGTCTACCCCGCTTCTTCTTTGCCCGGGATGTCCTGCCTTAGGCGACCGTGCTGTTTCATGCCCGGGTGAGATGGAACTCGAATGACCAGAGACGAGGCCTTAAAACGCCATTTTTCCCTTGAAGAAAACTCTCTATTTATACTATCGTTTGCAGGCTTCAACCGAGTAAGAGTATCTGACAAAAGGGAGACTTCTCATGGCAAAAAAGTATGTGTATCTCTTTGGAGGCAGGGCAACCAAGGCTGAGGGCAATGCAGATATGAAGGCCGTCCTGGGAGGAAAAGGGGCGAACCTTGCTGAAATGACCAACCTCGGCATACCGGTTCCCCCCGGGTTCACTATTTCTACAGACATGTGCACCGTTTATTACGAGACGAAAGGGCTGCCCAAGGACTTGAAGACCCAGGTGAAGGATGCCATCAAAAAGGTGGAGCGCTCCATGGGGCTGGGTTTTGGCGATACAGAAGCTCCACTCCTCTTTTCCGTTCGTTCCGGGGCACGGGCGTCCATGCCGGGCATGATGGATACGGTGCTCAACCTGGGCATAAACGACGAGACCGTGCACGGCCTCATCAAGATGAGCGGCAATGAGCGTTTTGCCTGGGACTGCTACAGGCGCTTCATCCAGATGTATTCAGACGTGGTCATGGGGGCCGATTCAGACGAACTGGAAGAAGAGCTCGAAAAGATGAAGAAGAAAAAGGGTGTCAAGCTTGATACGGAGCTCGATGCCAGAGACCTGAAGAAGCTCGTTGGAATCATGAAGGAGAAGGTGAAGAAACTGACCGGAAGCGAGCTCCCTTCAGACCCTATGGATCAGGTATGGGGCGGTATCGAGGCCGTGTTCAAGTCGTGGAACACCCCGCGCGCCATTACCTACCGCAAGCTTAACAACATACCCGATGAATGGGGCACTGCCGTCAACGTGCAGGCCATGGTTTTCGGGAATATGGGGGAAGGCTCTGCAACAGGCGTTGCATTCACCAGGGACCCTGCAACCGGAGAGAATGTATTTTATGGAGAATACCTGAAGAACGCCCAGGGCGAGGACGTCGTTGCAGGCATCAGGACACCGCAGCCCATCAATGTGAAGGGGAAGAGGAGCAAGGCCGATGTATCCATGGAAGAGGCGCTCCCCGAGCAGTATCAGCAGCTGGTAGAGATCTATGAGACCCTGGAAAAGCACTACCATGACATGCAGGATATCGAGTTCACCATCCAGGAGGGCAATCTCTGGATGCTCCAGACCAGGAACGGCAAGCGTACCGCAGCGGCTGCCGTACAGATCGCCGTGGACATGGTCGGTGAGGGGCTGATCAACAAGCGTGAGGCAGTCCTGAGGGTGACTCCGGAGCAGATCGACCAGCTTCTGCACCCGCAGATAGACCCTAAGGCAAAGAAGAAGATCATCGGCAAGGGCCTGCCGGCATCCCCGGGCGCAGCAGTGGGGAGCGTGGTCTTTTCCGCAGAGGATGCGGAGGTGGAGACGAGGAAGGGAAAGAAGGTCATCCTTGTCCGTGTGGAGACCTCACCGGAAGACATCCATGGCATGAACGTAGCCCAGGGCATACTCACCGCCCGCGGCGGCATGACCTCGCACGCCGCGGTGGTTGCGCGCGGCATGGGCAAGTGCTGCGTGTCAGGCGTGCCGGACCTGGTCGTTGACTATGCCAAGCAGAAGTTCACCCTGGGCGGAGAGACCATCAAGAGGGGTGATTTTGTATCTCTGGACGGCACCAAGGGCGAGGTTATCCTGGGTGAATGCAAAACCATACCTCCATCACTCTCCGGTGCTTTCGGAACACTCATGAAATGGTCCGATGAATACCGCAAGCTCGGGGTACGCACCAACGCCGATACCCCCAAGGACGCACGGGTCGCCAGGGAGTTCGGTGCCCAGGGGATTGGCCTGTGCCGTACAGAGCACATGTTCTTCGAGGCGGACAGGATACTGGCCGTACGCGAGATGATCCTTGCCAGTGACGTGAAGGGTCGCAGGAAGGCCCTTGACAAGATCAAACCCATGCAGAAGGGCGACTTCAAGGAGATCTTCAGGGTCATGGACGGGCTTCCCGTAACCATCAGGCTGCTGGACCCGCCGCTTCATGAGTTCCTGCCCAACACGGATGCCGAGGTGGCGGAAGTGGCCAAGGCCCTCAAGACACCCGTTGCCGAGGTGAAGACAAAGAGGGAGGCCCTTCACGAGGCCAATCCCATGCTGGGTCACAGGGGCTGCAGGCTCGGCATCACCTTCCCTGAGATATACGAAATGCAGGTGAGGGCTGTCATCGAGGCCGCCTGCGAGGTGAAGAAGGAGAAGATCGATGTGGAACCCGAGATCATGATCCCGCTCGTGGGTCATGTCAGAGAGCTCGAAACCTTGAGAAAAATGACCGTAGAGGTCGCCGACGAGATCATCAAATCCTACGGCGTCAAAATGAGTTACATGGTGGGAACCATGATCGAGCTTCCCAGGGCCGCCGTAACCGCCGACAAGATAGCGGAACAGGCGGAGTTCTTTTCCTTCGGTACCAATGACCTCACCCAGACCACCTTCGGTCTTTCCCGTGACGATGCCGGGAAGTTCCTGCCCGATTATGTCGAGCAGAAGATCCTTCCCACGGATCCCTTCCAGGCACTCGACCAGGACGGTGTGGGCGAACTGGTGCGCATCGGCATAGAAAAGGGCAGAAAAACCCGCAAGAAACTCAAGGTGGGGATCTGCGGCGAACACGGCGGAGAGCCTTCATCCATAGAATTCTGCCATAAGGTGGGCATGAATTACGTGAGCTGCTCTCCCTATCGCGTACCCATAGCAAGGCTCGCTGCTGCCCATGCGGCAATGAATGACGAGAAGAAAAAGAAGTGATCATCACCTTTGAAGGGGGAGAGGGTGCCGGCAAGTCGACGAATGTTGCCCGGCTCTGCTCCTACCTGAATATAAAAGGGCTGCCCTGGCTTTCGATAAGAGAGCCGGGCGGCTCTTGTTTTTCAGAAGAGGCACGGGCATTGTTTCTCAAGCATGAAATGGACGTCATGGCCGAGCTTCTCCTCATACTCGCATCCCGCAGGCAGAACATAAGTGAGGTCATCGAGCCGGGGCTGAAAGGCGGCAGGATAGTAGTCATGGACCGGTTTGTCGATTCCACGATCGTCTACCAGGGCATTGTGGGCGGGCTCGGTGGTGAAACCGTACAGGGGATCATGCGGCAGACCAGGACCTGGATCGAACCCGACCTGACCTTTCTCATGGATGTAAACCCGGAACTGGCCCTTGCCCGCATCAGGGCCTCTGACCGGTTCGAGCATAAGGATCTTTCGTATCACCATAAACTCAGGGAGGCATTTTTGAGCGTGTCCGGCCAGGAGCGTTTTCGTATCATCGACACAAGCCGGGACAGAGAAGCGGTTTATGAAGGGATCATCCACGAAGTGAAAACATTTATTGCAGACCATAAGACCTGAACATAAAAGGTCATAAAACATCTTGAAAATGCGACGGATCCTCGTCTATTATACAGGTACAAGAGAAAATCAATTCCGCGCGAACTTCACGGAATTCTTTACCCGTTGAGAACGGGATACAAAGGAGGAAAGACAATGAAAAAACTTACTTATGGCCTCGTGTTCATAATCTCAATCGCCTTTTTAACCCAAGGCTGTGCAACGGATCCCTTCACTGGTGAGCAGAAAGTCAGCAAGACCGCCTGGGGAAGCCTGATCGGCGCTGCAGGTGGTGCTGCTGTCGGCGCTGCAGTAACAGGGCATAAGGACCGCCGCAAGGGTATGCTCATCGGTGCCGGGGTAGGTGCACTTTCCGGTGGGGCGGTAGGCTATTACATGGACCAGCAGGAGGCCAAGCTCCGCCAGAGGCTTCAGGGTTCGGGTGTGAGCGTGACCAGGCAGGGCGACAACATCATCCTCAACATGCCGGGCAACATCACCTTCCAGACCAACAGTTCAGACATCAACGCGAACTTCTATAATGTCCTCAACTCCGTGGTGCTTGTCCTGAATGAATTCAACAAGACCCTCATCGACGTCTCGGGACACACGGACAGCACGGGCACGGATGCCATCAATCAGCCGCTTTCCGAGCGCAGGGCTGCAAGCGTTGGCAGCTATCTGGCCTCCCAGGGTATCGACTCCCGCAGAATCATTACCACGGGTTACGGCAAGAACCGTCCGATAGCCAGCAATGATACAGCCGACGGCCGGGCTCAGAACAGGAGAGTGGAACTCATGCTCACACCCCTGACCCAGTAAGGCTTGAATGGGGACATGATACATAAGAACATTAATGCCCGATCATGAAAAAGGGGTGGGTAAATGCCCACCCCTTCTGTTTATACAGTATGGTTTGATAATTGCTCTTCAAGATCTCTTATACGTTCCGCCCCTGCCGCCTGACTTCTCTTCAAGTCGTATATCGCTGATGACCATGGTCTTATCCACAGCCTTGACCATGTCATAGATGGTCAGCAGGGCTACGCTCACCGCATGCAGCGCCTCCATCTCGACGCCGGTCCGGCTGGTAACCTTGACGGTTGCCTCTGCCCTGATGGATGATGTGGCTCTGTCCGGATGAAATTCAACCTCTATATGATCTATCGGAAGCGGGTGGCACAGGGGGATGGTGGTGCCGGTATTCTTAGCCGCCATGATGCCGGCTATCTTGGCTGTGGCAAAGACATTACCTTTCTTCAACGCGTCGGACGTGGCGGCATCAAAGGCTTCCGTGCTCATGCTGATCGTCCCTGCCGCCCTGGCAACGCGGCGCGTAGGCGGCTTTTCGCCCACGTCTACCATGGTGATGCGGCCCTTCTTGTCGAGGTGGGTCAACGCCATCTGACTGACCTAGTCGTCATTGGATTTCGATGTGGAGGAGACAGGAACTGCGTCGGTTGAGGACTCGGAGGAACTGCTTGAGTCCTTGCTCCGGCCCGAAGAACCCTTTTTGCCGTAGTCTGTGACGTACCAGCCCGACCCCTTGAGCTGAAAAGAGGACCGGGATATGAGCCTCCTGACCGCACCCCCGCATGATGGACATTTCTTTATCGGAGAATCGCTGAATTTCTGCATGGCTTCGAATTCACCCCGGCACTTCAAGCACTGATATTCATAAATAGGCACGGACAATCCTCCCTTGGTCGTTCACGATGTGCTCGTTATATAGTGGCGCCGCCTCCACCTTGTCAAGGATGTCGAGGGCCTTTCTCAGACCGGTCACGGGATTTTTCGCAAAGAAGAGCCTGGTGAGGGTGTCCACTACAAGCTCTTCATCCTTAGGGTCTCCAAAAAAGTCGGCCTTGCCTGTGGCAAACCGGTGAATATGTAATAGCTCGTGGGTCATGATGAAGGTAATGAACGAGAGCAGATCAACAGATGGGTTCTCCTGCAAAAAGGCCAAAATCTCGGTATCATGAAGGCAGACACGATAGTGGGTCGGTAAAGCGGCCTTTGCAAGCTCCACCATCACGAGCTGAGCAAAGACGCCTTCCCTGAGTTCAAGGGCACCATGATCTGCAAAGGTCTGGATGTCATAGACCCCCTGTACGTTCCATCTCAGTTCCTTGCAGACGATCCCCTCGGCGAGGGTTGACCCGCAATGGAGGGCCCTTCTATGCTGGGGCATGAAGTAAGCCATATTTATTCATATTGTAGTGAAGCACCCGGCAAAATGCAATGCCCTCATACGTCCCTCCCCACGGCCTGGGCGATGCGCTTGATGCCCTCCATGACCCTGCTGAACTCTGCAGGCCTCAGGGACTGGGGTCCGTCCGAGAGGGCCTCCTCGGGTTTCGGGTGGACTTCTATCATGAGACCGTCCGCCCCGGCTGCAATGGCGGCATAGGACATGGCCTCGACATAGCGGGCATGGCCGGTACCGTGGGAGGGGTCCACGATGACGGGGAGATGGGTCTTTTCCTTGAGCACCGGGACGGCCGAAATGTCGAGCGTATTGCGCGTGGCGGTTTCGAATGTGCGGATACCGCGTTCGCACAGGATAACCTGGCTGTTGCCTCCGGCCATGACATACTCGGCCGACATGATGAACTCCTCGATGGTGGTGGACATGCCGCGCTTCAGGAGAACCGGTTTTTCCGTCTTGCCGACCTCCTTGAGGAGCTGGAAGTTCTGGATATTGCGCGCCCCGATCTGGAGGCAGTCGGCATTCTCGAGGATTACCTCGATGCTGCCGATGTCCATCACCTCGGTGACAACGGGAATGCCGTACTCTTCCCTTGCCATGGACAGGAGCAGGAGCCCGTCATTCTTCAGCCCCTGGAACGCATAGGGAGAGGTCCTGGGTTTGAAGGCGCCGCCCCTGAGGATATGTGCACCGCTCTCCTTGATGGTCTTTGCAACCTCCATGATCTGTTCCCTGGACTCCACAGCGCATGGTCCTGCAAAGATGGCTATCTTACTGTTTCCCACCTTGACGCCCATCCCAATGTCGACAACAGTGGGTTCGGGTTTTGTCTCACGGGAAGCGAGCTTGTACGGGGTGAGTATGCGGATCACCTTTTCAACGCCGGGCTGGGCCTCGAGGCACGTGAGCCTCTCCTTGCCCCTCTCGTCGCCGATGGCGCCGAAGATGACCCTTTCAGCACCTACACTCTCATGAACCCGGTATCCGAAGGATTCGATGAGGGTCTTGACATGGTCGATCTCTTCAGCAGTAGCATTTTTTTTCATGGAAATGATCACACTAGCCTCCTTTACTTTTATGTGCCGTGTGCGTCACTTCCATCAGGCCAAAAGAAAAAGGCCGCGGGAAGGTGACCACCCACGGCCTTTGTGCTCGCGTACGAACAGCTCAGCCCACAGGCGGCCACTTCCTAAACCAGAAATAATAGCCGAAAAATATGCGTGCCGATACTGTTTTCATAAACCCTCTATGCCAGAGATTCACGCTAAGCGCAACAAGGAAAAATTCGATGCTGCTCCGGAGGGCGGGTATATGGGATGAAAAACTCTTCCATGGTCGCTGCCGGCATGATTGACACCCCAAAACCAATCTGCTATCAGAGCCTTACCCTGCTGCGGATTCAAGGGAACCCGGTGAGATTCCGGGACGGGGCCGCCGCTGTGAACGGGGAGGGCAGTCCGGTGCAGGCCACTGCGAAAGCGGGAAGGCAAGGGCTGTCAATACGATCCGTGAGCCAGAAGACCTATCCGTAGTCCGGACTACACCCGCGTGCCTGGGTGGAGACTCCAAGGGAATACTCCATGGAGGCGTCCAGATGGACCATCTGAAAGCGTTTGTGTTTCTCCTCACGGCTCTCGTACTTGGGGCATTTTTGCACCCTCAAGCTCATGCGGCATCGGATATCTTAATCGTTGTCACGCCCACGGTGGAAAAAAAGGCTGATGGCTCGGTCGTGAAAAAGGCCCCGACATCCTTTTCAGACATCATCGTCCCTTCCCCGGACTCGGCAGGACTTGTCGATACCGGTGAGGCACTGAGAAGGGCATCGTCGGTAGATTACTCCGACTACGGCGGTGCAACGACCTCACCAGTGACTCTCAGGGGTTCCAGCTACAGGCAGACCCTCGTCACTTTAGACGGCATACCTCTTAATCCCCTGACTGGAGACATGGTGGACCTGTCACAGTTCATGCTCCCGGATATTGAACGGATTGAGATCATCAAGGGCAGCAACAGTGCGGCCTTCGGGAAATCGGCAATGGGAGGGATCGTCAATCTCGTTACTCAGAGCCCGGGGCCAGTGGAAGAATATGACCTCTATACATCACAGGGAACCTATGGCTATGGCCTCTACCATGGCCATGCGAGCGCCTCGGCAGGTCAGGCAGGCCTCCTGGCGAACATCACCCATGCATTTGCCGACAACGATTATCGATATAGACGAGATGACGGGTCATGGACGAAACGGGAGAACAACTCGACACAGAACACCACAGGCCTTTTCAAGGCGGTATTTGATGTCCAGGGTTGGCAGAGCTCGCTCATGGGCAACTTCATCGACCAGTCGAACGGATCGCCCGGGGTCGAACCCGGATACCTGACACCCGACGACCGGATCGACAGTTCGCAGAACACGTTCCTGTTCGAATCCAGAAAGTCCATGGCCGAGGATCAGTCCTTCACCCTGCGCACCTGGGCATCGACCAATGAGACCAGGAATGAAAGACCCTCATGGGGGCCGGGCAATGACAACACGACCAAGATGAACAGCAGGAACGTCTCTGCCGCATATTCCAGGAAGTTCGGTATGTTCACCGTCACACCCATGGCCGAATACCTCGGTGAACGGATGCGCTCGGATGATTATGGCACCCATTCCCGCAGCAACGGCAGCGCCTCCTTATCGACATCCGCAGACCTGGAAAAGGTTTTCATGGAGCTTGTCGGCAGGTATGACAGCAGCTCGGATTTCGACGATGAATGGTCATACCATGCAGGTCTCGCATACAAGGTCATGGATCATGTGCAGATAAAGGCGAATGCAGGCACGGGCTATCTTCTTCCCGACATGGGAAAGCTCTATGCCCCCTCATCGAGTTTTTTCATCTTTGTGCCCAACCCTGATCTCGAGCCAGAGCGGTCGTTCAGCTGGGATGCGGGACCGACCGTCTCCCTGAACACCTGCGGCTTCAGCGCCAACTACTTCTTTACCGCCTACCGCGACCTCATCAAGGCGGATTACCCATCAGAAGGCAGCTTTACCTACATCAACGTGAATAAGGCGCAGTCTTCAGGCCTGGAGGCGAACGCCTGGGTGGCGCCCGTCAGCGTGTGCAAGCTCTCAACGAATTACATCCTGAGCCGCAATACCTTTGAAAGCGGGCCGTACAAGGGCAACGACCTCGGCCAGAGGCCCGACCAGGTGCTCAATCTCCAGGCCGATTACCTGCCGGAGATAGCCGGCAGGAACACGACCTTTTCCCTGGCATATCAATTCAGGAAGGGCTCGTACCAGGATGATGCCAATACGGAAAAAACGGACAACCGTTACCTGCTCAATGCCGGGGCCCTGCTGGAAGTCAGCAGGAACGCCACCATATCCTTCAAGATAGACAACCTCCTGGATGACCAGTCACCAGAATATGTCTACAAATCATCCTGGGGCACCTCCTGGTATCCCGTCCAGGGCAGGACATACAGATTTGCCGCAAAGATATCTCTGTAGATCGATGTCCGTTCAGCCTTGCTGAGGATACAACCTGCCCATTCAGCTCATGGATCTCGTAATATCCATGACCTGAATGGGTAGAAATCCACCTGATATTCAAAAAATGACTGAAGCCCTCATGCAGGGGTATTTCATGTGCCTTCTTACGCTCTGTTGACAAATGCTCAACTATTCCACCATAATCACGCCTTATTAATACAAGTCTGGAGGTTTGATGCTCCTTTTTTATACGGCAGGCGAATCCCACGGCAGGGGTGCCTTCACCTTTCTCGACGGTCTGCCTTCTGGACTCCTGGTGGACAGAGATACCATAAATGCCGATCTTGCAAGGCGTCAGAAGGGGTATGGCAGAGGTGGACGACAGGCCATCGAGCAGGACACGGCAGATATCCTGTCAGGTATCAGGGGCGGGCTCACCCTGGGAAGCCCGGTGCTCATGGCCGTCTGGAACAGGGATTTTGAGAACTGGAAGGATTACATGGACCCCTGGAGGATCAAGCCCGGGCGCGAACTCCATACGCCCAGACCCGGACATGCGGATCTGGCCGGAGCGGCCAGGTTCAGGCATACTGACCTGAGAAACGTTCTCGAAAGGTCCAGCGCCCGGGAGACGGCTGGCAGGGTGGCGGCCGGTGGGCTTCTCAGGTCTTTCCTTTCCTGCCTCGGGATCAGGGCCCATGCGTGGGTGACCAGGATCGGGCCATCCTCTTATGACGGCGGGTTCAGCCTGCAGAAGCGGGATGCCTCCAGCGTGTTTTGCCCGGATGAAAAGGCAACAAGGGATATGGAGCTTGTCATAGACGAGGCTGAGCGCGAGGGAGACTCCGTCGGTGGCGAGTTTGTCGTGGTCGTGGAAGGTCTTCCAGCCGGCATAGGCTCGTATACGCAATGGGATCAGCGCCTCGATGCGCTCCTTTCCATGCACCTCATGAGCATACCGGCCATAAAGGCCGTACAGATCGGCTCAGGTGTGGCATGCGGCGAATTGCCGGGATCCAAGGTACATGATCCCATTCTGCCCACCAGGCCGAAAAGCAGGGCTTCCAACAATGCGGGAGGGCTCGAGGGGGGTGTTACAAACGGCGAGCCCGTCATGGTCAGGTGCACCATGAAGCCCATCCCGACCCTGAAGAAGGGCATGCCCACCTATGACATGCGCAGTGGTGCAGCAGATATCTCAGCCTATGAACGTTCGGACGTATGCGCCGTTCCTGCCGCATCGGTCGTGGGAGAGGCCATGGCCATCATCGCCGTTTCATCCGCTGTATTGTCAGGGTATGGCCAGCCGAACATGGCGGCGCTGCAAAAGGCCTTTGACGAGCAGAGGAAGTTCTGGGAGGCCATGTGATCTTTCTCACGGGATTCATGGGGTCAGGCAAATCCACTGCGGGCAGAAGGCTTGCAGAACAGCTCGGAAGGCCGTTTGTCGACCTCGACGAATATATCAGCACCAGGTCCTGCAGTTCCATAAACGAGATCTTTGCCTGTGCTGGCGAGTCAGCCTTCAGGATCATGGAACGCCAGGCCCTGCTGGACGTCGCCCTCAGGGGGGAGGATGCCGTTGTGGCAACAGGGGGCGGCCTGCCGGTAAACCCGGACAACAGGAGGCTGATGAAGGCCTGCGGTACTGTCGTGTTTCTGAAGGCCTCCTTTGAGAATCTCGCAGAGAGGGTCCCCGAGGAATCGGGGAGGCCCCTGTGGAATGAAAAGGCCCGCAGCCTTCTCCTGGAAAGGACACCCGCATACGAGGATGCAGACATAATCGTGGATACGAATGAAAAGTCCGTCCATGATGTCGTTCAGGAGATCTCCGGCCATTTGCACACCCCTGCGGGACAGACCGCCGTACTGGTGCCGGGATGTCCATACCCGGTATACATGGGAGAGAACATCTTTCCTGATATCCGGAGATACCTGAGGAGACACATCCATCCCGAAGGCGTCCTGGTCATGGTGGATGAGCAGGTTTACATGCACCATGGAAAACTCGTCCGCACATCACTGGCCGGGATGAAGCACCACATGATCACCATACCTTCGGGAGAGTCCTCCAAGTCATTCGACTCGCTGAAGAAGCTTCTGGACTCCATGTTTGCCGCCCGGGGGAACAGACAATGGGTGTGTATGGCCATCGGCGGCGGGGTAACCGGCGACCTGGCCGCCTTTGCGGCAAGCATTTTCATGCGGGGCATACCTGTTGTGCAGGTTCCCACCACGCTTCTCGCCCAGGTGGACTCGAGTATCGGCGGAAAGACCGCCATAGACGTCAAGCAGGGCAAAAATCTCGTGGGGACTTTTCACCAGCCCCTTTTCGTCCTGAGCGATATCGGGTTCCTTCATACACTCGATGCCGAACACATACGTGATGCCATGGCCGAGGTCATAAAGTACGGGATCATCATGGACAGGCAACTCTTTGAAGAACTTGAAGCGGCCTCTGAACCGGATTATCATAAGATCGTGAGCAGGTGCGCATACGACAAGGCTTATGTGGTGAGCCGCGACGAGCAGGAAGGCGGACTGCGCAGGATCCTGAATTTCGGCCACACCATAGGGCACGCCATTGAGCTTTCAAGGGGGTATGAGGCAAGCCACGGCAGGGCGGTTGCCGCAGGCATGTATTTTGCCGCCTGGTTGTCCCGCGAGCTCGGACTTATCGAAATGAAAGAGATGGAGAGGATATTCAGGCTCATCAAGAAATACACCTATGCCCTGGAGGATCTCCACTATCCCGGGCCCGACGATATCGGCAGCGCCTTGACCATGGACAAGAAAGGAACCGGAGACGGGATTCACTTTGTGTTGACTCATGCAATCGGTGATGTTACCGTTAAAAAGCTTACTGGTTCTCAAATATTAGGAGCTTATGGCAGGTTTATCAGAGAATGTGAAGAGTGCCTTTGAAGACGGCAGGTTCCTGGATGTCGTCCGGGCGGCCAAGTATCGCAGAAATCCTGAGGACAGGCTTCTGCTGGGAATATCGCTGCTCAAGCTCGGCAGGGAAGGCGATGCACTGGATGTCCTGGGCAAGATCGCGGACCAGGCCGATGGCCTGATAAAGTCATTCTATTACCTCGCAATCATTCACAACAAACGCGGGGACGAAGCGCTGGCAAGAGAATGCCTGCAGAAATACCTGGCCTTCTATCCCGACGATGATGAGGCACGGGATCTGCTTGAAAGTCACCAGGCACCGGATGTTCTCATGAAGGAGCCTTCCCTTGACCTTGCGAAAATATACGCGCAGCAGGGGCATTATGAGCAGGCCCTTGACATTTATACCCAGGTGGACAAGATGGACGGACTCGACGACGAGTGCCGGCGTGAGGCCGGTGATGTGCAGGACCTCTACATCATGAGGACCCTGCAGGGCTGGCTCGAAAGGTTGAAAAAATGAAGATCCTGGTTGTGAACGGACCCAATCTGAACATGCTCGGCCAGAGGGAGACGTCCATTTACGGCACCACCACCCTTGGTGACATAGAGAGTCTCGTCAGGAGGAAGGCGCTCGCCGTGGGCATCGAGGTGGAATTCCTCCAGTCGAACCACGAAGGCGAGCTTATCGACAAGGTCCAGAAGGCCCCTGCTTCGGGCATAAACGCATTCATCGTAAACCCCGGAGGCTTCACGCACACATCCATTGCCCTGAGAGATGCATTTCTTGCAGCGGGCCTGCCATTCATAGAGGTACATCTGAGCAAGCTTGCCGCCAGGGAAGGGTTCAGGCAAACCAATTATTTTTCCGACATCGCTTCAGGAAGCATAACCGGCTTGGGTCCTCTGGGCTACGAACTTGCTGTGGAGGCCATATGGGGGCTCTATGGAAAGAAGGCTCAGTAGGGCGCGGCAGTACCTGAAGGGCCTGGATGCCATCCTGCTGTTATCAAGGCCCAGCATCACGTATCTAAGCGGTTATACAGGGTCGGACGCCGTGTACCTCTATACCGAAGAAAAGGAATTCCTTTTCGTGGACTCCCGCAACACCCTCCAGGCAAGTCAGGAGACGCTGGCATCCGTCCATGAGATATCCAGGCGGTGGGAGGGCATATATGCCGTCCTACAGGAAGAGGGAGTAAAGACCCTTGGCATAGAGTCCAACATACTGGATGTAGACAGCTTCATCAAGATGAAGTCCCTTTACAAAGGCATCGAGATGACCCCTTTGGGCTCACAGCTCAGGACTCTTCGGGCCGTTAAGGATCAAGCCGAGATACAATGCATACAGGAGGCGGCAACCATATCTGAAGAGGCACTGATGAGGGTTCTTTCCCGGGGACTCATAGGCCGGAAGGAAATCGAGGTGGCCCTGGAACTCGAGTGGGAGATGAGAACCCACGGGGCGAGCGCCACATCGTTCGATCTCCTCATCGCCTCCGGCGAGCGATCGGCAATGCCCCACGGATCGGCTTCAAGCAGGGTCATAGGCAAAAATGAGGTGGTAATAATCGATTTCGGGTGCATCTATAAGGGATATTGCTCGGACGAGACCTTAACCGTCACCACCGGAGACGTGCCTGGCGACTTTCAGGAAATATACCGGAAGGTCAAGGAGGCCCAGGAACTCGCCATAAAGGCCCTGGCACCGGGCATCAGGGCCCTTGACGTGGACAGGATGGCCAGGGACAGTCTTTCATCGCATGGACTCGGTGCATTCTTCGGCCACGGGCTCGGCCACGGGGTGGGCATGGAGGTGCATGAATCACCTTCCGTATCGGCGATGTCGGACGATTTTCTTCAAGAAGGAATGGTGATAACCATAGAGCCGGGTGTCTATATGCCGGGCCGGTTCGGCATCAGGCTTGAAGACATGGCGCTCATAACAGATAATTCTTGCAAGATTCTCACAAATCTTGATAAGGAGAGCATACGAAATATCAGCTAGAGGTGAGTATCCATGCAGTATTCGACGGCACAGTTTAGAAAGAACCTGAAGATCGAGATCGATGGTGAGCCTTTTACCATCGTGGACTTCCAGCACGTGAAACCGGGCAAGGGCGGGGCTTTTGTCAGGACCAAGATGAAGAGCCTGATCACGGGAAATGTCCTGGACAAGACCTTCCGCTCCGGTGAAAAGGTGGATGTCCCTGACCTGGAGGAGAAGAAGATGTCCTTCCTCTATGAGGATGAATCGGGCTACTGTTTCATGGACACCCAGACGTACGATCAGATGACCCTTACCAGGGATCAGATCGAAGATGCCTTGGGGTATCTCAAGGAAAACATCGAGGTCGAGGTTCTCCTGCATAATGGCAAGGCCATCGGCGTCGAGCTCCCCATGTTCATGAACCTGCAGATTGTGGAAACGGATCCGGGGTTGAAGGGCAATACTGCATCAGGGGGGTCGAAGCCGGCAAAACTCGAAACCGGCGTGACGATCCAGGTGCCCCTGTTCGTCAGCACGGGAGAAGTGGTGAAGGTAGATACCAGGACGGGCAGCTACATCGAGAGAGTAAGCTGAATGAACATAAAGAACGTCAAGGATCTCATTGAACTTATTAAGGATACCGACGTAGTCGAGTTGGAATGGACTCCTGAGCGTATCCATATTATCAGGAGATCCTCCCCGTATGAAACACCCCCTTTGAAACATCAGGATAATGACCGAACCAGCATAAGCATGAAGGAAAAACATACGGTCACGGTAACGTCACCCCTGGTGGGTTCATTCTACCGCTCGCCGTCACCGGAGACAGCCCCGTATGTCCAGGTGGGGGATAGAGTGGCCAAGAACCAGGTGCTGTGCGTCATCGAGGCCATGAAACTCATGAATGAGATAGAATCACATGTGGACGGGATCGTTGCCGCGATACTCAAACGTGACGGCGAGCGGGTGGGATACGGTGACCAGCTCTTCATCCTCGAGGAGCTATGATCACCTGGCAGCTCCTGCATGAAGGGAAATGCCCGGCACAACAGAACATGACAAAAGACCTCGAGCTCTTCGAGGCGGTTAAAACCGGAACAATCAAAGGGGCTTTCCGCATGTACAACTGGGAAAGACCGGCAGTAACCATCGGATATCACCAGAAGAAGTTTGATTTTTATGATCGTGATGCCGAACTGCCTCTCATACGCAGGCCAACGGGTGGAGGTGCGGTTCTTCACTATGACGATATCACCTTCAGCATAAGTTCAGAGGCGGACGGGGTCTTTCCCAGGAATATTTCAGACTGTTCACGCACTATTGCCGTGGCATTCAATCAGGCGTTTCAATGCTGCGGGATAAGGGCCGATCTGAATTCCGGCGATCATGTTTTTTCCCCCATATGCTTTGACCGGCCAGCGCCTTCGGAGCTTGTAATAGATGCCGGGAAGATAATGGGTCTGGCACTGGCGAGGAAGGGTGGTTTTATCCTGATGCAGGGGGTGATACCCTTGCGAGTGGATCGGGACCTCTGTTCACAGGTATTCGGTGCGGCACAGAAAAACCTACAAAAAGGTCTTCTCGACTATTACCCCGATTTCTCAGGCAGTTTTTTCCTCGACTGCCTGCGCGATGTCTTTGCTTCTGAACTGGGCGTGCTTTTTCATGAGGGCTATGAACCCGATGACAAACACGGCCGCACACAAGAGCGAGAGATAAAAACGCGGGGTGAAAAACTGGGTAAGGACCATATGCCCAAGCAGTGAAAAGAGGGCTATGCTGGGGACTATACCCAGGACAGTAGCCTTCATGAAATCCCGCCAGCCCACGCCTGAAGCCGCTGCAGCTATATTTATTGCCGTAAAGGGCAGTACGGATATGACTTGAAGGATCAGTAGTAAGGGGAACCCGTTGGCCTGGATGGCGCTCTTTACCTTGCGGGTTTTCTTCCCCTGGCCCCATGCATGTTCAACGCCGATGGACTTTACCAGGAAGAATACGAGATTGGCGTTGATCAGGCATCCGATATAGGAAAGTACCATGCCTAAAGGTGCGCCGTATACCGATGAACCGGCCATGACGAGAAGGCTCAAGGGGGCGGCCAGGGGCATTGTGGCCACACAGAAGATAAACAGCAGCACCCCGGAGATGCCGACCTTCTGGAGCACTATCCTCAAATGGATCCAATCTTTCAAGGGATAGGGGTCAAAATAACTGAATATACCCATGATGGAAATGAAACCGACTATCGAAAACAGATATATTATCAAGAAACTGCGTATCTGAGGTGAATTGAACATCCTGCTCATTGCATATCCCATATCCTGTCCCTCATCCTTGATTTGGACTATTCCAACACTGTTCTCATCGGCCGGATTCGCCTTTACAAAAGGGGTCTTATGAAAATATTCCCGGTGATTGATCATGCACATGCAGGAGATGTTAGGTGGATTTTACATGCAAATTTATGGTATTCACTTAATCGGCATTGCCGAGAATCGCTCATATGCGCCTGGAACTTGTTGGAAAAATGAAATCAGGAGGATAAATGCCGGACAATCCTATTGCGAAACTCATGAATCCCTCTTCCATAGCCATAGTGGGGGCAAGTAATACCTTCACCACCATGGGCACCATTCAGTTTCTGAATCTCATAACCAACGGTTTTCCCGGTGAATTGCTGCCGGTACACCCGAAAGAGAAGGTCGTGCTCGGCAAAAGGGCATATGAAAGGATTGCCGATCTTCCCCATACACCCGATGTGGGCGTGCTCGTGGTTCCAACCCGGCTTGTCCCTGAAATGGTTGAAGAATTTGGAAAAATAGGGACAAAGCACCTGATGATCGTTTCCGCCGGTTTCAGGGAGACGGGAGATGACGGCCGTTTGCTGGAAAAGGTACTGCTGGAAAAGGCTGAGCAGTACGGCATACGCTTCCTCGGTCCCAACTGCCTCGGTATAGTAAATACCCACCTGCCTTTGAATATAACCGTGGGTCCTATTCAGGATTACAACGGGAAGCTGGGGCTTGCATCCCAGAGCGGCACCTATATCGCCCAGGTGGTCTCCTACCTGCAAAAAAACGGCATAGTATTGAGCAAGGCCATCAGCGTGGGCAATGAAGCGGACATAACCATCATCGACTGCCTGGAGTACCTGGGCGATGACGAGGCGACCAAGGCAATCGGTCTGTATATTGAAGGCATAAAAGATGTCCCCAGGTTTCTTGCAGTAGCCCGGGAGGTGACGAGAAAAAAGCCGGTTCTGGCGCAATACGTCGGTGGCACCGAGGCGGGTGCCCGCTCCGGATCGAGCCATACCGGGGCATTGGCCGGTCCCGCGGCACTCTATGAAGCCCTGTTCGAGCAGGCCGGCATAATAAGCGTAGAGAGCATCGAGGACGTCTACAAGGTGGGATGGGCGCTTGCAACCCAGCCCAGGCTCAAGGGCAAACGTATTGCCGTGCTGACGAACTCGGGAGGCCCTGGAACAGGAATCGCCAATACCTGCAACCGCCTCGGGCTGGAAGTGCCTGAGTTCTCCAAAGGACTGCAGGAAATGATCGCGCGGTTTCTTCCCGCTCACGCAAGCGCGAAAAACCCGGTTGATCTCACCTTTCATGTGGACATGAAGGCGCTGTCCGTCGATATCCCCCGGTTGCTCTTCGAGACGGACGAGGTGGACGGCATAATTATCCATGGGCTCATGGACACAGGGTTCTTTGAGCTTCTGTATCCGGCGATCCGTACCTTTGTGGACGTGGCTAAAGGGGACCTCATGGAGGCCATGAAGATCGACCTGGATCCCCTGGCGACCATGTCTGAGCGTTATGGCAAGCCCCTGCTCATCTCCTCTTTTTTCGGGAATGAGGACAACTGCATCAACAACCTTCACAAACGGGGAATCCCCACGTACGACTCTCCCGAGAAGGCCGCCAGGTCCATGGGGGCCCTTTATCAATACCAGCGCTTTGGTTTCAGATCTCACGAAGGACCGGCCCCGACGGGCAAGGCCCCTGATATGGCGGAAAAATTGATCCAGTCGGCAGGACAGGCAGGGCTGGACGAATTTCAGGCAAAGGAAATCCTCAAGTCATACGGAGTACCTGTGGCGCGCGAGGCCCTGGCAATGACCCTGCAGGAGGTGAAGGCACGCTCGGACGAAATAGGGTACCCGGTTGCACTCAAGGTGTGTTCGAGCAGGATCCTCCATAAGACCGAGCTTGGACTGGTTCATCTCAACGTGAAAGACGAACATGAACTGTCGGATGCCTATGAGTCCATCAGGGCGAAGGATGCTCAATCAAAGCTCCTTGTGGCTGAAATGCTCAAGGGCGACCGTGAACTGATCGCCGGTGTGTCCAGACATCCGGGATTCCCTCCGGGCATATTGTTCGGCCTTGGCGGAATACTCACCGAAGCCCTTGGTGACACGGCAATCCGATTCGCTCCCATTACGATCCACGAAGCACATGATATGATCGACGGCCTCAGATCCAGTAAGGTATTTGGCGCATATCGCGGCATGAAGCCTCTTGATAAAGATCTCACGGCACACATCCTCGTGGCACTCTCTCAACTGGCAATCCAGTTCCCCCAGATCAGGGAGGTGGATCTGAATCCTATTATCATCGTGGATGGCAAGCCTTTTGTTGCGGATGCGTTAATGGTACTGTAAGTGTATTGCATAAGGGGTATGGAAAAAGATCATTGTGAACAGAGACACTGTCCGGGCCCTGATCTTTTACAAGGAGGAATCATATGTCATCGGAAAAGATAAAGGAAATGATAGCGGTGTATCCGGAAAAAGGGAAACTCCCCTGTGCCGTGGCTCACTACATTGCTGCATACCTCAAATGCGATCCTCTCCAGATCGGTAAGACAGCCACAGACGTTAAAACCAAATTGTATCAGTGCCAGCTCGGCCTTTTCGGCTATGGCAGGAAAGGAAAATCAGCATATAAGATTACCGGCCGAAAGGTCGAGGTGGAACCTGAAGTGATGGATAGTATCAAATCGCACATTACGGATGGTAAGATCTCGTGCGCCAGGCTCTGGGAGATTGCCGATTCGAACGGAATTACGCGGGCCGAGGTGGGGAATGCTGCGGATTCCATGGGGATTAAGATATCCCCCTGCCAGCTGGGTGCATTTTAGTCCCCTGCCGGGTGATATTTTCCCGGTAAAAACAAATGGTAATTATGCATTGAAACGTTTGCAGGCCTTTTGTATTATAGAAACAGGACGGTTAGTTTCTTTGATGTATTTTCAGGTTCACAGGGAGGATTCCTATGGCCATCAGACTCACGTGGCTCGGTCATGCCAGCGTCAAGATACAAAGCCCATCCACTACTCTGTACATAGATCCCTGGAAGCTGGGAAAATCAGCCCAGCGTGCGGACATCGTTCTGCTCACGCATGACCATTACGACCATTATTCCGAGGACGACATCAGGGCCGTCTCGGACGATTCGACAACCATAGTCGCCCCCATGGCGACAGGTCTGGTTACTGATACCATTGCACCCGGCAAGCTGCTGAGGATCAAAGAGGTGACCGTCCAGGCCGTGCCGGCATACAACGCAAACAAGGCATTCCATCCCAGGGCCAACGGCTGGGTGGGATATGTGGTCACCATCATGGGCAGGAGGATCTACCATACGGGAGATACCGACAGGATCCCGGAGATGAAGGGGCTGTCGGTGGATGCGGCCTTCATTCCCGTCGGCGGCACCTATACCATGGATGCCCATGATGCGGGTCTGGCCGTCAAGGATATTCAGGCCGCCTATGCGATTCCCATCCATTACGGAGATATCGTGGGAACGAGGAAGGATGCCGATGCATTCGCCGCGCTGTGTACCTGTGAAGTCCGCATCCTGAACCCCGGCGAGTATTTTGATATCGAAGATAAGAATGAATAAACATTATGACCAGGTCAAGGCGGTCTTTGAGGCGGCGCCGTTCGCCGCATGCGCCTTTGATTCGAGCGGGACGGTAATCTACATAAACAAGCTGCTGGAATCGAATATCGAGTCCTCCGAGCTGCCCTTTGTCGGCAAGTCCCTCTACGAGCTCATACACAAGTTTCTCGTGGATGACAGGCTCGAGAGCTTGCTCAAACGGCTTATCGATTCCAGCAAGCCGTTCACCCTCATCGTCGAGACACTGAGCTCTCCTCGGGTGCGTGTGTCCGGCTTCATAAACATAACCGGTTACAGGCTGAACTCGCTCTTTGTGCTCCTGGGTGATTTCGTGAGCGGGGGTCTGGCCCGGGAGGGGAGATACAGCAAGATCATCGAAGACGCGCCGGATGCCATCATCATCATGAATCACGGGTTCATCACCTTTACCAATCCGGCATTCATAAACATCATGGAGCTGAGCGCAGATGAAGTTATCGGCAGGGCGATCTTCGATTTTGTAGATGACAAGGCCAAGAACGCCCTGGCGAACCTGAGGAAAAAATTCGCCAAGCGTTTTTTTTCCCAGATGGAGGTAAATACCAAGAGCGGCCCGAAGATCCTGGAGGGCAACTTCCATTTCATCGAAGACAGGCCAGGCACATCCATTGCCATGATTCGAGACGTTACGGAAAAGGTGATCCTGCAGAAACGGCTGCTGAGACAGAACCAGGACCTGTCGGCCGTAAACAGCATATCCAAGACCCTGTCCTCCTCATTCGATCTGGAGGAGGTGCTTCAGAACACCCTCGTGCAGGTCCTGCAGATCATGAACATCGAGGCCGGGCTGGTCTATCTGCTTGACGAGAAAAAAAATGTATTGAGGTGCGCATATGCCTACGGCATACCAGATGAAGTAATTCAGACGGTAAAGGAGCTCAAGATAGGGGAGGGTATCGCCGGGAGGGTTGCGCAGAGCGGTATGCCTATCATCATAGAGAATGCATCCCTGGATTCGCGTATCAGCTCAACCGCCTTCAGAAAGCAGGGCATCAGGTCGTTTGCCTCCATACCGCTGCAGTCCAGGACACGTCTGATCGGTGCCATGAACATCGGTTCCTTCGGCCAGCGTGTCATCTCGCCGGAGGATGAGAGGCTGCTCATCACCATAGGCG
The DNA here is from genome assembly GCA_964600235.1 of uncultured Bacteriovoracaceae bacterium. GTDB lineage: Bacteria > Desulfobacterota > Desulfomonilia > UBA1062 > UBA1062 > MWEI01. The sequence goes on along the minus strand of CAZRIV010000001.1, from coordinate 282,911 downwards.
TGCACATGGGAACGGTGATGGAGAACATCCTGCTGTTCCAGGAGATATCCAAGACATCCGAGGAACTCAAAGACGCCCTGAACCTCATCCGGCAGCGCAATGAGGAGCTCAGGACCCTTGTTTCGACCGTGTCCCATGACCTGAAAAACCCGATCATAGCCATCAACGGGTTCTGCGAACGTTTTATGAAGACCGGACTGAAGAAGATTTCAGAGAAGGAGGCCCAGTACATCGAGGCGATCCATGAAAGCGGCAAGCACATGGAGTCGTTCGTCACGAATCTCCTCACCCTCTCTGCGGTCGAGAACCTCAAGCTCAAGAAAGAGGAATTTCCGGTGCAGGATGTCATTGACGACATTATCATGGAGGTTGCCGATCGGCTCGACGAGAAGAATGGATCCATTATCATCGAAAACGACATGCCGACCATAAAGGCCGACAGGATAAGGGTGATCCAGATATTCAGCAACCTCATTTCCAATGCCATCAAGTACTGCAATCCCGAAAGGAAGCTTGAAATAGCCCTCGGATACAAGACAGATGGCGACATGCATGTCTTCTCGGTCAGGGACAACGGTTCAGGCATCTCGGATGAGCACACCAGCAACATCTTTGACATCTTCTACCGGGTGTCGGACAACCATGTGGAAGGCACGGGCATCGGGCTAGCCATTGTCAAGAAGGCCCTGACCGTCATGGGCGGCGACATCTGGCTGAAATCCAAGCCGGGTCGAGGATCGGTGTTCTATTTCTCGATTCCCATGGAGTAATTGCATATATCTGCTTGACACCTTTTGAGGCGCAATTGTATAGATTCATCCATTGGTTCGGGCCGCTAGCTCAGCGGGAGAGCGCTGCCTTCACACGGCAGAAGTCACAGGTTCAAATCCTGTGCGGCCCACCATTTTCTCCTTGAAATCATTCATTAATTTACACCTGATGACCTTCGCGGAGTATTCGCGGTTCCAGTTAATGTAATAACGTTTGCTGTTAGCAATTTTCTTTGTGTTTCTATGTTGACCTTGCCGTAATATTTCAGAGTTGTGGAAACCGTTGTATGTCCTGCAAGTAGTTTCGTTTGCTCAGGCGTAAGCATATTGACATAAGTGGTGATAGTCGTGTGTCTTGTGCCGTGGTACAAGTCAATATTAGCGCCCTCGGCCCTTGCTGCTTCATTCCATCGGCTGTTTAATATCTCTTTAGTGTATCTCTTATGCTTATGCCTTGACTCTTTGCATGTGAATATAAACGGACTGAAAGGATAGGCTCTAGATCGCATCAGATCGGCCATGATCGGCTTAAAGGCCGGGTGGCATGGTTGCACCAGTATCTTTTTCGTCTTAGTGTATTCAACCTCATTGCCCGCGGATATTCCCCTCCCGATTATGAATACATCATCAATCGGGTCATAATCTTGAATCATTAGCATCATGGCATTGGCGGGTCTCACCATTGGGTGATACTTCATGAACCAATAGATAGCCTGATGCTCGACGGGTATTCTTTTAATAATCTTTATCTGCAGTTCCTCTGTGATGACGTTTATTTCTCTATCGGGAATCTGATAAATGTCTTTTCTAATCTTCGGTGGTGGAGCGCCCACTATCTCACACTCGAAAGCATAACTCATTGCTGATCTAAGACAGTCCACAACCTTTTTGACATATTCAGGCTGCATTACTGGGATGACTTTATCTTCTCCATCCTGGCCTGTTATCTTCTTGGTTTTCTTTTCCAGGTGGGTCTTTAGCTCCTGGTATTGCTTAACCTTAATCTCGTTGAGTTGATAAGGCTTTTCTTTGAAGAAGGGCTCAAGGTGATTCACGATGTAGCTTTTATAAAGAGCCCGTGTACCAGGAGACCAATTGAACCCGCATTCCTCAAGCCATTCCTGCAGGAAGATGTTGACGTTAGTCTCGCCCTTGGTGTACTTCAAGGGGTTGAATGTCCCGTTTTCCACTTCCCCCTGCATCTGGTGCAATAGCTTAACAGCGATAGCATGGTCATACATTCTCTGACCACGATAACGGGACACTTCCCACTGTCTGCCTTCATAGTTGAACTTGATATAATACCAAGGATTTTTAATGCCGTGCCTTACGTGGATGCTTCCCCTCACGCACTCACCCCCAAAAGATTTGACTTGAGGCAAGTGTACGCGGTTATGTTTAGGAGTCAATAACTGACTTGTTGAGAAAGCATTTGTGGGATGAGAAAAACTAATATCTTCCAATTGTTTCTATTACCTCAAAAGCACCCTTGGTTATCCAAATACGACATTCTCCAACCCTTCCGTTAGTAATTATGCAGAGATAAAAATATCTCAATCAAGATAAATTTACTTTTGCTTGTCTGGGTTGCTTCGGGTTTGCTTTTGAACTTTTCAATCTTTATATACACTAAAAAAATCACTTTGAGTATTGAAAAAGTTTCACGTGAAATACATAGTTTCACATTACACACTAATGATAGAAAGATGATTCCAAGAAGTTAATTGCCCAGCATTAAAGCTTAATAACGCTTAAATTAAATAGCCTTGTAAAGTACACAATAAAACGTGAAACAATATCAATGCCGAATAATTAAGTATTCATGAATGGATTCGTTATATTTCACAAAAATAATGGCGGACATATCATCCGCTTCATATATCTGTTTTTTTATGACGGTCAGATGTGCTAAAAGGGCCGCATTAACAGATCCGTGGTGCGATTCTATGCACTCCAAGGCTTATAGAACCAGATTAAATGGGGCAGGGGGGCACATTGATCTTCCCACGAAACCGTGATAAACCGCAGGGTAAGGTTCTTACAAAAGATCATCCTTAAAAAATTAATCGCTCTCAATTCACTATACAGGTTATGGAATGACAATCGTTGGGTTGTCAAACCTCGGTGGGGAGCTTGATAAGGGTGAGGGGCTATGATTCATTTTCTAGTAAGGGTACCTTGGTACCCAAATTATCAACTACTTGTGCAGATGAAATTAGTTTGTTTGCATAGATCCTGGCAAACTGCCACAGAGCCTTACAGTGTGCCTCAAATGAGCTGTTACATAAGAAAAGCCGGGCCTTTTAGCTCGGCTTTCCCCATGCGGGATAGAAGGAATAGGTATAGGCTATGATAATTCCGGTAAGGGTCTTGTCAATGGAGGTTTGTCAAATTCCCGAACCCCGTTGGAGTAAATTGCAAGAGCAACTTTCTTTTTCATGCCCGGGCATCTTTGATTTTCTGCGTTTGATAAATGTTCATACATAAATCAAAAGCCTCTGTTAACATCTTAATTTACCAATGATATCCTGTTTGGTTTTGAACATTTAATCAAAGATCCGAATTAATTCTGCGCATGGGGAAACCCGGGGTTATCGTTGGGCTCTCGTTTGTAGAGATGCGATGTACGCCCCCTATGGCCTCAATAATAATGCCGGGTCAATGCCACGCCATGTGTCGCCTTCCACTGGTGAGTATTACAAAATCTTCGATATGAAATTTATTACCTTTTAATGGTAATTAATTCGCTTTTAATACCAATAAGTTGTCGTTTAACTGATTGTAACATATTGATTTAATGGCAATTGAAAATGGTATACATATTGCTAAATCATTCTATTCCAATTGAAATTAGCATCCACGAATAATGACATGGAGGGGGTTTCATTATGGGGAAAAGGATATTCCTACTAATTTGTCTGTTTTGTCTTTTAACACCAGCCTATGTATTCGCATTACCTGTTGTTGATCAGACGGGAAATCTTCTGGTTAATGGCAATTTTGAAAGTGGTACTACTTCATGGGTTACAACCTCATCAGATAATCAAGGAGCTTCGGGACAATCGGCTTTTACTGCATGGAGTCAATATATGAATACGCCACCATCAGTGTCCACTCAACTTGTTACTACACCTGTGATTGATGGAGAATACTGTGGTCGAATCCAAGGAAATCTCAATAATGGGATTGTCCAATATACCACCCGATCAGCGGGTGCTTATACCTTAAGTGCATGGGTTTATGTACTTGCTGGATCAGCATATATTAGTTCGGCATATGCACCAATTTATGATGGAAGCGATAATGCGAGTATATTGGTTACCACACTGAATACTTGGCAGTATTTAGTTACAAGCTATGTAGCACCTGAAGTATATGGTGGGCCATTTATTTATACAAGAAATGAAAATTCTGACTTCCTAGTTGATGGAGTATGGTTAAATGAAGGAAGTGAGAATTTATCTCCATATGCTCCCCACGAAGTAAGTTCGAATTCCGTTTATGTTTCAGATCCCATAAAGTTAGGTGATACATTTTCATTTGATTATATGTGGCAAATGAACCAAGAACCGGTGGGCTTCAATCTTGATATTCTATTTTTCAGAGATAACAGTTGGCAGCTTCTTGGCGGGGATTTGGCTTTTAACGACTTATCAGGTGGATGGGAAACTAAATCATTAACAGTCCCTGAGAACATAAGGGGCCTTGAAACGCAAATCAGATTCGTGGTCTATGATCTTGGTTCTGAAACAGACCCCACAGTATATCTAAGGAACATTACAAGTAATGGCGCTGCTCCTGTTCCAGAACCTGCTACAATGCTCCTTTTGGGTGTTGGCCTCATCGGGCTTGGAGGATTCAGGAAAAAAGTGATAAAACTATACAAGCAACACCATTAACGCAAGAAGAGCTGGGCCTTGTCGGTCCAGTTTTCCCCCCATGCGGGTCTAGGGTTATGGGATATTGACTATGATAATCGGGTTCATGGGCTTATGTATGCGATCCTCGTATTTGAGGGTGATTATGCATGTAAACCAGCCATCCCGGTTAAAACTGATCATAGTTGCAGAGAAAAGTACTACCCCCCATAGCTTAAACTAATGATCTGTAGTTCAAACATACGCATGTAGGGGCTTCAATCTAAAGCGGAACTGATGGCACGTAATCTATTCTCCTGATATTAGTTTGGTAAACCTGGATTATAACAGAGAATTATGATATTATAATCTCGGTGTCATGACATTTCCTCTATGATTTCCTCCAAGACACCAAAGGAAAACGATAGCATTTCATGCACTCAATATTTGGAAATACTGCAAGTTTGCCTTTTATAACAATTTGGATATATTGCAATAGTTCAGTATTATAGTTAGCCCCATGAAAAGGAAGACGATCCATACGCCAGAGTGAGGACGGAAGAACGCATCACATTGGTTTTCTATGACGCGTAATGAAAGGATGGATTCAGAATTGATGGAAAAGCAGGTTGTCTCAAAAAAGCGAGTCGCCGATCATGGGGAAGTATTAACCAGCAAGCGAGAAGTCAATGCCATGCTTGATCTGGTGAAGCAGGAAACAGAGAGGATAGAATCCAGGTTTCTGGAACCCGCCTGTGGTACAGGTAATTTCCTGACTGAAATCCTTGAGCGTAAACTAGGCATTGTTGAAACTCGTTACAGAAAAAGTCAGTTAGAGTACGAGCGGAATGCTGTTCTCGCCATATCCTCTATCTATGGCATAGATATTCTGGAAGATAATGTCGTGGAGTGCCGTAAGCGACTTTTTGTCATCTTCGACCAGAAATACTGCAACCTCTTCAAAGAGAAGGCAAAGGACGAATGCCGGAATGCCATTAAATACATTCTTGGGCGCAATATCATCTGGGGAAACGCACTCACCCTGAAGCTGGTGGGCGAAACCACACAGCCGATTGTTTTTTCTGAGTGGTCGCCCTTAAACGGTAGCATGATAAAACGCAGAGATTATATGCTTTCTTACCTGCTCGATGAAAAACATCAAATGTTATTATTCAGCGATGAAAATAATCCAGCAAATATACATGAACCTGTGAAAGAGTATTCCCCAATTCACTTTTTGAGGATCGCCGATGTTGACAAGCACTAACTACAACCCGGACGTACTGTCCTGCATTGCGAACCTGAGCAGTGACGAGGTGTTCACGCCGCCGCAACTAGTGAACCAGATACTGGATATGCTCCCCAAGGAAATCTGGAGCGACAAGAAGGCCACGTTCCTTGACCCAGGGTGCAAGTCCGGCGTGTTCTTGCGCGAGATCGCCAAGCGCCTCGACAAGGGGCTTGAGACGCAAATCCCCGACCGACAGAAGCGGATGAACCACATATTCAAGAATCAACTGTTCGGGCTGGCCATCACGGAGTTGACCTCCCTGCTTTCACGCCGCTCGGTGTATTGCTCCAAAACCGCCAACGGGAAGTATTCCGTCTGCGAGTTTTTCGATGATGCCGCAGGCAACATCCGTTTCGGCCGCGTGGAGCATACATGGGAGAATGGCCGTTGCGCCTACTGCGGCGCAAGCAAGGATGCATTAGACCGCGGCGCGCAGTTGGAAACCCACGCCTATCAGCTCATTCATACCGAAAAACCAGAGGAGATATTTAATATGAAATTCGATGTCATCATCGGCAACCCGCCATACCACATGACCGGCGGCGCAGGTGGATCAAGTGACTCCTCAATCTACCATCTTTTTGTGCAGAAAGCAGTCAAGCTTAAGCCGCGGTATGCCGTTTTCATAACGCCTTCGCGATGGATGGCTGGTGGGCGAGGGCTCGATGATTTCAGGGCACAGATGCTCAACGGAGGCCATCTGCGCAGTCTCACGGACTTTCCTGATTCTGGCGATGCATTCCCCGGTGTTCAGATCAAAGGTGGCATTTGCTACTTCCTTTGGGATGCCGCGCACAGCGGAGCCTGTAATGTCACGCGCGTGGCCGGAGGCGAAGAGCATCTTCAGCGCAATCGGCAACTGGGCGAGTTCGATGTCTTCGTTCGCGACGAGCGTGCACTTGGAATCCTGAAGAAAGTTCTTTCAAAGAAGGAGCCGTCGGTGATTGACCTGGTGTCTGGTGACACGCCGTTCGGAGTGGCGACGAACTTCGAGGAATGGACCGAGAAAGGGGGGAGCGGCAAGATTGCGCTCCACCTGATCAAAAAGGGCAAGCGCACAATCGGTTTCATGAAGCGCGTGGACATTCGCAAGAATACAAACGCCATTGATACGTGGAAGGTTCTGGTACCCAAAGCCTATGGGGCCGGTGAAACCTTCCCACATCAAATCCTTGGCAGGGAGATCGTAGCCGCGCCCCCGTCATCGTGCACTCAATCGTACCTTGTCGTGGCGCCTTTCCAATCTGAGAGGGCAGCTCAGAGTTTCGCCAGCTACTATCGGACTCGCCTGTTCCGTTTTCTCGTATCACTGAGGAAGATCACCCAGGACGCCCTGCGATCGACTTACACATGGGTGCCGCAGCAGTCCTGGAATAGGATGTGGACGGATGAGTTACTTTACACGAAGTACGGTATCACGCAGGTCGATATCGCCTTCATCGAATCCATAGTCCGCCCGATGGAGGCGAACGATGAGTGACGGCTTCTTTCCACCGCGCCCAGCATCACGGCCCATTATTTACGCTTACGAGGATACCAACCCACAGTATGCGGGTCTGTTCAAAGTTGGCTATACGACCGTGGACGCGCAGAGCCGCGTCGCCCAGCAGTACCCCATAAAGAAACCCGGCAAACCTCCATACCGGATCGTTCTGGAAGAACCCGCCATGCGTAGCGACGGGACGGTGTTCACCGACCATGACGTGCACCGGATGCTCAGGATCAACGGCGTCAAGAACCCGGAAGGCGAGTGGTTCAGCTGCACGAACGCCCAGATAAAGGCGGCGATCATCGCTGTTCGGACCGGTCAACTAAACGAGGAGAACCGGTCGCTGGATTTCAAGATGCGGCCCGAGCAGGAAGCGGCGGTCGAGAAGACGGCTGTTTATTTCGCCAGTTGGCGCAAGGAAAGGGGAAACCGAAACAAGCCGCCACACTTCCTCTGGAACGCCAAGATGCGGTTCGGCAAGACCTTTGCCGCCTATCAGTTGGCAAAGAAAATGGGCTGGCGCAAGGTGCTGGTGCTCACCTTCAAGCCGGCGGTTCTGAACGCATGGGAAGAAGATTTGATGTGCCACATTGATTTCCCAGGCTGGCAGTTCATTTCCAAAAAACCCGGCGGGTTGGCGTATGAGGATGCGGACAAAAAGAAGCCATTCGTCTGCTTTGGCTCGTTTCAAGACTATCTTGGCAGGAATACAAGTACTGGCGGAATCAAGACCAAGAACGAATGGGTGCATGCAACCAACTGGGATTGCGTGATTCTTGACGAGTATCACTACGGCGCGTGGCGAGAGAACGCTAAGGAGATGTTTGAGGCGGAGGACGAGAAAGAAGTAGAGTTCGGCGAAGGGGAAGGCATCAAGGTCTTTGACGAAGAGATCATGCCAATCACGACGGGCGGATATCTCTACCTGTCCGGCACGCCGTTCCGGGCGATTGCGTCAGGTGAGTTTATCGAGGAGCAAATCTTCAATTGGACTTATTCTGATGAACAGAGGTCCAAGCAGGATTGGAAGGGGGCAAACAATCCCTACGCCGCACTGCCGCGGATGGTCATGTTGACCTATCAGTTGCCGGATGCGATCCGGGAAATCGCTATGCAGGGCGAGTTCGACGAGTTCGACCTGAACATCTTCTTTTCAGCGGAAGGGTTGGGCGACAAGGCGAAGTTTAAATACGAAGATGAAGTTCAGAAGTGGCTGGACCTGATCCGGGGTGCGTTCATGCCGACCAGTGTTGACAACCTGAAACTCGGGGCGCAGAAGCCGCCGATGCCGTTTTCGGATGTGCGACTGCTGAACGTGCTTTCGCACACCTTCTGGTTCCTGCCGAGCGTAGCTTCGTGTCATGCCATGTGCAACCTGTTGAAGAAGAAGCAGAACCGCTTCTATCACGATTACAAGGTGATTGTGGCGGCCGGGAGCGCCGCCGGTATCGGGGTTGCGGCACTGCCGCCCGTGCTGGAGGGTATGGACGAGCCGTTAAAGACCAAGACGATCACGTTGTCATGCGGGAAGCTGACAACAGGCGTAACAGTCAGGCCGTGGACCGGGATTCTCATGCTGCGCAATTCATCCACCCCTGAGACCTACTTTCAGGCCGCCTTTCGGGTGCAGTCGCCGTGGACAGTCAGAAATCCCGCCGGTGCTTCGCCCAATGAGGAGCAGATCATCAAGGAGGAGTGCTACGTCTTTGACTTTGCGCCAGACCGGGCCTTGCGTCAGATCGCCGATTACAGTTGCCGCCTGAATGTCAACGAGTCCAATCCCGAGAAGAAAGTAGAGGAGTTCATTAGTTTCTTGCCCGTCCTGGCTTATGACGGCAGTTCCATGAAGCAGATTGACGCCGCCGGGATTCTCGACATGGCCATGAGCGGTACGACCGCCACCCTGCTTGCGCGTCGCTGGGAGAGCGCGCTGCTGGTGAATGTGGACAATGACACGCTCAGGCGGCTCATGGACAATCCCAAAGCTATGGAAGCCCTGATGGGCATCGAGGGTTTCCGGAATCTGAACCAGGACATCGAAACCATCATCAATAAATCGGAAGCTGTCAAGAAGGCTAGGAAAGAGGCGAATGACGAAACACTTTCCGCCAAGGAGAAGAAGGAACTGACGGATGCGGAAAAGGAATACAAGCGCAAACGAAAAGTGATTCAGGAGAAGCTCATCAAGTTCGCCACGCGGGTTCCAATCTTCATGTACCTGACCGACTACCGGGAGCGGTGCCTAAAGGACGTCATCACCCAGTTGGAACCGGCCTTGTTCAAGAAAGTAACCGGCTTGTCGGTGAAGGACTTTGAACTCCTCGTGAGTCTTGGCGTCTTCAATAGCGCCTTGATGAATGACGCCGTATTCAAGTTTAAGCGGTACGAGGATGCCAGCCTAAGTTACACCGGCATCAACAAGCACGAAGGCGAGGACATCGGATTGTACGACACTGTTCTGAGCCGTAATGACTACCAAGCAACTTTCATCAATGAGGCGGTTGAATCTTACGAAGGCACGAGGTGAAAGAACGGGCTAACAACCGGTTGCAGGGGTTGGCGCTTCGCGCCGCCGTTGAATCGGAGCGTTACCCAATGTGATGATCTCTGCGATAGATTGGCGCTTTCGTAAGGCCCTGAAACCGATAATCTCGGTTTGAAACATACACAGTAAAACCCTTCAGAGCAAACCGTACCCTCTGGCACGAGATCATCACTACAAGCACTTTCGTGTCAAATCCACAAAGCTTGGTGTAATTGGGTAGCTTATCTATTCGATTTTAAGTGATAATAAATTAACTTTAGTATATAATTTACCTATTAAAAATAATACAATTAATTAAGTTGCAAATATAATTATTAAGAGAGGAGGAATATCAATATGTTATCTAGGATAGGAATGTATTCTCTTGTACTGATATTAGCGTTTTCAATGGTTGCATGTGGAGCTAAACCATCAAAAAAAGAATTTCACGATATTGTTATACAGGATATCCAAAATTATCATAACGGTATAAATCATAGGGGTATTCCTATGATTGGTGACAGATTTGAATACTGGGGTGTTAATTATGATAAGTCATCCAAGTATATAAGTTTTTATGTTTTAGGAGATATCGAAGTAAATGATGATGATATGTTCCCATATAAAGGAGTAGCATATTATTTAACAGGACAGACCAAAGAAAATCCTCAAATTGTTGCAGATCAATTATATAAAATGAATCCTGATGAATTATATAATAAATGTAAAAGTACTAAAGAAATTAATATGTTTGGCATTGATTTTAGAGTAGACAGACGCCTATCTTGGAATTATAAATGGGGCAAAAAGAGTAAAACTTGGCAGAAAATTAAGGATTGATTTAGCTTATAACCTTGTTCCCTAATTCTGGTGTCTTCTTTAAAAGATATTATTACATCAATTGAGATGACATAAAAAGTCTAACAACCACAACCTCAGGATTTGTTACATTAGCTTTTAAGAGTTGTCGTTGATTGAACATTTCTGCGATTACTCATCAGTCCTATTGCCATAAGAAGAAGTATAGATTTCATGGTATGATCTTCAGTCTTATATTGAGGGGTTGCCTTGTTGAAAAAACCTCCATGTGTGGAGCGGTGTTCTATATGCCACCATGAAGAACGATAGTCGGTAGTACCCCCCCCCAAGCTTACCAGAACTCAAGCCCAGGAAATTTAAGAATTAGTCTCAGTAGAAGTCCATCTAATGCTTAACTGTGACAGGGTCAGCGGGTCCCATTACTCCCCGTCTATCCTTTCTACCAAGTTTTACTCATGTGAGGGGTTATTGATTGCATTGACAACAAACTGCATCAAGCCAATGTTGATGTCACCGGCCTTATCTGTATCTTTGAGATAACCTTTTAGCCTTGTTGTTAGTTCCAGCGTCTTTCTTTGAGTCTCATGGGCTGGGGTATATCGTTCATCTACAACCTTTCCATCTTTACTGAAGAAGTGGGCTGTTTGGGCCTCCAAGAGTTGTTTGGCCTTATCCGCTAGAAATTCATCAGTGAGACCTCTTTCTTCAAGTATCCTGATAAATGTCCGCTGTGCATCGGGATGTTTCAGAATATCGCTTGCCTGGCTTTGGGCTGTTGCCGGTGATAGCCCCGTTGATATTGCTGCATCTCTCAGGTTTTCCCCATCCATCAATGCTTTGACAAGTCTGTTCCGACGCACTTTAGCTGCTAATGGTGACTTAGGAGCATGTTTCTTTTTCATAGTACCTTGCCTCTTGAAACTGTTGTTACAATTGTATTGCCCCATATATGTGGTTTTTTACCACAAGGCACCGGGGGTACTGGTGACTTCACCATTGCCTCTGGGGGTCTCCACCGAGGGAATTCAATTATTCTCAGCACACCTTTTGAAACCATCTTCGTGCTACTTAGACCCCTTCACTGCATCCAGTACAGGCTCGGTGTCGATCTTGTTCTTGCTTAGCCAATTGTGAAGATTTGCAGGTGTTGTCTTATATCGTTTGGCAATATAAGCCTTTGTAGAACCATTCTTAAGGAGTGCCTCTATTTCTGGTCTATATTTATCGAGCTTTGATTTGCCTGGGCCTTTGGGACGACCTAATTTAATACCCATTGCCTTTCTTGCTGCCAGTGCCTCTTTAGTCCTGCTCACAATAAAATCCCTTTCTATCTCTGAAATGAGTGCCAGCATTGTTGCCATTATCTTAGATTCAATAGAACCATTCAAAGACCAGTTCCCTTTGATAGCATAGACCGAGATGTCCTTTTCCTTGGCGACCTTCAGGATCTCCAGCACCTCAAGCATTGACCTTCCGAGGCGGGACATCTCAGGTACGATAAGCTTATCCCCAGGCTGCATACTTACAATGAGCTCACCAAGTTTCCGCTCTCTCCAGTTCTTCACACCTGATACTGTTTCATCGATGAAATGGACTTTGCCGAAGTTGTGTTCATTGGCAAACTTCAGGATGTCGGCCTTGAACTTTTCAGTGTCCTGGTTAACTGTTGATACCCTCAAATATCCATATGCTTTCGCTTTTGCCATAACACCCCTCCCAAAATATAATGAATACCTAATTAATATACTAAAACAACCCATGTTAGTCAACCAATTACATCAAATAATATGTATTTGATTAATGATCATATTCATTGTATCACAGACAGGAAGAGCAATAACTTAGTATGGAAATGGAGATCAAATACCTACCTCGTATAACTTTCAGTGGTTCAGGTACAGAAGGAAGGACTGGTGGGGTAACATCAAGGTAAAGTGCGCAAAGGAAGATGTTTCAGTCAATGGCCTTATCTGCAATCTTCTTGATGCTTGGCTGGCAGGGAAGATAGTCTTCAACAAACAGAGTTCCTGATTCAATCGGCGTACTCCTGGTGCTAATAGGGAAGCACCCCCACGGGTACCCCTGTGAAAAGGTGGTCATCGTACGTACCGGTACCAATAGGTATCATCTCTGTCTGTGGGGTCTGATTTCTACTTCTAGGATCAATTGCTGAAAATAATTTACAAATCTATAGCCTAATTTGGGGATGAAAGCATAGTAGCTGACTGGAGATTATTTCTCATTACTTTCAGTATTTCCCTACTGGCAAAACTAATGCTTCTTCTGCGAAATCTACAATTGGTCCAAGGTCATGAAGACCATCAGTTTAACAAAGGAGTCTACAGCTGACATCAAGACACTAGGATTTGCAATCCATCGAGAAAGCTAAAACTGCTACAAAGAAGCGTATATTAAGATGGACATGATTTCTTTGGAGAATCTTATTCTAGGCGCATCGGCAGACATCTCCATTATGCACTTATTAGTAATTAATCAACCAATCTCACTCCCATTAATGTATCTGCTTGTGCAATTTTTTTATGTGAAGGATCGTAAAAATAAATATTTCGTGACCGGCCTTGCAAAGCTGCATCAGCGTTAGCGATATTCCTGACAAATGATAGTCGCTGATTGGGATCATTAAGATATATCCACATTTCAACAACCAAGTGAGGGCCTTCCTCATGCATTTGACAAAAATATTTTGCATTGGACATAACTTTTTGGGCTGCAGCTATTTTCTCCGTCTGGAGGGGACTGGCTTTTGCCTGTTCTATTTCTCCATGCTTCTCAAGCTGTTCAACTTTTTTTAATAGCTTTTTTGCCTCTCTATATTCTTTGTCTTGTTCTTTAATTGCTTCAGCATGCCTTTTTACATCTGACCATAAATCAATCTTCAATGCACTCTTAGCCTCAGCTAAATGTTCTGTAGAAGTCATTTTATCAAAAGGATCTATCTCATCTTCTGCAGTTGATGTGGTTGGTTGGGTCTGACTAACTGAGGGATTATTTGTAGATGTTCCTGTGCCTGATTGACCTGGATTTGATGTATCTGGAACAGATTGCGTTTGATCCGCTGGATTTGTATGAGTTGAAGTCGAAGGCTTATTAATCATGAATGTGCATGTGCCGAGTAAGAATAAAAGAAGCAAGAGGGCTCTGAAAGGATGATGGCCTGCCCACGTGCCGAAACCTCCCATCATCTTGTGGAGAGTGCCCTCAGGTTCTTTATAAGTATGGGTGATGGGAGCACCACAATTCGGACATGATGATGCCTTATCTGAAACCTGATGATTGCATTCTGAACAATTGATGAGAGCCATAGAAACCCTCCTTTGTCATTTCCAAATAAAACAGAATATAATAAGCATATTGTATATATTCTAAAATAAATATGTCAATGTAGCAACTTCATAACAAAGCTGTTGATGCCCCATGGGCTCAGCCTATTGAACTCACACCCTAAATGAATAGATTATGTGCAATTATCGATTGTCGGGGTTGAGTAATGCCCACCACTGATACTAACTCATACTCATCAAGTTGTTTGCAGTGAATATTATTCTTGGAAATCTTCAGTACGACCTGAAAGCTTGATGTGTTTTTTGCGAAAATTTGTGTGAGGATACCTGGTGGTAAACATTCAGTTGGTTGGGAAGATGCAGTAACCCCCAGGTATTTAGACTGTGTGCGTTGACAGCATGGATATAAAAGTACCATTTTTAGTAATGGTATATTTGATCTATCCTATTAATTATATTAGCATATGCTGCATCTTACTTGTAAGGTTTTGCTGTATACTTTTGCCGATAAAAGTCAACCCATCACTGTTATGTTACTGCTTAAGGGACAACCTATTATATAAACCTAATCAGCTTTTTATCTTCTGAGTTGGTTGAGGTCTTTTGAAGTCCTTGAGGAACGCTTGAGGTCTATCTGAGGTAGCTTGAAGGCCGAATAGCTCCCCTAAGTATAATACCACCACATAATCGGGGCCTTTAGGCCCCTCCCAACTACAATACTATGTAAATATATTGTTGTGCTCTTTTTTCGTTCTATGCAGATTGAACTGACAGAATACTTGTTGAATATTCTTCCTTCAGGAATATGTTGTTACGCATCATTCGGGCAGCATCAGGTGTTGCACCGGCGGCCTTTACTTTTTCTGTGAACTCTTCAGGTGAGAAGACAAGTTGGACAGCATCCTTAAAGCTATCCACGGCTCTGCCTTCATACATGATAGCCTCGTCCGTACTGTTAAATGGCCAGTTAATAGACATAGACTTTGACCGGAAACCTACAACATATGAACTGCCCCTGTTGATAATTTTATTTTCATGCAGATCATCCAAATATGTGTTTACCGTTCTTGTTCCCGCCCACTTTCTTAGTTCCTTGCTTGGCACATCCAAGATATCCCGGTATCTTCGAGGGTAAGCATACTTGACAAGCTCATAGGTGAACTTCATGCGGGGCAGGTTGCCCCTGGAAACCTGTATGATTCGTTCTATATCGGATTTTGTGATGTATCCCCTATGGTTGTTATGGGTCGAATCTGGCAGGAAGCCCCTGGAGTCAAATCGTGTGTAAACATATTGCACTTTGTAGGCTATATCTCTTCTGCAGTATTCGGGGTTGTTTCTGAAAGTCTTGGAAAGTCCATTGTTCTTTTGCTGTAACCATCTCCAGACTATATCCCTTGTTGTATCTGGGTGGATGTTCTTCCTCCAGAGATAAAATATGATGCAGAAACATGCATGGTCTCTTGTTGAAGGTTCTAGCAGGCCGGTTTCAAGATACTCCAGGCCTTCCTGATAACTACCTAGTCTTAATGATTTGATATTAGTTGATGGTTCAATGGGTAGAATCATCTGATGCTGCGGGACTGTTGAAAGTTCAAACTCATCGAGCTTTTGGAACCAATAGAACTTTTCTTCCCAGGTTCTGAGGTGTTCCCTGCCTTCATCGAGACATTGCTGCACGGGACCAAATGGAAGCCGTACGCACCTGTTGCGCTGTGGATAGACCTCTATGCCCTTAATACGTGCAAAGCTCCTTAAGACTTCTTGGTTAAGGCTTAGAGATCGGGGTTCGCCATTATAGATGGGCCTCAATAGCAGGTGGTAGGAATTCAAGCTTTCAGAGGTATATAGCGCACTATTGCTTTCGTTTGCCCCTAGTTCATTGCGGATCTCTTCGGCCTCTTCCATTGACCTTTCGTCTATGTCCAGGTTGATAAAGAGGGGATACCACTGACCGAGTACACCGACCGAGTACTTTCCTTCAAGGTGGGCTTGAATAGGTCTATCACTTAGCGCCTTTTTTTTAGTGCGCCAATCTTTACCGTGCCATTTTACAATGTAATACGGATGTCTCTGAATAAAAGTTCGCACATACTCGTTGAATGGCTGTTGATCCACTGATTCCTCCCGGTGGTGGCAATAGGGCAGGTAGAGTGCCGGGAGGTGCACTCCATCTTTTCAACGGATTCCCATTCCGTCGCCTGCCTTTTGCCGTGTGGTGATTTTGAAGTATCTCTTTTTGTTGATTCTTCGCGGATACTTCGCGGGAGGTCTGGGGAATAAGGTGTAGCGTGGGGACTTATGACTTCAAATCCTGTGCGGCCCACCATTTTCCCTTTACATTATAACACCGCGCAGACCCTCTTCCTGCACAACCGGTAACACAACACCATCACGGTTAACCATGTCCAGTTCATGTTCATGACCGCGTGATCGTTGTGCATACTTGTAAGTCTGTCGCTCTTCGCCGCTTTCGGATACCGGCCACAGTCAAGCCCCGGAGGATTATCGCCACCTTGAGCTCGGAAATATCAGGCAAAATATTCAAGAGTTGTTGCAATGTGATGTGATCGGGATATTATAATACATGACCCGCTCTGGCGGTTTTGCTATTCGACGCACGGAATTCTCCCTGTTTCGCAGTGGTCGGATATGGAGAATGTATCCATGAGCAGTTTTTTCTCAACAATTATAAACTGTTTCAGAATGCAGGGAAAAATCAGGATATCGGCCTTCTTCCTCGGTTCCATGATAGTGGTAGCAGTGCTCGCCATTGCCGTCACAGGCTCATTCTGGGTCTACCGGGAATATGAGAAGTTCATCCTTGATGCGCAGGAGCTCAGGCATCAGTTTCTTGAAAACCAGAAAACCGTTATCAGAAACGAGGTAGACAAGGTCGTAGACTACATAGAATACCGCCGTTCAAAGACTGAAGAGAGGCTCAAGGTAAACCTCAGGGACAGGGTGGGCGAGGCCCACGGAATTGCTCTCAATCTGTATGAGGTGCACAAGGACTCCATGTCCCGGTCGGCCATCGAGTACATGATCAAGGAGGCACTCCGTCCCATCAGGTTCAACAACGGACGCGGGTATTATTTTATCGTAGGCATGGATGGGGTGGAGAAACTCTACCCTGTTGCACCTCAATACGAGGATAAGAATCTCATCGATCTGAAAGATGCCAAGAATAATTACGTAATCCGCGATGAGATAGAGGTCGTGAAAAATCAAGGACAGGGTTTTGTAAAGGATTTCTGGCGGAAGCCCAATGCCGTTGACGAGATGATTTACCCGAAGCTGACATTTGTAAGGATGTTCCATCCGTTCAACTGGTACCTCGGCACGGGAGAATACCTTGACGATGTGGAAAAAGACTTGAAAGATGAGATCATAGAAAGGGTTGCCCATGTCAGGTTCGGCGATGAAGGCTACATATTCATAAACACCTACAAGGGGATCCCCATCATCACCGACGGCATCCGTGTGATGAACCCTCGCAGCTTATGGGAACTTTCAGACCCGAACGGGGTGAAGGTTGTCCAGGAAGAGCGCAGGGCCGTGAACAACCCCTCAGGAGACTATATATATTATACCTGGAACAAGCTCTCAAAAAAAGAACCGGCACCCAAGGTTTCCTTTATCAGGGGCATCCCGGACTGGGAATGGATGATCGGAGCCGGGGTTTATCTGGACCAGGTTGAAAAGGTCATAGCCTTGAAAAAGCATAAGCTGCAGCGTGATGTGCAGACAGCAATCATGAGGATCATCATTTTCCTCGCCGTGCTCGCTTTTTTCATCTCTGTTCTGGTGAATTACTTCACAAAGAAGATGAAGAGGAGCATCGACGCCTTTACTTCATTTTTCGAGAATGCCGCCACCGAATCCATAATAATCCATGAGGAGGACATCCATTTTTCCGAGTTAAAAAAACTCTCCCATACGGCCAATGCCATGATCGAAAACCGCATCAAGGCCGAAGCGGAAAACAAGCTCCTCCAGGAGCAGCTGCAACGGGCTAAGAAGATGGAATCTCTGGGACTCCTGACCGGCGGTGTGGCCCACGATCTGAACAATATCCTCTCAGGCGTCGTCTCCTACCCGGAGATGCTTCTCCTGGACCTCCCGGCAGACAGCAAGCTGAGGCGACCTCTGGAGGTCATCCATAACTCGGGGATTAAGGCTGCAGCAGTGGTTGCCGACCTGCTGAGCGCATCTCAAGGCGCGCAGGGTGCGGGTGAAGTCCTTGACATGAATGACTCGGTCAAGGCGTACCTGGTTTCACAAGGCCACGTGAATATCTCGGAAAAGAACCCTGATGTACACCTTGAAATCAGGCTAGCCCCAGATCTGCTCAAAATACGCTGCTCAAGGGAGCTGCTCGGGAGGGTGCTGAAGAACCTTGTGGAGAACGCAGCGGAATCCATGAAGGGCACAGGAAAAATACTTGTATCGACTGCCAACCGGACCATCGAGACCACGGTGAAGGGCTATGAAGATATACCTGCAGGAGAGTATGCGGTTTTAAGATGCGAAGACAGCGGCAGGGGCATAGATCAATCAGATCTGGCACGGATTTTCGAGCCGTTCTTTGCCCGGAAGGTACTTGGCAGGGGAGGTTCGGGCCTTGGCCTGACCGTGGTCTGGCATATGGTTCACGACCACGGTGGTTATATCGATGTGCATAGCTCTTCGGCAGGTACTGTTTTTGAATTGTATTTTCGCACAGTGCATGATGAGGAGATACAGGACGAGAATCAGCTTCCCCTTGAAAGGCTTACAGGACAGGGGCAGCGCATACTGGTCATAGACGACGAACCGCACCAACGCGAGATCGCCTGTGTCATGCTCAGGAGCCTCGGGTATCAGGCCGAAGCGGTCGAATCAGGAGAGGTCGCACTGAAGTGGATGGCAGACAAAGGCGCGGATCTGATCATTCTCGACATGGTCCTTGGCGAAGGTGCGGTCATGAGCGGCCGGACGACCTACGAAAGGATCCTCGAGATCAGGCCGGGCCAGAAGGCCGTCATCGTGACAGGTTTTGCAGAGACGGACGATGTGAAAGCCGCCATGGCACTGGGCGCCGGTTCCATGGTGAGAAAGCCCTACAAGCTCAGGACCATTGCCGCTGCCGTTCATCAGGAGCTGACAAAAGCATAGCGAAGGGTGCCGTGCTTGCGGTGCTTTTCACCATCCAAGGAGGAAAGGCTCTTTGGTAAGCCCGGATTTTCTTTGTCCGATTAAATAACCCGCATTCATGAGATGGGCGCTTATGGAACGATTCTTCCATGACCATGGAATATAATTACACTAATTCTATTAATCATTGAATTCTAATCTTGTAACCATTTGAAAATTATATCCAGCAAGATGGCATTGACATTGCTATGGTGAGAGTTGGAGTATTCTATCTCGCTGAGAGTATTCCGGGCAAGTGATAAGTTTCCCGCTGTAAAAGTGTATTGTTTCAGTCATATTATTGAGAGGGGAGATTTTTGATGGGCTATTCAAGAAGCCTCGACCGCGCATGGTGTATTGTTCTCTTCTGGTTTTACATCGCACTCTCTTTTTCGGGCTGCGGAGGAAGCAGCGGAGGCGGCGGCGGTAACGATCCTGTCGAGGAAGCACAACTTTCTGTAGGCATAACTTCCCCTTCAGGGAATATCACCCTGAACCAGGGAGAATCAATTGATTTTCAGGCAACCGTATCCGGCGGGACCTCGCCATATACCTACACCTGGGATTTCGGCGGTGGTGCAGGGAACAAATATGTGGAAGATCCCGGTCTGATAACGTTCAACGAGGCCGGGAGCTTTACGGTCAAGCTTATCGTGGCGGACAAGGAAAATGCCTCGGCAAGTTCGTCTCTGGTGGTTACGGTCAAGGAATCACCCCCGGCCACCGATACGACCCCTCCCACAATAAGCTCCTCATCACCTGCGCCAGGAGCCGCCGGTGTCGTTACAGGCACCGTGGTCAGCATCACTTTCAGCGAGAACATGGACCCTGCAAGCATAACGGAATCCACCTTCACCCTGAGCTCGGGCACGGCGCTGATCCCCGGGACAGTAGCATGTTCAGGCGCCACTGCCACCTTTACCCCGTCTTCGGCCCTTGCTGCCGGAACGAGCTATACGGCACGGGTGACCACCGGTGTGAAAGACAGTGCGGGCAATGCCCTGGCATCGGAGTATGCATGGTCGTTTGTCACCTCGACAAGTACGACTCCTCCCTCGGGGGATACCTTGAGCATCATCTCAAGAGTCCCTTCGCAGGGCGCAACCGGTGTTGCCGTCAATACACTGGTTCATGCAACCTTCAATACGGCCATTAATGCGGCCACCGTGACCCCTGCGACCTTTCTCGTCACCAGGACTGCAGATGGGGAACCGGTAGATGGCATGGTGAGCGGCAGTGGATCAACCGCCACCTTCGAGCCTGATTCAAACCTGTTGTACGGCACCCAGTACACGGTAAGGATCACCCGGGGGGTGAAGGACCTTTCCGGAAATTCGCTGGGCTCAGACAGCACATGGTCATTTACCACGGCCCACGGCAACATACCGGAGCTGCTTATGCAGTTCCTGGGTGATCCCACCCAGCAGAACTACGATGTCCTCATGAGCGCCATCGATGCTGCCGGGGATACGAAGGAGGCCAAACTGTACAAGGCCATGGGCGAGCTGCTGGATATCTACAACAGCCCCAAGACAAGGCAGATCATTGCAGACGCCGGGCTCCCGGCCATCGGATTCGATACGGATTTCGAATCGCTGGAGTATCAGTACAACATCAACAGTATAGTAGACTCTTACTTCAAGCAGAGCCCCAGCCTCTATGACACCGACAGCCAGGCCCTGTTTTTTGAGACCGAGGAAAGGCTCACACGTGTGGACGCACTCCTGGCAGAGGCCGACGGCATAGATGTGAACATCAGTTACGGGCCGCTCTACACGGTAAGGATCGACTCTATCGACATCAAGCTTCTCAGGGCCATGGTAAACCTGGTCAAGGCATACTTTGTCTATCTTCAGTCCCTGAACCTCACCATCACCGATTACAGCGTGGTCTACGAAAACGTCACCTATGACATCCGCGACCTCTACACCAACAAGCCAGAGACGGACGATTATGGAGCCATGCTGGATTCCGCCTGGATGCAGGTCCTCAACAACAACCCCAGCCTCCTCACCTACAAGGACAGGTCCGCATCGTCCAAGCTTGCCCAGTTCAGGTCAACCCTTCAGATGGCCTTCGACTTCTATGGGTCTGCGGTTATGGACATAGCGGCTCTGACTGATGAGCAGAAGCGGGACAGGTACAACAACGCATTCAGCCTCGACGGCGACGCCACCATGGCACTGGCCCAACTGGTCCATGACCAGGGGATGGTCAGCGCCATGGCGTGCATGAACGGCACTGCGGAACAGCTTACTTTCCCGCGGCCAGTAATGACGAGATCAGAGTATGTGGACGCCTCCCCTGACGATGACCTCTACTATCTGAAGGAGACCTATAACATCTATCTCGATACATTCTGTCCTGACATAACTGCCTCTGAGATCACCGCATTCAGGTTGTTCGGCTCAGGCACGGGGGCGGACAAGACTCCTAGGGACCTCATTCTGGAGGTTACTGCTCTCCCGGTAGATTCTGAATACTATCCCTACGTCCTGTGCGGCGCGCCGGCGCTGTATCTCTCCGGTGTCTCGGATATCATATGGCAGGATTTCATGGACACCTACCTTATCCCTACAGCAACCATCAACATTGACGGCTTGTCGGGCGACTGGGACGGCGTAGATGTGTTTTACGCCATTGGGACGTGCACATACAAGATCGCGCGGGACGCAGGCAACAACGTATATCTCTCCATCGAAAGCACCCATGTGCCTTCAGCCTTATACTGGTCGTCGACTTTCGGCATGCTTATGGAGTATGGGGGCGATGACCTGGATGACCAAGGCCATGAGGGTTTTTCCATCAACTGCAACATTTACGGAAGCAGCACCCTCACTGCCGGTTGCAGCATATGGGATTGGGCTAACGGAACAACTATGCCTGCAGGTACATGTGCGATATTCACTGATAATACTGTGGGTGTGGAGATGCGTGCCCCGGTATTAAGCGATTTGCTCAAACAAGGTTCAAGTAACTACTTTTGGATAATGGAAACAAATGTCGTTCCATGGTATGGCCAAGACAAAAAGCTCTTGCCCGAATTCCCCTGATCAAGCTACTCAGAACTGAGCAGGGGCTGGACTGTTCGGCCCCCGCTCATGCAATTAGATGAAGAGAGAAATCAAATACCTCACAATTGGTCTGCTGCTGATAGGTTTAATGTGTGCCGTGCTGTACTCCCTATCCGACAGGGATACAGAGCCAGACACCACATTCTCCTCCGCCCCGAGCCAGGTCTCCATGCTCGGTCCATACGCAAAAAACATCAATCTCACCGAGAACATCGGGATTTACTCCCTGAATATGAGCGCAGAGACGATGTTCATGAAGAAGGGCAAGATCATGGGATTCAGTACTGCGCTCCACAAGAAGTTCGTGACAAACAATTTCCGCATGTCACTGTACAAGAACGGTCAAAAGAAGCTTGAGCTCTCCAAGGACCGAGTCATACTGGACACCTTCATGAAAACCATTGACATAGAAAACCCCAGAATCGAGTATCCCCCCGGCATGGACCAGCCGAAGAAGGTCAGCCTGGAAAAAATGAAGCAGCGCTTCATTATCCAGTACAAAAACAAGACTGATGTCTGGAACCTCGAGAAGTAGCACACATCATAGAGAGTTATCGCTGGTTGATGTCTGACACACCATTCCGTTGCACTCCGATTGTGGACTCGTGAAGCATTCTGTGCTATGGGGCGCTTGGACCTGAAAACGGCGCGTCCCTCCCGTTCAAGGGCTATCGATAGATCACACGACTGAAAGCGAGATCATAGTGGACCCTTATGCTGCCTTGTGGACCTTTCCTGCAATCGTACTGGCAGCCATGCTCATTGCCTGGGCGGCGGAATGCGGGCAGTTCTACATATCGCAAGGCCTGGCCCTGGCCGTACTTGCGTGGATACAGACCCTGCCCGAGTTTGCGGTAGAGGCGGTCATTGCCTTTGAGGCTGCCAAGGACCCCGCCAAGGTCCACCTGATAACTGCCAATTATACCGGTTCGCTGCGGTTGTTCGTTGGGTTGGGCTGGCCCATGGTATTCTTTGTGGCCATGTTCTTTAAAAAGTTCAGCCTCAAGAACAACGGGTCATATGCCATCGAGCTTGATGACGAGCATTCCATCGCAGTACTTTCGATCCTTCCGGCCCTTGTTTACTTCCTGGTCATCTACTTCAAGGGTACGCTGAACATCATTGACGGTATCGTTCTGACCGCCGTTTATTCGCTCTACCTTTATCTCCTGTCCAAGATGCCTCCCCAGGACCATGAAGAGATCGAAGACCTCGGACGAGTCCCGCGTTTTGTCATGAAGCAGACATATCCCGTCACCATCACCCTCATCTGCGCCTTGTTCATACTCGGGGCCGTCATTATCTATTTCGCAGCCCATCCGTTCCTCTACTCCATGCTCGCCCTCGCCACCTCCGCCGGGATATCGCATTTTGTCTTTGTCCAGTGGGTGGCGCCGTTCCTGAGCGAATTCCCTGAAAAGCTGTCCGCCTTTCACTGGGCGAGGACCGTGAAAAAGGCGCCCATGGCCCTGGTAAATTTTATCTCGTCGTCCATCAACCAGTGGACCATCCTGGTGGCAATGATCCCGTTCATCTATTCTTTCGGCCTCGGCAGGATCGCCCCGGTTGTCTTTGACGATCACCAGAGGCTCGAGATACTGCTCACCATCGTGCAGTCCTACCTGGGTTTCCTTGTCCTGTTTAAAATGGACTTCAGGTTTTTCGAGGCGAGCGGCCTGTTCATGCTGTGGCTGATCCAGTTTGTTATCCCGGAGATACGCGAAGAGATCCTGTGGGTATATGGGTTATGGGCAATAATACAGACCTTCATCACACTCAGGGGGCTTAAAGAGAGGAATGCATTGAGCGTGTTCGTGGAATTATGCAGGTCTCATTCTATCTTCGGCAAGACCTAATATTGGCTCTTAATTGAAACTGGGAGATTCATTGTGTTAAGGCTGAATCCCCCTCAACTGTCTCGATGAGCGTATGGCCCACCCTGGGCCTGTCGGTAATAAGCACGCAGATTTGTGTATTGAACTCCTGCTCGAGCCTCATGATATGGCTCTTCTGCCAGTTGAGGATGTACAGGGCCACATCCTCGGGCAGGCTCACCCTGATCTTGACGGCCTTGTTCCTTGAAAGATACAGCTGCATGTCCCTTATGGCCATGAACGCCGAAGACTCTACTGAGCGTATCAGCCCGGTGCCTTCGCAGGAAGTGCACCTGACGTGGCTTTTTTCCAGCAGCGGGGGCGAGAGCCTTTCACGTGAGAGCTCCAGGATGCCGAACTTGGAGATCTTGCCGATGACGAGGTGGGCCCGGTCGCTTTTCAGGGCGTCACGCACGGCCTTTTCAACCCCTCTGATATTTGCCTTGGAGCGCATGTCGATAAAGTCGATGACCACGAGCCCGCCCAGGTCGCGAAGGACAAGCTGCCTGGCTATTTCCGCGGCCGCCTCCTTGTTGGTCTCAAAGGCGGTTTCCTCGATGGACCTGTTGGAGGTGGACTGGCCCGAGTTCACATCGATCACCACCATGGCCTCGGTGGGTTCGATGATGATGGTGCCGCCGGACTTCAGCTTGACCTTTTTGTTGAATATGCCCTCGATCTGCTGCTCAAGCTCATATTTGGTGAACAGGGGTTTGCTCTGCTTGTAGGGCTTGATGATCCCTTTCTGCCTGGGCATGACGGTCTTCATGAACACGGAGGCGCGCTTGAGGGTCTCATCCTCGTCGATGAGGATCTCCGTGGTATCGGCATTGAGATAGTCCCGTATGGTGCGGATGATGATATCACCCTCCTTGTAGATGGGGCTCGGACAGGAGGCCTTCTCGAACTGGTCTTCAATGCTCTTCCACAGCCTGAGCAGGTATGTCATGTCCCTGGAAAGCTCGGTCTTGGTCTTGTCCATTCCGGCGGTGCGCACGATGATGCCCGTGTTTTCGGGCGGGTGGAGCTGGGAGATTATCTCCCTGAGACGATTGCGCTGTTTTTCGTCCTCTATCTTTCTGGATATGCCTGCCAGGTCCTGGTGGGGCAGGAGCACGAGATAGCGGCCCGGCAGGGATATCTCCGTGGTGAGGAGTGCACCCTTGTTTCCCTTTTCCTCACGCACGACCTGGACGAGGATCTCGGCCCCCTTGCGCAGGGAGGAGATATTGTTCTTCTCCATGTTCAGGCCCGGGGTGAAGGAGGGGTTGATGTCGCCGGCGGAGAGAAGCCCGTGCCTGTCCCTCCCGTAGTCCACGAACACCGCGTTCAGGCTGTGCTCGATCTTGGATATCCTGGCCTTGTAGATGTTGCCCTTGAGCTGTTCCTTCAGGGCACTCTCCATGTAAAATTCCTTGAGTATGCCCTCATCCACTACGGCTACCCTGATCTCCTCCTGGTACATGGCATTAATCAGCATCTTCTTCATTACAGGTTTCCCCTATTGATGTTCGAACATCTCGGTCGGTCCGAGACCGCGTCTGATGATCTCCAGGTTGTCGGTCTCCAGTGAGAGTATGGTGGATGGAACATCGGGCAGTATGCCGCTGTCCACGATGATATCCACCATGTGGCCGAACTGTTCCTCGATCTCGAGCGGGTCGACATGGATCAACTCGTCCGAGAGCGGGATACTCGTGGTTATGATGGGTTCGCCCGCGACCTCCACGATGGACTTGCAGAACCAGTGGTCGGGTATCCTGACGCCCACGGCCTTGCGATCACGCTGCAGGAGGCGCGGGACCAGCCGCGTGGCAGGCAGGATGAAGGTGTAAGCGCCTGGAAGCAGCAACCGCATGAGGCGGAAGGCCTCGTTGCTCACCTTGGCATACTGGCTGATCTCCTTGATGTCCGAGAACATTATGCTCTTGGGCTTCTTCGAGGTCTTGATCTGGTTTATCTTGTCGATGCCCTGCTTGTTGGTGATCATGCAGCCCAGGCCATAGACGGTATCGGTCGGATACACGATGATCCCGCCTTTTTTCAGGATGTCCGCCACCTGCATGACCGCCCTGGGCCTGGGCCGGTAAGGATCAATTTCTATCCGCATGGGTGGTTCCCTTTACACACAAACTCAACATGTCTATATTCCCCAATGCTGCAAATAGTGAGTGTTTAATGGTAGGTATATCACTTTCCATCATTTTGAGATAGTCCCTGATAAGCTGCCGCTTGCCGTCCTTTCCGAGGGGACACCTGATCTCCACCGGTCCGACCTCAAGGTGGGAAAAATATGCGGCAATGAGATCGTTGGTGCAGTAGGCCAGGGGCCTGATGATCCGGTTCCTGCCGTCGTCCGTCACCCTCTGGGGCGCCATGGCCCCGAGCTGGCCCGTGTAGAAGCTCCGCAGGAGGAAGGTTTCAATGATATCGTCCATATGGTGACCGAGCGCAATGGATGATACGCCCGTTTCTTCGGCCAGGCTGTAGAGTATGCCCCGCCTCAGCCGGGAGCACAGGGCGCACGGGCTCTTTTCAGGATCGCAGACCGCCTCCATGATCTCCGAGATATGGCCGTCAACGACCTTGACCTCATAACCGAGGTTCTGGCTGATCCAGCCCGAGACGCGCTCGAAGCCCACATCGAAACCGGTCTTCACATGCACCGGTATGAGCTCGAAATCCAGGGGCGCGGCCACTTTCAAGGCCTGGAGGATCTTCATCATGACGATGGAGTCCTTGCCCCCGGAAACGGCCACCAGCACCCTGTCGCCCTGTTGGATCATCCGGTGGTCGTGTATGGCCCGGCCGACCTTCTTCCTCAGCTGTCTCTCCAGGAATCGTTTGGATGTACTGTGCACACGGTCTGTTTAGCACAAGCCCGCCGGGATAGGCCATAGATTAGTGAGGGCTTAATGATGGGTGCGGGAAGGGTTTATCGGCCCTACGGCATGGCCTCAATCCATTTAGAAATCTCGTTGTATGCCTTATCTGTGGAATCGAAGAATACATGGTCACGCCTTGACTTCATCCAGGTGAGCTGGCGCTTGGCATATCTCCTCGTGTCCCGCTGCACCAGGCGGATCGCCTCTTCGAGGTCGGTGACCCCGTTGAGGAAGCCGATACAGTGCTTGTAGGCGAGGGTCTGCATGGAGCGCAACAGAGGGCTGTACCCCAGGGAAAGAATCCGGACGGTCTCATCTAAGAGCCCCTTGTCGAACATCCGGCGCGTCCTGACGTCGATATCACGGAAGAGTGTTTCGCGCCCAGGCATGATACAGGCGATCCGGGCGCGGAACAAGGGGCTGAGGAAGCCATGCTCGGCATGGATGGCACTGGATTTTTGCCCGGTGAGGAAGACGATCTCCAGAGACCTTATTACACGCACCGCATCATTCTTCAGGATCGCGGATGCCGCACTGGGATCCAGCCGGCGCAGCATTGCCTCGAGGTGATCTATACCCCTTCGCTCGATGAGGTTCCTCAGCGCCGACCTCATGGTCTCCCAGCGTGCGGGGGCTCTGGCAAGGCCATAGATCAGGGCCTGAATGTACAGGCCCGTCCCCCCCACCACCACCGGGATTCTGCCTCGCGATCTGATCTCGGCAATAGCATGCCTGGCCATTTCCATGAACATGGCTGCCTGGAACTCCTGGTCAGGGTCCACCACGTCGATGAGGTGATGCGGCAGCAGCGCCCTTTCATCCCGCGAGGGCTTTGCTGTTGCGATGTCCATGTGGCGATACACCTGCATGGAATCGGCCGAGACCACCTCGATGGGGTGCGATCGGGAGAGCTCAAGCACAAGGCCTGTCTTTCCCGAGCCCGTAGGCCCCGTGATGACGATCAGACCCTCCTGCCCATCCATCGTTCGATCTCTTCAGCGGTTATCTTCTTGAACAGCGGCCTGCCGTGCGGGCAGGTTATGGGAGCACCGGCCTCATCCAGGTCTTTCAAAAGGCGAGTCGCTTCGGAAGGGGTCAGGTCCTTTCCGGCGCGCACGCTCGCATGGCAGGCAATGGCGGCGATCATGGCCCTGAGACGCTCGGTTCCCTTGCCTGCACCATGGAGCTCGCCGGCCATGAGCGCATGGATCAATCCATAGACACTGCCCCTGATGTCGGCCCGGCTCAACGGAGCAGGCACTGCACGGATCGCGACGGTCGTTTCGCCGAAGGGTGCGCAGTCGATGCCCATGGCCGCGATCTGCCCGGCCGATTCTTCATACGCATTGAATTCCTGTGGGCTGAGTTCGAGAAGAATCGGGCTCAAGAGGAGCTGCGTGTTCACGTGACCTGCCGTGTGAAGCGCCATGAGCCGCTCGAAGGTGATGCGCTCGTGGGCCGCATGCTGGTCCAGGATGAACAGGGCATTGTCGCCGGAGAGCAGGATATAGGTGCTGTGCAGCGTGCCGATGAAGCTCATGTCGGAATAGCTCAGTGGGCTGTGGGCCGGATCTGCCGCATCATCGAAGAGAGTGCCTGGCTGCATCCGGGCAACGGCCCTTGGGCCATACGACGCGGATGGGGCATCATGAACCCCGGCGGGATCAGACGATTCCCCTGCACAGTACGGGCCCGCAGGGTCCGTGCCCGGGTATGGGTCTTGGGCCTGCGGGTTTCTTCCCGGAACCAGTGTTTCCTTCAGTGTCTTTGCCACAAAGGCGAACACCGCGGAGGCGTGCCTGAACCTGACCTCTGCCTTTGCCGGGTGCACGTTCACATCCACCTCGGCAGGATCGACATCCACAAAGAGGACGGCCAGCGGGTATCTGCCCTTCATGAGCAGTCCGCTGTAGCCTTCCATTACGGCCGAGCCGATAAGGACATCCCTTACGGAACGGCTGTTCACATAGGCATGGATGCCAGATCGGTTCTGCCTGGTCTCGGACGGGGAGCCCGCCAGACCGTGGACCGTGATACCCGGGAATTCGCGCCGGAAGGGGATGAGGCTGTTTGACCTGGCCGTGCCGAGCACGGCAGACGCCCTTTCTTTGAGGCTCGAGTGGACCGGCAGGCTTAAGACCTGCCGGTTGTTGACCAGGAGGTTGAAGCGTATGCCGGGGTATGCCAGGGCGCAGCGGCTGACGCAATCGATGACGTTCCTCTGCTCGGTGGCAGCGGTTTTGAGAAATTTCCTGCGGGCAGGGGTGTTGAAGAACAGGTCTCTCACCTCGACGATGGTCCCGGGGGGGATGCCTTTTTTCGTCCGCCTTAAGACTGTGCCTGCCTCCATTTCGCAGCAGTGGCCGAAGGGAGATGAATGCTGTCTGCTTGAAATGGTCGACCTGCTCACGGACAGGATGCTCGGCAGTGCCTCGCCCCTGAATCCCAGGGTGTGGATGGAAAAGAGGTCGTCCACGGTGCTGATCTTGCTCGTGGCATGGCGCAATATGGCAAGCCCCAGCTCATGTTCGCCCATGCCGGACCCGTCATCCGATACGCGGATGAGCTCCAGGCCGTTGCCCTCCATCTCGACGGATATGCTCAGGGCGCCTGCGTCGACGGCATTTTCCAGAAGCTCCTTCACCACGGATGAAGGCCGCTCTATCACCTCGCCCGCAGCGATCTGGTTGATGAGATCCAGGGGGAGTATCGTAATCTGACCCATATGGTTGTGCATATGTACACGATAGAACGAGCCGGTACAATGCGCAAGATGGATGAAGCAGTAAAGGGCTCACATCATGAAATCTCGGGTCAGGTCCAGGCGTTCATTCATGTGTTCATGCAAGCTCATGCACCTGTTATGCACGTATCAGAAATATACACCACCCAGTTTTGAGATTCTCGACGATAAGGTGAAGCTGTTCGAGGCTGTACCTCCGGAATAGGTAGGATTTCCAAGGTAAAGGCCGTAATAGGTGCTGTCTGCCGAGGCGGTTCCGCCCGTATATATGGTGTATCCGGACCCGGTCGAGATGTCTGGCGAAGAAAGAACCATGGTGGAAAAAGACCGCGGAATCGTGAAGGCGAATGCTACTGCGCCGTCATTGTCCTTGATCGCCATGGTGCTTCCCCCTGCCATGCTCCCGAGAACCAAAACGTTCTGTGTGCAGGCCCCTGCGGTCAGCCTGCTCGTCGTACCGCCGATGCCGACCACGGTGCCGCCTGTGATGGAAAAACTGTTGTTGTCGCAGTCGAACGGGCCTTCCGGCGCAGACCCGCCGATGGCCACGATGACGCCGCCTGCGATGGTGAGGGTGCCGTTTGCGTCGATGGCATCGTAGTCGCTGGCGCAGTAAAGATAGCCGCCGTTGATAACAATCGTCCCCCCGGCGTTCAGGGAATCCTCTGTGGAATCGATGGTTATGTAACCTCTGTTGATGGTCAGGCTCGATTTGGCCTCGATCCCTTCGGGACTGCAACTGGCCGTGGCAGTTTCATAAGGGGTTCCAGTGGTGGTGATATCGATGACGCCGTTATTGATTTCGACATACGGGGACGGATCATCGGACGTGTCCGCCGTGGTAACATCCTCGTCGATGTCCCATGCCGCGGTGATGGCCTTGCCGACGGAGGTTACGGAGATGTACCCTCCGTTGATCACGATGTATCCTCTCCCTGCCCCGGAACTCTCCGAGCCTTCAACCTTGATGCCCTTGCTCTCGTCATCTGTTGTGGTTCCAGTGGCATTGATCGTGAGGGTACCGTCATCGAAGATGAATCCGTTTGCCGAGCGGACCGCGTCTTTTGCGTCGACTGCTACATTGAGCGTAGAGCCGCACACCCGTATATAATCATTACTGAAGATGCCGTGCTTGTAGCTCCCGGTTACAGAGAGTGTTCCGTCGCCGCTGAAGATCATCGGACCCTTGCAGTAGAGGGCTGCTTTCATTGTCATGCTGCGGGTGGATGAATCCGAAAGCGTGCTGGTCGTTCCTGGTGCGGCAACGATATACACTTTCTGCGATGATTCAAGATCAAGTGCGGGTCCGGCCCAACCGCTTATGGTGACTCCGTCGAGATAGAGCTGGTAAGCGCTGCTGCTCGAGACAGTGAGTGTTCCGACCAGTTCTCCTGAAAGGTTATACCTGACTTTTCCGTCGACCGTCGAGCTGATGGTCATGCCGTAATCGGTCTTTGTGACGGTCACGCTCGTGCCGTCGAGGGAAAGGGTAGTGATGCCGTCGGTGGTAACGGCCTGAGCCGTGCCGGAAGAGAGTCGTGCGGTATTCGCCGTGAAATCGATGTCGATGGTATGATCGAAAGCAGCATTTCCGAGTACGTCTTCAGCATCGTATGTGCTCGCTGTTGCTGCAACCGAGGCCGCATACGAGGAAATGTCCGTGGACGGGATAGAGCCGTCACCGGATGAATCAGAAGTGTTTGCAGCGGTGTCCGAAGAATCGCTGCCTGAATCACTGCATCCCACGGCGCTCACTAAAAGCACGATCGTTAAAAGTATGCTCAACAATTGTCTGGTTTTCATGGGATATTTCCTCCGTGTGTAATTCCACATGTTTTACCAGTGCATTGTGGAGAAATGATGGAGATATTATAGAGATAATGTGGGATTCAAGGCGGGTGGCGTGCGGCAGGGGATATGAGGATGAGATGCTTTTCCAGGGGGGAATTGTATTGAGGGAGCCTGGTTTTTTCTGGTAATGTCCATTGGACTATGCAACTGCTCATCGTATTGCTCGGCCTGATAGTACTCGTGTACGGACAAAGGCTGTTCTGGCTCTTTGTGGCAATTGCAGGTTTCCTCGCAGGCATGGAATTCACCCTCATGTACCTGGCCGAGCAGGCCACCTGGGTTATTCTCTCGGGCGGACTCGTGGCGGGCCTTGCCGGGGCCCTGCTTGCCGTCTTTGTTCAGCGCGCGGCATTCATCCTGGCCGGTTTCCTCGCAGGTGCATACCTTGCCCTGGTTGTATCGTCCGCTTTGAGCGCCGTGGGACCGGGGCTTATCTGGGGTATTGCAGGGGGACTGACAGGCGCCGTTCTATCGGGCCTGCTCATGGACCGGGCAATCATCGTGCTCTCGAGCCTGGTGGGGGCAGGGGCCATTACGGGCCAGCTGGAACTGGATCCGGCCTACCGGGCGATCATTTTCACGGTTTTAACCCTCATAGGCACCTATACCCAGGTGAGAAGCCGGGATCGCTCGTGAAGGGGCACGATCCTACCCTCCCAGGTTCACCCCGATGAGATATCCCACGCCGAAGGTTACAGCCGCTGCCGCCATGCCGAAGGCCACCTGGCGAAGCCCCGAGAACAGGGCATTCCTGCCGGTCATGATGGTTATCGAGGCACCGATCAGGAACAGTCCGGTGGCGCTGGCCGCTGCGCTTACAATGATCCCTGATGCTCCGGTGAAGAAGGCATAGGGGATCACCGGAATGATGGCACCTGATGCGAAGAGCAGGAACGAGGTCATTGCAGCCTCCCAGGCAGACCCGCCGAGTTCCTTGGGGTCTATGCCCAATTCTTCCCTTGCCAGGGTGTCCAGCGCAGTATCCGTATCCGAGAGAAGCCGGGAGGCCATGCGCCGGGCTGTGACGGGATCGATGCCCTTGGCCTGGTAGATGAGGGCGAGCTCTTCCATCTCCTCCTCGGGATTTTCCTCGAGCTCCTGTTTCTCGATGCCTATCTGATTCTGATAGAGCTCGCGTGAGCTCTGCACGGAAAGCCACTCACCCAGGGCCATGGAAAGGGCGCCGGCCATAAGCCCGGCAAGGCCTGCCAGGAGGATTTCATTCGAACCGGCACCGGCACCGGCAACACCCATGACAAGGCTGAACACGGAGACCAGGCCGTCATTGGCACCCAGCACCCCGGCTCGCAGGGCATTCCCGCCCGAGGCGCGATGGCGCCCCTCGAACCGTGCTACCGCGCTGCCATCGAGCCCGAGAGCATTTTCGGAAAGGTACTTGAAGAAGCGGGCGTGGGACCGCTCCTGTACCGACATCCTCGCCGCCTCGGGTTCGGGCTGGCCGTCATATGCATTGCCTGCATTCGATTCGATGCCGGCAATGGTGTGAAGGACGAAAGACGCGCCGAACCTTCCCGCGAGCCAGCACAGGATCCTGGTCCGCCAGCCGGGCCTGGCATCCGGCACCTCGGCCCCGGCCTCTCTCAGCTTCACCTCCCAGGTCGCCGCATGGGCGCCCTCCGTCTCGGCAAGCCTGCGATACACCGAGGCCAGGTCGGGATTCGATTCTCGGGAGGCAATACATTCATACAGCGTCATCGCCTCATACTCGTTGATGAAGTTTTTCCGGTAGCGTTCGATGTCTTCAGGCGTGCTCATGCATCATTCTCCAGGAAAGTACCGTATATGCCACAAGGAGTCTGCCAGAAGGCCTGATTCACGCTGCTTTGGGAGCGGTCTGTCGAGTCAACTCAAGATCCACTGGTTTTTTCCTTGTTTACAGGTATTATAGGGAAAATAACGGCTGTGCACAAGCACCTGGGCGACATTGCCGGGATAGCTAAAACATGTTTTCGTGGGTAGAAGAGGAGCATCTGAAACGTGAATCCTGAAGATATGACCCGCGAGCAGCTCATCAGGGACCTCTATGATGCACGGGCGCTCATAGAGGAACTGGAGAATGCCCTGACCTCCAACCGGCGGGTGGAGGAATCACTCAAGGAGGGCGAAGAGCGCTACCGACGCATCACCTCCGCCATCACGGACTATATCTTTACCGTCCAGGTTCAAGACGGACTTCCCGTAAAAACCCTGCATACCCCGGTCTGCGAGACAGTGACCGGTTACACCCCAGAGGAATTCGACGAGGACCCGTTCCTGTGGTTCAATATGGTGGTGGACGAAGACCAGGAGCTTGTCAGGGACTATGTCTCACGGATATTGAAAGGGGAAAAGGTAGGCCGCATCGAGCACCGCATTACACGTAAGGACGGAAGCATCCGCTGGGTGAGCAACGCGGCGGTCCTCAACCAGGACGCCCAGGGAAGGCTCATCTCGTACGACGGAGTAATCCGCGACATAACCGGGCGCAAGCACGCAGAAGAGGCCATCAGGGAAAGCGAGCAGCGCCTGCAGATGATCCTGCACGGGTCACCCATCGCCACTCTCGTCATTGACAAGCATCACCGGGTCATCTCCTGGAATGAGGCCATGGAGCACTTAAGCGGGATAAAGGCCCAGGACATACTGGGCACGACCGATCACTGGAAGGCCTTTTACAGCGAGGAAAGGCCGTGCATGTCGGACCTCATAGTGGATGGGTCCGAAGACGCCATTGAGCAATGGTATCCGGATAAGTTCAGCAAGTCCGCCCTGATCAACGAGGCCTATGAGGCAACCGACTACTTTCCTTCGTTGGGTGAAAAGGGTAAATGGCTGAGGTCTACGGCAGCCGCCATCAGGAACTCCGCCGGTGAGCTGGTGGGCGCCATAGAGACCTTTGAAGACATCACCCAGAGGAGAAAGGTCGAGGAAGACCTGCAGAAACTGGCCTCCGTGGTCAGGTACAGCAACGAACTGGTCAACCTGGCAACCCTCGATGGGAACATGATCTTCATCAACGAGGCGGGAAGCGAGATGCTGGGTATTTCTCCCGAAGAAGTGGAGGGAGTTAATATCCTGCAGGTAATCCCTGATCATCTCCTTGCAAAGGTGAAGACCGAGCTCCTGCCAACCATCATCGCCGGAGGTACCTGGGAGGGAGAACTGCAGTACCGTAACCTCAAGACCGGCAAGATCACGGATGTGCATGCCATAACCTTTTCCATTGCCGGGACCGGCAGCGGCGCCCCCATGTTCCTGGCGAATGTCTCGCTCGACATCTCAGAGCGCATGCACGCGGAGGAAATAAGAAAGAGGCTCGAGGCGCAGCTGATCCAGGCCCACAAGATGGAGGCCCTGGGCACCCTGGCGGGGGGCATTGCCCATGACTTCAACAACATCCTTTCGGCCATCATCGCCTATGCCCAAAGGGGTGTGCGGGAAGGGCAGGAGCCCGAAAAGGTGAGGAAGAACATCGAAGAGGTGCTCAAGGTGTGCACCCGGGCGCGTGACCTGGTGAAACAGATTCTTGCCTTCAGCAGGCGCACCAAGCATGAATTCATACAGATCAGGCTCGATACGACCATCAAGGAGTCGCTCAAGATGATGCGCGCGATCCTGCCCAGGAACATAGAGATCAGGCAGAATATTCTCACGGGCGGACGTGTCATGGCGGATACCACCCAGATCCACCAGGTCATGATGAACCTGTGCTCCAATGCGGCCCAGGCCATGGGCGAAAACGGGGGCGTCCTGTGTATAAGCCTGGACAAGGCCGATATCAATGAAGGGGCAGAAGCCCTGGCCCTGGACCTGCGGCCGGGACCCTACCTGCGGCTTTCCATCAGCGATTCGGGGCATGGGATCACCCCCGAGATCATGGAGAGGATCTTCGACCCCTACTTTACCACAAAGGAAAAGGGCAGGGGGACCGGCCTGGGGCTCTCGGTGGTGCACGGGATAGCCAGGAGCCACAAGGGCGCCATCTTGTGCAGGAGCACCCCTGGCGAAGGGACAACCTTCGATCTGTACCTGCCTGAGATCGAGGCGAAAAAAGAGGCAGCCACCGTCCAGGTGCAGACACCTGATCTGAAAGGGGGCGAGCGTATCCTCTTCATCGATGACGAGCCCATTCTGGTAAAGGCGACAAAGGAGAGTCTCAGATACCTCGGATACCGGGTGGTCTCCCGGACGAGTTCCGTGGAGGCGCTCGATCTGTTTCAGAAGAACCCGGGACAGTTCGACCTGGTGATCACGGACATCATCATGCCCGGATTGACGGGTGACCGGCTCGCACTTGAAATGATGAAGATCCGCAAGGACATACCGGTCATCCTGTGCACCGGGTACAGCGAGCACATGAGCGAAGAAAAGGCGAAAGAGTTAGGCATCAGAGGATTCATCATGAAACCGTTTGAGATCGAGGACCTGGCCAAGACCATCAGAAACGTTCTGGACCGGAAGTAATCCGGACTGCAGTTGCATCGCAGAGGTACCCGTCAGGTATCAGATATCCTTAAGTTCTGAAGGTTGGCCCATGTGTGCTTTGAGTACCAGATATCCACAAATTCCTGTATGGAGCCTCTTTCCCTGCGTTTCATCTCCTCGATGATGCTTTTCCTGAGAACTGACTTTATTGTGGCAAAGGCGGGCGGGTACTTGGATGCCAAACCAGAGGCAACTTTGCGCGCTGAATCAATGAGCGCGTCCGGGGTGACCACCTCATGAACAAGGCCCAGGCCTTTGGCCTCCTCGGCCGAATACATGGCCCCTGAAAAGAGTATGTGGTTTGCGTTTGCGCTGCCGGCCCAGAACCTGAGCATCTCGGTTGCCCCGGCAAACACCGATGCGCCGAAATTGATCTCGTTCAAGGATATCCTGGCCCTGCCGCTTGCCATGATCCTGTGGTCGCATGCGAGTGCCAGCATGCAGCCGCCTGCAATTGTGTGGCCGTTGAGGGCGGCCACCACGGGCTTCGGGTAGAGGAAGAGATACGCATACAGGTCGGTGAAGCTGATGAGATATTCCCTGAAATCCTCTCTCTCAAACAAGAGGAACTCCGGGACATCGAACCCGAAGGAGAAGAACCTGCCGCTGCCCGTGAGGATTATGGACCCTGCCTCCGGATCATCCTCAAGGGATTTCAGCGCCTTTCTCAGTTCATCCACCAATGCACCGTTGATGGCGTTTACCTTTCCTCTCCGGAGCATCAACGTGGCGATGCCATCACTTTTTTGTACCTCTATGAAATCCATTATTTTCTCCTTCAGCCATACTGCCGCAGGGCCGGCAATGGCATTGGCTGCCGGGCTTTCGGCATCGTGACCACGGGCGAATGCCCCCTCACGCGAGGAAGTGATCGCTATTTGCTGAGCTGTTTTTGAAACAGAACCCGGTCCTCGCCGCACCCATCATAGTCACGGGTGACTGAAATACCCTCGATGAGCATATCACCCGACCCAATGCTAAACCCCATGCGCAGGTGAAACGCGATAGAAACCTTGTTGACGGGCGAGGTAACGCAGTGGACGACCCTGCAGCCGTGTTTGCGTGCTGTATCAAAAAAACGCCTGTAGAGGGAGCCTGCAATCCCATTTCTCCGGAAATCGGGATGAACCCCGGAAAAGTGGATATAGGCCTGGTCCGGAAAGGTCTGGGACAGGAATCCCACAAGGAATCCCACAATCTTCCCTTCATGTTCGACCACAAAGCTTGTGTTGAAGAAATGGACAAAGAAGAGCCTGGGGAGCATGTCACTCATATTCCGACCGCCCCACCATATATTCAGCACGGAAACAATCGGTTGATAATCAGATGTCGCAGCATTCCTTAAAACAAGATTGTCCACCATAACTCACCTCCCGGGTTAGGACGGCATGTTCACGGCAAGGAGTTCACCGGCTGTTTGTCATGCTTCCCTGAGTATCATCATATGTTCTTTCCTACCCGATGATCAGCAGAGCAACGTACGGAACGACATTGAAGACAAGAAAGAGCAGCTTGAACAGGCCGATGAACGAATACATGACTATGTCGTAGGTTTCCCGTGAAAGGGGAAACCATCTGCTCTGCGTGCGGTACACCAGATCCGGCGCAGAAATGCACATGACGGTCCAGAGGACCAGGATGGCGGCGTTTATGATGGTGCACCACATGAAGAATCTTGTCAGCGTATGAGTATCCATAATCTTCCTTTCATATCTTCAGCCCATGGTCGGGCCGTGGGGCACCGTCGAGACTTTAGAATCGAAGAGCGCGTGCCTTGGGCCGGTCATACGTTCAAGGCTAGAGTCCCTTCTTTTCAAACCAGAAGAAAAGGGAAACGGTCCCGGCCCAGAAGATGGGAATTATGACCCATGCGGAGACCCCAAGGGCCTGCGGCAATCCGATCTTGCCGAAGTCCTTCCACGCCAGGACGCTCGATTTGAAGAAGGGATAGAGTTCCGCGTAGAGGGCAGCCCCTGCAACCATTCCCGCAATGGCGAACAAGGCATGCCAGCGCCCTTCGCCCAGGGCACCGATGGACGTGCCCGGACAGAAACCCATGACCGCCCATCCGGTCCCGAACAGGGCTCCTCCGAGCAGCACGGCGCCGAGGTTCATGGGCTTGTGGCTCGCGGTGATAATCCCCGCATCAGTGAGGAGACCTATCCCGACCATGCCGACGAGTATGGCGGAAAGCATGAACTTGAATATGGTCATGTCATTGAGAAGCATGGCGCCTACCTGTTTCTCGAAGCGCAGAACGCGGCCTTTCTGCAGCAGAAAACCGAACAGGACCCCGGTAATGATGCCGAGCAATTGATCAATGCTCATGATGACCTCCTTCCGTAAACAATCGCGGCGACTAAGACGCCGACGCTGAAGAACATGCCCAGGGCAACAAAGGAACTTACCGAGAGCTGCATCATGCCGCTCAATCCGTGCCCGCTGGGGCAGCCGTCGGCCATTCGTGCACCTACCATGGCCACGATTCCTCCCAGGAACGCACCGATGGCCCGCTTCCCGATGGATGGGCCGAAGCGTTTTTCCCATGTCGGAGGCACACTCTCAAGCTTGAGACTCCTGTCCGTCGCGGAAGAGATCAGTGCCCCCAAGAAGATGCCCATAACGAGCATGAACTGCCAATCGATGCGAACCTTCTCCTTGGTAAAGTACTCGTTTTGTGCAACGTGATCAGGGGCCACGGTTCGCTCAAGAAGACCGGCAGCCCGGACGAATGTAGTCGATGCGCCCAGATAATTGGATTTTCCCATCCACTGGGTGGTCGCATACACCGAGGCAATGGCCAGCAATCCTACCAAGGCCCCTGCAAGGTAGGGACTCCATCCGCCATCATCTGTCTTAAATTTCATCAGGCTTTCCTCCTTACTTAATAAATAATGGGAATGGAACATAGTAAGCGATGCACGAGCCCTTTATGCATGAAAGCAACAAAGGCCGCATCTCCATGTTTAAAAACTAAAATTAATGTCTGACGGCTGTGAAATCAAGGATGCGGGATCTTTTGACAATGAATATATACCATATCATGATAAACCGAATCCACGTATTACTAAATGATTAATTAGGGGGGTCTGTAATCGGTTCACTGCAATATCCATCGACTCCTCGTCTGTTGCCTTAATCCGCACTGCACATGGAAATCACTTTGCGGTTCATGTATGCTGCGCCCATAAGGAGAAGACCCATGAAAAAGGAAACCCTTTGTGTGCACAGCGGGACATACCAGGACGACATCACCGGCGGCATCAACTCGCCCATCTTCACCTCCTCTGCCACCTCCTACCTTGACCGGGAAAAGGCGGCGTACCCACGCTATTTCAACACCACCAACCAGGAAGTGGTGGTGCGCAAGCTGTGCGCGCTCGAAGGGGCCCAGGCCGGGGTTTTGTTCAGTTCGGGCATGGCGGCCATGAGCACGGCCATACTTGCTTTTGCCAGGGCAGGCGACCACGTGGTGCTCATGGATGAACTATATGGCGGGACCCATTCCTTTGTTACCAGCGATTTTGAGAAATTCGGAATCAGCCATACCTTTGCCGCAACGGACGCAGATGCCATATGCAGTTCTGCCACCACGAAAACGAAGGTGATTGTCATTGAATCGCCGACCAACCCTCTGCTCAGCGTCATAGACATACAAAAGGTCGCGGAGTATGCCAGGGCCCGCGGCATAACCACCATCATGGACAACACCTTTGCCTCGCCCATAAACCAGAACCCCATATCGCTCGGCATCGACATGGTGGTGCACAGTGGCACCAAATACCTGGGCGGGCATAGCGACCTGTGCTGCGGGGCTGTGCTCGCATCCGTGGAGAAGACTGATGCAGTTGTCGCGCTGGCTCGTCACCTGGGCGGGAGCCTGAATGCCCTGGACTGCTACCTGCTGGAGAGGAGCCTCAAGACCCTGTCTCTGCGGGTGGAGCGGCAGTCTGCCAATGCCATGAAGGTCGCCGAGTTTCTCGGGACATGCAATGAGATCACACGGGTGAATTATCCGGGCCTGCCTGGTTTCCCCGGTCACAACATTGCCAGAAAACAGATGATCGGTTTCGGGGCCATGCTCTCCTTCGACGTGGACCCATTAAAGATCGAACCGGACCGGTTCGTGAGGGGCCTCAGGCTCATCAAGCCTGCTGTGAGCCTGGGAGGCGTAGAGACCACCATAACCTCGCCGTACATAACCTCGCACGCCGCCATGTCTGCTTTCGAACGGGAGCGCATCGGCATAAAAGATACCTTGTTCAGGCTGTCCGTGGGCATAGAACACAGCGAGGACATCATGGAGGACCTGGATGCGGCATTGAAAGGTTAGGGCGATATGAGGGAACTATCCCCATGCCTAATTAGGCTTTAAAATGCATACTATAAATAATATAATCAATTAGTTAAGAGGTCTACACCCATTGACTACCATGGTGCCCGCACTTATTATTTAATGAGTCAGCTGAAGCACGCAAGGAGGGTCCCATGGACAGGATATTAAGGATCGATATGGGTGCCAAAGGCGGTCCGCAGTTCAAGGTAGAAGGGCTGGGCGACTATGCAGGTCTGGGCGGCAGGGCCATGACCTCGAGCGTCATCTTCAAGGAGGTGCCGCCTATGTGCCACCCCCTGGGCGCGGAAAACAAGCTGGTCATCGCGCCAGGCATGCTCAGCGGCACTTCAGCGTCCATGTCCGGCCGCTTATCGGTGGGCTGTAAGAGCCCGCTCACCGGCGGCATCAAGGAGGCCAACTCGGGGGGGCAGGGCGCCCAGGTGCTGGCGCGCCTCGGGTATGCAGCCATCATCCTGGAGGGCAAGCCCGAGGGTGACGACCTCTACAAGCTCATCATAAACAAGGACTCCGTAAAGATCGAAAAGGACAACAGCCTGAAGCTGCTGCCAAATTACGACCTGGTGGACAGGATGAAGCAGGCCTATGGAGACAAGATCACCTGCATCTCCATCGGGCCCGCAGGCGAGATGAAAATGGCCGCGTCATCCATTGCCATCACCGATATAGAGCTCCGTCCCTCGCGCCATGCAGGGCGCGGAGGGGTCGGGGCGGTCATGGGGTCGAAGCGTCTCAAGGTGATCGTCATGGACGACACCGGCATGAAGAACCGAGAGCCCAGAGACCCCGAGAAGTTCCGCGCTGCAAACAAGGTGTTCGTGACCGGGCTCACCTCTCACGCAGTCACCGGGCAGGCCCTGCCGGCCTATGGCACCAACGTGCTCACCAACATCATCAACGAGGCAGGCGGCTATCCCACCTATAACTTCAGAGACGGTCAATTTACAGGCGCATCCAAGATCAGCGGCGAGACCTATGCCGACATGGAGACCAAGAGAGGCGGCAATGCCACGCACCCATGCCACCGCGGCTGCGTGATCAGGTGCTCGGGCACCTTTGTGGACAAGGACGGACACTTTATCTCCAAGCAGCCCGAGTACGAGACGGTCTGGGCACATGGCGGCAACTGCGGCATCGACGACCCGGACGCCATCGCCCAGATGGATTTTCTCGATGACAACTACGGGGTCGACACCATCGAGATGGGGGTTACCATCGGGGTGGCCATGCAGGCCGGGCTCATAGAGTTCGGAGACGTGCAGGGAGCCATCAACCTCATCCATGAAGTTGGCAAGGGCAGCCAT
This sequence comes from uncultured Bacteriovoracaceae bacterium, assembly GCA_964600235.1. Taxonomy (GTDB): domain Bacteria; phylum Desulfobacterota; class Desulfomonilia; order UBA1062; family UBA1062; genus MWEI01. Next base: position 241,114 of record CAZRIV010000001.1, on the reverse strand, counting down.
CTGGGCAAGATCCTGGGCAGCGGGGCAGGGACCACGGGTAAGGTCCTGGGCGTGGAAAAGGTGCCGGTTGTCAAGAACCAGGCCCTGCCCGCCTATGACCCAAGGGCCATCCAGGGCATCGGCGTGACGTATGCCACCACCCCCATGGGCGCAGACCATACCGCCGGCTATGCCATTGCCACCAACATCCTGAAAAACGGAGGCTTTGTCGACCCGCTCAAGCCCGAAGGCCAGGTGGAGCTGTCCCGCAACCTCCAGATCGCCACTGCCGCCATAGACTCAACCGGCATGTGTTTGTTCATCGCATTTGCCATCCTGGACCAGCCCGAGACGAACCAGGCCCTCATCGACCTGCTCAACGCCTTTTACGGCTGGAACCTGACAGGCGACGACGTGGTGGCACTGGGCAAGAAGGTGCTCAAGATGGAGCGCGACTTCAATGCGAAGGCAGGCATCACCAAGGAGCAGGACAGGCTGCCGCGCTTTTTCACACAGGAGAAGGTGGGACCCCACGACATCACCTTCCAGGTAACGGATGAGGAACTCGACAACGTATTCAACTGGTAGGTGCTTTTGCCCACACAGTGTTCCGGCAGGAGGGCGTCGGTGCCCTGCCGGAACATGCCTTTCAAGTATACAGTGAGGCCCGGGCGTCCATGAAGGTCATGGTAAAACTCTTTGCCACGCTGCGCCTGAACCGTTTCGACCGGGAGACTCTCGATCTTGCCGATGACACTGCAGTGAGGGACGTGGTGAGCCTTCTCAAGATCCCTGAGAAAGATGCCGCGATTCTTTTCTTAAACAGCAGGCATGCAGAGCTTGACACCGTTCTGCATGAAGGCGACACCCTCGCCATCTTTCCCCCGGTGGGAGGCGGATAACGTGGCAGACATCAATGAATTCCTCTCTACGAAGGCCGACGACGGCCTCGTATCCATGGAGTCGCAGCAGGAGGCGGTACGGTGCTTCGGTCTGAGCCTGCCCGAGGTGGAGGACCGGATCCTTTCCATGGGTCTCCTCCCCAGGCGCTATGCGCGCAACCGGTCAACCATCACGCCTTCGAAACAACTGGTCCTCTTCAGGAGCACCGTGGCAGTGGCAGGCTGCGGCGGGCTGGGCTGCTACCTGGTGGAAGAGCTGGCACGCCTGGGAGTCGGAACCATCATCGTCATTGACCCTGATGTATTCGAAGAGCACAACCTGAACCGGCAGATCTATGCAACTTTTGAGAATCTCGGTGTGCCCAAGGTGGCTGCAGCGGCATCGAGGGCCGGAGCGATAAACCCGGCAGTAACGCTTGTAACACACCAGGAGTCCCTCTCAGCCGATAACGGGTGCGCACTCCTCGAGAAGGCACAGCTGGCCATAGACGCCCTGGACAGCATCCCGGCACGCCTGGCCCTGGCCGGGCTCTGCGAACAGTTCCATATCCCCTTTGTGCATGGAAGCATTGCAGGCTGGTATGGACAGGTCTTGACGCAATATCCCGGTGAGCGCACTCTGCAGACACTCTATGCCAAACACGCCGGAGACAAGGGTGTGGAGGATGAGCTGGGGATCCCGTCCTTTACCCCGGCTCTTGTAGCAAGCCTTGAGGTTGCTGAGGCCCTTAAGGTGCTCCTGGGCGAGGGAACGACCCTGCGGCGGAAGTTCCTGTCCATAAACCTTTTGGATATGGAGATCGTCGAGGTACCCGTACTGGACTGACAGGCAACGAACGCATGGGATCCCTGTGCCTGAAGAGCAGGGATATATTCCAGTGCCTGAAGTAATGCCCCTGAAAATATCTGCAACTATCATTTGATATCGGGGAGTGTTTATATTATTGGGCAGTCATACCGGGCGAGAAAAGAGACAAGACGTGCCTGAGACGAAAAGAAAAAAATGGCGGCTGGCTGCACTTATCGTGCTCGTAGTGCTGATGGTCGGCGGGGCAGCAGGTTTCCGGGTGGCTCTGTCGGTCCTGAAAGATAAGGTGGTTGAAGCCTTGGGAGAGGGTAGCGAGATCCGGGAGATCCGCGCTGGTATATCGGGTGTGGTGGTGGACGGACTCCGGATCAGGGGAGCCGGCAACTGGCCGGCAGAAGACACCCTGCGAGCCGACCAGGTAATCATTGTCCCCTCACTGTGGAGCTTATTTTCCAGGCAGTACAGGATCCACTCCATCACCGTTAACAACCCATATATCTGTGTTTTCCGGGACAGAAATGGAAAGGTTAAAGTGGTTCCCAGCCTGATGCACAAGGATAATGATAAAAAGCAGGATCCTTCAGATACGACCCCGCCACCTCAGGTGTCCATCGGACAGATCGTGCTCAAGGACGGGTCGGCAGAGTTTTACGATGCATCGATGGGGCAACGTCCGACAAAGATCACCCTGACTCGGATACAGGCAGACATTGAGGATATCGTTGCCCCTGCGCTGAATGCCAAGAGCTCATTCGACATGTCTGCCCTCATGAAAGGACCACAGGACGAGGGCAGGATTACCATAAAGGGGTGGGCGGATCTGTCCACCAGGGACTCCTCCATCAGTTTGAAGCTCGCTTCTGTCGATATGGTGCCCTTCCAGGCCTATCTACTGAAGGCAGGAGATGTGAGGGTTAATAAGGGCATGCTCGATCTTGACCTGAAATCAGAGGTGCGTGATAAAAGGCTCAAGGCACCGGGCCGGATAACCATCTCCGATCTGACGCTTGCCCCTTCAAAAGGGTTCATGGGAACGTTCATGGGGGTGCCCCGCGATGCGGTGCTTAGTTTTCTGAAGGACAAAGACAACAGGATTACCCTGGATTTCGTGCTTCAAGGCGACCTGAATAATCCGAAATTCACCCTCCACGAGGCAATGAGCCAGCGCATGGCCGTATCCATGGCAGGGCTCTTGAAGGTCGGCATAGGCGGTGTTGCCAAAACCGCAGGCGAACTGGGTGCAAAAGGAGTGGATGCTGCCGGTGAAGTTATGGAAGGCGTGGAAGATACGCTCAAGGGTATTCTGGGCGGCCAGCAGAAGAAGTAACCTCACACCTCTTGCCATGTTGCCTGAAGAATGAACAAGGCAGCCTTGATTTACCCTCTTGGCAACGGGGGGTCTGATAGTGCATTATAGGGCCATTAAGCCGCCGAGGTGAGCCATATGCGCCAGATCGAATGGATTGACGATTTTTCAACCGGCGTCGAGGAGATCGACCGGCAGCATAAAGACTTTGTAAAGCTGATCAACCGCCTCAATATCGTTCAGGAACACGGGAACAAGAAGGCGATTGCCGTGCGCCTGCTCAATGAGCTCGGAAAGTATGTGGAATACCATTTTGCCAGTGAGGAAAATATCATGTTCCTGACCCGGTATCCCGCACTGGAGCGTCAGCAGCAGGCTCACGCAGCACTGCTGGATGAATACACCAACCGCGTCAAAACCTTTCTCAATGACAAGGGTACCATCGAAGATGTGATAAGCTTTCTGGCGGGGTGGTTTGCGAAGCACACCGTAGAGGAAGACAAGAAGATCGGGTATCATATAAGCGCAGCACAGCAAAAGAATATTTGATTGTTCGTATCCGCATGACAGGAAGGATATCATTCCGGGAGTCAACCATGGATTTCAAGAGCTCAAAGCCACCTAAGCCGGGATCGGCAAAGATGAGCAAGGAGGAAATGGATCAGTTCGTGGCCAAGGCCCGTGCCCTGAATGCCGAGCGCATGAAGGGCTACCGCGAGCAGTCCCTGAAGATTCACCCGTGGGTATGCGCCCGTTGCGGCAGGCACTTTACCATCAAGAACCTCAACATGCTCACGGTCCACCACAAGGACCACAACCACGACAACAACCCGCCCGACGGCAGCAACTGGGAAAACCTCTGCGTATACTGCCATGACAATGAGCACGGGAGGTATGACGATGAGGGTGAAGGCACGGGGCAGAGCCAGGATCGGCCGGATACCATGACCCATAATCCTTTTGCAAAACTCTCTGACCTGCTGAAGGACAAGAAGAAATAAGAAAAAGGTGGTACAGACCCTCTAAGGAGAAGCGCCATGAAGGATAAACCGAAGATACTGGTAATCCTGGGCAGTCCTCGGAAAAAGGGAAACAGCGCCATCCTGGCAGATCACATCGCCAAGGGAGCCAGGTCTGCCGGGGCACGGGTCGAGACGGTCTTTCTCCATGGCCTGAACATATCCCCGTGCAAGTCCTGTTATGCGTGCCAGAAACCCGGGAGCAAGGGGTGCGCCATAGCCGATGACATGCAGAAGCTCTATCATGACATGCTCTTGGCTCATGCCTGGGTCATTGCCAGTCCAGTCTACTGGTTCAACATGTCCGCCCAGACCAAGATCTGGATGGACAGGTGTTTTGCCCTGAGCGGGCATGGAACAGACCCGTTTTCAGGAAAACGCATCGCCATAGCCATGAGTTATGGGGGGGATGACCCGTTTGACTCGGGGTGTGTCAATGCGCTGCGAACCTTTCAGGACTCATTCGCCTTCGTGGGGGCGAAGATTGTGGGTATGGTATACGGCAGCGCCATGGGGGCAGGGGAGATCAAGGCAAACAGGGATCTGCTCGCAAAGGCTCAGGATCTGGGAGAAAAGCTCCTGCGTGACGATGTTTGAGCGCGAGTGCGTATGTTCACTTGAGCCCGGATTTTTCGGTTGAAGGGGTTTAAGCCGTTCATCTTGGGAATTATCCGTCCGGGTTAAGTGCCGGGCTAATTGCCCGCAGCCTTGAGAATGGAGTTCGAGATCATGCCCCAGTTGTCCTGATACACCATATAACGGGGGAGCTCAAAAGGGTCCTTGTTGGCGGCCATGGGAGAGTTCAGGGCGCCCCACCTGATGGTGAATGCACATCGATAGCCTGCCTCCTTCAGGATCTTTTTCGTGATTTCCCCATGGATTCCGTTGGGATAAGCCATGGCAAGGACTTTAACTTTTAATTTCTTCTCAAGGAGTTCTTTCGAGCCTTTAATCTCCTTGATGAATGCTTCCTTGTCCCGGTCGTAGAGTTCCTGGTTCAGGTGCAGGTGGTAATACCCATGGGATGCTATCTCACAGCCATGCCGTGAGAGTTCCATAAGCTGTTCCCAGGTCATGGCATAGGCCTTCTTCCCAATGATGTTGGGATAAATCGCCAGCACCGGTTGGATATGGCGTGGTTTGAATATGTCGTGATACGCGCGGTATACGCTCTCATTGCCGTCATCTATGACAACAAGTATGTTCCGGGAGCCTTTCACGGAGCCATTGAGTGTCTCTGCAAGGGTGACAAATCGAAAACCCCTGTCCCTGAAAAAATCCATCTGGGTCATGAGATCATGCAGGGATATATCTCCTGCAAAACGTTTATTGCCGAGAAAGGAATGGTAGCACAAGGCAAAGACCTTATCCTGCGTGGCATGGGCATCGCTCCATCCCAATAGGGAAAAAGAACATAACAGTGCAACCACAAGAAGGTATGCCGAGTATTTATCTGTACGCATTGTCTGGTTCCATATCCCTGCCGGCAGATGCTTCCATAGGCGAATGGCGGTTTAATTGAGGCCGTTTTCTCCTGATGATTTTCTCTTGTTATAGGCCACACTTGAATTTGTGACATATACATCGATCCCGCTGACAATGCCTTTGATAATGCTGTTCTGATATGCCTTTGTCTGAAGGAGCCTGCTTTCGGCTGCATTCGTTATGAACCCGGTTTCTATGAGTATGGACGGCATCTGCGCCCCCATCAGCACATAGAACGGAGCCTGTTTGACCCCGTGGTCCCTGCAGGAATGGCCTGATTTGCACAGTGTGGTGATAATGGAATTATGGATGGACGACGCAAACCGGGACGATTCATTGATGCGGGCATTGAGCATCATGTCTTTGATGATAAACTGGATATCGCTCATCTTCTGTGATGAGGACGCATTCTCTCTGTCCGCCACCTTGATGGCAGATGCATCGGTGGTGAGGTTGAGAAAATATGTTTCAATTCCCTTGAGAGACGTTATCTCGTTTGCATTCAGGTGGATGGAGATGAAGAGATCGGCCTTATTCTTATTCGCAAAGGCTGTCCGTTCTTCAAGGGGGATAAAGACATCAGTATCGCGGGTAAGCAGCACTTCATAGCCTTTTTCAGTAAGCCTGGCAGCAAGCTTTATACCCACGGCCAGGGTTATGTCTTTTTCCTTTTCTCCGCAGGGGCCTATGGCACCAGGATCCTTGCCGCCATGGCCCGGATCGACGACGATCCTTGATATCTTATGCCTCTTTGTCTCGGCGGCGATGGAAGTATCCGGGTCAGCCGGCGCGAGGAGAAATACAAGGACAGGAATTACGAATGATAGGATGACCCGCTTATAACTGCTCATACTGGTTTTTGAAATAACCCATAATTTCCTTTTTGAAAAGGGTATCTTTCAGGAAAGGTTCAAGGCAGCGTATCAATATGGTGCGGTCCTGCCTCGCGGTCTGGCCAATATCTCCAGCACTTCGAGGTTCAGGAAGCGCTTGGAAGGCTTGGCCTTGACAAGCAGCACCGTGTCGGCGCCATGCCCGGTGCCGGCCACGGCCAAAACTTCTGCATCCTCAGGTACGAGCCCTGCATCAGCGGCCTCCATGACGATCTCGACGGCGACCTTGGTCCCTTCACCGAACCTGCGAAGGGTATTGGCAATGATATAGCCGGGATATATGCCCCGGAAGTCATCCATGAGGGATTTTTCCAGGGAATGGGTCAGGATGGTACCGGTATGGATGGGCACACCTTCGGTCCGGAGTTGTTGCCTAGCATCCGGGTCGAATTCGTCTTTGCCGGGCTCCTTGAAGCCCACGCTGTGGGTAACAATTACGAGCTTGGCCGGGCTCCCCTTCAATGCTTTGCAGAAGGATAGGGCGGTCCTGCCCGTGGTGGATGCAACCACCACATGGGTTATCCCCGGATCATGCATATAATCCTGAACAGCCCTGATGCATTCATGAGTATTCTGCTCACCTGGTTTCTCAAAGAGCATGCTTTTAACAATCTTCATATCCGTGCGTCTCCTGATAATGAGAACATGCCCTAGGCAATATCTCCGTGGATTCCCCGTGCCAACTGCAGGAATCTGTATGTCCTCAGGCCATGGACGATATCCAGGGCCCTTTTCTCGCCTTTTTGTGTCAACATATTGATATAATTGAAATTAAGTTTATTCATGGCATTGAAGACAAACCACCGCAAAACCCTGGCATGGAGCAGGTCCGGAAATACATACCTGTGCAGGAGTTCTTTATAACCGACTTCTATGGGTATGCCGTCTTTCAATGCGCGCCTGATGCAGATGGAAGCGATCTCGGCACTCCGTTGTGCCTGGTATATGCCTTCCCCGGAAATAGGGTCTGCAAAGCCCGCGGCATCACCTGCAAGCAGGGTGCTTTTGTAATACGGCCTTTTGAGATAATTCCCGCTCGGCACCGGATAGCCTGATATCTTCATACCTTTGGAGGCATCGAATGAATATACATGAGATATAGCATTGATATAATTAATGAATATATCCTTGATCTGCTTGGCCGACTTTCTGTTCAAGGCGCCCAGGCCAAGGATCAATCGGTCTTTATTGGGGAATACCCAGGAATAACCCCAATCGGCATACCCGAAATAGATGGCCGGGTGTTCAGGTGCTTTCCCGAGATCCGCCCGGGGGATGAATGTCTCGAGTGCGGTCGCCAGGTTGTATTCCCACTTTTTCATCGAGAAAATCCCGCCGGGCAGATGTTTGCGGATAACACTCTGCGCGCCATCGGCCCCAATAATGAACCGCGCCTGATAAACACGGCCGGATGATGTCGATATCTGGTTGGTGTCAGGGTCGAAACCCATGACCTTATCACCCTCGATGACAGTGACGCCGGTGTTCCTGGCCTTTTGCAGCAGAAAATCATCATAGACATACCTGTCCACGAACAAGATCGGAAATTGCGAAACCCCGTGGACCAGCAGACGGTTTCGGAAATAGATGTCATATTCATACGAGCATGATTCGATGATGCCCGCGTTCTGAAGCGAGAGCCGGGTCTCCTGGAATACCCTGTTCAAGAGGCCTAAGGTCTTGTGGGTCAAACCTCCACCACAGAGCTTACGGCGCGGGAAGTCACTCTTGTCGATCATCAGTGTGTTGATGCCGGACGCCCCAAGCAGGTATCCGGCAGTTGCCCCTGCAGGGCCGCACCCGACTATGATCACATCAAATTTCTTCATCCTTATATAAATTATCACAAAGTGGTTCTATGCAACAGAATTTCATACGCAGATGTTCGTTGGAAGACATCATCTGCATTAAAAATATCCCAAAGGTGTTTTTTGGGGGGTATCTCAATGCAGATTTTTGGTCAAATGAGGGCATATCGCTATAGATCAAGTAATAGAGCCACTCTACAGGTATATCTTCGTAATTTGATCACCACTGCATTTTAACGGGCAGGGTAAGGAGTTTCATCGTCCCCAAAACCGGCAGATGCGGTCTATTTTCACAAATGGGAGGTATTTAGAAACGTGCCAACCAGAGAAGGGCAGGTATGAAATCTATTTCGTGATGGGTGAGTTCAAAAGGATCATTCCAGTGTACAATGACACTTCTCATTATCGGGGACTTATAAACTTGACGTGCCCGAAAAGAGGGCGGCACATGAATATTTGCTATTTAACATAACATATATTATCGGCTAAATAATCAAGACAACAGACAAGCCTTGCAACCCAGGTGAGACTGATAATGATCAGGTGCGGTACGAGGCGTTGATCTCGACGTACTTATAGGAAAGGTCTGTGGTCCAGGCCATGAAGCTCCCGCTGCCGTTTCCCACGGAAATTTCAATGGCGACCTCTTTCCCGCACAAGGCCTTGTGGAGGGAATCTTCGGTGAACCCAGGATGTTCCCTGGTGTTTTCCACCACCTTGAGCCCTTGGATGGCAACGGATATGGTGGACGGGTCCAGAGGAACCCCTGCATAACCGACCGCAGCGACGATGCGGCCCCAATTAGGGTCAGCCCCGAACAGGGCGGTCTTCACCAGTGAAGAGTTGGCGACCGCCATGGCTATGGTGCGGGCATCGCGGTCATTTTCAGCGCCTGTTACATTGATGGAAACGAATTTCGTTGCGCCTTCGCCATCGCGTACGATGAGCAGCGCCAGTTCGCGTATCACATCGGTGATGGCATTGCCCAAGGTTTCCAGGTCTGATGGAACAAGCCCTGATGAGAGCGCAATCAAGGTGTCGTTGGTGGACATGTCGCCGTCGATGGTGATGGCGTTAAAGGTCTGTTTTATAGAATTAATAATAATAATATCAAGGTCTTGCTTGCTGATAATGGCATCGGTGAGCACAACGGCCAGGGTGGTGGCCATATTCGGGGCGATCATGCCTGCGCCTTTCGCGCATCCCAGGACGCACGCCTGCCCTGCATGCCTGGATACAATCTTGGGAAAGGTGTCGGTCGTCATGATGGATCGTGCAAAGCCTTCAAAATCGTCGGTCAGGCCTTGCACAAGCCCGGGAAGTCCGGGCAGTATCCTCTCGGTGGGCATCTTTATGCCTATGGTCCCGGTAGACATGGGAACAATGTCATCGGGACGTATACCCAGCAGGTCAGCCGCTGCAGCCATGATGGCACGGGCGTCTTCAATGCCCTGATGACCGGTGCAGGCATTGGCGTTACCGGCATTGGCGATTATCGCGCGTGCAACCCCCCTCTTCACCTGTTCCATGCCGATGATTACCGGGGCCGCCTTTACCAGGTTGCGGGTGAAAGCCCCTGATAAGATTGATTCTTTCTGGCAGAAGATAAGCCCTAGATCGAGTCCCTGATAGAGCGGTGATTTGATCCCGGCATTCACTGCCGAAAACTGGAAGCCCTTGGGGATCATGTCTCGGCCCCGCAGCACTGTTTATATTTCTTGCCTGAACCGCAGGGGCATGGATCGTTCCGGCCCACCTTTTTGGCTGATCTTTTTACGGTATGAGGTTTTTCGCTCGGCCCCCTGCCCACCTGCATGCGCTGCCTGCGTTCCCTCTGGGAGGCAAGTTCGACGTCCTCCTGTCTCTGAATCTGGACCTTGAAGACCCGTTCAAGAGAGAGCTCTTTGACGCGCGCGAGCGTGGACACGAACATGTCAAAGCCTTCCCTCTGGTATTCACGCAGCGGGTTCTTCTGGCCATAGCCCCGCAGTCCTATCCCTTCCTTGAGGTGATCCATGGACAGGAGGTGATCTTTCCAGAGCGTATCCAGCGTCAGCAGGAGGAAGTGCCGTTCCACCATGCGCATCAGATCCGGCGTGAAATCCTGTTCGCGCAGGTTGTAATAATCCATAATGGCATTGAAAGTCTCTTCATAGACCTGATCGCGGGTGGTCCCCTTGTCTGCAGAGAGATCAATGGTTATGTCAAAGATGTTCTTTGACCAGTTTTTAAAACCGTCCAGGTCCCAGTCTTTTACAGGGGCCTTCCTGGGGATATATATTTCGAAGGCATCCTCGAGGACCTCTCTCACCATCTCCACCACAAGGTCTTTGAGATTCTCCTCGGAGAGGATTCTTCTGCGTGTGGAGTAGATCACCTCCCTCTGCTTGTTCATGACATCGTCATATTCGAGGAGGTGCTTGCGGATTTCGAAGTTTCTTCCCTCGACTTTTTTCTGGGCCCCTTCAATACTCTTGCTGATAAGATTGTGTTCTATTGGTTCATCGTCCTGAACACCGAGCTTGTCCATAATGGTACCGATACGCTCGGAGCCGAATATGCGCATGAGGTTGTCCTCAAGGCTGAGATAGAAACGCGACTCCCCAGGGTCCCCCTGCCGTCCCGACCTACCCCTGAGCTGATTGTCGATGCGCCTGCTTTCATGGCGCTCTGTCCCCAATATGAAGAGCCCCCCAGCATCGGTGACTTCCTTATGCTCCTTCTCACATTGCATGTTGAATTTATTGAGGATATCTTTATATGCCTCGTCATCGGAGGTCACCCGCTGTCTGGCGAGGTATTCGGGGTTTCCGCCGAGCTTGATGTCGGTGCCCCTGCCCGCCATGTTGGTGGCGATGGTAACCCCGCCCTTCCTGCCTGCCTGGGCGATGATCTCTGCCTCCCGCTCATGGTGCTTGGCGTTCAGGACATTGTGCGGAATGCCTTTTTTCTTGAGGAGGTTCGATACCTTTTCCGAACTTTCAATGGAGCTCGTGCCCACCAGTACTGGCTGACCCTTGCCATAGCAATCCATTATCTGCCTGATCACTGCATGGTACTTTTCTATTTCCGTCTTGTAGATCACATCAGGGTTATCAATCCTGATCATTGACATGTTCGTGGGGATGACCATGACATCGAGCCCATAGATATTTTTGAACTCCAGTGCCTCGGTCTCTGCCGTGCCTGTCATGCCGGCCAGCTTTTCGTACATGCGGAAATAGTTCTGGAAGGTGATGGACGCCAGCGTCTGGTTCTCGTTGGCCACCTTTACCCCTTCCTTGGCTTCCAACGCCTGGTGCAGGCCTTCGGAATAACGCCTGCCCGGCATGAGTCGGCCGGTGAACTCGTCAACGATGACCACTTCCCCTTCTTCACTGACCACATAGTGCACATCCCGGGAGAAAAGCAGATGAGCCTTCAGGGCCTGGTTAAGGTGATGGACCGTCTCGAATTCACCCGGGTCGTAGAGGTTGGCCTTTCCGAGACGCCGCTGCATGTACTCGATGCCTTCTTCCGTCAGGACAACGCTGTTGGTCTTCTCGTCCTTGACATAGAGCCCTCCCTCGGCGTTTTCCTGCCTTAACAGGTCTTTGACGGCATTGTTGGCATCGTAATATTTGGATGTGGACTCTTCGGCAGGTCCGGAGATGATGAGCGGGGTTCGTGCCTCATCGATAAGTATGGAGTCCACCTCGTCCACGATGGCGAAAAAATAGTCTCTCTGGACGTAGTCTTCAAAGGCGAACTTCATATTGTCCCGCAGGTAGTCGAATCCGAACTCGTTGTTGGTCCCGTAGGTGATATCCGCATTGTAGTTCTTCTTGCGCTGGCTGTCGTCAAGGCCATGGACGATGACACCTACCTCGAGCCCGAGGAAGCGGTAGATGGTTCCCATCCATTCCGCATCCCTGTGGGCGAGGTAGTCGTTCACCGTCACCACGTGTACCCCTTTGCCAGCCAGCGCATTGAGGTAAACGGGCATGGTGGCCACGAGGGTCTTGCCTTCACCGGTCTTCATCTCTGCGATCTTGCCTTCATGGAGCACGATACCGCCTAAAAGCTGCACGTCGAAGGGCCTCATGCCCAGGGTCCTGCGGGATGCCTCGCGTACCGTGGCAAAGGCCTCGGGCAGGATATCGTCAAGAGTGGCGCCGTTACTCAGCTTCTCTTTGAGAAAGGGCGTCATGGCCTTGAGTTCTGCGTCGCTCTTGGCCCGCATGCCGTCTTCCAGTGCGTTGATCCGTTCCACGATGGGGCCGAGCCTCTTGAGCTCGCGTTCATTCTTGCTGCCGAATATCTTGATCAGCCAATTTAGCATTTGTGAAGGTCCTTATAACGTAGAAGGATTGTTTTTAAGAAGATACATAGGACAGCAACAGCCGTAATTCAACAGCTAACTTTGGCCCGCAGGAATCTTGCCGGTTCATTGAGAGCTTACATCCAGGGCATCCACGAGGATGGAAGGCGCCAGGACATGCCCGAAGCCTCTCGGGTCATCACCTACGGCCATCACGCGGGAGAACATGTCGTAGATATTGCCGGAAAGAGCGGTCTCACGGACAGGATAGGCCGGGACACCCCTCTCAAGCAGGATTCCATTAATGCCTACGGACAGTTCTCCGGTAATGGGATTTGCCGTATGCATGCCCATGATATCCGTCACTTTCAGTGCCAGGGGCAGAGCTTGAAGCTGACTGGATATCTGCACGGGGCCGGGGTCGAGACAGATGTGTCTCACGCCCAGAGTGGGCCATGACCTGTAGCCGCCGCGTATGGAATTGCCCGTGGACTCTCTGCCTGCAAGGGATGCCCAGTAGGTGTCATACAGAAATGCGGTTATGGTCCCATCATTCACAAGTGTGGTTTCCCGGGAGGGAACCCCTTCCCCGTCAAAGGCGGAACAATCTGATGCGCGGGTATCCAGTGGGTTGTCCGAGAGACGGATGCATTCCGAAAAGCATTTTTTTCCCAGCTTGTCCTTCAATGCGGACTTGCCCTTGATTACGTTTTCTCCCAGAAAGGCATCGGAAATGAACTCTATCATGTCTGCGGTGCATTCCCTGTCGAAGAGGACCGGTATTTTCATTGTCTTGAGCTGTTTTGCCCCGAGCATTTCCGTAGCACGAAGCACGGCGGCCCTGCCGATACTGCTGATATCGAATCCGTTCATGAAATGACTGAGGCCGAAATCATACCCTGATTGAACATCGCTTCCCTGCCTTACCGTGACCATAAGGGAGGCGGAGGCGGATGTGATGGAGAATGCCGAAGAGATGCCCTGCGAATTGACGATCTGCACGGCAGATGAAGCGCGAATGAAGGATGCCTTGCGGATGTTCTCCACACGGGAATCGGCCTGACGCGCAGATCGTTCGAGTGCTATGGCATTTCGGATGCATTCATCCGGACCCAGGGAAGCAACACCCTTGTCATATGCGTCGATACTCGGGTACTCACCTGTGGGGCCGGGAAATCGGTTGTGAACGTCTTTAAACTGGTACCGCGCCGAGGTGATGGCGGCATCGACCAGCTCGGAGGTGGCCTCTTTGCCGTAGGAAAAACCAATGGAACCGTCCATGAGGATCCGGATGCTGATGCCGTTCTCGGATGAGCGGTTGAGGAAATCCACCTCTTCGTGCCTGGATTCTGCCCGGATAATGTCCGAATGTATCCCGAACACCTCGAAGTCATTAATGGATTTATCCTTTAGGAGGGCAGAGGCCTTTTCAATGCTCTCATTAATGTTCACTATTCACCCCTCGAGATCATATATGAGTGCGATCTCCCTGCAGTCCGGGAAGTATTGGCAATGGATGCAGTCGGCCCATATTTTGTTTGGTAGTTTGGACTTGTCCACCTCGATAAAGCCGAGCTTTTTGAAAAATTCCGGCACAAAGGTAAGCGTGAACACCTTTTTCACTCCAAGTTCTCTTGCCTCCTGGAGGCATGCATGCACCAGTTCCGTGCCTTTCCCCAGGCCATGGCATTCCCTGGATACCGCCAGTGTCCTGATTTCTGCCAGATCAACCCATGAAATATGCAGTGCACAGCAGCCATTGATAATTGAAGGGTCTTCTTGGTCTGCCTTTACCCAGAAATCTCTGATGGTGGTATACACCGAATGGAGAGACCGGGGGAGTATAAGCCCTTCTTTTACAAAAGGTTCGATAAGATTCCGAATATCTGTGGCCTCGGCTATGGATGGTTTTCTCAGCATGGTTCTTTCCCTAGAGATTTTTTTACATAGACCATCAGGACACGGAAAAGTCAAATGTAAATAGGTGCCTAGTGTTCCAGGGGCACCCGTTCTTCGTGGGATCTGACCAATTCCCTTGCATGTTCTATGACGCTCAAGCTCGGGGAATCACCACCCATCATTCGGGCAAGTTCCATGACCCGCTCCGAACTCCTGACCTTCTGTATGGTCGATGATGTGTTCCTTCCCTTTACCGTCTTGGTGATGACCATGTGTGAATCGGCCACTGACGCCACCTGATGGAGGTGGGTCACCACGATCGACTGGGCATGTCCGGAGAGCTCCTTGAGCTTGCCGGCAATGGCAATGGCGGTCTGGCCGCTTATCCCTGCATCTATCTCGTCAAATATCAGGGTGGCCTCGGTTGAGGATTTCTGGGCAACCTTTACGGCCAGCATGATGCGGCTGAGTTCGCCGCCGGAGGCTATCTTTGCCAGCGGCAGTATGTTCTGGCCCACATTGGTGGAGATGAGAAATTCGCCTTTGAGAAGTATATTAGGCGGGAGGGCCTTTCCCCGGGACTTCAGCGTAATCTTATCAATATCGTCAGAGACCATCTGGCTCACCTGAAAAACCGTTCCCGGCATGCCCAGGTCATCCAAGTCGGAGGTAATGGATTTGCTCAGGCTTTTTGCAGCACGCCCTCTCTTTTCCAGGAAGCCTTTCGATAGTGAAATATAGCGCCGGAATGCCTCATCCATCTTATTCCTGGCAAGGGAGGTGTTGTTGTCCGATTCATCCAGGATGGCGAGCTTCTGCTGCATCTCTGCCATGAGCATCATGAGTCCCGATTCATCGGTGTGGTGTTTCCTCTTGAGGTCCCGAAGCCCATTGAGGCGTTCATCGAGCTCGTCTATGCGCTGCGGGTCATATTCATAGGCTCCTATCCTGCCCCTGAGCTCCACGTGCATGTCCTCGAGCTGTGCCGATATATCGTCCATGGAACGCACCAGCTTTTCCATGGAGGGGTCATGAGCTGCTATGCGGTTTATATGAAGACGGACTTCGGATGCGAGGTCGTTCATGGACGGGGTTCCTGTATAGATAAGCTCCTGAGACTGCAATGCGGACTGTTTCAGCTCCGAGGCCTTTTGGGCGGTCTGGAGTTCCTGGGCGAGCCGGTCTTCAAGTCCTTCTTCCATGTCGGCAGCCATGAGCTCTTTTAGACAATGTTCCAGATAATCCTTTTCCCGTGAGAATGAAGCGATCCGGAGCTCGAGCTCCTGAAAGGCCTCTTCGGACTGAACATAATCCGTATATGCCGCCTCTACATTGTCCCTGCTGAGCCCGGCATATTCCTCAAGTATCCTCATGTGCTGCCTTGGATTCAGCAGGTCCTGATACTCGTGCTGGCCATAGATGTGGATGAGTCCGGAAGACACCTCTGCGAGTCCTGCTGAGGTGGTGAGTTTTCCATCGACATAACAGCGGCTGTTACCCGTTGGGAAGAGCTCTCTCCTGAGGACCAGTTCGCGGCCCGATACGGTAAAGAGGGCCTCGATCACGGCCTTTTCACTGCCCGGCCTGACGAGTTCACGGCCGGCCCGTGCCCCCATTAACAGGGTCAGGGCATCGAGGATAAGGGATTTGCCCGCCCCGGTCTCGCCGGTGATGCAGTTAAGGCCCTCAGTAAACTCGATCTCGATCTCATCGAAGATCGCCATGGAAGAGATCTTGATAAAATCGATCATCTCTCCTGCCACTTCAGTTTGCTTCTGAGGATCTCGAAATAGTTCCCGGGAGGAAACCTTACCATGACCGCCTTTCGTGTTCCCCTTCTGACGCGAAGCCGGTCCCCTGCCTGGAGGGGATGGCCTTTTTGCCCGTCAAGGGTGAGAAAAATATTGTCAGATGCCTTGCTGGATTTCACAACTATGATCACTTCCTGGGAATCGGGAAGCACGATGCTCCTGTTCGACAGCACATGTGGACATATGGGGTTGAGTATGATTGCGCTCACCTGGGGATGCACGATGGGTCCGCCTGCAGCGAGGCTGTATGCAGTGGACCCGGTGGGGGTTGATATGATGAGGCCGTCTGCCCGATAGCAGGTGATAAAGGTGGAGTCGGTCCATACCTCGATATCTATGATGCGCGCAAGTGCGCCCTTGGTGATGACCACATCGTTGAGCACCTGACCTGAGGTGACTGGTTCGTTCCCCCTTTCGAGGGTGACCTCGAACATGGTCCGCTCGTCCCTGACATACTGACCTGTGGTAAGGGAATCAAGGGCCTGAAAGACCTCGCCTTCCGTTACCTCTGTCAGGAAACCGAGATATCCCATGTGGATGCCGAGTACCGGGATCTCCCGGGGGGCGCTCATGCGTATGGCGCGCAGGAACGTCCCGTCACCACCGATAACGATGAGGATATTCGCCTGCGTCCAGACATTTTCCGTATGGTCTGTCCTGAGAAAATCAGCGATGTGGTCTTCGAAGATACAGGGGAGCCCTTTGTCCTGTATCCAGCGAACAACCCGACCGGAAAGAGCCAGGGCTTCCGGGTTATCCTCTTTGCTTATGATCCCTACGATCATCTTGCACCATATACAAGCCTGCGGATTCCTTTGTCTAGCTTAAAAAGAATCGGCCCCACCCGGAAAGGCAGTTCATCGTTCAAGAACGGTTACTGATTCGATATGAAAGGTCTGGGGGAACATATCAAAAAGCCGTATGCTTTTCATGTTGAATCCCTCCTGGGCCAGGAGTGCACAATCCCGGGCAAGGGTTGATGGATTGCAGGATATGTAAATAATTTTATTGAACTTCATTCGGGCAATAACGGGAGTGACATCTTTGGCCCCTTCCCTGGGCGGATCAAGGACAAGGGCATCAAAGGAGGCCCCTTCCTTGTCCAGCCATTTTAACGCGCGCAGGGCCTTCTCATGGAGGAACCTCATGTTGGTGCATCCGTTCTTGCGTATAAGTTCAGCCCCGGACTTAACAAGATCCCCGTCCTGTTCAACAGCGAGAACCTCCTGTGCCTCAAAGGAAAGCGGTATGCCGAAATTCCCTGATCCGCTGTACAGGTCAATGATCTTTCTTGTCCCGCGCATGCATTCAGCCACATAGGATATGAGTTGCTGATTCATCTCCATATTCGCCTGGATGAATCCGCCCACAATGCTTTGGAGTATGATCTTCCTCCCCTGTACCGTGAGGTCGTAAGAACAGGTTCGCTGGCCGAAGACGCGCTCTCGACCTGGATCACGGTCTGGTAAGACCGATAACCCCTTGAGGTTCAATGTCTGCTGGGCCTGTTTATACACCTCCAGATCATATTTTGAGGGTGTTTTGCCCAGATGCAGCCTCACGATGGCTTCGTCCTGAGGGGCGTGGATCTCCATTGCATCGATACTCAAGTCAGGGTACCCGCCAAAGAATCTCTTTAACCGGTCAAGGACAACATGTGAGTTCTCATTGAGTATAAGGCATTTTGTAAAGGGGATTATCGAATTCGATTGTTTCTTGAAGAACCCCGCCTCGAGGCCATCCTTCCGGGAACATTGCACAACGGCATGACAGCGGTATCCATATTCTCTCGAGGAAACTACCGGTTCTTTGAATTGTATATCAGTATTGGGGGATTTTGCGAGTACCTGGGCCTTGAGGATCTCCTGTTTGAGCCTTATCTGCTCGAGGTATTCGATATGCTGCCAGTCGCAGCCGCCACATTGGGAAAAATGCGGACAGGGTGCAGGTATTCTCCGTGGAGAAGCCATGAGGATTTCTATCGCTTCTGCCTCGGTATAACCCTTGTGCTCCCTGGTGACAGCTGCTGAAACAGTCTCTCCGGGCAGCACCATGGGAATGAAGACCACCTTGCCGTCTCCCCTCCTTGCGACTCCCCTGCCTCCATATGCCATGGATTCTATCTTGAGGGTATACTGCTCGGTATCCATCTGGGTATCCTTCAGATTTGCAAAAGATTTAAAGCTCCGCCCTATGTATCTCTTGTATGCAATTATTGCAATGGGAATACGGGTACTATATGATGAAGGGATGGAAGAAATTATTCATTGGCTTGTGGAAACCATAGGGCATCTGGGTTACACCGGGATCCTGGTCCTCATGTTCCTGGAAAGCACTTTTTTCCCGGTTCCCAGCGAGGTAGTGATCCCTCCTGCAGGCTATCTTGTCACCAAGGGCGAAATGAACATGTGGGTGGTGATACTCTGCGGGATAGTCGGCAGCGTGCTGGGTGCACTCTTCAATTATTTCCTTGCCGTGTTCCTTGGAAGGCCCCTCATCGTAAAGTACGGCAAGTACATACTGCTTCCCCCGGAACGGTTCGAAAAAACAAATGCATTCTTTCTAAGCCACGGCGAGATAAGCACCTTTACCGGCCGGCTTATTCCAGGGGTGCGTCACTTCATATCCTTCCCTGCAGGCCTTGCCCACATGAATATTGCCCGATTCTGTTTTTACACTGCATTCGGGTCTGCCCTCTGGGTGTCTATCCTTGCATGCATAGGCTATGTTGTAGGGAACAACATGGATCTCGTCATGAAATATTCCAGGCAGGCCCTGCTGGTTGTGTTGGGCTGTATGACGATAGTCTTCATTATTTACATTCGTTCATACAGAAAGAAATCAATAATCAAACAGTTGGAAGCGTCCCGTAAAAATGAATGAGAGTTCAATGTGTGAAATAAACTTAATTTAGAGTATATTTAATTATCATGTAATTAATTAATATCACAATATATAACGGCAGGAGACAATAATAATATCATTGGACCTTGACTTTTGTGTAAGTTAAGCCTTATTATATAATATCCCATTAAAGGGAGGGGTCTATGGGGAGTAGATATCCGTCATCGGATTTCGAGAACTATACCCGAAAGATCAAAGACTACTCCCTCCTCACACCAGAAGAAGAGTTGGATCTTGCTAGGAAGTACAAGCTGGGCGACATTGATGCAGGCAAAAAGATAGTCACCTCCAACTTACGATTCGTGGTGAAAATCGCCCAACCCTATTTCCATCTCGGCTATGGTCCGCTCGAAATCGTGCAGGAGGGAAACATGGGTCTCGTGAAGGCCCTGACCCGCTTTGATCCGGATATGGGGGTGCGTTTCATCTGCTATGCCATCTGGTGGATCAAGGCCTACATCAAGAATTTCATACACAAGAGCTATCAGGTCCATACGGGCAGGCTCACCCATGCAAAGGGCCTTGTATCGCTCGACAGCACTATTGTCAGCGAGTCGGAGCACGAGGAGTGCCTTCTTGATCATCTCCTTTATGAAGGACCTGACCAGGACGATTTCTACTCATTCAAGGAGAGGCATGCCTACCTGCTTAATCTCCTGCGCTCCGATCCCCCTATTCTCAGCAAGCGGGAGGTCTTCATCATCGAGAAGAGGTTTTTCAGCGATCCGCCGGCCACCCTGAAGGATATTGCAAATCTTATCGGGGTTACCAGGGAGCGTGTCCGCCAGATAGAGATGAGATCGTTGCAGCGTATCAGGGATGCCATCGAGAAACAGCACTCGATCCTGGCTGAAGATCTACATATTGGGCACGAATATCCCATGCGGAGAAAGAAATTTTAAAGACGCTATGAAGGCTGCTGGACTAGTGCCTTAGGTCGAGCTCCCAGAACTTTGTTATTTCCGGGATCCACTTGAGCTTGATGGTGCCCGTTGGTCCGTTCCTGTGCTTGGCGATAATGATCTCGGCGATGCCCTTCTCGGGGCTGTCGCCATTGTATACGTCATCGCGATAGATGAAGCAGATAACGTCCGCATCCTGCTCGATGGCACCAGATTCTCTGAGGTCGGACATCATGGGGCGCTTATCGCCGCGTTCCTCGACCCTTCTGTTGAGCTGGCTCAGCGCTATGACGGGCACGCTGAATTCCTTGGCAATGGCCTTCAACGTCCTGGATATCTCGGATATCTCCTGCTCCCGCGAGTCGGTTCGGCCCTTGATGGTCATGAGCTGCAGGTAATCCACGACGATCATCCGAACATCCACCTGCGAAACAAGCCTGCGTATCTTGGCCCTGATCTCCATGGGTGAAATGCCTGGGGTGTCATCAATATAGAGCGGGGCCTCGGAGAGTTTGCCGGAAGCCTCGAGGAGTTTGCTCCAGTCTTCCTTTTTGAGCATGGACAGCGACGTGGCGGAGCGCACATGGCTCTGATTTATCCAGGCCTCAGACGCCAGCATCCTGAGCACGAGCTGCTCGATACCCATTTCAAGGGAGAAGACGGCCACGGGAAGCTGCTCATTGGCAGCGACATATTGGGCGATATTGATGGCCAACGAAGTCTTGCCCATGGAGGGCCTTCCCGCAATGATTACAAGATCGGATTTATGGAGGCCTCCGAGCAACTGACTGTCGAGGTCGCTGAACCCTGTAGGAACAACCCCCTGATCGATCTCGCCCTTAGCCATACGGCTCAGGTTGTGGTACAGGTCATGTAACGGTGTACCGATCTTGGTCAGACCGCCTTTTCTGTCCTTGATCTGCTTGTTGATGGCATAGATAATCTGTTCGGCCGAGTCTAAAACATCAGACACCTCTCCGAGAGGCGTCCGTGCTGATTTAATTATCTCGCCCGCACCTGTTATCAGGGATCTGAGTATGGATTTGTCTCGAACAAGCTTTGCGTAATATTCAATATTCGCTGCTGTGGGAATATTATCCGCCAAAAGAGAGATATAGGATACCCCTCCTACCTTATCCAGTCTCCCACGCTGCTCTATTGCTTCTGTAAGCGAGACAAGATCTATGGGAAGACCTTTGTCCATGAGCCGTGTCATCTCTTCAAAGATGATCCGGTTCCGCTCTGCATAAAAATCTGCAGGAGAGATGATCTCCGTTAAGGTATCGAGCGAGGAGTTCTCAAGGAGAACGCCTCCGAGAATGTACTCTTCGGCTTCCCTGTTGTGGGGAGGAGAGACCGGCGATGAATCCATCTTATTCGCCTTGTGGCTCTGGTGATACCTCCACTTTGATCTGTGCCGTTACTTCCGGGAAAAGGCGGACAGCAACATCATGTGTGCCTATGTGCTTGATGGCCTCGGTCATGATGATCTTCTTTTTATCAACTTCAAAACCCTTTTCCTTGAGCGCATCATACACATCGGAATGGGTGACGGACCCGAAGAGCTTTCCTTCCTGGCCGGTTTTCACGGTAAATTTCAGGGTAACAGCAGACATTTCTTCTGCAAGCCTGGCTGCATGCTCTCGTGACTTGGCCTCCGACTTGATACGTGACTGTATCTTGTCCTGAAAGGCCCTGAGGTTGGTGTCGGTTGCAAGAAGCGCTATCCCTTTGGGGATAAGGAAGTTCCTGGCATAGCCATCCTTCACCTTGACCTCCTGGCCAACGCTGCCCAGGCCGTCGATCGTCTCTAAAAGTACTACATTCATTGTATATCTCCTTTTGGTGTTCTTATCCTTTTCCTGAAGTCAAACCAGGTGTCAAACAGACCGAATCCAGCTACAATAATCATCATATATATCTGGATCAAGATTAAAATGTAAATAGGCCACCGAATCATGCCGGGCCACTTGCGTTCATCCATGAATACCGAGAGAATTGCAAGGCCCTGCAGAAAATAAACCTGCCCTGCTATTACAAGGAGATTGTAACCCGCTGTCTGCAGAAGCGTATGTTGAATCAGTGTGAGCACGCCTGCGATAATGAAAATGGCGACAAACCAGTCTGGACTTTTCCATTCCTTGATTTGTATTAAACCGAATTTTTTGGATATTATCAGCAGGTTCAACCACATGATAACCCCAAGGCTGGATATGATTATCGCGGGGAAAAGTGTCACTATCAAGACTTGAAAACGCTGGATGCTTTCTTTGAGTTCCATGGATTCAGAAGATGATAGCGCCCCTTGGGAAAACTTCGTCATTTCGGAGGTCACATCTGACGCCCATTTGGTCAGCATCTGCCCGACTTCTATTCCACCGGTATGAGACGCGGAATAAATGCCGGCAGCGACAAAGAAGAAAATAAGCAGAGAAGGCGCTGCAACAGAAAGACCGATGTCTCCCCTTTTAAGGAAAAAATGCATGACAAGGGCTGATACCAGAAGAACTGCATATATCATGGACCCGAATGAATATGCCGGATAGAGTGAAAGCAAGAGGGGGGCGCACGCAACGAGTGCCGGCCATCTTAACGGTACCCGTTCTGCGTAGAGATAGTATGTTGCCGGATAAATCATTGCAGCAGGCAAGGCTAACTCGGTTACAGTGACGATCAAGACAGAGAAGATAAAGAAGGCCCCCATGATGATCCACAGGGTCCTCCTGTCTTCACCCATGAGGGGCATGTCTTTAATCGTGCACGGTGAAGGGAATAAGGGCCATGATCCGAGCCCTTTTTATCTCCGTGGCCAGCTTCTTCTGATGGAAAGAACAGGTGCCGGTGATCCTTCTCGGAAGAATCTTTCCACGCTCGGTGATGAAATCCCTGAGCACGTGAGGCGCCTTGTAATCTATAGGCAATGTCTTTTCTTCACAGAATCTGCATGTCTTTCTCTTATAGTACGGTTTTTTGCCACCTGATGGTGTTCTCGGCGATCTTTCCTGCATGTTAGGCTCCTACCTCCCCCTGTTCTGGTGACGGTGCCGGTGCCGCTTCTGGCTGGGGTTCAACCTTGGGCTCCAGATCCTGTCTTGTTACGTGCTTGTCAAGCTTTACAACAACAAATCGAATGACATTCTCATCGATCCTTAAGAATCGTTCGATCTCGGCGACCATGGAACCCGGACCTTCCAGGTTAATGAGAAAAAACTGACCACGGGATTTCTTCTTGATTTTGTAGGTCAGACTTTTGAAACCCATGTCGTCGAACCGGATGATGTCACCCTTGTTTTTGCTGATGGTGCTCTTCAGGCGGGTGGTAAGCTTTTCCCGTTCATCTTCCCCGATGTCGGGACTCAAGATGAACATTATCTCGTAAAAGTTCATAAAATCCTCCTTGTGGATTCGTAGCCCCATTAAGGAGCAAGGAGCGAAAAATCCCATATACTAAAGGGATGCCTTATGCAAGCAGGAAATTCCACACACTTTATGTAAGCAAATCAATAGTAGCGTATATTGAATGCCTTATACTCATCATCGGGCCTGGCATCGCTCATATCGACACTGTCTACCCTCGCCCCCGGCGGACCCTGGTGACACCAGGAGAGCATCTGTTCCACGTGGGCCGACTCACCCTGGATGTGCATTTCAACATCACCTTCGGGTGTGTTCCGCACCCATCCTTTGATTTTGAGCCTGCGGGCCATGTCCTGGCTTGACGCCCTGAACCACACGCCTTGTACTCTGCCTCGAATCTTAAGGTGAAGGGCTTTCATGCTCTCATCCCCCCATGAATCATCTTTAAAAACTGGTCTTCATCGAGCACTTGTATGCCGAGAGATTGCGCTTTATCAAGCTTCGACCCTGCATCAATACCAACAACAAGGATATCAAGTTTTTTACTTACTGAATCCACTACGGCGGCCCCCATGGATTCGACGATATCCTTTGCCCTCGATCGCGTCATATTTGAAAGTGTACCGGTAAAACAGATGCGTTTGCCTGTTAATAAGGTCGCGGCATGTGTCTCCTGGTGCGGATTCGTTAGGGTGATACCGTAAGAAAGGAGCTTCCGGATGACCAGGAGGTTCTGCGTGTTAGAGAAGAAATCACTCAGAGAAGTCGCGATCTCATTTCCGATGCCTTTGATTTTTAACATGCTTTCAAAATCTGCTGCCATCAGGTTTTCTAACGTACCGAAACGTAAGGCGAGCTGTTTCGAAGCCACTGCTCCCACATGCAAGATGCCCAGTCCATAGATAAACCGTTCCAGGGTTGTTGACTTGCTCGACTCAATAGAATCAAGGAGATTTGATGTGGAGAGATCGGCAAACCCTTCCAGACTCATGATATTCTGCCGCGTTAAGGCATACAGGTCAGAGACATCTTTCACCAGGCCTTTTGTTACCAACTGATGGATAATTCCTCTGCCGAGCCCATCAATATTGAGTGCCTCCTTGGAGGCGAAATGGAAGATCTGCTCACGCACAATGGCAGGACATGAAATATTAACACACTTGAATATACCGCCGGTTTTTCTGGTCTTCGTTTGTTCTTCATCATCTCTATATTCTCTGAGTTCTGAGTCGCAGACTGGACATCTGGCCGGCATTTCAAAGGGTTTCGAATCATCGGGCCTTCTGGAGATGACCGGGCACACTATCTCGGGAATCACATCGCCTGCCCGTTGGATAATAACCGTATCACCCTCACGAACATCTTTGCGGAGTATTTCATCCTTGTTATGCAGGGTAGCCCTGCTCACCGTTACCCCGCCTACCTGTACCGGTTCGAGAAAGGCTACCGGGGTGACCGTCCCTGTCCGCCCCACCTGGACCCCTATTTTTTTTAATATTGTTGTTGCCTGTGTGGGGGGAAACTTGAAAGCTATTGCCCACCTGGGTGACCTGGCCTTTATTCCTATTGAACCCTGATATGTTATCGAATCCACCTTTATAACAACACCATCGATCTCGTATGGCAGGCTGTCCCTTCGAGCTTGCATCTCCTGTGCAAAATCCCATACGTTATTCAACCCCGTGCATAGTCTTACATCAGGATTAATCCTGAACCCGAGGCCACCCAGGTGGGAGAGTACTGAATACTGAGAGTCATGCCCTGTCTGAGAAGCATCTGATACCCCGTATGCAAAAAAAACCAGGGATCTCGATGCGGTTATTCTCGAATCAAGCTGACGCAGGGAGCCTGCGGCGGCATTTCTCGGATTTGCAAACAGCGGCTCACCCTGTTCGGCCCTTTCAAGGTTTAACTCCTGGAAGGCCTTCTTGAAGATAACCACTTCCCCCCTCACCTCCAGCAGGTCATGGTTTTCAAGGCCTTTAAGCCTCAGCGGGATGCTCTTGATGGTCTTAAGATTGCTGGTTACATCTTCTCCGGTGAGGCCGTCCCCACGGGTTCCTCCTCTTGCAAAAATACCATTTTCATAGATCAGTTCAACAGCAAGTCCGTCGAACTTCGGTTCACAGCAATAGGTAATTTCCTCCTTATCAAGCCGGCGCAGAACCCTTTGATTGAATGCCGCCAACTCATCCTTGTCCATGGCATTGTCCATGCTCAGCATGGCCACGCGGTGTATGAGCGGAGGAAACTCCTTGAGCGGTGCAGCACCAACTCGTTGAGAAGGTGAGTCAGGTGTTATGAGGCTAGGGTATACCTTCTCAATATTTATGAGCTCCCGCATGAGATCGTCATATTCACCATCTGATATCTCAGGGGAGTCCAGGACATAATAGAGAAAATTATGCCTTTCGATAATAGTGCGGAGTTCCTGTAATCGTTCCCTTTCATTAATAGGGGCCTCTGACATGGACATCACCTTACGCAGGAAAATGACCTTTCTTTATAAAAATCGTGGTTTAACATAAAAAAGACTTGATCTAAAGGATATTATGATTAATACATATATGGATAAGGAAAAAACGACAGGAATACAAGCACAGCATACAAATGGTTGTAATAACGAATGGTTCCCCCGCCATAAGGAGGTTGTAATGGGAAAAGTTGTGTTTAACGTGCAGGACCAGTTTTTGAACCAGGCGAGGAAAGAAAGAGTACCGATTATTGTCACCCTCGTTGACAATACCAAGGTTGAAGGATTTGTGAAAAGCTTTGATCCTTTCTGCATATTAATCCAGACCGAGAAGCCGATACTCATCTATAAACATGCAGTAGGTCGGATAGAGCCCGCGGAGATCAATTCAAAGCTGAAAGACTTTCTCGCAGGATGAGAATACCCCGTCTCAGTACGTGCGGGGTATTCTGGCTGATTCTGGTCGTTTTAATCAGCCATTCCCCCGCACGGGCCGATGTTTCGCTGGTCGTATCAGGGATCAGCGTCATTACCGAAAGCAATATATCAATCGCCGAGAAATCCTCCTATGAAGACGCACTGTATAAGGCATACCTGCAACTGGCGCTCAAGCATTCACCTTCAAGCTCGGCACTAGATCTGGCCCAGAAGCTCAGAGGATTTGTTTCGTCACGGGGGTCAATGGATGTCATCCAGTATCAGATTGTATCCAGGTCGCAGCAGGACGGCATCCTATACCTGAACCTGGACATAAAAATGAATGATGCCCCCCTGAAGGAATGGCTCCAAACTCAGGCATTCACAACACCGCTTGGGATGAGACCACTTATCCTGCTGGCTGTAGTTACAAGGGGACCCGGACCATCCTACCGTCAAGAGTGGTGGTCGACAAGCGCACCCAACGGCTATTCGACATTTGAGAGCCAGCTTGCTCTTCGTCTCAGGTCAGTCGGCGAGAACATTGCTGATGTGCCCAAGCACGTAACCGTGATGCCTGCGGGTCCTGACAGGCCGTCTGCCCTGGCCGCCGGCCTGGGTGCAAGCCTTGTCATCACCGGATCGATTGCCTACAAGGCTGTGGATGCGGGTAATATTGAGACGCGGGCCGATATCTCACTCATAGATGTAAGGACAAGGCAAAAGATATATATGTTCACCATGTCTCTCAAGGGCACTGCTGATGTGCGGACCATGAATGAGCTCATCATTACAGCCTTCCTGGACCAGCTGAGGTCTGAGATTGCAAAGAAGGTTGTCACGGTCAGTCCTGTCCTGAGAGAGAAAAGTCTCTGCATAGAAGGAATAAGGGATTATGAAACCTACCAGGCCATGATCAATTCCCTGCGATCAATGGATTCAGTCACCAGGATCGCCATATCGAAGATTCAGGCACATTCCATCTGTCATTCAATGCTCATCAAAGGCAACCTTCAGGACATACTAGACGACCTTAAGCAGAAACAGACTTCACGGATGGATATCCATGCGGGGGAAGACACTGCTTTCATAAGGCTCATAAGCCAGTAAGGGTTTTTTCACCACTGCATCCGTACGATCTATATCTTGTTGGTAAAATAAAAGACGCCAGTCTGCTTGCCGGCGTCTTCTTAAGTTTACTTTATTTGATCATCTACCACGGTTTAGCATTTTCATTGAATTTTTTTCGATGACTTTCGTTATTTTTTAGATCCAGCGGTCTATTAAGGAGAAAGATCTCGGTAGCCAAAAGCACATCACCGGCTCTCTTTTCATCATAGGCCATCCCGCCCTTGACGAGAACTGTCCTTCCCGCCTTGAGGGAACGTTTCTCCATATCAATCCCGCTGCCGTCCATGATGAGGGTTTTGATCTTCTTTCCGCCAAGTGAGGTGTCGAGTATATAGACGTATTTTTCCGCAACCACGATATAATCGGGCCCCACTTCCATGATAATGCCCTGGAAAGACCTGGGGTCCCACTCGTTCAGACCGTTTGAGAGCGCACTTGCATATAATCCGCTCAGGGGCATTATGCAAACAAGAGCCGAGAGTAATACCGAGATGGTAGTAGTCTTTTTCATGATTCTCTCCATAAGTTGTACCCTCTTCTACCGCTTCTGCCAGAAATAACGGTCCATGGGCTTTCGTTTGGTAATATCCTCAGGAGGCTGGATGGGTATGAATTCACCTTTCTTCGTCACCACGAGCTTGGGGGGTACGGGGTTTCTTATCTCTTTTCTTGGTTCATCCGCTTTATCATAAGTTGTACCAGGCAAAAGACCTCCTGTCAGATAATCAACAGCATAAAGGTATGCCTTGAACGAACCGGCCCCGGTAAAGCAGGGATCTTCCTCTGTAACGGTCTGCGATGTTGGTACCATGGTGGTGAAATACAGTGCCCCTCCGTAAAGAAGTGGTGTAGAGACTATCTTTTCACCAGGGTCAATGAGATTGAAGTACCATCCGTTCCCGGCTTTAATCTGCTGCTCGAGGTCTGTTTTTTCCTCAGCGGTCAAAGCGCTTCCCCACAATGGCGCTGAGTTAATAAGATCAGCATCGGTAAGGGGAGCATTGTCGTTCCAGGGAGAGGCCCAGGTGTTTTTAAAGGCATACATCCGGTTGGTCACTGTCGTTTCATTGGGATCTTCACGGTCTCCTGACCCAATCATGACAAATTCGCCGATTGTACCGTTGAATATCTCACGGGAGACCGCAGGTGCATAGAAGAACTTTCTATTCTTGCCCCCACTGGTCTGGGCTTTGAACAAAAGACGCTTGGACCATACACCGTTCCACGTGCCATCCTGTTTCTTCTTGCTTTCGAAAGCGAAGACATGGCCACCCGCCGAAGGGGCGTAGATGGTGTCATCATAACCATCTTCATCGTCGTCAAAGGACTTGATGTCTAGTATGCAGTGGGTCATCTTGTTATAACCCGAATAATTGAAGGTATTCAGATTGGTGGTGGCGAGCTGACCTGTGTCTGCATTTACCGCAAACACCGCCCTGCCCTTGCTGTCAGTTGCAGCAGGAGTGCTGCTGTCCTGATTCGTGTCGTATCCGCCGGAAAGCAGAACCACATTTTCGAAGGTGCTGCCCCCGGTCTGTCTGATCTTGCAGAATCTCGGAGTTGCCCAGGACTGGCCGAGCATCTCGGTTGAGCTTGCTGCCGCAAGGATGTTCCTTTTTACGCTCCACGCAAATGCTGGTGAATTGTAATCGTTGATATTGAGGGTATAGAACTGGTTGGTGAAGTCAGCGTTGGTCGACACATTCGTCCCCCCGCGCCTGAGGCCGAAGGTCAGATATCTGTTGTTCCCCGACTTGTATACGACAGGTGATCCGTCCACAAAGTAGTTATGCTCGTTGTCACCCAGGGTTGAATAAGTAGTCGATTCCGGTGTGGGCAGATATCTGAGATTGGGAAGGATGTCCCAGGGCAGAAATGCCCACTTTTCTTCTACCGTATCGTCTCCGAGATTGGTATCCGTCCCCTGGTCATTGTCTACGAAGCAATGAAGAAGACCGTCGTTGGCGCCCACAAAGAGCACATTCTTGTTATTGGCGTAATCATAGAGAACAGCCGGCTGGGAGTGAATGATGTCACCCAAAATCCATTCACGTGCCCTGCTTCCGGATGCAGGATTGTATATGCCCCTCGCCAGCACGAAGTCCAGCAGGTCGTTTCTTTCCGCATCAGTGGATACGGCCATGTCTGTTGCCGATATGTTGCTGGTTGCGTTGGTGATATCGGATTTGGTGAACGTGATGTTGCCTGTCCCTTCTTTGTAGGTTTTGAAGTACCTCTCGGATTGGTTCTTAAGTACTTGTCCAGCGCCGCCCTTGTCAATATTGAGTCCTTCCAGTCCCTCAACTGCATACCATGCCGAATGAGCTCCGTCTTTAAATGAACCATCTTCATTCGTGGCAATGGTAATACCATCACGGTCAAGGATGGCCCCCATATCGCTGAACCCGAACTTCTTGAGATTGCCTTTCCACAGACCAGCTGCATTCTGGTCGGGTGCGAATATGCCGAGATAGATCCCATTGTCCGCATAGGTCTTGTTCATCCGGTTCACCGGCACCACAGGCGCGGTGTACTGGGTATTCAATGCCAGGATGCTGCCGATGATCTTGTCGAAGATTTCGTTCAGGCTGATATTGTCCTGGGTGGTGAAGTAGTCCCCCTGGCCATGCCCGGAGTCAGCCGTATCGGTAAGGAGCTTATGGTCGATGGCAAAGCCTATGGTATAGGTGATGACATTCTGCTTGGGAAAATCGCTGTTGTCGTAGGAGACACCGCTGCTGTCCATGACCGTAGACGGAAGCAGGTCTTCATCGTAGAGGAACTTGGCCACGTCGTCCAGATAGTCGCTCCCATCATCGCTGTAGGCGGTCTGGTGATTCGGGCTGTCGAGCCAGTAATATTCACTCGTGTGCTGGTTATTGGCCAAGGTGCCTACATCATTGTCGTAATCGCCGATGACCTTGCCGTTCAGGTATGTGGTGTCCCACAGCTTAGAATTCCTGTCTTTTGTTGATTCACCATCGGTCATGATGATTATGTAATTCTTCTGGCACCTCCACAGGATCGCATGCTCGGAACCACCGTATGTGCTCGGTGTATTGTAGTTCACCCCTGAATTGAACCAGGAGCCCTGCCGGGCAAAGTATCTGCCTGACTCGGCGAGGGTCTCTGCAAGGGGAGTCCATGTCTGGGGACTCAGGTTGTTAATGAGGGTTTTCAATGCATCTTTTTCAGCTGTTGTCTCACGTGACATGAGAGGGGCCAGGAGGTGACCGCCTTCATCGCTGTTAAAGATCATAATGCCGAAGCGCACACCGCTGGTCGTATCGATCAGCTCTGTTATGGTCTCTTTGGCTAGGTCCATCTTCACC
The DNA here is from genome assembly GCA_964600235.1 of uncultured Bacteriovoracaceae bacterium. GTDB lineage: Bacteria > Desulfobacterota > Desulfomonilia > UBA1062 > UBA1062 > MWEI01. The sequence goes on along the minus strand of CAZRIV010000001.1, from coordinate 210,388 downwards.
CGATACACGGGGCCCATGGTCTGATACCAGTTCAGGTAATTGCCTGTCCTGAGGTTCTTTGATGTGTAGTATCCGCACGGATGAGTTCCGTTGATAGTTATGGCACCCTGCCAGTGACCGTATTGGTTCAAAGCGTTCCTGGCATTCCAGCAGGATATCTCTGTTGAGTCGACGATCTCGTTGCTGCCGATTTCCGCAAAGGTTTCCCATTGGTTGTTCAGTTCCCGGTACACCCGGGTCCTGAGGTAAATGCCGTCATATTGCGTTGCGCTGTTGTAGGGTGTAGAACCACTGCGGACATTGACCGAACCCGACATACTCCCCGAGTTATCGAACATGATCAGGACATTGGGCGGGACATTGATGACCCGTCCGCCGAAGATCTCGATGTCGTCCGCCTGGGCATTGAGTGCAACAGACATCAGAAGGCAGATGATGCCTATCATTATATTTTTCTTATCCAGAGTGTTCATAGCATCACTCCTTTTTCTTCGTTTATGTGCTTATGAATTATTCGGTAAGGCTCGGAAATACCTTGTATGCACCGACAGTTATGTGCTGTATCTTATTTTCGTCTTCTGCATCGAGGATATAGTAACGGCAATCAAGGTCTGTATCATTCCCTGACCCGCGTGGAGCTGGTCGAATATCTTCAAGCCTCACGGAAATCGTCACATCATTTAAGTCTCCTGGGAGCGTATTTGCAGGATAGGTATAGGTCTGACCAACGTTTGCACCGATGTTCGAGAGTGCTGCCGTATTCCAGAGGAGCACATAAGTTATCGAACTTTCAAGATTGTTGAAGTTGGTGATATACCTGCGGTCATTTCCCGCCATCTTGGTATCAAGTGACGTGGTCCTAATGGTCATGACACCCATGATGATGGCTGCGACAAGGATTATCAGCACCAGCACGAGGACTACTCCCTGCTCGTTCTTTAATAAATTTCTCGTCATACTGTGCTCCATAATTCCATTGTCCAGTCTGCTAGTATAGTTCATCCCAGATTACATTCATGTGAACACCGTGATTGACATTCTTTTCCTGCCATGTGACGCTCAAAGCGACCGTCCTTGTGGCGAACGAGGTCGCCGGAGCAGTGACAAGCCATGAGCGATTATAGAAGATGCCTCTCGGCGAGGGGATAATCGTTGTGGGGTGAACACCGACCGACATGGATGTGTTCGTAAACGCCAGACCATGGAGGATTTCGAGTTGGTTCTGGGCAAGGGCGACCGCTTCGGAAAGCTGCATGTTGTAGCTGTTCGCCTGGACAGAAGCCTGATGCATCTTCAACACGCCCACTATGCCGATGGCAAAGATGAGTATAGCCACTACAAGCTCAATAAGCGTGAACCCGCCTGTTTTTGTCTTGAGGGATTGTAAAAGGTTTTTTTTCATAGCTCTCAGTCTGTATCTACTCCATTGCGTCTGCATATCGTACGGGTGAGGGTTCTCTGGATGGCATTGCCTGTCTGGACATCTGGGCGATCGTCCTGCACGGTGATGCTCACCGCTATAAACCTCACAGACTGGGCCACGGCCAGGTTGAGGGTCGCGTTTCCGGCAGGTGTTATGTTCTGAAAATCTTTGTCCATATAGGTGAACGTCAGTCCGGAGACATTGTTCCCGATGATCCTGGTAACACCGCTGTTATCGCTGGTTCTCTGCAGGTTAGTACCGTTCAGGCTGTATGTTATCACCTCTTCTGCATCAGTTGCGGCATTACTTGTTGAACCACTTTGATCGAGGTCCATCACCACGCGCAGGGTGTTTCGAGAGCTTATATCCTCCGGAATTCCCTCGATGGTGCCAGTAATCTTAGGGTCTAGCCCGGCATGCATGATGTCGAGGGTTATGACCTCCATCATGGCTCTCAGATCCTGCTGGATGGCTGCCTTTCTCATTTCCGACTGGCCTGATCCGGACTGCAGTTGATAAGTGAGGAATACCGCAGCCATGAGCATGAGTGACAACACCAGAACGATCATGAGTTCAACGAGGGTAAGACCTCTGTTACTGCGGAGTATACTCATCAATTTCATGGCCATGTGTTTTGTATCCTTACTGAACCGCCGGTTGTGAGCACGATGAACCTCGTATTGTTATTCGCGGGTAGGTTATCCCCTCTTATCCCCACAGCGCCATCAAGCCCTATGGTCGAGAAACCTCGCGGATCGATGCCGGCCGTATTCACTGTCGCACTCATGGGAAAATTCGGTGCACTCACAATGTTGACACCTCGTGGCATGGGCTTCTGTGAAACAATCACAGATCCTTTTATATCCTGAATCTGATACCAGTCATCAGCAACATTGACCTGGATCACGACATTTCTTCCCAGAGTGATTGCCTGGCTCCGGGCCAGCTGGATATTCGAGAACAACTCGCGGGCTGTTCTTTCCAATTCTCTCTTGGAGTTCCAGCCACTCATATTCGGTATCGCAATCGCTGCCAGTATGCCTATGATGGTAAATACCATTATCAGTTCAATAAGGGTGAACCCTGCCTTCTTGTCTACTTTTAATATCTGGCCATGATGACTATGCAATCCACTCCCTCCTGATCCTTCCTAATGAATATCGGCAGATAAACGGCCCGACTTTACCTTGAATGACGGTGACAAAGATGTAATCGTAACCCCCCCATGTATGTCTGTCCTGTAGGTACTTATCCCACGGTTACGGAGCCTCTGTAGTGGGTCGGGCGATGGGTCGCCGTAGGCGTTGTTCGCTCCGCAGCTGATAACTGCGATCTCTGGCATGACTTCATCCAGAAAAGGTTCCAGGCATGATCTCCTGCTTCCATGGTGCGCCACCTTGAGGATATGTGCCCTGATATCCATTCTCAAATGTGTCAGGACAAGTTCGCCTAACATATCTGCATCTCCCATGAAAAGTCCTTTCATGCTTTTGTCTCCCGCAAGTACGACAACGGATCGCATATTTTCATCATGATTGCCCTTATCGAGATGCCAGGGCTTGATAGGCCCCAACACATGAATGGACATGTCCCCCAGATAAAGTTTTTCGCCGAGGCCGACTTCCTTTATGGTCACATCCTTTCTCCTTGCGACCCGGTCCACATCGTCAAAGCAGGGATTTCCGCAATGGGTTGAGTTGACCCAGACCCCTTTGACCGGTAATCTTTCAAGGATATAGGGGATTCCTCCCGCATGATCAGGGTGCATGTGGGTTACAATAACAAGATCAAGGGCAGTAATACCTCTGCGCAGAAGGTGGGGTGCTACGACGTACCTGCCCGTGTCGAAGCCGGCCTGTGAAGGCCCGGCATCGATGAGGATCACATGTGCCCCCTTGGTTATCAGGGTGCTGTCCCCCTGGCCCACGCTGATAAAATCGAAACAGAGAGGCCTTGATATGGCGATATAATGCTGAACCAAAGGCACGGAGACGATTGCCAGGCTGAGGAATGCAAGAACCAAGGTGCACAGCCTTTTCCTTTCGGCGAAGAAGGCGACTATAAGACTCCCATAGCAAATAAAAACCCAGAATAACCAGGGTCGTGGGAAGGCAATCATGGATCCTATGGCATTACTCAGATGGAGAAGAAGACCTATCGCATCGCAATCCAGTGAGAATATGAAGGAAGCCAGTGTGCCGGAGAGGGGATAGACGAGAAGACCAAAAATACCTAGTGGCATGATCGCAATACTGAAAAACGGGACTACTACGATGTTAACTATTATACCTGCATAAGATATGAAGCCGAACAGGTAGATGATTATGGGCATGGTAAAGGCCGCCGCGACGACAGGGATTATGAGGAGCAGGAACCACCCGGGCAATTCGGCTCCCTTTTCCATAGTAGCAATGATCCCCAGGACAGCGCTGAATGATAGTAGAAAACTCGCAGAATAAATGGAATGGGGCCAGAAAATCAGGACGATTATGCCTGCAAAGGAAAGAGCGTCCAGGACATGTGCTCTCCTCTTCAGGAAAAAGCCGAGAATGACACAACTTGCCATGATCCCTGCTCGTAGGGTTGGGATATGAGGGCCAACGAACAGGGTGTATGCGGCAACACCGATAATGGCACCTGTTCTTGCGATAAGAGGTGCATCGATCCTGAGAGACAGTGGCGGTATCAATCTCAGTAAGCAAAAGATTATGGAATAACATATGCAGATGACAATGGACATGTGAAGACCTGAGATGGCTATGAGGTGCGATATGCCCAGAGAGTTAAAGCTGTCCCGTATGGTATCGGTAATTCCTGAGGTATCCCCCGTGATCATGGCCTTCAATATCTCGGACTCGGGGCTGGCAAGTCTTGATAACGATGTATTGATATCATGTTTCAACCCGTGCGGCCGCACGTATCGCCTTATTTCAACATGATCGGCACTGTCTATTGAACCTTTGAGTACGATATTCTTGGAAAGGAGAAATTTTTTATAGTCAAACTCATGCTCATTCCCGAGTCCCGTTTGGCCCCTGATGTTTGCCTTCGCACTTATGACCGATCCGGACCCGAGCACAACGACGTTTCTATGAACATTCAACCGAGCGTATCCCCTCACCCATGTCCCATCCACGGTAACCTTTCTTAATATAAGGGAGTATGTACCCGTATCATAATAGGATTCGCAGACCACACCCTGGATAACATGCAATCCATCCTTGAGTTCTACCCATGACGGGGCAAGGTTCGCAGAAACAAAACCTAATATAAATCCCATTAAAGCATGCGGGATCCTGGATCTGGATGCAAGGAGCAGAAGCATGGCAGCACAGAAGAGAAAAGCAGGTAAATCTTTATGATAGAAAAGTATTCCGCTGCATAGCGCAGTGAAGACAACAACAAGGGGGTTGGACCTGCCTGTGAGACCGAGCATTGCGAGGCCTCCTCAACTATTAATGCAAGTCAAGTTAATCGTTGTGCCTCAGACAATGGCAAAAAGAAGTCTCCCTGCCTCATTGCAGGGATTTCTTCAGCTTTGCCCCGGGCAGTCTTGGGGAGGGATCATGTCAAGTTTCAAGTGCTCCAATGAGTTCAGAAATGGCATGAATATGGTTTTGAGCCATATATGTTCGAATATCTTCTGCGATTTTAACGTAGCAGAACGGGTCACGAAGAGCTGCACTGCCTATCTGTACTGCCGTAGCACCTGCGAGCATGAATTGTATGACATCCTGCGCGGTCGAGATGCCGCCCGAGGCAATAACAGGTATGTTAACGGCCCTGGAGACGTCCCAGACAATTTTTAGGGCAACAGGTTTAATGGCCGGGCCGGAAAGACCACCGATAACATTGCCGAGGACCGGCCGCCTGGTTTTCTCGTCTATGGCCATTGCAGGCAGTGTATTTGAACAGGTGACGGCATCTGCCTTGGCCTCTTTCACCGCCTGTGCGATGGCGGTAATGTCGGTCACCATGGGTGAAAGTTTTACGATCAGGGGTTTTGAACAGGCTTCACGAACCTTCTTTACAAGGGTATACAGACCTTCTGGGTCTCTCCCGAACTCGATTCCCCCTTTCTTTACATTGGGGCAGGAGACATTCATCTCCAAGGCGGATATACCGTCTTTGTCAAGGGCCTGCGCGGCATGCAGGTACTCATCTTCTGTCGTACCGAAAAAATTCACGATCCTGAGTGTATCGTATTTCATCAGGAATGGGAGCTTCTCGCGTACAAAACTGGGTATACCGATATTCTCGAGCCCGATGGAGTTGATCATCCCGCAGTGAGTCTCCACGATCCGAGGGGTCGGATTTCCTTCCTTCGGTGCAAGGGAGAGGCCTTTCGTAACTATTCCGCCAAGAATCCCCAAGTCAAAGAACTCGGAGAATTCCTCACCATAGGCAAAGGTTCCTGACGCACTGAGAAGAGGGTTCTTCAAAAGCAGCCCTGGGGTCAGCCTTACCGACGTGTCCATTAGCAGCTCCATATAATGTCAAGGGCATTGAAAACAGGACCTTCTTTGCAGACCCGCTTATTGCCGTTGACGGTTCGAACCATGCAGCCCGTGCAGGCACCGAAACCGCAGGACATACGCTCTTCAAGGGATATCTCGCAGGGTATTCCCGTTTTTGCAGCCAACCTGCACACCTCTCTGAGCATGCCTTCCGGGCCGCACGCATAGATGAAGTTTTCATCAGGGGTATCTGTGCTGCTGATGACATCACTTATGGCTTCTGTAGCAAGGCCTTTCCTGCCCAGAGAGCCGTCCTCGGTCATCACGATGGTTTGTGTGTTTTGTATGGATTGGATGCGTTCGAGCAACGGCAGGTCGTGCCGGTTTCTTGCGCCTATGATAAAGTGGCCCGACCTGACGCGTTCAGCCAGTGAAAGAATAGGCGGCAGACCTGTTCCACCTGCGACATAGATAATATTTTTCCCGTCATGGCGGGTAAACCCTCTCCCCAGCGGGCCAAGCACCTTCACCGTCTCTCCTTCCCTTTTCCCCGAGAGAATACGTGTTCCCTCCCCTTTAACACGGTAGAGGAGTTCCTGGTGCCTTCTGTCCTGTCCAAGAATCGCCAGGGGCCTCCTGAGGAACGGGGCCATGCCTCTATTTACCTGGACCATGGAAAACTGGCCGGGCGCACAGAGGGGATGTTCCCCCTCCAGCAGCATATAAAAAGTGTTCTCAGCTACCTCACAATTCCTTACGATGGTACACTCGATATCAAGAACCATATTCGATCGCATGTCCTTCACCATAATGGCCGCATCCTCATTGGTGTCAGTATAGTACCTGTTCCAAGTGCTTACATGAGAAAACCCCATGGATGCATAGAGCGACCGGGCAGCCGTGTTGGATTTTCTCACCTCCAATACGGCATATAACTTGTCTTTCATGGTCGCGTCCATAAGGATTTCTCTGACAAGCTGCTTCGCTATCCCTCTTCTTCTGAAATCGGGATGCACTGCCAGATTAAGGATATGGACCATGTTCGTATTGATGAGTGCAAGGCAATAACCCACGACAGACCCTTCCTCCAGGGCAACACATGAATTGCTTCTGGCATCTTCAAGGGTAACGAGAAAGGTATCCTTGTCCCAGGGTGAAGGGAAAGACATGCACTCTATTCCCAATATTTCATTAACATGAGCAGGTGTGGCTAAAAGGATGATCAGAGAATCCATGTTATGAGGAGGACAATGGTCATGCCGAGGAGGAACAATCCTGTATGTATTCTGCTCGGTAGCTCTTTTGATATGAGCGCCGCAAGACCGATAATGACGCAGGCGAAGGGCATGAACTTCAATACGGGCATGAGCGTCTCAGGGATCAGGGGTGCTATGACATGTATGAGCGCCCCAAAGAGGATGACACAGGCGGATATGGAAATAAATGCAAAGAGAAATGCCCTTGCTATGGCCTTTATTACGGCCTTTGAGATAACCTTTGACAGGATCTCCTCACCGGGGGCGATGAGACCCTCATTGAGGTTCCTCAAACGGGTATCCAAGGCTTTGCCCATGAGGGCAACCGGCAAGCATAAAAGGATTGACAACCCTGATACCGGTATCTGGTCCATAACAGGGGCAGCGAAAAAGGCCACAGGTACGGCAACGGCCGTGCAGAAGCTCTCGTCGTTTGGGAGATAACTCCCGACCGGTGGTGCATTGAGCCAGAGAAGTTCCAATGACGCACCGATGATCAGCCCGATCTTTATATCGCCCATAATCCCTGCGATGATAGGTCCCATGATCAGAGGGCGGCTGAGCATGAACTGGAAAATATAAACCCTGTCCAGCCAGAGGACCGAACCGGCCAGAATCCCCATAAGACTTTGTGCTATCATGCGTCAACCATATCGATAATCGATTTCATGTCGATCAGTCGCTCTCGGGGGACGGACTGTAAAGTCACTTCGATGCCTCTGTCGATGAGGTTTCTCACCAACTCAAGATCCTCTTCATTTACCCATACGGAGTAGGAAATCTGTTTTGATGGCCCTGCGGCCTTGTTATTTCCAATATTGAGCCTGGTAAAAACAAACCCATCGGTGAACAGACGCCATGCATCCTGGATGCTTGCAACGATAACCAGACATTTTTTATCCTGAAGTTCGCAGTCATCCACAAGGTGCAAGGCATCTTCATGACCGACAATCTTTAATCTGATTCTATCCGGAATGGCCATGGACATAATGGTTTTCTGAATCTGATCGCAGGCGAGCATGTCATTTACGACAATGACTCCCTGGGCCTTGAGATGAGGGATCCAGGACTCGAGGATCTGGCCATGGATAAACCTGTCATCTACTCTGACCAGTACGACATTCATTTTTCTGCCACGTTCGTTGCAAGGATCTCTGAGGCGATATGGATATTCTTGGCCCCTCCCTCCTTCAACAACCGCGCCAATTCTCCGATGTTCTTGCCTGTTCGCTTTGTAAGCGCGGTGATCACCATGGGGAGGTTGACACCGGTGATCACTTCGATCTTTTCTCTTTCCAGGAACGAGAGGCTGATATTCGAGGGTGTTCCACCAAACATATCCGTGAGGATGATGACGCCTTCACCCCTGTTTGCCTCTTTAATAGATGACTTGAGCATCTTTCTCAGGCTGTCGACATCACTGCCTTGTACAAATGAGCACGTTTTAAATGCCTCGGCCGGTCCGACGATCATCTGGGCCGTATCTTCAAACGCACGGGCGAGTTCCCCGTGTGCAACAATAATAATGCCGACCATATTACAAGACCTCCTCAGGTGATATCACGATGTTTCAGCCTGCTCGGATACCCGGCGGTTTCGATCACATCCCTGATTTCTTCCGCAATCGCCACGGATCTGTGCCTGCCGCCCGTACAACCAATGGCAATATTGAGATATGCCCGGCCCTCTTTTTTGCACAGGGGCAGGATAAATGTGATCAGTTCCTTGAATTTATTCAAAAAAAGTGTGTAGGTTTCGAATGATGAAAGATATTCCTTAACCTCTTTGTCTGAACCTGTCTTTTCCTTTAGTTCGTCCACAAAGAATGGATTTGGCAAAAATCTCACATCCATGACGATATCATAATCCATGGGCAGGCCTTTTTTGAAACCGAAGGAGCAGACTTCTATGTACATATCTCTTGATTTGTCCTCAGTCGATATGATCTCCTTGATCTTGCTTACGAGTTCATGGACATTCAGTTGCGAGGTATTCAGACTCAAATCCGCCATGCCTCGCAAGGGCGACATCAGGTCCATTTCAGCTTCGATGGCATCTAGAAGGTTTGGATAGGAATCGCTCAGGGGATGCCTTCTTCTCGTTTCCTTGTATCGGTTTAGGAGGTTTTCCTTGTTCGATTCCAGGAATATCAGCCTGACATTGTCCGAAAAAGCCCTCAGCTTGGAGATTATCCATGGGGCTTTCTCGGCGAAAGAGGGTGCGCCGGCCCTCACATCCATGCAGATACAGACTTTATGTATATTGAATGAGGCCGAGTCATAAAGTTCAAGGAATTTATCCATGAGGTCGATGGGCATGTTGTCCATACAGAAGAAGCCCTCATCCTCGATCGCCTTTAATGCTGTGGATTTACCAGACCCTGATAAACCTGTGATCACAAGGATAAAGGCGTGTTTCATTGGTGCAACCAAACGTCCCTGAAATGACAAAAATCAGCTGGCGATAAGCATATACACTGATTTATCACGATCACATTCATGTCAATAACCCCCTGCCCGTCGGTTCTAGATATAACTCATTGAGGCGTCTGTCAATGTGCATGTTCAGCTCTTATTCCCTCATGTTTTTCACGGGCGTCTTGACAATTCCTGGTGTGTCGATATTAACCACATAGAGGTTCCCCCTCCCTTACGATCCTGTAGTGCATGTACGCGGGAAGCGTAAGACTTACCCGTTCACGTCATGGGTCATGCCGAGAAAAATTGTATAGCATTACCATTAAAAGAGCCATGATATCATAAGAATGGAATTACATTATTTTCAGCTGTGAGTGTGGAGCCGTGCATGGGCCTCAGGTTAACTTATCGTCACTTGGTATTTGGATTTCCAGGGGGATATTTCATGAAACTGAGTCTTCATTATGTTTATAAGACGATTGAGGCAATAGCATAAAGATTAGAATCCGAATTTCCGATTGGTATTCTCAGGGATGAGCATATTCTGTTTCAGAGTCACGTGTAGACAAAGAAAAGGAGGAATTCTATGGATGTGGCAACCAACTTGAGCGGTGACACCCTGACAGTTAAGGTATCAGGGGCCGTTGATACAGGAGCTGCCGAGATACTCAGATCTGAATTGAACAAGATAGCCGCGCAGAGGCCGAAAAAGGTCATCATGGATCTTTCCCTGGTGCCCACTATGGGATCTTCCGGCATCGGCAAGATCCTCATGTTCTTTAAAAGCCTTGACAGTGCGAAGTCGGGTTTCGAGATCAAGGGTATCCATGAGAACCTCTACAACATATTCAAGGCTGTGAAACTGGACAAGCTCTTTCCCATATCCATGAGGTGAGTGAGATGGAAATAAGTACTGACAGCCAGGGAACTATTGTCTTTAAGGGTAATCTCGTGGTTTCAAACATAGAATCGATCCATTCAGAAATTGAGTCGGTTCTTGAGGAATCATCGCGGGATATCATCATGGACCTCAGCCAGGTTGAGGAGATCGATATTGCAGGGCTTCAGTTCCTGTATTCTATCAAGAAGACCTTTGAGGGTGACGGTTCGCTGCATATCCTGGCAATGCATCAATCCGTAAGGGATATCATCGACCTCTCGGGGTTTAATATACCCCTGAAGGAGGCCCTCCCATGAAGAAGATACTCGTGGTGGATGATTCGGCAACACTGCGTGCCTCGGTCAATTATACCTTAAAATCTGCAGGATTTGAGACCATCAACGCAGTGAACGGTGCGGACGGCCTGGATAAGCTTACAGAGGCGCATAAGAAGGGCGACCAGATAGGCATGATAATAAGCGACATCAACATGCCGGTCATGGATGGCATAACATTCATCAAAGAGGTAAAGAAGACCCCCTTTAAATTTTTACCTATTCTTGTTCTCACTACGGAGTCACAGGAAGACATGAAACTCAAGGGTAAGCAGGCCGGTGCGTCCGGCTGGCTTGTAAAGCCGTTCAAGCCGGAACAGCTTGTATATGTAACTAAAAAATTCATGAGGTAAGCCATGGCAATGGATGAACTCGTCAAGGTATTTATGGAAGAGAGTGAAGATGAGATTCGTGAGCTCGAGTCCGGACTCATACGGTTGGAAGAAGACAAAGACGATGAAGACACGATCAACAGGGTATTCAGGGCTGCGCATACCATAAAGGGTTCAGCAGGACTTGTCGGATTCGACAGTGTCAGCAATTATACCCATACACTTGAAAACATACTGGACAGGATCAGAAAAAAGGATCTGGTCATCACGAAAAAGCTTATTTCTACCATGCTTTCTTCGGTTGACTTCTTGAAGCGCATGATAGCGGCTGGAAGCGAAGGCGAGGAGATCGACGAGCATGAGATCGAGCAGTCCGTCCAATCACTGAAGAGATTTTCCGGAACGACGAAAGCCTCGGGGGGTACACCGGAGGAATTGATAAAATCGAAAGACAGGAACGGGGAGAAGGTGCTGTCCATCACCATGAAGTTCAGGCCTGATATCCTCGGCACAGGGCAGGACCCCATAATGCTCATACAGGAGCTTAATGATCTCGGTGAGATAATGGAATCCAAGGCCTTTGTAGGGGCAATACCCGATTTTTATAACCTGGTGCCAACCACCTGTTACACCTCCTGGGAGATTATCCTGCGGACAGCCCGGCCTATTGCGGATATCAACAATGTTTTCATATTTGTAGCGGACGAGAATGAAATATCGATTTCCGACATTTCATCCTACTACAAGGAAGGTGTCGACCTCACCCTGGCAGAGAAACCCATAGGGGAGATCCTTGTTGAAAAGGGCCTCGTGAGTGAGAGCGACGTGGAAGAAGCGCTTTCCGAACATAAAACAACCGGGCAGGCCCTTGTGGAAAAGGGCAAGGTGTCCAAGGATGCCGTGGAAAAAATGGCCCTGGCTCAATCCCAGAGCCGAAAGATCGCCAAATCGTCAACGATCAGGGTCGACACGGATAAACTGGATAAACTGGTAAACCTGGTGGGCGAAATGGTCATATCGGTGGCCCGCATGTCGCAATGTGCAAGCGAGATAACGGATGCCGCGCTTTCCCGTTCGTTACAGGGCGCCATATCCGCCCTCGAACGTATCTCCCGGGACCTGCAGGAGCAGGTGATGAGGGTGCGGATGGTTCCGGTAGAGGGAACCTTCAACAGGTTCCGCCGAGTTGTCAGGGACCTTTCTTTCGAGCTGGGCAAGAAAATCGAGATCAAGATGTCCGGAACAGAGACGGAGCTCGACAAGAACGTCATAGAACAGATAAGCGACCCTTTGAAACACATGATCCGAAATTCCATAGACCATGGTATCGAGATGCCCGAAGAGAGGAGCAGTGTTGGAAAACCTGAAGTCGGCACCATCTGGCTCAAGGCCTTCCAGCGCGAGGGCAACATCTTCATCGAGATCTCCGACGATGGTAAGGGCATTGACAAGAAAAGGGTCCTGTCAAAGGCCATTGAAAAGGGTCATGCAGACCCGGGAAGGCCCTATTCCGATAAGGAGATCTTCGACATGCTCTTCGCGCCTGGTCTGTCTACGGCAGACAAGGTGAGCGAACTCTCAGGCAGGGGCGTAGGCATGGACGTAGTGAAGAGAAACATCGAGGAATTAAGAGGCAGCGTTGAAATCACCTCCGAGGAAGGCAAGGGATCAACCTTCAGGGTCAAGCTGCCCCTGACACTGGCCATCATCGACGGCATGATGGTGAAGGTAGGCTCGGAAGTGCTTACCATTCCGCTTTCCGTTATTGATAAATCCGTAAGACCGTCCAGGACCGAGATCAAGACCGTTGAAGGCAAAGGCGAGCTCGTCGACATCAGAGGGGATTACCTTCCCCTGGTCAGGCTCTACAATCTCTTTAATATGCCATCGGTAAAGACCGATCCCACCGAGGCGCTTGTCGTTGTCCTCCATGGAGCGGAAAAAAGGTTCGGCATTCTCGTGGATGACGTGCTCGGGCAGATGCAGGCAGTCATTAAGAGCATAGATAAGAATTTTAAGAAGATTGAGGGAACATCAGGCGCCACTATCCTGGGCAACGGCAAGGTATCACTGATACTGGACGTACACAGCATAGAGCGTATGGCGTTTCATATGTGAGTGCCACCTGAGAAACGATGGATTCTGATTTGCAGAGTAAGGGTGATGAGAGAATGCAAGGGTTAGCGGGAAAAAATGAGGACACTCATACACAACTGAAGATAACTATGAAGGAATTAACGATATCACAGCAGTGAAGGAGTAATTATGGCACTTAAATGGAAACTCCGAGAAAGGTTAACGGCCCTTGTCGTCTGTTCAGGTCTGATACCCCTCCTGTTAGCCATCATTTATGTCGGGTACAGTACAAGCAGCTTCATGCAGAAGCAGGCACTCGACTACCTCAAGGTCAAGGTTGACGCCTTTGCCAGGATGGCGGAGGTGCGCAGCAGTGCCATCGAGGGTAATCTGGACATCATCAAGGAACAGCTTACCAAGTCTCTTAAGAATGACCTTATAAATGAGGCATCCAAGGAGAAGTATTTCGAATCGGGATACCTGTCAGTCTTTCAGCCCGATGGCACCTGCATATATCATCCCAAGGCCGAATTCCGAAACAACAAGACACTCTATGAAACTCATGACTGGGTGCGCAAGGCCGTTGATAAGAACAAGGGGATCTACAAGTACAGCTTCGAGGGTGTGGATAAGATCAACTATCTGACGCCCGTCAAGTCGCTCAACTGGGTCATATGGGCGGGTGTCCCTTCTTCAGAGATACTTGCCAATGTCCGGACCATGCAGTTGCAGATGTATATCTTCCTTGCCGTTTCATCCCTCATAGTGGCCATGATCGGCGCAGCGTTTGCCAGCAGGATAGCCAGGCGGGCGCGAGATATCTCAGCCGGCATGATGGATATCGCCCAGGGTGAGGCTGATCTCTCGAAGAGGCTCCCCGTGCATTCCACAGACGAGATAGGTGAGATAGGGTCCTGGTTCAACACCTTTGTGGAGAATCTCGAAGAGGTCATCACCAAGGTTAAGCACTCCTCCGAGCAGGTCGGTTCTGCCACACAGGAAGTTGCAGCCGGCGCACAGGGACTGTCGCAGGCTACCCAGGAGCAGGCGTCCGCCATCGAAGAGGTTGCTGCGACCATCGAGGAGATGACCTCATCCATCAAGCACAATGCCGAGAATGCCTCCGACGGCCGTCAGAAGGCCACGGATATGGTGCGTATGGCATCCCAGAGTGGAGACGCGGCCCAGGAGCTTGTACGGGGAATGAGCGAGATCTCCGAGGCGTCCAAGAAGATCGGCGACATCATAGTCACGGTCAACGAGGTGGCCTTCCAGACCAACCTCCTGGCGCTGAACGCAGCGGTTGAGGCGGCCCGCGCCGGAGAGCACGGTAAGGGTTTTGCCGTCGTAGCCGAAGAAGTGAGAGCACTGGCCCAGCGTTCGGCGGATGCCTCACGCCAGATCAAGGCCCTGATCGAGGATACGGTGGGCAAGATCAGCGCCGGCGATATCATGGTGAAGAAATCGGGAGAGTCGCTGGAGCAGATCATCAGGCATATCCAGGATCTTTCCCAGGTCATGGAAGAAATTGCGGCGGCAAGCAGTGAGCAGGCAAGCGGTGTTGACGAGCTCAACAGGGCTATTGCCCAGATAGACACCACGACCCAGCAGAATGCGTCTACGGTGGAGGAACTTGCGAGCACCTCGGACAACCTCAGCAGCGAGGCCAGCGATCTTGCCAATACGGTTGCGCGTTTCAAGGTTTCAAAGGACGTCCAGACAACCAAGGTGAAACGGAGCGTTGTGAAGAAACAACAGCCCTCCAGACCCAAGGCCGAGTCTGCAAAGGCCGCAGCACCAGCTGCAGCATCAGGCTCGGAGTTTGACGATGACTTTGAGGAATTCTAATGAAGGATTCACCCATGGCTAAGCAGAATGAATCGACGGCAAAGGCACTGTCCAACCAGTTTGTAACCTTTCAGCTGGGAGCAGAAACCTATGGTATTTCAATTCTCAAACTCAATGAGATCATTGCATACCAGAGCTGTACAACCATCCCCAATGTTCCGACATTCATCAAGGGTGTGCTGAACCTCAGGGGTATCGTCGTGCCTGTAATCGACCTCAGGGAACGCTTTGGCATGGAGATCAAGGAATACGACCAGTTCACGGTCATCATGATATTGGATGTATCCGGCAGAATCATGGGCCTTGTGGTTGATGCAGTGAGCGATGTCCTGACTCTGAACAGTGAGGATGTGAAGCCCCGGCCTCATTTTTCGACAGGGATCAGCACCGAGTTCATCTTTGGCATGGGAATGAAGGACAACAAGTTCATCATTCTCCTCGATGTTGACAAGCTGCTCTCCGACGATGAGCTGAATATGGTCGATGGTGTATGACAGCAACGTTGTGCGCGCAATCATTCTCCATAACAGAGAAGGAATTCTATCTCTTCAAGGACATCATATACCGTCACACAGGTATCCAGATGACCGAGAAGAAGAGGAATCTGGTTGTCGCACGACTTTCCAAGAGGCTGAGAGCCCTTGGTCTTCAGAGTTTTTCCCAGTATTATGAGTATCTCAACACGAGTCTGGACGCATCGGATGAGCTCAATAACCTCATCAACCGGATAATAACGAACAAAACCGATTTTTTCAGGGAAAAGCATCATTTCGACTTTCTGACAAATGAGGTTTTGCCTGTATTTATTGACTCTTCCAAGAGGGGCGGAGAACGGCGGTTAAGGATATGGTCCGCCGGATGCTCGTCAGGGGAAGAACCATACAGCCTGGCCATGACCATAGCTGATGCATTCAAGGACGAACGTGGATGGGATTTGAAGATCCTTGCCACCGACCTTGATACGGATGTGCTTATGAGGGCCTCCAGGGGAGTCTATTCCAGCCCCCAGATTACACCGGTCCCCATAGGGTACCTCTCAAAATACTTTTCAAGGTCTTCGGAAGGCTACGAGGTCAGCCCGCAGATTAAGTCAATGGTATCTTTCAGGAGGCTGAACCTCATGGACCCCGCATTTCCCATGAAAAGACCTTTTGACATCATCTTCTGCAGGAATGTGATGATCTATTTCGACGATCAGACAAAACAGGATCTCGTGAAAAAGTATCACAGCCATCTCAAACCCAACGGATATATGTTTGTCGGCCACTCGGAGTCTCTCATGAACATGAAGCATCTGTTCAGGTTTCTCAAACACACGGTCTACATAAAGGTTTAGCATGTATAAACGGTTCAGTCCAAAATTCAACCGTACGATGGTGATCATCTATCCCGGGGAATACCATGTGAGCCCCAACGATATCATCGCAACGGTCTTGGGTTCGTGTATCTCTGTCTGTATAAGGGATATGAAGACCGGTATGGGCGGCATGAACCACTTTATGCTTCCCGGTGATGTTCGCTCCGAGGATATTTTTCTGTCGGCATCGGCAAAGTACGGAATGTTCGCCATGGAGCAGCTCATCAACGAGATGCTCAAAAAAGGTGGGTCACAAAAACACTTCCAGGCAAAGGTTTTTGGAGGAGGCCATGTGCTGAACTTCAGAAAGACAGACGGCAATGTTCCCGAATCGAATATCGATTTCGTCAGGGCCTTTCTGAAGATGGAACAGATCGAGATCGTAAAAGAGGATGTGGGTGGGTATACAGGCAGGAAGATCCTCTACTTTCCCGATACCGCAAAGGTGTTGCTGAAGAGGCTTAAATCAACAGTCGATTCAAAGATTATTGAGGCGGAGCAGGCTTACAAGACCAAACTGTTCAAGGAAAAGGAAAAACTCCAGGTTGAAGGCGGAGAACTGACGCTGTTCGAGTGAGATCATTATGGATAGAGTGAAGGTACTTATCGTTGATGATTCGGCGCTTGTAAGAAAGCTTCTTAAGGATATCCTCGAATCAGACCCGTATATCGAAGTGGTCGGCACTGCTCCGGATCCTTTGATTGCCGTACGAAAGATCAAGGACCTAAAGCCGGACGTGCTTACACTGGATATCGAGATGCCGAAGATGGACGGGCTCACCTTTCTTTCCAGGATCATGCGATCCTCGCCAATGCCGGTTGTAATGTTTTCATCCCTGACCGAGCAGGGTGCGGATGCCACCATGAAGGCCCTGTCCTTGGGCGCCATCGATTTTATGGCAAAGCCCAAGATCAAGATCAGCGAAGGAATTGAAGACCTGCGTATAGACCTATGTTCTAAAGTGAAGGCGGCATCCACTGCCAAGCTGAAAAAGGCCGTCTCTCCTACCAACCTCGAAGTACCGCCGAAACTCGGCATGGATGCCGTCATCAAGTCGGCGAAATCAGCCCCGGTTGTCGAAGGACAGATGGTCTTTGTCATCGGGGCCTCTACCGGTGGAACCGTTGCCCTGGAGCAGATCCTCAACAAGCTGCCCTCAGATGCACCGCCTACACTCATTGTTCAGCACATGCCTCCGGTATTTACGAATTCCTTTGCCAAAAGGGTGAACGGCTTGTCGGCCATGAACATCCTAGAGGCGAAAGACAACGACGAACTCAGGCAGGGCCAGGTCCTCATTGCCCCGGGAGGCAGGCACATGATCGTGAATAAAGGCCCGCGGGGTTATTTTGTAAGGGTTAAGGAAGGTCCTCCTGTCAACAGGCACATCCCTTCGGTTGACGTCCTGTTCAGATCCGCAGCCAACACCTTGGGCCCCAATGCCCTTGGTGTCATCCTTACCGGCATGGGTGATGACGGCGCCCGCGGTATGCGCGAGATGAAACAGGCAGGGGCATTTACGATAGCACAGGATGAAGAAAGCTGCGTGGTATTCGGTATGCCCAAGGTTGCCATCGAGATGGGGGGGGTTGCGAAGATCCTGCCGCTGAGTTCCATACCGGGCTTTATCATGAACATGAGCAAGCATGAGAAAGGTTGATGGTTTCATATAATAAGGTTCATAAAAGATTCATGAATAAAGGCTCGGTGCCATGAGACTGATCCAGAATGTTCTCATCATAGATGCGGACAGGGCTGCGCGCGACCTTGTAAAAAAACTATCGAAAAAGGGATTCAACGCAACACAGGCCTTTTCGCCGGACGACGGTATCGCACAGGTTCTAGAGCACAAACCCGATCTTGTCATTCTCTCATTGAACCCTTCCGATGAATGCGGCCTCTTGACACTTAAACAAATCCTCCAGACCAGCCCGCTCTCCCTGGTCATAGTATGTTCCGAGAAGGTCGACGGTTTCTTAGCGCTCCAATCCATGAGGCTCGGGGCCCTTGACTACCTTATCAAGCCCGTAGACATTACAGAACTCGTGGAATCAATGCAGAGAATCCTCAATCACCAGAGGGTTTTCTGCCTGGGAATTGAGCCCGATGGCGAAAGCGTCGTCTCTGAAACCAAGACACTCGTCTTCGGGAACGACCCCGATCGGATCCCCTATATCATCAACCAGGCGGTAATGAATGCGAGAAAGGTGTGTGAAGATATCGAGATGCTCAAGATGGCGCTCGGGGAAATCGTACTGAATGCCATAGAGCATGGAAATCTTGGTATTTCCATGGAGGAAAAGGCAAAGGCCGTAAAGAAGGGGACATTTGAGGACCTGATCAAGCAAAGAAAGAAGAACCCGAAGTACGCACAACGGGTTGTAACGATTCATGTTCGTATGGAAACCAATACCCTGGAGTACCATATCATTGATGAAGGGGACGGCTTTGATCATCAGAAGGAATTCGACCCTGATCCCCACAGACATATCGGAAGCGGACTTGGCGTACAGATCGCAAAGACCTTTTTTCATGAGGTCAGATACGAGGGAAATGGAAATCGTGTTCGTCTCATTTACCGGAAGGAGAAAGGATGCAGGGCAGAGCAGGAATCACCCTCTCCCATAATACGTGATGATTTTATCATCCAGCTTACCAGATCATTCCCATCGGGTCTCCTTGTGGTCTCGGACAAGAAACAGGTGATCCTGTGGAATAAGACGGCCCAGAAAATCACTTCGGTAAAGTCATCGGAAGTCCTGGGCAAACCCATCAACAGCTTACCGGAGATCGTCAAGAATCTGCTTTCGCCCAAGGATAAGCTTCTGACCATCGAAATGGGTGAGTTTGATCTGCGTTACCTGGAAAAAACCATGCATACAGTGGAACCGAAAGAGGGCGGTAAGTTCACGGTCGTTCTGTTTTCAGACGTGACCGACCACATCAGGCAGAAAGACGAGATGGAACGACTCCTCATGGAGAGCGCGGAAACCAGGGACCTCATGGAGGAGCAGGCAGCCAAGCTCACCATCACGCTGGCCGATATGGATGAGAAGAACGACATCATCCGTGCCCAGAACCAGAGGATGATCGAAGAGTTGGAAATGGCTGCCCGGCTCCAGAAAAGCCTGCTGCCCGACACCTTTGAAAACATGAACGGGGTGAGCTTCACCTGCAAATACATACCTTCCATTCATGTGGGCGGCGACCTTTATGACGTCGTAAACCTTGGAGGAGGGCAGACCGGGTTCATTATTGCAGATGTTTCGGGTCATGGTGTGGCCGCAGCACTGATCTCGTCCATGTTCAAGATGAGTTTCCATGCACTTGCCGCAACCGTGGCGAGTCCGACAATCCTGATGCACATGCTCAATGGCGAGCTGAAGCCGGTTCTGAACGAGGATTATATCACGGCTTTTTTCGTACTCACCGACCGCCATACCAAATCCATCACCTACTCCAATGCCGGTCATCCCACCCCGCTTCTCTATAAAAGGAACATGGACAGCATTGTGGAACTGGATACGGACGGTTTCTTCCTTGGTTCGTTTGAAGATGGGGGTTATGAAGAGAAATGCGAGAACAACATCGAGCAGGGGGATGCCCTGCTCATGTATACCGACTGTATCATCGAGACCGAAAACGAGCATGGAGAACAGTACGGCAAGGCACGTCTGATTGAATGCTTCCACGACGCCATCAGGACTCTTCGTGGGAATGCAGTCATCGAGGCCATAGAGGCGGATGTCCGCTCTTTCAACTACAAGGAGGTCCTGGATGACGATTTCACGGTCATGCTGCTGGAGTTCTGGGAAGAGGCCAGCTCTACCGAGGTCCAGGCAGAAAGTGATGAAGCCGGCGGCGGCTTTGTCGAATTCTGAGGGGGTTCTATTTTTCCCCCAGGTATGGATTAAAGTATCCCCTGCGTAAGGGGATGCTCTCAATAAGACGCTTTATCCCGATCCCTGAAGGAAGTGTCTGTCCGATCTTCTCCAGATAAACATCCGGGTCCATGTTGAGGTTGCGCCACTGGATCATATCCACGCCCGTCATGTCTATGAAGCGCTTGAGTGCTTCCACCTCTTTCGGGGCATCGGTGATACCCGGGAATACGAAAAGGTTCAAGGATACGAAGCGCTCTCTCCTCTTCATTTCCAGTGCACTGAGAGCCAATGCCTCAAAGGGGTATGACTGCCTGAAGTAGGTTTTATAGGTATTTTCCCTGGGTGAATTCATGCTGATGCGCATGCTGTCGAGCCCGGCATCTGCGAGTTCGGCAACCTTCTGAGGCAGGCTCGCATTGGAATTCAGATTAATGGTGCCGCTCGATGTCTTTTTCCTGATAAGGGTGATGGCCTCTCTGATGGTGTCGCTCACCATGAGAGGTTCGCCCTCGCAGCCCTGGCCGAAGCTCAATACCGGCTCCCTGACCGCGGCTATGTGCCTCAATGCCACTTCGGCTATCTCTTCAGGGCTTGGCACAAATTCAATCCTGTTCTGGGGGGAAGGCGGCCTCCCACCCGGTTGTTTGGATATGCATCCTACACAGGAGGCATTGCAGGTAGGTGAAGTGGGCAGGGGTGCCTCTTCCCTTCCCTGGAAAAGGTTCAGGGCGGCCGGGCACCCGTATACCAGGGCGCAGTGTGAAAGGTGCTCCACAAGCCTGTTCCCGCTGAGCTCCTTTTTCCAGGTGCGTACACCCTCCTCCACCCGTTCATGGTGAAACGTGTCCGGATCCTGTCTTGTCGATGGATCGGTACGCAGCGCCGTGGTCACAAAGCCGTTGTTCCAACCCAGGGCCGTGTATGCGAAAATGGGAAGTTCGGCAGCGCATGGGGACCTTTGCCATGCCGCCAGATAGGTTTGGGTGTGAGCCGCGGGCAGAAAGGCGGCTACGGCATAAACCGGTGATGACCCGTCATAGGGGTTCTCTCTCAGGGTGGTTATCTCTCCCGTATCCCTGTCAATGCCCACCGGATGCCTGTCAGGGAGCACATAGAGCTGGGTCCCCATGGGCAGAGGTATCGTTTCTTCATCGGGAACAGGAAGAAAATAATCGCCGCTTCGGGCCACCATACCAAGCCCGGGGAAATCAATAATATCGCCATGGCAATCCGCAAACACCAGGTGTGGGTATCCTTCGGTCATTGCCAGGACTTAGTTCATGTGGTCACCAAATGCAAGAAGATCATGTGCGGGGAGTGATCAATTCTCTTCCTTCAATGCCCTTCTCAGTGATTTTTCCAGATAGTCTATATGTTCTATGGTCGCTGCCTTTGCGGACTCGGGGTCACGGTTTTCAATGGCACTATAGATCTTGAGCAGTTGATTGGTAATGTCCGTGGAACTGCCGGGAATGGTGGACAGCTTTTTCCTGCTGTAGGGAAAAGCACCGGTCAGGATTGTAGTGACGGATTTTCTCAGGTGCAGGAAGATCGTATTCCTGGTGGAGTCGGCCATAATATCGAAAAAGTCTGAATAGAGTATGCCGCCTTCCTTGGAGGTGAGAATCTTTTCATCGCCGACCCTATCGAGGACGGATATGATCTTCTTGAATCGGTTTTTCTGTTCTTTCGAAACGTTTTTGGCAGCCAGGTACGCGGCCTCTGAATCAATGAGCCTGCGCACTGCGAGCAGCTCCCATATCTTGTTATGGTCTACGGAGATAAGGTCTTCGATGGAAGACTTCACCTTGTCGGTGAGGGATTTAACATATTTTCCCTTTCTGTCCCTGGACTCGATATACCCCTTTGCCTCCAGAAGCTTCATGGCCTCTCTCAGGGAAATTCTGCTGATTCCGAACAACTCGGTCATCTCCTGCTCGGATGGGAGTTTGTCGCCTATCTTCAGCTTCCCCTGGGAAATGAGCTCTATGATCTGGTTCATGACCAGTGTCGGGATATCAGGAGATTTTTCTATACGGGACAGACCGGTCATCTTGAATTTTCTGATCATTTCACTCCCTCTTGATCATTTAATTCATTAATAATTAACGTTTAAAATTATTACGTTATCAACAATATACCAATATGATCGTGAAAAACAAGCATTATCTTCAAGGAGTATCTTTAAGGATTATCGGTATCATAGATGAGCTTTGGTGAAAAGTCGAGGTAGTCGGCCGAAACGAAGTGGAATTGAGTTGTCCCTATGATACGGTTGAATCCGGTATAATCGTTCGTACCCAGGTGCATATGGCCGAATATCCAGTGAGAGCATCCGGACTCACGGGCAAGCTCGACGGCTTTGCCTGTCCTGCCGTCCTGGGATATGGGCGGAAAGTGCGTCATGATGATTCGTACGTGCGCATCCTCACCCAAGAGCTTCAGTGACATGGCGAATCTCCCAAGTTCCCTTTGAAAGAGCTTCTGGTCTTCCTCGGTTGAAGCCTCGAGTCTCAGCTCAGGGTCTATCCAGAGCCTGGAACCTGCAATGCCTATGGTGCCGAACATGATCGATGTGTTCTGGATAGCCCTGACTGATGCGGGTAAGACCTGCCTAACCTTGGTGAACGAACTCCACCAGTAGTCGTGATTTCCTTTCATGATCACCTTGATGCCGGGCAGTGAGTGGATGAACTCCAGGTCGGCGGCAGCATCACTGAGCTTCATGGACCATGAGATATCACCGGGTATGAGTACTACGTCGTTGATACCGACCAATTTCACCCAGGATTTTTTCAGGCGCGCCGGGTGATCATGCCAATGGGGACCGAATACATCCATGGGCTTGTCGGCATGGAAGGAGAGATGGAGATCGGATATGGCAAATATCTTCAATCGGATCCCTTCCTATTGAGAATCTCACGCGCCTTGATGCAGTCCGCCTCGATCTGTTCGATGAGGTACCTTTTGTCAGCGAATTTGATTTCGCCACGGATATGTTCTATGAACTCTACCGTAATGGTCGCATCATACAGATCGCCGTCAAAGTCGAAGAGGAAAGCCTCAATGGAGGTGCCCACGTCACCGAAGGTCGGATTGTTGCCTATGTTCACAATGGCATTCAATGACTTTTCCTTGAGATAGGCACGAACTGCATACACGCCATATGCAGGCAGCAGGGACTTGTCGGTCTGGATATTGGCGGTTGGATAGCCCAAGCCCCTACCCCTTGCCATGCCGTGTATGACCGGGCCGCTGATGCGGTAGGGTCTGGGCATGAATCTGGCCGCCTCCGATACCATTCCCGATTGGATGAGCCGTCTGATGCGTGTGCTTGATATCACCTCTCCATCGAGAATGACCGGGTCCACACATTCCACAAAGAATCCCATCTTGGATCCCATGCGCTTGAGAAAGGGGATGTCGCCGAGGGCCTTTTTGCCGAAGGAGAAGTCATGCCCGACAACCATGCCGGAGGCCCCTATCCTGCGCACGATGGTTTCCTTCAAAAAAACCTCGGGTTGGGTGTCTGCATATTCCCGGGTAAAGGGCGCTATGATAAGGACGTCCATGCCGAGGGACTCGATGGCCTGAATCTTTTCATCGACTGTAAAAATGAGCTGGGGTTTGATCCCTTTGATTACCGAAGCCGGATGGGGGTTGAAGGTATAGACAACCGATGTCCCTCCCATGCGTGAGGCGTGGTTTCGTGTCCTGCGGAAGATCTCCTGATGGCCGTTGTGGCAGCCATCGAAATTGCCGATGGTAACCACCGGTTTTATCAGCACATCTTTTGTTATAGTCTCGGTACCCCAGAAAACTTCCATGTATATCCATCCTTGACTTTTACTCGGTTCCCAACTATATGGGAAACACTTAATGTTTTCAAGTGAAAGCGCGCCGGGATGGCGGAATTGGCAGACGCGCTAGATTCAGGTTCTAGTGGGCGTAGGCTCGTGCAGGTTCAAGTCCTGTTCCCGGCACCATTTTTTTCATAAAACCAAAAACATTCTTCTGGTTGTAAATTCATTTTAATTACATTATAATAATAAAAACTTATGCGCATGAGACTGTGGCTGACAATACTCGCTTCGATGATGCTGATGCTGTCCGGGTGCGGCTCCGACAGTGGCGGAGGCCCGGATGTGCCTGAGGGAATGCATCTCGTGAAATATGAGGTGAGCACAGGTAAACAGAATACCCTTATTATCTACCGCGATGAAAATGGTGTGGATCAGGAAATAACAGATATCGATACCCACAGCAAACCATGGACATATACGTTCACTGCGGCAGGTGGGGCACACCTCGACCTCACGGCCCAGCTCCTCGGTGATGATGCGGATACTGTACGCGTGTACATTTATGTCGACTATCTGGAAGCAAATCTGGGGCAAAGCTACGGTACCGGTGTCCTGGCCACGTGTGCATATGACATCCCACCCGGCGATTGAACACCGATTTTGATGACCCACCAGGAACAGCAGCGACTCATCAGAAGAACGACAATAATAGATGCCGCCCAACGGGTATTCGCGGAAAAATCCTTTTCAACAGTGAGCATGAGGGACATAGCACGCGCTGCGGGCATCTCGCCTGCCCTGATTTACCGTCATTTCCCGGATCAGCAGCACCTTTTTGTGGAGGCCTTCCTGCTCGGGACAAAACGCCTGATCGAACGGTTTTCCGAATTGCTTGCCAAGAGGGAACCCGCGGGTCTGGAAACTGCTGCCGACACCTTTATCGAATACCTTACGGAACATGAGCAGTACTTCAAGATGATGACCCACTTCATGCTTGAAGGCTCTATACATGAAGGCCTTCTCGATCAGTTAAACACCATCGAGCGCTCCATGCTCGACCAGTTCGATCAGCTCTTCGTCAAAGCCGGTGCCCGGCACAATATCAGGTTGATCTCCCACTGTTTCTTTGCCTGCCTCAACGGGATCCTCATCACGTTCAGGCAGCATCCAGGCAGGACCCCGGAACAGGTGCACGAGCACATGAACCTCATCGGTCACGTCATGGCCAGGATGTTCCTGAATGCCATACGCACGGGGGAAGACAGAATCTTCTATTGACTCTTTATGACGTCCTCCAGCGCAGCGTCCTGATACGCGTGGTAGAAGCGGTGGCAGAAACTGTCCCACCTGCTGCAGATGTCGTAGGTCTTCTGATCCATGCTGAAGAGGTTCGGGTGGGAGGTCAGCTCTTCCATTTCATTTCCCAGATCATTCACGAGCACCTCCGGTGAGCTTGAAAGGACGTCTTTTACAAATTCCTTAGGACCATACCAGGGTGCAGCCCTTTGAAAATCACGGTGTATCTGGGTCAGGAGCACATTCCGCGGGCCTTCCCAGAGTTCGTTTATGGCCGAGTCTCTAAAGAGCCTTGGCAGAGAGGAGAAATCCTCCATGACGCCGTGCCCGCCAAACACCGACATGGCCGTTCTGATGACATCCGTGCAGTCCCACGAGGCTGCCATCTTCTGGAGCATGATCAACTCCCTGACTGCGAA
Organism: uncultured Bacteriovoracaceae bacterium; assembly: GCA_964600235.1. Classification (GTDB taxonomy): domain Bacteria; phylum Desulfobacterota; class Desulfomonilia; order UBA1062; family UBA1062; genus MWEI01. The sequence goes on along the minus strand of CAZRIV010000001.1, from coordinate 184,604 downwards.
GCGTTTCTTCTTCATCCGGGGAGATTCATCCGGGTCCAGACCGCCCTTCAGGCCTCCTTCCAGCTGCAGAAAATCACGGTAGAGCCTGAATGCCGCAGCAGTGGTTCTTTGGGCCGACGTTTCGATGGACCGGATCTGATTGGCCAGCATGGGAAACTGGCTTATCTTCAGTCCGAATGCCTCTCGAAGCTCTGCATACTTTTTGGCCTCCCTTACGGAGCGGGTCATGAAGGCGGCAGCCGAGAGCCCTACGGTGAGCCGGGAATAGGTGAGTACGATGCCCACGATGTTGGCGACCCCCCTGTCCAGGGGACCTACAGGATAGGCCAGGGCACCCTGGTACGTAATCTCTGCAGTGGTCAGTTCGCTCGTACCCATCTTCCACTTGATCCTGTCGATGGTGCACCCGTTCCTGATCTCCTTCTCCTTGTTGCCCGGCAGCCACGAGGGCACGACGAAGAGGGCGACCTTTTCCGAGCCTGCGGGCTTTGCGGTCACCACCGCGTAATCCGCATGGGTTGCAGAACAGAAAAACTTTTTACCGTAGAGCCGCCATCCGTCATCTTCCCTTACCGCCTCCAGGACATTGGACGGTACATCTGAACCGCCCTGGATCTCGGAGAGGTATTGTGCCCCTATGGCAAAGTCTCCGTTCATACCCTCCTTGCAATGCCTGAGTATGCTTTTCGTCTCAGGGTCAGCTGCGAATTTTTCCAGCAATGCAACCAGGCCCTCAGTGCAGGTCATGGGGCATGCAATGCACGCCTCGCCATTCTGATAAATGAGAAACATCTTGGCGAGCTTGAGCCAGGGTGATGTCTTGCCGGAGAACAGGGCCTCGGAGAAGATCTCCCTCTCCATTATCTCAGTCTGGGCAGGACGTACGATCCTGTCTATGCGGTGGTTGTGGCCGTCAAAGTGCATCATGTACGGCCTCTTCTCCGGCCAGGCAATGGCTTCGGCAAAGTCCCTCCATCTGAAAGAGACCTTTTCGGACATCTTGACCAGCTCCTGGTTGATGTCGTCCCATTCACTCCCTGCATAGTGCTTCACGACCTTCTGAAAAAAGTCGTCGTGGAGATAATAGTTGAAGGTATTCCTCCAGGTGAGGTACTCGTCAAACGAATATGGGTTGTTCCTGTCGGGTAAAGACATGAGTGCTCCTTGTTTGGGGGATTCCCAGAAATCCGTCCGGTTTTATGCATGCTGGTATAGCAGAACTTTTCCCTGCTGTAAACACTGTTTACAGCAGGCAGTTCATTCAGCGGCCCGGATATCCGGAAGACGAGAGAAGAAATCCCGCGACATGTTCGGATGGTTCAGTCAGCAGGCCATTGGCCGGTAGAAGAGGCTGGCACCTCCTTCTCTTCGCCAGCCAAATGTCATGTCCCTTCGAGATTTACCAGTTCGAGCACGGCCTCGACAAGCTTGGGGTCCTTGATCTTCTTCACATCCTCAGGGTCGATGTCAGGTTTTATTACGGTCCTAGATATGCTCTGATTCTGAGGATTTCTTTTCACCATGCCGAATTGGCCTTCGACCTTTGAAAGTCTGAGACCGGTGATGTCCTTGATCTGTTTTTCAATCACCGTGGTCAGCATCCCTATCTGCTGTGCCCAGGCAGGCGAATCGCAGATCACGTGCAGTACCTTCTTCCTGATCACAACAGGCTCTGTATGACTGGCAAGTACTTCGCCCGCAATATCCTTCCAGTTCTGCCTGATCTTCATGATCTGGCCTATCTGGTGGCCACTCCCGGAAAGTATGTCCCCTACCCTGCGCATGCCGGCATGATCTTGCAAGGTCCGTGGTTTGTCAAGACAAGAACAGGTTATTATTCAACAGGCATGGGATCATTCAAGGGACTGTGCAAAGATGCACCGAGTTCTGCCGTATCATCGAGCAGGGAGATCAATGCAGAAATTTCCCGAGGCATGCGACTTTTGAATTCCATGAATTTTCCGGTCACGGGGTGGGTGATGCCGAGTGTGCAGGCATGGAGCATCTGTCTGTCCAGAGACTTTATGTATGACTGCAACCGGGTGTTCTTTATGCCGGCGGCCCTTCGCCGGCCGCCATATTGCGCATCTCCCACCACAGGATACCCCATATCGGAAAGGTGGACACGAATCTGATGTGTCCTGCCCGTGAGAAGGCTCAGTTCAAGCAATGAGAATCCCTCCCACTCCTTGAGAACCTTCCAGTGGGTAATGGCCTTTTTCCCCTGGTATGCGCGAGAGGTCATCTTCATTCTATTACCGGGATTCCTCTGCATGAAGGTCTCAATGGTGCCTTGCAACCGGGACATGCGGCCGTAGATGAGCGCGCGGTATTCCCTGAGGTGCTCATGAGCCTTGAAGGCATTGACGAGTATTGAATAGGCATCGGCGTGCCTTGCCACCACCATGACCCCCGAGGTCATCTTGTCAAGGCGGTGCACTATACCCGGCCTGGAGGGATCTCCCACGTTTGCCATCTCGGGGTATCTGGCCAGCAGGCCGTTCACAAGGGTATTTTCAGAGTTCCCTGCCCCGGGATGAACCGTCAGGCCTGCCGGCTTGTTGACGACAACGATCCATTGGTCTTCATAGATGATTTCCAGCGGCATTTCCCGGGCCGCAGGGATGTCATCTTTTCTGGGGGGCATTCCATAGGCACCATGTATTCTCAAGGAGCTTTTCAGCTTGAAGGACGGGCGTTTTATGCTGCCGTCCACCAGGACCAGGCCTTGTTCGATGATGTGCACGGCATATGATCGGCTAAGGTTCAGATGGCTGGAGATATAGACATCGAGACGGACTCCGTGATCATCGGGGCCGGTAAGAAATTCTATTTTTTCATCCACAGCAATGCCTTGATGCGGGAAATCTTAAGCGCCTTCCTGATGGCCCCTGCCGCCTGAGATCCCGCCCTGTATCCGGCTGTTATATAGGTGTTGATGTTGTTGAAGTCCGACCATTCGGCGTCCCCCACCTCGGGATTAATTACAAAGTCGGCCTCACTCGTCCTGAACGTGTTCATGATGGAGCGGGTTATGTCCCCGGCCCTGAACAGGACATCCATGCTGTTCTTGATCTCTTCCCTGTAATCGATGGACGCCATCTCGCGTGACACGTCAACGCCTATGACAAATCCGGCTCCGAGAACTTTAGCCGCGGAAACGGGTACCGCCTCCACCCATCCGCCGTCCACACACATCCTTCCGTCGATGGCCACCGGGGGGAGAATCCCCGGAACGGCGCTCGATGCCTTGACTGCCTGACGTACCATGCCCGAATGAAGTATCTGCGGATATCCGGAAACCACATCCAGTGACATGCATGCAAAGGGCATCAAGAGTTCTGAAAAATGCTTGTCCGGTATGATACGGTCGATCTCTGAAAAAAAGGCCTCGGCGGACACCACCGACTCCCTGAACAGGAAGCGGTAGAAGAAATATCCTTTTTTGGCCGTCTCAAAGAGTTTATCCATAAAGCCTCTGTCCAGATCACCCGACCCTGAAAGCCGGCCTACCTTCTGGCGGAATTCCTCGGATGAAAGCATATTCTTTATGGTGCGTTCCACGAGTGCGATATCTTTGCTGTCTGCATAGAGTGAACCGACAATGGCGCCCATGCTTGTCCCTGCAACGACATCAGGCACAATTCCGGCCTCCAGAAGGGCCTTGATCACCCCGATGTTGGCGAGTCCCCGAACTCCTCCGCCCCCGAGGGCCAGACCAACCTTAAGACTCATGGGAGAACACCTCATTGATTTTTTGTGCGAGAACAGGGATCTCTTTATGAGCCACGGACTTCATGTCAAAGATGAGCCTGTCATCCTCGATCCTGCAGAGCACTGCCGGGATGCACGACCTCAATCGTGCATGTACCTGCTGGGCCTTCGATGTCTTCAACAGCACGCCGTAGGACGGAAAGCCTTTTGTGGGAGCCGATCCGCCGCCTATCACGGCCTGGGTTGACAGAACGCTGCAAGGACTTGTCTTGATGAGCCTCGCGAGTTTCTGAGCGCGCTTCTTCACCTGGAGAACCGGCTCAGTGATCATGCGCAAGACGGGAATCTGATCGATCCTGCCCTGGGCTAGCAGCCTCAGTGTCGCACCCAGGGAGGCCATGGTGAGCTTGTCGACCCGTACGGCCCGGTGGAGAGGATGCCTTGCCATTGTCTGGACCAGGTTCGCCCTGCCGAGGATGATCCCGGCCTGGGGTCCGCCGAGCACCTTGTCGCCGCTGAAGCTGATGACATCGGCGCCCTGCCGGAGGCACGACGGGATTGTCCATTCCCCGGGAATCCCGTAGGGACCGAGATCAAACGGGACACCCGAGCCCATGTCCACAAAAAGCGGCTTGCCGATTTGGCGGCTCAGCACTGAGAGATCTTCTATCCCCACCTCGTCGGTGAATCCCACGATGGAAAAATTGCTCCTGTGAATCTTCATGATGAGCGCGGTATCATCGGTTATGGCGTTCTGATAATCGCTGAGCCTGGTCTTGTTGGTGGTGCCCACCTCTTTCAAAACACCTCCGCTGATGGCCATCACATCGGGCATCCTGAACGACCCGCCGATCTCCACCAGCTCTCCGCGGGACACGATGACTTCACGTCCCTTGGCGAGGCTCGCGATGACGAGCATGACCGCGGCGGCATTGTTATTGACCACCAGGGCATCCTCGGCCCCGAAGCAGGCCCTGGTCAGGGGGCGGATGTGGTCCTGTCTGGAACCTCTCTTCGACTCTTTCAGGTTGAATTCCAGGTCCGAATAGGAACTCCCTGCATGTAGGACCGCATCCAGGGCCTCTTGGGCAAGCGGTGCCCTGCCGAGGTTGGTAAAGACGACAACCCCTGCGGCATTGATGATATATTTCAGCCCCGATTCCAGGATGGATCGTACCTGGACCGCCACCTCCCCGGCAATGCTTGCTGCATCGGGGCTCAGGTCGAGCCTGCCCTGCGTGATTTCGTGCCGTATGGATTCGAGCCTTTGCTGGAGCATGCGCTTGATGATGGACGGGTCATAGGGCATCTCCTGAAGGATGGACTCTCTGAGCACGGTGTCTACTTTTGGTATGCTCCGATACTGTTTGTTTCCGGACATCTGCCCTCCTGGGGTTTGTTGGCTGATGGATGGCTCCATTCACGGTGCAATTGTGCGGAATCTTGAGCAGCCATGATTAAACTATGCTATATCCTCTTGTGGAGTCAAGATATCATAACATGTGCACAGGATTACCGCTTCGTGGTGCCGGTTAATCCATTCATCCTTCATCAGCGGGAATCAGGCATTTTTCCTCATAAAGGCTGACTTTGGAAAACCTCTATCCTCTTGCGCTGACACCTCTTTCCATATACATAAAATTAATGGGAACCGCATCTCGTGTGAGATCGCGGGGCCCCCTGGAGAATATGAACATGGATAAGCCCCAGACAATAGACCGCCACCTGTGCCATGGAAAAGACAAGGAGGAGAAATACAAGGACCTCACTGCGCTGGACTACTGGTGGGGTTTACGGGAGCTGGCAGCGGACTTCGACATAGCGAATTATCTCAACAACGAGGCCCCGGATCTTTCCTTGAAGCAGGAAAAGGACATCGCGTACGTTCAGATCCTCCACTATACCGTCGAGGTCAAGCTCTCGGGGGCCTTCTACCAGATAGAGAACATGGACCGTCTCTTCTCGTCGAGTTTTATCGACGGATCCAGCCTCGACCTCAGGGTATTCGAGGCAAAGGAGGCCTTTGATGCACTGCACGGGGATCTCTATCAGGCTGTATGTGCACTTGCAAACGAGTTGTTCATGCTGCTCAACCGTTCCCATTACACTCCCATCAAGGTCGATCATACCAAGCCCATAGCCATGAGCCCCTCTGACCTGAGGTACTGGCTTAAGCTCAACCGGCATAAAGACTACATTAGCATCAGCTCCATGATCAATGACTGTGATAATCTGCTGGATGTGCGCCACCATGCCACTCACTATGGTGCCGTGCCGGTCTATGCAAATGCCAGCAACGGGATCCTCTACATCCAGAAAGACTTCCGCATGGGCGGCGTGCTTACCAAGTATGACCTGGGCAGATACATGAAGACCGGCGGCGCCATGAGCTCGCTTGTTGAAATATCACGGCCGCGCGCCGTAAAGCTCTGTGCACGGATCAATGACATCTACAAGTTCATATATCTATCCGATATATTTGAACAATTCATGTCAGACCGGAAGGTCATGATAAAGGATACCTATAAGGCATACTGGGAAAAGTAAACCGACTATCACCTTTTACGCGACAGCCAGGTTACTTTTTGAGCTCCTGCAGGGCCTTCGGAACCGTATCTTTGGGGCTTACCTTGTACCATGTCTGGAGGATTCGGGAATCTTCATCTATAAGAAATGCCGAGCGGACAATGCCGTAGAAAACCTTTCCGTACATGTTCTTCTCTGCCCAGACACCATAGAGTTCTGACACCCTGTGATCTGCATCAGAGAGGAGTGCAAAATTGAGTTCATGCCTGTTGTCGAACTTTTTGAGTAGATCAGGAAGATCAGTGCTTATGCCTATAGCCTCGGCACCCTTCTGGGCCAGCAGTTTTCTGGCTGCGCTCACCTCTTTGGCCTGCACGGTGCAACCGGATGTTAATGCCTTGGGATAGAAGAAGAGCAGCACCTTCCTGCCCTTGAAATCAGAAAGTCTCACCATGGTTCCGTTCTGGTCTTTCAATGAAAAATCCGGCGCCATGTCTCCTTTATTGAGCTTATCCATCCTTACCCTCCAACCATCACTATAACGGTCTGTTCACTCCATGACAAGCGGCAAAGGAGAAGTCGTTCGCTGCGGGAGTCTTGATTTATCGGGCAATACCTCTATTTTTAATTAGGTATGTAGATTCCAGATAGCTAGGGAGACCGATTGTTCATGAAGGTTGATCTGGGGGAGAATTCCATCAAGGTCCTCAATGCGCGCTACCTCAAAAAGGATCGTGAAGGAAATGTGATAGAGACCCCGGATGAAATGTTCAAGCGGGTTGCCCTGCATGTGGCAAAGGCCGAGAAGGCATTCGGCCCCCACAGGGAATGCTCACGTACTGCCGAAGATTTTTATCAGATGCTCTCTTCCCTGGAATTTCTCCCCAACTCTCCTACCCTGATGAACGCCGGCCGTGATCTCGGCCAGTTGGCTGCATGCTTCGTCCTGCCGGTAAATGACTCCCTTAAATCCATCTTCGATGCAGTAAAGAACACTGCCATCATCCACCAGGGCGGTGGTGGTACGGGGTTCTCTTTCAGCAACCTGAGGCCGAAAAACGATATCGTCCTGAGCACCAGCGGGGTAGCAAGCGGACCGGTGTCCTTCATGGACGTGTTCAACAAGGCCACCGACATCATAAAACAAGGAGGAACGAGACGCGGGGCAAACATGGGTGTCCTCAGGATCGATCACCCGGATATAGAGGAATTCATCACGGTCAAAAGGGACCCGGGACGTCTCAATAGCTTCAATCTTTCCGTAGGCATAACAGAATCATTCATGGATGCGGTAATGAAAGATAAGGATTTCGGCCTGATCAACCCGCGCAGCCGCAGTAGGGCAAAGACTGTTCATGCGCGAAAACTCTTCGACCTCATTGCCCAGTGCGCATGGGAAGACGGCGAGCCGGGTATCCTCTTCCTTGATGAAATCAACCGCCACAACCCGACACCGCGCCTGGGGACGATCGAGGCTACGAATCCCTGCGGCGAGCAGCCACTCCTGGCATATGAGGCCTGTAACCTGGGCTCCATCAACCTCGCCCGGATGCTTAAAGGGAATGTGCACCGTGCCGAAATCGACTGGCAAAAACTCGGACGGACCGTTCGTTCGGCAGTAAGGTTCCTAGACGATGTCATCGAGGTCAACCGCTACCCTCTGGCCAAGATAAGACGCCTTGCCAGGGGCAACCGGAAGATAGGCCTGGGTGTGATGGGATTTGCCCACCTTCTTATCCTGCTGGGTATCCCCTATCAGTCAGAAGAAGGCCTGGGCCTTGCGGGACAAATCATGAAGTTCATCCGGGAGCACAGCCATGAGGCGTCCAGAGAGCTTGCCCAAACCAGGGGACCCTTTCCCAACTTTCCAGGGAGCGTCTTTGATTGCCATGGAAAGGCGCCCATGAGGAACGCCACGCTGACCACCATTGCCCCCACCGGTTCCCTGAGCCTCATAGCCGGGTGCTCCTCGGGTATTGAACCTCTATACGCCCTGTACTACTCGAGGATCATACCCGGCGATATCGGTGTAGCCGAGATGGACCCGGTGTTTCAGCTCAAGGCCGAACAGGAGGGTGTCCTGGACCGGGAATTGGCACGTGTTCTCAAAAAGACCGGATTCCTCCCGGATGATCCCAGGATATCAGACAGGCTCAGGGCCCTTTTCTCGACAGCCGCCGGGATTCCCCCTTCAAGGCATGTGATGATGCAGGCCGCCTTCCAGGCCCATACGGACAATGCGGTATCAAAAACCATCAATTTCAGGTCAGACGTGTCCCCTGACGAGATCAGGGAAACCCTGATCCTGGCTTACGAGATGAGATGCAAGGGTATCACGGTCTACCGTGACGGCAGCAGGAAAGGCCAGACGCTGAGCTGTGGGTTGTCCGGGATCTGTTAGCCGGGCCGGACATAATAACCCTGATTTCTCCCGCCTCGCACGGCTCATGGCCCGTAACCATGCCGCACGGATACGAACCGGGTATCATACCTTGAGGATAAGATCTTATAAAGTCCTGGCCAGGGCGAATTTCTTCTCCACATTGTCCCTGATCCAGTGGGGATCCCACCACTCCTTGGGGTCTACGAAGACACCGCCCACGATCATGCTGAAGTGGAGATGGTCTCCCCCGGCAAAGCCGGTGGCCCCAGAATTTCCGACAACCTGGCCCTTTGATACGGGATCGCCTTCCTTTACCGCGAGGGAACTCAAATGGGCGTAGAGGCTTGAGATGCCCTGGCCGTGATCGATGATGACACAATTACCGTAGATGCCCAGAAAATCGGCGAAAAGCACTGTGCCGGTATTGGCGGCTTCCACCGGGGCCTGGCTCGTCGATGCCAGGTCAACCCCCAGGTGGACGCTGGTCCCCTGCTCTATGCCCTGGTAGACATAGGTGCGCGCATCACCGAAAAGGGCCCTGGGTGCCGAGTTCTTCATCCTGAGGAAGATTCCCTGCCAGTTCTGTTTGCTGTCCGTCTTTTTTACGATGGAGAGTATCTTCTCATCATTTTCCTTGCGGATCTGGGTATTCACGAATGCAAACACCTCCGAGGGCGATTTTCCGGAAAGCCTGGTGTCCTGCTCCTGGAATTCAACGGTCTTCTGCTGAACAAAGCTGTCACCCACCGTGACCGTATCATTCCTGAACGGCCGTACACTCCTGATATAGAAGGGTATGCCCGCAATGGCCGTGTTGAGTGCCCTGTCCTGGGCCGTGACCGCTATGGGCGTGCCTCTGTTCACATCACGGGGCACGGCGAAATAACAGACGTAGTAGGGTTTTGCCTGGCCCTGGACAAGATAACCAGGGAAGAAGGTATCGCCGCACTTTACACCACTTGTCCTCACTGCCTTGCTGACACGATAGATGGCGAGGCATGTGCCGCCAGGGTTGATGTTGTGGGCATGTGTCAGCAGGGTTATCCGTGGGGGCGTGGAGTCAACGGTGATCTTTGTCTGCTGTTCGGTTGTGTTCTTCAATGGCGAGAAGTCCGTGGCCTTGACCACGAGAAGCGCCTCCCCGTCTTTGATCCTCAGGTCCCTGGGTACGATCTTTATGGAGAGCGTCTTGTCAAAAGTTCCTTTATAGGGGATCTGTTCAGATGCTATTACAAACTCGTGCTTGTTCTGGATGATGGCTACCTTGAGATCCCTTAAGCCACTTCGTTTATCCTGGAAACGTATGGATACATCCCTGAAATTACCTATGCTCGAAACAGGATTGCCCAGTGTTATTGAAGGCTTCTCCCATTCGAGATAAAAGTAGATCACCCCTGTAAGCGAGACAATGAGTATTATCACAAGAACAATCTGTATCGTCGCCCTTGAGCCTTTCATGGGTACCTCCTCGAATTATTTCTTCCCCGAACATGCGTACTAAAACGTGGACGATTATTCAAGCGGATAAAGACCCTCGCATGATGGATGAACATTTATTTCCAGCCACGATGACCCCAGCCCGATCCTTATAGCCTGCAGACCCTCAAGACATATCCCTGTGCACTTATTGCAAATATCTGATATACATTCAAGCGGTAGACATGTAGCTGTCCGGGTGAAAAAGATGGAATCTCAAAACGAAAAGGTCTCTGTTGCAAGACTATCCATTATTTCAAACAGTTCTCTGATCGTCATGAAGGTTGTAGTCGGCATGATGATCGGATCGGTATCCATTATCTCAGAAGCCATCCACTCCGGGGTTGATCTCATCGCCGCCCTCATTGCATATTTTTCCGTCAAGAATTCAAGTAAGCCAGCTGACAAGGAGCATCCCTTCGGACACGGAAAGCTTGAGAACATATCCGGGAGCGTCGAGGCAATGCTCATCTTCCTGGCAGCGGTATGGATCATCTATGAGGCGATCAAGCGTCTTATGGAGCCGCAGCCTCTTGATAATGCCTCATGGGGCGTCGGCGTCATGCTCGTATCATGCATTGTTAATATCCTCGTGTCAGAGAGACTCTTTGACATTGGAAACAAGACGGATTCTGTTGCCCTCAAGGCCGATGCATGGCACCTGAGGACGGATGTATATACCTCCGCCGGCGTCATGGCAGGGCTTTTTCTGATCTGGCTGGGAGCACGAATCATGCCTGGGGTGCCACTAAACTGGATCGACCCGGTAGCGGCCATAGCCGTGGCGCTGCTCATCATCCATGCTGCGTGGGAACTCACCCTTCAAGCGTCAAGAGATCTCATGGACCACACCCTGCCACCTGCTGAAAGGGACGAGATCAAGGATCTTATCGCGAGCATGCACCCGAAGGTGAACGGCTATCACAAGCTCAAGACCAGAAAGGCCGGCAGCATAAGGTTTATCGAGTTTCATATGCTGGTCGATCCGGACATGAGCGTTGAAGAGTCGCACAGCATCACGGATGACATCACGCGCATGATCTACGGGCGGTTTCCCTCTGCGAACGTGACGATACACGTGGAACCATGCGACGGGAGGTGCGATGTCGAGTGTGCATTGAACTGCCTACTCTCACCTGATGAACGCAGTCGAAGATCGAAAAGCTTCGGGTCTGACGGCCATTGAAAGATCGCCTGCACTGTTTACACCGATCATTCATCCTATATTTTCATAGCTTGTTCGATTTCCTGATAGTTCTCTTTTTTCGAGATGAGGTACGCATATCGGAATAGTTTACCCACGTCTCTCCCAGGCGGCGGAGTTCCTTATCAACCAGGCCGTGTATGGTGCCTGGCGCGAACCTGTTTGACTTGAGCCTCCGGCCTGCCTTGACACCGGTAAGGATCTCTATGCCTTCATCAATATGGCCCACGCTGTATATGCTGAATTTCCCTGCCTTGACCGCTTCGATCACCTCGTCCTTGAGCATGAGGTTTCTTGCATTGCTCTGCGGAATGATGACCCCCTGATCACCGGTGAGTCCCATGACCTTGCAAACCTCGAAAAAGCCTTCAATCTTTTCATTAACACCGCCGATGGCCTGTACCTCTCCATTCTGGTTCACCGATCCGGTAACCGCGATCCCCTGTTTTATGGCCTTGCCGGACAAGGCTGACAGAAGGGCATAGAGCTCGGTCGATGATGCCGAGTCTCCCTCCACGCCCGAATAACTCTGTTCGAATACGAGTCTGGCAGAAAGGCTGATGGGCTTGTCCTTTGCATAGGTCTGAGCGATAAATCCCGAAAGGATCATTACTCCTTTCGTATGGATAGGCCCTCCGAGTCTGGCCTCGCGCTCTATGTCTATGAGCCCGTCATGGCCGGGTTCTATGCTTGCGGTAATCTTGCTTGGTCTGCCGAACATGATATCGCCGAGGTCGATAATGGAAAGGCCGTTGATCTGCCCCACCTTTTCACCTTCCACATCAATTTTTATCACGCCCTGCCCGATCATCTCCTTTGTTTTTTCCATGAGGAGATTCGACCTGAGGAAGCGTTCTTCAACGGCCTGGTTCACGTGAGAGTCACGCACGAGCGCGACATTCTCTTGCGTGGCATAAAAACTGGCTTCGCGGATCACATTGGCTATCTCGCCGAATCTGGTCGAGAGCTTTTCCTGATCGGATGCCAGCCTGCAGCTGTGCTCGACCACCTTTGCGATTGCCTTCTTATCGAAATGGTGAAGGTTTTCCACTTCGCAGAGGTTGCACAGGAAGGAGGCATAGCTCCGTATATTCGTATCATTGAGCTCCATAACCGTATCGAAGTCGGCCTTGACCTTGAAAAGATCCTGGAAATCTTCATCAAGTTCATAGAGCCGATAGTACAGATAGGGCGTACCAATGAGGATGACCTTGACATCCCATGGAATGGGTTCGGGCATGATACTTCTCGTGATCATGAAACCCAGGCGTTCATAAGCCTCCTCTATGCGGATGTCACGATTGCGTATGGCACGTTTGAGACTTTCCCAGGAGAAGACGTTCAGGAGGACATCCTCGACCGGGACTATGAGATAACCACCGTTTGCACGGTGCAGGGAACCTGCCCTGATCATGGTGAAATCGGTTATGAGTGTCCCGAATTGAGACTCCTTTTCAATCCTTCCGAACAGGGTGTTGTAGGTCGGGTTCATCTCGATGACGATGGGGGCGCCTTTCAATTCCGAGTTGTCCACGACCGCATTGACCTTGTATTTTCTGAACCTGAGTTCGCCATCCACGACAAAAGATGCCTCGGGACCCTCCTCTTTTTTCTGTTCATCACCCCTGAACAGGGCAAGGTTCTCCACCATGTCCTCATGCATGGCCTTCAGGTGGGAGGTGATACCTGGCTGCCTGCGATATTTCTCCATGAGGTCATCCATAAGGTTATCCAGGGTGTAGGACGTAACATCCTGGTCCAGCTTCGCTATCATCTCGGTCGTCTTCTTCTCGAGGACGGCAAGCTGGCGGCCGGCCTTCTTGATTTTTTCCTGCAGTTTTGCCTGTCTTCGGGAAAAGGCGATCTGCGTCTTCTTGTCAAGGGCACGGAATTCATCTTCGTTCATGGGGCGGTTATCCACGATGGGTATTGCCAGAAGGCCCATGGGGGTAGCCTGGATGAGAAGATCATTCTTGCGGGCTTCTTCATTGATCCTGCTGAAGAGCTCCTCGCGCTGTTCCTGGAACTTCTTGGCCGTATTGCTCCTCCGGTTTGCATACTCCTCGCTTTCGAAAACCTTGACGATGGCCTTGCGCGCCGCCTTTACGAGAAGATCGACATCATGGCTGAATTCCCGTGCCATGCCTGCAGGCATTGATATGGCATTGGGCCGGTACGGGTCTTTGAAATTGTTCACATAGCACCAGTCCGGCGGGGTCGGCTTTTCTTTCGCGAGATCCAGCAGGTAACGCCTCAATGCCGTCTTTCTCCCGGAACCGGCATGCCCCGAGACATAGATGTTGAAGCCCTTGTTCTGGATCCTCAACCCGAAGTCGAGCGCCTTGAGAGCCCTTTTCTGTCCCAGAATGGTCTGGAGAGGTTTGGCGCCTCTGCTGTCTGCGCATCTGAACACAGAGGGTTTGCAGATGTACCGGAGCTTTTCATAAGGAATCCTGCATGACATCCAAGTTCCTCCTTGAGTGTTCTTGTCAACTCAACCACAAAATTCGATGATTATGATAAACCTCAATAAGCCGATGTGCAAGCCGCAAGGGGATGCCGGTATTCGCGGCGTGTTGAGACCCTGAATCAATCCCAATCCTTCAACGTGAATCTATTAACAGTGTGCGATCATCAGAATATATATAGAGAAATGGAAGGGTTGGTGAGAGGTTCAGGGCAATAGATAAAGAGGATATCACCTGTAATATCCTCTTCATGAAAGGAGGATAAAATGTTTACTCCGAAGACCATACTTGTCCCGACAGATTTCTCTCAATCTTCTGATATGGCCTTGGAAAAGGCCGTTGATCTGGCAGAGAAGTACAATGCCAAGGTTGTTCTGCTTCATGTTGTGGATGAGAAGATCCAGCAGTGTGCAGCGGACTACTGCCTGAGGGAAGAGGATGTCGAACATCTCGAGGAAGAAAGCATGAAGAGGTCAAAAGAGATGCTCGTGAAAGAGGCGAGCTCCTTGAAAGGACCGCGGACCGTGGAGATCGATTATGACCTCAAGAAAGGCGCTCCTGCCGAGGTGATACTGGATGAGCAGCTCAGGACCGGAAGCGACCTCATCATCATCGGGTCCCATGGGAGCAAGGGTATTTTCAAGCACCTCATCGGAAGCGTTACCGACAAGGTGGTTCGCGCTGCAAAAGCACCGGTGATGGTTGTCAGAGAATAGACTGATCATGCCGCAAAACCGGATAGAATGAATCCTGTTTTGCATATGAATGTGAACCCTTTAGTCGAGCTTTTTATGGAATCTCCTGATTGCACCGGCAAACAGCACAATACCCAGTACGGTGAGCGCCAGGAATTGAGGCCATAGGATGGTGAACCCCACCCCCTTGAGGAAGATTCCCCTGAGAATGACCAGGAAGAACCTCAACGGGTTCAGACAGGACAGCCACTGGACTACCACGGGCATGTTGGCTATTGGGAAGACAAAGCCCGAGAGCATGAAAAACGGCAGGATGAAGAAGAAGGTAGTCATCATGGCCTGCTGCTGGGTGGCCGAGACTGTGGAGATGAAGAGACCTACCCCGAGCGTACTCAGCAGGAACAGGCAGGTGGCGAAGAACAGAAGCAGCATGCTGCCTGCAAAGGGGACAGCGAACCATACCTTGGCCAGGATCGTTACCACGATCATCTGAACGAGCGAAATGATGATGTAGGGGATAGTCTTTCCAAGGATCATTTCGACAGGCTTCAGGGGTGTCACGATGAGCTGTTCCAGGGTGCCAGATTCCTTTTCCCTGATCACCGCGATGGAGGTGAGCAGCAGGGACAGCAGCATGACCACAAAGGCCACGATGGCCGGGACAAAGAAGTTCCGGCTGTCCATGTTGGGGTTGTACCAGGCCCTGATGCGGGCGTCTATTCGGCCGTAATCCAGGCTTTGCCCTTTCATCTCCCTGATCATGTCCTGGTTGAAAGCATCCAGCACCATGACGGTATACGCGATCCTTACCGAGGCCATGTTGCTCATGCTGCCGTCTGCTAGTATCTGCACGTCCGAGGTACTGCCCTGCCTGATACGGCTGGTCATGTCCGGAGCGATCTTCATTGCGATATCCACCCTGCCCCTGACGAGCAGTTGCTCGAGATCAGCAGCGTTCCCGGGGCAGGAAACGACCCTGAAGGTCTTGTTCCCTTCAAAGGCATCGATGAGCCCCCTGCTCTCGCTGGTTCTTGCCTGATCAAGTATCGCCATGCGGATGTCCTGGATGTCGTAATTCACGACATAGCCGAAGACAAGGATCTGGATGATGGGGGCCATGACGAGCAGACGACGGTTCTTCTCATCCCTGAACAGGACGATGAATTCCTTGCGTACCAGTTCTCTGATCCTCATCCAGCTCATAGGCCCTCCTTCCTGAGCAGCACTACATTCAATGCCGAAAGGAGGATGAACATCAACCCGAGCACGGCAAAATCATGCCAGAGCTCTGTGAACACAAGGTCCTTCAGATAGATGCCGCTTAAGATATCTATGTAGTAGGTGGCTGGGACGGCATAACTGAAGACCTGGAGAACTGTCGGCATGTTCGTGACGGGGAACACGAAGTTCGAGAGGAGAAGAGACGGGAGATAAGTAAGCAGTATGGCCCCCTGGTTTGCCATAAGCTGCGATTTTGCAGCCGTTGAGATGAGCAGCCCCAGGGTGAGGGCCACGAAGATATAGAGCGATGAACCAAAGATCATGAGCCAGAAATTGGCCTTCATGACCACACCGAAAAGCAGCTGACCGAGCAGAACTGATATGAAGACATTGATCAGCGCTATGAAAAAATAGGGTATGGACTTGCCCAGGAGCAGTTCAATCGCGGAAAGGGGCAGCGACTTGATGGTCTCCATGGTGCCGTTCTCATATTCGCGGGCTATCACCAGAGAGGTGAGCATGGCACCTGCAATCATGATGATCACGGCAATGAGTCCCGGTATGATGAATTTCCTGCTCTCAAGGTCCTCGTTGAACCAGACCCTGATGCGGCCCTCTACGGGTGGTTTTATCCCCTCCATGCCGTTTCTGTTCAGAAAGCCCAGCAGGAGCCGGTTGTTGTAACCTGCTACGAAGCTGTTGATATAACCCCTTGCAATACTTGAGAAATTAGGGTCGCTGCCGTCCATGATCACCTGGATGGGTGAGACACGGTCCGCCTTTAAGTCGCGCGAAAATCCAGGCGGTATGATGATGCCCATTGCCGCCGTGCCGCGGTCGAGGAAATCGCCTGCCTCAACTGCGGTGCTGGCATACGCCTTCACCCGGAAGTAGACCGAGGCATCAAGGTGCTTTATGAGGTCTCGGCTCATGGCCGTGCGGTCATAATCCACCACGACGGTTTCCACATTTTCGACGTCCAGGCTCAATGCATAACCGAAGAGCAGGATGAGGCTCAAGGGTATGATAAAGGCAAGGATGAGGCTGCGGGGATCCCTGGTGAGGTGAGTGAACTCCTTGCGCATGACGGCATTGATCTTGCGCGGGTTCATCAGGGCACCCTGGACATGAGTGTTATGAAGGCATCGTTGAGGTCTGCATCCGGCTTGTCCGGGCATACTCGGGATACGATCTCCATGGGGCTTCCCTGGGCAACTATGTTGCCAAGGTCTATCATGACGATGCGTCCGCAGTTAAGTGCCTCGTCCATGTAATGGGTAGTGACAAAGACCGTTATGCCCTGACCTGCGATTTCGCCGATGAAATCCCAGAAGTGGGCTCGGGTGATGGGGTCCACCCCGGAAGTGGGTTCATCGAGAAAAAGGATTTCGGGCTTGTGGAGCAATGCACACCCGAGTGCCAGCCTTTGCCTCCAGCCCTGGGGAAGCTCTCTGGTGAGGCGGTCCTTCACTTCGCCGAGCCGGGCCATATCCAGAACCCAATCCATCCTGTCCTTCCACTCCCTGGAGGGAACGCTGTAGAGCCCCATGTAGAATCTGATGTTTTCAAAGGGTGTAAGGTCTTCATAGAGCGAGAATTTCTGCGACATGTAGCCGATGGAGTGCTTCACCTCTTCGGCCTGGGTAAGAATGTCGTACCCTGCCACAAAACCCTGACCCGACGTGGGGGTGATGATGCCGCAGAGCATGCGGATGGTGGTGGACTTGCCGCTGCCGTTGCTGCCCAGGAAACCGAAGATTTCCCCCTTCTTCACGGTAAACGAGATTCGGTTGACGGCGACGAATTCACCGAAGCGTTTTTCAAGGTCGCTTACAAAGATCGCATCATCTCTTGAAGGTGTCATGGATGAGTCCCCTGTCCACTGAGGTGATGCGGTTGATTATGGCCTCTTCCAGGGATTCGTGCCCGGAACGGATCTCTGATGGCGTGGCCACGGTCAGAAGGTGCGACTTGTGCATGAGGCCCAGCAGGTCGCATCGTTCACCCTCGTCCAGATAGGCGGTGGAAACCATGATGGTCATGCCGCCCTGCTTCATCTGCAGCAGGATATCCCAGAATTCCTGGCGCGAGACCGGATCAACCCCGTTGGTGGGCTCATCGAGGATAAGCGCCTGGGGCTCATGCACCAGAACGCATGCAAGGCCAAGCTTCTGTTTCATGCCGCCCGAGAGGTTCCCGGCCAGACGGTCAAGGTATGGCAGGAGGTTTGAAAAACCCAGGTATTTCTCCTTCCTGAGCCTCCGTTCCCTGCCGCGTATGCCGAAGATGTCCATGAAGAAATCCATATTCTCTTCCACGCTCAGATCCTGGTAGAGTCCGAAGCGCTGGGGCATGTAACCGATAAGGGGCTTCACCTTTGATCGTTCGGTAGTCACGTCCAGTCCACCCACGGAAATAGTGCCCGAGGTGGGCCTGATCATGGTGGCGATCATCCGGAGCAGGGTCGATTTACCGGCCCCGTCGGAACCAACGAGTCCGAAGATGGTCCCTTTATCTACCTCCAGGGTAGTCTCACTGACAGCCTCGGTCTGGCCGAAGCGCATGGAAACGGCATCGGCCCTGATGAAAGCGCTATTTAAGGTAGGCATCGGCGGGCATCCCTGTCTTCAGCTCGAATGCGGGGTTTGCCAGAGAAATCTTGACCAGATAGACGAGCTTCACCCGTTCCTTTTTGGTCTGGATAACCTTGGGAGTGAACTCGGCCTCGGGTGAGATATATGAAACGCTGCCTGTAAATACCTTGTTCTTGAAGGTATCGACCTTCACCTCCACCTTCTGCCCCGGCTTGACCTTTGCTATCTCGGTTTCATCCACAAAGATCTTCAGGTCCACACGGGACAGGTCCGAGATCGTGAGGACCTCCCTTCCAGGCGTTACCACCTCACCCGGCTCTATGTTCCTGCTGGTTATGATTCCATTATATGGTGCCATGAGCGTGGTGTACCCAAGTTGAATCCGGGCCTGATCGAGGCCGGCAACGGCCAGGTCGATCTGGGATTGGGCGGTCTCGATGTCCTTCCTGGTGGCATCGATCTTTTTGAGATTGCTTTTCGCCTGTGCAAGAATGGTCTGGGCTTCGTTGAGCCTGGAAAGGGCATTGTCGTAACCGAGTTTCACGGTATCCCGTTCCTTCTCGGAGATGACGCCCTGCCTGAAGAGCTGCTCGTACCGGTCATTGTTTTTCCCTGCATCGAGCATGGTGCTGCGGGCCATTGCCGCGTTTGCCTGGGCGCGATATACGTCGCCAGGCAGTGTGGCGGTGTATATTTCAAGCAGCTGCTCAAGCTGCTCTTTTGACTTTTTTGCCTTGTCCAGGCCGGCTTGGGCCTGATCGACGCGCGACTGGAACTCCTGGCTGTCGAGCCTTGCAAGCACACTGCCCTTCAGCACGTACTGCCCTTCCCTGGCATACGCCTCGGTTACGCGGCCGGCAACCTGGAAGGCCAGGTTGGACTGGGTTGCTTCAATGCTTCCCGAGTAGTACATATCACCGTTTTTCGACTTCTGCTGGGTGTAGTAGACCAGGGCGCTCACGCCCACGAGCAGTGCCATGAATACAAGAATGACCAGGCGTTTTTTCACGGCTTGACCTCCCATTGCGAATGCCCTGCATTCATATGCTTATGGCCTTGAGAATGAGACGTTCCACTTCCTCTGCTACAGTACCGGACACCTCGCACCCCATTGACTTGAGTTCATGAGGCATCACGGTCCCTTCGAGCATGACCGGCGCAAGGGATTTGTAAATGACAATGGCGCCTATGGCCATGAAATGCACGAGAAGCGGAAGCGTCTCCGTAAACAAACCCTTGGCCTTGCCCTCTTCGATGATACCGGTCAGGGTGTTGACGATTGCAAGGAGGTCCTTGAAGAAAATCTCGGGCAGATTATGGCCACCCGATGCTATCTCCCGCATCATGATGCGCGGCATCTGGGGATTTTCGTCAAAGGTTGCAGCCAGGGTATTGATATAGGTTCTTATCATGTCCTGTGGAGAAGGTGATTGCATGATACCTCTGGTCAGGTTCAGCGAGGCCGTTCCTACCACATCGTGGATGGTCTCAGCGTAGAGCGCCTTCTTGTCACCGATATGATAGTAGAGCGTGGCCTTGTTGACCCCTGCCCTCCTGGCGATCTCATCCACCCTGGCCCCCTCGAAACCCTTTTCAGCGAACACATCCTTGGACGCTGCCAGGATACGCCGAAGCGTGTCTTCCTTTTTCTCTTCCTGCCGGTCTGTCATAGTGTGCTCCATGGTTAGGCCATATAAATAAGCTAACCAATTGGTTAAACCTAACGGTTATATAGTTGGCTGCAAGCGCATTGTCAATGGTTATCCAACAGAAAAAGGACAGGTTTTTATCAAGGTCGAACGATGTATTTCTATTTCAGGAACATGCTCATGCCCATCATGACGGCCATGATGGTGTCCTGTTTTTTTTCGAAAACCATACGCTCGTCCGAGACAAGCCGGTAACCGTCGGTCGTACGGACCTCTGAACCGCCCAGGTTGTACGTCTCGGTTGAAAGAACTATGGTATTCTCCTCATCTATGATGGCGCAATCGGACCATCCGGACACCATGACGTACTTATGCCCGCCCGGGGTAAATATGTCCTGCCCCTGGCAATATACCCCGGCCGGGGTTGTGTAACCGATAAGGCCAAGGATGGTCGGGGTGACATCAAGATGGCTCGTTAGAAAGGTTATTTTCTCGTGCGGGTGCCCCGGTATGTACATGATCAACGGAACCTGGGTCTGGTACCGTGAGAAAGCGCTTGTATGACCCCAGAACCCTGTCTCATAGAACTCTTCGCCGTGGTCTGCGGTGATGATGATGATCGAGTTTTCCAGCAGTCCTTTTTTCCTCACGGTGTCAAGGAGCGATCCGATGAGGGTGTCGTCAAAGCATATTGCGTTCTTGTAGCTGTTGCGCAGCGCCACGGCGTCCTTCCTGCTGGTGGTGACATAGTTGGGGTTCTTGTTGGAGGGCTTGAACTTTTCAAAGTTGTCAGGGTAGCTATAGGGCCCATGGGGCGCATCGAAAAACAGGAAGGCATAAAAAGGCTTGTTCCTGTCGCGTTCGTCGAGCCATTTGACAAAGGTCCTGGCCAGTTCCGGATCTCGTTCATCCGCCTTGGTTCCGGGCAGGGTGTCGTTGATATAGGGGTGCAACTTCACGAATGCGGTCCTGCGGAACTCAGGATTGGTCAGCTTCGAACTGGACAGTATCTTGAAGTCATAGCCCTGCTTCATCAATTCATCCAACAGTACCGGACTCTGTTGTTCGGCCAGAAATGAATGCCAGTATTTGCCTGATACCCCGTAGATAAAGGTGAAAACCCCGAATCGGGATGCATTGCCCCCGCTGTGGTGATTCGTGAACACAACCGACTCTTGCGAAAACTTGAGGATGTTGGGGGTTACCTGGGGATCGAGCATGTCGAAGCGCCACGCGTCCATGAGGATACAGATGATGTTGGGCTTGCTCTTGACAGGGGTATACGTCAGCGCTTCAAGCGGATAAGACAGGCTGGCTTTTGCCTTCGAATGAGCCAGGTGCAGCGTCGGGTTCGCATGGAAACCGAAATTTCTGACCATGAAACGTTTGATGGTGACACGCTGATACAGGGGGAATACCTTGGCGCACCTGGTAACCTCGGTGATGTTGTAGAGATCTGAAACCGCGTACGTTGTCTTGTCCGTAAGAACGAAGACCAGGGAGAATATGAGACTCAGGCTGATAATCCTGCGGGTGACGGACATGGGGCCCAATCTGATCCGGCAGTTACGGACCATGAAAACCTCAAACCCTATGAAGCAGCTTATTATCGCCGCATAGGTAAGTATCGTGCCTGTCCCTATATGCAGAGAGTCCCTGGCGCCTTCGGTGAATATGAGCAGGACCACCATGGAGTTGATATGATATTTGAATATCCTGAATATGATGATGTCCAGGATGTTGAGCATGTGGAGCACGGTTATGATCAGGACCGCGGCACCGAGAAACCAGGCCGACCTTTTCGGGACCATGGCCCCCAGACTCAAAAAGGCCCCCAGCACGAGATATACAATGGCAACATTGGACAAGAGCGCCCCATGGATGAACAACAGGCTCAGGGGGCTCCGGGCACCAGGGGCAATAAGGATATATGCATAATTTATGACAATGGAAACCAGGTAGTTAATGAGCAGGAACCAGAATATGGTATACAGGTATGAACGCCGATCATCACCATGCTTACTGTCAGCCATAGCCATGATATGGGGCATTACCACGACTCGTCCATGAAGTGCAATGGGGCTTATGCAAAATTGTGCTGCACGATTCTTGCTGAATAGTTCACAGGGCCGTTTCCCAACGGAGCATCTCATCTATGCGCTGGTCTTTTTCCATCCATAGAGTATTTATCCATTTCTGAAAATATCTGCGGTATTCGGGGTCGTTGTCATAGTCGCCCACCAGGTCGCTGGTTACGGGCAGGAGTTCCACATGTACCCTGATCTCATCGACCTTGCCGCACAGGTAGTCCCAGAAATTCCTTACTCCCTTAGGGTAGACGATGGTGACATTGAGGATGTTATGGATCTTCTCCCCCATGGAATTCAGAACCAGGGCCGTGCCTCCGGCCTTCGGCCTGAGGAGATGGGTAAACGGCGATTTTTGAACAAGGTGTTTGGTCACGCAAAATCGTGTGCCTTCCACAAAGTTGAATACGGATACCGGCATGGCCTTGAACTTCTCGCATGCCCTCCTGGTGACTTCCCGGTCCTTGTCTCTCAGATGCGGGTTCTCTCTAAGTTGCGAGGAGGAATAACGATTCATGATGGGAAAATCCACCGCCCAGAAGGCCTGGCCGATGATGGGCAGCCACAGGAGCTCTTTTTTCACGAAGATCTTGAAGTCGGGGATCCTGCGATAGAAGAGTTTCACCAGGATCATGATGTCGATCCATGTCTGGTGGTTGACCATGAGCAGGCACGACGAGTTGATGTTCAGCGATTCAAGGCCGCGCGTGACGCATCTTGTCTTTGTGAAGAGGCCCTGGCCGGTGTTCAGGAGATAGATCCACACATCACCGATCCGGTGGAGCAGCCATGAACAGAAAACCCTCCATGACCGGATGGGGATGATCCATTTGAACAGGGCAACGGTATAAAAAGGCACGGTCACCAGAAAGGTATCGGCAATGAAAAAAAGTATTGTCAGCACTCCACGCAGCTGCGCACGAAAGAATTTCAGCATCTTCCTTCCAGACCTCTCGTAAGGATTACATTTGCATTTCTTTAACACAACATCATCTTGGTGTCAGCCGGTCTTGTTCATCGTGGCGTCCGCTTTCTTTTTAAGTCGGATTTTGCGTTTGAAGGGGTGCAAAAACCTTTTTTACGTTAAATCCATTGATCTCGCAGCCAGAAACGGCCGGTAAATTCAGCATCCTATAAAGGCTGAGAGATCAATGGATTTAAGGGACCTATAAAAAACAATGATGCTGCGGGAAAGCGGTGATCTTAAGATTTCACCCTTTTCCAGACAATATCCTGCGTGGACTTCTGCCGGATCGATCCGCCTTCATCGGGAGTAAAAATAAAGGTGAAGAGGTTCTCAACCCCGGACTCGTCCGTACAGTAAGCCTTGTAGGTGGTACTGTTATAGAGATGCCCCTTTTCCTTTTTAACCTTTCTGACGGTGTATATGAAAATATCGCCGCCTTCTATCCCATAGGATATGGCATTGATTGAGATCTCGATGAATTCACCCTTATATGCCTGATCGTCGGTGGTCCATTTCCCCACGATATCTTCAGGCAATGACTTGCCTGATGTACACTGGAGGAGAAGGACAACCATGGAACAGAGTATGATGCCCGATATTTTTCGTATATTCATTTACGCACACTCCTTGTTCAAATCATGCGCCGACATGATCTTCAAAAAGGCCCGGACTACATCGGGATCGAACTGAGAGCCCGATTCTTTCTGAATTACCTTCAGGACAAAGGAAACATCGAGGCCCGGGCGGTATGGCCGGTCTGAAGTCATGGCGTCATAGGTGTCGGCAACGGCCATGATACGTGCCCCCAGGGTGATCATGTGCCCTGAGAGCCTTCCCGGGTAACCCTTGCCGTCAAAACGCTCATGGTGCTGTAAAACAATGGGGATCATCTCGGCATAGGGGGTTATGGGCTCAAGTATACGGGCGCCTCTTTCCGGATGTAACTGAATAATTGCATATTCTTCATCCGTGAGTTTGCCGGCCTTGTCAAGAATGGCCCGCGGAGTGCTCACCTTTCCGATGTCATGGAGCATGCCCGCCTTGTTCAACACGTCGAGCTGATGTCGGCTGAGCCCCATGGACTCTCCAATCCTCAGGGCAATGGCTGCCACCCGTTCGGAGTGTCCTGCAGTCCAGGGAGATTTCGCATCGACCACCCTTGCCAGGGCCGTCAGGGTGCCCCAGTTAAGCGTATTGAGTTCATTGATGAGGTATGCATTTGATAGGGCTACTGCCACCCGATCGGTTATCTGGCGGGCCCTGACCTGGTCTTGGCTGTCCGTGAAGTCATAGTTGCGCGAAGCCAGAAAGACAACAGCCATCATGTGCGTGTCCAGTGTGACGGGCATGACGAGGAAGGATTTCATGCCATTTTTTGCCAGAGTAGTGAGGTATCTGGGCAGATAGCTGTCGTGCGCCGAGATGAGACACTCGGACTTGTTGTACAGCAGCGCCAGATCCTCATTATTCAGGGAATGGACTTCCATGGCGCTCCTGGTGCTGTCTGATCCCATGGTGCGGAAATGCGTCATCCACCGCTCATCCGAACTCTGGTAGCGGAAGCTGATGCCTGCAGCATCGCAAGGGCAGAGGTCGCCAATGCGGGTGTCAAAGGTTTCGATGATCTTCTCAAAGTCAAATTCCGAGAGGATTGCCCGGTCGATGTCCGCCATGGTCTGCAGTGCATTGAACTGCTGGTCTATGCGGGTAATCATCATATTGAATGACTCTGCGAGGTCCTCGAATTCATCACCGCTTCGTATGGTCACCCTTGATTCAAGGTCTCCTTGAGATATCCTGAGCGTACCCTGCTTGAGCCGGTCAAGGGGGACGAGATATTTTCTGATCTGATTGGTGCTGAGCAGTATGATGATGATAAATGCCAGTAAGATGATCAGGATAAAGGTCATCCTGAAACTTCGAACAGGTTTAAAGACATCCGAGGTCGGCTCGATCATGATGAGGGACCATAATGGCCCGTTCAGCCGGCTCTCGAGAAATATGGGCGCACTGCTGAAGAGATAGTCACTCATCAACTGGCTGAAAATGAATTTGTCCTTCAAGATGCCCACGCTCACCCTCTGGTGGAGCATGGATGCCTGTTCCACCGGGAGTGTCGAGAAGATGACCCGGCCATTTTCCACAATACATACACCGGTATTGCCAAATGAATCTTCATAACTGGTCTTGATGCCGAGAAGAAAGTTGGGCCTGATCTCTGTTAAGAATGTCAGCTCCTTGCCTTTACTATCTCGTATGTTTTTATACATTAAGATCGATGCAGAGGTATTGGACCGGCTGACGGTAAATACCACTGCTTTCCCCGCTGCAAGCACAGTTTTCTGTTTACTGCCCGGCACAGGCCAGTCTTTCTTCTGTCCCAGGATGTCCACAACAGGAGATCCGCCTGGAGAGACTACAGAAACCGAAGAAAAATATTTTTCAAATCCTGATGATTTTAAAACAGGTGTCAAGTCAGAATCTTTCTCGAAATAACTGGAGATAAGATTGATCTCATCTTTTGCAATGACGCACCGCTCCAGGACCGACATGCCCAGGGTGCTCGCCTGGTGATGGAGGCGATCCTGTGAGGAGCTTATGAGCTGATGTGATACCTGGTACAAGGCAATGAGGGAGAGGAGCAGTAACGGGATCATGGCACTGAAGACAAAGAGCAGGAAGATACGATAGGCGAACCTGCTTTTGAAGAGTCCGAGGGATCTCATGGCACGGGTTTATATGATGTCTCTGACACGGCCGAGGTATGACCCGTTGAATGCCCTGACAATGTCATCATAGCTCGGCTGTGCCCTGATGGTGTCAATGGTGACGCCGTCCTTCCCGATACTGTACAGGTCATAATCCGTATTCAGCGGGTGTACAGGACCGTTTTTTCTGCACCCAACACATTTGTTCTTATTATTTGCCATGATGAGGAGATTATTGTTGTACCGGTATGCTCTTCCCCATGGGTCATTCAAGGTTCCCTTGCCTATTTCAGCGAGTGAATTGGGGTATCGATTGTTCTCGGCATAGAATTTCTCAATGAGGATCACCATGCCGGTCATGTCCGCGACAGCCTTTGCAGCGTTGACCTTGTCCTCATGATTTGAATAGGCAGGGACTGCTATCCCGGACAAGATGGCCACGATGGAGACCACGAGCATCAGTTCGATAAGGGAGAACCCGGATTTCAGAATGAAAAATGGTCTTAGCATGATACATAGAACCGGTGTATTTTTGATAAGCCTGTGGAACTCGTCATAAAGGGAACGTACTCTATTATTTATCTGATAATGCTGCTTCACCGCCATCCCCTTTGAAACATCTATACAACCCCCATTTCATTATCGGATCATTCCCTGAAGATGTTGAAAAGATTTGTCAGGTGATTGATTTTCTGAAGGTGCCACTGTTGTCTATGCGGCCGTGTCTTTCTTTTTCGCCTCTTCCCAGATCCGGTCCATTTCTTCAAGGGTCATCTGTTCAAGCTCGATCCCACGATTTCTGGCCGCCTGCTCTATTGCCCTGAACCTTTTCCTGAACTTCCGGTTGGTTCTCCTCAATGCGGACTCCGGGTCCACACCGCATTGGCGGGAGAGATTGACCACGCTGAAGAGCAGGTCTCCGATTTCATCCTCCATGGACGATGCATCCTGAGAGCAAAGGGCCTCTGACAGTTCGCCCATTTCCTCCTTGATCTTCTCCATCACCCCTTTGGGGTCTGTCCAGTCAAACCCCACACGGGACACGGTGGACTGGATCTTGCGCGCGGCAAGGATCGAGGGAAGCGATTCGGGTATCCCGTCCAGGATGGATTCACGATGCAGCTTGCCCTTCTCGGTTTTCTTCAGTCTTTCCCAGTTTTGCCGCACCTCTTCCGATGTGTCTATGCACACTTCACCAAAGACATGGGGATGGCGCGCGATAAGTTTTTCGGCCAGGCAACCGATGACGTCGGTAAGGATAAATTCATCATGGTCCCTGGCAATAATGCTGTGGAAGATAACCTGAAGGAGCACATCGCCCAGTTCCTCTTTCATGTGTTCCTTGTCTTCCAGAAGGATCGCATCATAGAGTTCGTAGGCCTCTTCTATGATACAGCGTGCAATGCTCTTGTGGTCCTGCTCCGCGTCCCAGGGACAGCCCCCAGGCGCTCGCAACCTTTCAAATATCTGAACCAGTTCGTCGAATTCTTTCATGGCATCTCACTTTCATCAAGACCTGCTCACAAAACAGGCCAGAGTATGACAGCAATGCTGCTGACAGTATGGAGATATACCCCAAGAGTCAGCGAAAGAGAAGGTTTTAAGGACTGCAAATACGGAACTGGACTGAGGGTATAGCACGTCTGTGCCCTATAAAGGCTCGACAGGCATGCTCATTCGTGTGCCTGCTTGTATCAGAACATCACATCTCTGCTGAGAGTATCTTCTCGTATGGAGTTCGAGACCTCATCTGAACAACTTCATGACGGTCACTCCGCTGCGGCTTTGATAGCCTTCTGATGAAGCCCGAAAGGCTCACCAGGAGGCTCCCCACAAAAAGCGGCGTCATGCAATCTCTGGAATTACTTCCGGTCTCCTGCAGACCAGCCCCATTTGGGGACTGAAGTACCCACATCCCGGCAAGTGCCATGCGGGGGGTATTGAGGCGTTTTCCATAGCTGTCGGTCATGGGGAACGGCACGGATAAAATGTCCGGGCGATTATCCGAGGAGGTAATACAGCCGGATGTGACACACGCGCTCACAAAACCTTGCATATATGCCGGGGGGTTGGAAAATGGAAAGATGGGTCCTGCGGTGGCTGAAGCAGAGCTGAACATTGTATACAAGCAAGCAATCATTAAAAAAGCAAATACTTTCATTACGTTCTCATACCCCACAAAAAAAGTCGATCCGCTTTGCGTTCAAGAGTAGACCGACTCATGTATATCATCTGGTGATTATCAAGGCTTCTCCATTACTCGAAAACCTTGATGGTATACGGTCCCTTTTTTTAACAGAATACTTTTTACAAATAAATTGAATTGCAAATATCAGGCCTTAAGAATGGCACCAGGGGAAACCACAATTTCATAAATTTACCAACTTATAATAATGAGCACTTAGATGATAATCAAGGGTGATGCCGCCTTAAAGTTTATTACATGGATGGAAAGACTATTCTCTAATAGTGTAAATCTTTTCCATACGATGGATGCGTGTGACGCACGCATCACGTACGGGGTTCGGGGGCGACGAGGAATAGACATAATGGACGGGTGCAGGAACATGGTCACAATAGAGCGTCAGGGCTCGAACTTGGCGTCCGGACATTCAGGGACGGCAGGAGGGATCAGGTGTGTTATGGGATACCCCTCGATCACGCGCATCTTTTTCCAGCTCCCCTGACGGAAGCGGAACAGAAACATGAAACCCAGCAGGATCACATAGACGGTAGCAATGGTCCACGCGGCCATGATCCCGTAGCCGAGCACCATGATCATGATATAGGTCGGCAGTACAAGCACGAACAGCGATACCAGCACGATCATGTACATCACGAATCTCGTGTCGCCTGCCCCCTTGAGCGCGGAGGCGAAAATTACATTCATGGTGTCGAAAATGGAGTAGAGCGCAACAAACCTCAGGAGTATTTCCGCAAGCCTCTTGATCTCTAGAAACGATGCTGAATCCGAGTTTGCCGCGAACGGTGCGGTGAAGATCTCAGGGACAGCGGCATAGAGAACGGCTATGGAGCTCATATAAACAAAGGTCATGATAAAGCCGGAATAAGTGCTCCTCGATGCGATTTCAGGCCTGCCGCTGCCGAGGTAGCGTCCCACAAGCACGGACACGGCGATGCCGATCCCGACCATGGGCATGAAGGCCAGGGTATTGATGTTGAAGGCTATGTTCGTGGCAGCGAGGTTTACTTCGCCGAGGCGACCAAGGATGAGGACAAAGGCGCTGAATCCAGCCATATCCAGGGCGAACTGTATCCCCGAGGGCAATCCGAATCGAATGAGCCGGCCGAACAGGTCACGGTCGGGTCTCCATCCTGAGAAGATCCCGAATGCCTTCTTATGAGAAGATTTCGCCAGGAGACCGATGTAGGTAAAAAATGAGAAGTATGCGGATATGACCATGGCGATGGCTGCGCCTTTCATGCCCATTTCAGGAAAGCCCCAGTTGCCGAATATCAGCACGTAGTCGAGGACAAGGGTAACCACGGTCGCGAACACGTTCACCCACATGACCGGCCAGGGTCTTCCAAGGCCCGTATAGAAGCCTGACAGGACAGAGGAGGCGATCACGGGAAATCCTCCGAGGCAGATATATTTGAAAAATACGATCTCATTGACCCGGATCGCCTGTTCGTGCCCCACATAATCGAATATGGGTCCGGACAACGGCATGAGGCAGAGCATGAATATGCCGCCGATAATGGAGAAATAGATGCCCTGCCACATGGCGGGTCCCACCCGGTGGTTCATCCCGGCGCCATTGTACTGGGCTACAAAGGTGCTCACATAGCTTGCGGTGCCTATGAAAAGACTCATGACCGCGAAGTTCAGAATGCCTGAAGGCATTGCTGCTGCGATGGCTTCAGGTGAATACCAGGAAAGGAACATACGGTCCACAAAGTGCTGGATAGACCAGGAGCCGGTGCTCAGGATAAGCGGAAAGGCAAGTACGAGCACTTCGCCGAGTCCGCCTTCGGCGTTCCACCTCTCCTTGAGGAAACTTGTCATTTTTACACCCTATCCATGGTCACGGCTGCCTTCATGGGTGAATAACTAACATGGACCGGGTGCTTTGGAAACCTCCATGCTTGAGACCGCCCACTTCGCTCAATAGGCTCAGAGAAAACATTCAATTGTCTGATCAGGATATACATATCGACGTTAGGGCTTGATTCATCTCCTGCGATCCATTACATGAACACAAGACATCTTTAAATGTCAGCAACTTTCAGACATGGATGCTGCCTTGTAAAGGAGAACGATCATGGCTGTCGACTTTGAGCAGGTTCAAAAGGCACTCGATAAAACACGTTCTGTACTCAAAAGGGACGGAGGAGATGTGGAACTGGTGGACGTTTCTCCTGACGGCATCGTTCAGGTGAGGCTCAAGGGGGCGTGCAATGGATGCCCCATGGCCACCATGACCCTCAAAACCATTATCGAACGCGTGCTGAAAAAAGAGGTGCCTGAGATCAAGGAGGTCAAATCAATTGTATGATCGGCCGTGTTCCCGGTACTTGCCATAGGCGCCCTTGCTCATGGGACTGAACCCGTTTCCGCATACCGGTCATATCCGTGTCCTGAGCGTTCCCTTGCCGGGTTTCCCGGACCTTATCAGTTCCAATATGTTCGTTCTGGGCAAAGGGCCTGTAACGCTCATCGATACCGCTCCCAAATTTCCCGGGGCATTCATTACCCTGGAGAGGCAGCTCCATGAGGCCGGATTTGACTGGCAGGATGTGGAGCGCATAATCATCACACATGGTCATATCGACCATTTCGGCCTTGTTGGTCAGATCCGCGGGGCCGCCTCAAGGGAAATCCCGTGCCATATTCATGAAGACGATCTGTGGAGGCTTTCCGCAGAATACCTCAGGGGGGGCATGTGGAACAGCGATGCCGACCGGTTCTATGCCATGGCCGGCATGCCCGGTCCGATCGTGGAGCGCATGAAACGGCGTTCGCATTTCTTCAAGAACCTCTGCGACCCCGTTGATGACGCCATTGTCATGGCCGACGGAGATACATTCGAGGGCGACGGCTTCGAGCTTCAGGTCATCCATACCCCCGGTCACTCGCCCGGGTGCTGCTGCCTTCATGAAAAGCAGGAAAATATACTGTTCAGCGGTGATCACCTGCTCAAACACATCACCCCTAATCCATTTCACGAGGTGAACCGGTCCAGGCTGAAAGACCCTTCATACAAAAGCCTGGAGGCTTATATGAAATCTCTCCGGAGGCTCGATGATCTGGAGGTAACCTGCACTTTCCCTTCCCATGGAGAGTATATCGACGACCTGAAGTCACTCATCTCCGGGTATAGGCTGCACCACCGGGAACGTTCCGAAAAGATCCGGCTCGTCCTGGATGACAGGGGTCGTTCGATCTACGGGCTCATGGAACAGGTCTTCCCCGGGATCGAAGAATCCGAGGCCTTTCTGGCCGTCTCTGAGATACTCGTCCACCTGGAGATTCTCATCGAAGAGGGCAAGGCCAGACTTTCCGAGAGCGGTTCCCCTGCACTCTTCTGCGCCGCGTGAACCGAACAGGGCATCCTTTATCGGTTAGCGAGGCCGGACAATGACAGCATACTATTTTATTCCAGGCGGATACGGGATCATGTTATGAAATGATGAATATAACAAGGAGCGAGGGTACCGTCCGGCCATGTCGAGTGTTCAGGAAAAAACCCAGTACATCATAGAAGAATGGATACATCCTCGCAGCAGGGTACTGGACCTCGGCTGCGGTGATGGGACCCTGTTGAGCCGCCTCGCCCGGAATAAGCAAATAGACGGCATCGGAGTGGAGATTTCCCAGGACATGATAGTGAAGTGTCTTGAAAAGGGGATCAGCGTCTACCAGGCTGATATTGACCACGGGCTTTCCCAGTGGGATGAGATGAGCTTCGATTATGTCATCCTTACCGCCACCTTGCAGGTGATCCACCGGCCCTACCATGTCATCTCGGAGATGCTCAGGGTCGGCAGATACGCTGTTATCTCCGTATCCAATTTCGGATATGTGGCAAACAGGATGGCGATCATGCGAAGCGGAAGCGTGTCGGACGAGATGCGTCTTGCCGGGAACTGGCATGAAACGCCGGTGATCCGGTTTGTCTGCCTGAAGGAATTCATGGCTTCTCTTGGCGAGATGGATATGGTGATACTCGAATCCAGGTATTTTCTCCCCTTTCACTTATCTTCAAAAAACAGACTGCCCATGGAGAATCTCTTCGTGAAAGAGGCCGTGTTCATGGTGGGGCGCAAATGAGTCCGGGCCCGGTAGTCGAGACCAGCTCCATTCATATCGACAGGCCCTTCAGGCTTGAATCCGGTGATATCCTCCCTGAAATGGACATTGCCTATGAGACCTACGGTTCACTCAATGATTCAAGAGACAATGCCATCCTCATAGAACACGCACTTTCCGGCAGCGCTCACGCCGCCTTCTTCCACAGGGGAGATACCAAACCTGGCTGGTGGGACGTATTGATAGGCCCGGGCAAGGCCTTTGATACGGAAAAATATTTTGTCATCTGCGTTAATGTGATCAGCGGCTGCAATGGATCAACCGGACCATCGTCCATCAACCCGGCAACCGGAAAACCCTATGCCCTGAACTTCCCTCCGGTCAGCATTCGCGACATGGTGGAGGTGCAGAGCCTCCTGCTCGGCCACCTCGGCATCACAAAGCTCAAGAGTGTGGTGGGCGGCTCCATGGGCGGAATGCAGGCCATGCAGATGTTCTGTGATTATCCATCCCTGTTCGATTCATTCATATGCATAGCGTCTTCCATGCGCCATTCGGCCCAGCAGATCGCATTCAATGAAGTGGGAAGGCGTGCCATCATGGCGGATCCGAGGTGGAACGGCGGCAATTATTATGGCGAGATGCCTCCTGAAGGCGGGCTTTCCGTGGCGCGGATGATCGGGCATATCACGTATATATCTGAAAAGATGATGCAGGAGAAATTCGGCAGGCTGAAGAAAGGAGAAGATTCCAAGGCCGTGTTCAGGCCGTCCTTCGAGGTGGAGCACTATCTCGACTACCAGGGCATTGCCTTTGTGCGCAGGTTCGACGCCAACAGCTACCTCTATATCACGGCAGCCATCGATAATTTCGACCTTGTCTCCTCCATCAGCGGCTCAAATCGTCTCCGTGGTGAAAACAGGTCCCGGGGCAAAGGGTTTGATATACTCAGGAAGAAAAAAGGCCTCGTCATATCTTTCACTTCAGACTGGCTCTACCCCCCCCAGCAGTCCCATGACATTGTCAGGTTCTTTTCCGGACTCAATGTCCGTGTCTCCTATGCAGATATAGAAACCGACCACGGCCATGATGCCTTTCTCACCGATTATACACGGCTTTCATTGCTGGTGCGGAGTTTTCTCGATTCTCTGCAGTAATCCGACTGGATCAACCCCGTACGCGTGATACTCTGAAGAGTCTGAATTTAAGCACTTTTTAAGTTGTGAGTATGAATTTGAGCAGAGGTCTGTTCAAGTTATAGCCCTGAAAAGTACGATAAATCCTTATAAATGGAAATCTCCAGAAGAACCATGTCCAAGACCATTGATTTCACGAGGGAGAGCTGAGCATCTTATGGAATATTACCTGTCTCATCAGACAGACTACCTGGCATTTATCACTACTGTATCCTGGATCATAACCGGCATAGCGTTCTTCTCCCTTTCCTTGTCACACAAAACCTTGCTGGCCTGGAAATGGGCATCTCTTTTCGGCCTGTTACAGGGATTATTCTGGCTCTTGACCATGCTGGCGCTCAGTCTCCCGGGCAATATCGAATTCCAGGTCGTCCGGCTCGCCATTTCTTTCACCTCATTCCTGGCTCTAGCCGAATTTTCACGTAGATCAAGACAGAAGCAGACCAGAAATACCCCAGGCCCCTGGATTTACCTTGTCCCACTCGCAGCAATCCTTCTTTCGGGAATGTTCGGGACGAGAGGAATTGAGGTCGCAGGGTATCTGATCATTGCACTCCCTGCAGGATTTTTCGCTGCCCATACCATCTGGCACAATGAATACGCATCAGAAGAGCACAAGCCCGTCTTCCTTCCCCGTGCAACGAGCATCACCATGTTCATATTCACCATACTCGCCGCCTGCATCGGAACCGGCACCGATTCATCGATTCTTTCTCTGGCAATGAATGATGCCGTCAGCATCACACTTCTCTTTGCGGCTCACCTTCTCATTGCAGTCTCTTCCCTGTTCATATTCATCGCCTTCACGCTCTATTCCTACTCATTAAAGGATATTTATGGTTCCGGAGAAAAAGACCTGCCTGATGCCAGGTTGTTCATATGGATACTTGGTCTCATATTGCTCGGCGGGTGGATCTTTACCGAATGGACAGGCCGCATGGAAGACCGTTCGCTCCGCAAGGACATCATGACCCAGGCCAGGATAGCCTCGAAGGCTATTGATGTCCAGGAATTGAAAACGCTTACCGGTTCTGCCGATGACCTCGGCCAGCCGGGATATATTCATATCAAGGAACAGCTCACGGCACTTTGCAGCGCCAATCCGCAGTTCCGTTTCGTGTATATCATGGGGCGCGGCGATAAGGGCGTTTTTTTCCAGGCCGACTCAGAACCTCCCGACTCTAATGACTATTCTCCTCCGGGCCAGATTTATAATGATGCATCAGAAGGGGTCAGCCAGGCATTCAACCTCGGCAGGGAAATTACCGAAGGTCCGGTGAGTGACGAATGGGGAACGTGGATAAGCGCTATCATTCCCAT
Organism: uncultured Bacteriovoracaceae bacterium; assembly: GCA_964600235.1. Lineage (GTDB taxonomy): Bacteria > Desulfobacterota > Desulfomonilia > UBA1062 > UBA1062 > MWEI01. Next base: position 150,122 of record CAZRIV010000001.1, on the reverse strand, counting down.
TAAAGACCCCCTCTCGAACGATGTCATCTCTGTCCTTGGGGTCGATATAGGAGCTCATGCCTGGAGTATGAAGATATTCAAATCCAGGAGGCAGCCAGTTCTGCTCACTATGATCATCACCTTCATGATCATTGCCTTTGCCATCGACCGTCGAAGGTCCAGGGCATATCATTCCCGGGTAACCCAGTCGGAACAGAGACTGCGTTATGCCCTGGATGCAACCAGCGAGGGAGTGTGGGACTGGAATCTGAAAACAGGGGTTATCACTTACAACCCATATTGGATAGCATCTCTGGGTTATTCACAAAAGGAGATCTTCCAGCTCGGTGATATCAGAAAAAGCATTGTTCATCCCGAAGATACGCCAAAAGTTCTTGAAACACTTGATGAATACCTCAAGGGTAAAAGTCCCATCTATGAATGTGAAGCCCGCATGCGGACAAAAAGCGGCCAGTACCGCCATATCCTTGATCGCGGCAAGATCGTCGAGAGAGACGGCCGGAACGACCCGGTCCGCCTTGTGGGAACCCTCACCGACATAACCTTCCGGAAGGATCTGGAACAGGAGAGAAGGAAGAGCGAAGAGCAGTATCGACAGCTCGTCGATAACGCAAGTGATGTCATAGTGGAGACGGATGCCTCGGGATTCATAAGATTCATCAATCCAGCCTGCGAAAAGCTTATCGGTTACAAGGCCGAAGAATGCGTGGGGAAGCACTATCTCGATTTCGTGCAGCCGGATTCACAAAAGGATTTTGCCCGTGCCACGGGCCGCCAGTTCGTGAAAAAGATACCGAGCATCTATCTGGAAACCCCACTGGTGAATAAGGACGGCACGGAAGTATGGATCGGGCAGAATATCAAACTGCTCCTTGATGGAGAAACGCCACTTGGATTTCATGCCGTGGCACGTGATATCACCGAGATCAAGCGTGCCGGCAGCGCACTGAAAAAGAGCGAAGAACAGTATCGGCAGCTCGTGGAAAAGGCAAGCGACCTGATATATGAGACGGACGCCTCCGGCTATTTCCGGTTCGTGAACCCTGCGGCTGAAAGGCTCAGCGGATATTCTACGGAAGAATTTATCGGCAGGCATTATCTTGAATTCATACCGGTTGAATTTCATACCGAAATTGCCAGGCTCCTGGGCAGGCAGTTCGTGAAGAAGATCCCCACCATCACCAATGAATTTCCCATGATAACAAAGGACGGCCGGAGGCGCTGGCTCTGGCAGAGCGTGAGCCTCATCATGGACGGTGATACGGTAAGCGGCTTCCATGTCCTTGCCAGGGACTTTACGGAAAAGAAACGAGCAGAGGACGCGCTCAAGGAAAGTGAAGAGCGCCTTCACGCAGTGTTCGATCACGTGCAGGCAGGGATCATCCTCATAGATCCATCCACCCATTCCATTGTCAGCGCCAACCGCCTGGCAGCCGACATGTGCGGCACTGCACCGGAGCTTATGACAGGCAGGTCGTGTCATGAGTACATCTGCCCATCCCTGTACGGGGCATGTCCCATAACCGACCTCCACGAGGTGCTCGATAACGATGAACGAACGCTATTGACCCCTCATGGAAAGGAAATACCCATCCTCAAGACCGTGATAGATGTATCCATAGGAGGCAAGGCCTATCTTCTGGAGAGCTTCATCGACATCACTGCGAGAAAAGAGGCCGAAAAGGCGTTGCTGTTGACGAATGAGGAGCTTGAAAAGACCAATAAACTCCTCGAAGAGGCCAACCTGCGAAGCATCGAGATGACGATTCGCGCTGAGACGGCCAACCGGGCGAAAAGTGAATTTCTGGCAAATATGAGCCATGAGATCCGTACCCCCATGAACGGGGTGATAGGCATGACCGAGCTGCTCATGGGGACCGACCTCAATGCAAAGCAGTCCCACTATGCAGAGATCATCCGGAGCAGCGGGGATGCCCTTCTCAGTCTCATCAATGACATCCTTGACTTCTCAAAGATCGAGGCCGACAGGATGGACCTGGAGATCATCGACTTCGACCTGCGGGTTTTGATGGAGGACCTGACCGAGCTGCTGTCCGTACGGTCATACGAAAAGGGTATCGAACTCTCGTGTCTTATAGAAGCCGGCGTCCCCACCAGGTTGCGAGGTGATCCGGGTAGGCTCCGCCAGATCATCATGAATCTGGCCGGAAATGCATTGAAGTTCACCCATGTGGGCGAGGTCGTCATCAGGGCGAGCCTCGAAGCCGGCACGGATGAATCCGCCCTGGTCCGGTTTGTCGTGAGGGACACCGGAATCGGCATCCCGTCCGATAAGATCCCGACCCTTTTCAGCGCCTTTACGCAGGTGGATCCATCCACTACCAGGAAATACGGCGGTACCGGCCTCGGCCTCGCAATCTGCAAGAGGCTTATAGAGATCATGGGAGGAACCGTATCTGTCGAAAGCACTGAGGGGATCGGTTCGACCTTCACATTCTCGGTCATGTTCGAAAAACAGCGCTCACCTCAGCAGTCCCTTCCCGTAATGGAAGAAGGACTCTCAGGCAGACGTGCCCTCATCGTCGATGACAATGAGACGAACCGGGAGATACTTGCCCTCCTGCTGGATACCTGGGGGGTGAGACATGAGGAGGCATCATGCGGCCCCGATGCCTTGAAGATGCTCGATAAGGCCCGGCTGGACCGTGACCCGTTCATCATTGCCCTCCTGGACAGCAGAATGGATGGGATGAGCGGTGAAGAACTCGGTGGGGCCATCAGAAGAGATCCGCAGCTCAGCGGCACCTTGCTGGTGATGCTCTCTTCCCTGGCTCAACGTGGTGAGGTAACACGCCTCAAGGATGCAGGGTTCGATGCCTATCTGACCAAGCCGGTCAAGCAGGTCCAGCTTTACGAGTGTCTTATCAGCGTCCTTGGGATTCCTAAAGCGCATGATTCATCATCACCTCCTCGTCAGATCATCACCCGACATACCCTTAAGGAGTTAAAACGCCACGACTGGCGGATCCTTCTTGTGGAAGACAACCTCACCAATCAGATTGTTGCGACGGGCATGCTGGAGAATCTGGGGTACCATGCCGTTGTTGCCGGCTCGGGAGCCGAAGCCATCAGGGAACTCGAGGAAGCTCACTACGATCTCGTTTTCATGGATTGCCAGATGCCCGGTATGGACGGTTTTGAGACAACGGCAATCATCCGTAATGCCCAATCACATGTCCGGAACCATTCCATTCCCATTATTGCCATGACCGCTCACGCCATGAAGGGCGACCGGGAGAAATGCATCGATGCGGGTATGGATGATTACCTGTCTAAGCCGCTCAAGTCAGTTGAACTGTCAGACATGCTCCTGAAATGGTTCCCCATCATCGACGGCAATGCCTGCGTCCCACCCCTCGAGGGCTGCCTGCAGGAATCCTGTTCCGTTCGCCCCAATGAACTCTATTCTGATATCATGGGACAGGATTTCGATATGAAGGCACTGATGGATAACCTGGACCATGACTCGGAACTTGCCCGCATGATACTGGTTGCATTTTATCATGACATGCCCGGTACTCTTTCAAGGCTCGAGGAGGCCATCAGTGATGCGCAGGCAGACAAGGTCGCCCTGCATGCCCATACCATAAAAGGGGCTGCGGGTAATGTATGCGCACCGTCCATGAAAGATCTTGCCACCAGGATGGAAAAGGCAGCTCGTGATGGGGAGCTTGAAACAGCCGCCATGCTGATGCCAGAACTCGTATGCCGATTTGATGATTTCAGGAACGCTGCCGAAAAGACCGGTTGGATCGAAAAGAGAGGACTATGAGATGAAATCACTTATCGTCGAAGACGAAATGACGAGCAGGATCATTCTCGAAAAGATCCTGTCCCCTTTTGGTGAAGTTCAGGTTTGCCATGACGGAAATGAGGCGATTGAAGCATTTCGGGCTTCTCTGGAGAAGGGCCAACCCTTCGACCTCATCTGCATGGACTTCATGATGCCCGAGATAGATGGACATGCTGCCCTGAAAATCATCAGAGCCGAGGAAGCCGGGCGTGGAACAGACCAGGGCAAGGGCGTGAAGGTGATCATGACCACCGGGTTGAGCAACATAGACACCGAGTACGAAGATATTCTGACCATCAGCGATGCAATCCTCCAGAAGCCTATCCGTAAGGATGCACTCATCGATGCCGTGAGCAAACTGGGATTCTCCCTGCCTGATCCGACCCGGAACGGTTAACGGCATTAACGCCATAAAAAAAGGGGCGTTTCTCTTCTTCGAACGGGAAAACCCGGTTCGGAAAAGACGAAACGCCCCCTCTTGTAAGTCAGAAAGATTTACTTGCCTTTGTTTACGACTTCCTTCAGAGCCTTTCCTGCCTTGAAGCGGGGAACCTTGCAGGCCTTAATCTTGATCTTTTTCTGGGTGCGGGGATTGATCCCTTCACGAGCCGCTCTCTTGGCAACTTCGAATGTGCCGAATCCCACCAGGGTGACCTTATCGCCCTTCTTGAGAGCAACCTTGATTGCCTCGAGAATTGCATCTACCACCGTTGCCGAGGCAACCTTTGATTTACCGGTTTTCTTTGCAATCGCATCTACCAGTTCCGACTTCGTCATACTACATCCCCCTCTAAGATAGTTATTTTCCTGCTTCCATGGCTGGTTACCAACCAGGAAACAAGTGTTCATCACATTCTTCGGTAATGATGGTCTGAAACATTAATTACTTTAAAAGCTTACGCCTAGTTCAGACTCATGTTGTCGATCAGGCGGGTGTTGCCCACCTTAACCGCGAGCGCCATCACGGCCCCTGAGTCGATCTGTTCCATTCTTTCCAGTGTCTCGGGATGCACGATTTCCACATAGTCGATGACCGCATCTGGGACAGCAGAAATCATTTCAACAGCCATCTTGGTGATCTTTACGGCGTCGCGTTCTCCCTGGCGTACGAGCTCCCGTGCCTTATTCAGAGACCGGTTGAGCACAAGGGCATTTTTCCGCTGCTCGGGATTCAGATACTTGTTCCTGGAGCTCATGGCCAGGCCGTCTTCCTCCCTCACCGTGGGGTGGGCGACGATTTTCACATTCATATTAAGATCGTCCACCATGCGCCTGATGACGGTGAGCTGCTGGTAGTCCTTCTCACCAAAGACCGCCACATCCGGGTCAATGATGTTGAAGAGTTTGGCCACAACGGTGGTCACTCCCCGGAAATGGGTAGGCCTGGCAACACCGCAGAGCCTGTCGGTGATGCCTTCCACATTCACGTATGTTGCATAACCGCCGGGGTACATCTCGGGTGCACCGGGGAAAAAGATGCATTCAACGCCGACGCCTTCCGAAAGTGCCTTGTCGCGCTCAAAGTCGCGAGGGTACTTGGCCAGGTCTTCAGACGGCGCGAACTGTGTGGGGTTAACGAAAATGCTGATTATGAGGTGGTCGGCCATTGTGTTGCCGATGCGCATGAGGTCGAGATGGCCTTCATGGAGAAAACCCATGGTCGGGACGAGGCAGATGGTTTCACCATGCTTTTTTATCGCCTTCACATAAGCCTTCATGTCCCTTACCGTGGTGATGACTACCATCCGCGCATTCTCCTAATTCTTGAAGCAGTGCTCCTGGTCCGGGAATTGACCCTTCCTCACCTCTTGGGAATATGCATTTAACGCCTCTTTTATGGTGTCGAACATATTGGCGTACCGTTTGACGAACTTGGGTTTGAACTCCATGTTCATGCCCAGCAGATCCTGTATGACGAGCACCTGGCCGTCGCAGTGAGGCCCGGCACCGATGCCTATCGTGGGGATGGAAAGCGCTGCGGAGACCTCTTGCGCCACCGGCGTGGGAACGCACTCAAGCACGAGGGAAAATGCACCGGCGTCCTGCAGCAGCAGGGCATTTTCCTTCAGAAGCTTCGCCGCATCCTCTCCCCTGCCCTGCACCTTGTATCCGCCAAAGGCATGTATGGACTGGGGGGTGAGCCCCAGGTGGCCCATCACCGGGATGTCCGCCTTCACAATGGCCCTGACCTGTTCAATGACCCGCTGTCCGCCCTCGAGCTTCACCGCCTGCGCCCCGCCTTCCTGGAGCAGACGGCCCGCATTGCGCACGGCATCGGGAACGCTGGTCTGGTAGGAAAGGAACGGCATGTCCGCCACGACCAGGGCCTTGGGTTTCACCCGGGTCACGCTCTGGACATAGACGACCATCATGTCCATTGTGACACCCAGGGTATTGTCCAGTCCGGCCATCACCATGCCTGCCGAGTCGCCCACGAGGATGATGTCTATATCCGCTTCGTCCACTATCCGGGTCATGGAGGAATCATAGGAGGTCACCATGACGATGGGCTCTTTGCCCTTCCTGCCGAGGATGTCTAAGACAGAGACCGACTTCTTCATTCCTCACCTCCCTCTAAACCATTGGTACACTTCATTCTGCAAAGGATCAAGGGAATTTTCACGAAAGGAATAAACATTTTACCCTGGTGATTCTTGAAATATTTTCATCACCGATCCGCATCGGATCATATCAAAACGTCAGGTACGGGAACGAACACAAACTCAGGCACTTTCAGGGTTTGAGGGTTCATCCTCCGGCAGTTTTCTGAGGTGTACCGGCGCACCTTCTGTCCTGCGGAGCTTCATGTTCAGGATCTCTACAAGGATGGAAAACGCCATGGCAAAATATATATAACCCTTTGGAATGTGCATGCCCAGGCCGTCGCCGATAAGGGCCATGCCTATGAGCAGCAGGAAGCTCAATGCTAGCATCTTCAGGGTGGGGTGCTTTTCAATGAAGCTTATGACCGTACCGGCCAGGAACATCATGAAGATAACAGCAATGACGATGGCCGCCACCATGACCCAGATCTGACGTGCCAGCCCGATTGCTGTGATGACCGAATCCAGGGAGAACACGATGTCGAGGATTGCGATCTGGATGACCACGCTCAGGTATGAGCCGGAGGGTCTTGCAGGAGCGTGCGATTGGATCCCTTCGAGGTTGTCGTGGATTTCAAAGGTACTTTTTGCGAGCAGGAACAGCCCTCCGGAAAGGAGGATCAGATCCCTTCCCGAAAAGGCGTGTCCCAGGAGGAATATCAAGGGCTTGGTAAGGCGCATCATGGCGGTGAGGAAGACCAGGAGGAGAATCCGGGTGAACATGGCGAGCGTGAGACCGATCATCCTGGCGCTCTTCTGCTGCCTTTGGGGAAGCTTCCCGACCATGATGGATAAAAAGACGATATTGTCTATGCCCAGCACGATCTCTATTGCAGCAAGGGTAATAAGCGCCATCCACATCTCTGGTTGAAAAATCCAATCCATGGTTCTTCCTCCTTGGGAGAGTCTCTTCAGCCTGACAGGTGCGTAGATTAGACTGATATCATTTCAGGGGTTCTTAGATCAATTGGGCAATCGTATGAATGGCACTCATCTACAGATATGCCGTCAAGAGACAGATTCACAGGCGATTCAAGTGATGTTGGGTGATGGTTACACGCTCAGAGGTTCCCAAGCCAGTTCAAGGTGCTCCCGAGGATTCGGGCATATACCTGCTCGTCGGTGACACCTGAACTCGCAGGCATCTTGAATGAATGTTCCGCACCTTCGATGACCTCCACCTTCCAGGGGGCCTTGATCTGGCCGAGCACATCCCTGAGGATAACCGTATCGCAGAAAGGGTCATGACTCCCTGCAAAAAAGAGCATGGGCGCCTTAATCCTGTGAAGGTGGGCATCACGCAGTATGTCCTTTTTCCCCGGGGCATGCAGTGGATACCCCAGAAGAATAAGGCCGCTTGCATCAAAAAGCCCGGCCGCGAGGGCCTGGCTTACGATCCTTCCGCCCAGGGACTTTCCCGCCACCACGACCCGCGCGGGCTGATAGGCCGGGTGATTCTTGAAAAACTGGTACACGCTCAGCCAGGTTGACATGAGTACGCTGTCGCTGTCAGGATTCCTTTTACCCCTGTCCCGATAGGGAAAGTTGAATCTCACGCAGAGGTATCCGGCCTGTTCCAGGACATGGGCCATATGGGTAAGGAGCGGATTGAACATGTCATTGCCTGCCCCATGGGCAAGTATTACAGCCGGCTTTCTCGATGCGTCGAAGTCATGAGGAAAGGATACCAGTGTCGAGATCTTTCCGCCATGCTCGGCAGGTACGAAGACATATTCATCAGCAGCCATAATCACCTCCACTTCACGTCAGATACAGCACTTCCTTAAAAAAACCTTGGGTCAGGTCCCGAGAAAATATGAATCGACTCAACCACATGATACCAGATCTGCATCCACGGATGCAATTTACTCTCTATCGGACTTTTCATCTTACAATGATAATTTGACAATTATTGATCATGAACACAATAAAATATGGAGGGGCCGCACAGGGTTTCCTTGTTTTTTATGGCCGCATACCTTAAGAGTTTTGATATGGACCTGTTAAGGATCAAGGGCGGATTGACGTATGCATTCGCCATATGTTTCATTGTCATGGCAGTGTCTGAAGTCATGGGCACGATGACGGGTGAAGGCACTGATGCCCGGGCCGAACCCCCTGATAAGGACATGAGCATGTGGGACATGGCTACGAAGAAGACACATCACGGCCCGGACCGTTTCATCAATCCCTTTTTCTCCGGGGAGATGCGACGCAGAGGGATCGTGGAGTTGTTGAAATGGAAGGTTTTCACAGAGAATAAATTCAAGTTGGACTATGTCAACGAGAAGGTCGAGCCGGTCAGCATCGACTGGAAAGCCGTGGTTTCCCATCACTCCATCAGCATCACCTATATCAACCACGCCAGCGTGCTCATACGCGAAGACAACACCAGCCTGCTGGTCGATCCCGTGCTGTCCGGCATGTTCTGGCCCATCAGGGACTTCAGCCCCATCTCCTTCACGCCCGACCAGATGCCCCCCATCGATGCGGTCCTCATCACCCACGGGCATTACGACCATCTCGACCTGCCCTCGCTCAAGCATTTCAACAGCCAGGCGCATATTCTCTGCCCCCTGGGTTACGGCGGCCTCATTAGGGATAACGGGGCGCTGAACGTGCAGGAACTCGACTGGCTCGACTCCCGTAAGGTCGGCCCCTTTGACATCACCTTCCTGCCCTGCAACCACTGGACCATGCGCAACCCCCTGACCGGCCCGGACAGGGCCCTGTGGGGTTCGTATCTCATCAGGTCGGCCTCCGGGAAAACCATTTACATCTCTGGTGACACCGCGTACTTCAACGGTTTTGCCGAGATAGGCAGCAGATACAGAATCGACCTGGCCATCTTCAGCCTCGGCGCCTATGAGCCCCGCTGGTTCATGAAACAGTCCCACATCAATCCTGAGGAGACGGTGCGGGCGTTCAGGGAACTCGGCGCGGAAAAGCTCATGATAGTGCACTGGGGGACTTTCAGGCTGGGCGACGAGCCGGTATTTCAACCTCCGCGGGATATCAGGATGGAGATGGAAAAGGCCGGGCTCTCCGAGAGGCTGCTCGAGCTGAAGCACGGGCAGACACTTGTTCTTGAATAGCGGCCGGAGATGACTACTTCATCTTCGCCTTACTGAAGGCGTTTGCCAGGTCGGAGATGATGTCATCCACGTCTTCGAGACCCACGGCCAGGCGGAACAACGTGTCGGTGATTCCCAGTTCATAGCGTTTCTCGCGGGTGTAATCATAGTAGGTAACAGTGGCCGGGTGGGTAATGAGTGTCTCCGCGCCGCCGAAGCTGGGGCCGATATAGATCATTTCCAGCGAGTCCAGGAAACGGTTGGCATCCTCAAGCTCGCCCTTCATGGTAAAGGTGACTACACAGCCGCCGCCGGTCATCTGCTCTCTTGCTATGGAATAGTGCTGATGGCTTTCAAGGAAGGGATAGTAGACGCGTTCCACGTCACTGTGGCCTTCGAGGAACCGCGCCACCTTGAGCGCTGTGGCGTTCTGGCGCTCCACGCGCATGGGGAAGGTCTTGAGGCCCCTGAGAAGCAGATAGCAGCAGTGTGCGTCGATAAGACCCCCCATGGACTTGTGCAGGCTCCTGATGGGGGTGATGAGCTCCTTTCTTCCCAGGACCACACCGGCCAGTATGTCATTGTGCCCGGACATGTACTTGGTTGCGCTGTGGGTGACCAGGTCTATGCCGTATTCCAGGGGACGCTGGTTGATGGAGGTGGCAATGGTGCTGTCGATGAGGGTCAGCACCTTGTGCCTGTCTGCGATCTTCTTCAGGAGCACGAGATCGAATACGTTGAGATAGGGGTTCGTGGGGGACTCGGAGAAGATGAACCGGGTGTTTTCCCGGATGGCCCTCTCCAGTGCGTCGTAATCACCGAAGGGCACGATGGTGCAGTCGACGCCGAACCGCTGGAGGTAGACGTTGCAGAACTCCAGGGTCTTTTTGTAGCTGTCGTCGGTAATGACGATATGATCGCCGGTTTTCACCAGGGAAAGGATGGTGGTGGTGATGGCCATCATGCCCGATGAAAATACAAGGCAGTCCTCGGCCCCTTCCAGGTCGGCGATGCGGCGCTGGGCGATGACCTCGGTGGGGTTTCCGTACCTGCCGTATTCGAAGCGCTCCTTCTTCTCCTTTGTGTACTCCCTGATGTCCCTGGAGTTTTTAAAGGTGTAGGTGGAGGTTTGAAATATGGGTGTGGTAAGGGAATCGGCATATTTGTCACGGGGCTCTCCTGCATGAATCGCCCGGGAGGCCAGGCCGCTCTTATTCTTCCTGTCTTCGCTCATGCCTTCTCCTTTTCATCATATCTGAGAAAAATAATCGGTGTTTATCGCTAATATATGCCCTTTATGCTGTCAAGGTAAAATACCCTTTCAGGCAGGCCGGATTCCCTTGTCAGCACAGAAAAGTCTGTGGTAACAGCGCATCTTATGAACGACATCATCGAAAGGGTTCGGGGCTTTGCCCGTAGTCATTTAGAAAAGGCAAAGTACAGCCATGACTGGGAGCACACCGAGAGGGTCTACCGGCTGTGCATGCACATCGGAGCGGCCGAAGGCGCTGATCTGGAGGTCCTGGCCATAGCGTCATATCTGCACGACATCGGCAGGACCATTCAGGACAGGGCAAAGGGAGGGGTCTGCCATGCCGAGAAGGGTGCAGAAATGGCCGAAAAGCTGCTGGATGAGTATCAGCTCCCGAAGGATAAAAAAGAGAACATCATTCACTGCATACTGACACACCGTTACCGCAACAGCCACACCCCCCAGACCATCGAGGCCAAGGTCCTTTTCGATGCGGACAAGCTCGATGCCATCGGTGCGGTGGGGATTGCCAGGGCGTATCTGTTCGCCGGCGAGGTGGGGGCCGTCCTTCATAATCCCGATGCCGTACCGGAGCAGACCAGGCCCTACAGCAGGGATGACACGGGATACAGGGAATACTCGGTGAAGCTCAGCATGATAAAGGACACCATGCTCACCGAGGCAGGAAGACATATGGCCCATGAACGGCATGCCTTCATGGAGGAATTCTTCGAAAGGTTTCTCAAGGAGCACGAGGGACAGCTGTAAACCCTCGTGGAGTCAAGGGGAGATATATGCACGAATTGCCGGTGATGCAGAGCATACTTTCAGTGGTACTCAAACATGCGGCCATGCACCAGGTGAAGAAGATCCACGTCATTAATCTTGCCGTGGGTGAATTGAGCGACCTCGAAGAGGAATGGATGCAGAAATACTTTGATCATCTGAGCAAAGACACCGTCGCTGCAGGGTGCCGGCTCAAGATCGAATGGGTCAAGGCAGTCCTTTCATGCGAATCGTGCGGCGAGCGTTTTGCCATGGACAAGAACAAACTGGACGGCATCACCTGCCCCGCATGCGGGCAGAAGAAATTCACCCTGGTGTCCGGCAAGGAATACCACATAAAAGACATGGAGGCCCAGTGATGAGCGAAATACGTCTGATCGAGATCAAGGAGGAGATCCTCTCGGATAACATGAAAGATGCCGACAGCCTCAGAGAAAAACTCAAGAGGCAGAAGACCTTTCTCCTCAACCTCATGTCTTCTCCGGGCGCCGGCAAGACCACCCTCATCCTGAAGACCATAGAGCACCTGAGAAATGCCTATCGCATCGGCGTTCTCGAGGCGGACATAGACTCCATGGTAGATGCCGAGAAGATTGCAGCTTCCGGTATACCTGCCGTACAGTTGCGGACCGGAGGTTTCTGCCACCTGGACGCCGGTATGGTCACGAGGGGTCTGGAGGCCTTCGATCTGGACAGCCTTGACCTCGTCATCATAGAAAACGTGGGCAATCTGGTGTGCCCTGCCGAGTTCGACACGGGCGCCATAAGAAACGCCATGATCCTGAGCGTGCCCGAAGGCGATGACAAACCCTTGAAATATCCACTCATGTTCAGTATATGCCAGGTGCTTCTGGTGAACAAGATCGACTACCTGAGCGTTTCGGACTTCGACATGTTGGCCGCCTGTGAGAGGGCGCGAACCCTGAATCCGGGTATCACCATCTTCGAAACCTCCGGCAGGACCGGCCAGGGCGTGGAGGCGTGGGCACAGTGGGTCGCCTCAGAGGTCGATGCATTCTTAAAATAATACCCGAAAGGCGCACTATGATCAGAATTAATGAGAATTACCTGAAGCTTACGCCGTCATATCTCTTTTCCGAAATAAGCAAGCGCGTCAGCGCCTATCAGGATGCCAACAGCGATAAGAAGATCATCCGGCTCGGTATCGGCGATGTCACACGGGCACTGCCCAGGGCGTGTATCGAGGCCTTTCACGCGGCAGTGGACGAGATGGCCCTCGATGCAACCTTCAAGGGGTACGGCCCGGAGCAGGGATATGCCTTTCTCAGGGAGAAGATAGCACTGTGCGACTACCAGGAAAGGGGGGCTGATATAAGCCCGGACGAGATCTTTGTGAGCGATGGGGCCAAGAGCGATACCGCCAACATCCAGGAGATCTTTTCCCGTGATGTCCGCATAGCCATTCCCGACCCGGTCTATCCCGTTTATCTCGACACCAATATCATGGCAGGCCGGGCCGGAAATCTCAATGATGGCAGATACGACGGTATCGTCTACCTGGACAGCACCGACATGAACTGTTTTGTCCCTGATCTGCCCAAAGGGCATGTCGACCTGATCTACCTGTGCTTCCCCAATAATCCCACAGGCGCTACCATCACGAAGGAACAGTTGAAGACATGGGTGGACTATGCCAGGCAGAACAAGGCCCTTATCCTCTATGATGCCGCGTACGAGGCATTCATAACGGATGAAACGCTGCCCCGATCCATCTACGAGATTGAAGGGGCCAGGGATGTGGCCATTGAATTCAGGAGCTTTTCCAAGACCGCCGGGTTCACGGGCACCAGGTGCGCCTTTACCGTGGTCCCCAAAAGCTGCCTGGCGTATGATGAAGCCGGCAACCCTCATGCTCTTCACGCCTTCTGGAACAGGCGCCAGACCACAAAGTTCAACGGCGTGTCCTACCCCGTACAGAAGGCCGCGCAGGCAGTTTATTCTGATGCAGGCAAGGTGCAGGTAAAAGAGCTCGTCAGTTATTACATGAAGAATGCATCGCTCATAAGGTCGGGCATGCTCTCGCTGGGATATAGATGCACCGGCGGCGGCAATTCACCCTATATCTGGGTGGAGACCGGAATGGATTCGTGGGAGTTCTTCGATATGCTCCTCAACAAGGCCGGCGTGGTATGCACGCCGGGTTCGGGCTTCGGCAGATGCGGCCGGGGTTACATACGCATCAGCGCCTTCAACACGCGGGAAAATGTAGAAAAGGCCCTGCAGCTGATGGCTGATGTATTGAAATAAACAGAAGATATTCGCGGCTTGCAATTTATGACCGTTTAGATGACGCATATCTCCCACCAGGTGAAATGGAGTGTATCAGTCCTCATGCATCTTCTGAACGGACTCATCTTATTTCAGCATACGGATCAAAGACCATTTATTTACTGTGCAAAGTGAACATACCCAACAAATTCGCTTATAGCTTGACAATGGCTGTCCTTAATGGCTTATTTCAAAGCATATGATCACCTTCAGGAAGGTCAACAAGTGGTTCGGAGAACTCCACGTGCTCAATGATGTGGATTTTCATGTGGGCCAGGGTGAGGTGGTGGTCATATGCGGTCCTTCGGGTTCCGGCAAGAGCACGCTCATCAGGTGCATCAACAAGCTCGAGCCCATCCAGGACGGCGAGATATACGTAGACAGCATGCCCATTCACGACCCCAAGATCAACCTGCGCAGACTCCGGGAGGAGATCGGGTTCGTTTTCCAGCAGTTCAACCTCTACCCCCATATGACGGCGTTAGAGAACATCACCCTGGCACCCATCCATGTGCGCAGGCAGAAAAGGGAAGAAGCCCAGGCCTATGCCCACGAACTCCTCAAAAAGGTGGGGATAGCCGAAAAGGCCAACTCGTATCCCGACCAGCTTTCCGGCGGCCAGCAGCAGCGCGTGGCCATAGCCCGCGGGCTGGCCATGCGGCCCAAGATCATGCTGTTCGACGAACCCACCTCGGCGCTTGACCCCGAGATGATCAACGAGGTGCTCGATGTCATGAAGACGCTGGCCCGCGAAGGAATGACCATGATCGTCGTCACCCACGAGATGGGATTTGCCCGGGAGGTGTCACACCGGGTGGTGTTCATGGACGAAGGCCAGCTCATCGAAAGCGCGCCGCCGGATAAATTCTTCAGCGAGGCGAAACACGAGCGAACCAGATTATTCCTCAGCAAGATATTGACCCACTAGGGGTCTCCAAGCATTTTATAAGGATATGTCCGAATAAAGGAGGAGGAGATGAAAAAGGTCTTTACCGGGGTAATGGTCGTGCTGGCTGTCATGGTCTTATCAGGCCCCTGCTTTGCGGGACCGACCTATGACAAGGTGAACAAGGACGGAGTCGTGCGTGTGGGCATGATGTACAACAGCATCCCCGCCGCCTACTTCAATGACAAGAACGAGTGGGTGGGCTTCGATGTGGACATTGCCGAGGAAGTGGTGAAGCGCCTGGGCGGTTACATGGGAAAACAGCTCAAGGTGGAACGGGTCAAGTTGAACAACATCTCGAGGATCTCCATGCTCACCTCGGGCATGATTGACTTATCCGTTGCCAACATGACGCACAAACGGGAGCGTGACAAGACCATAGACTTCTCCATCACCTATTTCTTCGATGGGCAGAAGATCCTGGCCAAAAAAGGAAAATTCAAGGGCCTGAAAGATTTCAAGGGCAAGAAGCTTGCGTCCCAGCAGGGAACCACCAGCGAAAAGAACGCCATGGAGCTCTTGAAGAAGCTTGGCGACCCCAACTGGCAGAAGAATGTCATCAGCTTCCAGGACGAGCCTTCCTGCTTCCTGGCACTCCAGCAGGGCAAGGTTGCCGGCTGGACCACGGACAGCACCATACTGCTCGGTTACGCGGCAAAGGACCCGGGAAAGTACGAGCTCGTGGGTGATTTTTTCAGCTCGGAGCCCTATGGTATTGGTCTTCCCCAGGACGACAGCGCCTGGCGGGATGCTGTCAACTTTGCGCTCCAGGATATCTGGAATGACGGGACCTACAAGAAGATCTACGATAAATGGTATGGACCCAAGACCCCGTACTACTTCCCCCTGACCGAAAAGATCGAGATGTGGCCGTGATGGGAACAGTTGCACCGTGACGAAATGATCTGCGGTCCGGATATCCTGGGCCGCAGATTTTTTATATGGGCTAAGAGAATATTCTCTAAAGAAGAGGACATGCGGCATTTATGAAGGATTCCGTCAAGAAGGCGCTCCAGCAGGCTGGCGTCATAGGCATAATCGTACTGTGCGTCTATCTCCTGTTCAGGCACGCCCACTTCGGCTACGATTTCTACTGGCCCGTGCTGTGGGAGATGAACCCCACCTACAAGGTGGTCTTCGGCATGTGGCTGCTGAAGGGCCTTCTGGTCACGCTGGAGATATCACTCATCAGCACGGGGATTGCGCTTCTCATGGGCACCATCTTCGGCATTGCACGCCTGTCACGTTTTGCGCCGACCTATGCCATTGCCACGGCCTATGTGGAATTCTTCAGGAATACCCCACTGCTCGTCCAGCTCTTTTTCTGGTATTTCGCCTTCCCCATGCTGCTGCCCGAGGGAATACGGGATTTACTCAACGAACACAACTATGAGTTCTGGGCAGCCACCTGCGGGCTGGGCATCTATACGGGGGCCTTTGTCGCCGAGGTCGTGAGGGCCGGCATCCAGGCCATACCTCATGGGCATGTGGAGGCGGCCGTGTCATCAGGCCTGTCGAGCACTCAGATGCTGCGGCATGTCATCCTTCCCCAGGCGTTCCGCGTCATCATCCCGCCCCTGGGCAGCGAGTTCCTCAACAACATGAAAAACTCATCCCTGGCCATGACCATCGGCGTGGCGGAGCTGTGCTGGAATTCCCAGCAGATCCAGTCCTTCACCTTCCGCGGTTTCGAGGCCACTTCCGCGGCATCGCTTATCTACCTGGGCGTGTCCCTTTCCATCTCGCTCATCATCAACAGCGTCAACCACCACCTGGCCATCGGCCAGGCCAGGCGGCTGAACAGCATCGACCGCTTTTTCGCCCTGCTTTTCAGGCCTGTATCGCTCCTTGCCCGGATGACCTCCGGTATCATAACCGCGCTCAAACGCACCTTTAAACTTGGTGAATACGCCGCCTTTCACGAAGAGTCCCTCTATGCATCCATCTGGGAGAGAATGGCCCTCAAGATCTGGAAGGCCTTCGTATTCCTCACAAGGGGGCTTTTCCTGCTCATGTTTGTCGGCCTCCTGGCCCTGATAGCCCTTGTGGTTTACCGTTACAACTGGCAGGTGATCTCATCCAGCATGCAATCGCTGCTCATCTGGACCTTTCCCAACGGCGGCCCGGGCGAGATCTTTCACGGACTCGGCGGGCTTGCGCTCAGCATCATACTGGCCTTCATAGCCCTGGTGGTGAGCTTTTTCATAGGACTTTTCGTCGGGCTCGGAAGGCTCTCGGAAAATCCGGCAATTTCCACACCAAGCGTTGTCTATATCGAGATAATCCGCGGCAATCCCCTCATCATGGTAATCTTCTGGGTCTACTTCTTCTCGCATTTTGTCACGGGTATCCAGATGAACGTTTTCTGGAGCGCCACCATAGCCTTCACCATCTTCTCAGGTGCGTACCTTGCCGAGATCGTGCGCGCCGGTGTCAGCGCCATACCGAAAGGTCAGATCGAGGCCGCAACCGCTTCAGGCCTCTCCTACTACCAGACCATGCACCGCGTGGTGCTCCCCCAGGCGCTCAAGATCATGATCCCTGCCTTTGTAGGCCAGTTCATCTCGATCTTCAAGGACACCTCGCTCGCCTACATAGTGGGGGTGTTCGAACTCACCACGGTCGCCCAGACCCTGAACAACCGTCTCATGATATACCCATTCGAGATCTATACAACCATAGCCGTGCTCTACTTCATCTGCTGCTACAGTATGTCTCGGGTAGCCCGCCGGCTGGAGATCAGATATACCCCTGCCAAAAAAGGTTTCGGGACCATCGCAGCAACTTGAGGGAGCACTTGATCAATATGGCATCCTTGAAAAGATCATCAAGCGATGGGGCCAGTTGTTTACAATTTCCGTAAAAATGTTCCCCGGCTCGATTATTGAATCTATTGTACGAAAATATAATCAGGATTGATGGAAAATCAAAGCACTATGTGCGGTTTTCAACTGCTGTGGCCATGCATGACATATTGGCAGAGGTTTGGATGCCGTTCCCATTTCAATTGTCATTTTGTCACAAAACTAACTATCCATTCAGCCCATCTTGTCAAAATGGCATTTGACGGCTTTAATGAATAGGTAATCATTAATAATAACAAGCTATTAAAAACACACTAACCGTGGCATGAACATTGCCTACTCATTCATTATTGAATAAGACAAAAGGAGAACGGAAATGGTAACACTCTGGATCGTAATAGGCTGCTTGTTCCTTACAGGGATCGGGATCAGATTCATGTACCGCGTACTGGGACTCACACCCGTTGAGGCCACTGCGGTATTCGTACTTATCGTGGCACTCGTGGGCGTCAACTCCGGTCCGGTCAGGCAGATGATCGCTCAGCTGCTCTAACGAAGGGACCCCAGGAGAATCAGGCATGAAACGGCTCGTAAAAGACAGCATGTCGAGGCAACTGACCAGGCGGATTGCACGCATAAGCGCTCTTTCCTTCGTACTGGTCATCATGACCTTCCTCGGCATGTATGCCGGGAGCTATATCGATCAGATCACTCAGATGGCCCCGAACTTTACGATGCTCGGACTTATCATAGGTTTGGTTTTAGGTTTCAAGGGTTTCATCGAAGAGGTACTGGTGGAAAGGAGAAAGCAGTCATGACATTGCTGTTCATAGGTATCGGCGCGGTATCTTTCATAGCGATCGCAGCACGCTTCGCAGCACGTGCCACGGCAAAGCAGCCCGAGACATCCCGCGTCAAATAACCAGACCGCCGGGCACCTCACCTGCAGGAATATAAGGGAAGCCTCTCAGGAGGCTTCCCTTTTCGTGTTTTTTCTTCCCGTTCATGGTATGTTGCCTTTTAATAAATGAAGCACGGGAACATCAGCATCACCTTCCTGGGATCCGGCGATGCCTTCGGCAGCGGAGGTCGCCTGCAGCCCTGTGTGCATGTTGATACCGGCGCATGGCCATTTCTGCTGGACTGCGGTGCGAGCTCACTGACTGCCATGAGGCGTTTCGGAATCAATCCTAACGACATAGACACCATCCTGGTGAGCCATCTCCACGGAGACCACTTCAGCGGCATACCCTTTTTGCTGCGTGAAACACAGATCCTTGCCGACAGGTCAAAATCCCTTACCATCGCAGGCCCTCCTGGACTTGAAGATGCCGTGCGGGCCTGCATGAGCATCTTCTTCCCCGGTTCCTGGAGCAGGGAACTTGACTTTGGTCTGGCATTCATCGAGATGGAGGCCTTCAGGACCTACCCATTCGGCAGCGTTGGTGTAACGTTGTTCCCCGCCGTTCATTCATATGCCACAAGACCCCATTCCATACGTGTCGACTTTGGATTAAAGGCACTTGCCTATTCGGGTGACACCCGTTGGAATACCCACCTCATAGATGCCTGTGAATCCACCGACCTGCTCATCTGTGAGTGCTTCAAGTTCGAAGGCCCACTCGAGAACCACCTCGATTACCAGACCCTGCGTATGAACCGCCACCTGCTCAATACCCGCAGGATAGTGCTCACCCACATGAGCCATGAAATGCTGGGGCGTATCCATGAGGTTGAATTCGAATGTTCTTATGACGGTATGACGATTGAAATCTGAACAAGTAACCTGTTTCAAATGACTCGCTTGCACATCTCTTTTTATAATTGGCCTTATCAAGGCATTAACTGTTTTATGGGGATACTATTATCAGAATTTCATTTGACGCCGCAGCACTGCTTCGCTTAGGCTCATAAAATAAATGAACTCGCTTGGGGGTGTGCCATGATATCTCGTGTGGATCACGTTGCCATTGCCGTGAAGGATTACGACAAGGCCTTCAGTTTCTTTGCCGGCATCCTGGGCGCCGTGCCCGGATCGTCCGCCCAGGACCCGTCCATGAATTACTACTGGGAGAATCTTTGCCTGGGCGATCTCAGCAGGCTTGAACTGCTCACCCCCACCGGGAAGCCCAGCTTCCTGGACAACTTTCTCAGGGACAGGCAGGGCGGGGTCCACCACATAACCATGCAGACACCGGACATCGACCAGGCCAGGGCGGTCCTGGAGGCGAACCAGATCCCCTACTTCGGGTTTCATGACTATGGAACCGTCTGGAAAGAGCTCTTTATTCACCCGAGGCATGCCTTCGGCGTCCTTATCCAGCTGGCTGAATTCAATGCGGATGACTGGCTTGCCCCCTCGGTGAGGATGCCCGGCAACACCCCCTTCGAGGTCAGGAAACAGGGAAGCGAAATACGGTTGAGACTTGCCCATCCCGGAGGGGGCTGTGCACAGGTATCCCTGAGCAGAGATGAGGCAAAGAGTCTCCTGGCAGAGCTCTCCGTGGCGCTCGATGCTGTTGAGTGACACGATGAACCTGCGGGAGGCACCTCGCCGGATGCGCAGGTGTATGCGTTCACGCCCATGAAGATCCCCATCCACATAGACAATGCCATCCGGATCTTCGAGGCCGATCTGCCCGAACATGCAGTGCAGGCCATCGAGGCAGACCTCACCCTGCCCAACCCCAAATGGGAACAGGTGGAGACCTACAGCCGCAGCCGCAGGAGAAACTTCCAGCCCGAATTCATAAGGTTCTACAAGAGGAAGAGCGGCGTCCTCATCCTGCCCAGGGGATACATCCACACCCTTCGCCACCGCCTCAAGGACATCCCCTTTGAGCTGATCGACAGGACGAGACTGCTGCCGGGCGTGGATATGGGCTTCAAGGCCGCTCTCCACCCCTACCAGGCCTCTGCCCTGAAGGACGTGACCGGCAGGAGGTTCGGGGTGCTGGAGGCACCTCCGGGGGCGGGCAAGACCGTCATGGCCCTTGCCGCCATAGCCCGGAGGAAACAGCCCGCCCTGGTTATCGTGCACACCAAGGAACTCATGTACCAGTGGTTCAGGCGCTCATGCGAGTTTCTCGATATCCCCGAGGGCGAAATCGGCCTCATCGGGGACGGGAAATGCTCCATAGGCGACCGGCTCACCATCGCCATCATCAACTCCCTCTACAAGGTTATCGACGAGGTCAAACCCGTCATCGGCCACCTGGTGGTGGACGAGTGCCATCACACCCCGGCCCGCACCTTCACCGAGGCGGTAAGCCTCTTCGACAGCACCTTCATGCTCGGCCTTTCCGCGACGCCTTACCGCAGGGACAAGCTCACCAGGATCATCTACTTCTACCTGGGCGACCGGGCGCATCAGATCCATTCCCACGAACTCCAGGCCATTGACAGGATCATGCGCGCCCGGCTCATGGTGCGCCATACCAACTGCGCCTTCTCCTTTGACTCGGACGAGTACCAGTACATGATCTCCGCCCTGGTGAACGACAGGAAGAGGAACGAGCTCATCGTGAGCGATGTGGTGGACCGTACGGGATCAACCCCAACGGGCATAGCCCTGGTCATCTCGGACAGGATATCCCACTGCGAGGAGCTCTACAGTGCCATCGCCTCACGCGGTATAAAGACATGCCTGCTCACCGGCTCGGTCCCGGTGAAAGAGCGTTCCCGGATCGTGGAGGAGCTCGACAACAACCATGCCCGGGTCCTGGTGGCAACGGCCCAGCTCATCGGGGAAGGGTTCGACCTGAAGCGGCTGTCCTCCATATTCCTGGCCACACCGGTGAAGTTCACCGGCAGGGTGAAACAGTACATCGGCCGGATCCTGCGTGTCATTGATGGCAAGGACGACGCCCTCATCTATGACTACCTCGACACCAACGGCATGCTCAAGAACAGCTTCTCATCACGCATGTCCGCGTACTGTGACCTGGGCGTGAAGCTGGATTCTGTCAGGGAGTAACAACGATCTCTAAACTGAATTCTCTTTACAGGTCCGTTCAAACGAGCCATCTCTCATCCTTTCAGGAATGCCGAATATACCGGACATTCATGGCTGCGAGATGAATCGTTTGAACAGATCAGGTTTCAAACTCACATGGAACCGCATCCCTTCCGACTTTCCCGCTTCCATGCCCGGCAAAGGGCATCCGGCAGGTATGCCTCAGGCAATAATCTTTCATTGCACGGACAGACTTGCTATAATCCGCACAGTGCAATTGAAGGGGCCTCCATGAAGAGAATCATCGATTTTTCCATTGATCACCCGTATTGGGTCCTTGGCATACTCGCAGTGATCACCCTGTTCTTTGCCCTCCAGATACCCAAGATCAAGATGGACTCACGCGTGGAGGTCATGCTCAGGCACGACCACCCGCGCGTGAAGGAATTTATCGAGAACAAGGAATCCTTCGAGCGCTACGCGGATGTCGTAGTCGGGATGCTGCACACCGACATCTATAACCCGGGCTCTCTGGACAAGCTCCACAAGGTGGCCGAAGAAATCCGGCAGATCAAGGGAATCAAGAAGGTCACCTATATCCTGAACGTGAAGAACATCCAGGGAAGCGCGTCGGGCCTCGAGGTAGCTCCCTTCTTCAAGGACGGATCAGTGCCCGCTACGCCTCAGCAGATGGCCCAGTTGAAGGCCAGGGTCGCTGAGTGGGACATCTTCAACGGCGCCCTGGTCACGAAAGACGGCCGCGGGGCGGCCATCTCCATAGTGCTCGACAGCGGCATAGAGACCATCCACATCATCCCCATCTATTTTACCATGGCCGATATCCTGAAGAAATACGAAGGCCCGGAAAAGTTCTTCATATCGGGCACCAAGGTCCTGGAGGCACTCCAGAGCCACTATATGATCAGGGACCTGATCTTCCTGCCCCCCCTGGTGACCGTGGTCCTGCTCATTGCGCTCTTCTTCTTTTTCAGGAATTTCGCCGGCATGCTCCTGCCGCTCCTCTCGGTGGGCATCGCCTGCCTGTGGACCTTCGGCATGATGGCCCTGGCGGAGATCCCGCTCACCATGATCTCCACAGCCATGCCGGTGGCGCTCATGGCAGTGGGCGTGGGGTACGGGGTCCACGTGGTGGAGAACGTCTTCGCCGACGTATCTTCAGGGAAAAAGGGCAAGGCGGAGCTGAAGGTCACCCTTATGAGGATAGCCGTCCCGGTGCTCATCGCCGGGCTGACCGAGCTGACCAGTTTCCTGTCCCTGTGCTCGTGGTGGGTTGTCCCTCTCACCCAGTTCGGCATGTCCTCGGCCTTCGGTTTCACCTGCGCCATGGCCCTGGTCCTCACCTTCATCCCTGCGGTCATGTCCCTGACCAACCGCGAAGACAAGGTATACACGGCCCACCACCACACCAGGACCGACATCGTGGGCCCGATCCTGAAGAAGTTTTCCCACTTAAGCCTGCACCGGAAAGGCTCTATCTTTGCCGTCTCGTTCGCGGTCTTCGCCGTGTCCTTCGTGTTCGGCCTTCATGTGCGCAGCGACATGAACCTGGCGGAAAATTTCAAGGAGCGCAGCCCCATCAGGTACGCTGACACGATCCTGAACGACAACTTCGGGGGCACGTCGCAATACAACGTGGTCTTCAAGGGCAGTGCCGCGGACGACATCAAGGACCCGGCGGTCCTGAAGGCCATGGACCGCCTCCAGAACGAGCTGAAGGGGATCGAAGGGGTCGGCAAGGTGGTGTCCATAGTGGATTTCATCAAACGCATGAACCAGTCCATGCATGAAGGCGACCCTGCCTTTTACTCCATACCCGATTCCAAGGACCTGGTGGCGCAGTATCTCCTGCTCTATTCCTTCTCCGGGGGTGGGGACGAGCTGGACAGCTTTGTCACCTTCGATTTCAAGGATGCGCAGATCCTGCTTCAGATGAAGTCCCAGAGCAGTTACCTCACCATGGATGTGGTGGATACGGTGAAACGGTTCGAAGAGAAGGAGAAAGGGATTCCCCAGGTGGCGGGGGTCCTCACCACGGGCATGGCCATGCTGGCCAAGGAGTTCAACTCCATCATCGTGAACAGCCAGATCCAGAGCTTCATCTTCTCCTTCACCCTGTGCTTCTTCGTCACAGTGGGCATCTTCCGTTCCTTCAGGCTCGGCATCTACAGCATGGTGCCGCTCCTCATCCCCATAACCCTGGATTTCGGCCTCATGGGCTCCACGGGCATAAAGCTCAATGCAGCCACCGCAACGGTTGCCAGCATCGATATCGGCCTGGGGATCGATTACTGCATCCATTTCCTCAGCCGGTACCGCTACGAGATACAGCTCGGCCGCAGCGTGGATGAGGCCATCGTGAACACCATGAACACCGCCGGCAGGGCCATCATTTACAATGCCCTTGCCATCTCGGCTGGGTTCCTGGTCCTGGTGCCTTCCCAGTTTTCGGTCATCTCCCAGATGGGCATACTCGTGGCCGTGGACATGCTGACCATCGCGCTGTCCGCCCTGACCTTCCTTCCGGCGTGCATCAAGATCCTCCCGCCCAAGCTCGGGAAGAAGACCCCGGATGACTTCGTGCCCTTTGACCCGCTGGTGGAAGCCCGCGAGGGGAACGTCAAGGCGGCATAGGCCGTTTAATCAGGAATGTGCGTTTGAAGGGGTGAAAAAACTTGGTCCGTTCAAGACTGCGTGGAGAGCGGTTCCGTACGGTTCAAGGTTTCATGGGCACTGCACTTGGTCCATGCCCCGAACCAGGCAGCCCATGTTTCCCCTTGACTTGCAATCATGTTAGCTTCACGTATATATAATTAAACCATGTATGATTTTAGTTAGATGAGAGGGTAAGAAAAACCGCGCGCCCAAGGAGGTTCTATTCCGTGATGACAGACCCCTTAATGCTCTCCCGCATCCAGTTCGCATTCACCGCCTCCTTCCATATCCTCTTTCCCTCCATCACCATAGGCCTGGCAATCTGGGTAGCCGTGCTCGAAGGGATGCACCTGGCCGCGGGCAATGCGATTTACCGTCGCCTCTTCGATTTCTGGCTCAAGATCTTTGCCATACTCTTTGCCATGGGCATCGTGTCGGGCATTGTCATGGCCTTCCAGTTCGGCACCAACTGGAGCGTCATGTCCACCAGGATCGGACCCGTCATGGGGCCTCTGCTCGGCTACGAGACCTTCACGGCATTCATGCTTGAGGCCACCTTCCTGGGCGTGGTCCTGTACGGCAGAGACCGTGTCGGACCGAAGTTCTACTTCTTCTCGTGCTGCATGCTCGCCTTCGGCGCCGTGCTGTCATCCTTCTGGATCCTGTGCAACAACAGCTGGATGCAGGTGCCTGTGGGCTATGAGGTCATGGACGGGAAGATCATACCCAGCGACTGGACCGCCATCGTCCTGGGCCCTGTCTTCCTTTTCCGCTGGCTGCACATGCTGCTGGGGTCATTTCTCACCACCTCCATGTGCATCATCGCCGCAGGGGCCTTTTACCTGCTCCGCAGTGAAAGCAGGCCCGAGGGGTGCATCATGCTGAACTGGGGACTGGTCCTCACCGTGATCCTGATCGTTGCCCAGATCGTCATAGGCGACATCAACGGCAAGCACATGTACACCCACCAGCCGGCGAAATTCGCTGCCGTGGAGGCGCGCTGGCAGCCCGAAAGCCCGGGGGCGCAGTTGTGGTTCGCCATACCCGATGTGAAAAACAGGAGGAACCTCTTTGCCGTCACCACCCCGAACCTGGGCAGCTGGTTCGCCACGGGCAGCTGGACAGAGCCGGTCTCGGGCCTGAGCGACTTCCCGGAGCAGGACTGGCCCCCAATACTGATCCCGTTCTTCTCGTTCCGCATCATGGTGGGCCTGGGTGTCCTCATGCTCGGCCTGTCCTCCCTGGGCTTGTTGCTGCGCCTGAAGGGCCGCCTGGAGAATGCCCGGTGGTTCCTGTGGGCGGCCGTCCTGGCCTTCCCGTCCGGGTTCCTGGCCGTGGTCCTGGGCTGGTTCACCACCGAGGTGGGCCGCCAGCCCTGGGCGGTGTACGGACTCCTGCGCACAGCCGAGTCAGTAACACCCACGCTTTCCAGTTCGGACGTGCTCATGACGCTGGCCGCTTATGCCCTCGCATACACGGCCATCTTCATCCCGGGCGTTTTCTATATCTACGGCGTGCTCCACAAGGGACCGTCGGGCAGCGGTTCAAATGACCCGCATGGTGCGGCTGAAGCGGCATCTCCGACATGAAAGGGGTAGTGCGATGGATGCATCCTGGCTGAGTGTATTCTGGGCGTCTCTTATTGCCTTTGCCATACTCTTCTACGTCATCCTCGACGGGTATGACCTGGGTGTGGGCATACTGTCCGGGACCACGGGCGATGCGGGCTTCAAGGACGGCATGGTCGATGCCATCACCCCCTTCTGGGACGGCAACGAATCCTGGCTCATCCTCGTCGGGGCCGGGCTCTTCGCCGCCTTCCCCATGGTCTATTCCATCTTCCTTTCCGCCTTTTACCTGCCCATAACCCTCATGCTCATCGCCCTGATATTCAGGGGGGTCGCCTTTGAGTTCCGTTATCATGCCGGAGCCTGCCGATGGGTGTGGGACCGGGGGTTCTTCATTGGCTCCCTGCTGGTGGCCTTTGTCCAGGGTGCCGCCATCGGCAGGATGGCCCAGGGCCTGCCCGTGGCGGCCGGGCAGTATGCAGGAGGCTCCTTTGACTGGCTGACGCCGTTTTCCGTCTTCTGCGGCGTGGGACTCGTCATCGGCTACGCACTCCTGGGTGCCGCCTGGATCGTTATCAAGACTGAAGGTCCCCTGCAGGATTGGGCGTACATGAGGCTGCGCTGGCTCCTCGTCGGGGCCCTGGCCGTCCTCGTTACGGTATGGCTCCACGTGCTCGGCTCGCAGGCGCGCGTAAGGGACAGGTGGCTCGACGACGTGTGGATTTCCCTATTCCCGCTGATCATCGCCATGGCCGCGTCCGGGTTGTGGACAGGCGTGAAGAGGCGCCTGGACTGGGTCCCTTACGGCATGGCGGTCATCATCTTCTCTGCGGCCTTCGCGGCCCTCGAGGCGAGCTTCTGGCCCTATATGATACCGTTCTCCGTTTCCATTGCCGAGGCGGCGGCCCCGGTCGAGTCGCTCAGGTTCCTCTTCTTTGGTGCAGGGGTGGTGCTCTTCCCCCTCATCCTCTTCTATACCGGCATGGTCTACTGGATCCTGCGGGGGAAGGTCTGATGTGCGCCTGAAGCCCCCGCAGCTGATCGTTGCCGGCGCCAAGGGCGCCGTGGGATCCACCGTTGCCGCCGCCGTGGCCGCGGCGAAGAACGACCCGGAAACAGTGCTTCCCTGGCTGACCACCCCTCGCCTGTGCGAGGGGGGCAGCCTCTTGGGCCGCATGGAGTTTGCCGGATGGGACGTTTCGGGCCTGTCCGTGACGGAGTCGATCGCCCGCCACGGGGTGCTCGATGCCGCTGCCACCCTTCCCCTTGAAGATCATCTCAGGGCCATGCCTGTCCGCAAGCCGCCCCAACCGGACCTGGCCCTTGGCGCGCAGGTGGAGAGGCTCATGGGGGATATCGACCATTTCCGGAGGCTCTCCCCAGGGACCCGGCCCGTCCTGGTCAATCTCATGCCTGCCTGCGGGCATTGTGCACTGCTGGAATGCGATACCCTTGATGAGGTCATGGCCTCCCCCGCTTCGGGCATGTTTCCCGACCTGGCCTATGTCCTGGCCGCCGTTTTTTCGGGCGTGCCCGTGGTGAACTTCACGTCCAATGCCGTCGAGATGCCCCTGGTGGAAGAGGAGGCCCTCAAGAATCGTGTCCCCATGTGCGGGCGTGACGCCAAGACCGGCCAGACCTACCTGAAGGTGGTCATCGCCTCGGCGCTCAAGGCCAGGGGCCTGCTCGTGGACGGGTGGTACAGCCTGAACATCCTGGGCAATGGTGACGGGATGAACCTCGCTGACCATGAAAAGGCCGCCGGTAAGATAGCAAACAAGACCAACCTGCTGGAAGAGATCCTGGGATACAAGGTGGGCAGTCGCTATGGGGCGCCCTCTCACAAGGTGGTCATCGACTACTACCCGCCGCGCGGAGACGCGAAGGAGGCCTGGGATGTCATCGATTTCTCGGGTATCTTCGGGCTGAACATGAGCCTGAGGCTGAACCTGCAGGCCCGCGACTCGATCCTGGCCGCACCCATGGCCATGGACCTGGCCTGGTGGATGGCAGCCCTGCAGGAGGCCGGACGCTCGGGGCTCATCGGGGAACTGGCCTTTTACTTCAAGAAACCCACGGGACAGAAGCCGCCCGTAACCTTCCAGGACCAGGTGGCGGCCCTGGAGGGCCTTGGAAAAGACCTGGAGCGACAACCATGAAACTGGGATACAGCACGAACGCCTTTGTGAAATACCCCCTTTACCAGGCCGTGGAAATGATCGCCTCCCTGGGGTTCGCGGGCGTGGAGATCATGGCCGACCGTCCCCACCTCTACCCTCCGGACTGGGGACATGAGAGGCTCGAGGCGCTCAAGTCCCTTATATCGGAAAAGGGGCTGGGGATAACCAACCTCAACAGCTTCACCCTGTTCGCGGTGGGCGACACCTACCTCCCCTCCTGGATCGAACCCGCTGAAGAGCGCCGCATGATCAGGGTCCGCCACACCCTGGACTGCCTGAACCTGGCTTCCATACTCGGCTGCACGAATATCTCGGTGCCCCCCGGAGGCCCCCTCATGGGCATGGGCCGCAGGGAGGCGCTTGCGCTTTTCCACAAAGGCATCGACATGGTCGCGCCCAGGGCCCAGGAGCTCGGGGTGAAGATCCTGGTTGAACCCGAGCCCGGACTGCTGCTGGAGAACACTGCGGAGTTCAGGGAATTCATCCGGGAGGTGCGCTCGGACGCCGTGGGCATCAACTTCGACATGGGCCATTTCTTCTGCGCGGGCGAAGACCCGTCAGCGGCCTTTGAGGAACTGCTCCCCTTTGTGGGGCACTGCCACCTGGAAGACATCGGTGCGGACCGCAGGCACTATCACCTCATCCCCTCAAGAGGCGTCATCGATTTTTCCAAGGTGCTCAAAACCATCAGGAAGACGGGTTATGACGGCGACATCAGCCTGGAGCTCTACACCTATGCCGAGACTCCAATGGAAGCCGGCGCTGAAAGCCTGCGCGTACTCATGCCGCTCTTCCGGGAGGCGGGGTTCGACTGCGGCAGCCTGGCCCCATTTCAGGGACACAAACCATGACTGACAACGCCGGCATTCCCGGACCCTCCTTTCAAGGCCTGACCATGCAGCAAAAGGCCGCCTACGTGCGCAGGCACTTCAATGCCATTGCACGTGATTACGACTTCATGAACTCGGTGCTGAGCCTCGGCATTCACCATATCTGGAAGCGCATGGCAGTAAACGCCATGAGCCTGGAGCCCGGAAACAGGGTCATCGACGTGTGCGGGGGCACCGGGGACCTGGCCATCCTGGCGGCAAAGGCCGTACAGTCAACAGGTCGGGTCGTGATCTACGACATCAACCGCGCCATGATGGAGGGCGCCAGGGTGAAGCTGGACGGCATGGCGCCCCATGGAAGGATCCTGATGGTTCAAGGCGACGCCGAGTCCATCTCTTTCCCTGATCATTGTTTTGATGCGGCCATGGTGGGTTTCGGCATCAGAAACATGACGGACATGGCAAAAGGCCTCTCAGAGATGCACCGGGTCCTCAAACCCGGGGGGACGTTCATGTGCCTGGAGTTCTCCGAGCCCGTGAACCATGTATTCCGCAGCCTGTATGATTTCTACTCCTTCACCGTCATGCCCCTACTGGGCAAGGTCCTTGCCGGAAAAAGCGAGCCCTATCTCTACCTGAGCGTCACCATCCGGAACTTTCCCAAGCCCGATGATTTTGCAGGCATGATGTCAGGGGCTGGATTCACACAGGTGCGCTACCAGAGGCTCACCAACGGCATCGCGGTCATCTACAAAGGGGTGAGGCCTTGAAGCTTAACTGGGGAGAACGCCTGGCCGTCAACAACCCCGTCCGGCCCCTGCAGCAGCGTCTGGAGCTGGCGCTGCTCAAGAGACACCTGGCACTGAAGCCCGGAGCGACCATCCTGGAAATCGGGTGCGGTAGGGGTGCGGGCGCACGCCTCATCAAAGGCATGTTCCAGCCGTCGCGTATCCATGCCACCGACCTGGATGCGGACATGATCCGCATGGCCCATGCCTACCTTGACCATGGAGAACGCGTGGGCATCGACTTCTCCGTTGCGGATGCCGCCACGCTCCCCTTTCCGGACAGATCGATGGACGCCGTGTTCGGGTTCGGGGTGCTGCACCACGTACCTGACTGGCAGTCCGCGCTTCATGAGGTGGTGCGTGTCCTGAGGCCGGGAGGCATCTACTTTTTCGAGGAGCTCTTTCCCGCGCTCTACCAGAACTTCGTGACGAGGCACATCCTCCTGCACCCGGAGGAGAACCGCTTCAGGAGCCGGGAACTGAAAGAGACGATGAGGCGTTCCGGCCTTGAGATACATAACTATTTTGAGATTCCGCGCATGGAAATATTCGGGGTGGCTAAGAAGCTGTAGGGTCTGTTCAAAAAAAACGGAAAAATGCACGTCAGGCAATTGCCCTGTTTAACCGGTTTGCTCTGTCGTCGATTACCCTCACCAGTAAGGTCAATGTGTTCCCGGCCTGGAGGTTCGCCGTATCCTGATCGGACATGACAAGACAAGTTACAAAATCCAGAAAGCAAGAATCTATGTTTTAAGAATATGCCATACAGTCAGAACCTTGATCAAAGATCTTCATGCGAAACAGGCAATACTGTTTAATCGCAGGAGATGGTACCCATTATCTACAGCCTATCAGAAAATTGACCAAGGAAATTATACTTTACGCAGGAGAGTCTTTAGCCGATAGAGTTACTATCGCTTGACAATACTAACGCTAGTTGTTACTATTGTATGCGTAAATGATCAAGACCTTCAAATGCAAGGAAACGGAGAAGATATTTTCAGGCCGGCACTCATCGCGGTTTCCGAAGAGCATTCACCATGTAGGTATGAGAAAGCTGACAATGTTGCATGGCGCGGCATCTCTGAACTTTCTCCGTGTTCCCCCGGCAAATCGCCTTGAGAAGTTGACGGGTGATAGAGAAGGTCAATGGAGCATCCGTATTAATGATAAATGGCGAATCTGTTTCACCTGGCAGGATGGCGATGCTTACGACGTAGAGATACTGGATTACCATTGAGAAGGGCAGAAAGGAGAACCACCATGAAGACGACAAAAAGGGCAATGCCCCCTGTTCATCCCGGTGAGATCCTCATGGAGGATTTTTTAAAACCCATGGGTATTACACAGTATAGGCTTGCCAAGTCCATAGGCGTACCTCAAAGACGCATAGGTGAAATCGTTGCGGGGAAGCGCGCCATTACCGCCGATACTGCCTTACGGCTCGCCCGTTTCTTTGGAACAGACGCCCAGAGCTGGATGAATCTGCAGACTCACTATGACCTTGAAACAGCAAATGAAAAACTCAGCGATAAGATCATGAAAGCCGTGCATCCTTTTGATGCAGCAGCATGAAAAGCTGGGCTATTGGAATACAAGCTTGGACTGCTGGATTGTCATGGACACTATTCTTCAGCCGCGTACTTCTTTAAATTCGTCTCGAAAAAAGTGTAAGCTGCGAGAGATACTTGAAACCTGGCAAGCAGATGACTTTCTTTCAGTAGTTATTGGATATCCTAAGCATTCTGGCCTGATAAAAGTACACTATTATTACAGAGATCTGTATTCTTGCAGGAATTGATAGTTCTTTTATAGAAACCTGCATTCTGACTATCTCTTCTGGCTATTGAGATATGCTAAAGATATCATTAGTCACTCTTGAGAAGGACCCACTTATCACCCTGTCCTAAAATCATGGACCACTTCTATCCTTATGTTATAATTCATAAAGAAAACAATTTTATTATTTGGTACTTTACATATTTACAGTCATCTTTCCCATTATCATCTAACCACCATTCTACACCTTCACCCCTTTCATCACGCTGTTTGCAAATATCCAGTTTTGATTCTTTTCTATCAACAATATCCCTTGCACGAAGTTTTGATCGTTCGTCAATTGTACACCCTTTATTTAACAATAATTCGATTACTTTTATCCCCAACATATCTAGAGCGGTACATAAAATTGTATTCCCCCTATCGTTTCGAGCATTAATATCTGCACCATTCTTTATTAATAGTTCAACTACAGATGTATCAGTCACATCACGATATTTTGTACGAGAACTGGCAATAAAAAGATCATTTCCTGGTGTTTGAACATCCCAAGTTTTGGTCCAATTATATTGTGTAGTGCGAATAATTGCATGATGTAGGGGAGTATTCCCATTATTATCTCTAGTATTTATATCAAATCCAATCTTTAAATAATATTCCAATTGCTTAATGTTATATATATAATGGATAGGTCGACAACCAGATTTATCTTGTGCGTTGAAGTCAGCCCCATTTTCAATAAATAATTTAGCAAGCTCAACCTGTTTTGTTAACTGAAGGGGAGTACGCCCGTAATCATCTCTAGCATCAATGATAGCTCCATTCTTAATAAAAGTGTCTGCAATTTTTAACAAGTTAGCTAGACGCTCGTTTTCTGAGGTCGATTTCCAGTAGGAATATCTCTTACTATTATGATAAGTAATATAGTGTAAAAGGGAATATCCGGATTCTTCCTTATAAAAACTCGTCTCTTTATTTTTAATATTTACATCTGCACCTTTTGATATTAGTAATTTAACAACCTCAATATAATCTGTTTTTTCTGTAAAATCAGAATATCTAATAATATATTCTAGAGGAGTAATGGCTGGGGTATATACATGATTCCAGCTTTTACGTTTACTTGTGGTACGTCCCCCTCCGATCTCTACTAGTGTTTTAAATTTTAAATTTACATCCGCTCCATTATTGATTAGGACTTTTATTTTTGTTAAGTCAACTTGATCAATAGCAATAATAATAGGTGGTACACCATTTTCATCTATTTCATTTGGATTTGCTTTATCGTTTTTCAAAAAATAATTTTGAAGAGCTTCAGCGTCTTTATGAGCAACTGTATCATGGAGCGAACTGCATCCAGATGAAAACACTGTAGTAATTATAAAAACAAAATAAACTAAATTTTTGGACATCTATAAGTTCCCCAATTATTAGCATTAGTTTATTAACATTCTGTATTGTTGCCGTAAATACTGAATTTGGCTATATATTCTAATCTCAAATGCTGATCAAACAATGCTGGCCAAACTAAGTGACTAAAGCTTCGATCTTGGCACACGATCCATGAGTCTATAAAAACAATGATCAGATTAAATTTCCTATGGATAATATTCCATCATCGGAAACAACAGTACCTTAGTAATCTATCCAGCAGACCAATAACACATAATTAGTGTTAGGCATATAGTAGAAGTCAAGTCCCCGATTGTCTGTAAATTGGCATCTCCGACATTGTCTTTATCAGCTAACAGACTTCGGCACTCGGTTTTTTACTCTCCTGATGAGATATGGATAAAATGACCTATCTTCTCAGAATCAAGATAGTGGCACGGCATCTAAACTTCGAAGTAATAATATAAGCTCAACTTTCAGGCCTTATTGCAGGCGATGTTCACTGTATGTAAAATCAAGTTGCAGCCTATACAAGTCGGCACAGGAAAGTAGTGTCTCTGTTATTGATCAAGGTTCAGGGTTGCTGCTTAATTCACTGCCTTACACCAAGCAGCTTCATAACCTCTGGTGATTCCGCCACGTCCACGGGCGTCAGCTGTCTGAAGTTCTTGAATCCCTTGTCCGCACCCCTGGTCAAAAGCCACTGTACATGTTTTGCGTCACCATTGGCTGCTGCTATGTGCAGTGGGGTATTCCCGTCATGATCGCCTATCTGGCAATTGACACTGGCTCCTCCATCACCGAGCAGCCGGGCTATGTCCCACCGGTTCTCGGCAACGGCACGGCCCAGCGGCGGGACGTGCGTCGCATCACCCTGGTCAAGCTTTATGCCCGGTCTTGATGCAAGGAAGCGCACCATTTCCATGTCCCCGGCCAGAACCGCCTCGATGAGGGGTGTGCGGGACATGGACGCCTCATCGAATATCCTTTCATTGGGGTCGGCACCCATGTCCAGGAGCTGCCTGGCCAGGGCCATGCCGTGAAACCGGGCTGCCAGGTGGAGCAGGGAAGAAAACTCGTATTGTGTTGTGGTCCACTGGGAATGGGGGAGTACCTTTTCCAGCCCTGTCGGATCGTCTGCCACCACATAACGGAAAAACTGCGGCAGGGTGGTTGGTGTGCCTTTTGCAAAAAGCATTGCTGCAGTGGAAGCCATGCCGTTCAGTAAAGCCAGGTCAGCCAATGTCAGGTTAGTGTTTGGTTGTTTCCATGCGGAATCAAACGGTACACGCTCGATGATCAGCCTGGCTGAATCCGTGGCCTTGCCATAAATGGCGCTGAATACGAGCGGATAGGCCGGGTAATCGGTGCGGGCACCTGCTGCCATGAGCTGCTCGATGACTGCCGGCTGGTTGTATTGGGCAGCCATGCGGATGGGCTCATCCCACTCCGTGAGCGAAGTGTCCGGATGGATTCCATATGCCAGAAGCGCCTTGACGGCATCGGTATTGCCTCTCTCCGCCGCATAAGCCAGTGCCCGGACAGACTTCAGGTGAAAATTGGATTTAGGGTCTGCAAGGGCTGACAGGTAGCGCCTGGTGAGATCGTTTTTTTCATAAAGCAGGGCCGACTCCAGGGCCTGATCGGCATAGGCGGTGCCGATCAGGGGTATGCCGGCAAAGGAACTCTCAGCCTCATTGAGATATCTGCCCGGGGGCGGATCACCCTTTGACGCCAGTAAAGGCGGCAGTTTCCATATGTCACCCGTTACAACGGCAAAGAGCTCTTCCGGGCCGAGCCAGGGGAATGCCCTGGAGTGGACCCATAAAAGTCCAGCCATAAAGAGGCTCACCACGACGATGGTGGTGGGCCAGTTCACGGAGCGGAACAGGGATATGCCTTTTGACAGATCTCTGCCGAACATGCCCTCGTGCAGAAAGAACAGGGAGCTCACGATAACCAGGGCGAAAAGGCCTGCAAGAAAACCCACGCTCGCCCAGAGATAGTGCGTGAAGGCGCCTGGCAGGCGGGCCATGTGAGGCGCATTGGGAAGCACCCGGATCATGACCCTGCTGCCGGTCTGGTAGCGATCTACCTCTTCGCCTTCGTACCAGATGCTTGAATAATGCGTATAGGCATGGCCGTTTTCTTTTGGCCAGCGGTAATGGACAGTTGGTCGGTGCATGGCCACTGACTCGTATTGATCGTCGCCGTATCCTGAGCTGTCTGCATACTTTTCTCTGCTCTCGTAGTCCACCTGTTGCCCGGTGACTATGCCCTCTACCTGTATGCCCTTGAGAAGGAACAGCAGGTCCATGCCCAGCTGGTAGGCGCCGTATAAGAATGCAGCCAGCCCTCCAAGGAGCATGATCACCTGCACTGTCTTGATCAAGAATGATGCAATGCCCACGCCTATCCTCACTCTATCGCCTCGTTTTTATGAAGTCTGGCAACGCTTTTCCTGGATAGATGCCTTTTCGTGATGCGTGGTCTCACCTGGATTGCAATGTATTGCCATCTTATCCTTTTTCA
Source organism: uncultured Bacteriovoracaceae bacterium (assembly GCA_964600235.1). Lineage (GTDB taxonomy): Bacteria > Desulfobacterota > Desulfomonilia > UBA1062 > UBA1062 > MWEI01. Next base: position 114,857 of record CAZRIV010000001.1, on the reverse strand, counting down.
GTATTGAAGTTCAAGACGGCATATCAGATTGCTGCCCACTATTGAGGGTCAGCATGAATTATCGGATTTTAAAGGTCCAAAACAGATATCACAAGAGACTGTTATATTGGAGATAAGCCAAGGCGTACTATTTCTTCCGTTTCGTGAGCAGACCCCTTTCCTTAAAAACTTGATCAATCATCAAGATGCCTGCTGAATGTACCTCGCGCCGTTCAGGTCAATCCTTCTCCATGGGAAAGGTCAGCCCCGCACCGAACCACCCTATGACGCTCACCATGGGGACGAGCGAAGCTACCAGAAGGAGATAGATGATACCTTCGGTACCCAGCTCGGTTAACACGTCCGGGAACATGGCCCGCCAGAGAAAGGCGATAAGCGCCACACAGAAGAACATGAGAGACATGTATATCTTTATCCTGATGGCCCGCATGGAACGGGCGGCATAGTTCAGCCACCAGGTGAAGAAGCCCGTGCCGATGGCGGGTATGGAGAAGAGGATGCCCGCGCCCAGGCAGTGGAAGGCGGTTGTCTCGAAGGATTTCATGTCGGTGACGAGGAACAGCAGGCAGAACAGGACCGGGGTGATGGAAAAGGCTATGGGGAAGTGCACGAGCATGGGGTGCGGGTGGCGCCGCAAGAACGGGAAGCGGTCCAGCAGCACCTCCAGGGGGTTGGGAAGCACGCCGGCATCCCTTTGTTTCTTCAGCACACCCACCTGCGGATACTTGTCCAGCACCTCTGGTCCGTGGGGCGCCGCGGCTATGTCCGTGGTGAGGTCGGCCCCGGACTGGTGGCGCTTCATGTGCTGGCCGGTCTTCCACAGCCTGCTCGCGCTCACGTCGAAGACCCTTCCCTTGTGGGCGATATACACCGGTCTGCCGTCCCTGCCGTTGAACTCCTTGAGCTCTTCGGGATCGAATTCCTTCATATGGTCCTCTCACAATCAGTCATTGCACCCTAACCTTGCGCGCGCTCCCGTCATGGATGGAAAACCCAACTGAGCACGGTAACCACGAGCATGGCCAGGGGGTAGCAGCTGGCACGGTTGAACAGGGCAAACGCATCATCGGCCGATTTCGTTCCATACAGGCGAAAACCCGGGACCAGAAGGAACCAGATCCCTGCAAGCAGCGCGCCCGGCAGATAGATAACGCTCAAGGGATTCGGCAGGAAACTGAACATGACCAGGCTCATGACAACAGCGGTCATGAGCGCCAAGTTGATGATCCTTACCGAGGCCCCATTTCCGAAGAGCACCGGTATGGTCCTGGCCCTGATTTTTTTGTCCGTCTCCAGGTCGGACAGGTCATTGGGTACGTTCTGCCCGCCTACCTCCCAGGCGAAAAGCCAGAGGAAGAGCACGGCGATGAACCCGAGGGGCGGCTCGGGGTTCACGGCAAAGACGGCTGCCAGGGGGCCCGAGGTCTTTACCATGCCGCTGATGAGGCTCCGCAGGTGGGTGATCTTCAGCAGGAAGCAGTAGACCGCCTCCAGCACTGCCGCACCGAGAAAGATGAGCACACAGACCGGGTTGAGCATGAAGGCACCCGCAAGGGCCAAAACCGCCCAGCCCGCGGTCCAGAGCAGTGCCTCCCTGTAGCTCAGCAGGCCCTGTGCCAGTGGGTGGCGCACGAAGATGCCGTCCAGGTCGGGCTTCGATGCGGGGGCCGTCCCTTCACGGATCAGCTCCCTGTCCATGCGGTAGTCCGCCAGGTCGTTCAGGGCATATACGGCCGTGTACCCGGAGAAGGCGGTTATCATGCCCAGCACCACGACATGGGCCTCCGGGAAGGCACCCAGGCACAGCAGGGCCGCCAGCGCAGGCGTGGCCAGGTCGAGCAGGAGGTGCGGGGTCCTGGACAGGGCCAGGTAAAGGCCCAGCCTTGAGATCCCCCTGTATCCCTGCAGCGTTGTGATGCTCAAAAAAGTTGCCCCCTCGGACCAGACTATTTCTTCTTCTTTTTGAACAGACCTTCCATCATGGTATCTATGGTCTTCCTGGTATCATCCTTGCCGGCAGGCAGCGTGCCCTTGTCCTGGAGCTTTTTCAGCCCGCTGTCCAGGGCCTTGTCCGTGTAGTACCTGGCGAAGGCGCTGCCCAGAGACTTCACCTCCACCATGGGGATGGGCTTCTTGACCGGTCCGGTAATGGTGATGGGCAGCACGAGCCGGTTCTGGTCGTTCATGATGCTCGAAAAGGCCTTGGCCTTGGCGCCGATGCGCTGGGAAAAACGTTTGGGCAGCACCACGTTGCCCTTGAGATGGACCTCGTTGGTCTCCATGCTGATGGTGCCCTTCAGGTTCGACTCGGTGTCCACGTCCTTTCCGCTCGAGATATTCAGGATCTTCATGGTGTCCACGTGGACCACCTTTTTCTCAAGGTCGATGCTCGTGTTCAGGGATTCAAAACGGGTGGCATTGTATTTCTGTACCTCCGCAGGGGCCAAACCGAAGATCTGCGAGGCCCCGGGCACCCCCAGTATCGAACTCAGGGCAGTACCTGCCAGGTCGAAGTTCTTCCACTCACCCCTGCTGATGGCCAGGTTTCCCTTGGCGCCCAGGCTGTTCATCGCAGGTGCGCCTGCTATGCCGTGGGCCATGAGGTCTCCTGTGATGTTGCCGGTGAACACCCCCTTGAAATTGGTGAGCAGGTCCAGGATATTTCCTGCCTGGACGTTTTTGAACACCGGCGCTGCCGTCCAGGCCTTGGTCTTGAGGTTGTAGGATGCGGAGCCGTTGATGGAGCCCTTCAGGGCGTTCAGGTCGAAGGAGGTCAGCCGGAACTGGTCGTTTTCCAGGACAAAGCTGCTCAGGAGTGTCGAATACGGGACCTCCATGAACGTGCCCCCCTGGGATTTAAGGGACCCCCTGGCAGTGAGTGCCTTGTCTTTTTTCAGGGCATCCACGGCCATGCTGACGGTATGCATGTCCGCCGTCATGGGGCCCGAAAGTACCTTTGCCTTGGGTGGCTCGCCATCCTTGGGTCTGGTGATCGTAAGGCCCATGCGCGCGGATGATGCCTGTACATTGACGGCCATGGGTATTCCCTTCCCGCCGCTGATCGTGGTCTTCAGCGCTACGTTCCCTGTGGGCCTGAAGGACTGGAGCATGGGGACAAGAGCCTGGGCCTCCGAGAGCGATACCGGTTTTGTCTGAATATTGATCCGGTAGCTCGATGCGCCCTGAGACTTTCGCACCTCGCCGGTGCCTTCAGCCGTTATGGCACCCGCCTTGAGATCCAGCGTTCCGATACGTATGACCTCGGGGGTCATGGCCATGGTGCTTGAAAAGGCCATGGGACTTCCCACTGGCTTGTTGAAGACCTTTCCGAAGACGATGGCCATGGGCTTCATGTCAACGGCCATGTTGAGCCTGGATTCTTTACCGGTGCCCGAAGTCCTCAGGTTGAAGCCCGCAGGGCCCTTAAGGGTCATCTTGGCTGGTATGAGACCGGCAAACATGGGCAGTTGCTCCAGTATGGGGCCGGACGTTATGCCCGGAGACTTGAGCTGCAGGTCCCAGGCCGGGACTGTCTTGAAATTCTTTATGGTCCCCTGAAAAGCCCCGCTTTCCTTCCCCACGGTGAAGGTGCCGTTGCTGAGAGTAAGCTGCTGCCTTTCGAGTTCCAGGACAAGGTCGTTTGCAATTTTGCATGCAATGCCCTTCGTACCCTTTGCCGGCGCTGTGGAGCCTGTGCCTCCGGGCACGAGCCCCTCCAGGTCCAGGGCCAGTTTCGATACGATCTTTTCCTTGAGCATACCTTTTGCGGTGATGTCGAGCTTCATGGTGCCTGAGCGGATGGGCAGCTTCACCGGGAGCGAGGAAAACGCCACGGTATCCAGTATGAGCCGGACGTCCAGGGGCATCAGGGCGATCTCACCCGATTCAGGGGCAGGGCCGATGGTCCCTGCCAGGGCGAAATTTTGTCCCTGGGTACTCATGATTGAGGCGGAGATCGTGAATTCCACGGGCTTGTTCATGGATATGTCCCGGGAGCCCAGGTGTATGTTGCTGATGGTGAAGGGTTTGGCCTCTGGTCCCAGCCTTTCATCCCTGTAGGTGACCATGCCGTGATTGATCTCCACATTGCTGACCAGCAATGCGGCAAGGGCGCCTGGTTTCGGCTTTTTGGGTTTTTCACCGGGCTTGGGCTTGACCAGGGTTGCGAAGTTGAACTTTCCTGCGGCATTCTTGACAACATGGATGCGAGGTTCCTCGAGCACGAGGGTACTGACCTTGATCTCGCGGGACAACAGGGGCAGCAGGGCGACCCTCACCTTTGCCGCCTTGAGGCTGAGAAAATCCTCCTTTGAAAATGCAGGGTCATCCAGGATGCTGAGGTCGGTTATCTCCGCGCCCAGGCCGGTAAGGATCGTCAGCCTGATCTCCTTGAAATCCACCTGCCTGTCCGTATAGGTCCTGATCGCCTCCAGGACTGCACCCTTGTGCTTGTTGAGGTCTACGGCAAAAGGCAGGACAGCCAGGACAACCACGATCAGGCCTATAACGACGGCAGCGCCGATTGCAATCCTTTTCATGAAGGGACCTCCTTTGTGAAAACAACGTAAAAAAAACCGCACCTGGAGAATATATAGCACGCACTTCCCTGACAGACAACGGGGGTATGCGGCGTAACCTATGGCCGCCTAATCATGTGGGGTCCGGTCCCAGCATAGAGCCGGGGTTCATGATGTTCTTCGGGTCGAGGTGCCTCTTGAGCGCCCTGAGCACGGCCATCTGCTCCGGGCCCAGATAGGATGAGAGCCACGGGGCCATCATGCGGCCGATGCCGTGGTGGTGGCTGAGCGATCCGCCGCGTCTGAATATCTCGTCGATGATGCCCCGCTGGAACGTCCTGAACTCGTCCGGGTCGTCCATCCTGGCCAGGAAGATGAAGTAGAGGTTCGTGCCCTGGGGGTAGAAATGCGACGCATGCGTCATGCACATGGTCTTTGGCCGCGCCTTGATATACCCCCTCACGCCCTGGTGCACGGCATGGAGGTTGTCCCAGGTCACGGAGCATTCCAGGGTGTCGATCACCACCCCGAAGTCCATGAGGTCCTCCCGCATGTAGGGCTCCTTGAAGCGGGTGTGCTCCCATTTTTTGGCAGCATACCCGGTTAGTGAAATGGCACCAGACCCCGTGCAGATCTTCCTGATCTGCCTGTGCACATTGCGGGCGAACGCCCTTTCTCCCTCGGCGCTGCCCAGGCACAGGCAGCGCTTCATGGGCATGAACCCCTTTCTTTTCAGGAGGGTATCGACAAGAGACGGCATGCCGTAGAGCCTGAGGCCGCGATCGGTCTCCTCGGGATCGGAGATGCGGAATATGGCGGGCATGCCGAACTCGCCCTGGCAGACCTCCCGGCCGGCATTCACCGCCGACTCCCAGTCAGGGAACATGAAGCTGAAATGCCTCGTGTTTTCCGGCATGTAGCGGTAGATTTTCATGGTGGCCTCCACCAGGATGCCGTAGGCCCCCTCGCTGCCTTTCATGATGTCGTTCACCTTGGGGCCGGTGGCACTTGCCGGGAACTCGCGTGTCCTGAAGGTGCCCGCAGGGGTGACATACTCCTGGCTGAGGACCAGGTCGCAGGCGTCCCCGTAGTAGCTCGATGCCTGGCCCGAACCCAGGGTGACGATCCAGCCGCCCACGGTGGAATACTCGAAGGACTGGGGAAAGTGGCCGCAGGTGTATCTCCGGCTCGTGTGGAAGAGCTCGGGCGCTCTGCGCAGGGCCTCCTCGTAGGCCGGACCGAACAGGCCCGGCTGGACCCGTGCGGTCTGGTTGGTCTCATTGACCTGGAGCACCCGGTTCATGTGCGTGCCCATGACCAGCGTTACGCCCGCCTTTTCCGGCCTCACCCCGAAATTCACCGAACTGCCGGCCCCGAAGGCATATATGGGGATAGCGTATTCGTTGCAGTACCCGACGATGCGCTGCACGTCGGCCTTGGAGCGGGGGTGCACCACCAGGTCGGCCGCCTCCCTCACCATGCCCTTCCTGAGTTCGAGCATCTCCTCGGTGGTCTTCCCGTACGCATATTTCACGCGGCTGTAATCATCCAGGGCCACGTTTTCCTTCCCCACCATGGCCTCGATCCGCTCGATGTGGCACCGGTCAAAAGATATCGGCCTGTCCAGGGTGACCACGGCGAGCCCTTCGTCCTTTCTGGAGAGGAAGTCATGGTCGGTCATGGAGAATTCCCGCTTTATCATCTCGTACCACTTTGCGCCCGGGTGCTTGAATTCATGCGGGCTGCCGTATTTGAACACGGACCGGAACGAACCTTCGGGCGGGGCCTTCTCGGTCCAATCAGGGACGAATCTTTTCTTGAACATCATCTTTCCTCCGAGGCCAGGGGGTCTCATCATCGGGCTCGCGACGCACCCCTGCCTTCATGGTCCGGACCGTCACCCATGAGGGGCGTTACAAGGTCGAACCATGGCCGTAGGTCTCGCGCTTCCATCTCCACGGCACATCCATGATGGTGCCCGGCGTCTCGATGGAATACAGGGCGTCAAAGGCCTTTTCCATGACCGCATGCTGCTGGGACAGGTGAAACGGTTCTCCCAGGGGGTGCCCGAAGGGCCACTTGAGGAATATGGTCCTGGGCGGCTTCACCTTCTCCGTGTACTGTCTGACAATGGAGATGCCGATGGTCGGTATGCCTGCAGCCTCGATCACCCTCTGGATCAGCCCCACGGACTGATTGCAGATGCCTCAGCCCGGGGTGAGCAGGACGCAGTCCACCTCCTGCCCCTTGAGCATGGCGGCAACCCTGGGGGCGCTCACCTCCGTGAGGGTCTGGACGTGCCCCCCCGTGATATGCCCCATGAAACCGTAGTGTGACCCGGCGACCTCTCCTATGATGCCCTCCACCGCAAACTCCTGAAGACGCTCAAGGGGAAAGACGATATTGACGTCCTTGTCCGCATCGGCGTGGTCGTAGTAGTCATGGGTGATCATGAGGTCTTTGACACGGGTCATCGCCTTTATCTCCCGGAATGACGGATCGCCGTCTCTGTCCAGCATGTCAAAGGGGGCCTGGTCCCTGCGGTGCACACCTGCTGTCGTTACCAGGGCCACCCTGCTCCTGTTCAGGGGCTTCTCCATGGGCGTCCAGGGGATGCCCTGCATTTCCTCCGGAACGTAGGCATCTATGAAACGCCTCGCCAGGCGGGGAAAGCGTGCAACCAGTTTTGATATGACCCTGTTTTTGAACCGTGACTGTCCCGACATTCTCCCTACCCTCGCCCTTGATGCTCATTATGATTTCAAATCAATGTCATCTTACCACAGTACCGGCATAAAGACCTCCAGGGAATTTGTGTCAGCCGTGGGATATGACCGCACGGGCGCTGCGGGTTTGACTGCCGCATGATAACTTGTTATGTTGAATTCCCTTGTAAGGGATCGCATTTGTCTCATGAAATAAGGAGCGCGGTATGCACGGGATCGACAGGTATGCATCCTGAAGGTCATGCCATGACACGACTTGCAGTGCTTCTGGCCTTGATCATCTCTATCGCCTCGTCGCCGGCCTGGTGCGGGGGTGAGGAAGCCCAGGCCGGGCCCGTGCGTGACCAGGCGCTTACAGATCTCGTTTCCCTTGCCCTTGCTGGTGATGCCGAGTCTCAGTACGCCCTCGGCGTGGCATATTCACAGGCAAAGGGCGTATCGAAGGATGACCATGAGGCTGCCAGGTGGTACAGGGCGTCGGCCGAACAGGGTCACGCCCCTGCCCAGCATCGCCTGGGCTCCATGTACCTGCATGGCGCAGGTACCCCGCGTAACGGCCCCGAGGCGCTGAAGTGGTGGACCCTCTCTGCTGAACAGGGGTATGTCCAGGCCCAGGTCGACCTGGCGGACATGCTTTTCAACGGCACGGGTGTTCCCAAATATATTGCTTCCGCCGTCGGCTGGTACAGGAAGGCCGCCGGGGCCGGTAACATGCGGGCACAGTACACGCTGGGAAAGATATTCCATGACGGACAGTGGGTTCCTCAAGACTGCAATGAAGCGGCCAAATGGTTCCGGATGGCTGCGGATCTTGGAGATGCCAAGGCGCAGGCCATACTCGGTTCCTATTACCTGAAGGGCTCCGGCGTGCCCCAAGACCATGAGGAGGCCGCAAGCCTGTTCAGGTCGGCCGCAGAACAGGGAAATGCCGAATCGCAGTATAACCTCGGCTACCTTTACGAGGAAGGCCTTGGGGTCAAACAGGACCTGAAGGAGGCTGCCTCCTGGTATCGCATGGCCGCGGCATCAGGCGAATCCAAGGCACAGAGCCGTCTCGGAGTCATGTTGTACAAAGGCTGGGGAGTCTGGCAGGACCATAAGGAGGCGTACAGATATCTTCACACGGCATCCCTCAAGGGGGAGCCCGAGGCACAGTATACCCTGGGTCTCATGTACGAGAACGGCCAGGCAGTGCCCCCCAACCTTCAGGAGGCTGCACAATGGTACGGCAGGGCCGCTGATGCGGGCATACCCGGGGCGCAATACCGTCTCGGCCTTCTCTATGCCGAAGGCCGCGGAGTGGGGCTTGACTATGTGCAGGCATACCACTGGCTGTCCCAGGCCATGAAGCAGGGACTCCAGAAGGCAATGCCCCCGCGTCTGGCCATTACAAGAAAGATGTCCGCCTCCCAGATACACGATGCGGTGCGGTTGACAAATGAGTGGAAGGCCAGGAATTAAAGGCCCTCACGATCGAGGACCGTCTTTTTCCTGACCCGTTGCCATCACCTTCTTATGCTTACGGAATCGAGCGGGACAACTCAGGAACTCACCTTTGAGATAAACTGCATTGTTTTTATTGGTCCGTTAAAATGCACAATGCGGTATAAAATATTTCCTTTATGTGTCCCGGATTTATTCCAAATTAATTCTAAAATGAGATGAACGGCATGGCCATGAAAGTGACATATTAAATTTTGAGAAGATCTTTTGATCCTGCACATGAATATCTTACACATAAAGGAGGTTGCACATGAAACGGATTATCACTCTAATGCTTGCACTGGCGCTCATACACTGCGGGACACCCGCTTACGCCGATGACATGACCACCGACTGCGATTGCAGAAAGGGGGGCCTCGGCCTCAAACTGGGGAACTTCGTCATCGGGTTCGGCACCAGGACCTACAACTCTCAAGCGGAGTGCTCCAAGAGTATCGGACCGGCCCTTGTCCTGGGGAGCGCTTCGAATTGCCTCATCCTGGGGGTGAATTACACCGAGGGGGTCATCGGGTTCGGCGTCGCCTGCAAAGGGCCTGAAAAAACATATGGTTTTGGCTTCGGCGTCGGATACGACTATGGGGACTGCAGGATGGTCTGGCCCTATGAAGAATAGCATGGCTATTCTTTCTCATGCAATCTGAGTGTATATCTGTATTTAGAATGGAATCCTTAAGGGGGGTGTCATGGCCGTAAAGCGCACACTGTTGTTTCCCGTGCTGTTTCTAATTTTCTCAGCAGGCCTTCTCGGGGGCTGTGCATCCACCATAGCCAAGGCGACGGTGGACGGCATGAAGCCCATCATGGAGGACATGAGGAAAGCCACGAACGCGAACCGCGATGTGGACCTGGTCCGCGAGGCCATGCCCGCCATGATAGCCCAGATGGACGGCTTCATACAGACCTCGCCGGAAAACAGGTACCTCCTGGTAAGCGCGGCAGAGGCCAACCTGGGGTATGCCTTTCTCTTTGTCGAAGACACGGACAGACCACGGGCGAAAAGGCTGTATTTCAAGGCACGGGAATACGCGCTGAGAAACCTGAAGCTTAACAAGACCTTTGCCCAGGCCCTGGAGCAGGATGACGTGGAGGTCTTTACCGAGGCCTTGAAGACCATTCACAAGAGGGACATCGCGGCCCTGTATTTCGCCGCAAATGCGTGGCTGTTGTGGATAAATGCCGCGCACACGGAAGATCCCAGGGCCCTGCTGGACTTCCCCAGGGTCGAGGCCATGATGGACCGCGTCCTCGAACTCGATGACACCTTCTACTACGGCGGCATCCATGCACTCTTCGGCGGGTATCTGGTCTCGCGCCCCGAGATGTTCGGCGGGCGGCCCGAGGAGGCGAAGGAGCATTTCAACGAGGCCTTTGAGATATCCGGGTCCAGGTACCTCATGTGGTACCTTCTGTATGCGAAATACTATGCCGTTGCCGCCCATGACAGGCAGCTCTTCACGGACTCGCTGCAGAAGATCCTTTCCGCTCCGGATGACCTCCTGCCCGAAGAGGCCTTTGCCAATGGTGCGGCCAAGCGGAAGGCCGAAGAGATGCTCAGACATGCTGATGAGTATTTCAAGTGAGCGGATCAGGTTCGGTCCCGGGGTGAATGAACGGCATGAGACGATATATCCTCAGAAGGGTCCTCTATTCCCTCTTGATCCTTTTTCTCGTTTCCATCCTCATATTCACGCTGGGGAGGATACTCCCGGGGGACCCGATCCGGGCACTCCTCATGTCCACAAGCATGGCCCCTGTGAGTGAAGAGGTCCTCAATGACCTGAAGACTCAGTTCGGGCTGGATAAACCTCTTTATCTCCAATACCTCGTCTGGATCAGGAACTTTCTCCTGGGCCAGTGGGGGACATCCATTGCCAGCGGAGAGCAGGTGCTCCCCATGTTCCTGCACCGTCTGCCCATCACTCTCGAGCTCTTTCTGGGCTCGGTCTTCTGGTCCTGCCTGATCGGATTCCCCGTGGGCATCATCTCCGCCCTGAGGAGGAATACCTGGCTGGATGCGTCTCTTACCACCGGGGCCATCATCGGCGTTTCCATCCCGGTATTCTGGGAGGGGATCGTGATGATCTACCTCCTGGCCGTTATGGTCCACGTCTTTCCGCCCTCGGGCTATGTCCCCTTCTCTGAAAGCGTTGCCGGTAACCTGCTGAGCATTGCCATGCCCACGTTCATCATGGGCACCCATGGGGCCGGCCTGCTGAGCAGGTATATCCGGTCGAGCCTGCTGGAGGTGCTGGGCCAGGATTTCATCCGCACCGCCCATGCCAAGGGGCTTGGCGAAAGGGCCGTGATCCTCAGGCATGCCATGAAACCTGCCCTGATACCGGTTGTGACGGTCTTCGGCCTGGCCTGGGGCTACGTCGTGGCAGGTTCGTTCATCGTGGAATACATGTTCGCCATCCCGGGTCTGGGCCGCATGGGCGTCAATGCCGTCTTTGCCGGCGACTTCCCGGTAATCCAGGCCACGCTCATCATGGTGGCCGTCAACATACTCATGGTAAACCTCCTGGTGGACCTTCTGTACGGATACCTCGACCCGAGGGTGAGGGTTCACCGATGAGCACTCCAGGGGGCACCGGCACCTTGACGACCGCGTGCGTCCTCATGAGGCATAAGACCGCCTGCGCAGGCATGCTCATCCTTTCGGCCCTCCTCTTCATCGCTTTGTTCGCCCCGGTGCTGGCACCTTATGACCCCAATGAGCAGGATCTCTACCACGTTCTGGAAGGGCCCACCGGGAGGCATCTGCTGGGCACCGATGACGTGGGCCGTGACCTGCTTTCCCGCGTTATCTTCGGTTCGCGCGCAACCCTGCTCATGGGCGCCCTTTCGACCTTCTTTTCCGCACTCATCGGTGTGCTGGCGGGGCTTGTGGCCGGGTATAAGGGCGGTGTCACGGACATGCTTCTCATGCGCATCACGGACACCTTCATGTGCATACCCGCACTGATACTCATGCTTGTCATGGTGTCCGCCCTGGGTCCGGGCATGACGAGCATCATTGTTTCCATTACCTTCCTCTCGTGGACGTGGTTTGCCCGGATCGTGCGAGGCCAGGTCATGCTCGTGCGCGAGACTGCATATGTCGAGGCGGCACACGCGCTGGGTGCCTCGGGCCTGAGGATAATCTTCAGACACCTTCTGCCCAACGTGACGGCCCCGATCATCGTGACGGCCACCATCGCGCTGGGCGGCAACATCATGCTGGAAAGCGCCGTGTCGTTCCTGGGGCTCGGGGTACAGCAGCCCACGTCGAGCTGGGGGAACGAGTTGCGTATCGGCTATTCCTATCTCGAGATCGTACCGCTCTTTTCCATAGCCCCGGGGCTGATGATAACGCTTGCCGTACTGGCCTTCAACTTCATCGGTGACGGGCTGCGTGACGCGCTCGACCCCAGACTTCGCACCAACGGCAGGGTAGTGAGATGATCATAAAGGGGCTGACGCATGCTGCTGTCCGTCTTGAACCTGAGCACTGAATTCCTTTCGGAAAAAGGCGTGATAAAGGCCGTGGATGATGTGTCCTATGACCTTGAGGAGGGAGAGACCTTGAGCATCGTGGGCGAAAGCGGGTGCGGAAAAACCGTGAGCGCGCTGTCGTTGATGAGACTCATCCCGGACCCCCCGGGCAGGATCACAGGGGGCAGGGTCATGTTTGAAGGCCAGGACCTGCTGAAGCTCGGGCCGGAAGACCTCTGCCGCATCAGGGGCAACAGGATCGCCATGATCTTCCAGGAGCCCATGAGTGCTTTCAATCCGGTCATGACAGTAGGTGTCCAGGTCATGGAGCCCCTCATGATCCACAGGGGCATGGACTCCAGGACCGCCCGTGAAGAATGCGTCCGTCTTCTGGACATGGTCCGCATCCGCCATGCCAGGCAACGGGTGAACTCGTATCCCCATGAGCTCTCCGGCGGCATGAGGCAGCGCGCCATGATCTTCATTACCCACAACCTCGGCATCGTGGCCCGCTACGCGGACAGGGTCCTTGTCATGTACGCAGGGAGGATAGTGGAAAAGGCGCGGACCAGGGAACTCTTCAAGAGGCCCTCCCACCCCTACACCATCGGCCTGCTGGAATCGGTCCCCAGGCTGGATGGGGATGCACGCCGGAGGCTGACTGCCATCGAGGGGCAGCCACCTGACCTTTCCTGCCTTCCGCCGGGCTGCCCCTTTCATCCCAGGTGCCCTCGCACGCTTGCAAGATGCAGGGACCAGCGGCCTGCCCTGAGGAAAGTATCCGAAAACCATGAAGTCGCCTGCTGGATAGGGGCCTGATATGAGCGAGACCCCGCTTATCCGGGCCAGGGGCCTGTCAAAGCATTTCCCCTTGTATCGCGGCGCTTTGTTCAGGAGAAAAATCGGCGAACTCAGGGCCGTGCATAAGGTGAGTTTCAGCATCTCTCCGGGGGAAACACTGGGTCTCGTGGGAGAGAGCGGCTGCGGCAAGACCACGACAGGCAGGACAACACTCCTTCTGGATCGACCCACCGAAGGTGAGATCATCTTCAAAGGCAGGGACATAACCCGGGCCGGGAAATACGAGCTCAGGGGACTCAGAAGGCATATGCAGATTATCTACCAGGACCCGAACGGGTCTCTGGACCCCAGGATGAGGGTAAGCGACATCATCGGCGAGCCCCTCATGATCCATTCCTTAGCCGGCAACAGGTCCGAGTATGAGGACCAGGTCGATTACCTCCTGGAGACAGTCGGCCTCGACCCTTCCATGTCAACCAGGTATGCCCATGAATTCAGCGGTGGCCAGCGCCAGCGCATTGCCATAGCGAGGGCCCTGGCGGTTCGACCATGCTTCATCGTATGCGACGAGCCCGTAGCTGCGCTGGATGTGTCCATCCAGGCGCAGATCATCAACCTCCTTGGCGAACTGCAGGAGATGTTCGGCCTGGCCTACCTGTTCATCGCCCATGACCTGGCGGTTGTCAGGCACATCAGCGACCGTGTTGCTGTCATGTACCTGGGTGAAATTATCGAAACGGCTGCCAGGGACGACCTGTACCACGATCCCAGGCACCCGTACACGAGGGCATTGCTCGACGCCGTACCCATACCGGACGTGGACGCGGAGTACAGCCGGTCATGCACCATGCTCCAGGGTGAGGTGCCGGGACTTTTCGAAACACCGGCGGGCTGCGCCTTCCACCCGCGTTGCCGTCTCGCCAAGCCGCTCTGCAGGGAACACCCGCCCGGGCTTAAACCGGCTGGCAGGAGCGATCATCTGGTGGCCTGTCATTTCGGTACCTGATTGATTTTATTTTTAGGAGGAAACCATGTCCATTTTGAGAAAACTTTCAAGGGCATGTATGATTATCAGCATCACCTGTGCGTGCATCTGGTCTGGCGACACACCACCGGCCTGGTCGCAGGACAGCCCGAAAGGAAAGCCCGCCTGGATGGAATGGGGAACAGGATACTCCACCCACAAGCCGGTCAGGGGCGGCTGCATGCGTGCCGCTTCCCCTGTATACATAGGCCTGATGAACCCCAACCACATGCCTGTGCTGGACTGGGTGACCATGAGCTACATGTACGAGAAGCTGATCCTCGTGGACGCCAACTACAAGCCCACCGTCCCCTGGCTTGCCGAATCCTGGGAGTTTATTGACGACGTCACCGTGATCATGAAGCTGAGGAAGGGGGTCGTGTTCCACGACGGCTCGCCCTTCAATGCCAGGGGCCTCAAATACCAGATGGACTGGATCATGGACAGGGACAACGGTGCCTGGACACGGGCCTGGATCGAGCCCCTGAAGTCCATTGACGTGGTGGACGAGTACACGGTGAAGTGGCATTTCAAGAGGCCATGGGGTGCCTTCCTGGGCACCATGGCGAGCGTGCCCGGGTTTGCCGTGTCTGCAAGGGCCCTTGAGAAGGACGCCGCCCTTACCAAGACCAGAAAGATCAGGCGCGAACTGGTGATACTCGAGCGCAGGGCAAAGGGTGAAAAGGATGCGAAAAAGGCGCAGGAGGCAAGGGCTGCCATGGCGGACATGGAGTCCCTGCTGAAGAAATACTCGGACATGGCAGAGGGTCCCAGGCCGCTCGACAGCAATCCCGTGGGCACGGGCCCCTACATGCTGGAGTCTGCCAGCACGGACAACTACGTTCAGTTGAAACGCAACCCCGCCTGGTGGTTCGGCCGGAGCGTGGGCAGGCCCGACATGCCATACTTCGATGGGATACGGGTATCGGTCATCCCCGATCCGTCCGTGCGGTTGGCGAACCTCAAGGCCGGAAGACTCGACTTTATCGTCCTTGACGCCGTCCAGTACAAACTCGTAAAAAACGACCCCAACTTCAACGTGGGTACCATGCCCATGAACTGGCTGGTGTTCCTTACCTTCAACAATACCAAAGGCCCCTGCTCCGATATCAGGGTGCGCCAGGCCATCTCGCACGCCATAGACAGGAAGGCCCTGGTCATGGGGACACAGTTCGGCCTGGGGAGGATCTCCAGCTGCATATACCCTGACGACCATTGGGCCCATAACCATGACCTCAAGCCCGTGGGCTATGATCCGGGACTGTCGAGAAAGCTCCTTGCCCAGGCGGGGTATGCCGACGGTCTCACGCTCAAGGGTTTCACCCTCAACGTCCCCGAGGCCCAGTCCTTTGCCAAGGCAGTCATGGCCATGCTCCAGAAGGTGGGGATAACGTGGAAGCCTGTTTATTTGAGCGTATCAGGCATGATAGAGCCATTCAGGAAAAAGGATTTCGACATCATAGGGAACCTCTATCCCTGGATACAGGAGCCGGACCATATCGCCACCCTGCTCTATGACCCCGCCAGCCCCTTCAACAACGGCAGAAGCCGCAACGAGAAGGCCATTTTCCTCATCAGGGCCGGCAGGGAGGAGGTGAATGAAGCCAGGCGCGCCAGGATCTATCATGACCTGGAGAAGGCGCTTTATGACAACTATGAAGACGCCTGGCTCTGGTGGCCCACTGCTGTGCTGGCAAGCGGCCGGAATGTCATGGGGTTCAACGAGGACATGGCACGCCGGTACGGGGAAGCCTACTTCTTCTCTCACCCGCAGTGGTTCAGGGATGGGCATCCGTGACCAGCTGACGGATGTCCTGCGCCATTTCCGGGCACTCCTGCATTGTTCCGGGATCTATCATCTTCCATGGACGATCCCTTCGCGGGTTACCCCAGCCATCCCTTCTGCCGCCGATACCAGATGTGCGGGAATAGATTGTAGACCATTCCGGAAAAGGGGCCGATATACTCGTTGCTTCTCCTGTCGAACTGGCAGGCCTTTATGATCTGCTCCCTGATGTCATCCTTTGTGCCTCCCTCGTTGAATATCCGGTAGGCGCTGCGGAAGATGGGGCTGTACATGTTTTTGCTTTCAAGGTACCGGTAGACGTTTTTCAGGGTCCCCGGGCCTTCCGGCGTGCCGTCGATGCCCGCCATTACCTTGCGGTGCGTCTCTATGGTATTGCCCGTGTAGCACTCGTAGAAATCCTTGCCGTACCGGTAGTTCTTACTGGCGCTTGAGGAAAGGGTAACATACATGTCACCCACGCCGGCCTGGCCGAGGAAGGTGAGAAAGTGGCCCCCGAGGATTTTCGAGATCGCTCGCATCTCCACGCCGGACCGCGCGAAGATGGTCCCCGGCATCGAGCTCCCCAGACCGCAGGAATCAGCGAGCCCCTTTATGTTCGCCACGATGTTTTTCAGAGCCCCGCAGGCCTCGACGCCCACCATGTCGCAATTGTAGTATGAACTCAGCTCCCCCCTGTTCAGGGCGAAGAATTCGCGCCTCACGAGCTCGGCCACATGCCTTTTGCCGGCCACGGTCACACAGACGGGGTTGCCCGCTGCCAGGTCCACATCGAAGAAGGGTCCTCCTATGCAGACGGTCTCGTAATGATGGTGAAGGTCGAAGAGGTATGTATTGATCATCTGCGAGGGCGTGATGAGTTCGTTCTTCCGCCCCACCGAGGCAAGGCTCTTGATGGGGGATATGATGCATGTTCTGGTCTTTTTCTTCGCCATGCGGGGCTTCAGGTGGCTTAGGAATTCGGGAAGGCCCTTCATGTTGATGGCAAGCACCACGAAGTCGTGCTCATGGATGACCTCATCCAGATCGTTCGTTGCCTTGACGCGCGGGGCGAGTCTCGGGACCCCCTCTCTGCCGCCGGAGATAAGGGCCAGGTCCTCTGTCAGGTGTTTCGGGTTCACCCGGGTGGTGTTAATTTCATGGCACAGGGCCTCGTCGTGGTAATAGATCGTGATTTCCTTGCCGTCGCGGCCCCATTTGTAGGCGAAAGCCGTTCCCAGCCTGCCCGGCCCGATGATGGCTATCCTGTCAGGGTTCATTTTATGCATGATCTTTAGATCGTCTCCACAGTACGATATTATAAGCGTGTCCATTACACTATGCCAGGTTGATCTAGCGCGCTTTCTTGAATGGGGCATGACTTTTGAATGTTTACCAAGTTTGCAGGATGCCTGAATGATGATATCATTGGCACATAGAATTTACTTTTTTTTATGATCCCGGGCCTTATACTGATCATTAAGGACAGCGTGCTTGAGAAGTTGGATCTGGATATTTATTCCTGTGCTGCTCCATTGCTCCGGTACAGCATACGCCGACGGCATATCCCTCGAAGGAGGCCAGGGTTTCCATCACTCTTCAGATTCTCAGGCCATGTTCCTTTGCTACCGGATGGACTCGTCTCCCCTCTTCGGTCTCAACACCTGCAATAATGTGGCGCTCGGTTTCTGGAACGGGCCGGATGACAACCATGCACTCATTGTGTCCAAGGGTATATGGATGGACCTTGATCAAGGCTATTATATCGCCGTGGAACCGGGTGCGGCTTACGTGGGCAGGACCACCAACAACCTAGGGACACATTTGCAGTTTGCGTTCCGGTCCGCTCTGGGAATAAGGGCGGAGAAATATGACTTCTCGATTGGTTATAAGCACTTCTCCAATGGTAAAGGGATCTTCCGCTGGACGGACACAGCGAATTACGGTGAAAATTTCATTACACTCCAAATAGCCTACCTTTTATGATCTCCATGAACATGTGCCACGAGATGACATGGCAGGTAATTTCCTTTACAGGAATCTCCACTTCAACGGTTTCATTCATTCCGGAAAAGTATCATAATGAATCTCATAAATATGAGCAGTGAGGAGATCGCCCATGGTCATCGTCCATGTCTTTATCCATGTAAAGCCGGACTCGATAGAGAAGTTCAAAGAGGCATCCATGGCCAATGCCTCCAACAGCATCCGTGAGCCGGGTGTGGCCAGATTCGATGTGATACAGCAGAACGACGAACCGGGAAGATTCGTGCTGGTTGAGGTCTATCGATCCGAGGCGGCCGTCTCTGACCACAAGCTGACCGAGCATTACAGACGTTGGAAGGAATCGGTAGAGATCATGATGGCCGAACCCAGGCACAGCATCAGGTACACGAACATCTTCCCTGGCGATGAAAGGTGGTAGACAGCCCGGTGCATTGATTATTCAGACTATCTCAGGCAAGATATACCCATTCATCCCGCTTCAGCGTGTATGATAAAAAAAATCACTTCGAGGTGATCTGCCATGCGTTTCGAGTTCGCCACTGCCCAGAGAATAATCTTCGGGCCCGGGAGTGTTCATGAGATTATTGGTGAAGCCGCATCATTGGGCACGAAATGCCTTGTTGTCACCGGCAGTAAAGGACTCAGGCAGCCCCTACTCCTCGATGAACTCAAGGCCATATCAAAAGTCCCCACCCTCTATTCCGTCCCGAAAGAGCCTACCGCACGGACAGTCACCCAGGGCGCTTCGGTGGCGCGCGAGCACGGGTGCGATTGTGTCATAGCCATAGGAGGAGGAAGTGTCATCGATGCCGGCAAGGCCATAGCCGCGCTCATCACGAACAACGGCGACATTTATGACTATCTCGAGGTCGTGGGCAAGGCCTTACCGCTGACAAATCCTGCTGCCCCGTATATTGCCGTGCCCACCACGGCCGGGACAGGCAGCGAGGTCACAAAAAACGCGGTTATCCTCTCCGAGGATCACGGTGTCAAGGTGAGCCTGCGATCATCTTTCCTCCTCCCGCGCCTGGTGGTCGTTGACCCCGAACTCACCCATTCCCTTCCACCCGAGGTTACTGCAAGCACCGGTCTGGACGCACTTACCCAGCTCCTTGAATCTTATGTATCAAACAGTGCGAACCCCCTGACTGACGGCATCTGCCGTGAGGGTCTCCAACGTGCGGCAAGGTCTCTTTTCAGGGCATACAAAGACGGCCTCAATGCAGCCGCAAGGGAAGATATGTCCTTGGCCAGCCTCTTGAGCGGCATTGCCCTTGCCAATGCCAAGCTTGGTGCGGTCCACGGGTTTGCAGCGGCAGCAGGAGGCCAATGTCACGTCTCCCACGGACTCATCTGCGCGAGCCTGCTGCCCCATGTAGTGGAAAAGAACATCGAGGCGCTGAGAAAGCGCACGCCAGGCTCTTCAGCAATCAAACGCTTCGAGGACGTGGCCCGGATCGTCACGGGTAAGCCGTCCGCACGCCCTGAAGACGGGGCACAGTGGATCCACGATCTCTGTGCAAGCATGTCCGTGCCGAACCTCTCAATCCTCGGGATCCACCAGGGGCTTTTCGGTGATATCGTAACCAAGGCCGGGCGTGCCAGCAGCATGAAGGGCAATCCCATCGTGTTGACGGATGATGAACTGACCGAGATCCTGGAAAAGGCGAAATGACCCGTAGCGGTCAACGCCCTGCGCCGTGGCCGTCAGGCTGGGGGTTATACAGGGCATAACCTTATGCCGCAGGTATAGTACCGGGCGCCTCGAGCGTATATGTCTCTGAGAACCTTCAGAACCAACAGGCCTGTCAACAAATAACTCATGGGCCGGATTTCTAGTTGTCCGACTCGTCAGCAACAGGTTGATCGGCGTCTTTTACATGCTTTGTCAAGGCATCGATCCTCTCTTCCAGTCTGTCGATCATTACCTGCTGTTTGTAGACCACATCATTGAGTTTCTGAATAGTGTCTTCATGATAGGCCACCATGGTTTCAAGGGCAGTGAATCTCTTTTCGCTCATATGTCCCCCCCAGTGTCCTCTCATTTCCCTACCCTGCCGTTAGTTAACAATATATGCCGCTCTCGGATGGAATCAAGCTCTGCCGTGAATTATTTGCTTAAGTAGCCTGAAAAGCCGGTTTGTGCATATAAATGTGTCCATGCACACCCGAACTTTTAAGGGTGCATTGAACGGACAATTCCGCGGATGAGCATCTTTTCCGGTGTTCTCTACGGGGCCTTGCTCTTTAAAGACGAACATATATTCGAGAGGCTTGCCGGGGCAGCCACCATGGTTTTCGGGGTTGTCATAATCTGCTGCTTTGGATTGAAATATCCCGAGTACATCATGCCTCTCAAGGGGTTATGGTGCAAGGGGTCAGTGCCGTCAACCCTGCATCTGCTCAGCTTCAATCGATAACTACTACGGAATTATCACTGTCGCCATAAGGGCTTCTTACATACTTGTCAGCACAGTCGTCGTTTTCCCATGAAGAGCCATCGAGCAGATAGCGGTATTGATAGTCCCTTCCCTTATCAAGGTTGATGGTCAGGCTGAATGACCCGTCTTTCTGCAGTTTCATGGGATTTGAATTGGCGTCCCAGTCGTTGAATTCACCCACGAGATAGACCGATTCCGCTGATCTGGCAATGTTCTTTGGAAGGGTAAAGGTTACCTTGCACACAGATTTTGTCTTGAGATACTGCTTCTTGATACTCATCCATTCCTCCTTATTCTCCACAAAAAATGTAAATTATATTTACCTAGATATTAATACAAACAAATCCGGTCTAGTCAATACCTTGTAACCATTGACGGTAAATTGTGAGCCCATGCTATCGTATTGCGTCCTATTCATGCTTCTTGGCCCTGCGTGATACCATTACGGCAATGCTGCGGTCTCTGAGCCGGTATCGTAAGCCCTTCATGGGCGTGGATTTGCCTGGTTGGGCATAGTCTTTTCCTTCCCCTAAAGAGGTATCGATAATCCTGTGCCATTCCTGCCCCTTGTCGTGTCTGGGCAGTTCAAAAGTCAGGGGCCCCCAGTAGGCATTGATCATTATAAAGACATGCTCTCCCTCTTTCTCTGATTTCATCTCAAGGGCAAGGCTGTGGGAATAGTCACTGAAATCCGGTTTGCCCAGGCGAACACCATGCCAGGCAATGCCCACATCCGTGTCGGAATGAGGAGGCTTGGGGATATGCCTCAGGTTGAAAACGGAGTTCGCGCGGGAAAACCTGATGAGTCCCTGGACAAACCGCAACAGTCCCTCGTGCCTCTTCACGGCATCCCAGTCAAACCAGGATATCTCATTGTCCTGGCAATACGCATTATTATTTCCCAGCTGAGTCCTGCGCACCTCGTCACCCATCAGGAGCATGGGCGTTCCCTGAGACAGGAAAAGCAATGCCAGAAAGTTCTTTATCTGCCTGAGCCTGGTCTCGTCGGTCGCCCGTTCGGTCGCAGGCCCTTCCGTTCCGTAGTTCCAGCTCAGGTTGTAATCATTGCCGTCCTGGTTCTGTTCATTATTCAATTCATTATACTTGTGGTTGTATGACACCAGATCATTCATGGTAAAACCATCGTGGCAGGTGATGAAGTTGATACTCCGGTTCGTCTCCCGATCGGGCTGCGGGTAGATATCCGGGCTTCCCATGAGGCGGTTTGAAAGACGGTATACGGTGGAATTATCACCTTTGATAAAATGCCTCACGTCATCCCTGAACTGTCCGTTCCATTCTGCAAAACGCTCACCGATAAAAGAACCAACCTGGTACAGCCCCGCGGCATCCCAGGCCTCGGCAATAATCTTTGTGCCGGCCAGTACCGGGTCGGATTCAATGGACCACAGGATCGGCGGCTTTTCCAGGGGTTCTCCGTATTCCCCCCGGGCCATGACCGATGCCAGATCGAACCGGAAACCGTCCACATGCATATACTCCACCCAGTAGCGCAGGCTCTCGGTGATCATCCTGCGCACTATGGAGTGGTTGGTGTTGACCGTATTCCCGCACCCGCTGTAATTCTCGTAACGCCGGTCCTTGATGTTATAGATGTAATAAGTGGCATTTTCCAGGCCCCTCATGCAGAAAGTCGGCCCTTCATGGCCCGCCTCTGCCGTGTGGTTGAACACCACATCCATGATGACCTCGATGCCTGCCTTGTGGAGGGCCCTGACCATGTCCCTGAATTCTTCCAGGGGGCTCAAGACTCCTTTTTTTGAGCAGTAACCGCCATGGGGAGCAAAGAATGCCATGGGGCTGTACCCCCAGTAGTTGCTCAACCCGGGCGGTGCATCCTGTTCATCGTACTGCTGGACCGGCATGAGTTCCACGGCAGTAATGCCGAGTTCCTTGAGATAGGGGATCTTCTCCATGAGCCCGGCATAAGTACCCCTCTTCTCCCTGCTTATCCCGGAGTTGGGATGGCGGGTGAAGCCCCCCACGTGGAGTTCGTAGATAACGCTTGTCTTGTAGTCGCTCCGCAGCGGTTCGTCCCCCTGCCAGTTATAGTCCATGGGGTCCACCACCACCGATTTTGCGGCATGGGCGCTGTTGTCACCAGGCCGGCAGCCGGCAATGCGGTCATAGTTTGATCCTATTGCCACTGCCCTTGTATATGGGTCGAGCAGGATCTTATGCCCGTCGTAATAATGGCCCCGGGCGGGGTCGAAAGGTCCGTATACCCGATATCCATAGATCTGTCCCGGGCGGATACCCTGTACAAAGCAGTGCCAGTAATAAAACGTCCTGTTTGTCCTGGAATCGAGCTTTATGACCCTGGCTGGGCGGCCGTCGTCAGGATCGTCATATAAAAGCAGTTCAACCTCATAGCAACTTCTTGAGAAAATTGAGAAGTTCACCCCGTCAGGATATGCAGTCGCTCCCAGGGGGTGACACCTGCCGGGGTGCACATCACCCCTGCGCACAATTACGGCCCTTCAGTTTCACGATGACGACATTGATCATGTATATCCATTTTTCATGCTTTGGCCACGGAGTCAAGAGACTCAACGTAAAAGTCATGGGAGTCGTTGTTTTTTTAGTCCATGACTGTCTTGCATAAGCTCTGTCCCCTCATATGATTATTTTCAAGGCCCAGCTGGTGCTGAATTGGTGAACATTATAATGTATCAATCTTGAGAATTATCAAGTTATCTTAATTTAACAAAAGCTGATAATTTGTAATCACCATTAAAAGATGTTTATAAGATCAAATCAGACCTATTTGTCATTGACATCATAGATATGTTCCATTACTTCATGTTAGCACTCACTATTGTTGAGTGCTAACATAAGCAATCAAAACTTCTTCATAAAGGAGGATTTCGATGAAGATAAAACCTTTGCACGACCGTGTTATTGTCAGGAGAATAGAGGAAGACCAGAAAACCAAGGGTGGGATCATCATTCCCGACACTGCCAAGGAAAAACCCCAGATGGGTGAAGTAATTGCGGCAGGCCCGGGGAAAAGGAACGAGGATGGAAAGTTCCTTGCCCTGGACGTCAAGAAGGGCGACAAGATCCTGTTCTCCAAGTATGCAGGCAACGAGATCAAGATCGAGGGGGAAGAACTGCTCATCATGAAGGAAGATGATATCCTCGGGATCATTACCAAGTAAGGAGGTAAGAATATGCCAGCCAAGAAAATCATGTATAGCGAAGAAGCCCGTGCCAAGCTGCTTTCCGGCGTGAATAAGCTTGCCGACGCCGTGAAGGCGACCCTGGGCCCGAAGGGCAGGAACGCAGTCCTGGACAAGATGTTCGGTGCACCGAATGTCACCAAGGATGGCGTCACCGTTGCCAAGGAGATCGAGCTCAAGGACAAGTTTGAAAACATGGGCGCCCAGATGGTCAGAGAGGTTGCATCAAAGACATCCGACGTGGCGGGAGACGGCACTACGACCGCTACCGTGCTGGCCCAGGCCATCTACACCGAAGGCCTGAAATACCTGGCTGCAGGGATGAATGCAATGGACCTGAAGCGAGGCATCGACAAGGCGACTTCGAAAATCATCGAAGAGCTCAAGACCATGAGCAGGAGCGTTGAGGACAAGAAAGAGATCGAGCAGGTGGGGAGCATATCTGCCAATGGTGATGCCGAGGTAGGGCAGATCATTGCCGATGCCATGGACAAGGTCGGCAAGGAAGGCGTCATCACCGTGGAAGAGGCCAAAGGCATGGAGACCACCCTGGAACTGGTGGAAGGCATGCAGTTCGACAGGGGTTACCTCTCACCTTACTTCGTGACCGATGCCGAGCGCATGGAGGCGATGCTGGAAGATCCGTACATCCTCATCTATGACAAAAAGATCAGCAACATGAGAGATATCATCCCCGTTCTCGAGACCATTGCAAAAGAGGGCCGCGCACTCCTCATCATTGCAGAGGACATAGAGGGTGAAGCCCTTGCCACGCTCGTTGTCAACAAGCTCAGGGGTACGCTCAAATGCGCTGCGGTCAAGGCACCCGGCTTCGGCGACCGGAGAAAGGCAATGCTTGAAGACATAGCCATCCTCACCGGCGGGCAGATGGTATCGGAGGATCTCGGGCGCAAACTCGAGAGCGTCACGGTAGTCGATCTGGGCAGGGCAAAGAAGGTGTCCATAGACAAGGACAACACAACCATAGTGGAAGGTTCCGGAAAGGGCAGCGATATCCAGGGCCGCATCGCCCAGATCAAGGCCCAGATCGAAGAGACGACCTCGGACTATGACCGCGAGAAGCTTCAGGAAAGGCTCGCCAAGCTGGCAGGCGGTGTCGCGGTCATCAAGGTGGGGGCATTCACCGAACCGGAGATGAAGGAAAAGAAGGCCCGGGTCGAGGATGCGTTGCATGCCACACGGGCTGCCGTGGAGGAGGGGTTCCTTCCCGGCGGTGGGGTGGCGCTTCTGCGCTGCATAGACAAGCTCGACTCCCTCGACCTTCCCGGCGACCAGAAATTCGGCGTGAAGATAGTCCAGAAATCACTTGAAGAGCCACTCCGACAGATCGCAGAGAATGCCGGCCTTGAAGGCGGCATCGTGGTGGAGAAGGTGAAGGCACTCAAGGGCAGCCAGGGATTCAATGCTGCAACCGACGAGTACGAGGACATGCTGAAGGCCGGAATCATCGATCCCACCAAGGTCACCAGATTCGCTCTGCAGAACGCGGCTTCCGTGTCGGGTCTTCTGCTCACCACCGAGGTCATGATCGGCGATATCCCCGAGGACAAGAAAACCATGCCCGGCGGGGGGATGCCGCCTGACATGGGAGACATGATGTAGTCCCTTTTTCAAGAATTTGGGGGGCGGTCTTAAGACCGCCCCCCCGCAGCAACACCTTGCTCAACAGAGAGACCTTGCCGGAAAAATATAGTGATACTTTCTCATCTCCTGCATAACGCGTTTTGTTTTTTCTTTTAATATGTTATTTTTTATCAAGGGGCGCACCCATGGGCAAGGCTGAACACCATTATTTCCGGATACTTGTTTGCACGATTTTCGTTTTGTTCTCCATGTACGGTTGCAACTTCTGGGGTATTGACGATCTCAGCGTCCACATCACTTCACCATCGAGCGATGTTACCATCGCGGCAGGACAATCGGTTGACTTCCAGTGCGACGTCAAATTCGGCAAAAGCCCCATAAGCTACCAGTGGGACTTCGGGGGTGGCGCAGAAAACAGTACGGTAAAAAATCCCGGCTCAACCATATTCAGTACTGAGGGCACCTATACAATTAAACTCACCATAACCGACAACAGCGGAGACACGGCAAGCGACTCCATTGCCGTAACCGTTGAATCATCAACGACGGCCTCCTGGAACATAATATCTGCGGGACAGAACCATTCATTGGCCCTGAAATCGGACGGGTCCCTGTGGACATGGGGTCTGAATGCCCATGGTCAGCTGGGCGACTCCACGTTTACCGACAAATCAACCCCGACACAGGTAGGCTCGGATACCAGCTGGAAGGCGATTTCAGCAGGCTCGAACCACAGCCTTGCCCTGAAGCAGGATGGAACCCTGTGGGCCTGGGGCAATAACAATGCCGGACAGATCGGCGATGAAACATACGACGACCGGAATGTCCCGGTTCAAGTAGGGACCTTAACGGTGTGGACCGCCATAGCAGCAGGATCATCTCACAGCCTTGCGCTTAAATCAGACGGAACCGTGTGGGCATGGGGTGACAATGCCTACGGCCAGCTCGGCGACAATTCCCTCGAAGGCAGGAACAAACCCGTTCAGGTAGGCACTGAATCCGACTGGTCATCCATAGCTTCAGGTTATTATCACAGCTTGGGCGTTAAAAAGGACGGCAGTCTTTATGCCTGGGGAGATAACAGCAACGGTCAGCTCGGCGATGGCTCAAAACTCAACAGGGGCACTCCGACGAGAGTAGATGACACGACCAATTGGAAACTCGGGGAGGCCTGCAGCTCTTCGAGCCTTGCCCTGAAAACAGATTCAACCCTCCGGGCCTGGGGTGATAATTATTATGGTCAGTTGGGAGATGGTTCACTGTCCGACCAGGGCGTTCCCATACAAGTAGGAACGGAAGGCGACTGGTCATCCGTCAGCGGGGGCGGTTCTCACGTTCTGGCCATCAAGAACGACGGCAGTTTGTGGACGTGGGGGAAAAACAACTCCTTCCAGCTCGGTGATGGCACAAGTACTGATAATAATATCCCTGAAGCGCTCGGAAGCGGCACGGACTGGTCGGCGGTATCTGCCGGGGGCGTGCACAGCCTGGCGCTCAAAACTGACGGGACACTCTGGGCCTGGGGGAATAATCTGTACGGACAGCTCGGTAACGGCTCGCAAACGTCCCAGAAATCCCCTGTAGAGATTAAATGACCGGCAAAGAGATCACTGTCTTTGTTGAAAACCCTCCGGAGCTCATGAGAAGATCTCTCATCTTGGTCTGAGAAAGGTCTCCCTGAGGTCTATGCGCGGGCATGAATGTGATTCCAACTCCTCCTGACTGCCGAAGTTCATTACATCCGGTCTTCCCCTTTCTGTCCATGCCACATACATCCTCACATCCTTCCCTTCACTCGTGTCCCTGACCGACCAGAACCTGTAGTAATCAACATTGTTTTCTCTGTTCGGATTACCAAGGTCCTGATGCCATCCCTTCTTGAGATCCTCAATGGTAATCGGTTTGTTTCTGAACTTTCCGAGCATGGTGCCGCCCAACAGGGCTGCCCTGGTTATTCTCTCACCCTGGACCTTGGCCTGTATGCTCACCAGATGCATCCTGGATAAGGCCACGAGGCAGATCATGAGGATGCACAATGCCAGCATTACCTCTATGATGCTGAAACCGTTTTTCATCTGAGAAGGCTCCATGACTTGATATGCTCATACACCAGGACCGTGCCTGTGGCGGGCAGTACGCGCAGACCGACAGACCTGTCCTGTGTGCGCAAATAGAGCGTACCTGAATTGCACCCCCCGAGAGGCGAAAAACTGATACGATTATCGGCAAAAGAGATGCCGTCATCGGGCAGGTCGGTATTATTCGGACCCTTATGAGCATTACATCCGAATCTGATGCCCCGTGCGAGGCTCAAGGGCCCGAGTCGCTTCTCGCCCGCATCATATTTCCTGTTGCCGTTTGAATCCCCAAATGCAAAGCAATAACCTTCTGCGGAGACAAATGAGATTTTCCAGTACATCCCTTCCTGCAGGGCATGCTCGCGTGCCTGGTGGAAAAAGGCTGAAAATTGGTCTGCCTGGATTATTATCGCTTTTCTTGAGGAATATGCCGTCATCCCCGGCAGTGCGATGCAGGCCAGGATGCATATAATGCAAAGGGTTATCATGAGTTCAGCGAGGGTAACACCCGCACGGAGATTCCCCCGCGCTATACGGAAACAAGATCCGACCTGCCGAATTCCTTCAAAATAGCATTCGCAATACATATACCCCAGAAAAAATCGCCCTCACCGCCGAGACATGAATATTTGTCCCGGTCACAGGCGAATATCCTCTCCTGGGGTTTTATATAACGTTTCCAACCGAAAAGAGAAGGGGGTCTCATATCTTCAGAGAAGCTAAACCAGGGCCGTATCGTATCGTTCGATAAGGGATTGACCACCTCTAGCGACTGAAGCGGCATGGAAAGAAACGGCATTTCCCGGGACAGCTTCCTGGATATCATTCCTGAAGCCCAGGAGATGATCTCGGTGTACGATGTCAGGCCAGGCTCCATTGTTACCCGTGTTTGTATGGAGATTTTCGGATTTTCCGGATCCCTGCCTATTTTCAACATGATGGGGTATTTCAGATCAGTAGGGGGTGGTACGAGAATAATGTCCCCTATCCCACGGGGAAGCTGGCCGAGCCTGACCCTGCACTGACCGAGAAAATAAAATCCATGAGATGGCCTCTGTCCGGGTGGATTCTCTGCTATGAACGAATGCCCGGCTTCGACACCTGGTGTTGATTTCAATCCGAGCACAGCCCCATCATCCATCACGAACTGAGCTTGAGGATCCTCCCTATAGATACCCTGATTCTTAAGCAAATATGATATGAGCCTCGCCTTGACCTTACCTTGCTCCATCGAGCTCATGCCGAGCACTGAAACAAGCGCCTTCATATGCGCCATGCGGCACGCCTCATAAGTGCTCAATGCAGGCCCGATGCACCGGGCCCATCCGCTGTCGGGCAGATTTCCCGCCCTGAGCTCCTTCAGGTAGCTCCTGGGTCTTTTCAGTGATTTTTTCAGTAAGGAGACATAGACATCATTCATCCTCAGGGCCTTTGAATGATCGCAGTCTATTTCATGGTATTCGCACGGGCAGTGCTCAGCAGAATCGATATATCGCAGGGAGAGTCCCTGTTCGGCCCCCATTGTTTCCAGGAGGTGCCTGTCGAACTTGCACAAAACAGGTTCAAGGATCTCACGATAAAATGCCTGCGTCATGATGAAAGGCATCTGAGCCCAGAGACCGCTTTCCGGCTTCTGTGGGGCTGTGTCCACCCAGAGACACTTCATACCCTTACCTGCGAGGATAACACAGCTGAGAAGTCCTGACAGACCTTCCCCGCATCCCACTACATCATAATCAGTCTTCACACTATGAATCCATCCCCTCTCATTGAGATGTCTCCTACAAAGCCGGGTATGAATACACTCTGCATAAATACTTCATCATTTCGTAATGCCACATGATTCTGCCAGCATGTCACCAGTGTTAATGATAGCATACTCATGCCCTGTTAAGCATGTGCGTTCTCATGCTTAACACTTTTCGAGATATCATCGTTGCGTCCTGCGGCAGCAATCGGTTTGGGAGGTTTCACCGGAGGCGTTCAATCCTTTTCCTGAAGATATCCTAGTTCTCTTTATTCTCCCGGGATAAAGGTGGATTGATAAGACATGCCCCCTCTTCTCTTATGAGGTCTTTAATGAACACCTTTCTATCTGAAATGGAAAGCCTTCCCTGTGCAAAGAGTGAGATGGCCTCAGGATATATCTTATGCTCGAGGCGAAGGATCCGTTCTTTCAGAGCGTCTTCAGAGTCATCCGGATATACCGGGACTACTGCCTGTATGATGATAGGCCCTGTATCCACACCCTCATCTACAAAATGGACGGTACACCCCGAAAACCTAACACCATAGTCTATGGCCTTCTGACGAACGCCCAGGCCGGGGAAAGAAGGAAGCAAGGCCGGATGTATGTTCATCACCCTGCCGGGAAACTTTCTGAGAAAATAAGGACTCAGAACCCTCATGAACCCTGCAAGCGCCACCAGGTCTACCCCGTACTCGTTGAGGACCGTTGCCAGTTTCTCTTCAAATGCCTCTCTCGTCCCATATTCCGCGTGGGACAGGACTTCCGTGGGTACGCCTTTTCGTGACGCACGCTCAAGTGCGTATGCGCCGGGCAGATTACTGATGACTACGCTGACCTGACCGTTTATCCTGCAGCATTCGCAGGCATCCATGATGGACTGGAGGTTGCTTCCACTGCCCGATACCAGGACGCCGATACGAATCACTTATAGTGCTCCTACGAGATGATAACCGAGTCTCCGCCCTTGGAACGTGTTTCTATGTAGCCTATGATATCTGCAGATTCCTTGAGCCCCTTCAGCCTGAGCATGACATCATCAGCATCTTTCGGGGAAACTATCATGATCATGCCTATTCCCATGTTAAAGGTCCTGTACATTTCCGCATCTTCAATCTTGCCTACATCCTGGATAAATCTGAATATGGGCGGGACATTCCATGATCCCTTGTCTATGACGGCGGCAGAACGTGCAGGGAGAACCCTGGGAATGTTGTCTATGAAACCTCCGCCTGTCACATGCACTATGCCCTTAACCTCGAATCCCCTCAAGACATTGAGCGCGCTTTTGACATAGATGCGGGTCGGGGTCAGGAGTTCCTCGGCCAGTGGCTTGCCCAGGTCTTCCAGGTAATCATCGATGCGCATCTTCGCGCGATCGAAGAGCACCTTCCTTACGAGAGAAAACCCGTTGCTGTGAAGGCCCGAAGAATATATGCCTATGATTACGTCTTTTGCTGCGATGCGCGATCCATCGATTATCTTGTCGCTGTCTACGACGCCGACACCGAATCCGGCCACATCATATTCATCCTCTCGATAGAACCCCGGCATCTCGGCTGTTTCCCCGCCGATCAGAGCACAGCCAGCTTCCTTGCACCCCTTTGTAATGCTCGATATGATAATCTTTGCTCGATCGAGGTTGAGCTTTCCTGTGGCGAAATAATCGAGGAAAAAGAGGGGCTGAGCACCCACGACGACAAGGTCGTTCAGGACCATGGCCACAAGATCGATCCCTATTCCCTCATGGTTGTCCGCCATGAATGCTATCTTCAGCTTAGTCCCTACACCATCGGTGGACGAAACAAGGACAGGCTCCTGATAATTACCGGCATCGAGCTTGAAGAGGCCTGCGAACCCGCCTATTCCGCCAATGACTTCAGGTCCGTGAGTGGACTTCACGCTGGACTTGATGGCCTTTACAAACAAGTTCTGCTTGTCAATATCGACACCTGCATCTCTATACGTCAAAGACATGTATACCCCCAACCTGCTACCTACTATATGAGAATATTGAGCTAGTCAATCCGACAATCAGCAGATTGCGCGTATTATACGGATAAATGATTTCTGCACAACTCCATTGTTATGGCTGGGAAGAAGCCTATATTAAGCACGGATTGTGCGTATGGAGGTGCCCATACATACCCGATACACTTTTAGAAGTGCACGCGTCTTTAAAAAAAAAGGATGGCGGTATGGGCATTTGCCCGCCATCCCAAGAGGAGGTAGATAGGAGTTACGTGTTACTTTGCAGAGGGTTTTTTGTCCTTTCTCTCATTCGAGAGCTTCTGTCAGATGATCACTTTCACCATGATGATATAATCCTTTTCATGATTACTTAATTGCGCACCGGGCAGTTATCCGGTCCAAGCCTTCCATGCCTGCCTCTTTTCCCTGCATCGCTCAATCTGGCGTCAGGTGCGATCTTCTTGATGCTCAGTGAATATTCGATCCATTCCCTGTCCATCTTGTCTCTCAATGTGGAGATCTGTTTCTGTACGTCCCGTATCTTCTTCTCGTCAGGCTTCTGAGAGTCAAGATATGTCATCATCTCCTGCCTCTTCTGATGCATGTCAGAGCGAATTGAGGCGGTTTTCCTGATAAAATCGCTGTTGATCTTTCCCAGTTCGACACGCTGCTCATCGGTCAGGTCCTTGTCTTTAAGATTGAAAAAATGTCCGTAGGGCCTGCCGTAATCACCATTGTACAGCGGGCAGTCGGGATTCTGTTTACCCCTGTACGCTCCGAACCCCTGTGCCATTATGGGGATACTCAATGCTACCATTATCAGCACCAATACGAATAATTGACCATATCGTTTCATAGCGCTCTCCTTTTTCCAAGATGCCCACCTAAGAGCAACGGGCATGCCAATCGATATACATGGCAGCTATTGTCCAGTAATTATTAGTCTTATTCCATTGGTCCTTAGATATCTCACGGTCATCAGGTCTATGAAATATATGGATGTGTATATTAATTATACAAATCTAGTATACAGGTGTATAAAAGGTTTACATTTTAAAAATCTCCCTGAACCTCTCCATCGTGGAAAATGCTTATAAAGGGCACTTGGCATGAGAGTTGAAAGGCATAACCCAGTCAATTTTATGGGTGAAAAAAGCATGAAGCCTTACAAGAAGGCCTGGATTCGTATATCGCCCTGGGTAATTATGGGCTCACTGATCGTTATGGTGCCGATCTTTATCTTTACTACCATGGAAAGCATCAGGACCCAGAGAAAGAATATGTACCACATGCTCAGCGAAAAGGGAAATGCCCTTATCCGTTCGTTCGAGGCAGGCACCAGGACAGGTATGATGGGCATGGGATGGAGCGGTATACAGGTCCAGCGGCTCATCATGGAAACGGCAGAGTCACCGGACATACTCTATATTCTCATAACGGACAAGGACGGCAAGATAGTAGCCCATAACCAGCCTTTTAATATCAACAAGGATTATGGCCTTGAAATTGACCAGCTGAGACTTGGACGCATCCTTA
Organism: uncultured Bacteriovoracaceae bacterium; assembly: GCA_964600235.1. Lineage (GTDB taxonomy): Bacteria > Desulfobacterota > Desulfomonilia > UBA1062 > UBA1062 > MWEI01. The sequence continues at coordinate 82,441 of CAZRIV010000001.1, read as the reverse complement.
AATGGAGGATCCTGAAGGATGATAAGGGTGGGAAAGTCTTCGAGGTATACCGGCGATTTCACCCCTCTCGAAGCGGTATGACGATCAGGAAAAGGAAAAGCAAATCAGAGCACGATTGGTTCTACCCGCATATGCTGCCCAAAATCGAACGCCCCCCCATACAGACCATCTATGTGGGACTCAATATGCAACCTGTCGAACAGATCATCTCTGAGAGCATTAAGCAGAAGATTTTCCTGGCGGTAATCTTATCCATGTACGGCTTGCTGGGGATTGTCTCCATTGTCATTGCCCAGAACTACCGCTCGACAAAGGCATCGCTGACGAAGATCAAGGCATTCTCGGATACGCTGGTTGAGAATATGCCCATAGGCCTCATCTTCATCGGTGACAAAGGCAATCTGGTAACCCTCAATGACGTCTCTGAGCAGCTTCTCATGCTTTCAGCTCCCGATGTCACGGGGAAGAAGGCGGATGAGGTATTGCCCGAGCAGATAACCCGTCTGGTGGAAGAGATCCAGGGTCCGCATGACATTGCAGTCCATGACCTGACTATTCCCCTTCAGGATAAAATCATGGTCTGCGAGGCAAGCGCGAGTTTCCTCACCGACGATGAAGAAACCTTTCTCGGATATATCATTCTCTTGAGGGACATCACCGAAATCGAACACCTCAAGAGGGAAATGGAACGAAAGGAAAGGCTTGCCGCCATAGGAAGCCTTGCCGCAGGCGTCGCCCACGAGATCAGAAATCCCTTGAGTTCCATCAAGGGCTTTGCCACCTATTTCAAGGAACGGTATCGCGATGTCCCAGAAGATCTGAAGATTGCGGCAATAATGGTAGGTGAAGTGGAGAGACTCAACAGGGCCATCAGCCAGCTTCTTGACCTTTCGCGGCCCATGGACCTTAGAATTGAAACGGCATCACTTGTGGACCTGACCAACCGTTCCCTGGAGATGATCACAAAGCAGGCCGAGGATAAGAATATCACCATCGATCTTTCCGGGATGCCGGCCGACACTTGCTATGCCTTGATTGATCCGGACAAGGTCGGCCAGGTACTGCTGAATATATTTCTCAATGCCACAGAATCCATGGAGAATGGGGGCAACTTATCCGTTTCCATTATGCTCGATGAGAAGTCCTCGAGTTACATTGTTAAAATCAGAGACACCGGTCATGGGATCGCCCCGGAAGATCTCCCCCGGATCTTTGATCCATACTTTACCACGAAACAGTCAGGTACCGGCCTTGGGCTTGCCATTGTCCACAGGATAATGGAGGCCCATAAGGGCGAGATCAAGGTAGAAAGCACTCCCGGTGCAGGTACGACGGTCTCTCTGATCATTCCCTCTGCAGGAGCTTGAACGTGGCGATTAACAAAAACAGAACCATTCTTGTCGTGGACGATGATTTCTCCCATCGCACCATGCTGGAAACCCTTCTCACCAGGTGGGGCTACGAGGTGAGCGAGGCGGACGACGGCCAAAGCGCCATTGACATGGTCCACGAAAAACCCTTTGATCTTATCCTGATGGACATCCGCATGGTAAAGGTATCAGGGCTTACGGCCCTGTCTGCCATCAAAGAGATCAACCCTTCAATACCTGTTATTATAATGACCGCGTATTCATCCATTGATACTGCCATAAATGCCATAAAAAAAGGGGCTTACGAATACCTTACCAAACCCCTGGATTTTGATGAACTGCACCTGAAGATGGAACAGGCCATGGATCACAGCATGCTCAAGGAGGAAAACCGCCTCCTGCGGGAGCTTGTGGGAGACCGCTTCGACACCGGCAATATCATCGGCAGGAGTCCTTCCATGGTACGTCTCCTTGAGACCACGGCCAGGGCTTCATCCTCCGACGCTACTGTACTCATAGCCGGGGAATCGGGCACCGGCAAAGAGATGATAGCCGGGGCCATCCACTTCAATTCACCCCGGAAGGATAATCCCTTCATAAAGATGAACTGCGCCGCCATATCAGAAGGACTGCTGGAATCCGAGCTCTTCGGACATGAAAAGGGGTCCTTCACCGGGGCGCTGCGCCGACGCGAAGGTCGGTTCAAGCAGGCCCACGGCGGCAGTCTTTTTCTGGACGAAGTGAGCGAAATGCCCCTTTCCATGCAGGTGAAACTGCTCCGTGTCCTGCAGGAAAGAGAGATAACACGGGTCGGCGGAGAGGAGGTGATCCCGGTGGATGTCAGGATCATCGCAGCAACCAACAAGGACCTCCCCACCTTGGTCAAGGAAGGCAGGTTCAGGGAAGACCTCTACTACCGGCTCAATGTGATCAACCTTTCCGTCCCGCCGTTGCGCGAACGGAGCGAGGACATACCCGTGCTGGCCGAGCACTTTCTGAAAATGTTCTCCATCAAGAACAACAAACCCCTGAAAGGATTTTCTCCACAGGCCATGTCCATACTCATCAAACATCCATGGCCGGGCAATGTGCGCGAGATGATGAATACCATTGAAAGCGCCGTGGTCCTGTCCCGGTCGGCCTACCTGAGCCCTGAAGACATGCCGGTCTTCAGAAGTGAAGAGGCTCAAAGGGCAATGCCGACACTGGAAGCGGAAGCCGAGTTCAGTCTCGAGAAGATCGAGCGTACAAGTATATTGAATACCCTGGAATCCGTGCAGGGCAACAAGAGCGAAGCTGCAAGAAAACTCGGGATTACAAGGGCGACCCTGCACAAGAAGTTGAAAAAATACGGGGTTACCTGATATGAGTGCCTCGTCAAAGGGGCGGGCATGTGACCCGCCCCTTTGACGAGATCACTGTATTAAGGTCATGCTACGGCATACCCTGAGACCTTGTCTCCCACCTGCGTGGTGGAAAGGCCCATGTTCCCTGCCGAGAGCGATTTAAGGTCCTTCTGGAGCGCCTGTATTATACCGCGTTCAATGCGCGCAGCTGCTGCGTCTTCCCCGAGTGTTTCCAGCATCATCTGGGCAGAAGCTATGGCTGCCAGAGGGTTTATGATGTTCATACCCGTGTATTTCGGTGCGGATCCGCCGATGGGCTCGAACATGGAAACGCCTGCAGGGTTGATGTTGCCTCCTGCGGCGATGCCCATGCCGCCCTGCGTTATTGCTCCCAGGTCCGTAATGATATCCCCGAACATGTTTTCAGTCACCAGCACATCAAACCATTCAGGGTTCTTGACCATCCACATGCAGGTGGCATCCACATGATAGTATTCGCGCTTGATGTCGGGGTATTCCTTTTCGCCTATCTCATGGAAGGCCCTCTCCCAGAGATCGAACACATAGGTAAGGACATTCGTCTTGCCCACAAGGGCCAGTGCCTTTCTCCTGTTTCTCTTGCGGGTATACTCAAAGGCGTAACGCAGGCACCGCTCCACCTGGAAACGGGTGTAGATCATCTCCTGTGTCGCCACTTCATGGGGTGTCCCCTTCATGGTGATACCGCCTGAGCCGGTATATACGCCACCCGAGTTTTCCCTGATCACGACGTAGTCGATATGCTCGGGCCCCTTGTCCTTGAGGGGTGTCTCCACATTTGGGTAAAGCTTTACCGGCCTCAGATTGATATACTGATCCAGTTCAAACCTGAGCCGCAGCAGGATGCCTTTTTCCAGGATCCCCGGTTTTACACCCGGGTGTCCGATGGCACCAAGGTACATGGCATGAAACTTCCTCATCTCATCGACTGCCGTCTCAGGCAGGATCTCACCCGTGCGCAGATACCTGTCCCCGCCGAAGTCATAGGTGGAAAAATTGAGTGTAAATCCCTCGACCGATGCAACTGCCTTTAGGACCTTGATGCCCTCGGCAACCACCTCGGGACCTGTCCCGTCTCCGGGAAGGACAGCGATGTCGTATGAACGTGCCATTTGCTTACCCCTTAATTGTTATATGGTTGGAAACAGCGCTTTGATTAGGCGCAATCCTGGCTGGATATAATAAATAGGTCGGCTGAGTCAAGGATTTTGGGGTATCATGAAACAATAGCCCAGCTTGTCTATACCCATGCCGTGACAGAATGAACCGGGTTCCAGGGGCGTGGAATCGACATGTAAACCCATATTGTGCGTTTGAATGTGTCAATACACAGCCGATGCACCTTTAAGAGTGCTTTAACAGATGATTCGTGGTGAACTGATTTGTTTTCAAACAGGTGATCTTAAAGCCATAAAATGACAGGTACATCCAGCACTCATCAAAGGCTTTAAGATCACCTGTTTGAACGGATAAGTTATTAAACCCCTTCAAACGCACAATCCGGATTAAATATCCACTCCCTGACTGATCTGATATGGTTTATAAAAGGGGCGGCACCTCTTCAAGCCAGGGCCACCCCTGATTTCTTCTATGATCTGAGGATCTTCTTGGCACCTTCGTCGAGAACATCGGTAATAAACGGAATGCCTGTCACATCGACGGTCTCCTTGTTGGCGGAGAAGATTTCATCCCTGGTGATCTCCTTCAGGGTGAACTTGCGGGCACCTGCCATGAGCTGCTGGAGTCCTGCCGCCAACTTGTCGCACAAGGTCCACATGGCTATCGCACCGTAGGGGATCTTCTTCATCTCGTTTGCCCCGATCTTCTTTTGGAGATCGTAGTAGCCGGCAAAGATCTCATCTGCCTCCCGCCCTATCTCGGAGACGGTCTTGGGCAGGTTTTCCCAATGACCATGGACCTTTTCCTTCCTCTCGGGATGGAGTGCGCCTTCAATGTTGGAACCCAGGAAACCAGGGATCATGGCTGAACGGCCCATGCAGATGAGCCTGGTAAATGGAGCGCCTAATGCCAGGGCCTTGAAGATATGGTCTTCCCGGGCCAGGCCCCCTGCCAGCGCGATGTCCACGACCTTCTTTTTCTTCTTGGCAAGGATGGAGCAGTACTCATGGGTTTTTGAATGCAGATATATGGAAGGGACACCCCAGGACTCCATCATGTTCCATGGGCTCATGCCGGTACCTCCTCCGGAGCCGTCAACGGTGAGCAGGTCGAGGTTAGCGTCCGTGGCAAACTTGATGGACATGGCCAGGGCCTCCATGCCGTAGGATCCGGTCTTCAGCGAGATGCGCTTGTAGCCGAGCTTTCGGAGGTAATCGACCTCTTTCATGAAATCCTTCTGGACATCGGCGGGGGAGTCCAGGTTCGTGTAGCCGAGCCTGCTGTGGCGGGCAAACGACCTTATTGCATGGTGTTTGAAAGCCTCCTGAACCTCAGGCTTGGTGGGGTCGGGATCCACTATATAGCCGCGCTCCTTAAGGAACAGGGCATAGTCAAGTGATGTTACCTGTATTTCGCCGCCTATGTCCTTTGCGCCCTGGCCCCACTTGAGTTCTATGATGACCTTGTCTCCGTATTTATCAATGACATACTCCGCAACGCCGTTCCGGGTATCTTCAACGTTCATCTGAACGATTATGGCACCATATGTGTCATGGTAGCGAAGGAATGTGTCAATCCTGCGGTCGAGTTCGGGGGACTTGACGATCTTGCCCTTCTTGATGACCGCGTCCCTGTCCACACCCACGACGTTTTCACCAACAACGATGGGGATGCCCACCAGTGCTGCACCCACGGCGAAGGATTCCCAATATTTGGCAGCAACGAAGGTAGAGCCAAGCGCGCCTGTCATGACAGGGATGCGGCTCGTGGTCTTCATCTTTGTCCCGAATTCTGTTTCCAGGCTTACATTGGGGAATATGCAGTCGTCCGGTGAATGGGAGAGCCCCTTGGGAACCCCGCAGGCCCCATAGTTATAACCCTGGATTCTCAGCGAGTTATACGACACACCCACGTGGCAGGTGTTTGAACTTCCGGCGGTCACTATGCCGAAATCTCTGGGATAAAGAAGCTTCCTCCCCACCAGGCTTGAAAGCCACGTCTCACATTTACCTGAACAGTCTGCCCGGCAGAGTGTGCATAAACCAGATTCTGCAGGATTACCACGGTTGACTGTACCAAGAACATCATTGCTTTTCTGCCATTGAATCATTCCATTATCCTCCCCCTATGGGTTTTTAATGGCAACTTCTTGCCATCTATGACTTGTTCTACGGCAATTGACTGCCAGCTAAAACAACTTTGCCATACCGTAAATACGCCTATAAGCTTTTTGCGTCAACTCAATAGATTCTTAATTGCCATTTTGGATATAGCTTTTTTGGCAATATTGCCGATTGAACCTCATTGACTTTCAGATCTTCCACCGGTAAAAAAGCTTACATGCAGGAAAAGCAGAAAAGGATTCGCCGGATAATACTTACTGTTTTAAGAAATGCTGATAAACCACTGAGCAGCATCAAGATCAACGAGGATCTCCTTTCCCGAGGGGTGGATATCAGTGAGCGCACGGTGAGGTTCTACCTGCAATCGATGGACGAAGAGGGTCTCACGGAAAAGTCCAACAGACGGTGCCACCGGATAACCTCACGGGGAATTCAGGAGGTCGAATCTTCCCAGACCATGGAACGGGTAGGCTTTCTTTCCGCCAAAATCGACCAGATGACCTATCGGATGGATTTCGACCTGGCCTCGCTGACGGGTACGGTGGTGATCAATGTGACGAATACCCTGGCCCGGTATGTCCAAGACAATATCTCATTGATCAGGCGTGTATACGAACAGGGGTATGCAATGGGCGACCTGATTACCGTGCTTCCTCCCGGCGAGAAGATAGGTCATACCAAAGTCCCGGATGGGATGGTCGGCATCGGTACGGTGTGCTCCATTACGCTCAACGGTGTGCTCCTGAAATATGGAATCCCAACTGTCTCGCGTTTCGGTGGGCTCTTGGAGATCAAGGAGAAAATGCCCACCCGGTTTGTAGAGATCATCATGTATGAGGGGACGAGCCTGGACCCCCTTGAGGTCTTCATCCGCAGCGGCATGACCAACTACCTCGGTGCGGTTAAAACCGGCAGTGGCAGGATTGGCGCCAGTTTCAGGGAATTTCCATCGGCAAGCAGGGACATGGTTGAGGACCTTGCCAAGAAGTTGCGCGCCATCGGTCTGGGGGGGTTCATGCGCATCGGTCGACCAAGCCAGACCCTGCTTGAAATACCGGTAGGCGAAGGCAGGTTCGGCGCAATCGTCATCGGCGGACTGAACCCTGTTGCGATTCTTGAGGAGAACGGTATGAGGGTCGATTCAAGGGCCCTGGCAGGACTCATCGATTTCAACCGATTATTCCATTACAGCAAACTCGAAGAACATCTGTTGCCATATCTCTGATAAGAAACCATCCTGCAGGCTCCTTATCATCCACCGGGCAGACGCTTTATGTTTTATGCCGGATCTTGCGTTTGATGGGTTTCAAATTGATCCGTTCGAAGCAGTGATCTCGCCGCTTTTCGATGAATGTCTATCATGCCGGCTGCTTGGGGCGGCGAAATCACTGCTTCGAACGGACTTATGAAAAACAATTTTGCCTGGCACGAACCATATGCCAACGCACCCTTGGAGTGTATCGGGTACATGAGGACACTTCCAAACGCACACTGGCGGGTTTATGAACATCCTGCATGCAACCGGGTGGCTCTCCTGGCTGCCTAGATATAATCCGCCGGATGCTGATCAAGATAACCCTTGATATATCGTTCCACCCTCTCTTTTGGTCTGTAGATGCCGAAATGTCCCTCGCAGAGAATATCCGCTTCAAGATCTAATAGTTTGTGCATGGATGCCCTCCACTGGCTTATATCCGATTTGAACTCCCGTGAAAAAGGCCCGTGAATATCCTGTCCGAAAAGGACCCTGGTCCCCTGACTGTCCATGTAGACGGATATGGAACCCGGCGTGTGGCCAGGTGTATGGATGCAATGGATCGTTTCTTTTCCGCAGATGATAATCTCGGATTCACCTTTGAGGCGTCTGTCTACTGTTGTTTTCGGAAGCCTGGTATTATACCAGCGGGCAGCCGTCAGGCCTGGATCGCCCGACTCGATGGCATCCGCATCCAGATCATGCGCAACAATGCGGCAGTTATATTGTTCCTTGAAAAACGACACAGCGCCTATATGGTCTACATGGCAATGGGTCAGCAGCAGGGTGGTGATGTTTGCAGGGTCGAGTCCGCTCGAGCGTATGTTGTCTACAATCGTGTGAGGAGATTTGCCTGCACCGCTGTCGATCATCACAAGATCTTTCCCGCATCCTATGACAAATACCGCAGCGTCATAGGGATCCGAGAGATCGGACCCTCCCACCTGATAGATTCCCTCAACAACAGTCTCATATTCACCCACGTCCGGCCTCCTCCATCATGAGATACTTTGATTTCTCGCATTTTATATCAATTAATCCATGCGCGGTATATCCCCTTAATGGCTCTTTGGTCTTGACACGAAAGCTTATGAGGATGAAGGTTTATTAGGCACTCATGCCAGGAAGATACTTGCCCCATACCCTATGAAAATAGTGCCGGCAATTTTTTAATATGGAGAATCCATGGGAAAACTCGTTGCCCGGGTGAGCACCGGTATATCCAGTCTCGATCAGACCATTGACGGCTTGAGGACAGGTGACAACGTAGTCTGGCAGGTGGACAGCATAGATGACTACCTGTTCTTCGTCACACCCTTCATAAACAGGGCGCTCTCAGACCATCGCAAGGTTGTTTACATCCGCTTTGCCCAGCACAAACCCATTATTGAAAACCGTTTAGATGTCACTACCTATACCCTGGATGCGCACAGCGGGTTCGAGTCCTTTTCCACCCAACTCTACAACATCATAACCCATGAAGGCGAGGACGTTTTTTACATTTTCGACTCTCTTTCCGACCTTCTCTCTGCATGGGCCACAGATCTCATGATCGGTAATTTTTTCATGATATCTTGCCCTTACCTGTTTCAGCTCAACACTGTGGCCTATTTCGCCCTCATTCACAACTCGCACTCGTTCAAGACCATTGCGAGGATCAGGGAGACCACCCAGCTTCTCATCGATGTGTACAATATCGAGTCCAACCTTTACATACACCCCTTAAAGGTAATGGGCCGCCACAAGCCGACCATGTTTCTCCCCCACAAGATGCATGGAGAAACATTTTTGCCCATTACCAGCAGCGTCGATATCGGCCGCCTTTTTTCCTATATATCCAGGCGGGATACGGAGGAAACACGGAGGAACCTGGACTATTGGGACAGGCTTTTCCTCTACGTCGAAGACCTTGTGGGCGCGAACGAGAATCTTGCTGAAAGCCGGCGCGTTCTCGAGCACCTCTGCGAGATCATGGTGGGTCGCGAACAGAGGATACTCGACCTGGCGATAAAGCGGTTTTCTCTCGAAGACCTCCTGAATATCAAGGCCAGGCTCATCGGCACGGGCTATATCGGCGGAAAAGCCATCGGCATGCTGCTGGCGCGCAAGATCCTTTCAATGGATGCATCCCTGGACTGGAATACATATCTCGAACCTCATGACTCCTATTATGTCGGATCCGATGTCTTTTATACGTACATCGTCGAGAACGGCTGGTGGAAGCTCCGCATGGAGCAGAGGACCAAGGAGGGGTATTTCGATGTCGCCCGTAAACTCGGCGAGTACCTGCTTGACGGCACCTTCCCGGAAGAGATAGAGGAGCAGTTCTGGCGGATGATAGAGTACTTCGGCCAGTCTCCCATTATCGTACGCTCGAGCAGCCTCCTGGAAGATGCCTTTGGAAATGCCTTTGCCGGTAAGTATGAAAGTATCTTCTGCGTGAATCAGGGATCTCCCGATCAGCGGTTCAAACGTTTCAGGGATTGTGTGCGCATGGTGTATGCGAGCATGATGAATGAAGACGCCCTCACCTATCGCCTCCAGAGGGGCCTTGACCAGCTGGATGAACAGATGGCCCTGCTTGTCCAGCGCGTTTCAGGGTCGTACCGCCAGGATTACTTTTTCCCCGATATGGCAGGGGTCGGAATCTCGTACAACACCTTTCCCTGGCGCAGAGACATGGACCCTAAGGCCGGCATGATACGGCTCGTCCTTGGCCTTGGAACCCGCGCCGTCAACAGGGTGGACAACGACTATCCGCGCATAGTAGCCCTCGATGCCCCGCTGGTGAAGCCCTACAGCGGCATAGGTGACGTCAGGAAATATTCCCAGCACGAAGTGGACGTCCTCGACATCGCAAGGAACAGCATCGAGACAATCCCGGCATCCCGGGTACTGACAGATGAAATGAATGTGAACCTCGACCTGGTGGGAAGCCTGGACCAGGAATCCGGTGAAAGTATGATGGAGCATGGCATTGACAGTCCTGAGCGGTGGATACTCACCTTTGACCGGCTGCTTTCAGAAAGCCGGCTACCTGAAACCATGCATACGATGCTCAAATCACTCGAAACCGCATACAGCTATCCAGTTGACATCGAGTTCACCATCAATTTCACCCAGGACTCTGAATTTGTCATAAACCTGGTCCAGTGCAGGCCTCTCCAGACAAAAGGGGAAGGAAAGCGTGTAAAGATACCCTGGGACGTTCCGGATGACAGGGTGCTCTTCCGCCAGGAAGGAAACTTCATGGGGAGCAGCATGAATCAACCTATAGAACGCGTCGTCTATGTCGACCCTGAGGGCTATCACAGACTGTCTCTTTCCGATAAATATGACATTGCACGCCTCATCGGCAAGATCAACCGGCAGATATTCGACCGGGAGAAGCAGCCTACCCTTCTGATCGGACCGGGGAGATGGGGCACTACTACTCCCTCGCTCGGTGTCCCGGTGAGGTTCTCAGAGATCAATAATGTTTCAGTAATTGTCGAACTTGCTGATATGGGGGGAGTCCTCATGCCGGAGCTTTCCTACGGGACCCACTTCTTCCAGGATCTGGTCGAAACCGACATCTTTTATATTGCCATCTTCCCGGACGCAAAACATGCCGTATTCAACCGGGAGATCATCTATAACGGCCAGAATCTGCTCAGAACCATACTGCCCGAACAGGAAAAATATGAACAGGTCGTAATTATCCGGGATATCAGCGAAAGCCGCTTCTATCTCTGCTCTGACATTATCAGCCAGAGGGTGCTCTGTTTCAGCTCAGGGGCTGCCCGTTCCACATAACCATTGCCGCGGTTATTCGTTTACAGCCTCTTTTTTGCCGGATCCTGCGGGTATGTCCCAGTTAAGCATGGACAGGGTTTCTTCGTAAAAGGGTGCGTCAATCTTGTCCATGAGCATAAAAACAATGCTCTCGGCAGGATATATGACCGCACCTGCCTGGGACATGGTGTCTATCGCAGTAAGCCTGTGTCCGGCAAACCTCGAACATACGGCATCCGAGGCAACAACGGCATGGTAGCCGATATTCAGCAGGTCCATCACCGTCTGGAGGACACAGACATGGGCCTCGATCCCAATCACAACCACTGTCTTGCGTAAGGTCTTCTTTATGCCCGCCCTTATCTGTCCTTCGCGCCAGCAGCTGAAACTCACTTTTTCAATCTTCGGGGCATCGAGTATGTGGTGCTCTACCTCATCAACGGTCTTGCCAAACCTCGACGGCAGCTGCTCACTGACCAGTATGGGGATGTTCAGTGCACGTGCAGTATGGATGAGTGTACAGGAGTTCTTCAGAAACATATCCCTGAAACAGGGCTCCATGGCATCAAAGAGCCTTTCCTGCACATTCAGGACAAGCAGGAGGGTGTCCTCGGGCTTTAAGAGATACCGTTGCATGCCATGTCCACCTTCTAATCGTGCAAGTTCCGGCATAGTCTCCTCCTTTTAGAGATTTCGCGCGAGCATCCCATTTTCAAGAGAATAAAAACGTGAATGATTTTTCTGAAAATCGGGTATAGGTCTGAGGTCCCCATATTCATGAAGCATTGCCATGGCCTTTAGGTCAGTGCTGAGACCTTCTTCCCGGAGTGCCGCATGCGGGTTGAGGCCCCCGAGTACGACAAGCCCGATGCGCCCTTCAGAAACAGGAATACCAAGAAGAGGTTTCCCGGCCTGGCCGAAGTAAACGGTGTTCTTGAAGCCTCTCTCGGCGAGCCTATGGACAAGGCGTTTTGCATTGAGTATGCAATTCTCCGGTATCTCCTGGAAACTGCCGAGTATGTTCCCATTGCCTGTATCAAGCGCAGGGATGACTTCGGTCATCTGGCTCTTGATGAATACCTCCAGGGGGGCAACTGATGTGCTGTTATAACTGATAAAACTATGAAATCGTGTTGTCCTGCCGTTCTCAACCTGAACGATCCCCCCGTATTTCGGACTGACGGGTATGCCTGACTTGAGAAAGATGCCGTTCATGGTGATGCTGCATACGGTACCGATGGCTGTTGATCCGGATGGAATGGACACATCTCCTGTCATGCCATTGCTGTTTGTTATGAGAATCCTGTCGCTCATGGCATATGGAGACCTGAAGACCCTGCCGAGGAGATCGAGTGCACGCGGTAACAACTCATCCGGCACGAGGGATATGTTCAGGATTACAGTTCCTTGAAGGATTTCCGGTTCAAAATTCATCAGGAATGAAAGGTTGTTCATCTTGTTGATGATGAATCCGACACGTTCCGATACAAACCCATGCCGCAATTCCCTTCTTCCCTTGTCCGTTATCGCCCTTCCTTTTCGCGTGCCGTTGACGGTAAAGCCCTCTTTGTCGAGGATCTTCAGATAGTACCGGGCAGTTCGTTCAGCAAGAGAAATTCCCTGGGCTGCGAGCTCGGATGTTATCTCGGCAGAGCAGACTCTTTCTTGTTTTTCATTAAGTATGGAGAGGATGGCGTACATGATCCTCTTCATTGTCTGCCTCCGGAAAGGCATGATCCTGTGTCGTACGCCATCCTCATAGGTGCCTCTTACACAACCCCTGCTGCAAGCATTGCATTTGCAACCTTGAGGAAGCCTGCGATATTGGCTCCCATGACATAGTCGCCTTTTTTCCCATATGCTTCAGAAGCCTGGATGCAGGTGCTGTGGATACTCTTCATGATCATGTGCAGACGGTTGTCTACCTCTTCCCTTGTCCACGACAATCTCATGCTGTTCTGTGTCATTTCGAGTCCTGATGTGGCAACCCCGCCGGCATTGGCCGCCTTGCCGGGTCCGAACAGGATATTGTTGTCCTGATAGATGCGGACCGCTTCAGGCGTGGACGGCATATTCGCGCCTTCTGCAACGCAGCAGCAGCCGTTTTTCACCAGTGCCTCGGCATGTGCCCCGTCTATCTCGTTCTGGGTGGCGCATGGGAGTGCTATATCCACCTTGAGGCCCTGGCTCTTGATGACATCCCAGATGCTTTCACCAATGTAGCATGCCGTGCCTTTATATTTATCAGCATACTCACTGATCCTTCCGCGCTTTATGTTTTTGAGGTCCTTCACATAGTCGCACTTGTCGCTGTCGATGCCCTGCTCGTCAATGATGGTGGAGCTGGAGTCGCACAGAGAGATGACCTTTCCGCCGAGCTGGTTCACCTTTTCCACAGCATACTGGGCAACATTGCCGGATCCGCTGATGGCAACCGTCTTGCCCTTGAAATCGAGTTTGCGGGTGGAGAGCATCTCGGCTGCAAAGTATACGCAGCCATAGCCTGTCGCTTCAGGTCGGACAAGGCTTCCACCATAGGAAAGGGCCTTGCCAGTAAGGACGCCTGTATGCTCATTCACTATCTTCTTGTAATATCCATAGAGGAAACCGATCTCACGGCCTCCCACTCCGATATCACCTGCCGGCACATCCGTATCGGCTCCGATATGGCGGAAGAGTTCCCGCATGAAGGCCTGGCAGAAGCGCATGACCTCGTTGTTTGACTTTCCCTTGGGATCGAAATCACTGCCGCCCTTGCCTCCGCCCATGGGCAGAGTCGTGAGGGAGTTCTTGAATATCTGCTCGAAACCGAGGAACTTGAGGATGCCGAGATTCACTGAAGGATGAAAACGAAGGCCGCCCTTATAGGGACCGATGGCATTGTTGAACTGTACCCGGAAACCACGGTTGACCTGGACCTCGCCTTTGTCATCTACCCAAGGAATGCGGAACAGGATAACCCTGTCCGGCTCAACGATGCGCTCATAGATCTTTGCCTTTACCAGATCAGGGTGTTTTTTCGCTGTCGGCTCTAAGCTCAAGAGAACTTCCTCTACTGCCTGGTGAAACTCGAACTCGTTGGGATCCTGCTGTTTTACCTTGTCGATGACCCCGTTAATTACTGACATAATTTCTTATCCTCCTCCGCAAGTTATATTTGGGTGTTATTACGTTGTCTTATATGGAGCTATGCATCTGCCCAGATTACACGGCATCAGGTCCATCAATTTGAAAATATGCACAAAACTCCCTGGGTCTCTGTTCACTCACAGGATTGATGTACTTCCCTTTAACTCAGAGATTACCCGACATAGACCTGCATCGGGTTTGAATATTGCTCATAGACATTGATAGGACTGCCTAAGATGAGCAACCCATCAACCTGATCGAGACCTCTGGGAAGAGGTTCACCGTCGGCGAGCTCGATAGTTTCGAGCAGCCAGCCTTTGGTCTTAAGGACATGTGCGAGTTCATCTGAGCCCTCATGTTTGCCATGTTTCACGATAACCATTCGCTTTTGCATTATCACCACCCCAATTATTTGGCATAAGTTAAAGCTCTTTTATCAAACCCGAAAAAAGCAGACCTTACAATCAGGGTGGCGCTGTTTTTGATATGGGGGTTTTCCCTATGTCAGCATAGGGGTTTTCCTGATCAGCTTACTGAGAAACTTTGATTACGTAGTTGCGAGAACCTAAAAAGATAGTCTCATATCATGATACCATGCATTAACCCGATAATAATCCGAGCCTTTTTATCATATATCCCTTATGATGCCTTACGGCTCATGTTGTGTTCTGTACCCACTGTATGGCATATTTCATGAGTTCGGTACCTGTTTCCAGTTTGAGCTTCTCCTTGATGTGAGAGCGATACGATTCGATGGTTTTCACGCTCAGATGAAGTTTGTCCGCTATCTGACTCGTTTTGAAGCCCTGGCCAATAAGGCGGAAGACAGTCAGCTCCCGGTTGCTCAGGAGATCCAGGGGGGTGCTCATGGTCTTGGCGTCGCTGGATATAAGTGTCTCAAGCATCTTTGTAGTAACCTTGTCGCTGACAAAAATTTCCCCATGAAGAACCTTCCGCAGCGCTATGAGGACATTCTCAACAGCTTCCTGCTTCATGATATATCCCCTCGCCCCTGCACGCAAAGCCCTCTCGGCAAAGAGGGACTCATCGTGCATGGAGACTACCAGCGCAGGCAGGTCCTTATATCTGAGTTTCATTGTCTTGATCAGTTCGATGCCGTCAACCCCGGGCAATGAAAGATCCACAATAACAACATCGGGCATGATGGATTCGATCATCTCAAGCGCAGTGGCCGCATCCTCGGCCTCTCCTGCAACTACCAGATCAGGTTCCTGGTTTATAACCATGGAAAGACCCTTCCGAAGGATCGGGTGGTCATCGACTATCAGTATTTTCATGCGACCCATATTATTTCTCCATCATCATTCTATCACAGACTATGTCTTTCTTGAAACCCCTCAGAGGCCTGGAAGGTACAAACGATCGATGTCCCTCCATTCTCGGAGCATTTTATATCGAGTGATGCCCCGAACATGGAAGCCCGGTAACGCATGATATTCAAACCCATGCCTTTCCCATACCCCTTTGACTTACCGATTCCTATTCCGTTATCACTTACACTCAAGATGCAGGTTTTCCCCTTTTTCTCAAAATATATGTTTATCTCATCGGCCTTACTGTGTTTAATGGCATTATTAAGCGCCTCTTGAACAATCCGGTAAAGATTTGCAGCCATCTCGTTGTCGTGGATATAGATCGGGGTTGTGCAGGTGAATGTGCACGATACACCAAAGAGCTTCTTCATATTCTCTGAAAGTTTGGTAAGCGCATACATGAGACCGTCCGCCTGAAACTCAACGGGATTGAGTCCACGTGCATAACCTTTTGTCAGGGTTATGGCCTGGTCGATGAGGTCAACGATTTCGGTGACATCAGCCGTTTCCAGGGGCAGATGCGAAGAGGTCTTCTTTTCCAGGACCTTTCCCATGAATGCTATTCCCGCCAGGTGCTGGCACAGGCTGTCATGGAGATCCTGTCCGATTCTCCGCTGCTCCCTGTTGCTTATTTCGAGAATCTCCCGCTCCAGCTGTTTCCTGTGAGTCATGTCGCGAACAATACCCAGCACTTCATTCTTCCTGCACACGACCATGCGGACTTCATAGTCCCTGCCTCTCCCGTCAAGGGAGGCGTGCTGCTCGAATACCTGCGGGTTACCGGTTTCAAGGGCCCTTTTCACATATGTCATGGCCTGATCGATCAGTCTGCGGGGTAATAGATTCTCCTTATCGGCCAGGGAATAGATATCCTTTCCGATCAGCCTGTTCTCAAGCTCACGAAGTTTGACAAATGCCCCCTTATGGAAGCCGACCAGTATCCCGTTTCCATCAACCTGAAACATGAGGTCGGGAATTGCATTCAGCAGGGCGATATTCTTTAATTCGCTTTCATGAAGCGCTGTCTCGGTATTATTCCTTTCAACGAGTTTTGCCATCCTTTCGGCAATCGCGTTGATGAGGCTGCGCTCCTCGTTGAGAAACGGCCCCTCATCCTTCTCCGGTTTTTCTTCCCGATAAAAAACCTCTATGAACCCGATCGGCTTGCCATTAACAATGATATCCTGTGCCTGCCGCCAGGGTGTCTCCGCAAAATCGGAATTCTGGACAATAGTATCTTCTATGCAGATCCGGCAGCAGGTTATCTCCGGGTATTGCCATGCTACCGGGATGATCTCAATGACCCTGTTCAGTATCTTCCCCAGATCGAGGCCGTATTTTTCCACTATGCTCGAAATGCTGTACAGGCAATTGAGCTCTTTGACACGTTCCTTCAGGGCATTGGTTATGTCCTCAAAATTCTTTCTATCTCTTTTCCTTTTTGACTCCAGGCGGCGAAGTCTTTCAATTGTCCTCTCAGCCTTTGAGAGCGCCTTGTTCAGATCGATTATTGATTCAGAATCATACTTTGTCATGGGTGTCTTCAATTCTCACAGAATGATCACTTTTTCCATAACGGATATCAGGATCTTTCTGCTACCAGAACTTAATATATCTAAAATATAGTGATTTTCAAAGTAAATTGGAATATGCACCAATTACGAAGACCATGGTACAGCTTTTGAAGTTACTATGAAACAAATCAGCATGTTCTCTACCTGGAGGGGTAATGGATCCCCATACCATATACGCTTAACAGTTTTTTTTTGCTCGTGATATAGCCTTAATCCCTTGGCCTCAACCTGCGGTCGAGAAGGATCTTGATGGTGAAAATAGCACCCGGGTTTGCCTGCCGCACGACATCTATCTCACCATGTATCTTTACCATGGCGATACGGGCCTCTGTGAGTCCAAGGCCGGTCTTCATGGGATCGGTTGAATAAAACGGTGCATATATGGTCTGCACCTTGTCTCGAATACCAGGCCCGAAATCCCGTATTGAGATCAGCGCAAGGTTCGTATCGCTTGATATATCTATCACCACTTCGTTTGTTCCCGTTTCGACGGCATTCTCCACTATCCTCAAAAAGGCTGTACGCACATGCTCAGCATCACAGAAAGCATGGAGTGTTTCAGGGGCATTCACACGTATTGGTACCGGCGAAGTAAACGTGGATGTGCATTGCCGAATGAGCGAGCATACCTCCACACGACTGCATGAAGGTTCCATTTTCATGAGCATTTCATAGCGTTCGACCCGTGTTATCATGTCCTCGATACGCCTTATGGATGAATAGATCCCTGATAGAGCCTGTTCCCATTTTTTTGTCTTGTCACCTTTCTCACGTTCGAGCCTTCTGATGTAAGCGCCTATGATGGTGAGTGGATTCCGCAGCTCATGGGAGAGTCCGTTGATCATCTGGGTAAGATCATTGGCCTGGATCGTGAGTCGGCGCTGCATGGCCCTGATATCGGTTATATCCCTGCCGATCACGGACAGGGCATAGATGCGGCCATCCTCTTTGAGGGGTGTGCTCAAGAGCGAGAAAATGCCGGTTTTCCCGCCAAGAAGCATCATCCTTACCTCACAGCGGACCGACACACCCTTGTTGAAGCCCTTGTCGATCATTGCATCAAGATTCCTTCTATCGTCTTCAATGACAAGATCTATATAGGGTTTCCCGATGATCGAGTTATCCTTAGCTTCAAAGTAATTCTTGAAGGTATCATTGCAGAATATGACCTTGCCCTTGGGGCCGAGAATGAAGATCAGGTCGTTTGCATTCTTGATGATCGCATTGTGACGCCTGCTGTCTCTCAGGATGACCCGCTGTTTTTCTTTTATAGTGAGATCCTTTTCACCAATAGACCTGATGAGCATGTCTCCCACCTCAAAAGACTCTCTCATCTCAATATACAGCATGGACATGGCATTGATGACGGATGCATCATTCGGGATTACACCCATGACCGTAGATGGCACGCGTTTGGTATATCTGCCTTCAGCGACCAGGTATAAACGTCTGGAACCGATGTCCTTTCCTTTCAGCATCTTGACATTGTCAATGAAAAGCAGGCAGCTGTCCTTGGTTTCCTCAAGGGAATGAACACGCGCTGCCATAACTCCATGCGGAGGACTCATCTCGCCGAGCCAGAATACATCCATAGCCTCTCATTCGGGATAAATGGCGCATTTCTTTATGATCAAGGCCTACCATGTTGCTTAACCAGAGACTTTCAGGTACAAAAACAGCATGGCTTCAAAAAGACCACTGGTGGGCATAGCGCTCGACAGCGGCGGCGCCATGGGTGGTGCCCATGTAGGAGTGCTGGAGGCCCTTTCCAAAAATTCCATCCCCCTGGACATCATTGTCGGCTCCAGTGCAGGGGCCGCTGTAGGTGCGTTCTTTGCCGCCGGCAAGCTCCAGGAATTCCGGGAGCTGATTACGGATCTCTCCTTTGTCCAGTCCTTAAGTTACTATGTAGACCCTGTTTTTCCCATATCAGGCCTGCTTGCCGGCAACCGCGCCCGAAAGTTCATAGAGTCCCTTGTGGGGGATACGCTCATAGAGGACCTGCCCATAACCTTCATAGCCGTAGCCACTGACCTCCTGACCGGCGAGACCGTCGCCATCGATAAGGGTTCGTTGACGGAAGCGGTAATGGCAAGTATGGCCATACCCGGCATATTCAGGCCGGTGGTCCATATGGGAAGACTGTTGACCGATGGCGGAGTCTCAGACCCTTTGCCTCTCGATATACTGAAAACTTACAGCCCTGGAATCACAATTGCCTGCAATCTCCATCCCCGAATGCCAACCAGATTCTCGTCCACGAAAAGAAAGGATATCATCAGGGCGGAGCAGGATGCCTCCAACAACGAAGAAGATTTCGTCTCCGGCATGATAGACCGAATTGCCGGGCTTATGAACAACCAGCCCATATCTGATACACTCAAGACCCTCGCAACTGGCATCATGAACATAATCAATACGCCCAAATCAAGAAAGGCCATTGACATCGATTTCGCCAAGACCCTGAAAGATCACCTTGTCCTCAGCAAACAGAAGCTTTATGACCTGGTTTCAATACCATACCTGACTGCTGACTCGCAGAAAAGGCTGAACATCATCGAAGTCATCTTGAGTGCCACAAACATCCAGCAGTACCAGAAGAACCGGCTCATGCTGAAATACGAGCCTGCAGACATCCTGATAGAACCTGATGTTGTCGACATTGGTGCGCTGGAATTCAACAAGGGCGAAACGGCCATAGATGAAGGGAGAAGCAAGGCATTACTTATGCTGCCTGAGATTCGCAGATTGCTCGGTGTAAAAAAAGGTTCTATTTGACTATCAAGAGGTTCGCCAGCTTGAGCCTCTGGGCCAGCGAGGTTATTATTTTATTGGCAACCTCGGGATTGTCATTGATTATTCTCTCAAGCCCGCCTTCCTGAACCGGAATGACCTCAACGGTGCTCTTCCCTATGGACCTGATGGTGGCACTTCTCGGTTCATTGAGGATGAAGCTCATCTCCCCGAAGTATTCTCCCGGCTTGGTTATGACCCCGATACGGACATCCTTCTTGAGGACCTCGAGCCCGCCATCGGTCTGGAAGAGCTTGTATATCTCAGTGCCGTTCGTCCCCTCTTCAATGATTACCTCGCCGTCTTCATATTCCTTCAGATCGAGATTAATGGTTTCACTGTACGGGATATTGGCTTCTGCTATGGAGGTGGTCTGTTCAAGCTGGAGGTATGCCGATTTCATGACCATGGTGGCCAGGGCCGGTTTTGAATAGGCGATTTCTTCTATGAGATCGGCCTCGTACGTGGCAATTCGTGATGTCTTTGTGGCCTTGGCCGTGGTAGTGTACGGGATGCCCCTATAGTAGTTTTCCAGGCCGAATACATCCCTGTCGGACAGGATGCGGATAGGTTTATCAAGCTGGTAGATCTGTACCTCTCCCTGCAGAATGGCATAGAAATACCTGCTCGGTTCACCCTCGCGGACCACGATTTCGCCCGGTCTGTATTCGCGAACCTCCACCGACTCAATAGGTCTTGCATCCAGCATATGAGCCCTTTCGGCATGAGACATATCAAACTTAACAGATGGAATATACTATAGTGGCCAGTGACGTGAATGGTTCTTTATGATGTCATCTACTTCGGCAGAGAATCTTTCCTCGATCTTCGGTGCGGACCCACCCCTCATGATGCCTGTTACCGCCTTGACCGAGTCCTTCAATGCATCCAGATTATATCCGCCTTCCAGGGCATAGACAACAGGGGCATGGATATATTCCGCCGCATCACGTATCAATCCTGCCAGGGCACCGAACCCGCTCGAACTGAGTTCCATTCCGCCTATGGGGTCCATGGCATGGGCATCGAACCCGGCAGATACGAGAATCAGGCCGGGCCTGAAGGAATACATTATGGGAACGAGGACACTACGGTACAGGGCGATCATTTCTCCATCCGTCTTACCGCCCCTCAAAGGACAGTTTATGGTGTATCCCTCTGCGCCTCCCGCCCCTGTCTCACTTATCCTGCCCGTTCCCGGATAAAAAGGATATTGATGCGAAGAGAAATAGAGCACGTCCTTGCTTCCATAAAAGCTGTCCTGCGTCCCGTTACCGTGGTGGACATCAAAGTCTACAATGATGACCTTTTCTACTCCATAAGACCGGATCGCTTTTTTGGCGGCAACGGCAATGTTGTTGAACAGGCAGAAACCCATTGCATCATTTGCCATTGCGTGATGTCCAGGTGGCCTGATGCTGGCAAAACCTGAATCAATCTCGCCCGACAGGGCCATCTGCACCAGCTTCAATACCGAGCCTGCAGCATACAGGGCAGTCTCGAAAGAGTCTTCCGAACAAACGGTATCGGGATCGAGGTCAATATAACTGTTTTTCTTGCACGACCTCCTTACACTCTCGATATACCGGCTTCCGTGGTTGAGTTCTATATCTTCGACTTGAGCCTTGACCGGATCTACAAGGGTAATATCAGGATCCTTGCCGTTAAAAAGGGTATGTATATAATGCACTCTCATGGGGGCCTCGGGATGATAGCCCCCTGTGTCATGATTCATGAAAAGCGGATCGGTTACTACCCCTATCATAATCCCTTTACACGATAAGATCCAGAGAGTGAGTCTGCGGAACAAACGCTGCCGGATAAGAAGACGCCTGCTGCTGATACGCCTGTTGAGAATCTATTCGACCATAGGCCAGTTCGTGAATGACGGATGCGTTGGATATCATGGGGTCCAGGCCCAGGGTGGTGATCTCAGCCTCTCGCGTCACAATCAAACGGGGAGCAGTAATAGGAGGATTAACCTCGCCGGGAACGGTCAGATCTATTGTTCTGGCTGTCTTAGGCTTTTCGTTTTCAACCCGGTCGACCTTGACATACTTGAATTTTACAAAGGGAAGATCGACTGTAATCCCTTTCATGTTTGCATAGCCCGAGAATTGATCCTGATAAGGCATCTTGGTTTATATAAGAGACAACATTGAGTTTTGCAAGGGTAATTTTCACATTTATCTGCAGACTCTTGTTACTTTCAGATATGATGCATGTTTTCCATGCATTCATTTTCATAGAAAGGGTTGTCTCTTTGCAAGAACAGGCTCGGATGTGAAAAAATACATACTGGAAACAACAATGCAAGAGTGTTACGGTTACACACATCACATATCAAGGAGGACCTGACATGAGGGGAAGTCTCAAGCCGGCATTATTCATTTTCATCTTTTTCGTCCTGCCATTGACCTTGCTCGCCGAGGATTTCATGGCCCAGGGGAATGACCTTTTCGATAAGGGCAAGGCCCGTTATGAAAGTTACAGGCTTGCAGGCGACATGTTCGCAAAGGCCCTGGAGGCAACCCCCGGCAGCTATGAGGCTGCATGGAAGGCGGCGCGATCATACCGGTACTATGCAGACGAGTCGAAAAAAAAGAGTGTTGCCAACTGGAAAGATGTCTGCAGGGAATATGGAAAACTCGCCATGAAATTCGGAGAAAAGGCCATTGCCATCAATCCCAATGCCGTTGAGGGACATGCCTGGTATGGTTTTTCTGTGGGCAGCTACTCTGATGGGGTAAGTATTTTTACTGCACTCAAGGAGGGACTCAAGGATAAAACCCAAAACAGCTTTGAAAAAGCATACAAGATCAATAAGATGTATAAAGACGGTGGTCCGATCAAGGCCCTGGGCCGCTTCTGGTTCGTCCTCCCCTGGCCGTTACAGGATAAAAAACTCTCCATGAAGTACTTGCGGGAGTATCAGAAGGCGTTTCCTGACGATGAAGAAGGTCAGGTTTACCTGTCCGAGCTTCTCATAAATACCGGTGACAAAGACGAGGCTAAGACATTGCTTAATAAGGCAGCTACATCCAGCGACAAGTATTATGCAGATTGGGCAAGGCGCCTCCTGAAGGACCTGTAGCACCACTTGAACCCGGATCTTGCGTTTGAAGTGGTGTAAAAACTTGATCCGTTAAAGCCAGTGATCTCACAGCCTTTGAGGAATACAGAATTTACAGGTAATTTAAGGCTTCGAGATCACTGGCTTTAGCGGACTTATAAAAACAATCCCGTTCACCCTAGAATTATCCCTCTCATAGTCCCTTGGAGTATATCGTGTGTGCATGGATACCTTCAAATGCACAAACCGGCTTAAAATATAAACAAGGCGCTCCCCCCTTTTCATGGCGGGAGCACTTTTCTTTTGTACTCAGACCGTCAAACCCACGAACAGGCCCATTGGAAAATCCTGTACGGAGATGAGGTTGAAGCTTTCTCGTATTCGGATCAATGATCCGTTTCAAACGCCGATCTGCTCAGGGCAAGCAGTGATGCCTGGTCGAGCTTTCTCATGGTGCTGATGAGCTTTTTCACCTCACGGTTATCCTGATCGAGAAACTCTACGCCCATACCCCGTTCGGGCTCGCACCGGACAACGGTTCCTTCGACATCAATAACCCTTCCAACATCTACGGCGTCCAGGGTCATGTGCAGGGTTTCACCCCTGTCCAGGGGTCGAGGTGTTTCGATAAAGACACCGCCGATACTGATATTTCTCACCGTACCCTTGAGGACCATGCCGATCTTGTCCTGATATCTGGCCTCGATCTTCAATGGCTTTCTCGTATAACGCCTTTTCTCTTTCTCTTTCATGCGCGCACCTTTACATGAAATTTAGTTACCATTAAGGCTTCTCGTCAGAACGAGTCCCTTTCTTTAGAGGTCTTGATACAGTGGTCTGATTGAAGGGCTTTTAAATCTTTCCAGGCACTACATGCGGCACTATCAGGATTTATCCGAGTATGTGAGTGTCCTTATGGTCATAGGGGGGGTGACAACAGCAGAGTAATCTTAAAGGCGCCTCACCGGTGTTCCGGATGCAATGCGTTGTCCCTGGCTCGATAAGAATGCTGTCCCCCGGGCGGACATCAAACTCCTCAGGTCCGAGAAACATCCTGCCATGTCCTTCCAGGATGTAGTAAATCTCGTGGCTTGTCTCATGAATGTGCTCCAGGGTTTTTGTGCCCCGGCTGATTGTTGCCTCAGCAAGGCTTATGGGTGATCCCTCCTGGAGTATCGGATGAATGAGTTCGCGTATAAGGGACCCGTCTTTGGTGACATACGGCACAATGTCTGATGAAGATATCTTCACGTCATACAAATAGAGAAAATCGAGCCATCAATCCATGGAAAAATAAAAGGCATGCTAAAAAAGGCACATTCCTTAACAACGCTTGTGCATGAATTCTCCTCAACCCCTTGACTACAATGAAAACGGTAATACTTTGGTAAGTAGTATCGAATAACCTTTCCCGGGGGTGAGCGAACAATGAAGGTGAAAGACATCATGACTCAGAAGGTTATCACCCTGATGCCTGAAATGGGCATCGTTCATGCCGCCAAAGTGCTCATGGAAAATCATATAAACGGTGCCCCCGTGGTTGATGGTGAAGGGAGACTCGTTGGAATCCTGTGCCGTGACGACCTCATCTCACAGCAGAAAAAGCTTCCCGTGCCTTCATTTTTCGTAGTTCTCGATGGAATTATCCCCATGAGCTCACCGCGACATATGGAAAAGGAGTTCGACAAGATAGCAGCCACAAACGTTGAGCATGCCATGACCACAAAACCCATAACCGTAACGCCTGAGACGGATATTGAACTGGTGGCCAGCCTCATGGTCGATAAAAAGATACACACCCTCCCAGTGGTAGATTCTGCAGGTGCCCTGGTAGGAATTGTCGGCAAGGAGGATGTGCTGAAGCTGCTGATCCCTTGAAAGGTGACCCTGGTCCCTTTCATGATCTCCCTGAAACCAACCCCTCACAATCCATTGCCTTTCTCTGAACTTAACGCTACAATAACGCAATGCAGCCGGTATTCATTGGAGAAAATCCGCCTCTTGAGGCGGTATTTGAAGACACGGGCTCTGCTTCATGCGTGATCATCACGCACCCCCACTCCCTCATGGGCGGGAACATGCACAACAACGTGGTCATGGCCGCATGGAAGACTTCTCTCGATAAGGGACTGGCAACGCTTCGGTTCAATTTCAGGGGGGTAGGCAGGAGCGGCGGATCCTTCGACGAGGGTGACGGTGAAATGAACGACCTCGCCAGCGTCATGGGCTATGTGAAAAGACCTGTCATCATTATAGGATATTCCTTCGGTTCCTGGGTGGCGGCCAGGCTGATGAAACGTCTCGAGAGTCCACCTCCTGGTATCTTTATCTCCCCTCCCACCGGCATGTTTGTTTTTCCCCCCATGAGAGACGATAACATCTGGGCCATAACAGGCGATTCCGACCAGTTCTGCAGTATCCCTGCATTGGAAGGTCTCATGGAGAAAAGCCGTCTCCTGATAATGAGACATGTCGACCATTTCTGGTTCGCCCAGGAGGACAAGCTGGTCCCATTCATCAGCGAGAAGATAGGAATCTTGACAGCAGAAACCAGGTCATAACTCATGAGTTCATATCATCCCATGGACCATACCGGGACTGATCCTGCCTCTTTTAGAACAGCCAGGAATCAGGACCGGCATTGAACGTGATTTCCCATGATCATCATTTTCATGTTACTGATTCAATGGAGGCAGAAAGATGAATATAGCTGATATCATCATACACCACGGAACAGATCCTGTACTTAAGGACCGCACCTTCATCCAATACAGGGACGACTCTGAAGAACTGAGAACCATCTCTTATGGTGATTTCTACTCTCAATCCCTGATCTACGGCAATATGTTGTCATCCATAAGAGCTCGCCTTCCTATCCCTGAGTGCGACCGTTTTCATGTGGGCGTATTCATGCAGAACATCCCCGAGTTCTTTTTCCTCCTGGGAGGATGCGCCTTTACCAACGCCACCCTCGTGGGGGTCAACAATGCCCAGGTGGGTGAAAAGCTGGCCTTTGATATCAACAACATCGATATGCACGTGCTCTTTGTGGATCACGCACCCCAGCCCGGCACGGACGGTACCTTCCTTGATACGGTACTCAAGGCGAGTCAGAATTTCGGTTTTCCAAGCCTGTCCCAAGACCGTATCTTCGTCACCGACAACCCAGATGTGAAAACTCCTTCGCCTGTCAGTACCATCTCCACAATCGTGAGCAACTCAGCCTATTCCCTTTCCGGTTTCCATCCCTCCACCCTTGATGCAGCCAGGCCTGCGGTGATCATATTTACCTCGGGCACCACGGGCGCACCCAAGGGGATAGAGGTCACCTGGCAGAAGCTTTATGATACAGGGGTAACCGGCACAAGGATCCTCAACTATACACCCGATGATGTGGGTTATGTCTGCATGCCTGTGAACCACTCGAATTCGCTCTACCTCAACATCATGCCGGCCATGCTCAACGGCTCGAAGATATTCTTGAGAAGACGTTTCAGTTCAAGCAACTTTGTTAAGGACATCGAAGATTCAGGTGCAACCATATGGAACTGCGTGGGTGATCCTGTACAGTACGTGATAAACCACATACACACCACCATCGGCACCCATGCGGACTTCTCGGCCCTCCCCTTGCGGACGGTCATCAGCACCGGCACCAATGCCCTGAACCGGGCCGTCTTTACAAGAATGTTCGGGCTCGACATCTTCACAGAGGTGTACGGTTCGACCGAGGCGGGTGCCATCACCGCAGTAGATGCCCATACACCGGAATACAGCGTGGGCAGGCTCCTGAGGGACATACGCATCATCAGCGAATCCACGTTCAGGGAATGCGAACCCGCCGAGGTGGATGACACCGGCAGGATACTGAACCTCGGCACATCGGCAGGGGAGATTGTGGTGAGCCAGAAATCCCTGGGCGCCTCGGCCTTTACAGGCTATTACCGTCTGCCTGATGAAAGCGCGAAAAAGATGCTTTCCCTGGAGGGAGAAGACTTCTATCGCATGGGCGACCTGGGTTCTATCGTGGAAAAGGATGGAGCCAGATACCTCGTGTTCCTTGGGCGCACCGGCGACTGGATCCGCTTCAAGGGCGAGAACTGGACGCCTGTCGACGCCGAAAAGGTCGTCGGCAAATACGATGGCGTCATGAATGCCGGCATAATCGGTGTACCCCAGTCCAAGGGCCGCGAGGACGACCCCATGTACATCATCGAGGTCGAAAACCCCATGGGCTTTGAGATCGAGACCTTCCTGGCCTTCTGCAGAGAGAGCCTTCCCCACTACATGCAGCCTCGTTTTATCCGCCTTGTCAGGAACGTCCCCCTGACCGAGACCATGAAACTGAGGAAATCAGTGCTCAAAAGCGAGTTCTACTACAGGGCACCCGGATCGGACAAGTATCCAGACGATATCATCTATATCATGCGAAACACCTCCGCGGGCCGTTTTTTCCAGGAGGATTACCTGCACGAGATCTCGCGGTTCACTGATTCCACCAACCAGGACACACTCAAGGCATTCACCAAGCGTGACGACCTGTTCTGATCCACAAGGAGATCCCTAATGCACACGAAAAGCACCCTCATCGCGCGTCAGAAACAACTCATGTCGCAGCACTATATCAATGCAGCTATCGCCAAACAGGAAGGCCGCAAGGTTGTCTATGTTACCGCCATGTTCCCGGTGGAGATCGTCAGGGCTTTTGAGCCCCATGTCGCCGTCGTCTATCCGGAAAACCACGCGGTCAATATCATTGTGAGCGGGCTGGCAGAGGAGTTCTCCGGTCTTTCCATTGCAAGAGAGCACCTTGACCCCATGGGATGTTCCTATGAACTGGCGAATACGGGATATCTCCTTGCCATGCGCGACCATGCCCCGGGCAACTTACCTGATGCATATAAGTCCCTCCCCCCCCTCCCCGCGCCGGATATCCTGCTTGCCTGCAACAACCAGTGCGACATCGTTGCCGAGTGGTACCAGAACCTGAGCGCTCTTTACGGGGGTGTCCCCTACCGGGTAATCAATGTGGGCAACCGGTATGACGGCATGGTAGATCCTTTGCGGATTCACTACGTGAAGCAGCAGATCCTTGACGTTATTTCATTTCTTGAAGAACAGACCGGCATCCGACTCGACCGCGACCAACTGATCGAGATTGCAGGCAAGGCCAATCAGGCCGTTCGTCTCTGGAAGCGGTTCCTGGATTTTGGCAAATTGAGACCCTCTGCCATGACTGCTTTTGACGGTTTCTACCATATGGCGCTGATCGTTTCCGAGCGCGGAAAGGACGAAGCCATTGACTATTATCAGCAGCTCGTGACCGAGACCCAGGCCCGTGTGGACGATCATGAGCCTGCAGTGAACCCGGAGCTCTACCGGGTGCTCTGGGACAACCTGGCCACCTGGTTCAACTTCGGTGAACTCAAGCGCACCCTGGGGGTCCACGGTGTGGCCGTGGTGGGCTCCACCTATCTTGATGTCTGGAAACAGGAATACGAGACAACAACCTTCGAAGGCCTTATCACCAGCATGGCACAGGCCTATTGCGTCATGTATACAAACCTTACCCTTCAAGATCGCATATCGTTATGGAAACAGCTGGTCCGGGACTATCAGGCCCAGGGTGTCCTCTTCCACAACAACCGAAGCTGCCATACCTTCTCCCGTCTCCAGGGCCAGATCGCAAAGGCACTGAAGGATGAGTTCGGTGAAGGATTCAAAACCATTGTCTTTGATGGTGATATGGGCCTTGTCGAGCGCTTCCAGAAACATAGGTTCCTTACCGCCATTGAAACCTTTTTCTCTGATTGAAACACCTTAAGACATTGATGCCCAATTATCCAGGGTCCTGATGCTTTCCCCGGGCATGTTTCTGTGATAGAACTGTTTACGATAACATCTCTGATTCTAAGTGCTTCTCTGTTATGAGCACGGGATCGTCCAGGTGTATTTAAATTGGAATTATAAAAATTCTTCTCGGAAGGTTGATAGCGTGGATATGCCGAAGATCCGTCGACTGATGTTCATTGTCTTTCTCGTCCTGGCCGGGGCCTTTTCAATCGTTGGTTCATGTGAGGCCTCTTCTTATAAGAATGATCCGGAAGCAAACATGTCTGCTTATTCCTTCCAATCTTTTTTTGATTTATTAATGGCGCCCTTCTCGTTCTTCGACAGTGCAACAGGAATATCGACAATGTCGTATGAAACACTTCCAGCCCGGGGCAGGATTCTGTTCAATTCGGACCGTCACGGATACCCGGCCCTCTTCATTCTGCAGCAAGGGTCTGTCCGGGAGGTGTGTAGAAACGCCAGGGATGGGAAATGGTCTGCCGATGGGAACAGTTTCTTGTGTCTACCCACAGGCAACCAGGTAAAGTGGCATATGGCCATCATTGATAAACACGGCAAACTTGTCAGAATAATAAAGCCTTATGCCAATGGAACCGTCAAGGAGGCATGCTTTTCTCCGAACAATCCTGAGCTCATTTATTTCAGGGGAAGAAAGGATCTGTATTCCACTGAGGCACTGTATTCCATCAGATCGGATGATAACACTGTAGCACTGCTGAAAAATACCATAATCACCTCGTTTACCATATCACCAGATGGAACCGAGATCGCCTATTCAGCACTCAGAAATGAAGAAGACGACACCAGTCAGGAGTGCATCTGGATCATGAAATCAGACGGCAGCAATGCCAGGAAGCTCACCGACATGCCTGGCGATATGGCGCCTGCTTGGTCGGGCTCATCTGCAAAAATAGCCTACTCCTCACTCGGCAAGGACCGTGAGTTCAGACAGATATTCATCATGGATGCAGACGGTAAAAACAGGAAACAGGTGACCAAAAGCGGATTTCATAAAAACAACCCATGCTGGTCTCCAAACGGAAAGAAAATCTGTTATGAGGCATACACACATGGCTCAAACACTACTCCGGAGTTGTTCATAATCAATACCGACGGAACGGGTGAGGGCCGGCTCATGCCTGTGAGTAAAAGTGCCCGGAACACCTGGACCTCGGATGGTAAACCGTGCTGGGTGGCGGAATAAGGTGTGGCGAAAGGTCGTTTACTCAGTGCTTCTTGGCAGCATGATACCGGTTCTTGGAGTAAAATCAATTTTTTCGTACGATATACCCCTGCATGACCATCCAGTGCCGGGGGACTGTTCCAGCCCATTACGAAAATAATTGAGCAGGATGCTCCGGATACAATTGGAACACCTCGCAAACAACTACTTTTCCTGAGACCAAACTTGGTCTATAGTCCCGTAAACTATACGACACCATGTAGACTTTCGAAGGGGTTATGAGGACATGAACAGGGTAATCGTCAGCAAATTCGGAGGCAGTTCGGTTGCCAATGCGAACCAGATCGAGAAGGTAAGACAGATAGTCTCCTCGAATGCAGACCGGCGCATCATTGTCGTCTCAGCCCCGGGCAAGGACGCTGCTGACTCTGAGAAGACAACAGACCACCTCTTTAACATTGCAACAGATGGCGACCATTTCAGGACACGCGGGAAAGGCATCAGCCCCAAGGAGAGCCATGACCGGGTGGTTGGAAAGTACGCATGCCTCGTAAAGGATCTCGCCATAGACGGAGACGACATTATCGAAGACCTCCAGGCCGACCTGCACAGCACCATTGAAGGTAGAAAGCGCGTGGATTTTTTTGCATCCAGGGGCGAGCATTACAGCGCAAAGGTCATTGACCGTTATTTCAGGAGCAAGGGCATGCCCACGGTCGTGAGACTGCCCGAAGACATAGGTTTTCTTGTATCCGAACGCTTTGGAAATGCCAAGGTGATGCCCGGCACCTATGTAAATCTGAAGGACAGTATCACGGATGATGGTATCGCAATCATACCCGGATACTACGGAATCACCTTAAAGGGGGATATTGCCGTCCTGTCCCGCGGGGGGTCGGACCTCACGGGAGGAGAAGTAGCCTATGCCATGGACGCTGTTCTGTATGAAAACTGGACAGACACTGACGGCGTCTTTCAGGTAGACCCTCGCATCATACCCGAGGCCAAAGTCATCCCGGAGCTGACCTATAAGGAGATCCGCCTGTTGTCCTCCCGCGGGTTCAATGTCTTTCACTTCGATGCGATGATCAACTGCAAAAACAAAAACATCCCCATCAATATCCGCAATACCAATAACCCTGATGCCCCGGGTACTATGATAGTAGGCTCCCGGGTACCACGCGAGACCGTGGTGGGAATCGCCCGCATGGACGGTCTGGCCTATGTCTACCTCGAAAAGGACATGATCGGCGAGACCGTCGGCTTCACCCAGGAACTTCTTGATATATTCAAGGACTTCAATATAAATACCCACCATTACCCGTCAGACATGGACGATATTGCGGTCATTGTGGACCAGATAGACCTGACCGGCAAGATCGATGACATCACCGCCCTGATCAAACACCAGCTCAATCCTGGATTTATCGATATCCAGTCGAACCTCTGCCTCCTGTCACCCGTGGGATCAGGCATGAAGGACACCCCGGGTGTCCTTGCAAAAGCCGCTGACGCGCTGTACCGCCAGGGGATCAATATCGAGGTCGTCGACCAGGGCCCATCACAGATGAGCTTCCACTTCGGCATACACCAGAATCACGGCGACAAAGGTATCAGGGCACTCTTTCAGGACATGCTCGCACGATGAACGGCTGTGCATTGCACGGATACTCTCTTGCATGGCTCATCCATATCAGGATGTCTTTGCGGGTGACTGCTTCGGCGGTTCACCGGGCTTCATTTCAAAGGCGGCGGTGAGCACGGTCCCCTTCCCAGGTTCGGAAACGAGCGAAAGGGCATCGCTGTATCTCTTGATGTTGCACAACCCCATGCCTGCACCGAACCCGAGGCTTCTCACCCAGTCCGGGGCTGTTGAGAATCCCGGCTTGAGCGCCTCTTGAATGTCGCCTATCCCGGGACCTTTGTCTTGTGTTGTCAGCACAATACGTTCAGGACATATCTCCGCACTGATATCGCCGCCTTCATCCGTATGGATGATCAGATTCATCTCCGCCTCATAAGCGCTGATGGTAATCCTTTTCAGGAGGTCCGCAGACACCCCGAGGCGCTCAAGCATCCTTTTGATAGTGCTCGATGCCTTGCCGCCCTCTTCAAAATCTTTCGGGGCCACGTGGTAGCGCAGGATAAGGCTGGTGCTGTCGGACAAGGTATCCTCAAATATGTGGCTGGCACGGTATTTCTTGGACTCATCGCTCTTGGAGTGTCCGTCAAGCACGCTCATGAGCCTCTTTGTTATATCGCTTTTCGTAATGATACCGACAAGCAGGCCATGCGAGTCGATGACGGGCAGTCTCCCACAGCCATGCTCCTCGAGGAGCTTCATTGCCAGGATGGCCTTGTCGTCAGGGTTTATGCTTATGACGCTCGGGGTCATATATGCGGTAACATTCTCCTCATGGCGTTTATCCGCGAGTGCCCTGACAAGGTCTTCAATACTCACAAGGCCCAGCATGGAACCATCTTTTGTCACAGGAACGCCTGAAACCTTATTTTCATTCAGGACGGCCATGAGATCATTCATGGTGGATTCGGGGTCGATGGTTATCACGCCCTTGCTCATGAGGTCTTTTACACGCAAGTCATCCATGAGGCCCTGCGTGTGTGTCTTACAGCAACTGGTTTGGGAATTTCTATCCGGATGGCTCATCTGCAGAGAAGCCCTGATACGCCGTTGTCCGGCAAGCCGGCCGCATGAAGGATCCCACATGACAGGTACATGCTCTTCTCTGTCAGTATGAGGGGAATGGAAAGCTCATGGGCAAGTTCCACAACCTGCTGCGGAGGCCTCTTGCCCCTGACAAAGACAATGGCCCTGATCCCTGCCATTTCGGCGGTACGAAGAACCTGTGGAGTGGTAAGGCCGCTTAAAAGTATGCTGTTCCCTTCTATATTGAAGGCCAGCACGTCACTCATCAGGTCTGCCGCTCCTCCCGACAGGACTTCCATGCTCCCGTCGAATTCATCCGTGAGCACTGTCCCCTGAAGCCTTTCAACCACTTCCTTCAACTGCATAACCCACCTGCAAATGTTATTTGAGAGCAGAACTCACATGGCACTATAATAATATAGTATTCACCATTGGATGCAATAGCAACGGTAAACGGCACTTCCCATGGATAATTCATCATACATGCGTAGTGAATCCAGAGAACCTTCCGTGGCACCCCTCTTTCATCAAGGATGCTCATTGCCTTTCCCTGTGCATGACCCTTCCATGGGATTGGAAGTCCATATGTTGATGTATAAACGCACAGGGGGCAAGGTCACATTTTACGAGACAAGACAATGCGATAAATGGTACACATTACAATAAATTAAACGATATCACTGGGGGACTTATGATCGTCGTGGTAGCCATATTAACGGCAAAACAGGGGAAGGAACAGGAGATGGAGGACGCCTTGAGATGGGTCATGCCCCAGGTAGAGGCAGAAGAAGGTACCTTGCAGTATGTCCTCCACCGTGCCAAGAAAGAACCAGGGAAATTTCTCTTCTATGAAAGGTACCGTGACAAGGCGGCCCTTAACACCCATGGATCCACACCTTACTTCTCGGAACTCTTCTCGAAGATCGGCCCACTTCTCGAGGGATCACCCACAATAGAAATCTACGAGGATATTGCCTCGATCCGGACGAAGAGTTCCTAAACCATATGTCACCCGTTTGGCCATGGATCTATCGTCTCTGATTCCATGGATGAACATGCTGCTGCAGGGGGAGCAGCATTCATGAGCAGTCCTGTGTGCACGTGAATCCATGGCATACATACACCCTTGAATAAGGGTCGTTTAGAAATTATATTATTCATTGATGCTGCCAATCTTTCAAATGGCTGACAACCATTTTTCGGAGGTGCCATGAAACCTATCGGTCCGCTCATGTGGGAGCACAGGCTCATTGAACAGATTATCCCTCTCATCCAGATTGAGACACAAAACATCAGGAGTAGTAACAGGGCAGATGTGGCGTTCATCGAAAAGGCGGTCGACTTCTTCAGGACTTATGCCGACCGGACCCATCACGGCAAGGAAGAGGATATCCTTTTCGCACAGCTCAATAAGAAGACGCTCCCGGGACCGCTTGCCACGACGATGAAAGAGCTCATGGATGAACATGTCATTGCGAGGAAGAACGTTCTTTCCATTACCAATGCCCTGCAAGGGTACATCAGCGGCAGGGATGATGAGCTTGGGGTTATCCTGACAGGCCTTACGAACCTCATAGGGCTTTATCCCGGGCATATTGAAAAGGAAGACAAAAACTTTTTCTTCCCTGCCATGGATTGCTTCAGTTCAAAGGAACAAGACGAAATGCTCATGAATTTTTTCGAGTTTGATCGAAAGATGATTCATGAGAAATACCAGAATATCATGGAAGCCCTGGGGGGCAAGGTCAAGCGGTGGTAATACCGCTTTCAATCCCCTGCAGAGGCTTGCCCTTTCCATCTTAACTCTTCAATCTTCCATGATAGAGTCCCTGCATTTCCTTCGAGCGTCATTACGGGTGTATATAATCCAGATATTGTTACTATCCCTTTCCCGGGGGAATCTGTGTCTTATCATGAAAGGCTGAACACGCTCCTTCCACTCGATCAGCAGACCACATAAAAGAAGCCACTCAATTTTTTCCTGAAAATGGTCGATGGGACAAGATATATGAACGTGATCCTCGGCATAATTATAGTACTCGGGTCCGTGCTGGGCGGATTCATGCTGGAAAAGGGCAACCTGCATACACTCTTCCAGCCCGTCGAGCTGCTCATCATCTTCGGCGCAGCCGTAGGCGCCATGATTATTTCATCCCCGTTCAAGCTCCTCAAAGAGATCCTCGCCTGCTTCAAGAACATGTTCACCCCGATACATTATGACTCGAAGAAATTCATCGAGGTTCTCTCCCTGCTTTACGAGATCTTCAACAAGATGCGCAAAGAAGGAATAATCGCCATTGAGTCTCACGTGGAAGAACCGAAAAAAAGCGAGATATTCAAACGCTATCCCGATATTCTCAAAAATGAGCGAACAGTGGACTTCATCTGCGACAGCCTGAAGATATTGCTCTCCATAGACATACCCCCTCACGAGTTTGACAACCTCCTGGAAGTGGACATAGAGTCGATCACGGAGGAAAAGAGTCATCCCCTCCACCGAGTTGAAAAGATGGCCGATTCCCTCCCGGGACTTGGTATTGTGGCTGCGGTACTCGGTGTCGTGCTCACCATGGGCAAGATGAGCGAGCCCCCTGAGGTCCTGGGACATAGCGTTGGTGCCGCCCTCGTGGGCACCTTCCTGGGAGTTCTGCTCTGCTACGGTATTGTAGGCCCCATGGCCACTCTCATCGATCATCACCTGAAAGAAGAGGAATCTTACTATAACGTAATCCGCATCGCCATTGTCTCATATGTCGCGCGCTCCATTCCCCAGATAGCCATAGAGTTCGCACGCAGGGCCATACCTGAAAGCGTCCGGCCAGGCTTCACCGAGCTTGAGAAGATCATGAAGGGCAAGGGCAAGTAATGTCCGAAGGCAAGGAACAGGCTGTCGTCATTAAGAAGAACAAAAAAAAGGGGGCAGCCGCCCATGGAGGTTCGTGGAAGGTCGCGTATGCGGACTTCGTCACTGCCATGATGGCCTTCTTCCTGCTCATGTGGCTTTTGAACATGACCTCCGCCCAGAAGAAGATCCTGCTGTCGCAGTACTTCCAGAATTATTCGATTTTTGAAAAAGGCGGCGGAAGCGCCGTTGCCACCATGCAGGATGTTCCCGGCAAGGGAATGTTCCAAGTCGGGAAAGGAGCTAAACCTACGCTGCCTAAGACACTTGTTGTCAACGAGCTGGCGGACAGGGTGAAGAAACAGGTCAATGAAAACCTCAAGGGATTTCAAGACAGGATCCTCGCTTTCGACGATAACGGAAACCTTCGCATCGAAATAATAGACACGGGTGGAACATCCTTCTTCAGTGTGGGCGGCACCGACCTTTCAGATACCGGTAAGACCATTATCAAAGGACTTTCACCGGTGCTCAAAAACCTGGACAAGAAAATCATTATCGAGGGGCATACCGATTCACTCGGATACAAAGGCATGAATTTCACCAACTGGGAGCTTTCGACCCAGCGCGCCTCGGCTGCACGTGTCGAACTGGAAAGGAACGGCATCCCTCAGAATCAGATACAGATGGTTGCCGGATATGCCGACTCGAAGCCGTTTATCAGGAATAATCCTGCTGATCCCAAAAACCGTCGAATAACCATAGTGGTCGATTACACGACATCAATGAGCCAGGTCCCTGCATCAAAGAAGATGCAAAAACCCAAACTCCCCGACTCACCTCCCGACGTTGTGCAGTAGTAGATCAGGTTAATCTCCATTGCTGCATGCAGCATGATGCCCCTCTCATTTTATTCCTTTACAAAGTTTTAAATCTTCGTGATCATACCCCTGTGCTTTGCTGAAGGCAGGATATGTACTTCGGACGGATATGCAATCAACTTGTGCGTCCTGTTTGTGCAGGTCGTCGAGTTCAAGGAGGCGTCATGTTAGGATGGTCTGAAGAGGAGATCAGGGATAAGAGGCTCATGGCACCCTGCGGCCTCTATTGCGGGGTATGCGGCGTATACATTGCCCACCGTGATGATAACGTGAAGTTCAAGACAGTTATGGGTAACCTCTATGGGACCAAACCTGAAGAGACGCAGTGCAAGGGGTGCATGCAGCCCGATCCGCCTGATATGCTCTATGGGTATTGCACCATGTGCCCCATCAGGGATTGCGTAAAAGCGAAAGGATTCTACTCCTGTCATCAATGTTCCGTCTGGCCCTGCAGCCTCATCTCCAACTTTGGTCTGGCAACAGGCAAAAGGGTCATGTTGAGCACGATACCCCTCTGGCGCGAAAAGGTTAAAGAACTTGGTGATGAAGAGGGCAGTGTTGAATGGGCCCGTTCTGTGTGCGAACGCTATCATTGTCCCGAGTGCGGCAACCCCCTTTTCAGGGGTGCGCAGACATGTCGTGCCTGCAGACATCGTGTCGCCGAAGCACTGGACGGATCCCTGAATGACCCGGGTCATTCAGACTCTGGAGAGTAATGCACCATACCGATGCAAAAGGATTACCCTATGAAATATAACGCTATTTAAGGAGGGGGCTATTTTGGACATGAGCACGGTTCTTACACTCATCGCCATAGGAACTGCCGCCGGAATTCTTGCAGGTTTATTCGGCATCGGCGGAGGCGTTGTTATCATCCCATGCCTGATTTATTTGCTTGACTATTCTCAGCACAAAGCAACAGGGACAAGTATTGGCGTACTCCTCCCGCCCATCGGAATCGCCGCTTTCATCGAATATTACCGGCATGACAATGTCGACCTGAAGGCCGCCCTCATCATTGCAACTGCCACCATCATAGCCGGATGGTTCGGGGCCCATTATGCGAATCGCATCTCCGGCCCTGCACTGAGGCTGGCATTCGGCGTCTTTGTCTTCGCATTGGGTGTATCCCTGATATACAGTGCCTTGAAAAGGCTTTTGTTTGCGTGAATATGCCTTAGCTTTGCACAAGGAGCGGCCATGGTTATGATCTCTCATGAGAAACTCTTAGACAGCCTCTTTGATGGTGTTTATTTTGTTGATGTCGAAAGAAGGATAACCTACTGGAATAAAGCTGCCCAGCGGATCACAGGATACAGTGGTGATGAGGTACTCGGGTCTCGCTGCTCCGATAACCTGCTCAGACATGTTGATGAGAATGGTCAGGAACTCTGCACCATCGGATGTCCGCTTGCGGACACGATTCATGACGGATCACTGCGTGAGGTCCATGTGTATCTCCATCATAAACAGGGTCATCGTGTCCCGGTGTCCGTACGTGTAACCCCGGTGAGAGACGACGACGGGGCAATAATCGGCGGGGTGGAGATCTTTTCCGATAACTCAAACTATAAACAGATCCTGCTTGAAATGGAGAGATTGAAGGAAGAGGCCTATGTTGATGATCTTACCAACGTAGGCAACAGAAGATATGGTGAAATGACGCTGCAGACAAAGGTCTATGAGATGAATCAATTCAAGATGCCCTTCGGGGTGATATTCCTTGATCTTGATAATTTCAAGCAATGCAATGATACTTATGGGCACAAAACCGGCGACGATATCCTTGTCATGACAGGCAGAACCATCACAAACATCCTCAGAAGGGTTGATTCCGTATCACGCTGGGGGGGAGAAGAATTCATCATCATTCTTCCCAATATCAATGAGGTTGCCCTGCTGGAAATTGCTGAACGCATGAGGCTTTTTATCCAGAACAGCTATATCATGCTTGAGGGTAAAAAGTTGAATATCACAGCATCTTTGGGGGCCACGATAGCCCGTGAGGATGACACCCCCTCATCCATTGTAGAGCGTTCCGACCGGCTGATGTACACCAGCAAGGTGTCAGGAAAGAACCGGGTCACCTTAGGGTAGTGTCCCCTTGATTTCAGTGATGCGCAATGGAACCATCATCCTACAGTCACAATGTTGGGCATGCAGAAATTTCCTTAACCACCATGGAATATCCCTATGCCTTGAGAGAATACTCTGGAAAATCTTTTCTTCTTCGTGGAGAATAAATTACCTCTTCTTCTGATAAACACATGCAGAAGCAGACTCCGCTCTTTGAACATCTCCCCATGTATCCCTTGCTATACACTGTTTTTATTCATTTTCTTACCATCTTAGGAGGACGTATCGCCCCGGGTTGATGTCTGGCATGATTTGTGTTTGATAATTTGTTTACCTTCAGTTCGTAGCGGGCAGACATGGATTCATTCGGCACCATATCTTTTTACTTTGAAAGGAATGTTTCAAATGGGCGTGGTAAAACCGATCAGCAATCCTTCACAGGAATATGCAGGGGCCAAGGTTGTGCCCATTGACCTCTACAGGCACAAAATCCAGGGTCATATCGACCTCTTTTCCCACCAGGAGCGTCTCACCTATCTGAAGAAGTTTGGGTCCCACTGCCTGTCCTTTTCAACACTGCAGCCACATATGCAGTTCTTCGATATCCCGAACATGGGATACATTGCCTTCAGGAAAAAATGGGGTACCCGCTTTGTGCTTGCTGATCCGGTATGCAATCCGAAAGATACCGAGACCATGATCAGGGAGTTTCTCAAAGACAGTACTCATACCATCTTCGTCCAGATTTCTCAGCCTGTGGCAGAGCTGATCCATGAAAAATTCGGGTACTATGCGACCCAGTTCGGGGTAGAGATAAACGTCGATCTCCGGGAATGGGATTTGAAAGGGAAAAAGAAGCAGATCCTAAGGACATCGGTGAATCATGCCCAGAAGGAAGGTGTGGTTATTGAGGAAAGGGTTTCCAATGACGGCTGTCGGGCCCTCACGGACGAGTGGCTGAAGACCCGTACGGTGAAAGACAGGGAAATTGTTTTCCTCATCAGACCCATGGATATGGAATACCAGGAAGGAACGAGAAAGTTTTTTGCCTATCTGCATGGAGAACTCATTGGATTTATCTTTTTTGATCCTATTTATACAGACAACAAGATCACCGGCTATGTGCCCAATATCTCCCGCTTCAGCAACAAGTTCAAGCCCGGCATCTTCTACCCTCTCATGATCCATGCCATGGAGACCTTCAAACGAGAAGGGGTGGAATGCATGCACCTTGGATTGTGTCCACTGGTAACCGATGATCCCGACCTGCCGTGCGAATCCGGTATTCAGAAAAAGCTCAACAGGCTCCTCTACAACAACGGCAACTGGATATTGAGCTTCCAGGGGCTGTATTTCACCAAATCCAGATTCGGCGGTACCAGCAGTAAGATCTTCGGCGGCACCAAGGACAGGGTCCTGCTGAGGGGCTTCATTGCCTTGATGAGGTTGTGTCACGTATTCTGAGTGCCCGCCTCAGGAATCCTTTGCCGGTGTCTTCCTGTCGAGCCTGGTGTCGCCTTTCATGGCTTCGTACCCCGAGACGATGTCCAGGAGCTCCTCGGTTATGGTCATCTGGCGCTGGCGGTGATAGTCCGCAAAGATCTCTTCAAGGTGTTCCTGTATGTTCTTTTCCGCGTTCTGCATGGCTGCAAGCCGGCTTGCATTCTCGCTTGCAAGCGACTCGGTAAAGGCACGGTAGATTGATACGAAGAGATACTCCCGTATGAGGGCCGCAAAAAGTGTATCCCAGTCCATGGTAAAAAGCGGGAGCGTCTTGGAGTCCCATTTTCTAGCCTTAAGCCCCTCCAGCCAGGTCCGGTCCACGGGCAGCAGCCTCAGTGTGTGCGGCCTGAAGGTGGCCCCCGAGAGGTAGTGGTTGTAAAAAAGGTAGATATGCTGGATGTGAAGAACGAAGTGCCACTCCTGCAGGATCATGACGATCTCCTGCACCATTGGAGTAATCCCTGCCGTTGAACTGGGAGTGGAAAGGTTGTCGTAGATTTCCTGGTCTGCCCTTTCCATGTGGTCTTTCACCCTTTCGCCTACGCTCAGGATGTACCTGAACTGATTCGGCACCTTGAGCATCTCCAGCTCATCGAGGGCATGCGATACGACCTGGGCGTTGAATTGTCCGCACAGACCCTGGTCCGACCCGAAAACGATCACGCCTGCCTTTGTCAACGGGACGGGCCCGGGAGCCGGGTGTGATTCTTCCTGCGCCCTCAGGAGGATCTGGAGGCCCCTCTCCACAGCATCGTTATAGTCCACCAGAGATTCGACCGATCTCTGATACTGGCGGATGCTTACGGCAGCGAGCGCCTTCATGGTCTTGACCACCGAAAGCAGGTCCTGGGTGCTTTTGATCTTTCTCCGCAACGACTCAATGGTCTGCATCAGGGTTTTCTCCCATGGGCTCCACAGCGGATTGCGCGCTGGACAGGATGGAATTGAAATTATCCATGGAGAGCTTTTCACCTGTCTCGATTCTCCTGCACAGGTCACCCAGATGCCCCGTGACTTCCTTCCTGACAGCCAGCTCGGCCTTGCTGACCTCTTTGATGGACACACTGTCAAAAGCCCCGCCGTTCACGGCCAATAAGGCCGCGATCTGTTCGGCAACGGGAATCGGCTTGAGCTGGGGCTGTTTGAGGATCTCCCTGACGCGCCATCCTCGCTCGAGGCGCCTTCGCGTATCCTCGTCGAGACGGGTGCCGAAGCGCGAGAAGCTTTCCAGCTCCTCGAACTGGGAATACGCGATCCTCAGGTCGCCGGCCACTGAGCGGTATGCAGGCAGCTGTGCCTTTCCTCCCACCCGCGAGACTGATTTTCCGATGTCTATGGCAGGCAGCAACCCCTTCTGGAAAAGGCTTGGCGAAAGGTAGATCTGCCCGTCGGTTATGGATATGAGGTTTGTGGGGATGTACGATGAAATATCCTGGGCTTCGGTCTCGATGATGGGCAGGGCCGTGAGCGAACCTCCTCCATGTTCCTTCCTGAGGTGGGTGGACCGCTCGAGCATGCGCGAGTGGATGTAGAAGATGTCACCGGGGAAGGCCTCTCTTCCCGGGGGCCTGCGGAGCAGGAGCGACAGCTCCCGGTAGGCCCTGGCATGACGGGTAAGGTCGTCATAGATGATGAGCACGTCCCTGCCATGCTCCATGAAGTATTCGCCCATGGAGGTGGCCGCGTAAGCGGCCACGAACTGGAGTCCTGGAGGCTCTTCTCCGGCGGCCACCACGACAATGGTATACCTCAGGGCATTGTTCTCCTTGAGGGAGGCTATGGTCTTGGCGACATCCGATGACTGTTTCCCTATGGCGCAGTAGATGCAGA
Organism: uncultured Bacteriovoracaceae bacterium; assembly: GCA_964600235.1. Lineage (GTDB taxonomy): Bacteria > Desulfobacterota > Desulfomonilia > UBA1062 > UBA1062 > MWEI01. Next base: position 40,676 of record CAZRIV010000001.1, on the reverse strand, counting down.
TGACCCCCTTATCGTGCTGGTTGATGATCGTGTCCAGGGCGATGGCGGTCTTGCCCGTCTGACGGTCGCCGAGGATGAGTTCGCGCTGTCCCCTGCCGATGGGGATAAGTGCATCGATCGCCTTGATGCCGGTCTGGAGCGGAACGGTTACCGGGTCACGGTGCATGATGGGCGGGGCCTCTCTCTCAACGCTCAGACGTGATTCCGTCTGCACCTCACCGAGATTGTCCAGCGGCCTGCCCAGCGCGTCCACTACCCTTCCGAGCAGGGCATCCCCCACCGGGATATCCAGTACCCTTCCTGTCCGGTGCACCTCGTCTCCGGCTCTGATATTCTCAGAAGGATCCAGCATGATGATGCCGATCTCGTCAGGATCTATATTGAAAACAAGGCCATAGAGATCGCCGGGAAAACGGACCAGCTCTTCGGCCTTGACGCTGTCCATGCCGGACACCTTTGCTATTCCGGCCCCGACATAGTTCACGATACCCACTTCCTCCGGTTTGAGCTCGGGCTTGTGTTCGGAAAGGGTCTTGTCAAGCTTCCTGAACGTGTCTTCCAGCACTTGGTTCAGGACCCCTTCTTCATCTGCCTTATTCATCTCAACCACCTTTCATCTTCAAGTGTTTCTCCTTAGGGGTACAAAACTGAAGTGAGTGTTCATAGTGCCTGTTCATTGACAGGTATCACTTCTCTCAGGATGCGGACAAACTTCTCCTCGAGACTCCTCAGATAGTCCTCAATGCTCCATGAAAGCTTGTATCCATGGGCCATCATCTCGATCCCCGCACCGATCGATCCGGTCATCTCGAATCTGATGGAAACCTTGGGACCCGCGTGCTCCCGTATGGCATCTTCTATTTTGCTTCTCTGTTCAGGCCTCAAGGAAAAAGCGCTTCGCACCATGACCACGACACCCGCTGCCCTGAGGGCCTCATGGAGCCTGAGCTGCTGGTCACTGCCGAGAGAACGCAAGAGGGTTGTGAAGACATCCACCATCCTTTCCTCAAGATCTTCATTGGCCAGATCCGCAAGGACCTGTCTGATGGTGTCATAAATATGGGAGCCTGCCCTTCGCCTGAGGTCTTCGAGAAAGGCCTCTTTCTCGCGGTTCAGCGTCTCGAACCATCGTTGCCTGACCTGGTCCACCTCAGCGCGGACCCTGTCCATGAGCACGTCCTTCTCATGGTCAGCCGTCTTCTGTGCCTGGTTCATCATCTCCTGTGCCCTGTCACTCAGTTCGCGATTCTTCTCATCATAGGCCTGCGCTGCATTCATGGCCTGGGCCTTGAGACGTTCAGCCTCTTCGAACTGCGAGGCGATCTTGGCCTCGCGCGCATCCATGGCACCAAGGATCCTGTCGTACAGAAAATATTTCAACAGGAAAACCAGCACCAGGAAATTGATGATCTGGGCTGCCAGGACAAACAGATCGATGTGCATCTTTTCATCCCCCCTTGGCTACGGCGATGAAGTGGTCCCAGAACGGATTGGCGAATATGAGGATCATGGAGATCACGAAGCAGTAGATGGCGATGGACTCGATCATGGCGAGGCTTACGAACAGGGTCCTCATGATCGTGTTCTTCTCATCCGGCTGCTGGGCAATGGCACTCACCGCCTGCTTGGCTGCCATGCCCTCTCCAAGTGCCGGCCCTATGGCCCCGATGCACATTGTCAGCCCTGCTGAAATGATGGATGCAACCGCTACTAAGCTAAGGTTATCCATAATATGCCTTCCTTTCTCTCAAGCATTTTATTGTCGTTCAGTGCCGCTCCTTTCCGACCTCGTGCTCGTGTGCCTGTGTGGCTGAGGCTATATACACCATGGCAAGTATGGCGAAGATGTAGGCCTGCACCATGCCGATCAGCAGGCCCAGGGCATGCATTACTATGGGGAAGAAAAGCGGGGTGATCGCCAGGAGTATGCCGATCACCTTGTCATGGCTCATGATGTTTCCGAACAGACGTATTGCCAGTGCCAGGGTCCTGGTGATCTCGCCCATGACATGGAACGGGAAAAAGATGAAGGTGGGCTGAAAGTATTCCTTGAAATACCCGAGCAAGCCTCGTTTTGTTATGCCGTACAGGGGCACGGCCACAAATACGCATATGGAAAGGGCTGCCGTCGTAGTCAGGGAAGAGGTCGGGGCCACATATCCGGGCACGATGAGCAGCAGGTTTGAGACCCCGATAAAGAGGAAGAGCGTGCCGATGAACGCGAGATAGTGGTCCGGGTTGTCGCGGCTCACCTCCCTGATCTGTTCCCTGATGGCCGATATGACTGCTTCCAGGAGGTTCTGCCACCTGGAGATGTGGAGGTCCGAGGATATCCTGCGCGTGGCCAGCCAAGACAGCATTAGAAGAAGCGCCATGATGAACCATGTGTAGACAAGGGTTGCGGTGATCTTTACAAAGCCCAACTGCCAGAGGATTATCTGGTCCGGGCTTATCTGGTTGAGCCTGAGTATCTCCATGCCGGTCTCCTTATGAAACCTCTGGTTTCCTGCTTATGATGCGCACCATGAGCTCCCGCGTCAGCACGAACCCCAGAAGTGCCGAGACCATGCGTTGCCAGTTGCCGTCCATGACCAGGTAGAATCCGATCAGCACGACGGAGGTCCTGAGAATGAAGTTGCCGTACAGAAAATACCAGGGCGTATCCTGCTCGGACATCTTTCTGACGGACGACCACAGGTTCAACGAGAAGAAGACCCCCAGTGCCATGCCGACAGCAAAGGGCAGGAAGAGTGACCAGGGAAGAGTCATCCCGGCAACACCTCATAATTATATTCGATTGTCATATTGAAGCGCCCCTATACACCGTTGTCATCCTCATCATTGTCCGCCTGCTCGCCCCACTTGCCGCTCTTGCGCACCCAGTACCAGGCATTGAGGCAGCCGATCATGACACCGCCGATAAGGAGCATGAGGGTCCAGGAAAACTGGCTTGGCCAGGTCCTGTCGATCCACAGCCCTGCAGCGACACCAATGAGCGTGGGAATTGCCACGGACCACCCTACTATGCCGAACATGCCGAGACCGAACCAGACCGTCTCACCCTTTTCCTTCCTCCCCCGGATCATGAGCGCTTCCTTCTTCTGTACCTCTTTGGCGAACTTGCTCATGATCTCGCGGCGCCTTCTGCTCGAATCAGCCATATTTTCTCAACTCCATGAATCGACGGACAAGATCTGCCTCGAGTCTGGCCGCTGCAGTTCTCGCGGCCTTCTCCTTGTCGTCAAGAGACCTGAACCGTTCCTCCACCACGCCCTTGAGCTGGCCGAGGTCGGGGATCCTTATGACATTCCTTGTAGACACCGTCACTTCCTGCCCTTTCTTGACGAGTATCCCATCATCGACGGCATAGAACTCCTCCCTGCCGTCCGCTCCGACGATGCGCAGCAGACCGGGCACAAGGGCGGCGACAAAATCGATATGCAGGGGCAGGAGACAGAAGGAACCGTTTGCAGCCTCGGCAACCACCTTGGCGGCCTCCTGGCTATAAAAAACCTCGGACGGGAGCAGGATCTTACAATTCATCCCTGTGCACCTCGTCGATGGACCCGATCATGTACAGGCTTGATTCGCTCTGGTTGGCAAACTCGTCGTTCAGGATGCGTTCACATCCGTCCAGGGTTTCCTCGAGGGAAACCATCCTGCCCGAAAGCCCGGTGAACTGCTCCGTAGTGAAGAACGGCTGGGTAAAGAAGCGCTCCAGCCTGCGCGCCCGGAAGACGATGCTCTGATCCTCCCGGGACAGCTCGGCTATGCCGAGCATGGCGATGATATCCTTGAGCTCCTCATAGATGTTCAATGTCCTCCTGATCTCCTGGGCGATGCGGTAGTGCCTTTCTCCCGCAGTGCTCGGCATGAGCATCTTCGAACCGGACTGGAGCGGGTCTATGGCCGGATAAAGCCCTTCACTCGCCCTTTTCCGTGACAGCACGATGGTGGCCGAGAGATGCCCGAAGGTGTGCACCGCCGAGGGATCGGTGAAATCGTCTGCCGGGACGTACACCGCCTGGATGGACGTTATGGCGCCCGTGCTGGTATTGCAGATGCGCTCTTCGAGCTCGGCAAGCTCGGTGCCCAGGGTGGGCTGGTAGCCGAGTCTTGAGGGGAGCTGTCCCATGAGTCCCGACACCTCGGAACCCGACTGGATAAAGCGGAAGATGTTGTCCATCATGAGCAGCACGTCCTGGTGCATCTCGTCACGGAAGTGCTCCGCAACAGTCAGGGCCGCGTGCGCCACCCTGAACCTGGCACCGGGAGGTTCGTTCATCTGGCCGAACACCATGACCGTATTGTCAAGGACACCCGCGGTAACCATGTCGCGGTAGATCTCCTCGCCTTCCCTGCAGCGCTCCCCGATGCCGCAGAAGATGCTTACCCCGTGGTGCTTCTTCACGGTGTTGTTGATCATCTCGGTGATGAGTACCGTCTTCCCCACCCCGGCACCACCGAACAGGCCCGCCTTGCCCCCGCGCTCCAGGGGTGCAAGGACGTCGATGGCCTTGATCCCTGTCTCGAATATCTCGGACACGGTGGACTGGCCCGTCAGGGGTATGGTCTTCTGGTGGATCGAACGGAGGTCGCCTTGTATTTCACCTTTCAGGTCAATGGGCGTACCGAATACATTGATGACCCTTCCCAGGAGATTCTTTCCCACAGGGACCTGCAACGGTCCGCCGGTGTTGAGTATGCGTGATCCCCTGGCCAGCCCCTGAGTCGGGGTGAGCGCTATTCCTCGAACAAGATTTTCACTCAGGTGGGTGTTGACCTCGATGACTATACCCTTATCCTCGCCCGCGAGAAGAACGTGGTATATGTCCGGCAACCGGGAGGGAAAATGTGCATCAACCACACTGCCGCGTATGGAAACCACTGTGCCGGTATCGATTTGCTCACCCATAGGCGTACGGATTCCTCCTTCCTTATATGGACAGCAATAACTTCATTCCACCTGCACTCTCCCTCACGGGAATACCAATTATATTACAGCTACTTAATTAAAGGCTATTTACCTCATGTCAAGGGGACCACGCATGTTTCTCTTGACAATAACGCTGAATACCTCTTGGTTTACGGTGAAAAACTGATGGCAGGTATCGGCCTGTTCCGGATTTATTGCCTTTAGTATTTTCAGCGAAGAAATGTACAGGCTCCGTAGAAGCGGTCTTTGTAATAGGTGTTGGTCAGAGAATCGGCACAAATGGTCTTACCGGTGCCCGGGGCATGGATAAATTTATCTCCCCCGATATATATGCCCACATGAGAGACCCTTCCACTGCTCGAGGTGGCAAAGAACACCAGGTCTCCCTTTTCGAGTTGCCCTTTATCCACTTGGAGCCCGCTCTTGTACTGGTCCTCCGAGGTTCGGGGCACATCCAGACCGTTGAGCTGATACACGGCCAGCACCAACCCGCTGCAATCGAGCGGGGCGTCCAGGGAATCGCTCCCCCACAGGTACGGCAGGCCGATAAAGCTCTGCGCCGTATCCACGATCTCTTCCCTCAGGGATCCGTCAAGAGAAGGCCGCCCGCGGGCAATGGCGTACTCACCCGGCTTCACGACGTAATATACATCCAGTATGCCGATCTCCTGCAGCCTGCGCGCCTCTGTCAAGGCATTCGCCTGTGACCTGTAGTTTCCGAAACGTACCTTGAAGAGACCCGAGCTGTGGGCAAAATAAAAGGCATCGAGCCCCTGTTTCTCCAGTTTCTTCGTCAGCCTGGCGGCATTGTCCACTTGTGCGAATGCACCCACCTGTATGGAATAGCCCATCTTGGTGTAGGTATGGACAATGGGTGTCTTGGCCTTGGTCCGCGATTGATAAGGGGATATGACCGCTTTTTTTGACAGGCAGCCGCTCAGAAAGAACAGAAAGACCATGGAAACCACCAGGGCCAGGATGCTTATTCTGAATGCAGGTCTTTCCATCCCCCTCCCCCATGATCATTGACTGCGCCCTTACCGAAAGGGATGCAGATGATTTCTTAAATTTTTCTAGCAAGTTCAGGTAAGTTTGTCCAGATCCAATGCCTTGAGATAATTCTTTAAGGCGTGTTTCAATGCCTCATTGACCTGTACCGGGCTGAAAGAGTACATATGTCCTGAGAGGCATTTATGCATTTGTTTGACATGGATATCTCGTCTTCAGAGCTTGGGCCTCACCTTTACAAAGGCCTGGTATCCGAGAACTGGTCCATCAACAATACCCCCAACGGCGGATATCTGATGGCCCTCCTGGCCAATGCCATGCTGAGCAGGAGCGACAAGAGATCCACTCCTATCCTGACCGCAAATTATATTTCCCGATGCTCGCCCGGCGATGCGGACATACAAATGGAAGAGTTTTCCCGGACCACCCAGTTCAACCGTTATCAGGCCGGTCTGTATCAGCAGGGTAAGGAACGGATCCGGGCCCTGGGGACATTTGCAGATGAGAAGATAGAATGTTTTCTCGAAAGATACGATGCGGCCCCTCCTGAAATTGCTCCACGCGGATCGAGCATACCGATTCCTCCCCTGGCGAATTTTTCCCTCCTGGATCAGATGGACATGCTCCTGGATCCCGGGTATGCCGGGTGGTTGCAGGGCAAGCTTGCTGATACGTCTGTAATGAAGGGTTGGATATCCTTTAAGGATGACCGGCCCCATGACCTGCTTTCCGTCCTGCTCATGGCCGATTGTTTTCCCCCTCCCGTCTTTGCAAGCCAGGGTATGATGGCCTGGGTTCCCACCATAGAGTTGAGCGTCAATGTGAGGAAAATACCAGAGACCAAGTGGCTGAAAGGGCATTTCCGCTCCCGTTTCATCACCTGCGGCCTCGTGGAGTCCGACGGCGAGCTCTGGGACGAACAAGGGACCATAGTTGCCATCTCGCGCCAGATCGCCCAGTTCAGAAACACATGAACGGCACTGCCGTGATCTTCAAAAATCATTCTGCACAGCCGTCATTTCCCCATGAGCCATTTTTCTTCAAGTCTTTTATCCAGGCCCTTTTTCCTCACACCGTCCAGTCCAGCGTTGATCTTTTCAAGAAGTCCTTTATTGCCCTTCTTCACCACGATCCCGTAGTCCTCACGGGTAAATGGCTCTCCTGAAAGAATGAACATGCCTTTATACTCATCCTTCAGCACCGAATAGTTGCCTGCCACAGGGAAATCGCACACAACACCGTCGATGGTCTTTTTCTTCATGTCCGCAAAGGCCCTTTCAATATCCGAATACGACCTTATCCTCATCCCTTTCTTCTTGAACACGGCATTGGGCACCGAGGTGCCCTCCAAGAGTCCTACGGTCTTCCCGGACATGTCGGCATCCTTCAGTTCCACAGGGACCACCAGGATCTGGCCCGCCGTGAAATATGGCTTGGAAAAGTCGTATTTGGCCTTGCGTTCAGGGGTGATGGCCACGGATGACATGACTGCATCATGTCTGCCTTCATCCAGCCCCTTGAATATATCGTCCCAGGAAACACTTTTGAATTCGACCTGAAAGCCGGACTCCAGGGCAATGGCGTTCATCATGTCTATGCCATACCCTGTTATGCTTCCGTTTTTGTCCTTCATCTCCATGGGTGGCCACGTGGTGTCTGCCGCGACTTTCACGACTCCGGCATCTCCACCCATGAGCGGCAGGGGGATAGAGTTCCATAAGCAGACGGCGAGCAGGAAGATATAACGGGAGAGCTTCATGGTACACCTCCTTTACATTCTATGACAGCGGCAGGCAGGCGGTTTCTCAGGTGATGGGGAGCATGGTTCAGTCTTGAACGTCTGCCCGTGGAATTTCACAAACCATCATAACATCAGATGGTCGATGTAGCTGTATCATGATTAAAATACATTGTACAAAGGATAAATGAATGTCTCAAGGCCCGCACGACCCGCGACCTGAAGCGGGAGACTCCGGGACTTCCTCTTAAAACAGCGGGCATTAAACCCGACAAAGGACGAAGTATCCAATGGGGATAAATGAAATGTCAGGGGATAACACGACAGTGAGGGCAGAAAAGACTTGAACAGTCTTACTTTTCATCTTCCTGTACCATGGGTATGGAGTCTTGCCGGGGTCACAAAAGATCTATTGCCTTGACTGGACACGCTATTCGCCGTACCTACCAATTATAATGACAAGACCGTCCGGGACATCATTCGACTTTGACACGCCGGTAAGCCGCCACAACACATCGAGCCTTAAATGGGACAAATACAGAGGCAGGGATGTCCTGCCCATGTGGGTCGCTGATATGGATTTCAAGGCGCCTCCTGCAGTGATCGAGTCCCTGAGAAGACACGTTGATCACGGCATATACGGCTACACCGTCCCCCCCGACGACCTCATGGGGGCTGTCGTTGACATGCTTGCCGGCACTCACGGATGGGACGTCAAGCCGGAATGGATCGTATGGCTGCCGGGGCTCGTCACCGCCTTGAACATCACCTGCCGTGCCGTGGGATCGAACGGTGACGCGGTGCTGACCACCGTCCCTGCCTATCCCCCCTTCCTGAGTGCACCGTCCCTTTCGCAGCGCAGCCTCATAACGGTCCCTCACAAGGATGACGGTTCTTGTTACGTCTTTGACTTCGAGGCGATCCAGAGCGCAATCACACCGGTCACCCGGCTGTTTATCCTGTGTAACCCACAGAACCCCACAGGCAGGGTCTTTACCGAAGATGAGCTATCGCACCTTGCCCGGATCTGCCTGGAACACAGGATCATCATCTGTTCCGACGAGATCCACTGCGGACTCATCCTGGATGAAGACAAGCACCACGTCTCCCTGGCCGCACTCGATGAAGATCTCGCCCGGCAGACCATAACCCTGCTGGCCCCGAGCAAGACCTATAACCTCCCCGGCCTGGGGTGCTCGTTTGCCGTAATACCCGACAGCTCTCTGAGAAGGGCATTTAAAAAGTGCATGCCCGGTATTGTCCCGCACGTGAATGCCTTCGGGTACACAGCGGCGCTGGCTGCCTACCGCTCTTCCGAAGACTGGCGCTGCGCGCTGATCGATTACCTCAGGATAAACCGCGATCTTGTGGAGGAGTTCGTGGCACGCATACCCGGCCTGGGCATGCGCCACGTGGAGGCCACCTATCTCGCCTGGATCGACTGCCGTGATCTGGGGGTGAGCAGCCCTTCTGAATTCTTCGAGAATGCAGGGGTCGGCCTTTCAGACGGCAATGATTTCGGCACGCCCGGTTTCGTACGCCTCAACTTCGGGTGCCCGCGCAAACTCCTGATGGAGGCCCTGGGCCGCATGGAAAAGGCTGTTGCGGACCTCGACAGATCATAGGTATTTGTATACAGTTCCGTTAACAGCAGTCACCATCGCAAAATCCGGGTACAAGCCCCTTGATGTTGGTCTTAAAAACAGTAGCGGATGCAGGGCAAAACGACATGTCCTCTACATCCGTCATGAATCAACTTCTTGACCTGCCCCCTCGTGGAGGATACATATGACGCATGGATACCGAGATGATGCAGTTCATAGAACCCACAGCAACCGTGGACAGCGACAATCCCCTGATTGTGGAGTTCGCCCGAAGGAGTTCAGGCGATGCCAGAGACCCTGGGACCCAGGCAACCAGACTTTATTACGCGGTGCGGGATGGAATCCGTTATGACCCGTACACCCTCGACCTGTCCGTTCACGGGTTGAAGGCGAGCACGACCCTGTCCGCGCAGAGGGGATGGTGCGTATCGAAAGCCATCGTCCTGGCCGCCTGCTGCCGTGTTTTTAAAATTCCCGCCCGGCTTGGTTTTGCCGATGTGCGCAACCACCTCACCACGGCACGCATGCGTGCGGTCATGAAAACCGACGTATTCTTCTGGCACGGGTATACCTCGATCTTTCTGGATGGCCGGTGGGTCAAGGCAACACCCGCCTTCAACATCGAACTCTGCGAGAAATTCCGGTTCAAACCTCTCGAGTTCGACGGCTGTTCGGATTCCATCTACCATCCCTTTGATCTCGATGGGAAGCAGCACATGGAATATCTCCGGTATCGCGGTGAATTCGCCGATGTCCCCCTGAAGGATATGATGGAAACCTTCCAGAGAGAGTATCAGCCCGACGATTCATGGAAACAGGGTGCGGACTTTGACGGCGAGGTTGAGCGTGAAAACGCATGAAGGTCGGCCGTGCCTTTTGCCATGTCTGATATCATCGTAAAAAAAGGCTACCTGCCAGGCTCCATAGGCAGGGTTGCCGAGCTCAACGGGACCTACTACCATGAGCACTGGGGCTTCGGTCTCACCTTCGAGGCCATGTGCGCCCATGACCTTTCGGAGTTTCTCAACCGGTATGACGAAAAGCGAGACGGCTTCTGGACTGTATGGCGCCACGGCCGTATTGAAGGCCATATTTCCATCGACGGGGTCCATGCCGAGACCGCAGGGGCGCACCTGAGATATTTTATCGTGTCGGATGCCATCAGGGGGAAAGGGGCCGGCAGAGCCCTCATGGATGCCGCCATGGAATTCTGCACGGACACGAGGCACCAGAAGGTATACCTCTGGACCTTCGAAGGCCTTTGGGCCGCCCGTCACCTGTACGAGAAAGCCGGATTCGTCCTCGTTCAGCAGCGAAAAGGCACCCGGTGGGGCGTGGAGGTCAACGAACAGCTCTTCGAGTTGACCCGTGATTAGCCCCATGGAACCGAGCCTTTTGTCCGCAGCAGGGTGATCCTGAAGGCCCTCATGTTCCACATCTCACTCCATATTCTCCTGCCAGCTCTTGTAGCGTGGTTTTTTTTCCGTTCCCGCTGGAAAATGGCATGGCTGATCATGATGCTGGCCATGCTCGTAGATCTGGACCACCTCCTCGCAAACCCCATCTATGACCCAAGCCGGTGCAGCATTGGGTTCCATCCCCTGCACTCCTACCCGGCCATGGCGGCCTATCTCTTGATGAGCGCCTTTTCCGGGACACGCGTGGTCGCCTGCGGACTTCTTATCCACATGGCAGTAGACGGTCTGTACTGCCTCCAGCTCGCATGGTAGGGCCGCTTGTCCGACGTCTGAAGCGATTCCACCTGATCTTTCATTCCTGCTCATGGTTATGAACCCTTAATCGTGCTGCTCGTAGACATCTGGATTAACCATTGCCGCAACAGTTGATCGCCTGCTCTTCCGCGGTTGATCTCAAAGTGAAAGAACCAGGATTTATCCTTCGCCCTTGCCCGGTTGTTGCCTTAATGGTATTTGTTTCGCAGAAAGCGGCAGTACACCACTTGAAAGGGTCGTGCCATGCACATCCACAAGACGATATTCCACCCGGAACAATACCCTGTAAAAGACTCCTACCCCTTCAATCTCCAGGTCTTTAACATCACTGCTCACGTCGATTTCAAGACAAACATAACCTTTTTCATCGGGGAGAACGGGTCAGGCAAGTCCACCCTGCTCAAGGCCATAGCCAGGAGATGCGGCATATACATCTGGGAGGAGGACAGGGCGCGCTATGGGGGAAATCCATACGTGGAAGACCTGTTCAAGTACATCGATGTGGCCTGGAGTGCGGACAAGAAACCAGGGGCATTCTTTTCCTCCGAGAGGTATCAGCACCTGGCCAAGATCATAGACGAATGGTCCATATCCGACCCCGGGCTGCTGGATTACTTCGGCGGCAAATCCCTCATGTCGCAGTCCCACGGCGAGTCCTTCATGTCATTCTTCAAGTCGCGTTACCAGATAGAAGGGGTCTACTTCATGGACGAACCCGAGACAGCACTCTCTCCCAGGAGACAGATCGAATTCGTGCAGCTGCTCATGGACCAGAGCACGGACGCCCACGCCCAGTTCATCATCGCCACCCACTCCCCCATCCTGCTCAGCTGCCCCGGCGCCACCATTGTGTCCTTCGACCATCAACAGCTCACCATGATGGACTATGAAGACACCGATTATTACCGTATCTACCGCGATTTCCTCTTAAACCGCGAGAAGTACCTTTCCCGGAGTGATTGAAGCATATCCCATGTCAGACGGTTCACCTTACTCCCTCATATATTCGATCGTGGGGCAGATACCCCAAGGCAGGGTTGCAACATACGGCCAGGTTGCCCGGATGGCGGGGATACCCGGCAATGCCCGTCAGGTGGGCTATGCCCTGCACTGCCTGCCTGAGGATTCGGATGTGCCATGGCAAAGGGTCGTCAACCGGCAAGGCCGGATCAGCCTGTTCACTGCCGGAGGCATCCAGCGCGCCCTGCTGGAATCGGAAGGCGTTGTCTTTGATGCCCGGGAAACAATCGATTTAAATGAATTTCAGTGGTAGATACACCTATGGCCTATCAACCAATTCGGTGAGGACCGACAATGCCTTCTGAAAAATACGTCACTATTGAGTCATATACAGGGCCCTGGGAGGCACACCTGGCACATGCCAAACTGGAGTCAGAAGGCATATTCTCGCTCGTTGTCGATGACCAGATAGCGAGCATCAACTGGTTTTACTCAAATGCCGTGGGCGGGGTGAGGCTTAAGGTTCGAGCTTCGGATGCGGCAAGGGCGGTTCAAATCCTGAAAGAGACTCCGGGTGAACCGGCAGGCCCGGAAGACAGCCCCTCTCCTGATGAAACCCTGCCTGCATGCCCCTCATGCGGGAGTTCAGACATAAGGCGCGAGCGGTTTTCACTGCCGGTTGCGCTCCTGTCCCTCCTCCTGTTCGGTCTCCCCTTTCTCTTCAATCGGAAACGCCTTGTGTGCCTGAATTGCGGGAACAAGTGGCGGAGAAAAGATCCCGCGGATGCATGAGAGCCCAGTGCCGCATTCACGTGTCCGGCACCCCGAGGCCCAGTGGGCGGTGTCCGGCCGCAGCATACCGTTATGCTCACAGAATAAGCACGAATGCCTCGTTTTCCATGAGCGCCTGGTATATTTCATTGCGGTCCTGTTCGTTCATCACGAGTATATCGAGATTCATGCAGTGATACTTCCTGTGTCTGCTGCTGCGCGACAGGCTCAGGGTATAATCAGCGCCGCCGATGGACTTGCCGACAGCCTCCCGCATCCTGCCCTGATCCGTGCCGAAGAGCTTGTAGATCCATCTGCAGGGATACTTGATCTCGGGTTTGCCTTTCAGGTGAGTGAACATGATCTTTTCTGCCTAGCAGGATAAGGCCGGTTGGGCAACTGCAAACTGCCATTCCTGAGTCACTCGAATCAGACGGGCGAGAACGGCTCTACCCCATATATTGAAGGATACTACCCCTGCGACTGCCGACGCGCATGGGGGGATCCTGATAGATGCAGATGGGGATTTCATGACAAGCAGGCCGCTGCCAAAATGGTTGGTTCGATGGACTCGGCTTTCGGGGAAAAATACCGCTCCGGGTGTCATTATGGATAATAGAACAGCCCCCGGCCAAAACCGGGGGCTGTCGAACCGTGCAGCTGAATAATCTCTTGTGCAGCTATTTGAGCCCTTCGGCTACAACCTCTGCGATATCCTTTACTGCGACCTTGTCCGCGTTCTTGTCTTTCAGGCCGTCTTCGAACATGGTCATGCAGTAGGGGCATGTCACGCAAACGGTGTCCGGCTTCTCTTTGAGAGCCTCTGATACTCGCTCGAGGTTGATGCGGGTCCCCAGGTGCTCTTCCATCCACATCCTGCCGCCTCCTGCTCCGCAGCAGAAACTCTGGCTGCCGTTTCTCTCCATCTCTGTGGCGGCCTTGCCGGTAGCCTTGCTGATGATGTTTCTGGGTGATTCGTAGATGTCGTTGTGCCTTCCCAGGTAGCACGAATCATGGAATACCACGTTGCCCATGTTGACGGTCTTCTTGAGCTTCAGTTTTCCTTTTTCGAGAAGCTCATTGATGAGCTCGGCGTGGTGGATGACCTCACCGTCGAAACCGTACTGCCTGTAATCATTCTTCAGGGTGGAGAAGCAGTGCGGGCACAGGGTGATGATCTTCTTTACGCCACGCTCCTTGAACGTCTTCACGTTGTCTTTTGCCATCTTGTCGAACACGAACTCGTTGCCCAGCCTGCGCACGCTGTCGCCGCAGCAGAGCTCGTCTTTGCCCAGGATGCCCCAGGAGATGCCGGCTGCATCGAGGATCTTGGCCAGGGCCAGGGTGATGAGCTTGTTCCGCGAGTCGAATGCCCCTGCGCAGCCTACATAGAGCAGGTACTCCGTGGATGCGTCAAAGGGCTTGGCCGTGATCTGTGAGCACCATTTGGTCCTCTCGGTCGGGGCGATACCCCATGGATTGCTGCGCTGTTCCATATTCTCGAAGAGGTTGAGCAGCTCTTCGGGGAAATCGGCCTTCATCTCGACCAGATAGCGCCTGAGCTGGAGCAGCTTCGGCATCTGCTCGATGAATACCGGGCATACCTCCATGCACGCGCCGCAGGTTGTGCAGGACCAGATCTGGTCTTCGGTGATGGTGCCCTCGGCATGCGCGCCGCCGTGCCCGTCCTTGCTGATGAGCGGCAATGTGGGCTTCTGCCCTGCCTGCATGGCCGGTCCGTTGGTGAGGAGGTTGATCTTGAGGTCGTGGATCACCTGCCTTGGGTTCAGGGGTTTGCCGGTGTTCGCTGCCGGGCATACGAGCTGGCAGCGGCCGCACTCGGTGCAGGCATAGGAATCGAAGAGGTCTTTCCAGGTGAACTGGTCAATGGTCTCGACGCCGAATTTGTTGCCCTTTACGAAGGTTTCCGTGGGCAGCGTGTTTGCCTTCTCAAACCGTCTGAAATAACAGCTCGGTATGGATGACAGGATATGCATATGCTTGCTGTAGGGCAGATAGTTCAGGAAGAAGAGCAGTACCAGCGCGTGCACCCACCACCAGAACCTGATGAGCCCCTCTGCGCTTTCTGGTGTCTGTCCTGTATAGAATGCCGATGCCACAGCGGATGAGATGGGCATGAATGCGGCGCCCGTTTCCTCGCCGATGGCTATCTCAACGCCCTTGAGGTTGAAGAAGGCGATCATGAGCATGGCGATCATGGAAAGGATGATGTATGCGTCGAGCGTTATGGCCTCAGGATAGGGGGGCGCAACGATGCGTCTGATGCCTGCAATGATCACGCAGGCCAGGGCAAAGAGCGATACCATATCGAAGACGAATACCAGCGGATTGTAGATCAGGTCAGGCAGCAGCCTGAAGCTGAGTCCCGGAATGACACCGTGAATGAGGAACTCGGAGTTGGCCAGCAGCAGGGTCATGAATGACCAGAACAGGATGAAGTGGTTGAGGCCGAAAGGTTTCTGCAAGACCCGTTTCTGGGCGAATGCATAGATAAAGGTATCCCGTATCCTGGCTCCTACGTTGCTGAATCGGTCTTCCGGTTTGCCGATGGTTACCAGGCTGAAGCGGCGGACACAACTAAACGTGAAAAAGGCGACTGCCGCTATCAAAACCACTGCAAAGATATAAGGGTTCGGTATCATGACTATCCTTCTCTCGTATATATGGTCTTTAACAAACCTTGGGTGTCCCTCTGGTCGCTTTGGCCTGCCGTATATGTTCCGTGATCGCCGGGACTATCTGGAAGAGATCTCCGACTATGCCGAATGTCGCCACCTCAAAGATCGGGGCTTCATGGTCACGGTTAATGGCTATTACCAGATCCGAGTCCTGCATGCCCACCAGGTGCTGGATGGCTCCGCTGATGCCGCATGCGATATATATCTTGGGCCTGACCGTTTTTCCGGTCTGTCCTACCTGGCGGTCCACCGTCATCCAGCCCGCATCCACTGCGCACCTTGAGCACGCAACGACCCCGTTGAGCTCGTCTGCAAGGTCCTGCAGGATCTTGAAGTTTTCCTTGGACATCATGCCCCGGCCTCCGGAAACGATGAACTCCGCGCCGCCGATGTCCACGCTGTCCAGGTGGCCTGCGTCGTCTATGATCTCAAGCACCTTGGTAAGGACGTCCTCTTCCTTTATGGAGATCTTTTCCCTGACGATCTCGCCGGTGGCGCCTTCGTTCTGGGCGGGCATGGGCATCACGTGGGGCCGGACAGAGGCCATCTGCGGCCTTCTCTGCTCGCAGAAGATGGTTGCCATGATGTTTCCGCCAAAGGCGGGACGTGTCTGGAGCAGCTGCCTCTTCTCGTCCACGCCCAGACCTGTGCAGTCTGCAGTGAGGCCGGTCCGGAGCCTTGTAGCCACGGCTCCGGCAAGGTCCCTGCCCAGACCGGTTGCGCCCATGAGGACTACTTCCGGTTTGTACTTTTCAACCAGTGAGCAGAATCCCTCGAGATAGGTGGCTGTACGGTAGTTGTGCAGTATGGGGTCATCGATGAGATAAACCTTGGTGGCACCGTAGGAGAATGCCTCCTGGCAGAGCTTTTCCACATTGTGTCCCAAAACGACGGCGCACAGCTCGACCTTCAGTGCGGATGCCAGCTGGGCTCCAACCCCGAGCAGCTCCCAGGAAACCTTTGCAGGTATGCAGTCCGTCTGTTCGACAAACACCCACACATTGTGGTACTGGGCAAGGAACTTCTTGAGTTTTGCCTCTTCGGAGTCTTCATCCTCTTCTGCCGGAGCGCCTCCGGCAGCCTTTTCGGCCTCGAGCTGCTTGAGGATCTCAAGCTCTTCAGGGGTGAAGAACATCTCGATCGCTTGGGCCGGACAGATCTTGACACATTTCTGGCAGCCGATGCACTTGTCTTTCATGATGATCGGCTCACCCTTTTCATTCATTTCGATCGCATCGGCAGGGCATGAACTCTGGCAGCGCGCCCCGCACGCGATGCACTTGTTGGGGATAAGAGATGCTTTACCTCGCGGCTTTTTAACTTTCTTTGGCTTTTCCATCAGCTTATGTCTCTCTTATAATTTATGGAGTAAGGTTGTCCCTTACAGTGCAAGCAATTCCCGCTGGATCAGTTTCTCCACCAGCACCTTGGCAGTACCGTTCGGATCGTTCGCACCGTCACCGACTATCTCGCCTTTATCGCGCTCGGGTGAGAAGATTTTCCTCACCGCCGTGGGAGACCCCTTGAGGCCGATCTGGTTGACATCGAGGTTCATGACCTTGTTGTCCCACAGGGCAACGCTCATGTCCTGGGCCTCGAGGCGCATGGGCACGGACGGGTAACGGGGCTTGTTGATCTCTCTGACCACGGTCAGCAATGCAGGCAGCTTGGCCTCCACTATTTCATGGCGCCCTTCGAGCTTCCTGCTCACCTTGATCTTCTTGTTCTTCAGGTCAAGGTCATCGATGCGGTCCACCAGGGTAAGGGGGACATATCCGTTGCGGATCGCTATGCCCGGCCCCACCTGCGCCGTGTCGCCGTCGATGGTCTGCTTGCCGCAGATGACCAGGGCCAGCCCATCCTTGTCCTGCTCTCCCAGCTTTTTCACCGCCTCGGCGATCACCATGCTTGTGGCGAGCGTATCGGCTCCACCAAAGGCACGGTCTGAAAGGAGGACTACCTCGTCAACACCCAGGGCAAGTGCCTTGCGCAGTGTCATCTCTGCATTGGGCGGCCCCATGGAGATGGCTGCCACACGCACGCCGGGATATTTATCCTTCAGCCGGAGCGCTTCCTCCAGGGCATGCGTGTCAAAGGGATTCATGATGAAAGGGATCCCTTCGCGGACAAGGGTGTTGGTTACCGGATCGATCTTTACCTGCGTTGTGTCAGGCACCTGTTTGATACATGCGACTACGAGCATTGGCTACCCTTCCTTATTTGTTTCTCCCCGGTATGGGTTTGCGTTTCTAAATCATCAGCCTCTTTGCGACGGTTATTCTCTTAACAGAACTCGTTAGTTTTTCGCCAAATCGGTAAGCCTATCATGCCGGTATGATGTTCTTTCCGAACATGAGTGAATCGTCATTCATCACCGTCGAAAGATACAATAGCCCTTTGATTACTGTCAACATTTATTTTCCATCACAATTATTTCACTCAATAAAATATCGTATTTTATCGGCAGTTATTTTCTCTTATTACCGAGTGTCACGATCATGGCCAGAATACTCATCATCATTTTTAACGGCTTTATTATAATAAGTTGACAGGTATTATGTCCCAATATCATGTTTCACACTGTTCCAGTCATAAGGCAATCAAACATAACCTTGCCAAATAGATTTCTTTCACAGGGCCCCCTGATCAGACGCCTGAAGCGAACGAGTTCCCCCTTCTATTTCCAACCGTGATATCATACCCGGATGCCTTTTTCATCCAGGCTTGCGCCGGGATCAGGTTTGCCCTCCGGGCATGGTAAGGTCGTGCGAAGGGGCAACAGGCAAGAGATCCATGAACTACCCCCGCTGCAGGCCGGGGGACATCAAAGGCCCTGACAGGAACCAGACATTTCGCGGCAAGCCAAGGGGAATCAGCCCCAGGTTATGTTAAAATGACACCAACCAGGGCCATCCCGGCCTCTGCAGCATGCGACCTGTATAAAACACGGATCTTCCTGTATTTATCCGTCCGAGAGGAAATCTGTCATTGAATTGCTGAATCATTTCAAGTTATCAATTATTATAAACCGAATGGTAGGTTGTAAGGATGTTTATTCCCGCAGAGACGGGAATCAGGGTCCCATCACGTCTTTTTTGCATTATGACTCGGCATGGGCGCCATCATGTTTTCGCACAGGTGCGATCATGCTTTAGCGCGGTAGCCATTGTTTTTAGCGAAGATGCCATCATGCTTCTGCATGGGCGGAAGATGTAATGAGATGTGAAACTGCATAAAAGGAAAGGAGTTCTCATGAAAGGAATCATACTTGCCGGCGGGTCGGGTACCAGACTTTATCCCATTACCAGGGTAGTCAGCAAGCAGCTGCTGCCCGTATATGACAAACCCATGATCTACTATCCGTTGTCCGTATTGATGCTGGCAGGGATTCAGGAGATCCTCATCATCTCAACACCCACCGACCTGCCCCGGTTCAGGGAACTCCTCGGCGACGGATCCCAGTGGGGCGTATCGTTTACCTATGCCGAACAGGCCAGGCCGGAGGGGATCGCCCAGGCCTTCATCATCGGCAGAGACTTTGTGGGCAGGGACAAGGTCTGCCTTGTCCTGGGTGACAATATCTTCTACGGCAGCGGGCTGCATCAGAAATTAGACGACGCCGGGTCACTGACCAGGGGGAGCGTGGTCTTTGGCTACTGGGTGAATAACCCAAGGCAGTACGGCGTGGTGACCTTCGATGCCTCGGACAAACCCCTCGAACTGGTGGAGAAGCCCGAAGACCCGAAATCCAACTGGGCGGTAACCGGTCTCTATTTCTACGACAACCAGGTCATCGACATAGCGCTGAACCTGAAGCCCTCGAGACGGGGAGAGCTGGAGATCACCGATGTAAACAGGGCGTACCTCGCCATGGGCACCCTGCAGGTCGAAAGGCTGGGAAGAGGATACGCATGGCTGGACACCGGCACCCACGCCTCCCTGCTGGAAGCCAGCGCCTTCATAGAGACCATCGAGAAGAGGCAGGGCCTGAAGATCGCCTGCGTGGAAGAGATCGCATACCGTATGAAATACATCACCGCCGAGCAGCTGCTGAAGATAGCCCAGCCCCTGAAAAACAGCGGCTATGGGGAATATCTCATACGCATGATCCAGCTGGAACAATGACACACCGCCATGCGCCCCAGAGGCTGCTTGTCCGCGGGGGAAGCATCGCCGCGGGCACAGGGGTTGAGAGATCTTACGTGGACATCGTGAGGGACCACTTCGGCCCACGCCGTATGGAGGTCATAAACAGGTCTTCTACGGGAGACAACTCCTTTGACGGCATCTGGACCTTCCACAGCGATATCGAGCCATGGGCACCGGATATCCTGCTCATACATTTCGGGGTGGACGACGCCTTCTTCCCGGTTTACCGCTCCGAATTCAAGGAGAACCTGGTTCGGATGGTCCGATCCGCCAGGGAGGGCTTCAACGCGCTGATCATGCTGCCCACCTCGCACACCTTTGACGACCCCTACGAGATGGATGCCATCAACATCTACTACCGTACCATCAGGGAAGTCTCACAGGACCTCGACTGCGAGATGATCCCCATACACACCTACTGGGCCGGCTACCTGCTGGACCACGCCGTCTCAAACGCCGAACTGGTGCAGAAGGATGCACGACTGCCCAATGACCGCGGTCATGAGATCTTTGCAGCGGCCCTCATCCACAGGCTTGAACGGGCGCTGTCCTCGGACCAGGATTGCGGGTCTGAAGGGGCATAAAAACCTGGTCCGTTAAAGCCGGTGATCTTAAAGCGATGAACGCGGCCTGTTCAATCGGTGCACATGGGCTTGAGAAGACATGCACCGGTCTGAAGCCATTACTTGTCCATGTTCACGCTTGAGAGGTATCTCCCGTAGCCGGACATGTGCGCAATGATGCCTACGGCCTCTTCGGGCGTGGACAGGCTCATGACCGGTCCATGTGCGGTCTGTTTCAAAACAAGACCGCCTTCCGTGAGGGCGACGATGAGGATGGGCTTGGAGGTCTCCTCCTGTATCCTGCCGATACCCGATATGACGCGGTCTTCAGCCTGTATCTGGGCCTTGAGGACCGAAAGCTTGAGCTCCTTGGTGTACAGCGTGCCGTCGAAACGCTCCTGGCAGGCGATGAAATCCTCCACATAGCGCGACCGCCCCACAATCCCCAGCGCTATCACGGCATCGACCTGGTCCCACCTTGCAAGGGAGCCGATCACGCTGAGATAGAGCTCAGGATCTCCTTCACCCACCACGTCGACAGGATTCTTCCGGTTCCAGTACTGGGGAAGCCTCTTGTCGAGCTCCTGAATGATATCTGGCGACAGATGGGGCAGCTCGAGGCCCTTGTCCTCGCACTCATCCGCTGCGATGATGCCCCACCCTCCCCCCATGGTCATGATGGCCACCCGGTTGGTCCGCGGGACAGGAAGCAGCGCCAGGGCGGCCGAGGTGTTCAGGATCTCCGAGGGGGTATTGACCTGTATGACCCCGGCCTGGGCGAACATGGCCTTGTAGGTGGCATGCGACCCTGCCATGGACCCTGTGTGAGACTGGGCTGCCATGGACCCTGCCCGGGACCGCCCGGCCTTCAATGCGATCACCGGCTTCTTCCTTGTCACCTGTGCTGCCGTTTCCATGAACCCGCGGCCGTCTATGATGCCTTCCATGTACATGGCAATGGCCTTCACCTCGTCGCGCTGCCCCATGTAGGCGAGCAGGTCGCTCGCATGCAGCAAGGCCTCGTTCCCGGTCCCCGCATACATGGCCAGGCCGATCCCCTTGTGCGCGATCCATTTCAGGATCTGCAGCCCCAGGTTGCCGCTCTGGGAGATGATGGCGAGCCCGCCCGGCTTCGGTGCCGTGGGGGTCGGCAAGGCCTCGAGATGGCAGTGGGCAGATGCGATTCCCATGGTATTGGGCCCTATGAAGACCAGTGAGCCTTGTGAGGCTATGTCCACGATCTCTTTTTCCAGTCGCTGACCTTCTTCGCCCGCCTCCCTGAATCCGGCCGAAACGACCACGGCCGCAGGGATGCCCTTGGCCACGCACTCCCTCATGGCGGCCGGTATATGCTGGGCAGGTATGACCAGGACGGCCAGATCGACCTCGTCGGGTATGGCGGTGATGCTCGGGTAGCACGGAATGCCGAGGATCTGGTCCTTTTTGGGATTCACCGGGAAAACCTTTCCCTTGTACTCCCACCCCAGGATGGAGGTGAGGATGAGATTACCCCACTTCACCGGGACGTCCGAGGCGCCCACGACAGCGACCGAGGCCGGGAAAAACAATTTGTCGAGTCTCTTGTTCAGTTCAGATCGTTCCATGGGGTCATTCTCCTTCTGCCTTTGCGCGTCACATTCCTTAAGAATAATCTCGTGGGTCCTTTTGAAAAGGTTTGACAGAGAAATCCCCCTCAAAGCAAAACCCCTTTCACCATTACCTGTTCATGGGCCGTGAACCACAGGAGATTAAACCCGCTCATGTCATGGACCCTTGCAGTGCAAGCTCCATGCTTGTCCTTCCAGGGTCCATGACACGTGCGGGCAGGTCTTTTCCCCCCTCACTGCAGTGCCTTCCTCAGTTGTACAGGTGCCGACGAGATAAGGTTTACTCGTATGCGAATCTGCAGGTTCGCCGAGCTTCAAGAAGCGGGGATATAATCTTCTGAACCATTTGCGCCCCGGCCTTCAGGTCCGTGACGTGCTGTAGGGACAGGCTTTTCGACATGGTTATTTATCCTGCATTAAATCCCTGTACATCCGGGTAGACCTCAGGCTTTCCAGGTCCTTGTCCCGTTTCAGGAGTTCCCAGTCCTTGAACCCCTTATCAATGGATTTCTTCAGCATGCTCACGGCGAGGTCCGTCCTTCCCTGTTTTGCATGGATGCAGGCAATGTTGTAATCCACATGCGGATCGCCGGGCTTCAGCCTGGCAAGCTCCTGGAGCGTTTCCAGGGCCTTTGTATACTCGCCCTTGCCAGCATACAGCACGGCCAGCTTCTGATACACCTCCGGACTATGGGGTTTCTGCGCCCTTACCTTTTCGAGCCTGCCGATATCTTCGTTCATCTTCTGTACGAAATCCACAGAGGCCATGTACGAGCCAGCCTGCTGCGAGCCGGGATCGATGCGCAGCGCCTCCTTGAAATGACCCGTCGCTTCCTCCACCCTCCCCTGGTTCATGAGCACCACGCCGATGGAACAATGTGAGTCCAGGTCTTGGGGGTCGAGCCTTATGGCCGTCGAGAAATATTCGATCGCCTTGTCCAGCTCCTTGTTCCTCGCCGAGATGACCCCGAGGGAATAATATGCAGGGGCATACCCCGGATCCAGGCCTATCACATGCTCATACTGTCTGCGGGCGCCCTCCAGGTCGCCCTTGGAAGTGAGCACCGACCCTAATTCAAGATATGCCTTAATATTTCTGGGGTTATATTTGATGATCTCGGAGTAATAAAACTGGGATTTGTCATACTGGCCGAGTTTGTTATAGAGACGGCCAAGTCCTTCCAGGGCGAGCACATCGGTGGCATGGATCCTCAGCGCCTCCTGGAAGTGGTACCGGGCCTGCGTGTATTCCTTGTTCTTCGCATACGCCGCTCCAAGGTTTACATGTCCGACATAGTTATCCTTATCGACCCTGAGGCTGTGTGAGAAGATCGAGAAGTCGTCCTTCCAGTGTCCCAGCTGGACCCACGTCTGCAGGGAAAGGGCCATGAGCACGGCAGCAGCGGCCGCGGCGGGCAGGATCCTTCTGCCGGGAAACCTGCCGAAGATATCCCCGCCCGCCCAGGAGACCATGACGAACAGCCCGATAAACGGCACATAGGCCCACCGCTCACCTATGGCCGGCCACAGGCCTGCCTGCACGATCCCCAGCACCGGGACCATGGTGCCGAGAAACCACAACCAGCCGACGCCCAGGTAGGGGTATCTTCTGAACCGGCCCAGGACAAACGCCGTGATGGATATGAGTGCAGCGGCGGCGCTGATGACCTGCCACCAGGGGACATGCTCGGGATAGGGGTGGAAAATAGAGAGGCCTGCAGGCCAGAGCATCTTCCCAAGGTAGGCCATGTAGGAGACAATGGCGTTCTTGACCTTGAGGTCCATGGGTGTCAGCTGGGAAGGGTCAAGGGCGCTGAAATAATCGGCTGACAGGATATATATGTTGATGGAGATGAACCCGACTGAGGTGACGATCAGGGGAACCTTCTCAAGGACCAGCCTGGATGCTGCTCCGTAAAAGGATTTCCAGAGGCTTTTGTCTTCGCGCCATTGGGGCAACCTGACCCTCTCCAGCGGCCAGTAGTCGAGCAGCAGCAGCACGAACGGCAGGGTTACCAGCATGGGCTTGGCAAGGGACCCGAGACAGAACATCGCAAAGGTTAAGAGATAGAGCGAAACGGTTTTCTTTTTCGTGTAATAGAAGTAGGCAATCATGGTGAGCATCCAGAACGTGGTGCTGAGAAGATTTTTTCTCTCTGCTATCCATGCGGCCGAATCCACATTGATCGGGTGCAGCGCAAACAGGGCTGCGACAAAGGCGCTCCTCCAGACGGAACCTGTCATGAGCCTGAAGGCAATGAACAGGAGTACCGAATTAAGGATATGGTAAAAGACATTGCTCAGGTGGTGCAATCCGGGGTTCAGCCCGAAAAGCTGGCAATCCGTCATGTGGGATACCCAGGTGAGGGGATACCAGTAGCCCAGGTCTCCAGGCTTGTGCAGGGTGAATGCCCATAACAGGTTGTCCAGGGACAGCCCCCTTTGCACCTGAACGTTCTGGGAGACATACTGGGGGTCATCAAATGAGATAAAATCAAACCCCTGGACCTGCCAGTAAATCAGCGCTACGGAAACAACAAGGAAAAGGACGACAATCACCTCTTTGCTGCTGTGGAGGGACCCCCGGCCCGGGCCTTGAGACAAGCCTCCATCACTGGAATGTTTCTCTTCATTGTTCTGTTTTTTCACCCTAATCCCACTCCTGGCGAAGGTCTGGATACGGCACAATATCATGTAGAATCATACCTTGTCAGCGCTAAAACTTTTGCTTCTCCCCCGAGATGTATGATCCATAAGCATGGGGCACAACGCCGCCATGCCCTCAAGACCAACGCGTGTGTTTTTACCCGTGATGAAGCCCGTGATGAAGTCACACGACATTGTCCGGATTGTGACATGTGCAGGCTATCAACACTGTTGACAGTCACAATGTGCTGAAATTTTTTTCAATTATTGTGGAAATTTAATACCCACTTCATCCTTATTTACCCTCGCCCCGATCTAACATGCTGTTTTATTGACCTTATCTTTTGGGCATACTTATTGCTTTAATTTATTAACCAGTATTTTTATATTTATAAAAGTAATAGCTGAACAAGGAGGAGGCTCCTGATTTTTGATGATACGATCATGTTCTTCTTTTAACCATGGTTCGTATGTTTAAAAATACCTGATGCCGCTTGATGCTCTATGAAACGTTATAGACTGTTCAGACATGCAAATTTTCATATTACGGAGGCCCGTTTATCATGAAAACCCTTTCAGCAATGCTTGCTGTGCTTCTGATCCCGTTGTCTCTCTGGGCCATGACCCCTGTCGCCGATTGCGACCTTTCTGATATTACAGGCCAGGCCGGCGTGAACATCAATGCCGACGTGACCGTGAACATCCTCATCGACACCGCGTCTTGGGGCGACTCCGACGGTGTTGCCTTTATCAATGGTCCCACGGCGAACAGTTGGACACCTGGTATCTACTCGGGTGGGTTTGTCGGCATCGACAACTTCAACCTGGTCAACCACCGGCTCCGTGCACGTGCCGAATCGACCGATAACTGGAACGGCTACAGTACGTTCATGCTGAAGCCCATCACCATCGACGTGGCAACAGGCGACAAGACAAGTGTCGGCGGCTCCGCCTCCCAGACCTTTGTCCGTTTCGGTCTCGGTTCACTCCATCTCTCCCTGGACTCCTTGAGCTTTAACGTTGGCAACAGTTCCGGCTATACCACCGGCGCCGTGGCCATCAGCGACATCATGGGTTCCGTGAACATCGGCGAAATGGAGATGTACATCAACCCCACCAGCTATATCGACATCTTCTCCCACGGCGGCACGGGCGTATCCCTGCAGTTGAGGGTCACCATCGACAGGTACACCCTGGGTTACGTGTCCTGGGGTGACGCCGACGGACTGAACGGATCAGCACTTTCCACTGACGATGTCGAGTGGATCGGCGCGACCAACAGCAGCGGTTTCATCGGCCTGAGCAACATCGTTCACGGCAGTGAGACATCCCCTGCCTTCATCATCAGCGGAACGGCGGCCATCGATGTGGTAACCACACGCGCCGGCCAGTATGCCGTGATGCCGACTGTCTGGAAGGCCGCGTTTGCACACTATATGCACACCATGTTCGGCAATGCCTTTGATCCGGAAAACCTGCCCGCCGGGACACAGAATGGATTCTACCAGTCCTTCCAGTCTTGGCTGGTCTTTTCAGGAGGAAACGCCTACCTTTCATCCTATTATAATCTCTTGGCCGCAAACCCCAACAATACGTTAACCGAAACAATCGGGGGCGTCGTATACCAGCAGGCCCCGTCGGGCGTTGTGCCTGTGACAGCCGTTCATATCTCATTCCCCGAGAACCTCCTCATTGCAATGGATTCCATGCGTTCCCAGGTTGTCCTTGGAAATAACGCAAACCTGACCACCACCGGAGGCGTTTCCCCCAAGAATCAGATATTGGGTGATCTATACCTTGACCAGGTCAGTCTCGAAATCCAGAGCGGGGGCTGGGTAGATATCTGGGCACATTAATCAGTTGCCGATGTGGACAAGCCCTCCGGCATCGCCGGAGGGCTTGTCCATTATAATGAACTGTCCTGCTTGCGATACATGAGTCCCGCATAAACCATTCCAAGATAACCTGATAACGTAAAAAATATTTTCGGCACGGCCTGGTCGGTTCCACAGAAAGGTTCTTTAAGATAAGACTATAATTTCAGGCAAAATAAACATTGCTGAGGATAACGTCTTATCGTGAGTTCAACATGATAATCGAGTTGCATTCAAACGTAAGTGTTGGTACAGATAATAGATTCAATGAACTTGCTTATTCAATACTGCAATAAGTTAATTCTGATGATGAGGAGAACAGGGTATTTTATGGCAGGGAAAAATCCAACTATATATCTTTCTGAAATTGATGAGCAGCGCTTCGGGATTAAGACTGCAAAGGCATCATTGACAGCCTCAGACATTCCAGAGGTTTTGGAGTTCTGTTCATTGAATCATGTAGAATTCCTCATTGCCCGGTGCCCTACAACTGAACGAAAGGCTATCGTTGAGCTGGAACGCCAGGGCTGCACCATTATGGATACACTCGTCTATTATTCAAGAAAGCTCAAAGATATCCCTAATGAAGCCAGTGCCGGCATAAGGCCTGTCAGGCCAGGAGAAGAACTCGATGTAAGGGCAATTGCGGCCGAATCATTCAGAGGATACCCGGGGCACTACCACAATGACGACAGGCTCGATGCAGTGAAGTGTGACGATATATACACCGACTGGGCATACAAGTCCTGCCTGTCAAAGAGTGTAGCCGACGAGGTTCTCGTGTCGGTTTCAGAACAGGGTATCACGGGCTTCGCCACGATGAAATCAAACAGCCCTGACCAGGGCGAAGGCGTACTCTTCGGCGTAGCGCCATCGGCGCAAGGCAGGGGGATCTATCGCCTCCTCATGATCAGTGGCATGCAGTGGTGCATAGAACAGGGTCACACCAGGATGATGGTATCCACTCAGATTACAAACATCTCGGTTCAGAAGGTATGGACTCGCCTGGGATTTGAGCCGGACCATTCATTCTATACGGTTCATAAGTGGTTCGCTCATACATAAGTCACAGCATTGAAGTATTCATAGAGCCGAGAAGAAGGGCTTGTTCCTGGAACTGAACATCTTCTTCTTGTCCATCATTGTTCCGTGATACATCTCCAGCACGTTTTCAAACAGGTCCTGGTACAGACTCCTGCACAACTCCATACCCACGGTTGAACAGCACCAAAAAATTGGCCCTGCCACCTGAAGGCATGGACATAGTCATGGGTGGACCTACAGGGAAACAAGATTGCATTTGAAATTGAATGTATTGATATATCAATGATATTATGGTTGAAGGATAATTCATGAAAAAGGCAAGAGTACAGCATGTGAGCAAGGAAGCGAGTAGTATGCCGGCAACAGCTTCGTTTTCTCTGAAATCAACCTCAAGCGCCAAGGGGATCGCCCTCTTATTATTGCTCTGGCACCACCTATTCTATGAGCATCCCGAGTTCGGGCAACTCGTATTTTTTTCAGCCATCATAGCCAAAGTCTGTGTGGCGATCTTTCTCATATTGTCCGGGTATGGACTAGCCCAGTCCATCCAGCACAAGCCAATGGGACTATGGTCTTTCTACAAAAAAAGGTTTTCATATATCTATTTGAACTACTGGTTCATCGCGATCCTGTTTGTCCCCTTGGGGATATATTATTTTAACCGGCCCATCGCGGAAGTTTTCGGTGCATACCCATATCTTAAATTTTTCATCCAAATGCTCGGATACCATATGTACTTCTCCGACATAGGGCTCGGCTACAATCCGACATGGTGGTATATCAGCGTACTGGTCGGTATGTACTGGATCTTCCCGCTCGTCTTTAAAGCCCTGAAGCGCTATGGGTTATGGTCGTTCATACCCGCCCTTGTTATCCTCGTTTTGCCGCAGAGATCCTATTTCGGCATCTCGATTCTTTATCTCTGGATATTTCCCTTCATGCTCGGCATCTATCTCGCACTCCACGATGGGTTCTGCCGCATGAGTACGATGCTGAGCAAGATAGGATGGGTGCGTTATCCTGTCCTTGTAGTGCTGCTCGTGCTGCTCATATTGTTCAGGCTCAAACTACAAGGTATGAATATGATACGTATCGATGCTATATTTGGGACGATCATCATCCTTTTGGTGTTTGAGTTGACCAGGCAGTCTGCAATGCTCGAACGCGGCCTGGCTTTCCTCGGGGAGCACCTGTTCAATATATTCTTATTTCACACGTTTATCTTCTATCTTTATTTCAAGGATTTCATATACGGCTTCGGACAGCCTGTGTTGATCTTCCTGGTTCTCCTTGTCATCTGTATCGCTATCTCGTATATGCTGGAACTAATCAAAAAGTTGATCGGTTTTCAGAAGATCCAGTCGGCGATTGATAAGATCACCATCCAAGACCGATTAATAATCGGCTGAATAGCTTAATATTCTCATGCAATATTCACCTAAAATCAACTGGATGGCTGATTGCCGCCAGCGTTCAGGTTATTATCAATATAACATGCCATTTGAAAACCCATGATAGTAAATTGATTTAGTAACACCATGTTGTCTCTAACATATCTTGAGATAGGGTCACTCGACTGTGGATCAAGTTGTTTGCTGGGCCAAAAATATTTTATCCCATCTGAAAATATTGGTATTACAATCAAGCTGCGACTAAATACAAAGGCAAGTTTCGGTCTTCTCGAACGGGCTTGCATGAATTTAATTGCGTTATCATAATATTCATAACTTTTTAGATTAAAGGAAATAAAAGTATCATCAAGGGCTGGTCTTCTTTTTGCGATCATATGAACCATTGGCGAAAAAGGATAAGCTAATATATAATCATTTTTTTGAGAATATTTTTGTGAAATATTTTCAATCCAGCAATACACTGATTTATAAACTTCATTTGTGCATATACCTTTCCCAAAACCCTTATCAATAGTAGTTGTAGCATGTGATGGAATGAAATCATTGAACGTGTTGTGCCATGCAAACCATCCCTGACGGAGATAAAAAGGTGCGAATACCAAAAGAAGAATAATTAACTGATAAAATGGAGCAAATTTTCTTTTTTTTAGATTAGTGATGATGCAACCACCCATGACTACAATAACAGGGATTGCGGTATAAAGGACAGCGAACATACCACCATCAGAGAATATACTGACAGTAATCGCGAGAATCGTTGCTGGTAACATGAATATGATTCCAACTTGCTCGCATTCTGAAAGAGACTGTTTTATTAAAATCTTAATGATAATCGACATCCAGAAAAGAATCATGAATGATGATAGGAATATTGAACATGCCCAGGCACAGTTGTAGATGTTTGATACAATGCCTATCTTTCCTGATAGATTTAACCAGAACGGGATATTTATTATATAATATATTATAACAGAGGATATTAACAGGCCGGTTATTATTTCATATTTTTTATTTCTGTTAAGAAGGTAGCTATCAATGAGAATAACAGCCATCCCTATGATCAATAACAATAAAATACCAAAATTGAAATGGAGTAGAGAACGTACCGAATGAGTTGGCGAGTAAAGGACAATATTTATAGAATTGTGTATGTTTTGAATATATTCCTGACCATGCACCCCCACAAATATTCCCCAGCCCAGAAAAAAAGGCGCAAGGACCCAAATAAGATCTTTCAGATTAAAATTATATTTATTATTTAAATATCTCTTGTTAATGAAAAAAAATACAACGGGTGAAATAATAATAATACCAGTATAGAGTGCACTGAGGCTCATAAGCCATAGAATTAAACCGGAGAGGGAAAAGAGGCCTCTTCTAGTATATTTTGACGACAGCACCAATCCAAAGATGAAAAGTGTGAGAAATTGGGTGATAAACAGATGGGGATAGGTATGATAGAAAAAATTAGGAATACCACCCGTAGTGTTCAGCCCAGTAAACGCGATTATTGACAAAACAAGAGGGAGATACCATGAATCTTCCTGAAGAAAGCTTACGGCGATAATTAAGAATATGAGTGATAGTATTGTTACAATAAACTGAAGTTGTCTGAATCCTAAAAGGGTTATCTCGGGAAACAGTTCGAAAATTACCTTGTTTATAAGGGTGTAGTGCAATAGCGCCCCGGATATCTTATCATGTAAAAAATGATCTCCGGCAGCCAACCTCCAACTTTCGGTCATATGGTAACCTTCATCCATGAAATTAAATCCATAATGAAGCTTCTGCCATCCGAAAAAAGCAGCTGTGCAAAAGATTACCATGCACAAACCAAATAATGCCAGTTTCTCTTTTTTTCTGATAATCATCTCATATAACTGCATGTTCACCAATAACTCGCTTGAGCATTTTATTGATATTATAACATAATTATATCATTCTTAACATAAGAATTACTTTGGAAATTAGGGGAGAAAACCTAAACCGTCGCAGGACCGTTGATGAGTGAAAGGAGAATAATTATGCATGGCAAGCCGTGTTATCAGGACATATAGAATTCTTCTATTTTACCAGCCACATAGTGAACATCGTCATCGCCTATCTCATAGTAGAGGGGCAGCCTGAGCAGCGTGTTGCTGATGTCATCGGTTACATCCATGCCGCTCCCTTCACGCCCGTACCTTCTCCCCGCTTCTGACGAATGAAGCGGCACGTAATGAAACACTGCATGTACGCCGTTTTCCTTCAGGTGTCTGATGAGCCTCGTTCGCTCGGCAAGAGAGCCTGTGATTATATAAAAGATATGGCCGTTGCTTGCGCATTCTTTTTCGATATAGGGGAGCCTTATATTCCCCTTTTCCATGAGGGGTTCCAGCAGGGTGTAATACAGGTCAAAGATCTTCCGCCTCTTTGATATGATCTTGTCCGCCTGTTCCATCTGGGCATAGAGGAAGGCGCTCACCAGCTCACTGGGAAGGTAGGACGAACCGATATCCACCCAGCTGTACTTGTCGATCTCGCCCCTGAAAAACTGTGCCCGGTCAGTGCCCTTCTCCCTGATGACCTCGGCCCTCTTTATAAACCGCTCGTCATTGATCAGGAGCGCACCGCCCTCGCCGCTGATGATATTCTTCGTTTCATGAAAGCTCAGGCATCCCAGATGCCCGATGGTGCCCAGGAAATTCCCTTTGTACGTGGACAGGAGTCCCTGGGCTGCGTCCTCCACGACAAAGAGCCCGTGCTTGCGGGCTATTTCCATGAAGCCGTCCATGTTGCATGGAACCCCTGCATAATGGACCGGGACAATGGCCTTGGTCTTTTCTGTGATGGCATGTTCCACCAGGGCCTCGTCCATGTTGAGGGTGTCACGCCTCACATCCACGAACACCGGCACCCCTCCCCTGATCACAAAGGCGTTCGCTGTGGACACAAAGGTAAATGAGGGCATGATGACTTCGTCACCCGGCTTTATGTCGCACAGTATGGCAGCCATTTCCAGGGCCGCGGTGCACGAATGGGTGAGCAGGGCCTTTTTGCAGCGGAGCTCCTGTTCGATCCATTGGTTGCACAACTTCGTATATCGGCCGTCGCCTGCAAGCTGCCCGTCGACGACCGCCTGGGCGATATTGTACAGCTCCCTGCCGACAACAAACGGTTTGTTGAAAGGTATTTTCTTATTATGTTCACTCATTACCATGCCCCTGTCTGTCCAAATACAGTTTTTTTAAAGCACGTCAGACGCGCTCGCTTATCTTCATGCAGGTTATTTTCCGCAAACATCCATCCAGTTTGACCTAACCCGCAACCGGTCTTTAGAAAATCACACCATTTATGCTTTATTACAACCATAAATGGGCAAAGTTGGGAACAGGTTCTTTTCGAGCTTCACCTTCTATCGAGATTTTTGATTGGATCATTGTGGATTTTCCATTTTACCATTGTCGAGAATCCTTTAAGTGGTCTCCCTTACGACCGGTTCTACGCGTGCCCGTAAAATGCCTGCAGATCCCCCGGGCAGGTCGAACAGGCCCTATTCTTTCTTTGAAAGTTGTTTATAGAATGCTGTCTTGCGGAAGTTTTCAAGATCCGCATCTTTATGAAGAAGCGGCCAGTTATCAAACCCTTTGTTCATGGCGCGTTCGATCCAGGCCCGTGACTCATCCGTCCTGTCCAGCATGGAGTACATGCAGGCGATGTTGTAGTATGTTTCCGGGTTATCGGGCGCCAGGCCGGCGACCTTTTCAAGGTAGTTTATGGCGCTCTCATACCGGCCGGTCATGGCGGAATACACGGCCAGGGAATTCAGGAGCTTCAGGTTGCCGGGCCCGGTCTTCAGCGCCTCATTCATCTGCGCTATCTGGTTATCGAGGATCTTTATGCGCTCCTTCGCCATGGCGAGATTGTTTGCTATACCTGCATCAGCAGGTGCGATTTCCTGTGCTTTTGAGTATTCCCTGACTGCCTCGCCCCATCTGTCGATCAGGATGTAGGCATTGGCCAGGTTGAGGCGGCCCTTCACCGACCTGGGATCCAGGCGGACAGACTCCCTGAAGCACCGGATTGCCTCTTGCGTGTTTTTCATCTTGAGGTGCACGCGGCCCATCATGAAATAAGCCCCGGTCGAAGAAGGGTCCATGGTGAGAATCCTTGCGTAAAGGGTATTTGCAGCGTCCAGGCGGTTGTCCGAAAACATGGCGTCTGCAGCCTTGCCGAGGGCCCCCACGGCATAGCTCTTTTGATCCTTGGAAAATGGCATGGGTCTTATGCTGGTCAGCAGGTCCATGGCGAGCCCGTAATTCTTCACCTGAACGGCAAACCCTGAGATGCGCAGCGCCTGGTGGAAGGACACGCCGGATATGGCCTGGGACACCTTGACCCCTTCCGGGTATGCGGTGCCCCTTGAGATGAATACGCATGCAGACGGGCCGTAAAACACGAGCCTCCAGTCGGGTGATGAGAGAAAATACTCGAGGTGCGGCGAATCATAGGTGCAGACCCACAGATCGGTCCGGTATTTTTCCAGGAATTTCCTTCTTACGGCATTATCTCTGGTGGTGAAGAACTCGTTGTATTCGTCGTACCAAGGGGCATAAGGGAAATACCGGGAGTCAATCAGCACCTTTTTCCCGGGCCCCAGGGCCCATATGAGGTAGGCACCCGGGTTGTAATCGTTGCCGATGCGCGTGATGTCGGGGAAGCTCTCGCGGATGAACTCCGCTTCAGTGAAGGTGTTCTGGTAGTTGACCCTGAAGCCGAAATCAGGGGAGACCAGGGCATAATAGTAAGCCCGTGCCGAGAAGACCAGCAGGGCGCACACGATCAAAGCCTGCAGGAAGTAGGACCGGGGTTTTTCCGACAACAGGCCGGGGTATGAGCGGCAGGCTTCCTTCAGAAGGTAGAGCGCCGTGAATACGAAGATTATCCCCCAGAAATAGGTCGTCCTGAGATACCTCATGTAGATGATCATGAACAGCGTATTAATGAGGATTATGGTCCAGTCCGGCCGGTGCCTCCTGATATGCACGGCCAGCAGCGCCACGAGTATGCACACTGCTATTACCATGGCGTCCATGAAGAGCAGGTGGCGTGCGGCAGGGAAGAAGATGGTCTGATATTCCATGACCGTCTTCACGTGTCTGCTGAATTCCCCGGGGTTGAGTATGAGGCTGTCCAGCAGCTGGGCCGGGTATGCCCACCCGTAGGGGTTGAAGAGAACGGCAACGAAGCTCAGGAGGATCGCTGTGAACAGGTGCCGGCGTGTCTGCGGCGCGAGCATCTGCGCTGAACCGGTAAGCCGGTTCATGGCCTCCCCCACCCCCAGCGTGGCCAGGAATGCCAGTCCGAAGATGAATCCGCCGTGGGAATTCACCCAGAGCAGCATGAGCACGGGGTAGACATACCAGAGGTACCTGCCCGTTTCGCCCGGGTCCCTCGATGATGATTTGACCCTGAACCAGACCCAGACCATGGCGGTCATGAAGATGAACGAGAAGAGCTCGGCCTTGATGCGTATCCCGGAGGTGGCCATCTTCGCGCCCACGAGCAGTATGAGCACGGCCAGAGGTATGGCCGCCACGTGCTTTTTGGGGGCAAAAGACAAGGCGATGAGTATGAAGGCGAGAACACAGACGTACCGCAGGGCAAACAGCGTGTTTATGCCCCCTGCCTTGTAGAGCAGTGTATAGAAGATGCTCGGGATCCACGTGCAGTAGATTGTGCTGTTGATTGCAGGGGTCCAGCTGAAGATGCCGTGGTCGGCTATGAGGGTGCGGTGCTCCAGGAAATAGCGCCCATAGGCCATGGTGAACCAGATGTCGTTGTCCGAAAGGTTGATCGTGTACTGAAGGGCAACGGCAACCAGGGAAATGGCGGCAAGAAGGATGCAACCGGTAATTTTCCAGCCATGAAGGATCTTCATGGCAGACACCTGATCATGGATTCAATAACCCGGCTGCTCATGATTTCCTTGAAAGTTTTTTATAGAAATCCGACTTGCGGAAGTTCTCGAGGTCTATGTCCCTGTGCAGGAGCTGGAGGTCTTTAAACCCCTTGGTCATGGCACGTTCCATCCATTTTTCCGACTCGTCAACCCTGTCCAGCATCGAGTACATGCATGCGATATGGTAGTATGTCTCAGCGTCTTCGGGTGAGAGGTCAGAGGCCTTCTGGAAAAAGGTGATAGCGTTTTCATACTGCCCGGCCATGGCCAGGTGCCGTGCGAGCCGCAGCAGCCCTTCCCTGTCGGCTGGACGCTCTTTCAAGGCCTGATGCATCTGCGCAATTTCATTATTGAGGCCCTTCATTCGTTCCATGACCACGCCCAGGTCCGTCCGCGCCTCGGCATTGAGCGGGTTTATCTTCAATGCACTGGAGTATTCCCGGGCAGCCTCATACACCCTGTGGCTCTGCATGAGCGCCCCGGCCATACGGCTGTGGGCCTCATCGGAATTGTCCTGGAGGCGCATGGCCTGCCTGAAGCTCTGAATCGCCTCTTCGAACCGGTTCATCTTCATGAGCACCCTGCCCATCATCATGCGGGCTTCATAGGAGTCGGGGTCTATCTGTGTGGCGCGCGCCAGCAGGTCGCGGGCCACACCGAACTCATTCCTGCGGAGCGTGAAGTCGCCGGCCTCGAGCAGGGCCATGACGGCATATAACTTTTCAAACCCGTAGAACGGCCTGGGTTCCAGCCGCAAAAGCAGCCTTCTGGCCACCTGGTAATCCCCCATATCGAGGGCAAACCGGGCGATGAACGAAGCCTGGTAGAATGCCGTGTCATAGACGGATTCGGATACCGTGTGCCCCTTCGCATGGCTGACACGTCCGGAAAGGAAGACGCACGCGGATGGGCCATAGTGCACGAGCCTCCAGTCCGTGGAAGAAAGGAAATGCTGCAGCGCGGGCGAATCATAGTTGAGGACCCACAGGTCGCAGGGGTACTTCTTCAAGAATGCATCTTTCCTTTTCGTGTCAGGGGTTGTCATGAAATCCTGGTATTCGTCGTACCATGCGGCGTAGGGGAAATACCTTGAATCAATGAGCACCTTCTTCCCGGGCCACAGGGACCAGATGAGGTATGCGCCCGAGTTGTATTCGTTGCCCATGCGCGTGATCTGGGGAAAGGTATCCCGTATGAACCCGGCCTCGGCCATGGGACTGTAGTAATTGACCCGTAAGCCAAGGTCCGGGCTGGTCCATGCCTGGTAAGAGACCCTGGCCGAGAAGACAAGCAGGACGCAGACCATCACGGCCCGGATGATGATGCCCGCGGGTTTGGAGTTCAGGAGATCGCCATGCGGCTTGAGGGAAGACTTGAGGAGATAGAGGGCTGAGAATACAAAGAGTATACCCCAGAAATAGGTGGTGCGGATATACCTGACATACAGAAGGATGAACAGTGCGTTCGCCAGGAGTATGGCCCAGTCGGGCCTGCGGTTCTTGAGGTGCAGGATTGCCAGGGGGATCAGTATGGCCAGGGCCACGGCCAGGCCCTCGATGTAGAGGAGGTGGCGTATGGCCGGGAAAAAGATGTTCTGATACTCAAAGATGCCCTGGAAATGGTGCCGGTATCCTTCAGGGCTGAGTATGAGCATGCTGATAAGCTGGCCCGGATAGCGCCATCCATACGGGGTGACAAGTACTGCAAGAAGGCTGAGCGGCAGGGAGATGAACAGGTGTTTCATTGCCCTGGGGCCCAGGACGGCCGGGGAACGGGTTATCCGGTTGACGGTCTCGCCCACGGCCATGATGCCGAGGAAGGCCAGGCCGAAGATGAACCCCCCGTGGGAATTCACCCAGAGAAGCATGAGCGCGGGGTAGACATAAAACAGGGCCCCTCCCCTGTCATCCGTCTCCTGCAACGATTTTATCCTGAACCATGTCCAGACCATGACGGTCATGAAGACAAACGAAAAGATCTCCGCCTTGATGCGGATGCCCGAGGTGACCATGACGGCCCCGCACAGGATTATGAGCGCGCCTGCGAGAACGGAGGTAAGGTTCTTCTTTTCTGCAAAGGAAAGGGCGAGCAGGATGAAGGCCGCAAGGCACAGGTACCTCAGGGCAAACAGCGATGTCATGCCGAGCGCGTCAAAGAGCAGGTAAAACAAAATGCCGGGGATCCATGAACAGTAGATGGTGCTGTTGGCCGCAGGTGTCCAGCTGAAGACCCCGTGGTCGGGGATGATGGTGCCCTGCTCCAGGAAATAGCGCCCATAGGCCATGGTGAACCAGATGTCGTTGTCCGTCAGGGTCTGCGTATACAGGAGCACGGCCGCGGCCAGGGCTATGACGGTGATCAGCACACACCCGAGGATCTGATAACAACTGAAATTCTTCATATTAAGTGCCTTATAGGGGTGTAGCATGATTTAATGAGAAAAAGCAATTGAGTATGGGTGGTTATACAAGAAATGCACCCCATGAAGGGCCCTTGCAGGAAGACCTTTAAGGATTACTTTTCCAGGCCTTCATCCGCGTGCAGCCCTTCCTTCATCAGGTTGACCCCGGTAAGCCAGGCGGACAGCAGCCCCACCAGGATGAGCGGTATGATCTGGAAGAAATGAAAGGCCAGTGTGATGCCCGCCGCCTCTGTCTTGGCCACGCCGAAGATCATGAGCCCGTAGATCCCCCCCACCTCCCAGATGCCCCAGTAACCCGGCACGGAAGGCAGCATGATGAAGAAGCACACGATGATGACGGACGTGGCCATCTGGAGGAAGGTGATGTTCACACCGGGGCATCCCAGGGCGAGGAGATAGAACGAGAAGAAGGTGAGCAGCCAGACCGTCATGGACAGCAGGATGCAGGTAAGGATCTTGTAAGGGCTCCTGAGGACCTCGAACCCCAGGGCGACATTATGAAGGACGGCCTGCGACCTTTCATGGAACCTCCTGGAGAGCCGTTCCCTGAAGTGGGCCGTGGTGAAGAAGAGCAGGTGCGGCAGCCACGAGATGAGCCTGCCGATGGCATCCCTGGTGGAGCGCAGCATGAAGAGGAAGATGAACCCCAGCATCAGCACCCCGGCCACAGTGGTCTTGGACCGTATCGCCATCAGGGTCGCCTGGTTGATCTGGTACCCGTTGAAGCTGAGGCTCAATGACGGGTCGATCTCGATGGTGCCCATGATGATGACGAAGATGCACAGAAGGGTCGCGATGTCAAAGATCCTTTCCACGACAACCGTGGCAAGGACCTTTGAGAATTCCACATTGTCCCTCTTGTAGAGTATGGCAGGCCGTGCCAGCTCCCCGAGCCTGCCGGGCAGCAGGCAGTTGATGGTGAAGGCTATGACGACAGGGTGAAAGGCGTGCCAGAACCCGATCTTCTTGATGGGCTTCAGGATGACCTTCCACCTGAGCGCCCTGACGAAGTACGTGGACAGGCCCACCAGGACCGTGGGTATGATCCACCAGAAATTTATGGTCTTCACATAGTCCACAAGCTGGGCAAGGGGGATGTTCCTGAACGATACGTATATCGCAGCAGTGGAAAAAATTATGCCCAATACAAGTGAGAGGATGATCTTGTGATTCTTATGCATGTTCCCTTCGCCTGGGTGATGGTTGGCCCGATCTTAGTACACAGGTCTATGATAGGCAAACAAATTTGATTTCATTGAACGAAGACAACATGTTAGCGGGCATGATACATGCCTGATCTTCAGGAACGCAGTATTCTGAGCGCTATAGATTCCTCATGCTGAAGATCCACCTTTCTCTTGTTTTGAATACTGCCGGCTAGTTCAATATAATAGAGAATGTGTGGCCGGACCGTCTTCCTTGACAATGGTGCCGTATATTGCTACAAAAAATAAGTTATCTTCTTATCTTAATTGAACATAGATTATGATTTTGAGGTTACAGTGATTATTTGCATTCAGATAAATAGCAGCTGTCAGCGACCTTCCTGTTAAAGTGCAAATCCATGGAAATATCCGATACTCCATTGGTCAATCGTAGTCGGCACATCGCATTATTCATAACCTGCATCACCATCTTCTTGATTGCCGCTTTTGCCGGTTGGCTCAAACTCAAATACGGCTTCAATTTCATTGATGAAGGTTATCACATGACCGAGGCCTGGCGGCTCACCGCCGGGGATGACTTCTTCAAAGACAAGTTCACCGGGGCACTCGTGCCATATGTTTTTATCAATTCCCTTATTTTCAAGGCAGCCCCTGATATAACCCTGCTTGGTTTCAGGCAACTGCAATACATTCTGACCATTTTATCACTGCTGGTCATGAGCTTTGCCCTTTTCAGGGTTACCAGGCAATTCTGGTTTCAGCCCCTGATATTCTCCCTGTTTGCCTTCACCGGACTCGATCCTGTAGGTATGATATCCAACCTGAGTTATCAGACATATCCTCACCTGTTCATCACCCTGCACCTGGCACTGTTCATCATCGGGCTCACATCAACCACTGTATCCCTGAAAAGGCTGTTTTTCCTCCTGTCAGGTGCATCACTATGGCTGATCAGTTTCAGCCTTCTTCATTTGAGTCTTGTCGTATTCTCACCAGTCTTGATCTTTCTGATATTCAGAAAATTGAAGATTGAATCCCTTGAATTTACCTTTAAGGATCTGTGTTTTGTCCTGGCCCCCTTTCTCTTCTTCTGGACGGTTTTCATTGTAGTCTTTAATAAGGCATATGTTCAAAATATTCTATCATCAGTTCAGCTCATGTTATCCACATCTACTCACAATAAAGGCTCTCTGCTGTCTGTCAATTGGGAGGCCTTGAAACACGTGGTCGTTGTTGCGCTGTTTCTCATTGCCTGGTTGATTGGCACGAAGTTGCCCAGGATGGCATCATTCTTTTTCCTGACTCTTCTTGCGCTGGTAATGTACATAATCATTGACACATCTCTTTTTGGTTTTCTGATGGTATATTATCAAGGCCTGTTTGGACGCCCCATGTGGTTTACCGCGTTCCTGGTAACGACATTTCTCATGGCCTCATCTTATTTCCTGTTCAAGGTGAATTCAAAGAAACAACTTAAACCACTCGAGGTATACGTCATCATACTGATTGTCCCCTGTATCATCATGTCACTGAGTAACAGTATTTTCTCCACTCTGGGCATCTTGACGGTTCTCTTCACCTCAATACCGGCTGTTGCCGGGATAACATGTATGGCCTTATCACTGGACACCATAGAGAAAAGGCCCTCGGTCGCAAAAATGGTTGTTCTACTCCTGTTATTCTCGCCTTTCTATTACACCACCGCCCTGGCGGATTGGGAATGTACTTTTTTTGACGTGCCTCCTGAGAAGGCTGATTCTATTATTGATGAAGGTTTTGGAAAAGGCATCAGAACCCAGAAAGCACATAAGGAAATGTGCGAATGGATACGTTCAACTTCCAAAAAATATTCTGATTCAAATGATTTCATATTGTCCTACACAAAAGCACCAATGGTACATATGATTGCCAAGCGAAGACCGTGCCTTGATGATTCATATATCTGTCTCTCGGAGTTCCCCTACGATTATTTATCCAAGGCAATAGATTTTATGAAGGAACATAACCGTGAACCACGGTTGGCATATATCAGTACCGGTTTTGCAGACCGTTTTTCATTTCCGTTCAGTGATCCGCTTACAGATTATGTGATGGAGAATATGGTGCCGATTGATAATTACAATATACAGGATTATAAAGTAATGAGATTATATATTGATAAGTCATATGCATTCAAGAATAATTTGACTATAATAAGCCAATAATGAGCGTCCAAACCGCAAGAAGAAAGTCAATTGTTTTGAGAATTAATTTATAAATCGGACTTCATTCTATAGATTGAAAATCTTATCCGCTGGCCCCATGGCGGCCTCAAACAACAAGGTTAAACCTCCAGCAATTTATGCTTGTCAGATAACGTAAAATATTTTTCGCACTTTCGTAAAATCAATTGAAAAAGGTCCT